>JBDZVT010000032.1:0-11539 GCA_040255835.1 Lysobacteraceae bacterium
GTCAGCACGATCGGCGGCAGCACCGCGAACAGCTTCCAGCCGTAGCGGCGCTCGACTGCCGGAAACAGCCCGGCGGCCAACAGCATCACCGCCAGGTAGGGCCAGACCGTGTGGATCACATGCTTCCCCTCGTGGTTCGTGCGCGGGTCAGTGCCGGGCCCGGTTCCCGTGCCGCCCAGGAATAGCTGATTCTCACTATGACGGTTTGAAGCATAAATTATTGACCGCCATTTGCAAGCGTGTTACACAGCCACTTCAGGGGATCGAATGGGGAGACGCCGCTCGATGGATACGCCGCTGCCTGTCGCCACGAGAATACGACGCCACGTCGTGGGCACGCGCCTGCTCGTGCTGATGGGCGCGCTGGCCCTGCTCGCGGTGGCGCCGACGTGGGCGCGCTCCGCGCCCCCCACCATCGCGTCGATCACCGCGCAGATCGACGCCGGCCACTTCAAGGCCGCGCAGGCGGCGATCGACGCCGCCCTGGCGCCGGCGGATGTATCCGGGGCGCAGCGCCAGGCGCTGCTGTTCCAGCGCGAGCGCATGCGCCGCATCCTGCTCGACTTCACCCTGAGTGCGGACGACGTCAAGGCGCGCGTGCGCAAGCAGATCCCCGACCTCAGCGACGCCGAGTTCGCCCGGTGGGACGCCGCCGGCCTGTTCGAGCACCAGCTGATCGACGGCCGCACGCTGTACTTCAAGCGCGCCCCCGGCAACCTGTTCCGGCTCAGCCCCGAAGCGGTGGCGCGGCGGGCGGTGCAGACCCCGATCCGCGACGGCCCGATGGAATCGCTCAATGCGCACCAGCGCGCGATCTACCACGCGGCGCTCGACCAGCGCCGCGCCAGCGTGCTGCCGCAACGCGTGCGCATGACCCAGACCCTCAGCGTGGACGCCGATGCCGTGCCCGCCGGCGAAACCGTGCGCGCGTGGATCCCCTACCCGCAGTCGGTGCCCGGGCAGCAGGAGGACATCCGCTACGTCGCCAGCGTGCCGGCCCGGCACCAGATCGCGCCGGCCTCGGCGCCGCAGCGCACGGTGTACCTGGAAAAACCCGCGGTGGCCGGGCGCAAGACGGTGTTCTCGGTCACCTACGAAGTGACCCTGCTGGCGCAGTACCACGCGATCGACCCGGACAAGGTGGTGCGCGCCCCGATCACGCCGGAGCTGGCGCCGTTCGTGGCCGAGCGCGCACCGCACATCGTGTTCACCGACGCCATGCGCGCGTTCTCGCGCAAGGTCGTGGGCGAGGAGAAGAACCCGTACCGCATTGCGCAGAAACTGTACGCCGCGGTCGACGCGATCCCGTGGGCCGGCGCGCGCGAATATTCCACCATCTCCAACATCAGCGACTACGCGCTGCATGCCGGCCACGCCGACTGCGGCCAGCAGACCCTGCTGCTGATGACCCTGCTGCGCCTGAACGGCATCCCCGCGCGCTGGCAGTCCGGCATGGTGTTCGCCGCCGACGGCAGCGGCTACAGCAACATCCACGACTGGGGCTTCCTCTACCTGGCGCCGTATGGCTGGGTGCCGATGGACGTCACCACCGGACGCCTGCATCCCGCCGCCGGCGACGACCCCGCGCTGGAATGGTTCTATCTCGGCGGCCTGGACAACTGGCGCATCGCCTTCAACGCCGACTACGGGCGCCGCTTCGAGCCGCCCAAGCGGCATTTCCGCTCCGACGACGTGGACTCGCAACGCGGCGAGGCGGAGTGGCGCGGCGGCAACGTGTACTTCGATCAACTGGACTACGACTTCGACTGGCGCGTCTTGCCAGCGGAGCAGGGACGCGGCGGCAACTAACCGGCAGCTTTTCACAAAAACTGGCATCGACGGCGTCGATGGGGAGATGGGGAAATGAGCAGCACGAGTCGGACCTTGCGCAAGAGCGTGCTTTACGTCGCCTTGGGCCTGTGCATGGCGTCGATCGCCTCGATGCAGTCGGCGATGGCGGCGAACACCGACGGTTCCATCGTCGGCCGCAGCGCACCGAACGCCACGATCACGGTGACCAACCCCGACACCGGCCTGACCCGCACGGTGACGGCGGACGACAAGGGCAACTACCGCGTGCCATTCCTGCCGGTGGGCCACTACACCCTGCAGACCAGCGCCGGCGGCGCGCCGCTGGACGTGGTGGTGACGCTGGGCAAGGCCACCACGATCAACCTCGGCTCGGCCGAGGTGACCAAGCTCGCCACCGTGCAGGTGACCAGCAACGGGGTGGTCAACGCCGTCGACGTGACCTCCACCGAATCGGCCGTCAACGTCACCGCGCAGCAGCTCGAGCGCCTCCCGGTGGAGCGCAACGTGAGCTCGGTGGCCCTGCTGGCGCCGGGCGTGGCGCCGGGCACGGCGGGCTTCGGCGGCATTTCCTTCGGCGGCTCCTCGGTGGCCGAGAACGCCTTCTACATCAACGGCCTCAACGTCACCGACTTCTACAACCGCATCGGCTTCTCCGAGGCGCCGTTCGATTTCTACCAGGAGTTCCAGGTCAAGACCGGCGGCTACTCCGTCGAGTACGGGCGCACCACCGGCGGCGTGGTCAACGCGGTGGCCAAGTCCGGCAGCAACGAATTCCACTACGGCACCAAGCTGGTGTACGGGCCGCGCGAATGGGAGGCGCGGGCACACGACAGCTACCTGGACGGCACCCGCTACCTGACCCGCAGCCGCGACACCACCGACTCCACCCGGCTCAACGTGTGGGCGTCCGGCCCGATCGTGAAGGACAAGCTGTTCTTCTTCGCGATGTACGAGGGCCGCGACGTGCGGCCGGACAACACCGACGACGCCGGCAACAGCTTCAACAAGGGCAAGTCGAACGACGGCTTCTGGGGCACCACGATCGACTGGAACATCACCAGCAACAACACCCTGAGCCTGATGGCGTTCTCCAACAAGAACCGCACCGACACCGACACCTACGTCTACGACTTCGACAGCAAGACCCGCGGCGACAAGCTGGCCGAGTCCTATTCGGAGAGCGGCGGGCGCAACTGGGCCGCGACCTGGACCTCGTACTTCACCGACGACCTGTCGATGAAACTCATGTACGGCCGCAACGACCGCACCAGCGTGGCGGCATCCCCGGCCGACGCCGCCTGCAACTACGTCACCCGGGATTCCGCGGTGGAGGACCCGGGCGTCCCGGTGGGCTGCACCAACAACCTCTCGGTCTACGACCGCGACGACCTGCGCAAGCAGCTGCGCGCGGACTTCGAGTGGACGCTGGGCAACCACCTGGTGCGCTTCGGCATCGACCGCGAAACCGACACCTCCGACCTGAGCTCGCGCTATTCCGGTCCCGGCGGCGTGCAGTACAGCGTGATCAAGACCACGCCGGGCGCGCAGATCCCCGACGCCGGCATCGTGCCGCCGGGCTACAACGCCTACGTGCGCGCCCGCCGCTACGAGATCTTCGGCAACTTCGAATCCACCAACAACGCGTACTACGCGGAAGACAACTGGTCGGTCACCGACAACCTGGTGCTGAACCTGGGCGTGCGCAGCGAAGGCTTCAACAACCGCGATGCCGCCGGGCGCAGCTACATCAAGATGGACAACATGATCTCGCCGCGGCTGGGCTTCTCCTGGGACGTGGCCGGTGACGGCACGACCAAGCTGTTCGGCAACGTCGGCCGCTACTTCCTGCCGGTGGCGAACGTGATCAACATCAAGCAGGGCGGCGCCCTGCTCGACGAGCGCACCTTCTACGGCTTCGACGGCTGGGAGATCCTCGAACACGACGGCGTGCAGTACGCGATGCCGAAGCTGGGCCCGCAGTTCGGCTTCAGCAACGACCAGGGCGACGGCACCGTCGGCGACCTGCGCTCGGAGGTCGACCACGACATGGACCAGGTCTACCAGGACGAGCTGATCCTCGGCTTCCAGCAGCAGCTGGACGAGACCTGGTCGTGGGGCGTGCGCGGGATCTACCGCAAGCTGCACAACGCCATCGACGACATCAACATCACCGCCACCCATTGCGGCCGCGTGGGCAGCAACTGGGTGATGGCCAACCCGGGCGAGGACGTCACCATCTGGGGCGACACCGACTGCGACGGCGTCGACGACGGCTACGTCACCATCGACACCTCCAAGGGCGGCTACTGGACGGAAAACGACAACTACGAGTACACCGACGGCGAATGGGAGTACGTGAACTCCACCGGCGGCTCGCAGCGCGGCTGGGTGAAACCCAAGCGCACGTACAAGGCGCTGGAGTTCCAGATCGACCGCGCCTGGGACGACAAGTGGAGCTTCAATGCGTCCTACACGCTGTCGTGGAGCGAGGGCAACGCGGAGGGCCCGGTCAACACCGACACCAACTTCGGCGACACCGGCCGTACCGAGAACTTCGACGACCCGTTCGTAAATTTCGGCGGCTACGGGCCGCTGGCCAACGACCACCGGCACCAGATCAAGCTGCGCGGCACCTACGCGCTGAACCAGCACTGGCGCGTCGGTGGCACCCTCGACGCGCATTCGGGCGGTCCGATCACCGCCATGGGCGTGGGCAACCCGTACAACTGGAAGAGCTACCACAGCTATTTCATCTGCGAGTCCAAGTGCACCCCGGAACAGGCGTTCCCGAACCCGCAGGAAGGCGATACCTGGAGCACCGCCGACCGCGTGTTCGTGCACTCGCCGCGCGGCGGTGCCGGCCGCATGCCGTGGTTCGTCGACCTGGGCGCCAGCGTCAGCTACGAGTACCAGTTCAGCGCCGCCACCTTCCGCGCCAAGTTCGCGGTGTACAACCTGCTCAACCGCCAGGAGCCGGTGTGGGTCTACCAGGAACTGGAGCCGGGCGTGGGCGACCGCGACGCCTACTTCGGCAAGGAGCGCTTCCTGCAATCGCCGCGCTACGCACAGCTGACGCTGTCGCTGGATTTCTGAAGCTACTCCCTGGCGGCGACCCACACGGAATGGTGGGTCGCCCTTTTTTTGCGCGACCCCAGGGCTCTCCCGCATGACCCACCTGCACGCCCGATCCACCCTGCTTCCCGGCCACGAGGCCACCGCCGATCCGCGCTGGCTCGACGGCGTCGACCTGCAGCAACTGGCCGAACACATCCCCACCCCGTTCCACGCCTATTCCGCCAGCGCGATCCACCAGCGCATCGACGCGCTGCAAGCCGCCCTGGCCGGCCTCGACGCCACCATCTGCTTCGCGGTCAAGGCCAACCCCAACCTGGCCATCCTGCAGCTGATGGCCAGCGCCGGCCTCGGCGCCGACATCGTCTCGGTCGGCGAGTTGCGCCGCGCGCTCCACGCCGGCATCCCGGCCGACCGCATCGTGTTCTCCGGCGTCGGCAAGAGCGCCGACGAGATCGCCGGCGCGCTCAACGTCGGCGTCGGGCGCTTCAACGTCGAATCGCTGGACGAACTGCGCACCCTGCAGCAGCTGGCGAAAACCCAGGAAGTGACCGCACGCGCCGCCGTGCGCATCAATCCCGACGTGGATGCACATACGCATGCCAAGATTTCCACCGGCAAGTCGGAGAACAAGTTCGGCGTCAGCATCGACGAGGCGCGCCGCTGGTTTGCCGAGCGCAAGTCGTTCGACCAGGTGCAGCTCGACGGCCTGCACGTGCACATCGGCTCGCAGATCCTCAGCGTCGAACCGTTCCGCCTCGCGCTCGCACGCGTGGCCGCGTTCTGGCGCGAGCTCGAACAGGCCGGCCACCCGATCGCCAGCATCGATGTCGGCGGCGGGCTGGGCGTGTGCTATCGCGACGGCGTGGACCGGCCGGTGGCCGCTGCCGACTACGTGGGCGCGATCCGCGAGGCGCTGGCGGGTTTCCGCGGCCGCCTGCTGCTGGAACCGGGCCGCTGGCTGGTGGCCGAGGCCGGCGTGCTGCTGACCCGGGTGATCCGCGTCAAGCCCGGCACCGAACGCAGTTTCCTGGTGCTGGACGCGGCGATGAACGACCTGCAGCGGCCCAGCCTGTACGACGCCTGGCACGACATCGTGCCGGTCGTCGACCGGGGCCGCCTGTCCACCCGCTACGACATCGTCGGCCCGGTCTGCGAGACCGGCGACACCTTTGCCCGCGCGCGCGAGCTGCCGGAGTGCGCAGCGGGCGACCTGTTGCTGATCAAGGCCACCGGCGCGTACGGTGCGTCGATGGCCTCCACCTACAACTCCCGCCCGCTGGCCGCCGAGGTCCTGCTGCACGAGGGCCGCTATGCCCTGGTCCGGCGGCGCCAGCACTTCGAGGAAATGATCGCCGGCGAACAGCCGGCCCGGAACTGGAAGACGCCATGAACATGCCTGCCCGCCTTGCCATTCTCGCCGCCCTGGGCTTTGCCGCCACGCTGCCCGCGCAGGCGCAGTCCGATCCGCCGGTCACCATCGACACCCACGTCGACATCCCGTTCAACTACATGGGCGAGCCGCGTTTCGATGTGGGCAAGGACACCCGCTTGCTGGTCGACCTGGGCAAGATGGAACGCGGCGGCCTCAACGCGGCGTTCTTCGTGATCTGGGTGCCGCAGCACAAGCTTGACGCCGCCGGCTACGCCAAGGCGGTGAAACAGGCGAGCCAGAAGTACGACGGCATCGGCCGCATGCTGATGAAGTATCCCGACCGCATCCGCCTGGCCACCACGCCCGAACAGCTGATGGCCAACCACAAGGCCGGCCTGCTCTCGGCCACCATCGAGATCGAGAACGCCTACTCGCTCGGCCACGACCTGCACCGCCTCGACGCCGCGTACGATCGCGGCGCGCGCTCGGTCGGCCTGGTCCACGTGGGCAACAACGACCTGTGCACCAGCTCGCTGCCCGACACCGAACACGGCGAGAGCGCGATGAACAGCGCCGGCGACACTGGCATGAGCGATTTCGGTCGCGCGGTGGTCAAGCGCGCCAACGAACTCGGCATGATGGTCGACATCTCGCACGCCTCGGACAATTGCGTGCGCGATGCGCTGAAAGTCTCCACCACGCCGATCATCGCCTCGCACTCCGGCGCCCGCGCCGTGCTCGACCATCCGCGCAACCTCCCTGACGACCTGCTGCGCGCGATTGCCGCCAAGGGCGGCGTGATCGACGCCGTCGCCTACAAGGAATTCCTCAAGCACGACCCGGGTCGCGCCGCCGCCGAGAAGGCCTTGCAGGAGGCCGTGGCGAAACAGGCCGGCGAAAAGGAATACGACAGCGACAACGACGACTACCGGCCGGAGATGGAAGCGGGCATGGCCGCGATCCAGAAGAAATACCCGCTGGCCACGCTGGACGACTACGTGAAGCAGATCCGCCACATGGTGAAGGTCGCCGGCATCGACCATGTCGGCATCGCCTCCGACTTCGACGGCGGCGGCGGCATCACCGGCTGGAAGGACGCCAGCGAAACCCGCAACGTCACCGCCGCGCTGCGCAAGGCCGGCTTCAGCGAGGCGGATATTGCCAAGCTGTGGGGCGGCAACCTGCTGCGTGTGTGGGGCGAGGTGGAGCGCCATGCCGGTCATTGAGCACCTGGCTGCACCGGGGCATCCGAACGCGCCCATTTCCGTCATCCCGGCGGCTCTCAACGGCCGGAGGGCCGGTCAAGCCGGGATCCGGCGCCTCTGGCTATCCATGAGGCGCGCAAGGCACTGGACCCCAGCTTTCGCTGGGGTGACGGTCGTGTTTCGTTGTTCCTGCCTGTTTCTGGGACTCGCCCTGACGACTCCGTCAACGCAAGCTGCCCCTTCTGACCTCAATCCGGGCTACGACAAGATCGTCGACGCCGTCGTCGCCCGCTACCACCTGCCCGGCATCGCCGTCGGCGTGATCGAGGACGGCCAGGTCGTCTACACCCGCACCGCCGGCGAAACCGTCGCCGGTTCGGGCGAGAAGATCACTCCGCGCACGCTGTTCAAGATCGCCTCCAACAGCAAGGCGATGACCACCGCCCTGCTCGGCCGCCTGGTCGACCAGGGCAAACTGCGCTGGGACGACCCGGTGACGAAGTACCTGCCGCAGTTCCGCATGCACGATCCGTGGGTCACCGCGAACATGCGCGTGGCCGACCTGCTCACCCATTCCAGCGGCCTGCCCGAAGGCGGCGGCGACCTGATGCTGTGGCCGGAGCCGAACGCTTTCACCCGCGCCGACATCATCCACGGTTTGCGCTTCATCAAGCCCGGCTACAGCTTCCGCTCGCAGTACCAGTACGACAACCTGCTCTATGTGGTGGCCGGCGAAGTGGCCGCCGCCGCGGGCGGCGCGCCGTACGAGACGCTGATGCACCGCGAGGTGTTCGCACCGCTGCACCTGGACCGCTGCCAGGTGGGCGCGTGGAACCGCGACACCGTCGGCGACGTGGCCACGCCGCATCGCCGCGACGACGGGCGCAACGTGCCGATCCCCGAAGCCGCCGCGATCCCCGCCATCACCTCGGCCGCCGCCGGCGGCATCCGCTGCGACCTCACCGACATGCTGAGCTGGGCGCGCAACTGGCTGGTGCCCACCCCGGCCCAGCTCCAGTGGTTGTCGCCGCAACAGCGCAAGACGCTGCAGGCGCCGCACATGCTGATCCCGGTCTCCGCGCAGCGCCGCGCGTGGGACAACTCGCACATCATGGCCTACGGCTACGGCTGGCGCATGACCGACGTCGACGGCCAGTGGCTGGTCTGGCACACCGGCACCTTGAACGGCATGTATTCGATGCTGGCCCTGCTGCCGGATCGCAACAGCGGCTTCGTGTTCATGATCAACGGCGAGGCGAACGACGCCCGCACCGTGCTGGGCGAGATGCTGACCAAGCACTTCACCGCACCCGACGAAAAGCGCGACGTGGCCTGGTACGCCGACGCGCTGGACAGACAGGCCGCACAGCGCCCCGCCGAAGCCAGCGCGCCGGACACCTCGGCACAACGCCCGGCCACCACGGCCGAACTCGCCTCGTGGAGCGGCGAATACCGCGACCCCTGGTTCGGCAACATCTCGCTGTGCCCGCGCGACGGCAAAGTTCGTTTCGCCGCCGCCAAATCGCCTTCGCTGACCGGCACCGTGATGCGCCTGGGCGACCGTTATCTGGTGCACTGGGACGGCGGCGAGCTCGATGCATGGCTCGATTTCCATGCCGCTTCCGCAGGCACGCCGGTCACCTTGCGCATGGCCAAGCTCGATCCGCAGGGCGACTTCAGCTCCGACTACGAAGACCTCGACCTCCGACGCACGGGGAATTGCCCATGAAGAACGCGCCCCTCGCAAAACCCCTTCCCCCACTGGCAGGGGAAGGGGCCGACTGCGAAGGCAGGATGCCGAAGCGGACGGCGAAGCCGGCCCGAAGGGCGTGCCGCAGGAGCGGCACGCAAGGCGGATGGGGGGCTTTGGGTCGGCGTGTGCCCCCATCCGCCCTCCGGGCACCTTCCCCCGCCAGCGGGGGAAGGAAGATCGTGCTGGCCTTGATGCTCTGCCTCTGCATCGGCAGCCTCCACGCCCAGGACAAACCCGCCCTGTCGCCCGCAAAAACCGCCGCCGCAGCCAACCTGGTCGACATCCGCACGCTGGTGCCGGACATGGCCGAGGACATCAAGTACGCCGGCAGCGACAATTTCATGGGCACGCCGGCGGACGGCTATCGCGCACCGGCCTGCCTGCTGCTGCGTCCGGTCGCCGAGGCGCTGGTGCGGGTCGAGCGTGACCTGCGCACGCGCCACCAGCGCCTGAAGATCTGGGACTGCTACCGCCCCGCCCGCGCGGTCGCGCATTTCGTGCGCTGGGCCCACGATCTTTCCGACCAGCGCACCAAGCCGCAGCACTACCCGCGGCTGGACAAGTCCGAACTCCTGCACGGCTACATCGCGGAAAGCTCGGGTCACAGCCGCGGCGCCACCATCGACCTGACCATGCAGCAGTGCGCCGCTGACGGCACACATTGCGCGCCGCTGGACATGGGCACCGATTTCGATTTCTTCGACGTGCGCGCCCACACCGACTCGGCCGAGGTCACGCCGCAGCAGCACGCCAACCGCCTGCTGCTGCGCGACGCGATGGAGCGCGAGGGCTTTCGCAACTATCCGATGGAGTGGTGGCACTACACCTTCGAGCCGGAACCGACGCCGCACACGATCTACGACGTACCGGTGCAATGACCCGAAACCCGTAGGAGCGCACTCTGTGCGCGATGCTTTTGCGGTAGCGTGACGAAGAGCATCGCGCACAGGGTGCTCCTACAACAGCAGCCCAGGGGCGATATGCCATGTACAAACCACTCGCAAGTCTTGCCATGATCCTCCTGCTCGCCGGCTGCGGTGGCACCAAGCCGGTCGATCCGGTCAACCTGCTGATGGCGCCCTACACTGGCGACGTGCCCGGCGCCTCGCTGCTGGTCATCAAGGACGGCAAGGCGGTCGTGAACCGCAGCTACGGCCTGGCCAACCGGGAGGACGACGACGAGGCCACGCCGGCGACCAATTACCGGCTCGCCTCGGTGAGCAAGCAGTTCACCGCCGCGGCGATCCTGCTGCTGGCGGAAAGCGGCCGGCTCAAGCTCGACGACCCGGTGCGCCAGTGGCTGCCCACGCTGCCGGAAACGACCTCCGCGGTGACCCTGCGCCAGCTGCTCGACCACACCGGCGGCCTGGTCGACTACGAAGACCTGATCCCGCCCGGCACCACCGGACAGGTCAGCGACAACGACGTGCTGCGCATGCTCTCCGCCACCTCGAAAACCTACTTCCCACCCGGCACCGCCTACCGCTACAGCAACACCGGCTACGTGCTGCTCGGCCTGGTGGTCGAGCGCGCCTCGGGCTACAGCCTGCCGCTGTACCTGAAGCAGCAGATCTTCCAGCCGCTGGGCATGGACCACACGCTGCTGTACGAAAAAGGCGGCCCCGAAGTGGCCGACCGCGCCTACGGCTACAGCGAGGTGAACGGCCAGTGGACGCGCACCGACCAGAGCGTCACCAGCGCCACCCGCGGCGACGGCGGCATCTATTCCTCGGTCGAGGACCTGGCCAAGTGGGACGCCGCGCTGTACGACAACCGCCTGCTCAGCGACGCCTCGCGCCAGCTCGCCTTCAGCCCGCACGTGAAGGTCACCGGCGAGCCGTACGAGGCCAGCTACGGCTATGGCTGGCGCATCACCGGCGACACGCTGTGGCACTCGGGCGAGAGCATCGGTTTCCGCAACGTGATCGTGCGCTGGCCGAAGCAGCACCTCACCGTGATCCTGCTCAGCAACCGCAACGAGCCGGAGCCGTACCGCACCGCGCTGGAGATCGCCAAGCCGTGGTTGCGTTGACTACGGCCATCACCCCCACCGTCATTCCAGCGCAGGCTGGAATCCAGTGAAGTACGCGTGCGAAGCACACAAAGTCGATTTGGTGTGCTTCGCACGAATCGCCTGACTGGATTCCAGCTTGCGCTGGAATGACCGGCAAAAACGCGAAACCATGAGGCCCGTTGCGATGCGCACGACACTTCCGACATCCCGCCGCCTGCGCACCGTCGCCCTGTTGCTCCTGCTCGCCCTGCTTGCCGCCTGCGCCCCGCTGCCGCCGCGCAACCCGCTGGCGACCTGGGTGCCCTCGC
>JBDZVT010000032.1:11639-29981 GCA_040255835.1 Lysobacteraceae bacterium
GCCGCCTGCGCCCCGCTGCCGCCGCGCAACCCGCTGGCGACCTGGGTGCCCTCGCCCAACCACGACATCCGCCGTCCGGTGCTGATCGTGCTGCATTTCACCGACCAGCACTCGGCCCGCGAGAGCCTGCACACCTTGCGCACGCAGAACAGCGGCGGCCCGGTGAGCGCGCACTACCTGGTCGGCGCCGACGGTCACATCTACCAGCTGGTTGCCGACCAGCTGCGCGCCTGGCACGGCGGCGGCGGCCGCTGGGGCACCATCACCGACATCAACTCGGCCTCGATCGGCATCGAGCTGGACAACGACGGGCACTCGCCGTTCGCACAAGCGCAGATCGACAGCCTGCTGCGCCTGCTCACCGACCTCACCGAGCGCCTGAACATCCCGCCCACGCAGGTCATCGGCCACCAGGATTTCGCCCCCACGCGCAAGAACGATCCCGGCCCGCTATTCCCCTGGCAGCAACTGGCCGCGGCTGGCTTCGGCCGCTGGCCGCAAGGCGTACTGGCCGACCCGCCCGCCGGCTTCGATCCCTGGATGGCGCTGGCCGTGGTCGGCTACCCGCTGGACGACCGCGCCGCCGCGGTGCAGGCATTCCACAACCACTTCCGCGGCCTCGGCGGTGATGAACTCGATCCGCAGGACCTGCGCATCCTGTGGAACCTCGTGCAGCAGATCGAGTCGGGCGGCGGCGGCTGAGACCTTTCCTCCGCCGGAAAGCGGCGGGCAGTGCCCGCCCTACCCGGGGCGGCAAGACGTAGGGCGGGCACTGCCCGCCGGCTCTTCCGCGAATGCCGGCGAGAATGAAAGCGCGTGGTCGCCCTACACCTGCAACCGGTCGCCTTGCCGCGCCACCAGCGCATACAGCGCCGGCATCAGGTACATGCCGATCAGCAGCCGCGACAGCATGCCGGCCACGATTACCAGCGCGAACGGTCGCTGCGAATCGGTGCCGACGCCGCTGGCGATGGCTGCCGGCAACAGGCCGAGCGCGGCCACCAGCGCCGTCATGGTGATCGGGCGCAGGCGCAGGATCGCCGCCTCGTGCACCGCCCTGGCGATGTCCATGCCGCCCAGGCGCAGCTCGTTGACGCAGGAGATGTAGACCACACCGGTCAGCACCGACACGCCGAACAGCACGATGAAGCCGATCGCCGAGGACACCGAGAACGGCGTGCCGGTGAGCCACATCGCCACGATCGCGCCGAACGGGGCGGACAGCAGCACGCCGACCACCGTGATGAACGGGAACTTGAAATTGCCGTAGAGCACGAACAGCAGGCCGAAGATCAGCAGCAGGGTCAGCGGCAGGATCACGTTCATCTGCGCGCGCGAGGCGGTGTACTCCTTGTACTCGCCGCCCCACTCCAGCCGGTAGCCGTGCGGCAGCTTCACGTCGTGGCCGACCCGGGCGATCGCCTCGTTCACCGCGCCGGCCAGGTCGCGTCCGCTCACCGAGAACTGCACGCCGATGTAGCGCGAGCCATTTTCGCGATAGATGAAGGAGGCGCCGTTGGCGATGCTGATGTCCGCCAGCTCCTTCAGCGGAATCTGCTGACCGCCGGGCGTGGCCACCGGGATCTCGCCGATCTGCTGCGGGTTGTCGCGGTACCGCGGTTGCAGGCGCACCAGCAGGTCGAACTGCTTTTCGCCCTGCGCCACCTCGGTGGCCACGTCGCCGCCGATCGCCGCCTCGATCAGCTTGTTGATGTCCTCGACGTTGAGTCCGTAGCGCGCGATCTTCGCGCGGTCGATTTTTATGGACAGGTTCGGCTGCCCCAGCTCGTGCACCAGGGTCAGGTCGGTGATGCCGGGCACCTTTTCCATCGCCTGCTTGATCGCCTTGCCTTTGGCCTGCAGCACGTGCAGGTCGGGGCCGTAGATCTTCACCGCCAGCGCGCTCTTCAGGCCGGTCTCGGCCTCGTCCACCGCATCCTCGGCCGGCTGGGTGTAGTTGAACTGGATACCGGGAAACACCTGCAGCTTCTTGTCGATCGCCGCGATCAGGTCAGCCTTGCTGCGGTACTTGCCGTCCCACTGCGAGTACGGTTTCAGGCCGACGAAGAACTCATCGTTGAAGAAGCCGGTGGAATCGGTGCCGTCGTCCGGACGGCCCAGCTCGGAACCGACCGTGGTGACCTCGGGGAAGGAGCGCAGGATCTGCCGGATCTGCGGCGAGATCTTCGAGGCCTCGTCGAAGGAGATGGTGTACGGCATGGTGGCGCGCACCCACAGCGAACCTTCGTCCAGGTGCGGCATGAACTCGGCGCCGATGCCGCGCATCATCACCAGCGCGATCACCAGCAGCAGCAGCGAGACGCCAGTCACCCGCCACGCATGCTGCTGCAGGCGCTCCAGCCCGTGCACGTACCAGGCCTTGAACCGATCGTAGATCGCGTTGCGCCGCTCGCGCACGCCGCGGCGCATGAGCAGCGCGCACAGCACCGGCAGCAGGGTCAGCGTGACCAGCAGCGAGCCGACCAGGGCGAAGATCATGGTGTCCGCCATCGGCTTGAACAGCGTGCCGGAAGGCCCGCTCAGCACGTAGATCGGCAGGAAGCTGGCCACGATCACCGCCACCGCGTAGACCAGCGGACGGTCCACTTCCGAGGCGGCGCCCTGGATGACTTCCCTGATGTCGAACTCGGTGCCCTGCCGCGCGGCCAGCTCGCGGAAGATGTTCTCGACCATGAAGATCGCGCCATCGACCAGGATGCCGAAATCCACCGCGCCGATCGACAGCAGGTTGGCCGAGGCACCCTTCAGGTCCAGGCACACGAAGGCGAACAGCAGGGCCAGCGGAATCGTCACCGCCACGATCAGCCCCGCGCGCACGTCGTAGAGGAAGAAGATCAGCACCGCGATCACCAGCACCATGCCCAGCAGCAGGTTGTGCATCACCACCGCCTTGGTCTGGCCGATCAGGTCGGTGAGGTCGTAGAAGGGGTGGATCTTCACGTCGTCGGGCAGCACGTCGCGGTTGAGTTCCTGCGTCTTCGCCTCGACCCGCTGCAGCACGTTCTCGGTCTTCGAGCCGGTCAGCGCCAGCACCACGCCCTCCACCGCGTCGTCCTGGCCCATGTAGCCGAACTCGCCCAGCCGCGGCGCGATGCCGACCTTTACCGTGCCCACGTTCTTCACCAGGATCGGCGTGCCGTCGTGCACCGCCAGCACCACGTCGCCGATGTCCTGCACGGTCTCGAGCCGGCCCAGCCCGCGCACGTAGAAGAACTGCCCACCCTGGGTGTAGAAGCCGCCGCCGGCGTTGCCGTTGTTGGCTGCCAGCGCGGCTTCGACCTGCGCCACCGACATGCCCAGCGCGGCGATCTTCACCGGATCGAGCAGCACCTGGTATTGCATGGTGCCGCCGCCGAAGCCGGAGTCGTCGGCCACGCCGGGCACCGAGCGGTATTGCGGCGCGACCACCCAGTCGTTCAGCGTCTTCAGCTCCATCGGCGAGCGGTCGGTGCTCTGCAGCACGTAGCGGTACACCAGCCCCGAGGGCGGCGACATCGGCGACATCGACGAGGACACGCCGTCGGGCAGTTCGACATCCGGCAGGCGGTTGCGCACGCGCTGGCGCGCGAAATACGGATCGGTGCCGTCGGCGAAACCGAGCGTGACATCGGACAGGCCGTACAGCGACACGGAACGCTTGGTGACCATGCCGGGGATGGCATTCATGCCCAGCTCCACCGGCACCGTGATCAGCCGTTCCACTTCCTCGGCCGAATGCCCCGGCCATTGCGTGACGATGTCGACCATCGGCGGCGACAGGTTCGGGTACGCATCCATCGGCAGGATGTTGTACGACCACACGCCGGCCGCAGCCAGGCCCAGCGCCAGCAGCACCATCAGCATGCGCTGCTGCAGCGCGAACGCGACGATGCGGTTGATCAGCGAGGCCGGGCGCGGCGGCAGCCCCTCGGGCAGGGTCTGCGCGCTCATTGGGTCTGCATGAAATGCAGGAAGATCGCGCCGTCCACCACGACCTTGTCGCCGGCGTGCAGGCCATCGGGAATCTCGAAGGCATCGCCCACGCGGCCACCCAGCGTCACTGTGCGCTGGGCATAACCGCCGTCGGCCGCCGCCACGTACACGAACGGCAGGTTCTCGTCATCGCGCAGCACCGCCGACACCGGCAACAGCAAGCCCGTGCGCGCGTCGCCGGAGCGGATCTTCACGCGCACGTACATCTGGCGCTTGAGCAGGCCGTCCGGATTGTCGACCAGCACGCGGGCGCCGATCGAACGCGTATCGGGATCGACCACGGCACCGACATTGGTCACCTTGCCCGGCATCGTCGCGCCGTCACCGCCGACCTCGACGGTGGCCGCGTCGCCGTTTTTCACCGCTGCCAGGTCGTCGCCGAACAGCTGCGCCATCACCCACATTTTCGAGGTATCGGCGACGGTGAAGCAGGGTGTCGAACCGGCGGCCAGCAACTGGCCGGGCGCGATCGACTTCTCCACCACGGTGCCGGCGATCGGCGCGCGGATCACGCCCTGGCCGCGTGCTACCGGCTTGCCTTCGCCTATCGCCGCGATGGCTTGCGGATCGACATGCAAGGCCAGCAGCGCCTGCAACGCGGCGTCGCGATCGGCGTCCGCCCCCGCCGCGTCGGATTGCGCCTGCGCATGCTCGCGCTGCGAGATCGCCTGGTGCGCGTACAGGTCGCGATCGGTCGCCGCCAGCTGGTCGGCGGCATGCGCCGCGGCGAGCGCCTTGCGATACGCGCCGACGGCGGCGGCGAAGTCGGGCGAATCCACCCGCGCCAGCGGTTGTCCCGCCCTGACCTTGTCGCCCGGGTTCACCAGCACCTCGGTCACCGGGCCGGAGAACGGCGCCAGTACTTGCGTGGCGCGGTCGTGGTCGAAATCCACCACGCCGCTGGTTTCGATGCTGCGATGGAAACTGCTGCGTTCGATGGTCAGCAGATGGATGTGCTGGCGCTGCGCCGCGGTCAGCGTCACGTTGTGCGGCGTGTCGGCGGCGGCTTGGGGCGCGGCTTTCGACGAGCAGGCGGCCAGCGTCGACACGCCAATCAGCGCGAGGGCGGACAACAGGACGGGCACGCGCCAGGACGGCACGGAGCAGGGCTTATTTTTCATCGCTATCCCGGGTGGCAGCGGCATCGGTGGAGTGGGCCTCGGCGTCGTGCCACCAGCCGCCGCCCATGGCCTGGAACAGCGCGGCGGTGTCGACATAGCGGCTAGCCTGCGCCTGCACCAGCGCGATGCGCGCCTGCTGGTCGGCCTGCTCCGCACCGAGCAGCGACAGGTAGCTGGCGTAGCCGTCCTTGTACTGGCGCTGCGAGAGTTCCAACGTAAGTTTGGCGGCATCGGCGGCCTTGGCCGCCGCCTGCAGGCCTTCGGCATCGTGCTGCAGCGCGGCCAGCGTGTCGGCGACGTTCTGGAACGCGGTCAGTACCGTGCCGCGATACTCCTCGGCCGCCTGCACGTAGGCCGCCTTGGCTGCGCGTTCCTGGTGGCGCAGGCTGCCGCCCTCGAAGATCGGCGCAGCCAGATCCGCACCCAGGCTCCAGAAGCCGGTGCCGCTCTTGAACAACTGCCTGATCGCCAGCGCGGTACTGCCCGCATTCGCCGTGAGCGAAATATTCGGCAGGCGATTCGCGATCGCCACGCCGATCTGCGCACTGGCCGCATGCAGGTTCGCCTCGGCCTGGCGCACGTCGGGGCGCTGCGCCACCAGGGTCGAGGGCAGGCTCAGGGGAAGCTGTTGCGGCAGCTGCAGGCTGGCGAGGTCAAACGACTGCGGCGCCGCCTCGCCGGGCAGTTCCCCGGCCAGCACGGCCAGCAGATGGTTCTGCTGGTCCAGCTGGTTCAGCAACGGCGGCAGCGTCGCCTGCAACTGGGCCAGTTGCGATTCCTGCGCGGCGAGATCGAGCCGCCCCGCGTAGCCCTTGTCCAGCTGGTAACGCAGCAACTCAACCATCTTCGCGTTGGTCGCGATCAGCTCGCGCGTGGCGGCGACCTGCGCGCGCAGCGACGCCTGCTGCACCGCCGCCACCACCACGTTGCTGCTCAGCGTGATGCGCGTGGCCAGCATCTGGAACCGCACCGCCTGCTGCTGCGCCTTCAGCGATTCCACGTTGCGCCGGTTCAGGCCGAACACGTCCGGCACATACGACACGCTGACCTGCGGCGTGAACAGGTTGTACAGGAACGCGTTGTTGCTGGGCACCGGCGCCAGCGCGCCGGGCGGATCCTGCTCGCGGCTGGCCGACATGCCGGCACTGACGCTCGGCGCGTACGCGCCGCGTCCGGCGAGCGTGTTCTCGCGCGCCACCGCCAACGCAGCCTGCGCTGCTTTCAGATCGGGGTTGTGCGCCAGCGACCGCTTGATCAGCGCATCGAGTTCCGCGGAATGGAACAGCGTCCACCACTGCGCGGGAATGTCGCCGCCGGAAACGAAGTGCTGCGCCTGCCCGCCGCCGACATCCGCGCTGGCCGTGCTCTCCGGCAGCGGCCCGGCGGCCACGCTGGCGACGTCCGGTGCCGCCGGCCGCTGGAAATCCGGCCCCACCGCGCAGCCGCCGATCACCAGCACCGCGGCGACGGCCAGCAACGGCCGCATCGCCCCGGCGGTCCGCCCGATCATCGCCGCCGTCATGTCGACGGTGCCAGCAGACAATCGAGCCACGGGTTTTTCATGTGCACGCGTCTTCGGGAAAGATCGGTGCGCAACGATATAACGTACCAAGCCGGCGCGAAACCCTGCAAGAAATTGCGTTCGCGCGGCGGGTCCACACGATGTTCCGCATCGGGCCGGCACGTGTTCGTGCCGGCCCGGTCCGCGTCACGCCGCCCGTGCCCCGCCGGGGCCGGGCCTGTGCGTTGCGCTAGAAGCGCAGAGCCACTCCCAGGTTGACCGATCGGCCATACCGGTAGTAGCCCTGCGACAGCAGCGGATTGCCGTTGATGCTGTAGGTCTGCGCCTTGTCCAGCAGGTTCTGGCCGTTGAGGCTGACGCTGATCATGTCGTTGAACTTGTAGGAGACGTGCGCCGTCACCCAGGTGATCGCATCGGCCTGCTCGTTGTAGCCGGTACCCAGCACGTTGATCGCGGTGACGAAGCCATTGGTGCGATCGGCGTTGGCGCCCAGCGACCACTTGCCCTTCTCGTACATCACGCCCAGCGAATAGGTCGCCGGGGCGATGCCCTCGAGCGGACGCTGCTCGCCATCCACCCAGCTCGTGGACAGGTTGCGCGTGTACTGCGCACGCACACCGAAACCGTTGTTCCAGAAGTGCTGCAGGCTCATCTCCATGCCCTTCACCCTGGCGTGGTCGCCATTGATCGGGCGCATGATGTTGAACAGGTAACCCGGCACGCCGATGTCCTGGCCGGTCTCCCAGCTGGTCGTGATCTGGTTCGTGATGCGCTTGTAGAACACCGCCAGGCTGGCGACGGAGTGCTCGGCGAAGTACCACTCCAGCGACAGGTCGCCCTGCGCGGCGCTGTAGGGCTTGAGGTCCGCGTTGCCGCCGTAGACTTGGGTGAACTCGCCCCACGACACGCTTTCGGTGGTGTTGGTGGGCGCCAGCTGGTTCACCGCTGGACGCGCCATGGTCTTGGCCGCGCCAGCGCGCAACTGCAACTGGTCGGTGAAATGCCAGGTGAAGTTGGCCGAGGGCAGCAGGTAGCTGTAGTGAGCGTCCTGGACGACCGGCGTCGGCGCGGCGTATACGGCGGTGTAGTTGAACGCGCCATTCTCGGTGATGCTGAGGATCTTGGCGTCCCAGGCCTGGGCGCGGGTGTCGGTCTGCACCAGGCGCACGCCGACGTCGCCTTCCCAGCGCTCGCCCGACATGTCCGCCTGCACGTAGAACGCGTTGGTCTTCTCGCTGACCCGGTAGCTCTCCAGCGGGTTCCATTGCGGGCCGGCCAGCGCGTAGTCGTACGGCGTGCCGTCCGGGCGCAGGTTGCCGTTGTAGGCCTGCAGCCGGGCCAGGTAGTTGGGCACGTCGAAGGCCAGGAAGCTGCGCGGGAAGCTGCTGCCCACCCCGGACATGAAGTGCGGCAGGTGGAAGGAGTGCGAGATCACGTTGCCGCCGAGGTCGGCCACGTTGATGGCGTTGTCTCCGGAGTAGTAGTCGGCGCCGCCGTTGAGGCTGTTGTTGACCAGGTCGCGCGACTTCTCGCGCTCGGTGCGGCTCACGCCGAAACGCAGGTTGTCCACGCCCCACTTGCCGACGAACAGCTTGCCGGCCACCGTGCCGCCGGTGATCTCGTCGCGGATGTTGTCGCCGCTCAGCGACATGTAATGCGTGTTGAAGTCCGAGTCGCTGAACTGGCCGTTGGCGAGGCCCGAGATGAGGTCGCGGCCGTCATCGAACTTGACGTCGACGTTGGGCACCGCATACGGACCGACAGTGATGCGGGCCGTGTTGGGCTGGTTCATGCGCAGCACGACGTAGCTGTCCTGGCCGCCGGAGCGACGCTCCGAGGTGGAGCGATAGAGGTCGCCGGTCAGGGTCAGGTCGTCGGTGGCCTTCCACTCGCCGTTGATGCCGTACAGCGCGGTATCGACGACGCGATACTGGGTCTGGTTCAGCAGCTCCGGATTGAGCCGCAGCTCCGGGTCCGGGTTGTCCATGGTGAAACCGGTGACGATGCCGTTCTGCACGGTGATGTCAGACCAGCGACCCGGCGCGAACAGCGGGTAGTAGGACTGCTGGAAGGATACCTGCGGCGAATCCAGGCGCGTCTTCAAGCCGTCCACCACGATGCGCACCCGGTCGCTCGGGCGCCACTCGATCTTGCCGGAATAGGCGCTGCGCTTCTTGTCCTCCAGGATCGAGCCGACCCGGAACTGGCCCGGGGCGATCAATCCGTATTCATCCTCGTCCAGCACGCCGTTGCCGTTGGGGTCGATGTTGCCGCCCCAGGCGTTGCCGTACCAGTTGGGATCGTTGGGATCGGGGTTGCGTGTCCAGCCGCCATCGTTGCCGGCGACGTCGGTGCGGTCCGTGCGCTTGGCCTTGACCAGGCCCAGCAGCACGCCGACGGTGTCGTTGGCGAAGGTGTTGCTGTAGGTGGCCGAGAACTTGTGCCCGTTGAGTTCGGACATCTGGTTGCGGTCGCCCTCCAGACGCACGATGCCATGCTGCCCCGGCTGGTCGAACGGGCTGGCCGAGCGCAGGTTGATCAGGCCGCCGATGGCCCCTTCGGTCAGCGAGGCCTGCGCGCCCTTGATCACGTCGGCGCCATTGATCACGTCGGCCGGCAGGACGTCGAAGGCAAAGTCGCGGCCGGCGCCGTCAGTGGCCAGGATGCGGCCGTTGAACGTGGTCAGCGTGAATTCCGGGCCGAGGCCGCGCACGCTGACTTTCTGCCCCTCGCCTCCGGCCGTGCGGGAAATGGCCACGCCGGTGATGTGGCTGAGCGAGTCGGCCACGTTGTCGTCGGGGAACATGCCCAGCTCGAGCGCGCTGATCGAGTCCTGCACGGTGGTGGCGTCGCGCTTGAGCTCGGTCGAGCGCGCCATGCTGCCCCGCTCGCCGGTGACCACCACGGTCGCCAGCTCGGTGGCGGTGCGCGGTGCGGCCTGTTCGACCGGGACGGCCTGTGGACTCTGCGTCGTGGCGGCGCTGGCAGGCGCTGTTTGGGAGAACGCCGCCGCCGGTATCAGCAGGGCCAGGGCGACGGCACAAGACAGTGTGTTTCGCTGAAAGGATGCGGCGTTCAAGGGCTCTCTCCTGGGGGCGCGTTGGCGGACCTTGCATCTAAACAACGAAACCGAGCCTATAACAGGTTTCGTTTTGTATCAATAGCGAAATACAACGAAATGCGGCATAATTTCTCCAATCTTGGAAATCTTCATGGCCGCGACCCGCGATACCAGTCAACGACGCCTCCAGATCAGCGAACTCGTCCGCCAGCAAGGAAGCGTCCAAGTCAGCACGCTCGCCGATCGTTTCGGCGTGAGCGCGCAAACCGTGCGCAAGGATCTGCGCTACCTGGCCGAGCGCGGAGTGATGGCGCGGGCCTACGGCGGGGCGATCGACAGCGGCGTGATCGGCAACGGTACCTCGGCCGAGCCCAATTACGAGGCCAAATGCACCACCTACCTGGATGAGAAGCGCCGCATCGGCGTGCGTGCCGCGACCCTGGTCAAGGCCGGCGACACGGTCGCCATCGATTCGGGCACCACGGCCATCCAGCTGGCCAAGGCGCTGCCGGACATCGACATCACCGTGGTCACCAACGACTACGGTGTGCTGACCGCGCTGGCGGCCAAGCCGAACATCAACATCGTCATGCTCGGCGGCGAACTGCGCCGGCGGAACATGGCGTTCTACGGCGGGCTGACGGTCGAGGCGCTGGATGCGCTGCACGTGGACAAGCTGTTCCTCGGCGTGGACGGCTTCGACCTGGAGCGCGGCATCACCACGCATTACGAGCCCGAGGCCCTGCTCAACCGCAAGATGGTGGAGGCCGCGCGCGTGGTCATTTCCATCACCGACAGCTCGAAGTTCGGCAGAGTCTGCCTGCACCGCATCATCCCCGTCACCGCGCTGAACGTGCTGATCACGGACACCGGCGCGCCCGAGGACATCGTCCAGGCCAGCCACCAGCTCGGTTTCGAGCTGTTGTTGGCCTGAGAGCAGGGATTCGGGATTGGGGATTTGGGATTCGCAGAAGCATCAAAGCCCCGCCGCCGCGTCGGCCCGCCGCCGAGGGCGACGCTCTGGCTTTTCCGAATCCCGAATCCCCAATCCCGAATCCCTGACCTCTACGTACCCGACCCGGCAAACACGCGCCTGGCATTGGCGTAGTAGATCTTGTCGATCACCGCGCGCGGCAGGGCGAGGCCCGGCACATCGGCATCGATCATGTCCACCCGCTGGGTTTCGCCGGTGGCCAGGTAGCGCCAGTCCGAAGTCCACACCGTGTGCGCTTCGCGCCTGAATTCCGCGGGATCGGCGTCCGGGCCGAAAGTCAGATCGGTGCCGTACATCACCCGGTCCTGGTAGCGGATGAAGAAGTTGCGCACCTTCTCGCGGTCGCGCACCGACTGGTATTGCAGCTGGCTCATGCGCGCCGCCATGTCCACGGTGGCGTTGGGGAAGCGGTCGAGAAAGGCGGCGATGCGGTCGACGTCGTATTCCAGGCTGGCCATGTGCGCACCGACGAAGCGCAGCTTCGGATGCGCGGCCACGAAGCGGTCGCGCACCGCCATCAGGTCCTCGTAGCGAGGCATGTCCGGGTGCAGGTACATGTAGTACTCCGGATGCTTGCTGAAGTACTCGCGGTCGTTGTCGGTGGTCATCTGGTCCAGCGGCAACCAGCAGTTTCGCGGTTCGCCCTGGTGGTCGATCAGGGCCACGCCGAGCGCGCGCACCTGCTCGGCCACGGGGGCCAGGCCCGGATCGTCGAGCATGATCAGCTTGCCGTCGGCACTGCGCTCCGCCAGGCCCACGTTCTTCCAGATCTTCACCGCCAGCGCTCCCGCGGCCACGTCGCGGGCAAGTTTCGCGTCGACCCGCTCGGCCCAGCCCGGCGTGCCGAACCCCTTCATCGAGAACGTGGTGGCCCAGTGGAAACGCGCCGGATCCTTCGCCGCGAGGGCCAGGGCAGCCGCATGCTGCCGCGCGATGCTGGGGAAGGCCGGATAGTCGACGTTGATCGACAGCAGCTCGAAACCGTCCGCGCGCGCTTGTTCGAGGAACGCCGGATCCGGCGTGTTGGAGTGGACGTGGGCGTCGAACTTGCGCACGTGACTGAAGTCGGCCATCGAATAACTCTCCGCGGCCTTCTGGCGCGGAGTCGCGCAGGCGGCGGAAAGGGCGCCTGCGAGGACCAGCAGAACCACGACGACAGGACGGAAGATCGTGTTCATCGGCCCACCTCGATCACATAACGAAACATTTTCGAACCATACCGAAACGAAACGCTTGCATCAATAGCAAAGGGTGACGCAGAATCGGGGCGACGTCTCAAGAGGAATTCGCCATGCGCCCGATCGGACGACGCACCGTACTGAAGCTCGTGGCCGGCAGCGTGGCCGGCGGTGCGGCGTGGCTCATGCTGCCGAAGGCGCTGGCAGCGTCCAGGCCTGGTTACGCCGGCACTGGCGGCGCCGATGGCGACACCAACGCCGCGATCGGCGATGCGGTGCTGGCGATAGCCTTCGACCACCGCATGCATACGCGATTGACCACGCGCGGCAAGCCGCTGACGCCGTGGCAGCCCAGCGAAAGCCTGCTGCTGGCGCATGGTGCGATCGAGGACTTCGTCATCACCGGTCACCGGGAACAACCGATCGCCGATGCGCGTCACGGCCGCGGCCATCAGTCGATCGTCACCGGTCGCTCCGGCAACCTGGAAAAGGAAGTGGCGGTGACGTTCCTCGACGCCCTGCCCGGCTTCGCCGTGCTGCAGACCCGCTACCGCAACCTGGGCAGCACCGCCGTGCAGGTCGCCGGCTGGCGCAACGCCGCCCATGAACTGGCCGATGCGCCCGGCGGCTTCTGGAGCTTCTCCGGCACCACCCACACCGACCGCCGCGACTGGGTGCAGCCGATGGCCGCCGGGTTCGACCAGCGCAACACGCTGGCGATGGATTCGTCCGACTACGGCGGCGGCACGCCGGTGGCCAACATCTGGCGCCGGGACGTCGGCCTGGCAGTCGGCCACGTGGAACCGGTGGTGCGTCCGCTGGACCTGCCGGTGCGCAAGACCGCCGCCGGTGCGTGCATCGCGGTCGAATCGCCGCAGGCGTCCACCTTGGCGCCGGGCAAGGAACTGGTCACCGAACGCAGCTTCCTGGCCGTGCACACCGGCGACCATTTCGCGCCGCTGCTGCAGTACCGGAAGTACATGCAGGCGGAAGGCCTCGTGGCGCCCCAGGCGCCGGAGTCGGCCTTTGCGCCGGTGTGGTGCGCGTGGGGCTACGGCCGCGACTTCACCGTCAAGCAGATCCTGGACACGCTGCCGAAAGCGCGCGAACTGGGCTTCGGCTGGGTGGTCATGGACGATGGCTGGCAGACCAACGAGGGCGACTGGCGCATCGACACGCGCAAGTTCCCGCGCGGCGATGCCGACATGCGCGACTTCACCGCGAAGATACGCGCCCAGGGCATGCACCCGCGCCTGTGGATCGCGCCGCTGGCCGCCGACCCGGGCAGCGACGTGCTGCACGACCACCCCGACATGCTGCTGCTGGACCAGTACGGCATGTTCCAGAAGATCACCTGGTGGAATGCGCTGACCCAGTGCCCGGCCTACCAGCCCACCGTCGACTTCTACGTGGCCTTGGTGAAGAAGGTGATCGGCGACTGGGGCTTCGAGGGCATCAAGTTCGACGGCCAGCACCTCAACGCGGTGGCGCCCTGCTACAACCCCGCGCACAAACACGCCCACCCCAGCGATTCGGTCGAGGGCCTGGCCACGTTCTGGAAAGCGATCCACCAGGCGGCGCACGAGGCCAATCCGCAGGCGGTGATCGAGCTGTGCCCGTGCGGCACCGCGTTCGATTTCCACAACCTGCCGGCCACCGACCAGTACCCGGCGTCCGACCCCACGTCGTCGTGGCAGGTGCGCAGCAAGGGCAAGAGCATGAAGGCGCTGATGGGCTCGCTCAGCAGCTATGCCGGCGACCACGTGGAACTGTCCGACGGCGGCGACGATTTCGCCTCCACGGTCGGCATCGGCGCGATCCCCTCGACCAAGTTCACCTGGCCGAAGGACACCGAGCATCCCTCCGAACCGCTGCCGCCGGGCGGGCTGGTGCTGACCCCGGCGAAGGAGGCGCTCTGGCGCAAGTGGGTGGCCTTGTACAAGCGGCACATGCTGTCCAGGGGCGAGTACCTGGGCACACTGTACGACATCGGTTTCGACAAGCCGGAGGCGCACGCCATCGCCAAGGACGGGTCGATGTACTACGCCTTCTACGCCGACGAGTTCAGCGG
Organism: Lysobacteraceae bacterium; assembly: GCA_040255835.1. Taxonomy (GTDB): domain Bacteria; phylum Pseudomonadota; class Gammaproteobacteria; order Xanthomonadales; family Rhodanobacteraceae; genus Rhodanobacter. Next base: position 25,580 of record JBDZVT010000032.1, read on the forward strand.
CAAGGTGGAGCTGCGCGGCCTGGGCGCCGGTCGCTACAAGGTGCGCGACCTGTTCAACGAGGTCGATCTCGGCGTGGTGGACGCGGGCGACGCGAAGCTGTCGGTGGCGTTCAAGCGCTTCGTGCTGCTGCAGGCCGCGCCGGCGGGAGCGCCGGCGTGAGCATGGCCGCCAGTGCGGCCGCCGCGCCGCGCCGCCGCCCGTGGCTGGTGTTCGCGCTGACCACCGTCGCGCTGTGGGGCGTGTGGGGCGCGTTGTCGCCGCTGTCGGCCGAGCGCGGCTTTCCCGAGACGCTGGTGTACTGCGTGTGGGCGCTGACGATGATCCCGCCGGCGCTGTACATCCTGTGGCGCAGCGGCTGGACACTGGAGCATTCGCCGCGCGCGATCGCCTATGGCATGGCGATCGGCCTGCTCGGCGCCGGCGGGCAGATGCTGCTGTTCCACACGCTGACCATCGGCCCGGCCTATTTCGTGTTCCCGATCATCTCGCTGTCGCCGGTGGTGACGATCGCGCTGTCCTTCGTGTTCCTGCGCGAGCGCACCGGCTGGAGCGGCGCGCTCGGCATCGTGCTGGCCCTGGTGGCGCTGCCGATGCTGGACCTGTCCTTCGGCCGCGGCGCCGGCGGCGGGCTGGGCTGGTTCCTGCAGTCGCTGCTGATCATGCTGGCGTGGGGCGTGCAGGCCTATTTCATGCGCCTGGCCAACCACACCGTGCGCGCCGAGAGCATCTTCTTCTACATGATGCTGGGCGGGCTGCTGCTGGCGCCGGTGGCGCTGGCGATGACCGACTGGTCGCAGCCGGTCAACACCGGCCTCGACGGGCCGTGGATGACCGCGGCGATCCAGCTGCTCAACGCCGTCGGTGCGCTGACCCTGGTCTACGCCTTCCGCCACGGCAAGGCGATCGTGGTGGCGCCGCTGACCAATGCCGGTGCCCCGCTGGTGACCGCCGCGCTGGCGCTGGTGTTCGCCAGCGTGGTGCCGGGCCCGCTGAAGATGGTCGGCCTGGCTCTCGCCCTGATCGCCTCGCTGCTGCTGGTGCTCGAGCCCGAGGCCACGGCCGAAGCCGGGGCCGATCCCGGCGCTTCCACCTCCTCCCCTGAATGGATTCCGTCCCCATGCAAGTCCTCTCCGACCTCATCGCCCGGCACAAGCAGGGAAACGCCGGTGGCGTAACCTCGATCTGTTCCGCGCATCCTCTCGTGATCGAAGCCGGCCTGCGCCACGCGCAACGCACGGGACAGGCGTTCGTGCTGTTCGAGGCGACCTGCAACCAGGTCAACCAGGACGGCGGCTACACCGGGATGAAGCCGGCCGATTTCGTCGCCTTCGTGCACGCGATCGCCGACCGCGTCGGCTTCGACCGCGCACGCATCGCGCTGGGCGGCGACCATCTGGGCCCGAACCCGTGGACGTCGCTGGACGCGGATGCGGCGATGGACAAGGCCGAGGCGATGGTGGCCGCGTACGTAGCTGCCGGCTTCCGCAAGATCCACCTGGACTGCTCGATGGCCTGCAGCGGCGATCCCGAACCGCTGCCGGAAGCGGAGATCGTGCGCCGCGCGGTACGCCTGTGCCAGGCGGCCGAAGCTGCCCACGCGCGCGCCGGCGGCGAGCCGCCAGTCTACGTGGTCGGCACCGAGGTGCCGGTGCCGGGCGGCGCCACCGAGGCCATCGAAGGCCTGGCCGCGACCACTCCGCAAGCCGCGCTGGCCACCATCGAGGCACATCGCCAGGCCTTTGCCGCGGCGGGGCTGGACGCCGCGTGGCAGCGCGTGATCGCCTCGGTGGTGCAGCCCGGCGTGGAGTTCGATCACCACAACGTGGTGGATTACGAACCGTCCAGGGCGCGCGAGCTGAGCCAGGCCATCGCCGGCGTGCCGGGCATGGTGTTCGAGGCGCACTCGACCGACTACCAGACCCGCGGCGCCCTGGCCGCGCTGGTGCGCGACCATTTCGCCATCCTCAAGGTCGGCCCCGGCCTGACCTTCGCCCTGCGCGAGGCGCTGTGGGCGCTGGATGCGATCGAGCGCGAATGGATCGAGGATGCGCGCCGGGCGCGCCTGCGCGAGGTAACCCTGGCGCGCATGCGCGAGCAGCCCGGCTACTGGCGGCGCTACTACTCCAGCCAGGGCCACGCGCTGACCGTGGACCTGCAATACAGCCTCAGCGACCGCATCCGCTACTACTGGCCCGACCCGGCGATCGAGCAGGCCCGCCAGCGCCTGTTCGGCAACCTGCGCGCAAGCCCGCCGCCGCTCCCGCTGATCAGCCAATACCTGCCGCGGGCGCTGCACGCGCTGCGCACCGGTGTGGCCACCCATGATCCGCTGTCCCTGACCATCGCGCACATCAGCGCCGCACTCGACGACTACCACCATGCATGCCACGACCATGACACCCACTGAGTACCTGGGCGCAACCGAGTCCGAGCTGGCCGCCGCCGGCGCGATCTGCACCGCGCGCGAGATCGCGCAGCAACCGCGGATGCTGCGGCAGACCCACGCGCTGGTCGCCGAACTGCACGCGCGGATCCACGCGCTTGCCGGCCCGCTGACCGACAACCCCGCCGCGCGGGTGATCCTGACTGGCGCCGGCAGCTCGTCCTACATCGGCCAGTGCGTGGCGCCCTTGCTGGACCGTCAGCTGGCCGCGCGCGTGGATGCGGTGCCGACCACCGACATCGTATGCGCTCCGCAGCTGTACCTGGAGCCGGAGCAGCCGCTGCTGCTGGTCTCCTTCGGTCGCTCCGGCAACAGTCCCGAAAGCCTGGCCGCCGTGGAACTGGCCGAGTCCCTGGTGCGCGACGTGCGCCACCTGATGATCGTCTGCAACGCCGACGGCGCGCTGGGCAAGGCGCCGGTCGCCCGCTCGATGACCCTGCTGCTGCCGGCCGAGACCCACGACGCCGGCTTCGCCATGACCTCTAGCTTCAGCTGCATGATGTACGCCGTGGTGGCCGCGCTGCTGCCGCCCGGCACGCTGGACGCGCGCATCGACGCCATCGCCGGCGCCACCGCGCGGGTCATCGGGGAATCGCTGCCGGCACTGAACAAGTTGGCGCTCGGCCAGTACGACCGCGTCGCCTACCTGGGCAGCGGCCTGCTGCAGGGATTGGCCCGCGAGGCGTCGCTGAAGCTCGGCGAGCTGACCAACGGCGCGGTGGCGACCTGTTTCGAGTCGCCGCTGGGCTTTCGCCACGGGCCCAAGACCTTCGTCACCGAACAGACCCTGCTGATGGTCTTCGTGTCCAACGACCCGCTGACCCGCCGCTACGATCTCGACCTGGTGGACGAGCTGCGCCGCGACGGCCGCGCCGCACGCATCGTCGAGGTGAGCGCACGGCCGCGCGCCGCCGCGGGCGCCAACGGCATCACGGTGCCTGCGATGGCCGATGCCGCCGACGCGGACCTGCTATGGCCGTACCTCGCCATCGCGCAGATCCACGCCTTCCTGCGCGCTCGCGCGCTGGGCGTGACACCCGACAACCCCAACCCCGCGGGTCTGGTGAACCGCGTCGTGCAGGGCGTGCGCCTGTACGCCTTGAGCGCATGAACCGGGTGGCTTACCTCGGCGTGGACGGCGGCGGCACGAAGACCCGTTTCGCCCTGATCGATGGCGACGGCCGGCTGCTGGGCGAGGCCGAACTCGGCACCACGTACCATCCCCACGTCGGGCTGGACGGCGTGCGCGCCATCCTGGCCCAGGGCGTGGCCGACGTGCTGGGCGCCGCCGACCGGACCCTGGCCGACATCGGCCATGCCTTCTTCGGATTGCCCGCCTACGGCGAGGACAGCCGCGCCACGGCGCAGCTGCAGACCTGCCCCGCGACGATCCTCGGCCACGACCGCTACACCTGCGACAACGACATGGTCTGCGGCTGGGCCGGCTCGCTGGGCTGCGCCGACGGCATCAACATCGTCGCCGGCACCGGTTCGATCGGCTATGGCCAGCGCCAGGGCCTCGCGGCTCGCGCCGGCGGCTGGGGCGAGGCGTTCTCCGATGAGGGCTCCGCCTACTGGATCGCCATGCGCGGACTCAACGCCTATTCGCGCATGAGCGACGGACGCCTGCCCCGCGGACCGTTGCACGCGATCCTCAACGCGCACTTCCAACTCGACAACGACCTGGACATCTGCGCCCACGTCTACGGCGGCAACGCCTACGCCCGCGGCGAACTGGCGCAACTCTCGCGCCAGGTGGCCGAGGCCGCGCGCAGCGGCGACGACGTGGCCGCTGCGATCTTCCGCGACGCCGGCCGCGAGCTGGCCGGCATCTGCGACACGCTGCGACTGGCCTTGCACTTCGAAGCCGGCGAAACCGTACCGGTGTCCCACTCCGGCGGCGCCTTCAATGCCGACGAACTGCTGCTGGCACCGCTGCGCGAGGCGCTTGCCGCCGC
>JBDZVT010000057.1:0-5553 GCA_040255835.1 Lysobacteraceae bacterium
TGCAGCCACCACGTGGGTAATTTGAGGGTTAACCGGTCGATTATACGGGTTTGCGCGCCTGCGTGTAGGCGCCCGTGCGACAGCCGGTTCAGGCACGCGCTACCGCCGGCCGCGGCGGGCGCCGGTGGTAGCGGTCGGCCATCGCCCGGGGCGGGCGGCGTGCCGGGGGGCAAACGGCGGGCGGCGAGGGCGCCGCGCCGCCGCCGGCGGTCACTGCAGCAGGTTCACCTGGTCGCTGGCGGTGAGCCAGAGCAGCTGGTAATGGCCATAGGGATAGTCGAAGCTCGCGTCCTCGCCCGGGATGGTGGAGGTGTGCGCGCCGTAGACCAGGCAGCTGCCGTAGCAGTTGATCTCGTCGACCCAGGATTTCATCGAATACATGTGCGTGGCGAAGCGGTGCCCGGCCAAGCCCTGCAGCAACGGGCTGCCCACCGACAGGCCGTAGTAGCCGCAGGTGCTGGTGGCCACATTCCACGGGTACATGCCGCACGACCACAGCCCGTGCACGGTGCCGGCGATGCCGATGAACACGTCGACCTTGCCGGCCACCTTGAGCTTGTCGATCTCGCGCATCGCCAGGGTCACGCCCATGGAGTGGCCGATCACGTCGATGCGTCCGCTGCAGGAGCCGGCGATCGCCTGGCTGATCGCGTTGCGCACCGGGGTCTCCTCGCTGCCGTTGTGGTCGTTGCAGGCGGCGCACAGCGGGTTGCCCCAGCTGGGCGCGATGATCTGCGCGTCGCTCCAGCCGCGTTGGCGCAACAGGTCGTAGGTGTTCTGGAAATCGGCCGGGCTGCCGGTGTTGCCGTGCACCAGCACCACGCTGTCGTGGCAGGTGGCGTGGGCCGGCAGGGCGGTCAGGGAGAGCAGGGCGAGCAGCCCGAGGACGCAGGTCTTGATCGACATCGCGGATACCTCCTTCGCTACACGACGGTTTCGCGGATCGCGAAACCAGGAAGGGGCGCCGGCGGGTGCTGGCGACCCCGGATCGGAGCGACGTCTGCGACCGGCAGCCGCGGTCGGGGGACAGGCGCCGGACGGCGCGGGCGGAGTGCGCTAGACCACGCCCAGCAGGTAGTACGCGGCGATCACCACGGCCACGGCCAGGGTCTTGATCACGGTGATCGCGAAAATGTCCTTGTAGGACTGGCGGTGGGTCAGACCGGTGACCGCCAGCAGGGTGATCACGGCGCCGTTGTGGGGCAGCGTGTCCATGCCGCCGGAGGCCATCGCGGCCACGCGGTGCAGCACTTCCATCGGGATGCCGGCGGCATTGGCGTTGTGGATGAAGGTGTCGGCCATCGCGCCCAGCGCGATGCTCATGCCGCCGGAGGCCGAGCCGGTGATGCCGGCCAGCGCGGTGACGGTGACCGCCTCGTTGACCAGCGGGTTGGGAATGGTGTGCAGCGCATCGGCCACCAGCTTGAAGCCGGGCAGGGCGGCGATCACCGCGCCGAAGCCGTATTCGGAGGCCGTGTTCATCGAGGCCAGCAGCGCGCCGCCGACCGCCGCCTGGCTGCCCGCGGCCAGCCGTCCCATCACCGCGCGCCAGGCAAACACCAGCACGCAGAGGATGCCGACCAGCAGCGCACCTTCGACCGCCCAGATCGCGGCAACCTTCGACACCTCCTGCACCACCGGTTTGGCGCTGCCGACCACGCTGGGCAGGAAGGAGCTGGTGTCGCCGTAGAGGTGCGGGATCCAGTCGGTGAACAGCTTGTTGCACACGCCGACCAGCACCAGCGGCAACAGCGCGATCAGCGGATGCGGCAGGCGGGTGGCGTCGAACGGCTCCGGCTCGTTGACCAGGTTGCTGCCGTAACCCTCGCCGGCCGCCGCGGCCTTGCGCCGCCGCCAGTCGAGGTAGCTCAGGCCCACGATCAGGATGAAGACGCCGCCGATCGTGCCCAGCCACGGTGCGGCCCAGGTATTGGTGCCGAAGAACGCGGTGGGGATGATGTTCTGGATCTGCGGCGTGCCCGGCAGCGAATCCATGGTGAAGGTGAACGCGCCCAGCGCGATGGTGCCGGGGATCAGCCGCTTGGGGATGTCGCTGGCGCGGAACAGTTCGGCCGCGAACGGGTACACCGCGAACACCACCACGAACAGGGACACGCCGCCGTAGGTCAGCAGCGCGCAGACCAGCACGATCGACAGGATCGTCCGGCTGCGCCCGACCAGGCCGATCGTCGCGGCGACGATCGACTTGGAGAACCCCGACAACTCGATCAGCTTGCCGAACACCGCGCCCAGCATGAACACCGGGAAGTACAGCTTGAGGAAGCCGACCATCTTGTCCATGAACAGGCCGGTGAACATCGGCGCCACCAGCGAGGGCTCGGTCAGCAGCACCGCGCCCAGCGCGGCGATCGGGGCGAACAGGATCACGCTGTAGCCGCGGTAGGCCGCGAACATCAGGAAACACAGCGCAGCCAGCACGATCAAGAATGCCATCCGTGATTTCCCCAGCCTCGTCAAGGGCGACAGGCGTCGAGTATCCCGGAGGCTCCAGGGCGTGGGCACTGTACGAAGGTACGAGTGCCCCGGCTTGCACGGGCACCTAAGCTGATCTGCATTCAGCATCCGCGCGAGCGATGCATTCACCGCCAAGGGGACGTCATGAAACGCACGCAACTGAGCTCGGCGATCGGTCTGGTACTGGGTTTTGCGCTGATGGCGCCGCTGCAGGCGCAGCAGGCCACGGATCAGTCAGGCACGGTCAAGCCGGCGGCTGCCAAGCAGGCCGAGGCGACACAGCTGGAAGCGGTCACGGTCACTGCCCGGCGTCGCGGCGAGGCGCTGGAGAAGGTGCCGGTGGCAGTCAGCGCGTTTACCAACGAGGATCTGAAGGATCTGCAGGCGAACAATATCGACGGCCTGCAGGGCGCCGTGCCGGGCATGAACATCGTGCAGGGACGTGGCTCGTCCTCCTCGGTGAACGTGTTCATCCGCGGCATCGGCCAGCCCGATGCGTTGCAGACCTTCGACCCGGGCGTGGGCATGTACGTCGACGACGTGTACTACTCGCGCATCCAGGGTGCCCTGTTCAGCCTGTTCGACATCGAGCGCGTGGAGGTGCTGCGCGGGCCGCAGGGCACGCTGTACGGCAAGAACTCCACCGGCGGCGCGATCAAGATCATCACCAAGGAGCCGAGCAGCACGCCCGAGGGCTCGATCGAGGGCACCATCGGCGACTATGGCCGGCGCGAGGGTCGTTTCTATGTTTCCGGGCCGCTCGGCGCAACGGTGTCGGGGAACCTGGCCGGCGTCTACACGCGCACCGACGGCTACGTCACCGATCCGTCCAACGGGCAGAAGTACAACAACGACAACACCAAGGCGGTGCGCGGCAAGTTGAAGTGGCAACCCGGTGACGCGTTCAGCGCCACGCTGTCGGCCGACTACACCAAGCAGGACACCAAACTCACCCTGGGCGAGGCGACGGCGCCGCTCTACGCCACCGACCTCGCGCTGGGCCAGGTGCTGCTCTACACGCCGCCCGCCGGCAAGTACGACTTCCACGGCACCACCTCGTTCGACCCCGGCAAGGGCCAGAAGCTGACCCACTACGGCGCGTCGCTGCACATGGATTGGCGGGTGGCCGACCAGTGGGACCTGAAGAGCATCACGGCGTGGCGCAAGCTGGACAGCGATTCGTACATCGACATCGACGCCACCGCGCTGGAGCTGGGTGACGTGCTGGTGAACTTCCACCAGAAGCAGCTCAGCCAGGAACTGCAGCTGCAGTACGACAACGGCAGCAACCTGCAGGCGGTGTACGGCCTGTACTACCTGGACGAGAAGGTGCCCTCGCACCAGGAGGCCTACGCCGACGACTTCATCCGCTTCATCGGCGCGCCGGTCGACTTCCTGCGCACGATCGACGACAAGCTGGAGAACAAGAGCTGGGCCGGCTTCGCGCATTTCAACTGGGAGTTCGTGCCGACCTGGACGCTCGCTGCCGGCGTGCGCTACACCCATGAAACCAAGGACTACTGGCGCACCACCAGCGCGTTCTTCGGCGCGCCGCTGCAGGCGTTCAGCCAGGACCCGCAGGCGGTGATCCAGCCGACCAGCAAGTCGTGGAGCGCGGTCACGCCGTCGCTCAGCCTGGAGAAGCAGTTCACGCCGCAGACGATGGGCTATGCCTCGGTCAACCGCGGCTTCAAGTCCGGCGGCTTCAACGGCCGCGCCAACGATCCCGCCGAGGCGGCCGACCCGACCTTCGACCCCGAGTACGTGTGGACCTACGAGCTGGGCCTGAAGATGCGTTCGGCCGACAACCGGCTGCAGGGCAACGTCGCCGCCTACCACTCCAACTACACCGACTTCCAGGCGCGCGTCTCCGAAGTGCAGAACCCGGGCTCGGCCACGCCGGCCTTCAGCTTCCCGGTGCTCAACGCCGCCAAGCTGAAGATCGATGGCCTGGAATTCGAGGGCGCCGCCGTGCTCGGGGAGGGCACCAGGCTTTCGACGCAGCTGGCGTGGATGGATGCGCGCTACGACAAGTTCGTCGACCCCCGCACGCAGTACGACCCGAACCTGGCCGACCTGCACGACCACGTGCCGTTCTCGCCGAAGTTCACCGCCCGCGTGGCACTGGCGCACACCTTCGGCCTGGCCAGCGGCAATGCGCTCACCTTCGGCGCGGACGCCTCGTACCGCAGCGACACCTGGCTCAGCGTCGACAACCGCGACGGGCTGATGCAGAAGGCGTACACGGTCACCGGCGTGTTCGGCGTGTTCGATTCGGTCGACGGCCACTGGCAGCTGCGCGCCGGCGTGCGCAACCTCGGCGACAAGGTCTACAAGACCGACGGCCAGGAGTTCTCCAGCGTCGGCAACATCCAGACCGCCTACTACGGCGCGCCCCGCAACTGGTACTTCAGCGCCCGCTACAATTTCTGAAGCGCAGCGGCGGGTGCCGCTTCCGCCGGCCGGCCAACCACTCGACGGAGCAGACCCATGAACAGCCGATGGCTCAACCGCTTGCTGCTGCTGGCCCTGCTGGGCAGCGGCGGCGCCTGCGCCGCCGACACGGCCGGGCGCCTGCCGCACCTGGCGATCGACCCCCACCGCGTCGCGGTGGTGGGGCTTTCCTCGGGTGCCTACATGGCCGGCCAGGCGCAACTCGCGTATCCCGACTTGTTTCCCGATGCCGCCCTGGTGGCCGGCGGGCCGTACGGTTGTGCCGGCGGGCAGTTGTCGGTGGCGCTGGGGACCTGCATGAAGGGCACGCCGGCGCCCGATGTCGCCCAGCTGGTGGCCAGGGCGCGGCAGCGTTCGGCGGAGGGCCGGATCGGCCCGTTGAAGGATCTCGCCGGCGCCCATGTCTACCTGCTGCACGGCAAGGATGATGCCTTGGTCGCCCCGGCCGTGGCCGAGGCCGGCGCCAGCTTCTACGAGCAGTTGCGCGACGGCACGCCCGGCCTGGAGGGCATGCAGGTGCATGACGATGGCCAGCGCGCGTTCGCGCACAATCTGCCGGTGGCGGCCACCGGCGACGATTGCGACAAGTCGGTGGCGCCGTACCTGGGCCACTGCGGCTTCGAC
>JBDZVT010000033.1:0-29489 GCA_040255835.1 Lysobacteraceae bacterium
GCGGCGTGATCATCGCCAGCTCCACCGACACCCACCTCGACTACAGCCTGCGCGCTGCCGCGGCCGGCAAGGCGATCTTCTGCGAGAAGCCGGTGGACCAGGACTACGCACGCGCCCGCGGCGCGGCGAAGGCGCTGGCCCGGGCGAACATGCTGCTCGCCTTCAACCGCCGCTTCGACCCGAATTTCCAGGCGCTGAAGGCGCGCCTGGACAGCGGCGCCATCGGCAGCATCGAGAGCCTGCAGATCACCTCGAACGACCCTTCGCCGCCGCCGCCCTCCTACGTCGCGATCTCCGGCGGCCTGTTCAAGGACATGGCCATCCACGACTTCGACATGGCGCGCTGGCTGCTGGGCGAGGAGCCGGTCGAGGTCTACGCCGCCGGCAGCTGCCTGGTCGATCCGGTGATCGGCGAACTCGGCGACGTCGACACCGCGCGCACCGTGCTGAAGACCGGCGCCGGCAAGCTCTGCGTGATCTCCAACAGCCGCCGTAGCGGGTTCGGCTACGACCAGCGCATCGAGGCGTTCGCGTCCGGCGGCATGGTGCGCGCGGACAACGTGCTGGAAAGCACCACCCAGGTGTGGAGCGACGCCGGCGTGGCCAGCGACCGGCTGCAGAACTTCTTCCTCGACCGCTACGCCGAAGCCTACCGCCGCGAGATGGACCACTTCGCCGACATGCTCGATGGCCAGCCCGCCGCCGTCGGTTACGCCGATGGCGTCGCTGCACTGGCGCTGGCCGAAGCGGCCACCGAGTCGATCAGGAGTGGAGCGCCGGTGCGGCTTTGAGGCGTTGTCGCCGGAGGCGGCGGGCCGTACCCGCCCTGCGGCATCGCACCACCCGCCGCTCTCGTCGACGTTCATTGCGCGTCGCTACATCAATCCCGCAACTGTAGGAGCGCACCCTGTGCGCGATGCTTTCCGTTCATGTGACGAAGGGCATCGCGCACAGGGTGCGCTCCTGCAGCGTTTGCGCCGCACGCAGGACAGAACGGCGGGCAGTGCCCGCCGCTCCGGTGATCGTCAATCCGCCGCCGGCTTGCGCAGCGGCTCGACCAGCTTCGCGCTCACGATGGCCTCGAAATCCGCGATCGGGCAACGCTCGGCGCAGCCGGGAATCGGCAGGTACTGATACGACGGCGCGTTGGCGGCGTCGAGTTTCTGCAGCTCGCGCACCTGGTCCATCGTCTGCGCGCGGTAGAACGCACGCACGAACTGCTTGCCGGCGGCGTCGGACAACACCTCGAAGCCGATCGCACCGCCCGGCGGCGGGTCGTCGCGCGGGTAGTCGGGCACCTGCCAGTGCAGGTCGAGCATGCCGCCGAGGTCGGCGATGTTGGTGTCGTGGCCGACCAGCACGGTCAGCTTCGGGCCGTGCTCCACCGCGCCCAGCATGCGCGCGGCCAGCGGCGAGGCGGCGCGCGCGGCGACGTAGGGCGCGCGCCCTTCGTAATGGAACTTCAGCGCGTGGAATTTCAGCAGCTCCCCGATCTGCTCGCGGGTGAGGTGGCCCCAGGCCACGTCCTTCATCGGCATGCCCTGCAGGTATTCGAGCAGGAAGGTCTGGCTGGCGGTGGAGGCGATGCCGAACGGGTCGCCGACCTTCGGACGCTCCTCGTCGCTGTTGTCGATGCCTGCCGGCATGCGCGACATGTCGCAGGCCGCGCCCGGCGTGCAGCCCATCGCCTGGTTGAGCAGCGCGAACAGCGGCGCCTGCGCCTTGACCTCGGCGGCCATGCCGCCGGCAGGCACCAGCGCCTGTACTGCGGCCAGCGCCTTGCCGCGGTCGAGCATCATCGCGCCGGTCGCCAGCGGATGGAACTCGATGTCGTCGGCCTTGGCCGGGAACGTCACGCGGATGCCGCAGCCCGGCGCCATGCCCTCGAGCAGCGCGCGCGCCGTGTCCTGGGTACGCGTCTTGGCGCTGGCGGCCGCCTGCACCGCCTCCGCCGACGGGCAACCCTCGGCCGGCAGCAGCCCGCGGGCGACCCAGTTGCGGCGATCCCACTGGCCGAGCAGGCGGATCGCGTCATAGCCATGCCCGGTCAGTTCGCCGTAGCCCGCGTCCCAACTCGGCCACGGTTGCGGGTGGGTACCTTCCGGCGTGACCTGCGGCTTGGTCGGCGGGCGCACGCCGTGGCGCATCAGCATCACCACGCGTTCCAGCTTCAGCGTGCTGGCGGCGGCCGGCGCCTTGCTGGCGGCGACCGCCGGCTCGCCCGGCGGCGACTGCGCGCAGCCGCCCAGCCCCGCCAAGGCCAGTGCGATGCCGGCCAACGCGGGCCAGAGGATGTTCGGGCGTTTCAGCGACATGGTCTGCTCCGTGTGCATCGGACGTGGCCGAAGGTAAAAAAAAAGCGGCGATCCGGGGGAATGGATCGCCGCCGGGGTACCGTGGGGACGGAACCGGTTGGCGTGGCGGCGAAGGCGCCCGGCACGCAGCCGGACGCCCCTGCGCCGCCCGCCGGTCAGAACACCGCGCGCAGCGTGAGCGACCAGCGCGGCGACGAGCACTCACGCTCGAGCTCCATGAAGTCCACGTTGTACGCGCGGTTGTTGGCCATCATCTCGGCCGCGTCGTCGCCGGCGAAATCCTGCTCCAGCTGCTGGCTGCACGAATCGAGCAGGTTGGTGCCGGTCAGGCGCAGCACGAAGGCCTTGCCCAGGCGCTTCTCCAGGAACACCTCCAGGTTGCCGCCGTAGGTGGTGCTCTGGATCTCGCCGGGCGAGTTGTGCTGGAACGCCGCGCCCTGCTTCTGGTAGCTGGCGCCGAAGGCCGCCTTCCACGCCGGGATGTCCTGCGTCACGCCGACGTTGTACACGTAGGACGGCTGGTCGTCGATGGTGGTGTCGCGGCCGGTGATCGGGTTCAGCCGCTTGGAGAACAGCCGCGTGTAGTTGCCGAAGACGCCGGTGTGTTCCATGCCCATGAAGCTCAGCGGCATGGACATGTCGAACTCGACACCGCGCACCTTGGCGCTGCCGAGGTTCTGGTAGGTGTACAGGCCGCCCGGGAAGTCGTCGGGGTCCTGGCCGGCGTCGGTCACCGGCCGCGCCGTGCGGACCAGCCCGATCAGGTCGGAGACGTTGCGCTGGAACAGGTTCATGCCGACCACGCCGTCGCGGCCGATGGTGCGCTCGTAGCCCACGTCGAAGCCCAGCGCACGCTCCATCTTCAGGTCCGGGTTGCCGATCGTCACGTCGTAGTCGCCGGGGGATTCCACCGTCACCGAAGGCACCAGCTGGTCCACGCTCGGCCGTCGCACGGTGCGTGCCACGCTCAAGCGCAACTGGTCGGTGTCGGTCAGCTTCCACTGCATGTGGGCCGACGGGTTGAGCATGAACTCATGGCTGCTGGCATGCCCGGTGGTCTGCCCCACCGGCGCGCCGTTCTCGGTCTCGACGTTACGGAAGTCCTGCGTGGTGCGGGTCTTCTCGCCGCGCACGCCGGTGGTCACGGTGAGCTTGGGGGAGATGTCCCATTCGACCTGGGCGAAGGTGTCGAAGCGGTCCTCCTTGTAGTCGAAACTGCCGTCGACACCCGTCTGCTTGGACTTGCTCAGGCCGGAGACGTCCGCCGTGGTGAAGGTGCGGTCCTTGTTCTTGAGCTGCACGCCGACCTTCAGCGAGGCCGCGTCGATGCCAATCGAGTGCGCCAGGTCCGGCATGCGCCGCGTCACCGAGGCGTCGCCCTGCCAGTTCTTGTCGTCGGCGGCGGTGCCCTTGATCTTGTCCTTGGTGGTCGGCGTGTCCTTGAAGTAGTGCTTCACCTCGCTGCCCTTGGTGGTGTTGCGCGCCAGGTAGGCCTCGAAGTCGGTGCGTTCGCCGAACGAGGTGTTGAACAGGGCGCTCAGGCCGTAGCTGTCCTCGTCGATCGGCGTGGTTTCGTATTTCAGTTCCGGGTCGCTCAGGTCGAGCCCGCCGATGCTGCCGTCGCCCTCGTAGGTGCGGGTGTTCTCCTGCTCGGTGCGGCGCGTCTTCAGCGCGAACGCATCCAGACGCAGACTGGTAACGTCGGACATGCGGAAAGTGACGTCGCCGTTGAACGACAGGTCCTTCGATTCGCGCGTGTCGCCCTGCTCCTCGCGCTCGACGGCGCGCGAGCGGTTGATGTCGTCCCAGCTCTGCAGGCTGTGGCCGTTGCCGTGGGCGGCCACCTCGTCGGCGAAGCCGGCCGTGTTGCCGTCCACCACTTCCTGGATCGCATGCTTTTCGTTGAAGCGCTTCTGCGCGTCGAAGGTCAGCGAGTAGAACACCGTGTCCGCGTCGTTGCGGCCAGACCAGGACACCGCGGCGTTGGGGCGCAGCCGGCCGGTCTTCTTGTCCCAGGTCTCGCCGACACGCACGATCACGCCCGGCGGCAGCGTCGCGCCGTCCTTCAGGATGATGTTGATGGTGCCGCCCACGCCCTGGCTGTCGAAGTCGGCCGAGGGCGAACGGACGATCTCGATACGGTCGATGATCTCGGCCGGGATGCGGTCCACCGCCACCGAGCGGTCGTTGCCGATGCCCGGCACGCTGCGGCCGTTCACCAGGATCTGCGTGTAGCCGTTGCCCAGGCCGCGCATTTCCGGCGCCACCGACTCGCCGATGTCGCCGACGAAGGCCACGCCGGGCACGCGGCGCAGCTGGTCGCCCACCGAGACCGGCTCGAACTTGGCGAAGAACTGCTGATCGTAGACCAGCACCGGCGCCGGCACGTCGATGTGGTTGCGGTACCCGATGTTGCCGGTGACCACCACCGACTGCAGATCCACCGCCTTCTCTTTCTGGGCGTCCGTCGCCGGGGCGGCCTGGCCGTCGCTGCCCTGCGGCTCGTTCTGAGCCTGGGCGTCGCCCGCCGGGCGGGCGGCTTCGCTGGCCAGGCCAAGGCTGGGCGTGGCGATCACGCAACCGGCCAACAGTAGTGCCGCGTGCAACGCATTTCGACGAAAAGTGTGCATGGATCATCTACCCCCGAGGTGTGCGCCACCCCCGACTACGCCCCCGCGGCGAAGTGATGGCAGCCCGAGAATACGAACAAACATTCCAAAATGCAACACGTTTAGAATGTTTCGTGCAAAACGGGTTCCGCTGTCGTATGGTGGACCCGACGCGCAACGCGTCTGCTGGCCGCGTACGCCGCCCCGAACTGAGGAGACGAGGAATGAAAGCACGGCTCGGTTACACACTCGCGACATCGCTGGCATTGCTTGCCGGCCTGGCGGCCTGCAGCCCGGCCGCGCACAAGGCCGCCGCCGCGCCGGCGCCCAAGGTCGTGCGCGCGCACGCGCAGACCGAGGCGACCCGGAGCGGCAAGACCGATTTTGCGGTGCTGGTGGCGGGCGCCGCCCCGGCCGCGCCGTCCCGCTTGCTGGCCACGGCGGCGCTCGGCGGGCTGGAGGTCTACGACATCGAGGGCAAGCGCCAGGCCACGGTGCCGGCCGGTGAAGTCGCCGGCGTCGACGTGAGCTACGGCTTCGCGCTGGGCGACCGGTCGACCACGGTGGTCGCCGCGCTGGATGCTACCGACAACAGCCTGCGCCTGTTCACCATGGACGGCGACAAACCCGTCGAAGCCGGTGCGCGCGCCATCCCGCTCGGCTTCGCCGTGGAAGGCGTGTGCCTGTTCCATTACGACCTGGACGACGCGCTCTACGCCGTGGTGGTCGGCGACGGCGGCGAGATCGACCAGCAGATGATCTACGCCAACGCCGACGGCAAGCTCGACGCGCGCCAGGTGCGCCGGGTCAACCTGCCCTCCAAGCTCAAGCAGTGCACGGCCGACCGCCACGGCAACCTCTACGTGGCCGAGCAGGCGGTGGGCGTGTGGCATCTCGACGGCGACCCGGAGGCGGACCTGTCGGCGCGCCTGGTCGATGCGCCGCGGCTGGGCCACCTCGGCAAGAAGGTCGAGGGCGTAGCCCTGTACGACGGCGGCAAGGGCAGTCAGTGGCTGTTCGCTGCGGACAGCTCCGCGGGGCGCATCAACGTCTACGACCGCGCCGACCACGATGCGTATCTCGGCAGTTTCCAGGTGAGTACCGCCGCCAAGGGCGCCGCCGTCGCCGAGCCGGGCCCGCTGTTCGCCACCAGCGCCGCGCTGGAAGGCTACGCGCACGGCCTGCTGGTGGTCAGCGACGAGGACGGCGGCGCCAATCACCAGCTCGTGTCGATGGCCGACGTGGCCAAGGCGCTGAACCTGCCGGCGGGCACGCCGCAGGATCCGCGCGCGGTCGCCAGGCCGCCGCTGCCCACGGTCACCGCCCTGGTGGAAACGGTGCCGGTGACCAGCTACGGCGACGCCGCGGACGACCCGGCGATCTGGGCGCATCCGACCGACCCGGCGAAGAGCCTGATCGTCGCCACCGACAAGAAGGCCGGCATGGTCCTCTACGACATGCAGGGCAAGCTGCTGCAGTTCCGTGCCGACGGCAAGATGAACAACACCGACCTGCGCGACGGTTTCACGCTGGGCGGCAAGCAGGTCACCCTAGTCACCGCCAGCGACCGCACGCACAAGTCGGTGGCGATCTACCGGCTCGATCCGGACAAGCGCGAGCTCGTCGACGTCGCCGACGGCATCCAGGAAACCGGCCTGCCCGATCCCTACGGCCTGTGCATGTACCGCAGCGCGAAGACGGCCAGCACCTACGTGTTCATCAACACCGGCGACGGCCTGATGCGCCAGTGGGAGCTGCTCGACGCCGGCAACGGCCGCGTGCGCATCCGGCAGGTGCGCGAGTTCCACCTGGCCAGCCAGGCCGAAGGCTGCGTGGCCGACGACGACGCCGGCGCGCTGTACGTGGGCGAGGAAGACGTGGCGCTGTGGCGGATGAACGCCGAGCCGGACGGCGGTGAGGCGATGACGGCGGTCGATCGCGTGGCCGACAACAAGGCGCTCAAGGACGACCTCGAGGGCGTGGGCATCTACGACCTGGGCGGCGGCCGCGGCTACATCGTGGTCTCCAGCCAGGGCAACAACACCTACGCGGTGTACCGCCGCGACGGCGATCATGCCTACCTGGGCTCGTTCGCGGTGGTCGCCGACGGCGCGCGCGGCATCGACGGCATCTCGGAAACCGACGGGCTGGACGTCACCAGCCGCAACCTCGGCCCCGGCTTCGAGCACGGCGCGATGATCGCCCAGGACGGCCGCAACGTGCTGCCCACGCAGAACCAGAACTACAAGTACGTGCCGTGGGAGTCGATCGCCAAGGCGCTCGGCCTGGAGATGCGCTGAGCGGTGGCGACGGTTTCAACTTCACGGGCCGGCCTCGGCGAGGGCCGGCCCTGAGGATTCTTACCCGAGCATCCGGGGGCTTCGACGCCGCGCCTGCGGCGCTTTCGTCCAGCCGGTTCGGGTGGTGGGGGAGCGGAGGGGCGGCCGTCGCTCCCCGGCCATCTTTCCCGCCCACCCGGCGCGCCCGGCCCGCGGCGATTTCCCCTGCCCGCCGGAACGCGTCAAAATTGCCCCGTTGCGCGCCTCGACAGCAGGCGGCACGAGGACGACGGATGCACGGCGAATACAAGATGCCCGGCGGCAAGCTGGTGGTGGTCGACCTGGAAGTCCGCGACGGCCGCCTCGCCGCGGTGCAGGTGAGCGGCGATTTCTTCCTGGAGCCGGACAGCGCGCTGGGCGCGATCAACCACGCGCTCGAGGGCCAGCCCCGCGACGCCGGCGAAGCCGCCCTCGCGGCCGCCATCGGGCGAGCCCTGGATCGCGACGTGATGATGTACGGCCTTTCCCCGCAGGCGATCGCGACCGCGGTGCGCCGCGCCCTGGATGGAGACACCGCATGATGCGCAGCGAATGGCGTGACCACGACTGGCAACTGATCCACACCTCGCCGCAATCGCCCAGCCTGCACATGGCACTGGACGACGTGCTGGTGCACGAGGTCGGCGCGGGCCATCGCCCGCCCACGCTGCGCATCTGGGAATGGGCCTCCGCGGCGGTGGTGATCGGCCGCTTCCAGTCGCTGCGCAACGAGGTCGACATGGAGGCCGCGCGGCGCCACGGCATCGAGGTGGTGCGGCGGATCTCCGGCGGCGGCGCGATGTTCATCGAGCCCGGCAACACCATCACCTATTCGATCTGCGCGCCGCTGTCGCTGATCAAGGGGCTGTCGTTCCAGCAGGCATATGCCTACATGGACGAATGGGTGATCGAGGCGCTGGCCACGCTGGGCATCAAGGCCTGGTACCAGCCGCTCAACGACATCACCTCCGCCGGCGGCAAGATCGCCGGCGCCGCGCAGGCGCACCGCGGCGGCGCGGTGCTGCACCACGTCACCATGGCCTACGACATCGACGCGGCGAAGATGCTCGACGTGCTGCGCATCGGCCGCGAGAAACTTTCCGACAAGGGCACTACCAGCGCGGCCAAGCGCGTCGATCCGCTGCGCAGCCAGACCGGCCTGCCGCGCGAGGCGGTGATCCAGCGGATGATCGACACCTTCCGCCAGCGCCACGGCCTGAGCGTCGACGCGCTGCGCCCCGACGAGCTGGCACGCGCCGAGGCGCTGGCACGCGAGCGGTTCTCCAGCCAGGCGTGGCTGGCGGACGTGGCGTAGGTTCCGGCTTCGCGCAAAGCGGCGGGCAATGTGCGCCGCGTCAATACCGGCTGAACGACCACGACTGCATGCGGCCGTCCCGGTACGGCATCACGCCGTGGAACGGCCGCGGGTCGTCGTCGAACACCAGCGGCAGGAAGTGGCGGTCGCCTTCCCACATCGGCAGCTCCAGCAGCCGCTCGCGCGCCACCCATTCCAGCGCGCCTTCGTGGTTGGACTGCAGCGGCGTGCCGCGCCAGGCGTCGATCAGGAAGATGAAACCCAGCCAGTCCTCGCCATGCTTGCCGAAACCCGGCCAGTTCAGTGTGCCGCGCAGGCGCATCGACTCGCACTCGATGGCGGCCTCCTCGCGGATCTCGCGCTGCATGCAGGCGGCGATGTCCTCGCCCGGCTCCATCTTGCCGCCCAGCCCGTTGTACTTGCCCAGGTGCAGGTCGTCCGGGCGCGTGTTGCGATGGATCATCAGCACCTGCTGGCGATCCGGCGACAAGACGTAACCCAGGGTGGCGACGATCGGCGTGTAAGGCATTGCGCTCTCGCGGCAAAAATCCGAGTTTAGCGGCGAAGGCCGCGCCCCGAACCACACGCGGAGCAAAACCGCCGGCGCGCGCGGGGTTGCGTGATCGCCGCCGCGCCACGACCATCGGGGGATGATCTTTCGCATCCCACGCCATCGGATCGTCCGAAGCCGCCACTGCTGGCTGCCCGGCATGGCGCTGCTCGCCCTGCTGCTCACCCTGCCCGGCTGCACGCCGAAGGCGCAGGCGCTGGACAGTCGCGAGGTGGCCTTCGCCGGGCAGCAGTATCGCGTCGTGCACATCGACCTCAGGCGCGAGCAACTGGGCCTGCACTGGCGCAATCCGCAGGACGGCCAGCCGTTCGGCAGCATCGAGAGCCTGCAGCAATGGGGCAAGGCGCGCGGCCAGAGGCTGCTGTTCGCGGCCAACGCCGGCATCTACGACCACAAGTTCGCGCCGCTGGGCCTGTACGTGGAAAACGGCAAGACCGTGGTGCCGCTGAACCTGGCCCACGGCAATCCGGCCTCGGGCAATTTCTCGCTGCTGCCCAACGGCGTGTTCGCGATCTACCCGGACGGCCATGCCGCGGTGCGCACCAGCGCGGCGTTCAAGGCCGACGACAAGGCGGTGCAGGCGGCCACCCAGTCAGGCCCGATGCTGCTGATCGACGGCAAGCTCAACGAGCAGTTCCTCGACGACTCCTCCAGCCTCAAGTGGCGCAGCGGCGTGTGCGCGCCGTCGCCGCACGAGGTGGTCTTCGCGGTGAGCGAGGCGCCGGTGAATTTCCACACGTTCGGACGGCTGTTCCGCGACAAGCTGGGCTGCCGTGACGCGCTCTACCTGGACGGCAGCATTTCGCAGCTGTACGTCGACGGCGAGGGCTACGCCGGTGCACCGGCCTTCATGGTCAAGCCGTATGCCGGTATCTTTGCGGTTTTTGCCCGGCAGTGAGCCGCGCGCCGAACCAGGGCCACTCCCGATGACGACCCGCCGCTGGCGCCTGCTGCGCGCCATCCTGCTGACCTTGCTGGTGCTGGCGCTGATCGCGCTGGTCGCCGGATGGTGGCTGCTCGCCGGCAGTCGCGCCCGGCTGGACGGTACGCGCGTGGTGGCGGCCCTGCACGCGCCGGTGACGATCACCCGCGATGCGCGCGGCACGGTCACCTTCGAAAGCGGCGACCGCGCCGACATCACCTGGGCGATGGGCTACGTGCACGCGCAGGAACGTTTCTTCCAGATGGACCTGATGCGTCGGGCCAGCGCGGGCGAGCTGGCTGCGCTGGTCGGGCCGGCCGCGTTGCCGGTGGACCTCAACCACCGTCGCCACCGTCTGCGCGCGGTGACGGACGCGGCGTGGGCGCAGCTGCCGCCCGCCCAGCAGGAAGTGCTGCGCCGTTACGCCGCCGGCGTCAACGCCGGGTTGGCGGACCTGCGCGTGCGGCCGTGGGAATACCTGCTGCTGGGCAGCCAGCCCGAGGCCTGGCGGCCGCAGGACAGCCTGCTGGTGATCGCGGCGATGTACCTGGACCTCAACAGCGACGGCCGCAATGAACGCGAGTTGCGCATCGCGCAGATGCGCGACGTGTTGCCGGCGCCGCTGGTGGATTTCCTGCTCGCGCCCGACCCGGACTGGGAGGCGCCGCTGCGCGGGCGGCTGTCGCGCTCGCCGGTGGTGCCCGGTGCGCAGGTGTTCGACCTGCGCCAGGTGCCGGCCGGCGCGAGCAGCGCGGGCCTGGCCGCGGCGCTGGCGCCGGCGCTGGATGCGCCGCGCCCGGGCAGCAACAACTTCGCCGTGGCCGGCCAGCTCACCGGCCACGGTGCGGCGATGCTGGCCAACGACATGCACCTGGGCCTGCGCGTGCCCAACATCTGGTTCCGCACCCGCCTGCGCTACCCCGACGCCGGCGCGCCTGACGGCAAGCGCGACGTCAACGGCGTCAGCTTGCCCGGCACCCCGGCGATCATCGCCGGCTCCAACGGCCAGGTCGCCTGGGGCTTCACCAACAGCTACGGCGACTGGACCGACTGGGTGCGCGTGCAGCGCGACCCGGCCGACCCGACGCGCTACAAGGTGCCCGGCGGCTGGGCCACGCTGGGAGCCCACGACGAGCACATCAAGGTCAAGGGCCGGCCCGACACCATCCTGAAGGTGGAGGACACCCGCTGGGGCCCGATCATGGCCGCCGACACCGACGGCACGCCGCTGGCGCTGGCCTGGATCGCGCAGCAGCCGCGCGCCTACAACCTCGGCCTGCTGCAGATGGAGCACGTGGCAAACGTGGCCGATGCACTGCAACTGGCGCCTGCCCTGGGCATGCCGCCACAGAACCTGCTGGTGGCCGACGGCGGCGGCAACATCGGCTGGACCATCGCGGGCAACAGCATCCCGCTGCGCGCCGGCTTCGACCCGCAACGACCGGCGGACTGGTCCGTGCCCGGCAGCGGCTGGCAGGGCTGGGCCGCGCCTGCGCAATATCCGCGCATCGAGAATCCCGCCGACGGACGACTGTGGACGGCCAACAACCGCACCGTGGACGGCGCCGCGCTGGTCCTGCTCGGCAACGGCGGCCACGACCTCGGCGCGCGCGCGCAGCAGATCCGCGACGACCTGCACACGCGCGCCCGCTTCACGCCCGGCGACCTGCTCGACATCCAGCTCGACAACCGCGCGGTATTCCTGGCCCGCTGGCAGGGCCTGCTGCAACGCACGCTGGCCGACAGCCAGGACCCGGCGCTGCAGCAGCTGCGCGAGCTCACCGGCCACTGGCGTGGCCGCGCCGCGGTCGACAGCGTGGACTACCGGCTGGTGCGTGCGTTCCGCACCCGGGTCGGCCAGGCGGTGCTGGCGCCCTTCGTCGCGCGGGTGAAGCAGCGCCATGCGGATTTCAGCTGGCCCGGCCAGAACAGCGCCGAGGCGGCGGTGTGGATGCTGATCCACGCGCGTCCCGACTGGCTGCTCGATCCGAAGTACCCGAGCTGGGACGCCCTGCTCGCCGATGCCGCACGCCAGGTGGCGCACACGCTGGGCGCGCAGTCCGGCGGCCTGGCCGCGCGCAACTGGGGCGAGATCAACCGCAGCGGCATCCGCCACCCACTGGCCGCCGCGCTGCCCTCGTGGCTGGCCCGCTTCATCGACATGCCCGACCAGCCGCTGCCGGGCGACAACAACATGCCGCGCGTGGCCGCGCCGGGTTTCGGCGCCTCCGAGCGGTTGGACGTGGCCCCCGGCCATGAGACGCGGGGCATCCTGGAAATGCCCGGCGGCCAGAGCGACAACCCACTGTCGCCGTTCTTCGGCGCCGGGCACCAGGACTGGGTGGAAGGCCGCCCGACGCCGCTGTTGCCGGGGCCGCCGCAACACACGCTGACCTTGCATCCGGCCGCGTCCTGAGCAGGGCGGGACGCATCCACGGCAACCGGAATCCATCCACCACAGGCGAAACCGCGGAAAATGACGAAAGCGAGATCCGCTCAGCTTTCCAGCGCGGCGGCCACCACGCCCGGCAGGCTGTTCAGCGGGAACGGCTTCTGCAGTACGCAGTACACCAGCGAGCGCAGCACCTCCGGCAACGGCGAGGGCGCATAACCTGTCATCAGGATCACCTTGAGGTCCGGGCGGATCCGCTTGCCGATCTGGGCCACCGTGTAGCCGTCGATGTCGGGCAGCTTGATGTCGCTCAGCAAGACGTCGATGCGCTGGTCCGAACGCAGCGCGTCGACGCCGGCATTGCCGTTGCCGGCCTCGATCACGTGGTAACCCGCGTCCTGCAGGTCTTCGACGAGCAGTTCGCGCAGGAACGCCTCGTCCTCGACCAGCAGGATGCTGGGCCGGGATGGGTCGCCGGGTAGCATCACGCCACCTCCGAAGTCGTTGGGATGGGAGCATGCGGCAGGACGATGCTGATGGTCGTGCCGCGGTCGATGGCGCTGTCGATGCTGGCCACGCCGTGCGACTGCACCACGTAGCCGAAGATGGTGCTGAGTCCCAGGCCGGTGCCCTTGCCGACCGGCTTGGTGGTGAAGAACGGATCGAACGCCTTGCTGCGCACCTCCTCGCTCATACCGATGCCGGTGTCGGTCACGCGCAAGCGCACGTAGTCACCCTCCGGCAGGCCACCCAGCGGGTGCCCGGCGTCGATGCGCAGGTCGTCCAGGCGGATGAGGATCTGCCCGCCGCCGGGCATGGCATCGCGCGCGTTGACCACGAGGTTGAGGATCGCGCTCTCCATCTGGTTGGCGTCGCACAGCACCGGGCGACGGGCGTCCAGCCGGTAATCGATCGTCACGTCGGCGCCCACGGAGTGCTCCAGCAAGGGTTGCATGCCGCGGATCAGCACGTCCAGCTGAAGCGACCGCGGCGACAGCGGCTGGCGGCGGGCGAAACTCAGCAGGCGCTGGGTGAGGTTGGTGGCGCGCTCGACGCTCTCCTGGGCGACCTCCACGTGGTGCCGGATCCGCTGTCGCCGCGCTTCGCGACGCTCGATCGACGCCGCCTCGCCAACCACGACGCCGCCGGGCGCCGCCGGCGCGGGATCCCCGGCGGGGTCGCCTTTCAGCAATTTGTCCTGCAACAGCGTGAGGCTGCCCTTTATGATCATCAGCAGGTTGTTGAAGTCGTGCGCGATGCCGCCGGAAAGCTGGCCGATGGCCTCCATCTTCTGGCTCTGGCGCAAGGCCTCCTCGGTGCGCGCGCGCTGCTCCATCTCCACGCTGAGCCGCCGGTTGGCCTCGACCAGTTCCTCCGCGCGCCTGCGCAGCGAGGCATGCGCGCGCGTGAGCACGCTCTGCGCTACCGCCAGCGCGGACAGCATCAGCACGGCCATGATGGTGAGCAGGACGACCCCGCTGTAGCGCGTCATCTGCACGGTCAGCGGCAGTTCCGCGGCGCGCAGGTAGACCCGGCCGACGGCGGTGGTGCCCTGCCGCGCCGACACCACCACCAGGCGCCAGTCGCCCGAGCCAAGCCCGCTGTCGGCGATGGGTTCGCTGCCCTCGCGGTGGAAACCGGCCACCTCGTGGTGTGCCTCGTCGTACACCGCCGCGGCATCCAGCCGCGGATCCAGCTTCAGCGCGTTGACGTATTCCTGCGCCGCCACGCGATCGTCGAACGCCACGGCCGCGGTCACGCTGGCGGCCAGGATGTTGGCCTGCGTGATCAGCTGGTGTCGGTGTTCGATGCGGCCGGAATGGTACTGGTAGGCCGTGGCGAGCGCGCCGGCGAGCAACAGCAGGCCGACCGCGAACGCCATCATCGCGGGCCGGAAGCCCAGCGGCTTGTGCCTGCGCCGCGTCTTCACGGCGCGTCCCTCACCGCCAGGGCGAGACTGAGCAACTTCGAGCTGATCTCCAGGTGGTTGCGCGTGGCGGCGCCGACGTTGATCTCGAACCCCACCCGCCCGCGGCGTATCACGAACTGCACGATGCCCTTGCGATCCGGCGCGACCGAATCGACCACGGTCAGCACCGGCTTGCCGCTCACCGCATCCAGCGCGCGCGGGATGCCCTGTGCGCCCGGGCGGCTGAGGAAGGCGATCTGGCAGTCCGCCGCCGGGGTCAGCACGCCAAGCCGCCGCACCTGGAACGGATGGCCGCCGACACCGCGCCCCGCCACCGCCGTCTCCAGGTAGCCGCCGAAGGGATCCTCGCCCACCACGCAGATCGTGAACGGCGCATGCGCCGTGTCGAATTCACCCGGCGGCCAGGTGACGAAGGGGGCCAGCTTGTAGAGGTAGGTCGCCTTGACCGCGTATTCCAGCGAAACCGGCGGCGGGGCCTGCGGCGACAGCTGCATGGCGCCCGACGGCGCGGCGCCGAACGCGAACGCCAGCAGCAGGCCCGCCGCCACGCCGGCGCGCCGCGACGGCCATGGGACGAGCCCGCGCAGGCGGCGGGGGCTGGACAGGTCCTGGCAGGCCGGTGACATGCGCATCAGAAGGTCAGGCGGGCGTCGAACTGCGCAGCGCGCCCGATGCGGTCGCTGGCCGGGAACACGTACTCCTGGTGCCAGGCGCGCAGCAGGTTGGAGCCGGACAGGGAAAGCTCCAGCCGGTCGTTGACCCGCCAGCCCAGGCGTGCGTCGAGTTCCACGTAGCCCGGTACTTTCGGGTCCGGCAACGGGCCGACCCCGCGCAGCTCGGCCGACAGCGTCCAGCGGTCGGACAGGTTCATCATCGAACGGATGAAGCCGTGATGCGTGGGGTCGTCGCCCGCCTGCGCCAGGCCCTCCAGCCCGCTGGCACCGGGCTTGAAACGCAACCGCTTGTGCAGCGTGGCGATGCCCGCGTCCAGCCGCCACCAGTCGCTGAGCGCGTAGCTGCCCCAGGCCTCCACCCCCCAGCTGTGGCCCTGCATGCCGTTGCCCCACAGCAGCGGCAGCAGGGTGGGGGAAAACTCGATGGTCTTCAGGTCGTCGTAAACGTTGTAGAACACCGAGACCGACACCGTCGCGCGCGTCGCCGCCTGGGCGCGCCAGCCGACCTCGTAGGCGGTGAGCTTTTCGCGCCGGAAATCCGGGTTGCCGACCAGGAAGGCGAGCGTGCCGAGTTTCTCGATGACGTCCCGGTCGAACGGCGTCGGCGTGCGCACCGCGCGCGATGCGGATGTCCACAGCAGCACGTCGTCGTCCGGCTTGAACGACAGCGTGGCGCTGGGCATCAACGACACCCCCGAGTAGGGATCGTCCTCCGCCTTCAGGCCCAGCGTGAACTGCGTGCGCGCACCCAGCGCGACCTGGTCCTGCACGAACGCGTTGGCCAGGTTCTGCGTGTTCACCGCCGGGTCCCACAGCAGCGAACTGGCCGGGGCGATCCGCGGCCGGATGTCGTAGTGGTAGCGGCGGTCGCCCACACCCCACACGATGCGGTGGCGCCCGCCCAGCGCGAAACCGTGCTGCAGCTCGAGATCCGTCGTCCTGAGCATGAAACCGCTGCCGTTGCCGTCGTCGCGGCGATGCACGTAGTCGTGATAGGCCTGGAGATGGAAACTGGAGGTGTCGCTGATGGTGTGCTCCCAGCGCGCCAGCAGGTCGCCCTCGGTGCTGCGCGAATCCACCGCGGCGGGATGCTGCACGCGCCCTTCGTGCAGGTCGCCCTGCAGCATCACGGCGTCGGCGGCGCCGGCATCCCAGTCCACGCGGAAGCCCAGCTGCGGCGACCTCCAGCTGTCGTGCGCGTCCTGGCCGGCGCTGTCGTCGAACGAGCGCCGGCGGAAATCCCGCGCGTAGACCCGGTAGTGCGCGTGCCGCCCGAGTGCACCGCCGTACTGCACCATCGCGCCGCTCTCGCGCGTACCCGCGCCCACGCGCAACAGGCCGCCGCCGGTGTCGCCGGCCTTGCGCGTGATGATGTTGATCACGCCATTGACCGCGTTGGCCCCCCACAGCGCCCCGCCCGGCCCGCTGACCACCTCGATGCGCTCGATGTTCTCCGGCGGCACGTACTGGTCGTCCCAGTACATGCCGGAGAAGATCGGCGAGTACACGCTGCGCCCGTCGATCAGCATCAGCAGCTTGTTCGGGAAGTTCTGCGCGTCGTTGTTGCCGCTGAAGCCGCGCGCGGTGACGATGTAACCGCTCGGGCCGGTCTGGAACACGCCGAGGTTGGGCGCCAGCCGCAGGATGCCCGGCAGGTCGCTGGCCCCCGAGCGCATGATGTCGTCGTGGCTGATCACGTACACCGCCGCACCGGCGTCGCCCAGCGGCTGCGGCTTCTTCGCCACCGAGGACACCACCACCTGGCCCAGGTCCTCCAGCGACAGGTCGCCCAGGTCCGGCGGCGGTGCATCGGCGCGGGCCAGCCCGACCGACAGCAGCGGGAAGGCCAGCGCGAAGGCCGCGCGGGCCCACCGGCGCGCAGGCGTGGCCGTGCTCACGCGGCCGCCCCGGCGCAAACGCCACCCGATCGATGCATGCAAGCCACCCTCCCCGAAAACCCCAGCCCCGGGAGCCCGGTCGCCATTATGCAGTGCCGGCCGCGGCGACATGTCTACGCCGTCTTCACATGGCGCGACGCGGCCGACGATTCACCCACCCCCGCGAACCGCTGCGCGCGAAGGGTCGCCCCCGATGGCATCCACGGATCCGGTTTGGCTGCACGCAGGCGTGCCGCTAATCTCGCACCATCGCCACTCCTGCACCGACCCTGGGACGATCCGCATGAACGACTCCATCCACGACAAGCGCGTGTGCTTCGATTTCGAGGTGGATTTCTCCAACGGCGGCGGCATCCAGGGCCAGGGATTCCGGCTCGACATCGACGACGATGACATCGACGACCAGGCGCTGGCCGACTACATCGTGCGCGACATGCGCCTGTTGATGGTCGCGGCGGTGCGCATCCGCAACAGGACGATCATCCGCGAACGCCACAAGCGCCGGCCGGAGCCGAGCGGCGTGGCGGCCGGCCGGACCGACCTGGTCGACCTCAGCCACGTGGTGCACAGTGGCGAGGAGGTCTACCCCGGCCTGCCCGCTCCACGCGTGTCCGACCACCTCAGCCACCAGTCCAGCGCCGGCCGCTACGCCGAAGGCGTCACGTTCCAGATCGCGCGCATCGACATGGTGGCCAACTCCGGCACCGCGATCGACGCGCCTTCCCACCGCTATCCGGGCACCACCGACGTCGCCCACCTGGCGCTCGCCGACATCGCCGACGTGGAGGCGGTGGTCGTGCACCTGCAGGGTATGCAGGGTCGCCGTATCGACCGCGCCGCGCTGGCGGCGTTCGATGTGCGCGGCCGCGCCGTGCTGCTCGACACCGGCTGGGCCGCGCACTGGGGTATGCCCGCCTACCTGCAGGCCCAACCTTTTCTCGGCCGCGACGGCGCCGCGTACCTGCGCGACCAGGGCGCCCGCCTGGTCGGCATCGACGCGCTCAACATCGACGATACCGGCGACCCGCAACGCCCAGCCCACTCGATCCTGCTGGCCGCCGGCATCCCGATCGTCGAGAACCTCGCCTCCCTCGCCACCCTGCCCGCCGAAGGCCTGCGCTTCTCCGCCGTGCCGATGCGCATGGCCGGCATGGGCACGTTCCCGGTCAGGGCGTGGGCACGGCTGGACTGAAGTGGCGGTCCTGCCGCCCCGCGGTGCAGTCTGCGGCGCGCAGCGACCGGATGCTCAGCCCAGCAACCGCTCGGCCACCAACCGATACAGCGCCGGCAGCTTTTCCAGCTCGACCACGTCCACGCATTCGTCCACCTTGTGGATGGTCGCGTTGACCGGGCCGAGCTCCACCACCTCGGCGCCGAGCGGTGCGATGAAGCGGCCGTCCGAGGTGCCGCCGCCGGTGCTTTGTTCGGGATCGATGCCGCACAGTTCGCGGCACACGGCCACGACGGTTTCGCGCAGCACGCCTCCGGGCGAGGTGAGGAAGGGTTCGCCGGAGAGATTCCAGTCGAGTGCGAAGTCCAGTCGGTGGCGATGCAGGATCGCCTCGGTGCGTGCGCGCAGGTCGTCGGCGCGGCTGGCGGTGCAGTAACGGAAGTTGATCAGCGCGACGAGTTCGCCGGGGATCACGTTGTTCGCGCCGGTGCCGGCATTGAGGTTGGAGACCTGGAACGAGGTGGGCGGAAAATCCGCGTTGCCTTCGTCCCAGCGTTCGGCGGCGAGTTCGGCCAGGGCGGGAGCGAACGCGTGGATCGGGTTCAGCGCTTTCCCGGGATACGCCACATGGCCTTGCACGCCGCGCACCACCAGCGTGCCGGACAGCGAACCGCGGCGACCGACGCGGATCAGGTCACCCAGCCGTTCCTTCGAGGACGGCTCGCCCACCACGCACCAGTCGATGCGCTCGCCGCGCTCGCGGAAATGCTCGACCACGCGGCGCACCCCGTCGAGGTTGGTCGGGCCTTCCTCGTCGCTGGTCAGCAACAGGCCGACGCGGCCGCGATGCCCGGGATGCGCGGCCACGAACTGCTCCAGCGCGACCACCATCGCCGCCACCGAACCCTTCATGTCCGCCGCGCCACGGCCGTATAGACGGCCATCGCGGATGGTCGGTTCGAATGGCGGGCTTTGCCACGCGGCTTCCGGACCGCTGGGCACCACGTCGGTGTGACCGAGGAAGACCAGCGTCGGGCCGTTGTCGCCATGGGTGGCCCACAGGTTGTCGACCTCGCCGTAGCGCAGGTGCTCGACGCGGAAGCCGGCGTGTTCCAGGCGCTCGCCGATCAGTGGCAGGCACCCGGCGTCTTCCGGCGTCACCGAACGGCGGCGGATGAGGTCACGGGCGAGTTCGAGCACGTCGGACATGGGTTATGCGCGATGCCAGGGGATGGCGCAGCATACCAAGCTAGCTCAGCACGACACCCAGCAGATGCCCCACGCCAAAGGTGATCGCCGCCGCAACGCTGGTGATGGCGAATTGCCGGGCGATCGAAAACAGCATGCCGCGCCCGGTGAACAGCGAGGTACCGATGCCGATCAGCGCCAGTCCGCCGGCTGTGGAACAGGCACTGGCCAGCAGCGCCGCCTGCCCGCCCAAAAAGAAATACGGCGCCACCGGAAACAGCGCGCCGCAGGCGAACAGGCAGAACGAGGAGATCGCCGCGCCGTAGGCCGAGCCGCCCAGTTCGGCCGGGTCGACGCCGAGATCCTCGCGCACCAGCATGTCCAGCGCCGCGCGCGGCGTTTCGGCCACGTGTTCGGCAAGGTGTTCGGCCGCCGCCGGCTCCAGCCCCTTGTCGCGGTAGATGCCGGCGATGTGTTCGAGGCCCTCTTCCGGCGCCACCGCCAGCCGCTCGGCGCGCTCGGTGATCTGCGCCTGGTAGAACTCGCGCGAGCTGTTGACCGAGAGCCACTCGCCCAGCGCCATCGAACACGCGCCGGCGACCAGCCCGGCCAGGCCGGCCAGCAGCACGGCGCGATCGCCAGTGGCGGCGCCGGCCATGCCCATCACCAGGCTGACGTTGGAAACCAGCCCGTCGTTGGCGCCGAGCACGGCGGCACGCAAGGTGTTGCCGCTTTGCGCGCGGTGGCGCAGCCCGTGCGGACCGGCCCGCCGCGGCAACGGGAAATGGTCGCGATGGCCGCTGCGGTCGACCGGCGTGGCCGCATGGTCGGCGTGCTCCAGCCGCACCACGGTGGGCATCACGAACTCGGTGCCGAAGCGTTGCGCGAACCAGCTCAGCGCGCGCACGCGCAGCCCGATCCGCGGCGGCGGCACGCGCTCGCCGAGTTCGCGCAGGCGCGCCTCCCAGAATTTCGCATTGGCCCGTTCTCCCGCCGCGATGCGGCGATAGGCCTGGCCCAGCCGTGCATCGCCGGCCAGCTCGGCCAGCCGCGCGTACAGGGCGGCGTTGTCGCGCTCGATGCGAAGGTTGCTGCGGAAGCGGCGGGTGCGGTGGTCGGCCATGGTCAATCGTCGAGTTCGTCGTCACGCTGACCGAGGTAGACCAGCGCCAGCAGCAACACCACCACGAAACGGAATGCACTGGCCAGGCCGTTCCACTGGCTGGACATCCACATGCCGAACCATTCGCCGCCGATCGCCATGAAGCCGCCCAGCCACAGCAGCACGCCGACGCTCAAGCCCGCCACGGCAAGGCGTTTGGCGCGATGGAACAGGGCGGCCGGCGAGCGCCGTGCGCGCCACAGGTGCCACGCCCCCAACCCGCACGACACGGCAGCCAGCGTTTCAGCGGCGATGATCAGCACGTAGGCGGCATGCTGCAGCAGCGGCGCATGGATCGCGCGGTAATGGATGGCCGCGTCGGGGAATATCGAATCCATCGCCAGCACGTGCTGCACGAACACCAGGTTGCTGCCGTAGTCGGTGAGGTTGCCGAAGGCGACCAGCGCCAGCCACGACGCGATCGTCGCCGTCAGCCCGATCTTCGAAAGCCGCCATGGCATGTCAGCGCCCGAACAGCTTCTTGAAGCCGTTGTCGGTGAAGCCCACGCTCACCGTGCCATCGGGTTGTACCACCACGGGGCGGCGGATCAGCGCGGGATATTCCTTCAGCAGCAGGGTCCATTCCGGATCGCTGCCGGGGTTCTTGCGTTGCGGCAACAGGTTGCGCCAGGTGGTGGAGGACTTGTTGACCAGCTTCTCCCAGCCGCCGAGCTGTGCGGCCCACGCTTTCAACGTCGCCGCCGGCACGGGGTTGGCGCGGTAGTCGACGAAGTCGTGCGCCACCTCGAAGCGGACGAGCCAGTTGCGCGCCTTCCGGCAGGTGTCGCAGGTGGGGAGGCCGTAGAGGGTCGTGAGCTGGGTCATGTTCTTGTCGAGAAGCAAGTGGAGAGGAGTGAGGAGTGAGAGAGAGCCTGGTGACACCTGCTGGAAACGTCGCGTCTGCGACAGCCATGTTTTACGCGACGGAAGGCGCTGGATTCCCGCTTTCGCAGGAATGACGGATCAAGGGCGAGTCGTGAGCTCTGCCGTGCCGCGCTCTCACTTTTCGCTCCTCTCCACTCACTCCTCGCCATACCGTCGCAGCAACTCGTTGATGCTGGTCTTGCCGCGCGTCTTCTCGTCGACCTGCTTGACGATCACCGCCGCGTACAGGCTGTGCGAGCCGTCCTTCGCCGGCAGGCTGCCGGCCACCACCACGCTGCCGGCCGGCACGCGGCCGTAACTCACCTCGCCGGTGGCGCGGTTGTAGATGCGGGTGGACTGGCCGAGGAACACGCCCATGCCGATCACGCTGCCCTTCTCCACCACCACGCCCTCGACCACTTCCGAGCGCGCACCGATGAAGCAGCCATCCTCGATGATGGTGGGGTTGGCCTGCAGCGGCTCCAGCACGCCGCCGATGCCGACCCCGCCGGACAGGTGCACGCCGGCGCCGATCTGCGCGCAAGAGCCGACCGTGGCCCAGGTGTCGACCATGCTGCCGGCGCCGACGTAGGCGCCGATGTTGACGTAGCTGGGCATCAGCACGGCGTCCTTGGCGATGTGCGCCCCGCGGCGTACCAGCGCACCGGGCACCACCCGCGCGCCGAGCTGCTGCAGTTCGTCGTCGTTGCCGGGGGCGAAGCGCAGCGGCACCTTGTCGAAGGCCTGCGCCGGCCCGCCGTCCACCACGCGGTTGTCGTTGATGCGGAAGTACAGCAGCACCGCCTTCTTGATCCACTGGTTCACCGTCCAGCCGCCGCGGCCGTCCGGCTCGGCCACACGGCGCTCGCCGGATTCGAGCAGATCGAGCACCTGGCCGATGGCCGGGCGCAGGTGGGTTTCCACCTCGGCCTGGGTCAGGGCGTGGCGGCGTTCGAAGGCGTCGTCGATCAGGGGCTCGATGGCTTGCATGGGGATCAGGTCCGGTCGGTACACGCCGCGGCGGCGGATGGCAAAGAGTACATGCAGCCGGCGCGGCGCCGGTTCATGGGCTTTTAACCCGCGGCCGCAGTACATTGGCTGGACGTCCATTCTTCCACACCCCGTCAAGGAGCCGAACATGAGCCAGATCAAGATCGCCGTGCTGGTGGGCAGCCTGCGTGCGGATTCGTTCAACCGCCGGCTGGCCCGCGCGGTGGAGAAGCTGGCGCCGGACGAGTTCGCATTCCGGCACATCCAGATCAACGACCTGCCGCTGTACTCGCAGGACTTCGACGCGGCCTACCCGGCCGTCGCCACGCGGCTGAAGAAGGACATCGAAGGGGTGGACGGGTTGCTGTTCGCCACGCCGGAATACAACCGCTCGATTCCCGGCGTGCTGAAGAACGCCATCGACATCGCCTCGCGGCCATGGGGCACCAACTCGTTCGCGGGCAAGCCGGCGGCGGTGATCGGCGCCTCGATCGGTTCGACCGGCACCTCGATGGCGCAGCAGCACCTGCGCAACGTGCTGGCCTACCTGGACGTGCCCACGCTGACCCAGCCGGAGGTGTTCATCCATTTCAAGGACGACCTGATCGCCGACGACGGCAGCATCGCCAATGACGGCACGCGCAAGTTCCTGCAGGGCTTCGTCGACAGCTACGTGGCCTGGGTGCGACGCTTCACACGCTGATCCGGGTGCTTGCGCCCGGTGGTTTTGTCTCGCCAATGGGCGATAATGCGACGACCATTCGACCACGGGGGGAGATCCATGGCGCGATACAACCTGGAGCCGCTGCTGGCGCCGGTATCCGACGACTCGCCGGCCGGACCGGATCTCGAATACGACCCGGAGTTTCTCGCCCTGGAGCGTGCCGCCGCGCCGAAGGCCGAGCGCGCCGTGGGCGATACGGTCAAGGCCGCCGAGGAGCCGGACTGGGACAAGGTCGCCGAGCTTTCCGAGGCCATCCTGCTGCGCTCGAAGGACCTGCGCCCGGCGGTGCACCTGACCACCGCCTGGCTGCGCAACTCGGGCATGCCCGGCTGGTGCGCGGGCCTGGCGCTGGTGCGCGGCCTGCTGGAGCAATTCTGGGACACCGTGCACCCGCAGCTGGACGCGGAAGACGACAACGACCCGACGATGCGCGTCAACGCGGTGGTGCCGCTGAGCAACCTGCAGAGCGTACTGGGTCATTTCCGCACCACGCCGTTCGTTCAATCGCCGCGCATGGGCCGCTTCACCCTGCGCGACCTGCGCATCGCCAACGGCACGCTGAAGCTGACCACGCCCGCCGAGGGACCCGAGCCCAGCATGACCGAGATGGAAGCGTGCTGCATGGATTGCGCGGAGGAGGAGCTGGTCGAGACCACCGCCGCGGTCAGCGAGTCGCTGGAGCACGCCAAGGCCATCGATGCCCTGTTCACCGATCACGTCGGCACGATGGGGCCGGACTTCAAGAACCTGCTCAGCGACATCTACGAGCTGAAGAAATTCCTCGATCCGCAGCTGGCACGCCGGCTGCCGGCCGAGGCGAGCGGTGACGAGGCCGGCGAAGGCGGCGCCGAGGGTGCTCCCGGCGCGGCGCGCGCTTCGGGCCCGATCTCCGGACCGCAGGACGTGATGCGCCGGCTGGACGAGATCTGCGACTACTACACGCGCTGTGAACCCTCCAGCCCGGTGCCGCTGCTGTTGCGGCGCGCGCAGCGACTGGTCGGCATGGACTTCATGGACCTGCTCCGGGATCTCGCCCCGGGCGGCATTTCCGAGCTGCGCGTGGTCTCGGGCACGCCGGAAGACGAGTAGCCCGCCGGAACCCGGGGCCTGCGCCCTCCCCTCAATAGACGCCCTTGCAGCTGCCGGCCGCGGGGCGCACCACGAGCTGGTGCACGGAGGGGTCCCAGCTCAGCGACAGCCCGCCGGGCAGCCCGGCGGTGATGCCGGCCGAGGCGATCTGGCTGATCGGACCGACCTTGCTGCTGTGCCCGTCGCCGAACGTCACCGTCGCACTGATGGCGTAGCTGAGCGGATCGGCGCAACCGTCGACGGCGACATACTTTGCCACCGTGCCCTTGCCGGCGCCGGGCGGCATGTCGCCGGTGATCGCCGGCATGGCGCGCCCCTGGCCGCCGCCGGGTGCCGGGCAGGTCTGGGTCAGCGAGTAACTCACCGACACCTGCGGCGCGGGCGCCACTTCCAGCACGGCCGAAGCCGGTGGCTGCGCCGTGCAGCCGAGCAGAAACACCTTGCGCTGCGCCACCACGTCGAGCACGTAACTGCCCGGGGGCAAGGAACCGGCCGGCAACTTCAATTCGATGCGGTTGGGCAGCACGCCGGTCACCTGCGGCTGCACTGCCTGCGGCTTGCCCTGCGCGTCGGTCGCGGTGACGACCGGGCTGGCGCACTGCGTGTCGAGCAGGTTCTCCCCGGTCAGCGCGAACGCCGCCCCGGCGCCGCCGCCATGCAGGACGAACAGCGGTCGCCGGTCCAATGTCTCGACGCCATTGATCACCGGCGGCGATTTCGATCCGCCGGAAGCCGTTGCCTTGAGCGCCACGGTACGGGCCAGGGCATCGGCCATCGCGGCGATGTCCTGGCCCAGGCAACCCTTGCTCGCTTCCAGGAAGGCCTGCGTGCGCTGCACCACGGCGTCGGCGCGATAGGCCTGTGCCTTTTCGTCCTTGCCGAGCGTGTCGATCGGCCTGGCCAGGTCCTTGCCCAGCTCCTTGCGCAAATCCTGGCCCAGGTCGGCCAGCTTCCGGCTGGTTGCCGCCAGGCTGGAGCCGGGCGTTGCCGCCGCTTGTGCGGCGAGCTCCCGTTGTGCCGCGTCCAGCCGGGTGAGGATCAGTTCGCCGGTCAGCCTCGGCGCGATGGACGGCGCCGCCTGGCCTGCGGCCTTGCCGGAACCGGCCAGGCCCAGCGCGAGCATCGCCATCGCGATGCCGGCGCCGAGCCTGCCGGGGCCGGTCACTGCGGCGCGTTCGGCCATGGCATGACCATCCCCAGCGCGTCCGGATCCTGGCAGGCAGCCTGGTCCGGCTGATCCGGATCGCAACCGCTCTGCTGGTCGGGCGGCAACCGCACGCCGGAGGGCACGATGCCGTACGAACGGTAGTTGGCGGTAATCACGCTCGGGTCGATGTAGGAGTCGCCGTGGATGCCGTTCTGCGCACTGCCGGCACCCGAAATGGTGGGTACGTTGATGGCGAAGCCACCGCCCAGCGGCAGCAGGTTGCCGCTGCTGTCCACCGCGTAGAAATACGCGGGCGGCAGGCCGACGTTGGCAATGTTCTGCGGACCGGTGCCCACCACGTAGATCGGACTGGACCCGGTGCCCATGCGGCCGGTCGAGCCCCAGACGCCCACGCCGTCATACACCGGCGCCGTGCCCAGCTGGAACAGGTCGCCGTGGGTTACCGACAGGTAGAACGGCGAGGTGCCTGCATTCACCGTGAAGCTGCTGCCGGCGACGGATGCCAGCGTCAGCGTCTTGTCGTTGGTCATGCTGAAGCCGGCCAGCGAGGTGAAGTTGCCCAGCGTGTCGACCATGTTCTTGTTGGGCGAGGCCGCGCTGCCCAGCACGGTGGGACCGGCGGCGTTGCCGCTCAGCGTGGCCGCCGTGATCACGCCGCCGGCACCTTCGGTGATCTTGCCGGCGGAGTTGAGCATCATGCTCGTGCCGCTCACTGTGCCGTCGATCGCCAGGTCGCCGGCGGTAGTGGTCAGCGTGGTGCTGGCGCCGCCATTCACCGGCCCGGCCACCGCCAGCGCCTGGGCATTGCTGAAGGCGAAGCCCGCCGCCGTGAAGCTGCCCAAGCTGCCGACGCGGTTGGCGCCGTTGAGCGTGGTCGCGCCGGTCGAGCTGCCGGTCAGGGTGCCGGCGGTGATCGCGCCGCCGGTCCCTTCGGTGATCGCCCCGGCCGAGGTCAGCGTCGTGGTCGCGCCCTTCACCGCGCCGTTGATCGCCAGGTCGCCCGCGGTGATCTTCAGCGTGGTGCTGGCGCCGCCATCGAGCGGTCCGGTCACCGTCAGCGCCTGCGCGTTGCTCAGAGCGAAGCTCGCCGCGGCGAAGCTGCCCAACGTGCCGATGCGGTTCGCGCCGTTGAGCGTGGTGCCGCCGGCCGAGCTGCCAGTGAGGGTGCCGGCGGTGATCGCGCCACCGGCCCCTTCGGTGATCGCACCCGCCGAAGTGAGCGTCGTGGTCGCGCCCTTCACCGCCCCGTTGATCGCCAGATCGCCCGCGGTGGTCTTCAGCGTGGTGCTGGTCCCGCCGTCGAGCGGGCCGGTGACGGCCAGCGCCTGCGCGTTGGCCAGGTTGAAGCCCGCCGCACTGAAGTTGCCCAGCGTGCCGATGCGGTTGGCGCCGGTCAGCGTGGTGCTGCCGACCGAGCTGCCGGTCAGCATGGTCGCCGTGATCGCGCCGGCCGTCTGGCTGATGTTGCGGCCCGCGCCCAGGGTGACCGTATTGCCGGCCAGGGAGCTCGCCAGGATCAGGTCCGAGCTCGCCCCGGTCGTCGTCAGGGTGAGGTTGCCCGCGCCACCGTTGGCCGAGGGAGCGTCGTTCACCGTCAGGGTCCGGGTGGTGTTGAAGGCGAAGTCGCCACCGGTGGTGAACGTGCCCAGTGCGGCTACCTCGTTGGCGCCCAGCAGGCTGGTGCTGCCGGCAGAGCTGCCGCTCAGGGTGTCGGCGGTGATCACGCCATCGGTACCTTCGATGATCGCGCCGGCCGAAGTCAGCGCGGTGGTCGTGCCACTGATGGGGCCGTTGATGATCAGGTCGCCGGCCGTCGTGGTCAGCGCCACGGCGGGGCCACCATCGAGCGGCCCGTCGACCGTCAGCGTCTGGCCGTTGGTCAGGCTGAAGTCCGCACTGAAGCTGCCCAGGATGTTGATGTGGTTGTCGCCATCCAGGGTGGTGTTGCCGACCGAATGGCCGGTCAGCAGGTTGGCCGTGATGCTGCCGGCGGCGCCCTCGATGATCGCACCGGCCGAGGTCAGCGTCGTGGTCGTGCCCTTCACCGCCCCGTTGATCGCCAGGTCGCCCGCGGTGGTCGCCAGCGTCGTGCTGGCGCCGCCGTCGACCGGCCCGGTCACCGCCAGTGCCTGCGCGTTGGACAGGTTGAACCCGGCCGCGCTGAAGCTGCCCAGCGTGCCAATGTGGTTGGCGCCGGTGAGCGTGGTGCTGCCGACCGAGCTGCCGGTCAGCGTGGTGGCCTGGATCGCGCCGGCCGTCTGGCTGATGTTGCGGCCGGCACCGAGGCTCACGGTGTTGCCGGTCAAGGTGCTCGCCAGGACCAGGTCCGAGCTCGCCCCGGTCGTCGTCAAGGTGAGGTTGCCCAAGCCGCCGTTGGCCGACGGCGCGTTGTTCACCGTCAGGCTCTGCGCATTGTTGAAGGCGAAGTCGCCGCCGGTGGTGAACGCGCCGAGGCTCCCGACGTGGTTGGCGGCGTTCAGCGTGGTGCCGCCGGTCGAACTGCCGGTCAGCGTGCCGGCGGTTATGATGCCGGCGGCACTCTGGCTGATCGTTCCGGCCGAGGTCAGCGTGGTGGCGGCGCCCTTCACTGCGCCGTTCAGCGTCAGATTGCCGCTGGTGGTTTTCAGCAGCGTGCCCGCACCACCGTCCACTGTGCCGGTGACGGCCAATGCCTGCGCGTTGGTCAGGGCGAAGCTCGCCGCCGTGAAGCTGCCCAAGCTGCCCACCTGGTTGGCGCCGTTGAGGGTGGTACCGCCGGTCGAGCTGCCGGTCAGGGTGCCGGCAGTGATGACGCCAGCGGCGCCTTCGGTGATCGCACCGGCCGAGGTCAGCGTCGTGGTCGTGCCCTTCACCGCCCCGTTGATCGCCAGGTTGCCCGCGGTGGTCTTCAACGCGGTACTGGCACCGCCATCCACCGGCCCGGTCACCGCCAGCGCCTGCGCATTGGTCAGCGCAAGGTTCGCGGCCGTGAAACTGCCCAAGCTGCCAATGTGGTTGGCGCCGGTGAGCGTGGTGCTGCCGACCGAGCTGCCGGTCAGCGTGGTGGCCTGGATCGCGCCGGCCGTCTGGCTGATGTTGCGGCCGGCACCGAGGCTCACGGTGTTGCCGGTCAAGGTGCTCGCCAGGACCAGGTCCGAGCTCGCCCCGGTCGTCGTCAAGGTGAGGTTGCCCAAGCCGCCGTTGGCCGACGGCGCGTTGTTCACCGTCAGGCTCTGCGCATTGTTGAAGGCGAAGTCGCCGCCGGTGGCGAACGCGCCCAGGTTCCCGACGTGGTTGGCGGCGTTCAGCGTGGTGCTGCCGGTCGAACTGCCGGTCAGCGTGCCGGCGGTGATGATGCCCCCGGCACTCTGCGTGATCGCACCGCCCGAGTTCAGCGTCGTGGTCGTGCCCTTCACCGCACCATTGATTGCCAGATTGCCGGCGGTGGTTTTCAGCGCGGTGCTGGCGCCGCCGTCGACTGCTCCGGTTATCGTCAGCGCCTGCGCGTTGGTCAGCGCAAGGTTTGCCGCCGTGAAGCTGCCCAGCGTGCCGATCTGGTTGGCACCATTGAGCGTGGTGCTGCCGACCGAGCTGCCGGTCAAGGTGGTGGCGGTGATCGCACCGCCCGTCTGGCTGATGTTGCGGCCCGCACCCAGGGTGACCGTGTTGCCGATCAGGTTGCTGCTCAGGATCAGGTCCGAGCTCGCCCCGGTCGTCGTCAAGGTGAGGTCGCCCGCGCCGCCATTGGCCGACGGCGCGTTGTTCACCGTCAGGCTTTGCGCATTGTTGAAGGCGAAGTCGCCGCCGGTGGTGAACGCGCCCAGGTTCCCGACGTGGTTGGCGGCGTTCAGCGTGGTGCCGCCGGCCGAACTGCCGGTCAGGGTACCGGCGGTTATGATGCCGGTGGCACTCTGGCTGATCGTACCGGCCGAGGTCAGCGTGGTGGCGGCGCCCTTCACTGCGCCGTTCAGCGTCAGATTGCCGCTGGTGGTTTTCAGCAGCGTGCCCGCACCACCGTCCACTGTGCCGGTGACGGCCAATGCCTGCGCGTTGGTCAGGGCGAAGCTCGCCGCCGTGAAGCTGCCCAAGCTGCCCACCTGGTTGGCGCCGTTGAGGGTGGTACCGCCGGTCGAGCTGCCGGTCAGGGTGCCGGCAGTGATGACGCCAGCGGCGCCTTCGGTGATCGCACCGGCCGAGGTCAGCGTCGTGG
>JBDZVT010000058.1:0-5321 GCA_040255835.1 Lysobacteraceae bacterium
CTCCCGCGATGGCAACATCCCGCTCGGACGCATTGGTCTTTTTCGGCGCCACCGGCGACCTGGCCTACAAGAAGGTCTTCCCCGCGCTGCTGGCGATGACGCGCGACGGCGACCTGGAGGTGCCGGTGATCGGCGTCGCCAAGTCCGGCTGGACGGTGAAGCAGCTGCGCCAGCGCGCGCTCGACAGCGTGCGGCAGGCGGCCAAGGAGCACGGCGAGAAGTTCGACAAGGCGGTGTTCGACAAGCTTTCGGCACGGCTGCAGTACGTCGACGGCGACTACGCCGACCCGGAGACCTTCGCCAAGTTGCGCCAGGCGCTGGGCAAGGCGAAGCGGCCGCTGCACTACCTGGCGATCCCGCCCGGCCTGTTCGGCACGGTGGTCAAGGGGCTGCAGCAGGCCGGCTGCGCGGACGACGCGCGGGTGGTGGTGGAGAAGCCGTTCGGCCATGATCTCGCTTCCGCGCGCGCGCTCAACCGCACGCTGCGCTCGGTGTTCCCCGACGACGCGATCTTCCGCATCGATCACTTCCTGGGCAAGGAAGCGATCATGAACCTGCTGTACTTCCGCTTCGCCAACTCCTTCCTCGAACCGATCTGGAACCGCAACCACATCGCCAGCGTGGAGATCACCCTGGCCGAGCAGTTCGGGGTGAAGGGGCGCGGCGCGTTCTACGACGGCGCCGGCTGCCTGCGCGACGTGATCCAGAACCACCTGATGCAGATCGTGGCGCTGCTGGCGATGGAGCCGCCGGCGTACCAGGGCTTCGAGGCAGTGCACGCGGAGAAGGCCAAGGTGTTCCAGGCGATGCGCCCGCTGAAGCCCGACGACCTGGTGCGCGGACAATACCGCGGCTACCGCAAGGAGCCGGGCGTGGCCAAGGGCTCGGACGTGGAAACCTATTGCGCGCTGCGCCTGTTCATCGACTCCTGGCGCTGGGGCGGCGTGCCCTGGTACCTGCGCTCGGGCAAGTGCCTGGCCGAGACGGCGACCGAGATCATGGTGGTGCTCAAGCCGCCGCCGCAGCAGCTGTTCGACGACAGCGCCACCGGGCCGGGCCGTGCCAACTACCTGCGCCTGCGCGTATCGCCCACCACCGCGATGGCGCTGGCCGCGCGGGTCAAGCGCGTCGGCAAGGATTTCGTCGGCGACCAGCGCGAGCTGTTCCTGATGGACGAGCAGACCGGCGAGGAGCTGCCCTACGAGCGCCTGCTGGGCGACGCGATGGCCGGCGACGGCGCCCTGTTCACGCGCGAGGACGCGGTCGAGGCGGCCTGGAAGGTGGTCGACCCGGTGCTGACCGACCATCACCCGGCGATCCCCTACCGCCCCGGCAGCTGGGGCCCGAAGCAGGCCGACGCGCTGATCGCCGCCGACGGCGGCTGGCACAACCCGGTGCTGGCCGGCCACGCGGAGCGCGCGCCATGAGCGAGGCCGCCGCCCTGACCTTCCTGCTGGACGTGGACAACACCCTGCTGGACAACGACCGCTTCGGCACCGAGCTCGGCGACACCGTGGCCACCGCGTTCGGCAGCGAACAGCGCGACCGCTACTGGGCGATCTACCGCCAGCTGCGCGACGAGCTCGGCTACGCCGACTACCTGGGTGCGCTGCAGCGTTTCCGTAGCGGCCTGGACAACGAACCGGCGCTGCTGCAGATGTCGAAGTACCTGCTGGAGTACCCGTTCGAGCAGCGGCTCTACCCGCATGCGCTGGAGACCGTCGCCCACCTGCGCTCGCTGGCGCCCACGGCGATCCTCTCCGACGGCGACATCGTGTTCCAGCCGCACAAGATCCGCCGGTCCGGCCTGTGGTCGGCGGTGCGCGGCGAGGTGCTGGTCTACATCCACAAGCAGCGCATGCTGGTGGCCACGCAGCAGCGCTACCCGGCCGCCCATTACGTGATGGTCGATGACAAGCCGCAGCTGCTGGCGGACATGAAGCGCCAGCTGGGGCCGCGCCTCACCACCGTGTTCGTGCGCCAGGGCCATTACGCCGCCGGTGAACACGAGCACATCGAGCCGCCGCCGGACCACACCATCGCGTGCATCGGCGAGTTGCGCGGGCGTAAGCTTGAAGACTTCCTGCCGAGCGCGCCCGTCATCGCGCTCGCGGCCGATTGAACGCGCCGGCGGCAGGGCGATCGACACATCGAACCGGAATCCCTGGAGCAAGCATGAAAGCGACCCGACAACTGCACGACCTCGGCCAGAGCCTGTGGCTGGACAACATCACCCGCACCCTGCTCGACGACGGCACCCTGGCGCGCTACATCAACGAGGATTCGATCACCGGGCTGACCTCCAACCCGAGCATCTTCGACAAGGCGATCGGCGACGGCGACGCCTACGACGCCGGCATCCACGCCAAGACCCTGGCCGGGCTTTCCGGCGAGAAGCTGTTCACCGAGCTGGCGCTGGAGGACCTGCGCCGCGCCGCCGACCTGTTCGCGCCGGTGTACCAGCGCACCGGCGGGGTGGACGGCTGGGTGTCGATGGAAGTCTCGCCGCTGCTCGCGGCCGACACCGCCGGCTCGATCGCCGCGGCAAGGCAGATCCACGCCGCCGGCAAGCGCGACAACCTGTTCGTCAAGATCCCCGGCACGCCCGAAGGCGTGGGCGCGATCGAGGAGTCGATCTTCCTCGGCATCCCGATCAACGTGACCCTGCTGTTCTCCTGCGCGCAGTACGAAGCCGCGGCGCAGGCGTACCTGCGCGGCATCGAGCGGCGCATCGAGGCGGGGCTGGACCCGCGCGTGCGCTCGGTGGCCTCGCTGTTCGTCAGCCGCTGGGACGTGGCCGCCAACGAGCAGTTGCCCGAGGCGATGCACAACCAGCTCGGCATCGCGGTGGCGCGACAGGCCTATCGCGCCTACCGCCAGTTGCTGGCCTCCGACCGCTGGCAGAAGCTCGCCGCCGCCGGCGCCCAGCCGCAGCACCTGCTGTGGGCCAGCACCGGCACCAAGGACCCGAAAGCCTCCGACACGCTGTACATCAGCACGCTGGCCGCGCCCAACACGATCAACACGATGCCGGAGAAGACCCTGCATGCGTTCGCCGAGCACGGCCAGCTCGACGGCGTGATGCCGCTGGACGGCGGCGACGCCGACGCGGTGGTGCGCAAGATCGCCGAGGCCGGGGTGGACGTCGACGCGCTGGCGGACAAGCTGCAGCGCGACGGCGCCGACGCCTTCGTCAAATCGTGGAACCAGCTGCTGCAGCGGATCGCCGACAAGGCCGCGGCACTGGGCGACAAGGGCCAGGGACCGACGATGTCATGAACCAGCCCCTGCCGACCACACTGCCGGCCTGGCAGGCGCTGCGGCAGCACGCCGCCGTCATCGGCCGCAAGCACCTGCGCCAGCTGTTCGCCGACGATCCGCGGCGCGGCGAGACGTTCGCGCTGGAGGATGTCGGGCTGTACCTGGACTACTCCAAGCAGCGCGTCGACGCCGACACGCTGCGCCTGCTGCGCGAACTGGCGCTGGCCTGCCACCTGCCGGAGCGCACCGCGGCGATGTTCCGCGGCGAGCGGATCAACCGCACCGAGGACCGCGCCGTGCTGCACGTGGCGCTGCGCGCGCCAGGTGGTGAACGCATCGAGGTGGACGGCCATGACGTGGTCGCCGACGTGCACGCGGTGCTCGACCGCATGGCCGCCTTCGCCGAGCGCGTGCGCCGCGGCGAGTGGCGCGGGCACAGCGGCAAGCCGATCCGCAACGTGATCAGCATCGGCATCGGCGGCTCCGACCTCGGCCCGGTGATGGCGTATGAGGCGCTGCGCGACTACAGCCGGCGCGACATGTGCTTCCGCTTCGTCTCCAATGTCGACGGCACCGATTTCGTCGAGGCCACGCGCGACCTGGATGCCGCCGAGACGCTGTTCATCGTCTGCTCCAAGACCTTCACCACGCTGGAGACGCTGACCAACGCGCACGCGGCGCGGCAGTGGTGCGTCGCCGCGCTGGGCAACGAGCAGGCGGTGGCGAAACACTTCGTGGCGGTATCCACCAATGCCGCCGAAGTGGCGAAGTTCGGCATCGACACCGCGCAGATGTTCGGCTTCTGGGACTGGGTCGGCGGGCGCTACTCGATGGATTCGGCGATCGGCCTGTCCACCATGCTGGCGGTCGGGCCGGAGCATTTCCGCGAGATGCTGGCCGGCTTCCACGCCATGGACGAGCATTTCCGCCACGCGCCGTACGAGCGCAACCTGCCGGTGCTGATGGGCCTGCTGGCGATCTGGAACAACAACTTCCTCGATGCCGCCACCGTCGCCGTGCTGCCCTACGAGCAGTACCTCAAGCGCTTCCCCGCCTATCTGCAGCAGCTCACCATGGAGAGCAACGGCAAGCGCGTCACCCTGGACGGTGCGGCGGTGGACTACGCCACCGGGCCGATCTACTGGGGCGAGCCGGGCACCAACGGGCAGCACTCGTTCTACCAGCTGATCCACCAGGGCACGCGGCTGGTGCCGTGCGACTTCATCGGCTTCGCGCAGACGCTCAACCCGCTGGGCGAGCAGCACGACCTGCTGATGGCGAACCTGATCGCCCAGGGCGAGGCGCTGGCCTTCGGCAAGACCGTCGAGGAAGTGCGCGCCGCCGGCACC
Organism: Lysobacteraceae bacterium; assembly: GCA_040255835.1. GTDB lineage: Bacteria > Pseudomonadota > Gammaproteobacteria > Xanthomonadales > Rhodanobacteraceae > Rhodanobacter. The sequence goes on from JBDZVT010000058.1 coordinate 4,611, forward strand.
GACGCGGCGCTGGCGCCGCACCGCACCTTCCCCGGCAACCGGCCCAGCAGCACGATCCTCGCCCAGCGCCTGACCCCGCGCGTGCTGGGCAGCCTGATCGCGCTGTACGAGCACAGCGTGTTCGTACAGGGCGTGATCTGGAACATCGACTCGTTCGACCAGTGGGGCGTGGAACTGGGCAAGCAGCTGGCCAAGACCACCATCGCCGAGCTGACCGCCACCGACGAGCCGAAGCTCGCCCACGACAGCTCCACCAACACCCTGATCCGCCGCTACCGCCAGTTGCGCGACGGCCACACCTGACGCCTCCCCTTGTAGCAGCGCACCGAAGTGCGCGATGCCTTTCGCGAGGTGACGGAGAGCATCGCGCACAAGGTGCGCTCCGGGTACTCGCACATCCCCATCGCACGATTCCCGAGCAACCATGAGCCAGAACATCAGCCCGCTCGCCGGCAAGCCGGCGCCGAAGTCCATCCTGGTCGACGTGCCGAAGCTGCTCGCCGCCTATGCCGACACCCGGCCCGATCCGTCGGTGCCCGCGCAGCGCGTGGCATTCGGCACCTCCGGCCATCGCGGCAGCTCGCTGCAGGGCAGCTTCAACGAGTGGCACATCCTGGCGATCACCCAGGCGATCTGCGAGTACCGCAAATCCAAGGGCATCGACGGCCCGCTGTTCATCGGCTTCGACACCCATGCGCTGTCGCAGCCGGC
>JBDZVT010000034.1:0-28780 GCA_040255835.1 Lysobacteraceae bacterium
GCTTCGGTTCCGGCTACGGCGGCTGGCGCTTCCCCGGCGTGGTGGTGATGCAGGACCTCAACCACGGCAGCACCGGCGCGCAGTGGCGGCTGGACGTGGGCGCGTTCGAAGGCACCTGGAACGGGCCCGGCAACAACGTCAACTACCTCACCGCCGGCAACGCCGGCTTCCGCCCGCAGGTCGAGGCCCGCCTGCACGTGCAGGACAAGACCTGGCTGGCGTATTTCGCCGCGCACTACAGCAAGGTCGACCTGAGCGGCGTGGGCGGTACCGCGCCCACGCCGGTGCGCTCGGACATCAACAGCGTCGGCTACGAGATCGGCGGCCAGTGGAAGCCCGGCCCGTGGACCTTCAAGGGCCTGGCCTATACCGGCAACGGCCTGGGCCAGGTGTTCGGCGCGATGTCGCAGTTCGGTGACATCAGCGAGCGCGGCGGCTTCGTGCAGGCCGGCTATGGCTTCACCCCGAACTGGAGCCTGTACGCGTTCTACGCCTACAGCAAGCCCGACGCCGACGACGTGATCGCCTGGATGGGCAATGGCTCGACCGGCCTGCTCAGGAACCGGCAGACGGCGCTGAGCCTGCAGTACGGCGCCGGCGCCTACGAGCTCGGCGTCGAGTGGCTGTACGACAAGCTCGACTCGACCACCGACGGCACGGACCGCAGGACCACCAGCGGCAACCAGTTCAGCCTCAACGCGCTTTATCGCTTCTGAACCTCGGGCGGCGTACCGCGTACGCCGCCCGTTGATCACCCTCCCGTCATGTCGGGAGGACGGGGTGCGGTCCGACGAGGGACAGTCCGCGCCTTGCCATCTTCTCCGCGGGTTTCCGGGAGAGGCATCTCACTATCTCGGGAGGGGAACATCATGGCTACAACTGCCATTGACGCCGCAGGCAGCGGTGCCAAGCTCGACGTCAGCCACAAGCGGGTGATCCTGGCCTCCAGCCTGGGCACCGTGTTCGAGTGGTACGACTTCTACCTGTACGGCTCGCTCGCCGTGATCATCGGCCACCAGTTCTTCTCCGGACTGAACGAGGCCAGCCAGCTGGTGTTCGCCCTGCTGGCGTTCGCCGCCGGCTTCGCCGTGCGTCCGTTCGGCGCGCTGGTGTTCGGCCGCGTGGGCGACCTGGTCGGGCGCAAGTACACCTTCCTGATCACCATCGTGATCATGGGCCTGTCCACGTTTTTCGTCGGCCTGCTGCCCAGTTACGGCTCGATCGGCCTGGCCGCGCCGGTGATCCTGATCGCGCTGCGCATGCTGCAGGGCCTGGCGCTGGGTGGCGAGTACGGTGGCGCGGCCACCTACGTGGCCGAGCACGCGCCGAAAGGCAAACGCGGCCTGTACACCAGCTTCATCCAGATCACCGCCACCTTCGGCCTGTTCCTGTCGCTGCTGGTGATCCTGGGCTGCAAGTGGCTGCTGGGCGACAAGTTCGACGACTGGGGCTGGCGCGTGCCGTTCCTGCTCTCCTCGCTGCTGCTGGCCATCTCGGTGTACATCCGCCTGCAACTCAACGAGTCGCCGGTGTTCAAGCAGATGAAGGCCGAGGGCAAGACCTCCAAGGCGCCGCTCACCGAATCGTTCGCGCGCTGGGGCAACCTCAAGCTGGTGATCCTGGCCCTGCTGGGCGCCACCGCCGGCCAGGCCGTGGTGTGGTACTGCGGCCAGTTCTACGCGATGTACTTCCTCGGCAGCACCTTGCGCATCGACGCCACCACCACGCAGCTGCTGATCGCCGCCGCGCTGCTGATCGGCACGCCGTTCTTCGTCGTGTTCGGCTGGCTGTCGGACAAGGTCGGGCGCAAGCCGGTGGTGCTGGCCGGCTGCCTGCTGGCCGCGCTGACCTACTTCCCGATCTTCAAGGGCATCACCCACTACGGCAACCCGGCGATCGAGGCGGCCAGCGCCAGCGCGCCGATCACCGTGCTGGCCAACCCGGCCGACTGCCACCTGCAGATCAACCCCACCGGCACGGCGGTGTTCACCAGCTCGTGCGACATCGCCAAGAGCACGCTGGCCAAGCGCGGCGTGCCGTACGCCAACGAGGAGGCCGCCGCCGGCACGCTGGCCACGGTCACCGTGGGCAGCAACACGATCGCCGCATTCGACGGCAAGGCCCTGTCCAAGGCGGACTTCGCCGCGCAGAGCAAGCAGTTCGCCGCCAGTCTGGGCAGCCTGCTGGACGAGGCCGGCTACCCGGCCAAGGCCGACCCGGCCAACAGCAACTACCCGATGCTGGTGGTGCTGCTGACCCTGCTGGTGCTGTACGTGACCATGGTCTACGGCCCGATCGCGGCGTGGCTGGTGGAAATGTTCCCCACCAACATCCGCTACACCTCGATGAGCCTGCCGTACCACATCGGCAACGGCTGGTTCGGCGGCTTCCTGCCCTCGGTCTCGTTCGGCATCGTGGCCCTCACCGGCAACATCTACTCGGGCCTGTGGTACCCGGTGATCATCGCCGCCATGACCTTCGTGATCGGCTTGTTCTTCGTGGCCGAGACCAAGGACGTCGACATCCGCGCCTGAGCCGCGTCGCGGCTGCAAGAGAAAGCGCAGCGGCGTGAGCCGCTGCGCTTTTTTGTCGCCGCCCATCGTGGCGCCCGAAGCATATCGGGGCCAGGCCGGTACAGGCGGACATTCACCGACGCGCGCGCGATGGGTTGCCGGCACCGGATCGCCAACTGCTAGCATGCGTCATGCCTCGCCGGATCGCCATGTTTCGCCCTGATGCACGCCGGGCGAAGACGAAGAGCCCCTGCTGGACGCACGTACTGACCGCCTGCGGATTGTGGCTGATGTTGCAGGTGGCGCAGGCCGGCACGGCCATCCACGGACTGCCGCTGGTGCGGCATTTCGGTGTCGGCGATCTCCCGGCCGCGCCTTTCTATTCGGACATCGCGGCCGATGCGCGGGGTACGCTTTACGTCGGCAGCAGCGAAGGCGTGATGGTGTTCCGCAGCGGCCGGTGGGAACTGTTCGAACTGCCGCGCCGGGCACCGGCATACACGTTGCTGGCGGCTTCCGATGGCCGGCTCTATGTCGGCGGCAGCGGCGTGCTGGGCGAGTTGCGCCGCGAGGCGGACGGCAGCCTGCACTTCATCGACCTGTGGCCGAAGTTCACCGATGACGATGGCGCGCCGTTGCCGCCGTCCGACTTCTACGGGCTGCTGGAAACGTCGCGTGGCGTGGTGGTCAAGAGTGGAAGCACGCTGTATCTGCTGCGGCGCGATGGCAGCACCGCGCGGCAGCAACTGCCCGCGGGCTCCGCGCTGCAATTGTTCGTGGCCGGCGGCGAGCTCTACGTCCAGGTCGCCGGCACCGGCATATGCCGCGTCCAGGACACCGGCACGGTGCCGTTGCCGGGCACGAAGACGCTGGATCGCCTGCGTCTCTCCGGCATATGGGCATGGCAGGGCGGACTGCTGTACGCGGCCAGCGACGGTTTCCACTTTGGCGATGCCAACGGTGTGCGCAAGCTGGCCGGCGACGCGGATGCGGCCTTTGCCGCCCATGCGCCGTACAGCAGTATCCGCCTGCCCGATGGCGACTTCGTGTTCGGCGGCTACGACGGCGCGCTGATGCGCTTCTCGGCCGACCTGCATCTGCTTGACAGCTTCCGGCCGACCCGGGGAACGCTGGACGGCTTCGGCCTGGACCACGAGGGCGGCCTGTGGACGGCAAGCGAGTCCGGGCTTTCCCGTTTGCGCCTGCCGTCGCCGTGGACCGTCTACGACCAGCGGCACGGCCTGATGAACCGGCTGTATGACAGCGCCTGGTACGACGGCGCCCTGTGGGTGGCGGCACTCGGGGTGTGGCGCGCCGAACCGGCGAGCCCGGGCAGCGTGCCACGTTTCCTGCCGCAGCCGTGGTCGAACACGCGACGGGAAGCCTTCGCGCTGCAGGGAACCGATGCCGGGCTGCTGGTCGCCGACCGGCTCGGCGTCATGGTGCTGGAGCCTGGCGCGCAACAGCCGCGTCGGCTGATCGGCCCGTGGCTGGAGGACAGCATGCAGAAGCTGCTGCCGTCGGCCTTCGATGCCACGCGCATGCTGGCGCTGGGCAAGCATGGGGCGGGGTGGCTGGTACAACGTGGCGGGCACTGGCAGCTGGCTGCGCGTTGGCCCTCGAAAGTCGGCGTCATCAGTGGCGTGGCGCAGAGCGCGCCCGGCGAGCTCTGGATCGGCGACGAACGCGGTGGCGTGCAGCGCTGGCGCTTCGATCCGCAGACCGGGCAGCTGCACGACCAGCAGCACTTCGGCCCGGCGCAGGGCTTGTCCCCCGGCAGCGAACAAGGCACCCACCTGGTGCGTATCGACGAAGCGGTGTACGCGATATCCGGCGACGACGTGCGCAAGCTCGCCGGCGAGCGCTTCGTGCCGGCGCGGCTGCCCGCCCTGCCCGGGCTGGAACGGCCGTGGGAACTGGAGGCCGCCACCACCGCGCTGGGCAGCTTCGTCTGGACCACGCGCTGGCTGTGGTGGCGCCACCACGGCGAGAGCGCCTTCCTCCCGCAGCAGGTCAGCAGCAGCCGGGTACCGGGATTCAGTCGGGTGAGGCTGCACAGTGATGGCCGGCTGCGCCTGGTCGCGTGGGACAGCCTGCTGCAGTTCGATCCGGATGTCGGCCGCACCGCGCCAACGCCGCTGCATGCCAGGCTGGACCGGATCGAGCTGCACCAACCGGAACGGCCGTCTCGCCTGCTGCCGTTGCAACCCGCACAGCCGCAGGTGCTGCCGCCCGGTTCAGGCGTGGCGTTTCGCTTCGGGCTGGGGACGATGGAGCCGGAACTGGAGTTCCGCTACCGCCTGTCCGGCCAGAACGAAACGTGGTCCGAATGGAGTGCGAACCGCGAGCTGAGCTACCCGCGCCTCCCGCCGGGGGATTACCGCCTTGAGCTGCAGGCCCGCATCCGCGGTGGCCGGCAGGCCGATCCCTTGGTCTACGCGCTGCGGGTCCAGCCGTTCTGGTACGAGCGCGGCGTGGTGCAGGCCCTGTTCTGGGCGGTCGGCGCGCTGCTGGTCGCGCTGGCGCTGCGGGTTCGCCATCGCAGGGTCAACCTGCGCAACCGTGAACTGGAACGCCGCATCGCCGAGCGCACGGTGGAGCTGGAAGCGGCCAATCTCAAGCTCACCGAGCTGGCGGTGGTCGATGGACTGACCGGCATCGCCAACCGCCACGCCATGGAACGCGCCCTGCTGCGCGGTTGGCAACGCTGCAGCGAACGCGGCCAGCCGCTGGCGGTGGTGATGGTCGATGTGGATCACTTCAAGCAGTTCAACGACAGTTACGGCCATCAGGTCGGCGACATGCAGTTGCGGCGTGTGGCTGCCGTGCTCGCCACGGAAGTGTCGAGCGTGGACGAACTGGCCGCCCGCTACGGCGGCGAGGAGTTCGTGCTGATCCTGCCCGGTGTCGACGGCGAATCCGCACGCTTGCGCGCCGAGCGGCTGCGGCAGCGCGTGGAGCAGGCCATGAACGCGGCGGGGCTGCCCGGCAGCATCAGTCTCGGCGTGGCCGCCACGGTACCCTGCGCGCAAGGCGATCCGGCGCTGCTGGTGCATCGCGCCGACGAGGCGCTGTACCGGGCCAAGCGCGGCGGTCGCAATCGTGTGGAGTGCGCCGGTCGGTGACGGGATCGTGCGCTTTTTGCGCGCGGGTGATTCAGGCCCGTTTGATCAGGCCGATGATCACCAGCAGCACCACCGCGCCGATCAGCGCGTAGACGATGCTGGTGACGATCGGGTTGCCCAGGCTGAAGCTCACGCCCAGCGCCGGCAACAGCCAGCCGGCGAGCAGGGCGCCGATGATGCCCACCACGATGTTGCCGAGCAGGCCGAAACCGAAGCCGCGCACGATCACGCCGGCGAGCCAGCCGGCGATGGCGCCGATGATGAGCAGGATGATCAAGCCGGTGGCGGTCATGGCGAACTCCTTCGGTCGATGGGGGGTGGCGCCGCGCTAGCGTCCGTGGTCGCGTGTGCAGCCGCCGTGAGCGGGGCGGGATGTCGCGACGGCTGAGACCTCGCCGCGGCAGACTGGCGGGATGGACGACTTCACGCCACCTCCACCGCCGGGCCCGGTCGTGCCGGGTGCGGCGATCAAGGGCCGCGGCGCCGCAAGCAACCCCGAGGGCCGCTTCGAGAGCATCCGTCACCACGCGGAGGACGACGGCTGGCAGAGCGCACTGCTCGACGAGGCCGTCCCGCGCCCGCCCACCTGCGTTACCGACGAACGCGCGAAGAGCGTGATCAACCGCAACGACTCGCCCGACATCGCCTTCAGCCAGGCGATCAACCCGTACCGCGGCTGCGAGCACGGCTGCATCTACTGCTTCGCGCGGCCCTCGCACAGCTACCTCAACCTGTCGCCCGGGCTGGATTTCGAAACGAAGATCCGCGCCAAGGGCAACCTGGCCGAGGTCCTGCGCGCGGAGCTGGCCAGGCCGGGCTACCAGGTCAGCCCGATCAACATCGGCAGCAACACCGATCCCTACCAGCCGATCGAGAAGAAGTGGCGCCTCACCCGCGCGGCGCTGCAGCTGCTGGCCGAGTGCCACCACCCGTGCACCATCGTGACCAAGAACGCGCTGGTCGAGCGCGACCTCGACCTGCTGGCGCCGATGGCGGGCGAAGGGCTGGTCCAGGTCCTCGTCTCGGTGAACTCGCTGGACAACCGTCTCGCCGCGAAACTCGAACCGCGCGCCAGCGCGCCGCACCGGCGCATCCAGGCGATCCGCACGCTGGCCGACGCCGGCGTGCCGGTCGGCGTGCTGGTGGCACCGATCATCCCCGCGCTCAACGACAAGGACATGGAAGCGGTGCTGGCCCAGGCCTTCGATACCGGCGCCCGCAGCGCCGGCTACACCACGCTGCGCCTGCCCTGGGAGCTGAAGGCGCTGTTCCGCGAATGGCTGGCCCTGCACGCACCGCAGCGCGCCGACCACGTGATGAGCCTGCTGCAGCAGATGAACGGCGGCCGCGACTACGACAGCAACTTCGCCACCCGCATGCACGGCTCGGGCGTGTTCGCCGACCTCCTGCGCAAACGCTTCGAACTCGCCTGCCGCAAACACGGCTTCACCCGCGTCCGCGAGCTCATCCTCGACACCTCGCGCTTCGTGCCGCCGCGCAAGGCGTCGCCGCAAGGCGAGTTGTTTTGAACCCCTCGATCAATCCGGCATCCGGTCCGCCGCGCGGTCGACCTTGCGGTCGCGGCGCAGGGCGCTGAGGATCAGGCCGGCGCCGAGCACGGCGGCGACGAGGATGAACAGGGCGGACAGCAGCGGCAGGCCGAACAGGCGGATGCCGCCGGGGAGGCGGGCGGTGAGCGCGGCGCCGATCACCAGCGCGGCGATGATCACGCCGGTGGCGATGCGGTTGGCGATCTTCTGCAGGCTTTCCATCATGCGCGATTCTTCCAGTCCGTCGATGCGCACGCGCAGGCGGTTTTCCGCCAGCGTGCGCAGGATCGCGCCCATGTGCTGCGGCGTGCGCCGGGCGAGTTCCTGCAGGTCCAGCCATTCGCTGGCCAGGTTGGCCGGCGACAGCGAGCCCAGCGCCTGTCGCCGCATCATCTGTTGCAGGTGCTGCTCGACCACGGCGCGGGTGTCCAGCGCCGGGTCCAGCGCGGTGGTGACCGCCTCGAGGTTGAGCAGGGTCTTGCCCAGGATGGTCAGCTCCGGTGGCGGGCGCAGGCCGCAGGCGGCGCCGACGCGGGTCAGTTCCAGGATCAGCCGGCCCTCGGAAAACTGGCGGCTGGCGCCCTGAAGCCCGGCGTAGCCCGACACCAGCTGGTCGACGCAGCGGCGGTAGTGGCTGTGGCTGAAGTCCTGCAGCGCGGTGCCCATGGCTTCGCTGATCTCGCCGACCTGCTCGCTGTTGCCACTGATCGCGCCGAGCATCAGCTTGAGCAGGCTGTGTCGGGTATGCGGCGGCAGCCGCGCCACCATGCCCAGGTCGAACAGCGCCAGGCGCTGGTCGTCCATCAGCAGCACGTTGCCCGGGTGCGGGTCGGCGTGCACCAGGCCGTGCACGAACACCTGGTCGAGGTAGGCGCGCAGCAGCTCCTGCGCCTGCTGCTGCAACGGATGCTCCAGTCGCCGCACCGGGGGCACGTGGGTGACCTTGATGCCGCGCACGCGGTCCATCGTCAGCACGCGCGCGGTGGTGAAATCGTCCAGCGGCTGCGGTACGTAGAGGTGGCGGTAGCCGCGCAGGTTGGCGGCGAAGCGGCGCAGGTTGTCTGCCTCCAGCGCAAAGTTGACCTCGTTGGCCAGGCTGTGGCGCAGCTCGCGCACCCATTCGGAAAAGCCGTAGCGGCGGCCCATCTCGGTGAGCTGGTCGGCCGCGCCGGCGAGCTTCTCCAGGATCGCCAGGTCGTCGCGCAGGGTCTGCGCGATATGCGGCCGCTGCACCTTGACCACCACCTCGCGGCCGTCGCGCAGGGTGGCCGCGTGCACCTGGGCCATCGAGCCGGCGGCGAGCGGCTCGTCGTCGAAACTGCCGAACAGCACGCCGATGCGCGCGCCCAGCTCGGCCTCCACCACGGCCTTGATCTCGGCCACCGGCACCGGCGCCACGTTGTCCTGCATCCGCTCCAGCGCATCGAGGTACGCTGGCGGCACCATGTCCGGCCGGGTCGACAGCGCCTGGCCGACCTTGATGAAGGTGGGGCCGAGCGCCTCCAGCTCGTCGACGAACTGCTCCGGCTGGCCGGGCGCGACCGGCCTGGCGTCCCGTGCCAGCGCGGCCTCCTGCAGATCCAGCTCCAGTCCGTTGAACAGCCCGGCCTTGCGGTAACGCAGCAGGAAGGCGCCGATCCGGGCATACCGCGACGGGCTGATCGATTCGCTCACGCTGGCCTCCGCTGCTTGGCGACCCAGCATGGAGCGGCCGGCGGCAAGGGCGCGTCAACGCATCGGCGCGCCGGCGCGGCCCGTTTCACGGGGCGCTGATCGCCGCGCCTGTCCAATGAGCGACGCCGGCGCCAGGCGCCGTACCGACGGAGACCGCCATGTCCTCATTCGCGCTTTACCTGATCGGCATGCTCGTGGTGATCGGCGGGCTGGTGTATGTCGCCTACCTGCTGCACGTGCCCACCCAGTGGATCGTGGCCGGTGCCGTGGTGCTGCTCGGCGCCGGCATCATCGGCGCGGTGACGCACACGCGCCGGCGCGACCCGCCGGAGTCGTGACGCGCGGGGCGATCGACCGGCTCAGTCCGCCGCCGGCAGGTACTTGCCGAACCATTCCAGCGCGCGCTGCAGCACGTCGCGCTGGTGCGCGGGGTCGACGAAGTGGTGGCCCTCGTCCGGGTACACCACCAGCGAGGTCGGCACGCCCTGCGCGCGCAGCGCGTGCCACATCTCGAACGACTGCGGCGCCGGGCATTCGGCGTCGCGGTCGCCGACCACGATCAGCATCGGCGTCTTCACCTGCTTGATGAAGTTGATCGCCGAGCTTTTCGCGTAGACGGCCGGATCGTCGTAGACGCTGGCGCCGAAGAACGGCGGCATCCACTGGTCGATCAGGTTCTGGCCGTAGTAGCTCTGCCAGTTGGAGATGCCGGCGCCGGCGACCACGGCGCGGAAGCGCTGGGTCTGGGTCGGCGCGAACATGCTCATGAAGCCGCCGTAGCTCCAGCCGGTGAGGCCGAGCCGCTTGTCGTCGACCGGGACTTTCCGCTCCACCGCGTCGACGCCGGCGAGGATGTCGCGCAGGTCGCCGTAGCCGAAGTCCTTGCGGTTGGCCTGCACGTATTTCTCGCCCTGGCCGAAACTGCCGCGTGGGTTCGGCTGGAACACGAAATAGCCCAGCGCGGACAGCGGCGCGGCGCCGTAGCCCACGCCGGGCCAGCGCGGGATCACCGCACTGGCCGGGCCGCCATGCACCACCACCACCATCGGGTAGGTTTTCTTCGGGTCGTAGTGGGCCGGATACAGCAGCCAGCCCTGCACGTGGAAGCCCTCGTTGTTCCACTCCACCGACTCCGCCTTGCCCCATGCAGGCTTGAGCCCGGCGTTGAACGCGGTCACCGCCGGCGGCGGCGTGTTGCCCAGCGCGCCGGCGTGCACCTCGCTGGCGCGCGCGTACGAGCTTTGCAGGAAGGCGACGCGCTTGAGGTCGGCCGACAGCGACATCGCCATCGCCGCGCTGCCGTCGCCGATGCTGGCCGGCACGGTGAAATGCACGCGGCGCTGTCGCGCGGCCGTGGCCGACACCGCGTAATCGGCGAGCTGGCTCTGGCCGTTGCTGATCTGGCTGACCAGCATCGACTGCGGCGAGGTCCAGCGCAGCCAGCTCGGCGTGACCTTGATGCCGGGGGTGAGATCGACCAGCGCGCCGCCGCCGGCGGGCACCGCGTAGATGTCGCCGCCGGTGGCGCCCTGGTCGCTCATCAGGCCGCCGATGAAGGCGATCCGCGTGGCGTCCGGCGACCAGCGCGGTAGCGCGATCTGCAGGCCGTGCAGCGAGCCGCTGGCGGTGCCGGCCGGATCGACCAGCACCGTCGCGGCGGCGTCGGCCCGTGCCGGCTGCACGTAGAGTTTCGCGATCCACCAGTTGTCGTCGCCCGGCGGCCGGGCTGCCGTGTAGGCGATGCGCGAACCGTCCGGCGACCAGTCGAACTCGTACGCGTACATGTCGGCGGGCGTCAGCTCGCGCAGGGTGCCGCTGGCCACCTCGAGGCTGGCCACGCGCTGCACCTCGACGCCGCTCACGCCGATCTCGCCCGCGGGCCGCTTGGCCGCGGCCACCGCGCTGGCGTGGCGGGTGGCGCCGGCCACGTAGAGGAAGCCCAGCGACTTGCCGTCGTCGGTCCACTGCAGCGCACGCACGTAGCCTTTCAGCGCAGCCAGCCGCTGCGGCGCCGCGCTGCCGCGGGTGTCGGCCAGGTAGATGTCGTTCTGCATCACCTTGGTGCTGGTGAGGTCGACGTGGCAGTTGGACACGAAGGCGAGATGGCGCGAGTCGGGCGCCCAGGCGATGCCGGATTCGGCACAGCTGCCCGGCGTGGCCGCCGCACTCACGCGGCGCGCGTGGCTGCCGTCCGCATTCGCCACCTCGATCGCCGGTTTGTCGTCGCGCCGGATCACCCAGGCGAGCTGCCTGCCGTCCGGCGAGATCGCGGTGGCCTGGATCGCCTGCGCCTTGCCCAGTTCGGTCAGCACCTGCTCGATGCGCGGGTCCACCGCGGGCGTGGCGGCGGGCGCGTGCGGCGCCAGGGCCAGACACAGCAGCGACAGGGGAGCGATGAGGTGCGCGCGCTTGGGCATGGGGGCGGGTTCCTGCGGGGAATCCGCCGAACCTACAACCGCCTGCGCCGCACGCCAAGTGCAGGAGGACATGCGTGCCGCGCCGCGCGCGTCAGGGCGTGGCGGCGGCCTGGCGCGCGGCGGCCAGCGCCGCCAGCTTGGCGCGGATCGCGGGGATCGCCGCCAGCGCGGCCTTCTCGCCGGCCAGGATGGCCTGGTTCTTCTGCTCGAAATCGGTCGGGCCGATGCCGGTGAGGTCGGGCCGGATCACCACCTCGGCGCGCGCGCTTTCCTGCGCCGCCAGCTGTCGGCCCATGATGTCGAGCGACTGGCCCACGATGCCCATCATGTCCCTCGGGTTGGTGCCGTCGGGCGCGGCGGAGATGTCCACCGCGATCACGAAATCGGCGCCGAGCTGGCGCGCCGCGTCGACCGGGATCGGGCTGACCACGCCGCCGTCGACGTAGTGCTTGCCGTGGATTTCCACCGGCTCGAACACGCCGGGGATGCTGGAGGAGGCGCGCACCGCGCGGCCGGTGTTGCCGCGCCCGAACACGGTGCGCCTGCCGGTCTCCAGTTCGGTGGCGACGGCGGCGAACGGCAGCTTCAACCGCTCGATCGGCTGCTGGCGCACCAGCTGGTTGACGTAGTCCTGCAGCGCCTGACCCTGCACCAGGCCGCCGGAGAACAGCCGCACGTCGCGGATCTTCGCCTCATCGAGGCCGACCGCGGTCTGCTGCAGCGCGAACGCGTCCATGCCGCTGGCGTACAGCGCGCCGACCACGCTGCCGGCGCTGGTGCCGGCGACCACGTCGGGGTGGATGCCGCTGGCCTCGAGCATCTTGATCACGCCGATGTGCGCGAAACCCTTCGCCGCGCCGCCGCCGAGGGCCAGGCCGATCTTCGGCGGCGGCACGACGACCGGCGCCGGCGCCGGCTTGCGCGCGTGGAAGCAGGCGCCGAGCAGCAGCGTGGCCAGCAGGGGCAGCAGGCGGCGAAGCGTCATGCGGCGCCGTCGGCTTCGAGGTGGTAGCGGGTGGCCAGTTCGACCTCGTCCTTCGAACCCAGGAACACCGGCACGCGCTGGTGCAGGCCGGTGGGCTGCACCTCCATGATCCGCTGGCGCCCGGTGGTGGCCGCGCCGCCGGCCTGCTCGATGATGAAGGCCATCGGGTTGGCCTCGTACATCAACCGCAGCTTGCCGCCCTGTTTCTCGATCTTGGCATCCAGCGGGTAATAGAACACGCCGCCGCGGGTCACGATGCGGTGCACGTCGGCCACCATCGAGGCGACCCAGCGCATGTTGAAATCCTTGCCGCGCGGGCCGGTCCTGCCGGCCAGCAGTTCGTCGACGTAGCGCTGCATCGGTGCCTGCCAGTGGCGCTGGTTGGACATGTTGATGGCGAACTCGGTGGCCTGTTCCGGGATGCGGACGGCGCGCCGGCTGAGGACGAAGCTGCCCACCTCGCGGTCTAGCGTGAACTCGTGGGTGCCGTGGCCGAAGGTCAGCACCAGCACGGTGGCCGGGCCGTACACCACGTAGCCGGCGGCGAGCTGGGTGGTGCCCGGCTGCAGGAAGTGCGCGGCCTTGGGCTCGGTCACGCCGTCCGGGCAGCGCAGCACCGAGAAGATGGTGCCCACGGAGATGTTCACGTCGATGTTGGAGGAGCCGTCCAGCGGATCGAACAGCAGCAGGTGCTGGCCCTTCGGATAGCCGTCCGGGATCTGCTGCGGGTCTTCCATCTCCTCCGAGGCGCAGGCGGCGAGGTGGCCGCCCCAGGCGTTCGCCTCCAGCAGGATCTCGTTGGAGATCACGTCCAGCTTCTTCTGCGCCTCACCCTGCACGTTGTCGGTGCCGGCCGCGCCCAGCACGCCGCCCAGCGCACCCTTGCTGGTGGCCACCGCGATGCGCTTGCAGGCGCGCGCGACCACCTCGATCAGCAGCGAGAGTTCGGCATTGATGTGGCCGGCGCGGCGCTCCTCGATCAGGAACTGGATCAGCGAAACGGGCTTCATGTCGGCTCCATGGCGGGGGAAACGCCCATTGTCGCATTTGCCGGCAGGCGGGGCGCGTGGCCCCTGCTGACAGCACGTTGGCAGGAGGGGAGCGGCAAGCTGTGTCTCCAACACGGAGGGACACGACATGCGCGACACGGTCTATTTCATGGTGTTCGACGGTTTTGCCGACTGGCAGGCGGCGCTGGCCCTGTGCGAGATCCGCCGCCCCGGCGAGTGGGAGGTGCGCACGGTTGGTTTCTCGCCGGCCACGGTGACCTCGATGGGCGGCCTGGCGGTCGTCCCCGACCTGACCCTGGAGCAGGTCGAGCTGGCCCGGGCGGCCTTGCTGATCGTGCCCGGCGGCCACCTGTGGCTGCGTGACGAAGGGCGCGCGGCGGTGGAGCTGATCGGCCGCGTGCATGCCGCCGGCGCGCCGGTGGCCGGCATCGACAGCGGCGTGCTGGCGCTGGCCCGCAGCGGCCTGCTCGATCACCGCCGGCACACCGGCAACTGGTCCGGCCAGCTCGCGCAGCTACCCGGCTACCGTGGCGCGGCGCAGTTCGACAGCGAGGTGCTGGCGGTCAGCGACGATGGCGTGATCAGCGCCAGCCACCTGGGCTCCATCGAATTCGCCCGCGAGGTGATCCACACGCTGGATCTCTACGGCGCGACCGACCGCGAGGACTGGTACCGCCTGTTCAAGCACGCGCAGCTGCCGCCCTGGTGCGTCGGCGAAGCGGTGGCGGCTTAGGGGAGGGCATGATGAACAAGTTCCTGCAACGCACCGTGATGGCGTATCGCCCGCTGTACCTGCACGGCCTGCTGCTGGACGGCCAGTACCGGTTGCCGCGGTCCGGCCCGCCACCGGCCGTCGACCCGGCCCCGCGCCCTCGACGTACCCTGTTTGCCACGTGGTTCCCGTTCGCCTTCCGCCCGCGCGGCACGGACGGCCGCCATGCCACCCCGATCTCCACGCCGGCCACCGCGCGGCATCGCTGAACCACCCCACCACCTCTTCGCCAGGAGCCATCCATGGACCAGCCCCGCGTCACCTTCTTCCACGCCCCGCAGAGCCGTTCCGTCGGCACCCGCGCCTTGCTGGAGGAGCTCGGTGCCGATTACGACCTGCATGCGCTCAACCTCAAGACCGGCGACACGCGCAAGCCGGAGTACCTGGCAGTCAACCCGATGGGCAAGGTGCCGGCGATCCGCCACGGCGAGGCGCTGGTCACCGAGCAGCCGGCGGTGTTCATGTATCTCGCCGACCTCTACCCCGAAGCCGGGCTGGCGCCGCCGATCGGCGACCCGCTGCGCGGGCCGTACCTGCGCTGGATGGTCTATTACGGCTCGTGCTTCGAGCCGGCGGTGATCGACAAGTCGATGCAGCGCGAGCCCGCGCCGCCCTCGACCTGCGCCTACGGCGATTACGACACCATGCTGAAGACGCTCACCGACCAGCTCGAACGCGGCCCCTACCTGCTCGGCGAGACCTTCAGCGCCGCCGACGTGCTGTGGGCCACGGCGCTGAACTGGACGGTGATGTTCAAGCTGGTGCCGGAGCTGCCGGTGATCCGCGCCTATATCGATCGCGTGCTGGCGCGCCCGGCGATGCAGCGCGCCGCCGCCGCCGATGCCGCGCTGGTGGCGGCGCAGTCGGCGTGATCCGCCGCGATGGCAGCGCGCGCCCGCGGCGATCGTGACGTTCGACGCTGGCCGCCGCGCGCCGGCTCGGTAATCATGTGCGGATGCGCCGTGCCGATCGCCTGTTCCTCATCATCCACGCGCTGCGCGGTCGGCGCACCGCGCTGCAGGCGCGTGCGCTGGCGCAGACCCTGGGCGTGTCGCTGCGCACGGTGTACCGCGACGTGGCCGACCTGCAGCTGTCCGGCGTGCCGATCGAGGGCGAGGCCGGCGTCGGCTACATGCTGCGCAAGGGTTCGGACATCCCGCCGCTGATGTTCAACGCCAACGAGCTCGAGGCCCTGGTGGTCGGTTCGCGTTTCGTGCGGGCCTTCGCCGGCGTGCGCCTGGCCGAGAGCGCGCGGGCGGCGCTGCTGAAGATCGAGGCGGTGCTGCCGCCGGATCTGCGCGAGCGCGCAGCCAGCACGCGCATCTTCGCCCCGGTCTGGCGCGACCAGCACCGCGAGGATTTCGCCGCACTGATCGACGAACTGCACGCGGCGATCGTCGGCAACCAGGTGCTGCGGCTGGATTACCGGGACGAGGCCGGGCAGTCCAGCGTGCGCGAGGTCGAGCCGCTGTGCCTGTCGTTCTGGGGCGGCAAGTGGACGCTGGGCGCGTGGTGCCGGCTGCGCGCGGACTTCCGCAACTTCCGCCCCGACCGCATCGGCGAGGGCAGGCCGACCGGCGAGGTGTTTGCCGACAGCGCCGAGCGCGGCCTGGCTGCGTATCTGCGTGCCGTCGGCGTGGGTTCGCTCGACTTGCGCTGAACGCGTGTTCAATCCGCGACCGGCGCGTTACGCTTGAAAGGCTCGCCCGGATGGCACCGCGTCTGGCCGGGATTCCACTCGTCCTGCCAAGGAGTCCGTTGAAAATGATCCCCACGATTCCCCGCCTGGCCGCCTGGGCGCTGGCCTTCGGCATGTTCGCGCTGGCCCCGGCCATGGCCGCGCCTGCCGCCGCCGCCGCGACCGGCGCCGACGCGCAGTTCAAGCAGATCTACACCACCGAATGGGCGTGGCGCACCGGTCATCCGGGCACGGCCGATGCCGGCGCCGCGGACGATGGCCGGCTCGACGACGTCGGCGCGGCCAGCCAGCAGCGGCGGCTGGAATACTGGCAGCGCGTGATGAAGCAGCTGGACGCGATCGACGTGGCGCAGCTGTCACCGGGCAACCGGGTCAACTTCGAGGTCTACCACACGCAGATCGGCAACCTGCTGGCCGACCAGAAGTTCAGGACCTGGCAGATGCCGTTCAACAGCGACTCGGCGTTCTGGTCGGACATCGGCTACGAGCTCGGCGGCAACCGCCTGCGCAGCGTCGATGACTACCACAAGTACCTCGACCGGCTGGGCCAGATCCCGGCCTACTTCGACCAGCAGATCGCCAACATGCGGCTGGGCCTGAAGCGCGGCTTCAGCGTGCCGCGCGAGGTGCTCACCGGGCGCGACGTCTCCATCGCCGCGGTGGCGGAGCTCAAGGACCCCACCCTGAGCAGCTTCTACAAGCCGTTCAAGCAGCTGCCCGCCACGATTCCCGCCGACCAGGCGCAGGCGCTGCAGGGCCAGGCGTTGCAGCGCATCCGGGATGACGTCATCCCGGCCTACGCGAAGCTGCTGAAGTTCTTCCGCGACGAATACGTGCCGCAGGCGCGTACCACGCTGGCCGCCGAGGCGCTGCCCGACGGCAAGGCGTTCTACCGCCAGCAGATCCACGAGTACACCACGCTCGACCTCAGCCCCGATGCGATCCACCAGATTGGCCTGGACCAGGTGGCCAAGATCCACGCGCGGATGCTGGAGGTGATGAAGAAGACCGGCTTCCAGGGCGACTTTCCGGCTTTCCTGGCCTTCCTGCGCAGCGATCCGCAGTTCTACGCCAAGACCCCGCAGGAGCTGCTCGACAAGAGCGCCTGGGTGGCCAAGGAAGTGGACGGCCAGATGGCCAAATTCTTCGGCCACCTGCCGCGCTCGCGTTTCACCATCGTGCCGGTGCCGGCCGACATCGCGCCGTACTACACCTCCGGCCGTGGTGGCGCCGGCACCTACCTGGTCAACACCTACGACCTGCCGTCGCGGCCGCTGTACAACATGCCGGCGCTGACCCTGCACGAGTCGTATCCGGGCCACGCGCTGCAACTGGAGCTGGCCGCGGAGCGGCATGACCAGCCGGCGTTCCGCCGCAACGGCTACATCTCCGCCTACGGCGAGGGCTGGGGCCTGTACTCGGAGTACCTCGGCAACGAGATGGGCATCTACAAGACGCCCTACGAGGAGTTCGGCTTCCTCACCTACCAGATGTGGCGCGCCTGCCGGCTGGTGGTGGACACCGGCATCCACCACCTGGGCTGGACGCGGCAGCAGGCGATCGACTACCTCACCGGCAACACCGCGCTGTCGGACCGCGAGATCGCCAACGAGGTCGACCGCTACATCAGCTGGCCCGGCCAGGCGCTGTCCTACGAGCTCGGCTACCTGAAGATCCGCGAGCTGCGCGAAAAGGCGGAGCAGGCGCTGGGGGCGAAGTTCGACATCCGCCACTTCCACGACACCGTGCTGTCCACCGGCTCGGTGCCGCTGCCGGTGCTGGCCAAGCGCATCGAGCACTTCATCGCCGACGGCGGGCCGGAGCCGGACTTCGGCTGCGATTGCACGAAGGGCCAGGCCGACGGTTCCTGAAGAAGGGTCGCGGCGTGCGCTGGCGGAAACTTCACGTATGAAGTAATATCCAGTAAAGCTTTACATGGAGAGCATTCGCCATGACCGCCCGCCTCGCCGAAGTCCTGTCGCGTTACACCCCGCCCACGGAAACCCTGGGCGGGCCCGCCCTGCGCGGCTTCTTCCGCCTCGCCGAGGCGTGGAAGCTGCGCGTGGCCGAGCAGCGCCGCCTGCTCGGCGATCCGCCCGAGTCCACCTTCTACAAGTGGAAGCGCGAGCAGGGCGGCAGCCCGGGCCGCGACACGCTCGAGCGCATCAGCTACCTGCTCGGCATCTGGAAGTCGCTGCAGATCCTGTTCCCGGACCCGGCCCAGGCCGACGCCTGGCTGCACAAGCCCAACACCGCGCCGCTGTTCGGCGGCCACTCCGCGCTCGAGCGCATGCTGTCGGGCAACGTCGCCGACCTCTACGTGGTGCGCCAGTACCTGGATGCGCAGCGCGGTTGATGCCGCGTGTCGCACCCGGCGATACATTCACCCGCCATGCTGTGATGGCCCCCTGCAGGAGCGCCCTGTGCGCGATGCTCTTCGTCACGTGCCGAAAAGCATCGCGCACGAAGTGCGCTCCTGCAGAGACAACGCGCAACCCATGGACATCCGATGCCGCCCCCGCTGCCCCCCGTCAAACGCATCCGCTGGAGCCACGCCTGGCGCATCGTGCCGAGCCGCTTTCCGCCGGTGGGCGTGTATGACCGCATCGCCGATCCGGCCGACATCGAGGCGCTGTTCGCGGTCGAGGCGCTGACCAACCCGCGCTTGCGCGAGGAAGCCGATGCGCTGAAGCTGGTGCCGGCCGAGCACCGCCTCAGCGGGCCGGGCTCGACCCCGGTGATGGCCGCGTTCACCCACCTCAACCCGGAAGGCAGCCGGTTCTCCGACGGCAGCTGGGGCGTGTTCTACGCGGCGCACAGCGTGGCCACCGCGGTGGAGGAAACCGTGTACCACCGCGAACGCTTCCTCGCCGCCACCGCCGAGCCGGCCTGCAGCATCCAGATGCGCTGCTACCGCACCAGCGTGGACAGCCGCCTGCACGACATCCGCGGCGGCTGGAAAGCCGAACACGACCCGGATACCTACGCGGCCAGCGTCGAACTGGCGCGCACGTTGCGCGAGGCCGGCTCCAACGGCATCGTCTACGACAGTGCCCGCCATCCCGGCGGCGAATGCCTGGCCGCGTTCCAGCCCGACGTGGTCGCGCCCTGCGTGCAATCGCAGCACCTGGTCTATCGCTGGGACGGCACGCGCATCGCGCAGGTGCTGGAAGTCTCGGAGCTGAGCCGGCCACAGGCGGTCGGCACGGCGAAGTCGAACCCCACCGACGGGAGTGCCCCATGAGCAAGATCGCCGCGATACTGCTGTTGTGCCTGTGCGCCGCGCCCGCGCTGGCGCGCGACAACCGCGACAACGACCACGCGCAATGGCAGGCGGACATCACCGCATTCCAGGCCGCGGACCGCGCCGCGCCACCGCCACGCGGCGCCGTGCTGTTCATCGGCAGCTCGTCGATCCGCTTGTGGCAGACCCTGGCGGCGGACTTCCCCGGCGTGACCACCCTCAACCGCGGCTTCGGCGGTTCGGAAATCGACGACGCCACCTTCTTCGCCGACCGCATCGTGGCGCCGTACCACCCGCGCGCGATCGTGCTGTACGCCGGCGACAACGACCTGGCCGACGGCGACAGCCCGGCGCAGGTGCGCAACGACTTCGCCGCCTTCGTGCGCCGCGTGCGCACGTTCGATCCCGGCGTGCCGATCGCGTTCATCGCGATCAAGCCCAGCGTGGCGCGCCGCGCATTGCTGTCGCAGATCCGCGCGGCGAATGCGCTGGTGCGGGAATACGCGGCGGCGCAGGAGGGCGTGGCCTATATCGACGTGTTCACGCCGATGCTGGGCAAGGATGGCCAGCCGCAGCCGCCATGGTTCGGGCCGGACGGCCTGCACATGAGCCGGCGCGGCTACGCGCTGTGGGTCGAGCGGCTCACGCCGTGGGTGGAGGCGCACGGCAAGCCCGCCACGCACGATTGACCCGCGACTGCTCGTCATCCCGGCGAAAGCCGGGATCCAGCGCCTTTCGGATCGGCCATCAAGGCGCCGGGTTGACCAGTCCTTCGGACTGTTGAAAAGCGCTTCTGCTTTCGCGGGAACGACGGAGGCCTGTCGGGGCTTCTTGCCGGAAGCTCACGTATCCGCGTTGGTGGCCCAGCCCACCCGGTCGCCGCGGGTGAACACGCGATCCGTGTCGAGCACGTCGCCGGCCGCGTGCGCCGGCTGGTCGTGCAGGCGCGCATAGATCGGCGTGAAGTCCGGCCGCGTCGCCTCGAACAGCTGCTCGAAGTCGTCGATCACGAAGTAGGTCTGCTGGTAGGTGTCGATGCGGTAGCGCGTGCTCATCACCCGCTGCAGGTCGAAGCCGATGCGGTTGGGCGAGGGCGAATCGAGGCAGTAGATCGACTCGCCCCGGGAGCTGACGATGCCGGCGCCGTAGATGCGCATGCCCTCGGGCGTGTTCATCAGGCCGAACTCCACCGTGTACCAGTACAGCCGGGTCAGGTTCATCAGCGCGTCGGGGCCGATCGCGAACGCCTTCATGCCGCCGCGGCCGTAGGCCTGCATGTAGTCGGCGAACACCGGGTTGAGCAGCAGCGGCACGTGGCCGAACAGGTCGTGGAACAGGTCCGGCTCGCTGAGGTAGTCCAGCTGCTCGGGCTTGCGGATCCACCAGCTGACCGGGAAGCGCCGGTTGGCCAGGTGGTCGAAGAACACCTCGTCCGGCAGCAGGCCCTCCACCGCCACCACCTGCCAGCCGGTGGCGGCGCCGAGCACCTCGTTGAGCTCGCTGAACTTCGGGATGCCGCCGTCACCCAGGCCGAAGCGCTCCACGCCCTCCATGAATTCGCGGCAGGCGCGCCCGGGCAGCAGTTCGCGCTGGCGCGCGAACAGGGTGTCCCACACCTCGTGGTCGGTCCGGCTGTAGCTCGTCCACGGCTGCTCGACCACGCCGGTGGCGTAGACCGGCACGTAGCCGCGATCGGTCTGCTGGTGCTCGATCTTGCGGGGCGCGCGGGTTTCCATGGCGGGTCTCCGGGAGGCGGCTGGCTCGGATCTCCAGCTTAGGCCGAATATCGGGCACGAAGCTTGTTTTGTTGCCCGATACCGGGCACAAGTTGCACTATTGATGCGCGAATTGACCAGAACGCGGGAGAATCTTGCCATGGCCACGCTGGACCGCACCGACCTGCGCATCCTTGCCGTGCTGCAGGGCGAGGGCCGCATCAGCAACGCCGAGCTGGCCGAACGGGTCAACCTGTCGCCCTCGGCCTGCCTGCGGCGGCTGCAGCGGCTGGAATCGGGCCGGATCATCACCGGCTACGCGGCCCAGGTCGACCCGCAGGCGGTGGGGCTGGGGTTGCAGGCGTTCGTGCGGGTGCAGCTGGCCAAGCACGAGCACGCCGCGGTGGAGCGTTTCGTGGAGCGGGTCAACGGCTGGCACGAGGTGGTCGCCTGCCACGCGCTGACCGGCGACATGGACTACCTGCTGCATGTCTACGTCGCCGACCTCAAGGACTTCTCGCGCTTCCTGCTCGACCATCTGCTGAACGCCAGCGGCGTGGCCGACGTGAACTCCAGCTTCGTGCTGCGCACCGTCAAGCGCTCGCCCTCGCTGCCGCTGCAGCACCTGCAGCGATGAACGCCGCGGTGCGCACCGGCCGCCACCGGCCTCCGACTAACGCTAAACTGACCCGTTGATGAGCCTCGACACCACCACCCCTGCCGAACGCGACCTGCTGCGCCCGCTGCGCTACCTGTGGCGGGTGCCGCTGCTGTTGCTGCACGCCGTGCTGGCGATCCTGCTCGCCGCGCTGGTGATGAGCTGGAACCGCGACCGGGTGATGCGCGACGGCCGCGAACCGTTCCCGCACCGGCTGGTGCGCTGGTGGTCGCTCGGCCTGATGCGCATCTTCGGCCTGCGTGCGGTACGCGTGGGCCAGCCGCTGCCCGATCCGGTGCTGTTCGTGGCCAACCACACCTCGTGGATCGACATCGAGCTGCTGCACAGCCAGCGCGCGGCCTGCTTCGTGGCCAAGGCGGAGATCGCCGGCTGGCCGCTGGTCGGCTGGCTGGCGGCCAACGGCGGCACCATCTTCCACCGCCGCGGCAGCAACCACTCGCTGGCGGCGGTGATGGCGGTGATGGTCGAGCGGTTGCGCGCCGGGCGCTCGGTGGCGGTGTTCCCCGAGGGCGGCAGCGGCTACAACGGCGTGCTCAAGGTGTTCCACGCGCGCATCTTCCAGGCCGCGCTCGAGGCCGAGGTGCCGGTGCAGCCGGTGGCGCTGCGCTTCGCCCGCGACGGCCGCCGCGTGATCGACGCCGGCTTCCGCGAGCACGAGAGCTTCCTGGCCAACTTCCTGCGCCTGCTGGGCGAGCCGCCGATGGATGCCGAGGTGCATTTCCTCGCCGTCGTGCCGGCCAGCGCGGAAGGGCGCCGGCGCATGGCCGAGCAATCGCGCGAGCGCATCGCCGTGGCGCTGGCGGACCGCCCTGCATGACGTTGCCGCGGGGCAAGGATTTCCGCCCGCCCTGGCCCCTGCGCAGCGGGCATATCCAGACCATGCTCTCCTCCAGCGGCGTGCGCCGGCTGCTGCTGCCGCGCACGGCCAAGACCGTGCTGCAGGGTGCCCAGCCGGTGGTGGTCGACGGCGGCGGCGGCGTGCGCCTGACCGGCGCCTACACCGCGCAGAAGACCCGTCCGCAGTCGCGCGGCCTGGCGGTGCTGTTCCACGGCTGGGAGGGCAGCGTCGATTCCACCTACGTGCTGCAGACCGGCAGCCGCCTGCTCGCCGACGGCTGGGACATCTTCCGGCTGAACTTCCGCGACCACGGCGACAGCCACGGCCTCAACGAGGCGCTGTTCCACTCCTGCCGCATCGACGAGGTGGTGCACGCGCTGGGCGAGATCGCCACGCGTTGGCCGGCACGGCCGATGGCGCTGGCCGGCTTCTCGCTGGGCGGCAATTTCGCCCTGCGCGCGGCGATGCAGACCGCGCGCGTGGGCATTCCGCTCGGCTACGCGCTGGCGGTGTGCCCGATCATCGACCCGGCGGTGGGCCTGTTTTCGCTGGAGGAAACCGCGCCGTGGTTCTACCAGGCGTACTTCATGCGCAAGTGGCGCCACTCGCTGCTGCTCAAGCAGAAGGCGTTCCCGCAGCACCAGTACTTCGAGATGTCGGAGCTGAAGCAGCACCTGCGCGGGCTGACCGAATCGCTGGTGCTGCGGCACACCGATTTCAAATCCCTGCAGCAGTATCTGGACGGCTATTCGGTGGCCGGCGACGCGATGCAGGCGATCCAGATCCCGGCCACCATCCTCACCGCGAAGGACGACCCGGTGATCCCCGTGGGCAGCTTCGAGCAGCTGCGCCTGCCGAGCCACGTCGAGCTCGACATCGCCGACTTCGGCGGGCACTGCGGTTTCATCCGCGGCGGGGACATGGTCAGCTACACCGACGACTACATCGCGGCACGCTTCAACGCGCTGGCCGACGGCGCCTCGCCGCTCGGCTGACCACCCGCCCACGCAAGGGGACCCCATGCGCCACGCACGCGACACGATCGGCCGGTACGCCAGGCACGGCGCGCGCCTGGCCCTGTGGCTGGCCCTGCTGCCCGGCGGCCTGGCGCTGGCGGCCGCGCCGGCGCCGTTCCTGCGTTCGTTCGAACTGGGCGAACCGGCGCTGCTGCCGACCGCGGCCGACGCGCGCTTCGCCGTCGCCGTCGCCGGCGGCCCCGACGAGGCGGCGGCGCTCACCGCCAAGCCCGGCGTCGGTTTCCGCGGCCTGCATTCGCTGCACTACCACGG
Organism: Lysobacteraceae bacterium; assembly: GCA_040255835.1. Lineage (GTDB taxonomy): Bacteria > Pseudomonadota > Gammaproteobacteria > Xanthomonadales > Rhodanobacteraceae > Rhodanobacter. The sequence goes on from JBDZVT010000034.1 coordinate 23,511, forward strand.
CGACGCGGGCGGCCGGCAGCGGGTGGCGCTGTACGCGGTGAACCTGCCGGTGCACGCGGAGACGCAGCTGTCCTGGCTGATCTTCCCCGTCTCCAACGCGGGCGACCTGCGCAACCCGGCCAACTATGTGGCGGTGGACCTCGTGTTCGACGACGGCAGCCGGCTGTCCACCCGCGGGGCGCGTGACCAGCATCGCGTCGGTGCGTCGGCGCGCGCGCAGGGCGAGGGTCGCGTGCTGTATCCGGATCAGTGGAACTACCTGGTGGTCGACGTCGGTGCGGTGGCCGCCGGGCGCACGATCACGCGCATCGAGCTGGCCCACGACGGTCCGGCCGCCCGCTTCGAGGGCTACCTGGACGACGTGCGCGTCGGCCCCGCGCCGGTCGATGCGCGCCAGCGGCCGAGCGACTTCGTCGACACCCGCCGCGGCACGAATTCCAACGGCCGCTTCTCGCGCGGCAACAATTTCCCGGCGGTGGCGGTGCCGCACGGCTTCAACTTCTGGACGCCGGTGACCGACGCCGGCTCCAACTGGATCTACCAGTACCAGCAACGCAACGGCGCGGACAACCGCCCGCGGCTGGAGGCGTTCGCGCTGTCGCACGAGCCCAGCCCGTGGATGGGCGACCGGCAGACCTTCCAGCTGATGCCGGCCGCGGCCGAGCATGGTGCACCGACCGCCAACCGTGCGGCGCGCGCGCTGAGCTTCAGCCACGCGAACGAAACTGCACATGCGCACACCTACCGGGTCGCCTTCGACGACGGCATCGTCACCGAGATCGCGCCGACCGACCACGCCGCGATGTTCCGCTTCACCTTCACCGGCGACCGTTCGCAACTGGTGTTCGACAACCGCGACGACCACGGCGGCATCACGCTCGACCCGGCCACGCGCAGCTTCAGCGGCTGGTCCGACGTGAAGAGCCGGCTCTCCGCCGGCGCCACCCGGCTGTTCTTCTACGGCGAGGTCGACCAGCCGGTTCGCGAGAGCGGGCGCTTGACCGGCGAGGGCCGCGACCACGTCGCCGCCTGGTTCGGCTTCGACACCGCGACACACAAGGTAGTGAACCTGCGCATCGCCACCTCGCTGATCGGCGTGGCGCAGGCGCGGCGCAACCTGGCGCTGGAGATCGCGCCGGGCGACAGCTTCGACGCGGTGCGCGAGCGCGCGCAGCAGCAGTGGGACCGGCAGCTGGGCATCGTCACGGTGGACGGCGCCACGCCCGGCGAGCGGACCACGCTGTATTCCAGCCTCTACCGGTTGTTCCTGTACCCGAACGAGGCGTACGAGAACACCGGAACCGCCGCGCAGCCGCATTGGCAGTACGCCAGCCCGTTCTCCGCGCCCACCGGCCCGGACACGTCCACGCACACCGGCGCGCGCCTCGTCGACGGCAAGGTGTTCGTCAACAACGGCTTCTGGGACACCTACCGCACCGCGTGGCCGGCCTACGTGCTGTTCGCGCCGACGCAGGCCGGCGCGATGATCGACGGCTTCGTGCAGCAGTACCGTGACGGCGGCTGGATCGCGCGCTGGTCCTCGCCCGGCTACGCCGACCTGATGGTCGGCACCAGCGCCGACGTGGCGTTTGCCGACGCGTGGCTGAAGGGCGTGCGCGGCTTCGACGTGCGCGCGTTCTACCAGTCCGCGCTGAAGGACGCGACCGTGGCCAGCCCGCTCAAGGGCACCGGCCGCAAGGGGCTGCAACGCTCGATCTTCAACGGCTACACCGACACCGCCGTGGACGAGGGGCTGTCGTGGTCGATGGACGGCTACATCAACGACTTCGCGATCGGCAACCTCGCCGCCGCGCTGGCGCAGCAGCCGGCGAACGATGACCCCTACGCCGCGCACTACGCCGACGACGCGGCGTACTTCCGCCAGCGCGCGCTCGGCTACGTCAACCTGTTCGACCCCGACGTCGGCTTCTTCGTCGGCCGCGACGCGAAGGGCAGCTGGCGCTACGACGCCAGGCATTTCGACCCGCTGCGCTGGGGCGGCGACTACACCGAGACCAACGCCTGGAACATGGCCTTCCACGCGCCGCAGGACGGCGCCGGGCTGGCCGCGCTGTACGGCGGCCGCGACGGACTCGCGGCCAAACTCGATGCGTTCTTCGCCACCCCGGGCGAGTTCCACGTCGGCAGCTACGGCGAGCCGATCCACGAGATGCTGGAGGCGCGCGACGTGCGCATGGGCCAGTACGGCCACAGCAACCAGCCCTCGCACCACGTCATCTACATGTACGACGTCGCCGGGCAGCCGTGGAAGACGCAGGACAAGGTACGCGACGTGCTGAGCCGCCTTTATGTCGGCAGCGCGATCGGCCAGGGCTACCCGGGCGACGAAGACAACGGCGAGATGTCCGCCTGGTACCTGTTCAGCTCGGCCGGCTTCTACCCGCTGCGCATGGGCACGCCCGAATACGTGATCGGCGCGCCGTACTTTCCGCACATGGACATCGCGCTGGAGAACGGCCGGCACCTGGTGATCGACGCGCCGGCGGTCAGCGATACCAACCGCTACGTGCAGGGTCTGCGCGTCAACGGCAAACCCTGGAACAAGCTGACTCTGCCGCACGCGCTGCTGGCGCAGGGGGCCGTGCTGGAGTTCACCATGGGGCCGAAGCCCTCACGCTGGGCCAGCGACGAAGCCACGCTGCCGCCGTCACTGACCACCCACGGCCGGCCGCAGCCGTTGCGCGATCCCGGTGCGATCACCGGCAGCACGCCAGTTATCGCCGGCTTGCCCGCGCTGTTCGACAATGACTCGGACAGCGAAGCCGTGTTGCCCGCGGCGTCGACCACGATCGACTGGCACTACGCCGCGCCGCGCCGGGTCGCCATGCTCACCCTGACCTCGGCGTCCAGGGCCGCCGCGCCGTCGGGTTGGCAGCTGCAGGCTTCCGTCGACGGCCACCACTGGCGCACGCTGGATACCCGCCAACAGCAACGCTTCGCCTGGCCGCGGCAGACCCGCGCGTTCGCCGTGCAGGCTCCCGGCGAATACGCCTACTACCGGCTGCGCTTCGACGCGGCGACGGCCGCCGCGCCGCGCGGGCTCGCTGAAATCGAATTGCTCGGCGTGCCGCGGTAGAAGCGGCCCTTCGACTTCGCGCCGGCGGCGCTACGCTCGGAGTGGATGGTGGTGCATCCGCTCACCCTGAGCGCAGGCGCGCGGCGCCGGAGTCGAAGGGCGCAGCGTCACCTCAGCTGCTCCCCCCGATCGCCCGCCGGCGCAGCCAGCTGGCAACGCTCATGCGGTCGCGCGTGGCCGGCAGCACCTCGTGCTCGAAGCGCGCCGACAGGAACAGCGCCAGCGTGCCGGCGTGCGGGTAGATGTCGCGCGTTCCGCCGTCGGGCAGGTAGAGCCGCAGTGCGCCGCCGTCGGCCTCGTGCCAATCCGCGTTGAGGTAGAACACCGCCGACACCACCCGTGCGTCGCTGTGGCGCAGCTGGTCGCGGTGGCGCGCGTAGCCGGCGCCGGGGCGGTACACCGCGTAGTGGGATTCGCATTCCACCAGGCCCAGCATCAGCTCGCGGTTGAGCACCCCGCGCAGCGCGTCCATGCGGTCGGTGAAGGCGCGCTGCGGGGCGCTCGGCGCATCGGCGGAGAACCAGTGCGTGCGGTCGCCGCGTACCACCGAGCGCTGCCGGTCCGCGCCGGTGCCCGCCGGCAGCAGCCGGCGCGCATCGTGCAGCGCCGTGCATTCGGCCGCCAGCGCCACCACCTGCGCCGGCTCGAGCAGGTCGCCCACGAGGCACCAGCCCTCGCCGGCCAATGCATCGGCCGCCGCGTGGAATGAGGGGTGCTCGACCGTCATCGGTGGCCTCGGCTGCGGCTGGCAACCTGGTTGCCCGTGCGCCGCCGGCCTGCCCGGCGGCCGCTGGCAGGGCGCGAGCGCGCAGCATACGCCGAACCCGGTGCGGCGGGTTTCAGCGCGCGGCCCGGCGCAGCGGCTCAAGCAGCGCCGACAGGCCGTTGTGGTCGATCTCCAGCGCCAGCGCCAGCAGCCGTCCCAGCTGCCCCGGCGGAAAACCTTTGCGCGCGAACCAGGCCAGGTACGCGCCGGGCAAATCGGCGAGCAGCCGGCCCTGGTACTTGCCGTAGGGCATGCGCACGCTCACCAGCTGCTGCAGATCCCCGGCTTCCATCACCGCCGCGTTCAATCGGCCGCCACGCAGCGCCCCTGCGCCCAGGCGCGCAGCGCGGCCACCTGCTCGTGCATGAGCACCGACAGTGGGCGGGTCTGCTGCAGTGCGCGGAGCACGGTGGCCTGGTCCGGACCGTTGCCCTGGCCGGCGCTGTCGTACAGCGCGCTGACGATGGCCTGTTCGATCTCGGCACCGGAAAAGCCGTCGCTGGCCGCCGCCAGCGCGGGCAGGTCGAAGTTCGCCGGGTCGAGTTCGCGGCGCTTGAGGTGCAGCGCGAAGATTTCGCCGCGCACCGTGTCGCGCGGCAGGTCGACGAAGAAGATCTCGTCGAAGCGGCCCTTGCGCAGCAGCTCGGCGGGAAGCTCCTGCACCGCGTTGGCGGTGGCCACCACGAACACTTTCGCCTTGCGTTCGGCCATCCAGGTCAGCAGGTAGCCGAGCACGCGGCGCGACACGCCGCCGTCGTCGCCGCCGCCGGCCAGGCCCTTCTCGATCTCGTCGATCCACAACACGCAGGGGCTGAGCAGTTCGGTGCTGGCCAGCGCCTCGCGCAGGTTCTTCTCGGTCTCGCCCTGGTACTTGTTGTACAGCGTGCCGAAATCCAGCCGCACCAGCGGCACGCCGAAACCGCCGGCGATCGCCTTCGCCGCCAGGCTCTTGCCGCAGCCCTGCACGCCCAGCAGCAGCACGCCCTTGGGCGGGTCCAGCCGGGGCGTGGCCTCGGGCGAGAGGAACACCGCGCGGCGGCGTTGCACCCATTCGCGCACGCGGCTGACGCCGGCGACGTCGGCGAAGCTGGCGGTGGCGTACTCGTAGTGCAGCAGGCCGGAGCGGTTGAGCAGGTTGAACTTGGACTGCATCAGCACCGGCAGGTCGTTCGGGCCGAGCGCGCCGTCGGCGTAGATCAGCTTGCGCACGATGCGCCGCGCATCCGGCGCGGACAGGCCGAGCAGGTTGCGCACGATGGTGCGTGCCGCATCGGTGTCCACTTCGATCTTGCGGCCCTGTTCGCGCTGCCAGCCGGCGGCCTCGCCGCGCAGGATGCCGGCCAGCTCCTTGATGTCCGGCAGCGACAGCGGCACGCGCAGGGCCAGCGCCTCCAGCCCCGCGGGCAG
>JBDZVT010000010.1:0-101934 GCA_040255835.1 Lysobacteraceae bacterium
ACATCTACTGGTGCACCGCCGACGTCGGCTGGGTCACCGGCCACAGCTACGTGGTATACGGGCCGCTGTGCAACGGCGCCACCACGGTGATGTTCGAGGGCGTGCCGAACTATCCCGACCACAGCCGGTTCTGGCAGGTGGTGGACAAGCACCAGGTCAGCATCTTCTACACCGCTCCCACCGCGATCCGCGCGCTGATGCGCGAGGGCGAGGAGCCGGTGAAGAAATGCTCGCGCAAGTCGCTGCGCATCCTCGGCTCGGTCGGCGAGCCGATCAATCCGGAAGCGTGGGAGTGGTACTACAACGTGGTCGGCGAGCGGCGCTGCCCGATCGTCGACACCTGGTGGCAGACCGAGACCGGCGGCATCATGATCTCGCCCCTGCCCGGCGCCATCGCCACCAAGCCGGGCTCGGCCACGCTGCCGTTCTTCGGCGTCAAGCCGGCCATCGTCGACGCCGAAGGCACCGTGCTGGAAGGCGCGGCCGAGGGCAACCTGCTGATCACGGATTCGTGGCCGGGCCAGGTGCGCACCATCTACGGCGACCACCAGCGCTTCATCGACACCTATTTCAGCGCCTACCCCGGCAACTATTTCTCCGGTGACGGCGCGCGCCGGGACGAGGACGGCTACTACTGGATCACCGGCCGCGTGGACGACGTGATCAACGTCTCCGGCCACCGCCTGGGCACCGCCGAGGTGGAGAGCGCGCTGGTGGCGCACCCGAAGGTGGCCGAGGCCGCCGTGGTCGGCTGCCCGCACGACATCAAGGGCCAGGGCATCTACGCCTACGTCTCGCTGGTGGCCGGCGAGACCGGCAGCGACGAGCTGCGCAAGGAGCTGATCGCCTGGGTGCGCAAGGAGATCGGCCCGATCGCCACGCCGGACTACCTGCAATGGGCCAGCAACCTGCCCAAGACCCGCTCGGGCAAGATCATGCGCCGCATCCTGCGCAAGATCGGCGAGAACAAGCCCGACCAGCTCGGCGACATCACCACCCTGGCCGACCCCGGCGTGGTGCAGAAGCTGGTGGACGAGCGGTTGATCAAATGAGGCTCCCGTAGGAGCGCACCCTGTGCGCGATGCTTTCCGTCACGTGACGAAAGAGCATCGCGCACAGGGTGCGCTCCTACCGTGCCGACGAACCCCATGCCCGACATCCTGATCGCCGACGACCACCCGCTGTTCCGCGACGCGCTGCAGCGCGCGGTGCTGACCGCCGTGCCGCAGGCGCGCGTGCACGGCGCCGACAGCGTGCATGCCCTGCTCGGCCTGATCGAGCAGTTCCCCGACGCCGAGCTGCTGCTGCTCGACCTGCACATGCCCGGTGCGCGCGGCTACTCCGCGCTGGCGCATATCCGCGGACAACATCCGGGGCTGCCCACGATCGTGGTGTCCGGCCACGAGGAGGCGCAGGTGGCGCGCCGCGCACTGGCGCACGGCGCACTGGCCTACATCCCCAAGTCCAGCTCCGGCGAGGAGATCGTGGCCGCGGTGCGCGCGGTGCTCGACGGCGACACCTGGCTGCCGTCGCGCCTGCTCGGCGCCGCCGGCGAACTGGAATCCGGCGAGGCGGCCGCCGCCGCGCAGCTCGCCGCGCTGACCCCGCAGCAGTTCCGCGTGATGACGATGCTCGCCGAAGGCCTGCTCAACAAGCAGATCGCCTGGGAGCTCGGCGTCTCCGAAGCCACCGTGAAGGCGCACATGACCGCGATCATGCGCAAGCTCGGCGTCAACAACCGCACCCAGGTCGCGCTGATCGCCAGCCAGCTGGCCATCGAGCCGGAGACGATGCAGCCGTTGCCGGGTGACGAGGACTGAGGTTCGGGATTCGGGACGAGCGGTCGGGCAGTGCCCGCCCTACCCTTGACCGTTCACCCTGAGCGTCGCCGCGCGCAGGGCGGGCACCGCCCGCCGCCCTTCAGCCAAGCTCGACGCTCGAAGTTCGAGATTCGCGAATGCACACCGCACTCGGCAGGCTCACGTCGTGGCCTTGTCGTCGCGCTTGCGCACCAACGCCGTCAGCAACGCGCGCAACGCGGCCGGGCGCACCGGCTTGTGCAGCAGCGGATAACCCAGCGCGCGGGCGCGCTGCTTCAGTTCGCTGCTGCCGTCGGCGGTGATCATCGCCACCGGCGGCAGTTCGCCCGCGGCGGCGCGCAGTTGCTGCAGGGCCTGCACGCCGTCGAGGCCGTCGGCGAGGTGGTAATCGGCCAGGATCAGGTCCACCGGGCCGCGCGCCAGCTCCGCGATCGCCTGCGCCACGTCGGCGGCGACACGGCAATCGACGCCCCAGCGGCCGAGCAGGGCGCGCATGCCGTCGAGGATGGCCAGGTCGTTGTCCAGGCACAGCACGGTGAGCGGCAGCTGCTGGTCGCTGCCGCCGCGCTGCACGCGCAGCTGCCGCGCCGGTACCGCCGCGCTGCGCGGCACGCTTACCGCGAAGCAGCTGCCGTGGCCGACCCGGGAATGCAGGTCGAGCCGATGGCCGAGGATGCCGGCCAGGCGGTCGCAGATCGACAGCCCCAGGCCAAGCCCCTTCTCGCCCCATGGCGAGGGCTGCTCCAGCCGCTGGAACTCGTCGAAGATCCGCGCGCGCTGCTCCGCCGCGATGCCGGGGCCGGAGTCCCACACCTCGATGCGCACGGTGTCCGCGCCGACCCGCCGCGCGCCGAGCAGCACGCTGCCCCTGCTGGTGTAGCGCAGCGCGTTGGAGAGGAAGTTCTGCACGATCCGGCGCAGCAGCTGCGGGTCGCTGCGCACGGCCAGGCGGGTCGGCACCACGCGCAGGCGCAGGCCGCGCTGCCGGGCGACCAGGGCGAACTGCGCCTGCAGTGATTCGAACAACTCGGCCAGCGCGAACGCGCCGACGTCGGGCCGGTAGCTGCCGGCGTCCAGGCGCGAGACGTCGAGCAGCGCGTCGAGCAGGTTTTCCGCGGCACGGAACGAGGCGTCGATGCGCTCGGCCAGCGCGCTCGCCTCGGTATCCAGCCCCGGATGCTGGCGCAGCGCCGAGGTGAACAGGCGCGCGGCGTTCAGCGGCTGCAGCAGGTCGTGGCTGGCGGCGGCGAGGAAGCGGGTCTTGGAGATGTTGGCGGTCTCCGCGGCGCGGCGCGCCTGGGCGGTGGCCAGCAAGGCGTCGGACAGCTCCGCGGTGCGCTGCTCCACGCGCTGCTCCAGGGTCTCGTTCGCCTCGATCAGCGCCTGCTCGGCATGCTTGTAGGCGGTGACATCGGTATAGGTGGTGACGTAGCCGCCGCCGGGTAGCGCGCGGCCGCGCATCTCGATCACCGTGCCGTCGGGACGCACGCGCTGGAACAGGTGCGAGGAGCCGGCGCGCATGTGCTCGATGCGTTTGGCCACGTGGCCGGCCACTTCGCCGGGGCCGCACTCGCCCAGTTCGGCGTTCCAGCGGATCAGGTCGGCCACCGGCACGCCTACGTGGACCATGCCGTCGGGATAGTCGAACAGTTCCAGGTAGCGCCGGTTCCACGCCACCAGGCGCATCTGCGCGTCGACCACGCTGATCCCCTGCGAAACGTTTTCCAGCGTGGTGGAGAGCAGCTCGCGGTTGAAGCGCAGCTCCTGCGCGGCCTCGTCCAGCAGGGCCATCGACTCGGCCACGTCCAGGCCGCTGCCGGACAGCGCGCTGATCAGGATGCGTCGCGCGTTGGCCGCGCCCACCGCCGAGGCCAGCAGGCGCTCGGTGTACTGGATCAGCGCGCGATCGGCCGCCTCGCCGGGCAACAGCGGTTTGCCGCGACGCTGGCCGTACTCCTCGAACGCGCGCGCACTGGCGCGCTCGCCCACGATGCGTTCGGCGATGGTGCGCAGGTCGGCCACCGCCACCCGGCCGCGCCAGTCGCCGCTGCCGCCACCGCTGGCCGGGTCGGCCTCCATGAACATCGCCGCGTGCAGGCGCTCCTCCAGGCTGGGCCGCAGGCGCAGCGAGACGAACACCAGGCAGCCGACGTTGACCAGCAGCGACCAGAACGTGCCGTGCATCACCGGATCCCAGCCGCTCAGGTGGAACAGCGCCTGCGGGCGCAGCCAGTCCCAGCCGAACAGGCCGTGCTGCAGCCACGCCTCGGAGCGGATCAGCGCCGGCAGCAACAAGGTGTACAGCCACACCGCGAAACCCCCGGCCAGGCCCACCATCACCCCGCGGCGGCTGGCCCCGCGCCAGTACAGCGCGGCGATCAGCGCGGGCGCGAACTGCGCCACCGCGGCGAAGGCGAGCAGCCCGGTCGCGGCCAGGTTCTCCGCGTTGGCGGCGACGCGGTAGTAGGCGTAGGCCATCAGCGCCAGGCCGACGATCGCCACCCGGCGCACGCCCAGCACCCATTGCGACAGGTCGCTGCGCTGCTCCAGCCGCAGGGCGCGGATGCGCAGCAGCGCCGGCATCACCAGGTCGTTGCTGATCATCGTCGACAGCGCCACCGCCGCCACGATCACCATGCCGGTGGCCGCCGAGAAGCCGCCGATGAAGGCGAGCAGCGCCATGCCGCGGTCGCCGTGCGCCAGCGGCAGGGTCAGCACCCAGGCGTCGGCCGCCCCGGTGCGCACCTGCGGCATGTGCGCGCCGGCGGCCACGATCGGCAGCACCGCCGCGCTGATCACCACCAGGTACAGCGGCACCAGCCAGCGCGCGCGGGTGAGGTCGCCGGTGTCCTCGCACTCGACCATGCCGATCTGGAACTGCCGCGGCAGGCAGAACATCGCGCAGAACGCCAGCATGGTCTGCGCCAGGAAACCCGGCGAGGGGTCGAGTTCCAGCAGGTCCAGCGGCAGGCGCACGGTGTCGGCCAGGCCGGGGCCGTGCCACAGCGCGTAGCCGGCCAGCGCCACGAAGGCCAGCAGCTTGATCAGCGACTCCAGCGCGATCGCCAGCATCAGGCCGTGGTGGTGCTCGGTGGCGTCGATGCTGCGCGTGCCGAACAGAATCGCGAAGGCCGCCAGCAGGATCGCGCACCACAGCGCGCTGTCCACCCCGCCCACGCCGCCCATGCCGTGGCGGATGCCGCCGAGCACGCCATAGGACATCGCCACCGCCTTGAACTGCAGCGCGATGTACGGCACCACCGCGATCACCGCGATCACCGCCACCAGCGCCGCCAGCCCGTGCGACTTGCCGAAGCGCGCGCCGATGAAGTCGGCGATCGAGGTGATGTTGCGCTGCCTCACCGTCTGCACCAAGCGGCGCAGCAGGCCGAAGCCGAACACGAACAGCAGGATCGGCCCGAGGTAGATCGGCAGGTAGGCCAGGCCATCGCGCGCCGCGGTGCCGACCGCGCCGTAGAACGTCCACGAGGAGCAATACACCGCCAGCGCCAGGCCGTAGACGATCGGGCGCAGGCGCGGCTGGCGCGGGTACAGCGGCCGGCGATCGCCCGCCCAGGCCACCACGAACAGCAGCCCGACGTACAGCAGCGACACCAGCAGCAGCAGCCAACCCTGGATCAACCCCGTGCCTCCCCGAGCAAGCGCCGCACCGGCCGGTGCGGTTCGCGCCACGCTAGCAGAGCCATCGGCCGAACACGAGGTCCGTCCGCCGCCGCCGCGGGGGCTACGCCTGCCGCGGCCGGCCGGCCGCGCCGGGCGGTATCACCATACGGCCATATAGACGGCCATTTGTTTTTGCTTGCGTCGCTTTGCTGCATCGCACTATAGTCGGGCCATCCCCTTGTTCCTGGAACCGACCATGGATCAGCCGCGCGCGCAGGGTTTGTACGATCCACGGCACGAGCACGACGCCTGTGGCGTGGGGTTCGTGGCGCACATCAAGGGGCGCAAGAGTCACCAGATCATCGCGCAGGGTTTGCAGATCCTGCGCAACCTGGACCACCGCGGCGCAGTGGGCGCCGACCCGCTGATGGGCGACGGCGCCGGCATCCTGATCCAGCTGCCCGACCAGCTCTACCGCGAGGAGCTGGCGCGGCAGGAGATCGTCCTGCCGCCGCCGGGCGAGTATGGCGTGGGCATGATCTTCCTGCCCAAGGAACACGCCTCGCGGCGCGCCTGCGAGCAGGAGCTGGAGCGCACCGTGCGTGCGGAAGGCCAGCGCGTGCTGGGCTGGCGCGACGTGCCGGTCGACCACGCGATGCCGATGTCCGAGGCGGTCAAGGCCAGCGAGCCGGTGATCCGCCAGCTGTTCATCGGCCGCGGCCCGGACGTGATGGTGCCCGACGCGCTGGAGCGCAAGCTCTACGTGATCCGCAAGACCGCCAGCCACGCCATCCGCGCGCTGAACCTCAAGCACGGGCGTGAATACTTCGTGCCGTCGATGTCCACCCGCACCGTGGTCTACAAGGGCCTGCTGCTGGCCGGCCAGGTCGGCACCTACTACCCCGACCTCGCCGACCCGCGCGCGGTCTCGGCGCTGGCGATGGTGCACCAGCGCTTTTCCACCAACACCTTTCCCGCCTGGGAACTGGCCCACCCGTATCGCATGGTCGCGCACAACGGCGAGATCAACACGGTCAAGGGCAACGTCAACTGGCTGAACGCGCGCACCGGCGCGATCTCCTCGCCGGTGCTCGGCGAGGACCTGGCCAAGCTGTGGCCGCTGATCTACCCGGGCCAGTCCGACACCGCCTCGTTCGACAACTGCCTCGAACTGCTGACCATGGCCGGCTACCCGCTGGCGCACGCGATGATGATGATGATCCCCGAGGCGTGGGAACGTCACGCGCTGATGGACGACAACCGCCGCGCCTTCTACGAATACCACGCGGCGATGATGGAACCGTGGGACGGCCCGGCCGCGATCGCCTTCACCGACGGCCGCCAGGTCGGCGCCACGCTGGACCGCAACGGCCTGCGTCCGGCGCGCTACCTCATCACCGACGACGACCTGGTGATCCTCGCCTCCGAAGCCGGCGTACTCGCCGTGCCCGAGCCGCGCATCGTGAAGAAGTGGCGGCTGCAACCCGGCCGCATGCTGCTGATCGACATGGAGGCCGGGCGCATCATTGACGACAAGGAACTGAAGGACCAGCTGGCCAACGCGCGGCCGTACAAGCAGTGGATCGAGCACATCCGCATCCGGCTGGACGACCTTCCCGCGGCGCCGGCCGAGGCACACGACGAGCGCGACCTGCTGCAACGCCAGCGCGCGTTCGGCTACACCCTGGAGGACCTCAAATTCCAACTGCTGCCGATGGCGCACGACGGCCAGGAAGCCATCGGCTCGATGGGCAACGACGCGGCGCTGGCGGTGCTGTCGGAGCAGAACAAGTCGCTGTACCAGTATTTCCGCCAGCTGTTCGCGCAGGTCACCAACCCCGCGATCGACCCGATCCGCGAACAGCTGGTGATGTCGCTGGTCTCCTTCATCGGCCCGAAGCCCAACCTGCTGGACATCAACAACGTCAACCCACCGTTGCGGCTGGAGGTGGCCCAGCCGGTGCTGGACGCCGCCGACATGGCCAAGATCCGCAAGATCGGGCGCTACTCGCGCGGCAAGTTCCGCAGCTTCGAACTGGACATCACCTATCCGGCGGCGTGGGGCAAGCAGGGCATCGAGGCGCGGCTGGCCTCGCTGTGTGCGCAGGCCGTCGACGCGATCGGCCAGGGCCACAACATCCTGGTCGTGTCCGACCGCCAGGCCGGCCGCGAGCGGGTGGCGATCCCGGCGCTGCTGGCGACCTCGGCGGTGCACCAGCACCTGGTAAACCGCGGCCTGCGCACCAGCACCGGTCTGGTGGTGGAGACCGGCTCGGCGCGGGAGGTGCACCACTTCGCCCTGCTCGCCGGCTACGGCGCCGAGGCGATCCATCCGTACCTGGCGATGGAGACGCTGGCCCGCCACGCGGCCGACAGCGGCACGCTCACCGCGGAAGAGGCGATCGCGCACTACATCAAGGCGATCGGCAAGGGGCTGCAGAAGGTGCTGTCCAAGATGGGCATCTCCACCTACATGTCCTACACCGGCGCGCAGATCTTCGAGGCGGTGGGCCTGAACAGCGAACTGGTGGAGACGTATTTCAGCGGCACCGCCAGCACGATCGAGGGCATCGACCTGTTCGAGCTGGCGGCCGAGGCACTGCGCCTGCACGAGGCGGCGTGGGCCGACGACGCGCGGCCGGCGCTCGACAACGGCGGCGAGTACGCCTGGCGCGCCGATGGCGAGGCCCACCTGTGGACGCCCGACTCCATCGCCAAGCTGCAGCACGCCACCCGCGCCAACAACGCGGCGACCTACGCGGAGTACGCGCGGCTGATCAACGACCAGACGCGCCGCCAGCTGACCTTGCGCGGGCTGTTCGAATTCCGCCTCGACCCGGCTGCCGCGATCGCGCTGGACGAGGTCGAGCCGGCGGCGGAGATCGTCAAGCGCTTTGCCACCGGCGCGATGTCGCTGGGTTCGATCTCGACCGAGGCACACGCCACGCTGGCGGTGGCGATGAACCGCATCGGCGGCAAGTCCAACACCGGCGAAGGCGGCGAAGACGAGGCGCGCTACCGCGACGAGGCGCGCGGCATCGCCATCGGCGAGGGCGCGACGCTGGGCAGCGTGCTCGGCGCCGGGCGCATCGAGAGCGACCTCGCCCTCCAACCCGGCGATTCGCTGCGCTCGCGCATCAAGCAGGTGGCCTCGGGCCGCTTCGGCGTGACCGCGGCATACCTGGTTTCGGCCGACCAGATCCAGATCAAGGTCTCGCAGGGCGCCAAGCCCGGCGAAGGCGGCCAGCTGCCCGGGCACAAGGTGTCCGACTACATCGCGCAACTGCGCTTCTCGGTGCCCGGCGTGGGGCTGATCTCGCCGCCGCCGCACCACGACATCTACTCGATCGAGGACCTGGCCCAGCTGATCCACGACCTCAAGAGCTGCAACCCGCAGGCGTCGATCTCGGTGAAGCTGGTGTCCGAGGTCGGCGTGGGCACGGTCGCCGCCGGCGTGGCCAAGTGCAAGGCCGACCACGTGGTGATCGCGGGCCACGACGGCGGCACCGGCGCCTCGCCGTGGTCGTCGATCAGGCACGCCGGCACGCCGTGGGAACTGGGCCTGGCGGAAACCCAGCAGACGCTGGTGCTGAACCGGCTGCGCGGACGCATCCGGGTGCAGGCGGACGGCCAGATGAAGACCGGCCGCGACGTGGTGGTCGCCGCCCTGCTCGGCGCCGACGAGTTCGGTTTCGCCACTGCGCCGCTGGTGGTGGAAGGCTGCATCATGATGCGCAAATGCCACTTGAACACCTGCCCGGTCGGCGTGGCCACGCAGGACCCGGTGCTGCGGCGCAAGTTCGCCGGCAAGCCCGAGCACGTGGTGAATTATTTCTTCTTCGTCGCTGAGGAGGCGCGCGCAATCATGGCGCAGCTCGGCGTACGCCGCTTCGACGAGCTGATCGGCCGCACCGACCTGCTGGACGTGCGCCAGGGCATCGCGCACTGGAAGGCGCGCGGGCTCGACTTCAGCCGCGTGTTCCATCGCCCGGCCGTGCCCGCCGACGTGGCCTGGCGCCATGTCGACGAACAGGACCACGGCCTCGCGCGCGCACTCGACCACGCGCTGATCGACAAGGCGCGCGCCGCGCTGGAGCAGGGCGAACGCTGCAGCTTCATCGTGGCGATCCGCAACACTGACCGTTCGGTCGGCGCGATGCTGTCCGGGGCGCTGGCGCGCCGCCACGGCCACGCCGGCCTGCCCGACGACAGCATCCACGTGCAGCTCGATGGCGTGGCCGGGCAGAGTTTCGGCGCGTTCCTGGCGCGCGGCATCACCTTCGACCTGGTCGGCGAGGCGAACGACTACGTGGGCAAGGGGCTCTCCGGTGGCCGCATCATCGTGCGCTCGCCGAACGATTTCCACGGCTTCGGGCCGGAGCACATCATCGCCGGCAACACCGTGCTGTACGGCGCCACCGGTGGCGAGGCGTTCTTCAACGGCGTGGCCGGCGAGCGCTTCGCCGTGCGCAACTCCGGCGCCACCGCGGTGGTGGAAGGCGTCGGCGACCACGGCTGCGAATACATGACCGGCGGCACCGTGGTGGTGCTGGGCGAGACCGGGCGCAACTTCGCCGCCGGCATGTCCGGCGGCGTGGCCTATTTGTACGACCCGGAAGTGCAGTTCCAGGCGCGCTGCAACCTCGCGATGGTGGCGCTCGAACCGCTGCTCTCCACCGTCGAGCAGGAACTGCGCGTGCCGCGCGAACTGTGGCACGCGCCGGTGCGCGGCGCGACCGGCGAGACCGACGAGGCGATCCTGCGGCGTCTGCTGGAAGCGCATTTCCGCGCCACCGGCAGTTTCCGTGCCAAGGCGATCCTGCACGACTGGATCAACGCGCGCACGCACTTCGTCAAGGTGATGCCGCACGAGTACCGGCGCGCACTGGGCGAAGCCGGTCGGACGGCGACAGCGCCCGGCACACGCGCCATCACGGCCTGAGCGGCCGGGGAGACAACGATCATGGGCAAGATCACCGGCTTTCTCGACTACCCGCGCGTGCCGGAACCGGGCGAGGCGCCGCACCTGCGCAAGCGCCACTGGCGCGAGTTCACCCCGCAACTGGATGATGCCGGTGCGGTGATCCAGGCCGCGCGCTGCATGGATTGCGGCATCCCGTTCTGCCACCAGGGCTGCCCGGTCAACAACGTGATCCCGGACTTCAACGACCTGGTCTACCGGCAGGACTGGCAGCGTGCGATCGAGGTGCTGCATTCGACCAACAACTTCCCCGAGTTCACCGGCCGCATCTGCCCGGCGCCGTGCGAGGCGGCGTGCACGCTGAACATCAACGACGACGCGGTGGGCATCAAGTCGATCGAGCACAAAATCATCGACAAGGCGTGGGAGGAAGGCTGGGTGCGCCCGCAGCCGCCCGCACGACGCACGGGCTGGCGCGTGGCCGTGGTCGGCTCCGGTCCCGCCGGCCTGGCCGCCGCGCAACAGCTCGCGCGCGCCGGCCACGCCGTCACCGTATTCGAGAAGAACGACCGCATCGGCGGGCTGTTGCGCTACGGCATCCCCGATTTCAAGTTGCAGAAGGAGCACATCGACCGTCGCCTCGAGCAGATGCGCGCCGAGGGCGTGCAGTTTCGTCCCGGCGTGTATGTCGGCCACACCGCCGACGCGAAGCACGGGCAGATCGGGCTGACGCCGGAGCAGTTGCAGCAGGAGTTCGACGCGGTGGTGCTGGCCGGCGGTGCCGAAACCCCGCGCGACCTGCCGCTGCCCGGGCGCGAACTGGACGGCGTGCACTTCGCGATGGACTTCCTGCCGCTGCAGAACCGCGTGCTGGCCGGCGACACGCTGGGGTCGCAGATCCTCGCTACCGACAAGCAGGTGGTGGTGATCGGCGGCGGCGACACCGGCTCCGATTGCGTGGGCACGTCCAATCGCCAGGGCGCCGCGGCGATCACCCAGTTCGAGCTGCTGCCGCAGCCGCCCGCGCAGGAGAACAAACCGCTGACCTGGCCGTACTGGCCGCTCCGCCTGCGCACCTCCAGCTCGCACGAGGAAGGTTGCCGGCGCGACTGGGCGGTGGCCACCAAGCGCTTCAACGACGACGGCAAGGGCCGCGTGCGCAGCCTGACCGCGGTGCGCTTGCACTGGCAGGACGGCCGCATGAGCGAGCTGTCCGGCAGCGAGTTCGAGATCCAGGCGGACCTGGTGCTGCTGGCGATGGGGTTCGTCTCGCCGACGCAAGCCGTGCTCGATGCCTTCGGTGTGGACAAGGACGCGCGCGGCAACGCCGGCGCGGCCGTCGACGGCGGCGCCGCCTACCGTACCAGCGTCGACAAGGTGTTCGCCGCCGGCGACATGCGTCGTGGCCAGTCGCTGGTGGTCTGGGCGATCCGCGAAGGTCGCCAGTGCGCGCGGGCGGTGGACGAGTTCCTGATGGGCGCGTCGAACCTGCCGCGTTGACGACCCCGGAGGGACAGGGCCGCTTGTGGTGCGGCGCAGCGGGCCGCACCATGCACAGGATGACCACCCCGCTACCACCCGACCCCGCCGCTGCCGCCGCGCAGCTGGATGACCAGGCGATCCATGTCTGGCATCTCGACTATCGCCGCGGCCCGGGCCGCCGCCCGCTGCTGCGCCTGCTGGCGCAGTACCTCGGCGTGGGCGCCGACGACGTGCGCCTGGAGGAGGATGCGCACGGCCGCCCCCGGCTCGATCGGCGTCACGGCCAGGTGCTGGATTTCAACTGGTCGCACAGCGGCGAGCATGCGCTGGTGGCGATCGCCCGCGGCATCGCGCCGGGGGTCGACGTCGAGCGCCGGCGGGCCCGGCCGCGGGCGCTGGCACTGGCCCGGCGCTTCTTCGACGAGGCGGAGGCGGCGGCGCTGGCCACCCTGCCCGAAGGCGCGCGCGACGAGGCGTTCCTGGCGTTGTGGACGGCCAAGGAAGCCGTGCTCAAGGCTCACGGACGCGGTATCGGTTATGGCCTGCAGCGACTGCGCGTGGCGGTGTCGCCGCAGCGATTGCAGCTGTTGCGCTTCGAGGACGAGGACATCGACGCCTGGCAGCTGCAGCCGCTCGAGGTCGCGCCGGAGCTGATCGCCGCGCTGGCCTGGCGGGGCGCGCCGCGCGAGGTGCGTACCGCCACCGTACCGGCCGGCATGCTTGCCGACACCGCGTGATCGGCGCACTGTCACGGGTCGGCGCGGCGCGATCCCGTGCCGACCGGCCGAATTCCCTTGTCCCGGAGTGGCTCCCGCGATGACCCTGCTCAGCGTCAACCTCAACAAGATCGCCGTCCTGCGCAACTCCCGCGGCGGCAACAGCCCCGACATCTGCCGTGCCGCGCAGACCTGCATCGAGGCCGGTTGCGGCGGCATCACGGTGCATCCGCGCCCGGACCAGAGGCACGTGCGGCCCGACGACGTGCTCGCGCTGGCCGCGACGCTGCGCGGGCGGGTCGAATACAACATCGAGGGCAATCCGTTTGCCGGGCCGCGGGGCGACTACCCCGGCCTGATCGAGCTGGCCCGACGGGTGCGGCCGACCCAGGTGACCCTGGTGCCGGACGACGACGGTCAGATCACTTCCGACCACGGCTTCGACCTGCGCCAGGACATGGCCCGCCTGCGGCCGCTGGTCAGCGAGCTGAACGAGCTCGGGTGCCGGGTCAGCCTGTTCGTGGATGCCGGCAGCCAGGATTTCGACCTCGCCGCGGTGATCGGCGTGCAGCGCATCGAGATCTACACCGGGCCCTACGCCCAGGCGTTCGCCGATGGCGACCCGGCCGCGGCGCTGGCGTCATGCGCGGACACCGCCAGGCGCGCGCAACAGGCGGGCCTGGCGGTGAACGCCGGGCATGACCTCAGCCAGGCGAACCTGGGCACTTTCCGGGCGGCGATCCCCGGCCTCGCCGAGGTCTCGATCGGCCATGCGCTGATCGGCGAAGCCTTGTACGAGGGCCTTGCCACCACCGTGCGGCATTACCTGCAGATCCTGCGCTGAGCATCCACCCGTCGCCAGAAACAAAAGGCCCCGCCGAGGCGGGGCCCTTGCCCGGAGCGTGAAGCGCCGGGATCAGCGCACTTCGTTGAAACCGATCTTCACCAGGTTGTAGCTCTTGGCATCGGCCAGCACCCGGGCCACGTATTCGTAAGCCACATGGTCATCGGCGGCGATCTGGATCTCCGGCTGGTTCGGCAGCGACTGCTGGCCGATCACCGCCAGCTGCGCCTTCAGCCCCAGTTCGTCGACCGGCGTGCCGTTCCAGTAGAACGCCCCGCTCTGGTCGATCTTCAGGTTGATCGGGCTCGGCGGGTTGGAAGGCGGGATCACGTCCTTGTTCGGCTGGGGCAGATCGACCTCGATCTTGTGGGCCAGGATCGGCGCGGTGATCATGAAGATGATCAGCAGCACCAACAGCACGTCGACCAGCGGCGTGACGTTGATGTCCGCCATCGCACCCGCGCTGGCCTTGGTTGAAATCGCCATCTCTATTGTCCCTTCGGTGCGTCGGTGGTCATGAAGGCGACGTGCACCATGCCCGAGCCCTTCGCATCGCTGATGATCTTCTTCACCACCATGAACTGCACTTCACGATCGGCACGGATCTGCAGCTGGGGCTGCGGCGTCAGCTGCGCTTCCACCAGCAGCTTGGCGCGCAGCTCGGCATCCGTCACCGGCTGGTCGTTCAGATACATGCTGCCGTCGACCTTGATCGCCAGGTCCAGCGGCGGCGTCTTCAGATCAGGCGTCTTGGCGTTCGGGTTGGCGATGGGCAATTCGATCGTGACCGAGTGCGACATCAGGGGCGCGGTGATCATGAAGATGATCAGCAGCACCAACATCACGTCGACCAGCGGCGTGACGTTGATTTCCGACATCGGACCCGTGGAATCACCACCTAGGCTTACGGCCATGGGTCAATCCCTCACTTCGTGCTTTCGATGCGCGAACCGGTTGCAAAGAAATCATGCAGGTCGTTCGCGAACTCGTCGAAGCGGGCGTAGACCACGCGGTTCGAGCGATTGAAGAAGTTGTACGCGAACAGCGCCGGGATAGCCGCGAACAGACCGAACGCGGTCATGATCAGCGCCTCGCCCACCGGGCCGGCCACCGCGTTCATCGAGGCGTTGCCGGTGGCGGCGATGCCGATCAGGGCGTGGTAGATGCCCCACACGGTACCGAGCAGACCGACGAACGGTGCCGCCGAACCCACCGTGGCGAGCAGGGTCATGCCGCCTTCCAGACGCATGCTCTCGCGGGCCACGGCCTGGCGCAGGGCGCGGTCGATGAACTCCGAGCGGCTCAGCGACTCGGCCAGGCGGCCGGTGGTGCCGGTGGTGCTCTGCTGGTGATGCGCCATCGCCGAGGCGGCTTCCAGCGCGATCTTGGAGAACGGTTCGCCCTTGGGCTGCGCTTCCAGTTCACGGATGGCGTCCTGGGTCGAACCATTGCCCCAGAAGCCGTCGATGACCTTGTCGGCCCTGGCCTTCACGGTGGCATTGCGAATGCCGTTGGCGATGATGAAGTACCAGGACAGGAACGACATGGCGACCAGGGTCACGAAGACCACCCAGCCAAGCCAATCGAAGTTCTGCATCAGGTTCTCGAAGCCCATCTGTTTCATGGCTTCGGCGTTGGTGTTGCCGGTTGCAGCAGGAGTCTGAAGGAACATAACGCTACCCTAGAAAAGTCAAGCGTGAACTGTGACCGTAATCGACTGTAGCCCGATTACAGCGGGTTGAAGTGGTTATCTCTAGCCACTGAGATTGAAGTTGATGGGGACACGAGCATAGCCCTCCACTTTCTTGCCGGCCTTCACCTCTGGATTGAACTTCCAGTGGCGCATGACCCAGTCCTTGGCCGCTCGATCCAGCTCGCGATAACCGCTGGATTTCTCCACCTCGACGGACTTTGGCGATCCGTCCAGGCCAACCAGGATCAACAGGACCACCGTGCCCTGATGGCGCTGGCGGGCGGCCATCGGCGGATACGGCGGGCTCGGTCGGGTGCCGTAGCTGAGGTCCGAACCGGCCGCGATGTCCGGCGGCGGGGCCGGCGGCGCCGGCGGGGCCGGCGGCGGGGCCTGCACCGCGTTCGCGGAGACCTCGGTCACCGGCGGCGGCGGGGCCGGCGGCGGCGGAGTCGGCGGCGGATTGACCTGCTGGATGATCTTCGGCGGCGGCTGCTTCGGCGGCTCCGGCGGCGGCGGCGGCGGGGGCGGCGGCGGCGGCGGGGGCTCGATGAAGCTGACCTGGACGATCTTTTCCTTTTCCTTGTGACTCTGATTGGGCGGCGCCATCGGCGCCACGATCAACAGGAAGGCAAATGCGTGCAGCCCGATGGCCACGGCCAATGCCCAGGTCCGCTTCCAACTGAACGGCTCGCGCCCGGTTTCTTCGTTACTTGAGGCCATCTGTCACTATCTGGAAGCTGATCAATCGGGGAATCGTATCGCCGCAGTGACCTGTCGGGAGCCGTCCGGTTCGACCTGACGGAACCCGCCACGAGCTTGCTGAAGCTATACGCAGTGAAAGGTTTTCAACGTTACAACACGCCATGACTTTTGTATAGCGTCCGGGGGTGCGAGCGGGGCCCTCCGGCCGGGCCCGCATCCGGTTGGACGGCTATTTGGCGGACGCGCCCAGCTCCTTGAGCATTTGCCGGGCATGGTCGGCGGTGTCCGGATCCTGCGCGGCCTTCTTCAGTGCGGCGATCCGCGCCGCCTTGTTGTTCAGCCCACGCTCGCATTCGGCCAGTACCAGGTAGGCGCTGCCCATGTGCTTGACGCCCTTGCTGATGGCCTGGCTGACCATGGTCTTGGCCTTGGCATAGTGGCTGCTGGTCAATTCGATGTTGGCGATCTGCAGCGCCGGCTCGCCGTCGGTGGCCAGCGGCAGCGCCTTCTGGAAGGCCTGGGTGGCCGCCGGGATGTCGCCGGCCACGTAGTCGGCCTTGCCCAGCAACACGTAGTTCTCCGCCGTGGGCTGCATGATCTGCTTGGCCATGCCTTCCTTGATGACGGCGATCGCCTTGTTAGCGAGCGGCTTGGGCTCTTCGGTGGAGAGCGCCTGGTTGTAGTAGAGGGACGCCAACAGCACGTAGTCCGCCTCGCTGCCCAGCAGGCCCCTGCCGCGGGCATCCTCCATGACCTTGATCGCCTCGGGATACTTCTGCGCCTGCTGCAGCGCCTGGATGGCGGTCTCGATCGCCTTGGGGTCATCCGGGTGAGCGGCGAGGTTGTCCTGCGCGATCTGCACCAGCTGGTCGTCCTGGCCCGACGCGGCATAGGCGGCCATCAGGATCTGGTCCCACTGCGGGTCGGGCTTGTCGGACAGCGATTTGGCCTTCTTTACGGCCGCAATGGCTTCCGGGTACTTCTCCAGGCGGTACAGGTCGTTGCCCTCGATGGCATACGATTCGGCGGTTTCCTTCTTGCCTTCGTTGCGCCACTTGGTGAGGGTGTCCAGCGAGGCCTGGTACTGCTCGTCGGCCTGCTGCGCGACGGCGAGCATGTACATCACCGAGAAGTAGTCGTCATTGGGCATCACGCCGTTGGCCAGCGCCTGCTGCAACAGGTCGATCGCGCCCTTGTAGTCCTGGGTGTTGTACTTGGCCAGCGCCAGGCCGCGCAGCGCCATCGCCTGGGCGTACTTGCTCTTGCTGCTGTCGTGCAGCGCCTGCAGCTCCGACGTGGCGGTGGCGGTATCGCCCTTGTTGAGCGCGTCGTAGCCCTTCTGCAATTGCTCCTGATCCTGCTTCTTGGTGAGGTCGAGCTTCGGCGCGGTGCGGGTGCTTTGCGGGTACTCGCTGGTCTGCTTGGGCTTGTCGTCATGCTTCCTGGCCAGAACCGGGCTGGCGACCAGGCCGAGCAGGAGGGCCGCAGTGGCCAGCAAGGTGAAGCTTCGAAGCTGTTTCATGGGGATCCTCGTCGCGGGAGCAGAGCGTGTCGATGCAAACAGGCAGGTCTTGCAGCGTAACCCGATCCGGGGGCGGATAACAAGTTGCGCCGCGACATAAAAGATGATTGAAAATCAACGGGTTAAGACCGATTTCACACGCGATCCGCGGCCCGGGAGAACGCCTGGCCACGGATCGGGGTATCACCGTCGCGGGATGGCGGGGCTCACACGTCCAGGTTGGCGACCTTGAGCGCGTTGGCCTCGATGAAGTCACGCCGCGGTTCAACCGCTTCGCCCATCAGCATCGAGAACATCTGGTCGGCGGCAATCGCATCCTCAATACCCACCTGCAGCATGCGGCGGGTGTCGGGGTTCACGGTGGTATCCCACAGCTGCTCGGGGTTCATCTCGCCCAGACCCTTGAAGCGCTGGATGCTGCGGCCCTTCTTGGCTTCCTCCAGCAACCAGTCGCGCGCGTCGGCGAAGTTGAGCACGCCGCGCGAGGCATTGCCCCGGCGCACCACCGCGTCGGCCTGGATCATGCCGGCAATCTGCTGGCTGATTGCCAGGATCGGGCGGAACTCGGCGCTGGCGAAGAACGGCTGGGGCAGGAACCAGGTGTGGCCAAGGCCATGCTGGTCGCGAATGACCTCGATGGCGGCCGGCTGGGTGGCGCCGGTGGCATCGGTGTGGGCCGGGCGCAGGCGCAGCGTGTAGTGGGGCTTGCCCAGCCCGCTGGCGCTGAGCTTCAGTGCCAGCGCATCCAGCCACTGCTCCATGGCGCCGGCGTCGGCCCACAGCGCCGGCTCCAGCGGCGGGTGCTCCAGCATGGCGGTGAGCACCGCCGCGTCGAAACGGTGGGCCAGCCGGGCGATCTGGTCCAGCGCGTTCTGGTAGCCGCGCAGGAGTTTTTCCAGCGCCTCGCTGGCGATCGGCGGCGCCTCCGGGCTGTAGGTCAGCGAGGCGTTGTCGACCGCGCTGGAGATCAGGTAGTCGTTCAGCGCGGTGTCGTCCTTGATATACAGCTCCTGCTTACCCTGCTTCACCTTGTACAGCGGCGGCAGGCCGATGTAGACGTGGCCGCGCTCGATCAGCTCGGGCATCTGGCGGTAGAAGAAGGTCAGCAGCAGGGTCCGGATGTGCGAGCCGTCGACGTCGGCGTCGGTCATCAGGATGATGCGGTGGTAGCGCAGCTTGTCGGGGTTGTACTCGTCCTTGCCGATGCCGGTGCCCAGCGCGGTGATCAGGGTGCCGACCTCGGCGGAAGCCAGCATGCGGTCGAAGCGGGCCTTCTCCACGTTGAGGATCTTGCCCTTCAACGGCAGCACGGCCTGGGTCTTGCGGTTGCGGCCCTGCTTGGCCGAGCCGCCGGCGGAATCGCCCTCGACCAGGAACAGCTCGCACAATGCCGGGTCCTTTTCCTGGCAGTCGGCCAGCTTGCCGGGCAGGCCGGCGATGTCCAGCGCGCCCTTGCGACGGGTCATCTCGCGCGCCTTGCGCGCCGCTTCGCGGGCCCGCGCGGCGTCGACCGCCTTGGAAGCGATCGCCCGGGCCTCGTTCGGATGCTCCAGCAGGAACTCACCGAGCTTCTCGTTGACGGCCTGCTCCACCGCCGTCTTCACCTCGGACGACACCAGCTTGTCCTTGGTCTGTGAGGAAAACTTCGGGTCGGGCACCTTGACCGACAACACCGCGATCATGCCTTCGCGCATGTCGTCGCCGGACAGGGCCACCTTGGCGTTCTTCGCCAGGCCTTCCTTCTCGATGTAGTGCTGCAGGGAGCGGGTCAGCGCGGCGCGGAAACCGGTCAGGTGGGTGCCGCCGTCGCGCTGCGGGATGTTGTTGGTGAAGCAGAACATCGTCTCGTTGTACGAGTCGGTCCACTGCATCGCCACCTCCACCATGATGCCGTCCTGCTCGGCAGTTAGGCTGATCACGTTGGGGTGCAAGGCGGTCTTGAGCTGGGCCAGGTGCTGCACGAACGAGCGGATGCCGCCCTCGTAGGCAAACGTGTCCGAGCGCCCTTCCCCGCGTTCGTCCTTCAGCTCGATGGCCACGCCGGAGTTGAGGAAGGCCAGCTCGCGCAACCGCTTGGCGAGGATCTCGTAGTGGAAGTCGATGTTGTTGGTGAACGTCGCCGGGCTGGGCAGGAAGCGGACCGTGGTGCCCCGTCGGGTCGAAGGGCCGACTTCCTTCAGCGGAAACAGCGGCTCGCCGAGCGAATATTCCTGCACGTATTCATGGCCGTCACGATGGATGGTCAGCCACAGGTGGTCGCTCAGGGCGTTGACCACGGACACGCCCACGCCATGCAGGCCGCCCGACACCTTGTAGGAGTTGGCGTCGAACTTGCCGCCAGCGTGCAGTACCGTCATCACCACTTCGGCGGTGGAACGGTGCTCTTCGGGGTGCATGTCGACCGGGATGCCACGGCCGTTGTCGGTCACGCTGACCGAACCGTCCTCGTGGATGCTGACCACGACCCGGTCGCAGTAACCCGCCAGCGCCTCGTCGATCGAGTTGTCGACGACCTCGAACACCATGTGGTGCAGGCCGGTGCCGTCGTCCGTGTCGCCGATGTACATGCCCGGGCGCTTGCGCACCGCCTCGAGGCCCTTGAGTACCTTGATGTTGCTCGAATCGTAGTGGGATTCGTTGAGGGGTTCGTTCATGCGAAGGTCGTTTCCTGGCGCCATCGACCCGCCCGGCGTGGCGCCGTGAGCGGCCGGGCAAGGGTTATGCACTCCGTGGAAGGTGCAACCCTTCGATTATAGCAGGCGGGAGACCTGGCCCTGTTCCACGTGGAACACGCGCGCGGGGGTTTCCTGCAGCGCGACGGGCAGCTCGGTGCCCGTCAGCAGGATCTGTGCGCCGGCGTCCCGCAGCTGGGCCACCACCGCGGCCTGGTGCGGCTGGTCCAGCTCGGAGGCGAGATCGTCCAGGCACACGATGGGCCATTCGCCCTGCTGGCGTGCATAGAGCGCGGCCTGCGCGAGCATGCAGGCCAGCGCGGCGAGTTTCTCCTGGCCTCGCGACAGGTGTTCGCGCAACGGCGCCTGGTCAAAGGAAACCGTCCAGTCGGCGCGGTGCGGCCCAAGGCTGGTGTGGCCCCGGACCAGATCCCTGCCCCGTTGTGCCGCCAGCTGGCCCGCCAGCGGCGCACCGTCGGACCAGCCCCGCCGATAACGCAGGTCCATCGGACCGAGCTCTGGCAACAACGCGGCCATGCTGGCCTCCAGGCAGGGGCGCAACTCGTCAAGGTAGGCGCGGCGCTGCCTGTCGATCAGCTCTGCCGCCTGCGACAACTCCCGTTCCCAGGGCTCGAACAGGTCGTCCGTGGGCAAAGCACCCGCCCGCAGCAGGCTGTTGCGCTGTTTCAGGGCCCGCTGGCAACGTCGCCACAACGCGAGGAAATCGTGTTCCACGTGGAACACGCCCCAGTCGAGGTAGCGGCGACGCTCCTCGGCCGGTCCCGCAATCAAGGCGTGCGAGCCGGGTTCGAAGCACACCACCGCACAGACCCGCACCAACTGGCCGATCGAGACCGACTCGCCGTCGATCCGCGCCTCCCACCGTGCACCCGACCGCCCCAATCCCAGGCGCGCCACGCTGGCGTCGTCGCGCGGACGCGCCTCTGCGAACAGCGCCAGTTGCGCCATACCTCGCTGCACCAGCGCTTCGCGCCCGCCTGCCCGGAACGAGCGCGCGTGGGACAGCAGGAAGGCCGCCTCCAGCACGCTGGTCTTGCCGGCACCGTTGGCGCCCACGAACACGTTGATCGCCGGGTCCAGCGCCACGCTGACGTCGGTCAGGCAACGCAGGCCGCAGATCCGCAACTGTTCCAGCCTCATGCGCCCGAGCCCCGCATACGACAACGCCGGGGTTCCCTTCGGATGCCCCGGCGCTGCTGGTCATGGCCCCTCGTTGCAACGACCACGAGGACGGCGTCAGAGCCGCAGCGGCATGATCACGTGGCGGGCATGCTCGTTGTCGTGCTCCTGCACCAGGCAACTGGACTGGGCGTCGCGCAGGCTCAACCGGGCCTTTTCGCCGCGCAGGGCCGCCAGGGCATCCAGCAGGTACCCCACGTTGAAGCCCACGGCCAGGTCGGACACATGGGTGTCCGCCTCGACCTCCTCCACGGCCTCCTCCTGCTCCGGGTTGTGCGCCACGATGCGCAGCTTGCCCGGCGAGAGTTCCAGCCGCACGCCCCGGTACTTCTCGTTCGACAGGATCGCGGCGCGTTGCAGCGCCCCGCGCAGCACCTCGCGGTCCAGCGATGCGATCTTGTCCGCGCCCAGCGGAATGACCGCCTCGTAATCCGGGAAGCGGCCGTCGATCAGCTTCGAGGTGAAGGTGACATTGCCCCGGCGCAGGCGCAGGTGGTTGCGGCCGAACTCCAGCTCGACCTCGCCGTCGCCGCCTTCCAGCAGGCCGATCAGCTCGTTGACACCCTTGCGCGGGATGATGATCTGCCGCCGGGTGCTGACCGAACTCTGCAGCTCGGTCTGCTTCATCGCCAGGCGATGGCCGTCGGTCGCCACGCAGCGCAGGCTGTGTTCCTGCAGATCCAGCAGCATGCCGTTGAGGTAATAGCGCACGTCCTGGTTGGCCATGGCGAACGCAGTGCGCTCCATCAAGTCGCGCAGGACCTCCTCCGGCAGGCTGACCTTTTCCACCACCTCGATCTGGTCCACGGTGGGGAATTCGCTGGCCGGCAGCGTGGTCAGCGTGAACCGGCTGCGGCCGGCATGCAGGGCCACGCGGTCGCCGTTCAACTTCAGTTCGATCCGGGCCCCGTCGGGCAGCGCCCGCACGATGTCGAACAGCTTGCGGGCCGGGATGGTGATCTCGCCCTCGACAAGCTTCTCCGCCTCGGTGACCGCGACCATCTCGACCTCGAGGTCGGTACCGGTCAGCGACACGCTGCCGTCGGCCACCTTGAACAACAGGTTGGCCAGCACCGGCAGGGTCTGCCGTCGTTCGACCACGCCCACGACCTGTTGCAGCGGCTTGAGCAGAGCTTCACGTTGGATGCTGAATTGCATGGTGGGCTTCCCTATGACCTGCTGTTCTTTCTTTTGAAAAGAAGTGTAGTGGCTGTTTTAGTGCTTGTGGAGAACCGGTAACGTTTCGTTTTGACCAGTTGAATCAACGTGTTACGCGTTTCAAAGCATGTGCAATGCGGGTTGTCCTGGCGGTGCATCACTTGTGGATAACCTGACGGTCCGATTCATCCACCCATTATCCACAGCTTGGCCCCAGCTTGCCCCGCATTCTTGCGCATTCCCGGCGCTCGGTACGCGCACCGCTCAACCGGTGAGCGTCCGGATCAACTGCTCCCAGTCCTGGCGCATGCGCACGTCGGTCTCGATGAACTTGCGGATCGTCTTGCAGGCATGCATCACGGTGGTGTGGTCGCGCCCGCCGAAGGCCTCGCCGATCTCCGGCAGGCTGTGCTCGGTGAGCTCCTTGGACAAGGTCATCGCGATCTGGCGCGGCCGCGCCAGCGAACGCACCCGGCGCTTGGAGAGCAGGTCCTGCAGGCGCACGTTGAAGTATTCGGCGGTGATCTTCTGGATGTTGGCGATGGTGATCGCCTGCGCGTGCGTGGCCAGCAGGTCGCGCAAGGTCTCCTCGGCGAAGTCGGTGGTGATCGGCCTGCCGTAGAAGTTGGCGCGCGCGGCCAGCGTATTGAGCGCGCCTTCCAGGTCGCGCACGTTGGAGCGGATGCGCTTGGCCAGCAGCATCGCCACACTCTCGTCCATGGCCACGCTCTTGTCGTGCGCCTTGGACAAGAGGATCGCCGCCCGCGTCTCGAAATCGGGCGGCTCGATCGCCACGCTCAGCCCCCAGCCCAGGCGCGACTTCAGACGCGGCTCCAGCTTGTCCACTTCCTTGGGATAACGGTCGCAGGTGAGGATGATCTGCTGCTTGGATTCGAACAGCGCGTTGAAGGTGTGGAAGAACTCCTCCTGGGTGGTGTCCTTGCCGGCGAAGAACTGGATGTCGTCGATCAGCAGCGCGTCGACCGAGCGGAAGCGGCGCTTGAACTCGTCCATGCTCTTGGCGCGCAGGGCCTCGATCATCGAACCGACGAACTGCTCCGAGCTCAGGCACATCACCTTGCAGCCGGGATTGCGCTCCAGCATCAGGTTGCCGGCGGCGTGCATCAGGTGGGTCTTGCCCAGGCCGGTGCCGCCGTACAGCAACAGCGGGTTGTAGGCGCGCCCCGGGTTGGTGGCCACCTGCATCGCGGCGGCCTTGCCGAGCTGGTTGGACTTGCCCTCGACGAAGGTCTCGAAGGTGTAATGGGGATCGAGGTTGTGGTGGAACGCCGGCGCTGCCGCCGCGGGCCGCGCCGGCGCGGTCGCCGCCGCCTTGACCGGCTCGGCCCGGCGGGAGCTGGAACCCACTTCCAGGCGCACCGGCAAGGCATGGCCGGCCAGCTGCCCCAGCACCTGCTCGATCTGCGCCAGGTAGCGCTGGCGGACCGTGTCGAGGGTATAGGAATTGGGGGCGAACAGCTGCAAGCCGTCGGCATCGTCGCGTGCCTGCAGCGGCATCAGCCAGGTGTGCAGGTCTTCGGCGCTCAGATCGCCTTCCAGACGCTCAAGACAGCGCCGCCACAGATCACTCATGAATTCGATCAACCACACTTGGGGCGCTTGCGCGCAGGGTGATGGGCTAGTCTAGCAGCTGCCCCCGCGAGCCCGGGCCGGCCGCCGGCGGCGCGAGCCGCGGCACGGCGCGATTTGACAGTCGCGGCCGCGAGCGGACATACTCTCCAACCTTTTACTCACATTCCCTTCGGAGCAACCCATGAAGCGGACCTTCCAGCCCAGCAAGCTCAAGCGCGCCCGTACGCACGGTTTCCGCGCCCGCATGGCCACCGCCGACGGCCGCAAGGTGATCAATGCCCGTCGCGCCAAGGGCCGCAAGCGCCTGATCCCGTAACCGGATCCGGCGTGATGTCCAGCGCCGGTCTGCCGCGCGAGGCGCGGTTGCGTCGGCCCGGCGAATTCGCCGCCTTGCGAAGCAGCAGCGGACGCGCAGGCGGCCGCTGTTTTCATATGCGCTATCGCGACAACGAACTGGACGGCGCCCGCCTGGGGCTGGCCATTTCCAAGCGGGTGTCCAAGCGGGCGGTGGAGCGCAACCGGATCAAGCGGCTGGTGCGCGAGTCGTTCCGGCGCGTGCGCCACCGGTTGCCCGCCGTCGACCTGATGGTGATGGCGCGCGAACAGGCCGCCGGGGTGCCGGGGCCGGAGCTGCTCGGTGAACTGGAGGCGCTGTGGCGAAAGCTGCCGCCCCGCGCCATCGAGTCGCGCGAGCCATTGAAGCGGACCGACGGCCCCTCCACAATCGAGCGCTGACCTTTTTCCAAGCTTCCGCGGCGAGACCCTCGAGTCGTGGCGTTACCCGGATCTGCTACGCGATGAATCAAACGCGCAACTTCCTCCTGTTTGCCCTGCTGGCCGTGGCCTACCTGCTGTTCATGGCCTGGGAAAACGACCACGCGCCCAAGCCCCTGGCGAGTCCCGCCACCGCCGCCAGCCAGGCAATCCCTTCCGCCGCTGACGAAGGCGTGCCTGCCGCGATGGCATCCTCTTCCAGTGCCGCGACCGCGGGTGCCGCGGCGCCGATCGCCGCCGGCACTGCCGCGGCAGCGGCACCCGCGCAGCTGATCACGGTCGACACCGACGTCCTCCATCTCCAGATCGACACCCGCGGCGGCAGCCTGGTGCGCGCGGACCTGCTGGCCTACCCGCAGCAGGCGCCCACCCACAAGAACCCGAACCCGCCGCCCGTCGTGCTGCTGGACAACAGCGCCGCGCACTATTACGTGGCGCAGAACGGCCTGGTCAGCAGCAGCGACACCGCGCCGGCCGACCAGCCGAACCACCTGGCGCTGTTCCACAGCGAAAAGACCAGCTACGCGCTCGCGCCGGGCCAGGACGAACTTCAGGTCGCGCTGACCTGGCGCGATGCCGCCGGCCTGGCGGTCACCAAGACCTACACCTTCACGCGCGGCAGCTACGTGGTAGGCCTGAGCCAGCGCATCGACAACGGCGGCAGCCAGCCGTGGCAGGGCAACGCCTACCAGCAGCTGCAGCGGGTCGCCCCACCCAAACCGTCCAGCTGGTTCAGCCATTACACCGATCCCGAGCAGCGCAGCTTCATCGGCGCGGCCTGGTATACCGGCGAGAAGTTCGAGAAGCTCGGTTTCAAGGATTTCGACGAGAAGAAGGACGCGCTCGATCGCCAGATCAAGGGTGGCTGGGCGGCGATGCTGCGCCTGTATTTCGTCACCGCATGGATTCCGCCGGCCGGGCAGACCGACCATTACGTCACGCAGACGATCGATCCGGATGGCGCCCACCCGCGCTACCTGATCCGCACGGTAAGCCCGACGTTGAACGTGGCCGCGGGCCAGAGCCTGACCACCCAGGCGCGGCTGTACGTCGGCCCGAACCGGCAGGGCACGCTCGATGCGATCGCACCCGGGCTGGACCTGACCATCGACTACGGCATGTTCAAGGCCATCGCCGTGCCGATGCACTGGGTGCTGTCGCAGTTCCACGCGATCACCAGGAACTGGGGCGTGGCGATCATCCTGCTGGTGCTGTTGATCAAGGGCCTGACCTGGAAGCTCACCGCGATGCAGTACCGCTCCAGCGCGCGCATGCGCAAGCTGACGCCACGGCTGCAGGCGCTGAAGGAGCGCTACGGCGACGACCGCCAGAAGATGCAGCAGGCCACCATGGAGCTGTACAAGAAGGAGAAGGTCAACCCGATGGGCGGCTGCCTGCCGGTGCTGATCACGATGCCGGTGTTCTACGGCCTGTTCTACGTGCTCGAGTACAGCTTGGAACTGCGCCATGCGCCGTTCCTGTGGATCCCCGACCTCAGCGCCGCCGATCCGCTCTACATCCTGCCGATCATCTACGCCCTGGTGATGCTGGGCACGCAATGGCTGAACCCGGTCGCCGCGGGCATGGACCCGACCCAGGCGAAGATGATGAAGGTGATGCCGCTGCTGTTCACCGTGATGTTCGCCTTCTTCCCCGCCGGCCTGTGTCTGTACTACGCGGTCAACGGCATCGTCGGTCTCGGCCAGCAGTGGTGGGTGACGCATCACATCGATCGCGAAGGCGAGGCCCGGCCCAAGGCGGCCTGAGCTCTCGCGGGCATGCTACGAAGCAGCCGCGACGGGCAACCGCCGCGGCTGCTTCGTTTCCGGCTACCGGCGGCGCAGTCGAAGGGCATCGCGCTTCCGCGTTCAAGCCGGAATCGCCCTGTAAAGTTCGCTCCATGACCACCGAGAACACCGACACCATCGCCGCCATCGCCAGCGCCCCCGGCGCGGCCGGCGTCGGCGTGGTGCGCGTCTCCGGTCCCGCCGCGCCGGCCATCGCGCAAACCCTGCTCGGTCGCGCGCCGCAACCCCGCCACGCCCACTTTGCCGCGTTCCGCGACGGCGCCGGCGAGCTGATCGACCGTGGCCTGCTGTTGCATTTCCCCGCCCCCGCCTCCTACACCGGCGAACACGTGCTGGAGCTGCAGGGTCACGGCAGCGCGGTGCTGCTCGACCTGCTGCTGCGCCGCTGCTGCGAACTCGGCGCGCGGCTGGCCCGCCCCGGCGAGTTCACCGAACGCGCGTTCCTGAACGGCAAGCTCGACCTGGCCCAGGCCGAGGCCGTCGCCGACCTGATCGCCGCGCGCTCCCAGGCCGGCGCGCGGGCCGCGCTGCAGTCGATGGAGGGCGTGTTCTCGCGCAAGGTCGACGCGCTGCTGCAAGCGCTGATCGCCCTGCGCGTGCACATCGAGGCGGCGATCGACTTCCCCGAGGAGGAGATCGATTTCCTCGCCGACCCCGCCATCGGCGCACAACTGGGTCACCTGCGCGCCGAACTGGCCGAACTGCTGCGCGAGGCGCAGCGCGGGCTGCGTCTGAACGACGGGCTCAAGGTCGCCATCATCGGCCGCCCCAACGCCGGCAAGTCCAGCCTGCTCAACGCGCTGGCCGGCGCCGACCGCGCAATCGTCACGCCCATCGCCGGCACCACCCGCGACGTGCTGCGCGAATCCTTGAGCCTCGACGGCATCGCGCTGGAACTGGCCGACACCGCCGGCCTGCGCGACACCGACGACGAAGTCGAACGCGAAGGCGTGCGCCGCGCCCACGGCGAACTGCAGCGCGCCGACGTGGCCCTGCTGGTCACCACCGGCGTCGACTGCGCCGGGGACCTGGTCTTCTTCGACCGCGTGCCCGCCGGCGCCGAGCGCATCGTGCTGGTCAACAAGATCGACCGCGACGGCCTCGCTCCGCGCGCCGAGCAGCGCGCCGACGCCCGCTGGCTGTGGGCCAGCGCCACGACCGGCGAGGGCCTCGACGCCCTGCGAGACCACCTCACGCAGCTCGCCGGTGCCGGCAGCGGCGAAGGCGCGTTCAGTGCGCGACGCCGCCACGTCGTCGCCCTCGAAACCGTGCGCGACCACCTCGCCCGCACCGCCGCCGTCCTGGCCGACACCCATGCCGGCGAACTGGCCGCCGAGGAACTGCGCCACGCCCAGCATGCGCTGGGCGAGATCACCGGCGGCTACACCAGCGACGACCTGCTCGGTGCGATCTTCGGCTCGTTCTGCATCGGCAAGTAGCGCCCCGGCGTCTACACCAGGAACGCGTCCAGTTCGCCGGCCGACGGCATGCCGCCTTGCGCCCCCAGTTTCGTCACCGACAGCGCGGCGGCGGCACAGGCCTTGCGCACGGCGTCGGGCAGGCCGTCCTTCAGGAACACCGCGAGCGCAGCATTGAAAGTGTCGCCGGCGCCGGTGCTGTCGACCACCTCGACGGCGAAGCCGTCCTGGTGGACGGGTTCGCCCTGCTCGCGGTACCAGGCGCCTTCGCCGCCGCGGGTGAGCACCACCGGGCAAGGGGCGCGCTGCATCAGCGCCTTGAAGTCCTCCACCGGGTCGGCGCCGAGCAGGATCGCCAGCTCGTGCTGGTTCGGGGTGACGTAGCGGGCGAGTTTCAGCCAGTCGGCCGGCAGCTGTTGCGCGGGCGCGGGGTTGAGGATCACCGGCACGCCGAGGCGATGGCCCAGGCGCACGGTAGCCTCGACGGTTTCCAGCGGGATCTCCATCTGCACCAGCACCGCATCGGCGCGTTCGAGCAGCGAGCGGGCCGCCTCCACCTGCGCCGGGGTGACGCGGGCATTGGCCGCGGGCACCACGATGATCTGGTTCTCGCCGCCGGCCACGGTGATCGACGCGGTGCCGCTGGCGCTGTCGTCCAGGCGCGCGACATGGGCGAGGTCGATGTGCTCGGCCATCAGGCCGGCGTGCAGCTGGTCGCCGAAGGTGTCGCGGCCGAGCGCGCCGACCAGCGCCACCCGGGCGCCCAGTCGCGCGGCAGCCACGGCCTGGTTGGCGCCCTTGCCGCCGGGCACGGTGAGGAAACGTTCGCCCAGGATGGTCTCGCCGGGGCCGACGAAGCGCGGCGCCTGGGTGACCAGATCCATGTTGATGCTGCCGACGACGACGATACGGCTCATGCGTGTTCCCGGGTGGCGTGGCTTGCGAAGCTTACCCGGTGCAACCGCCGCGCGTGGGGAGCCGGCGAACGGGCCCCTTCCCGTTCGCCAGATGGCAAGGAAGGCTCAGGGTGAGGGCAGACGGCCGAGGCCGCCGGCGTCGCCCGGCAGCAGGGCCGGCGGCGGGCCGGCCACGGCCAGCAGGGACTGCGCGTAGCTGTCTTCCATGCTGATGGTGGAGACCTCGTCCCAGCTGAAGAACGAGACTTCGCGCATCCACTCCGCGTCCGGGCTGAGCTCCTGCATGTAGAAGCCATCGTCCTCGACGCTGACCAGCCGGCCGATGTAGCAGACCTCCGACTCGTCCTCGCTGTCCACGTGCACGCCGATCACCGGCATCTGCGCGCCGGCCGCCTGGACGACCTCGCGGATGCTGTCCAGCGGAAAGCCGCGCGGCATCCGCGGCAGGATGTGCTTGAGCGCCAGCGCCTTCTCGAAGAAGGCATGGTGCTTGTCGGGGGCCTCGAGTTCGGAGACGTCGCGGTGGCGCATGACGTACATGCCGTCGTAGGTGATGCCGTCGCCGACCACCCAGAGCAAGAAAAACTCGCGCCCGACCCCGCCCACGTACCCGCAGAAACTGCCGTGTTCGAGGTCTTCGCGCCACAACCGCACCAGCATTTGCTTCTGTTGCGCCTCGCGCAACTGGGCGCGCTGGCCGGTATTTTTCAGTTCGATAACGTTGTTCACGGGCCCATTTTAGCAGATCGGGGTGATCTGCCGGCTTTAGAGAATGTAGCGGCTGAGATCCTCGTCATGAACCAGGCTGGCGAGGGAATTATCGACATGTTTGGCGTCGATCTCATACTTTTCGCCGGATTTGTCCGCAGCTTCGAAGGAGATTTTCTCCAGCAGCCGCTCCATCACGGTGTGCAGCCGGCGCGCGCCGATGTTCTCGGTGCGCTCGTTCACCTGAAAGGCCACCTCGGCCAGGCGGTCGATGCCGGAGTCGGCGAACTCGATGGTGACCCCCTCGGTCCCGAGCAGGGCCACGTACTGCTTGGTCAAGGCGTTGTTCGGCTCGCGCAGGATCCGCTTGAAGTCATCCACGCTGAGCGCGGAGAGCTCCACGCGGATCGGCAACCGGCCCTGCAGCTCGGGGATCAGGTCCGAGGGCTTGGCCAGCGAGAACGCACCGGAGGCGATGAACAGCATGTGGTCGGTCTTGATCGGGCCGTACTTGGTCGACACCGTGGAGCCTTCCACCAGCGGCAGCAGGTCGCGCTGCACGCCCTCGCGGCTGACCCCCGCGTGGCCGTGGTCGCTGCGCTGGGCCACCTTGTCGATCTCGTCGATGAAGACGATGCCGTTCTGCTCGGCGTTCTCCATGGCCTGGGCGCGGATCTCCTCGTCGTTGAGCAGCTTGCCGGCCTCCTCGTCGATCAGCAGCGGGCGCGCCGCCTTGATCGGGAGCTTGCGGGTCTGCGTCTTGGCACCGCCCAGGTTCTGGAACATCTGGCGCAACTGCGCGCCCATCTCCTCCATGCCCGGCGGCGACATGATCTCCACGCCCACGTTCAGGGCGAGGTCCAGCTCGATCTCGCGCTCATCCAGCAGGCCTTCGCGCAGCTGCTTGCGCAGCTTCTGGCGGGTGTCGCTGTCGATCGCCGGCGTGGGCGTGGCGTCGTGGCTCCAGTCGGTCGGGGCCGACTGCCGGCGCGGCAGCAGGGCGTCGAGGATGCGGTCCTCGGCGCGGTCCTCGGCCTGCGAACGGACGCGTTTGATCGCCTGCTCGCGGGTCAGCTTGTAGGCGCCGTCGGCCAGGTCGCGGATGATCGATTCGACGTCCTTGCCGACGTAGCCGACCTCGGTGAACTTGGTCGCCTCGACCTTCACGAACGGCGCGTTGGCCAGCGTCGCCAGGCGCCGCGCGATCTCGGTCTTGCCCACGCCGGTGGGCCCGATCATCAGGATGTTCTTCGGGGTGATCTCGTTGCGCATCTCCGCCGGCAGTTGCATGCGCCGCCAGCGGCTGCGCAGCGCCACCGCCACGGCGCGCTTGGCGTCGTGCTGGCCGATGATGTAGCGGTCGAGTTCGTTGACGATTTCGCGGGGGGTCAGTTCGGACATGGCGATCGGGATTCGGAATGGGGGCGGGCCAAGGGGTGTTTCCCTAGGCCGCGTTGCCGGTGCCCAGCTCTTCGATGGACACGTTGTGGTTGGTGTAGATGCAGATGTCGCCGGCGATCTTCAGCGCCTTCTCCACGATGGTGCGGGCGTCCAGCGTGGTGTTCTCCAGCAGGGCCATCGCCGCCGATTGCGCGAACGGGCCACCGGAGCCGATCGCGATCAGGCCGTGTTCGGGTTCGACCACGTCGCCATTGCCGGAGATCAGCAGCGACACCTCCTTGTCGGCCACCGCCAGCATCGCCTCGAGCCGGCCGAAGCGGCGGTCGGTGCGCCATTCCTTGGCCATCTCCACCGCGGCGCGGGTAAGGTTGTTGTTGTGCTTTTCCAGCTTCTGCTCGAACAGCTCGAACAGCGTGAACGCGTCGGCGGTAGCGCCGGCGAAACCGGCCACCACCTCGCCCGTCTTGCCGAGCCGGCGCACCTTGCGCGCGTTGCCCTTCATCACCGTGTTGCCCAGCGTGACCTGGCCGTCGCTGCCGATCACGACCTGGCCGTCGCGACGCACGCAGACGATGGTGGTGGCGTGGAAGGATTCCATGGGAGCTCCGCAGTTGTGCTTGAACGGATGAAGTGGGGTCGTGGGCGGTGGCCTTCAATGTCGCGGCACGAACCCTTCTCCCCTCGGGAGAAGGTGGCGCGTAGCGCCGGATGAGGGTGCGCTCGGAGCGCGATGGGGAATCAAGCGAGAAACAGCTTCCTTCATGAACATTGCGCGGGACCCCGAACCTTCACCCCAGCCCCTCTCCCGCAGGGAGAGGGGCTTCAAGGATCACGGCTTGCGCCTGGCCCGCGGATGCGCCGCGTCGTACACCCTGGCCAGATGCTGGAAATCGAGGTGGGTGTAGATCTGCGTAGTGGCGATGTCGGCGTGGCCGAGCAGTTCCTGCACGGCGCGCAGGTCGCCGGAGGATTCCAGCATGTGGCTGGCGAAGGTGTGGCGCAGCAGGTGCGGATGGATATGCCGGGGGATGCCCTGCTGCAGCGCCAGCGTCTTCATGCGCAGCTGGATCGTGCGCGGGTGGATCGGCGCGCCGCCGCGGCCGCGGAACACCGGCGCCTCCGGCGCCATGCCCTGCTCGGCGCCGAGCGCGCGCAATGCGGCCACGGCGTGGCGTCCCACCGGCACGACGCGGGACTTGTTGCCCTTGCCCAGCACGCGCACTTCGCCGTCGTCGAGCTTGAGATCGAGCCAGCGCAGGCCGACCAGTTCGGACAGGCGCAGGCCGCTGGAATAGAACAGCTCCAGCATCGCGCGGTCGCGCACGGCGAGCTTGCCGCCGCTGTCGGTCTCGACCAGCGCGCCGGCCTCGTCCACGTCGAGCACCTGCGGCAGTTTGCGGCGCACCTTGGGGCCGCGCACGCCCAGCAGCGGGTCGTGGTCCAGCCTGCCTTCGCGGCCGAGCTGGCGGAACAGGCTGCGGCAGGACGAGAGCAGGCGCTGCAGGCTCTTTGGCGCCAGCCCCGCGCGATGTTCGCCGGCGATGAAGGCGCGCATGCGGGCGCCGTCGAGGGCCTCGAACGTGTCCACCCGGGCGGCGGCCATGAAGCGCAGCAACTTGTCCAGGTCGCGCCGGTAGCCGGCGACGGTATGCGGCGAGGCGTGGCGTTCGCCGGCGAGGCGGGCGAGCCAGGCGTCGACCTGGCCGGCCGGGGTCATCGCCGGCTCAGGAGACATCCCGCGAACGCGCCAGCGCGGCGGTGATGGTGGCGGAGATCATCTTCAGGAACAGCGTGCCCATGCCGGGCTGGAAGCGGTTCGGGTCGGCGCTGCCGATGGCGAGCATGCCGGCGTCGCCCAGCGGCATCAGCGCCACCGACTGCAACCCGCTGGCGTGTTCGCCGAACAGGCGGGCCAGCTTGTCGGCCGACAGGCGCCCGGAGCTCGGCTCGCCCTTGCGCAGGAACTCGGCGAACTCCGGCAGCGCCGCCGCGCCGCCGGCGATCTGCTGCAGCCAGTCGGCGCGCGGCAGCTTGGGTTCGGCGCCGAACAGCAGCAGGCTCACGCGCTCGGTGTGGAAATCCGCGCTGAGCCGCGCGACCACCGTGCGGGCGGTCACCTCCATGGTGCTGGCGCGCAGCAGCGCCACGGTCAGGCCATGCACGCGCTCCATCAGCCGCTCGTTCTCGGCGGCGATCTCGACCAGTTCGGCCAGCCGCCGCTCCAGCTCGGCATTCTTGTCGCGCAGGCTCTGCATCTGGTAGACGGCGAGCGAGGCCACCGCGCCGCCGCTCTCGCGCGGCGGCATGGTCAGCTTGGCGGCGAGCTCGGGGTACTCGCTGAGAAACTCCGGGTGCCGCTTCAGGTAGGCGGCAACCACGCGGGCCTGGGTGGCGTCGTCGAGCAGGGTGGCGGTCATGCGCGGAAGATCCTGGGTGTTGGCGAACGGACGTGTCCGCCGCAGTGTGCGATGGACGCGGGCGGGCTTCAACCGGGCAGCGGCCACACACCCTCGAAGACGAAGGCCGCCGGGCCGGTCATCCACAGCGCATGGCCGGTGCCGGGCCAGTCGATGCGCAGGTTGCCGCCGGGCAGTGCCACGGTGACGCGGTCGTCGACCTCGCCGCGCCCGTGCAGCACCGCCATCGCGGCGCAGGCGCCGGTGCCGCAGGCGCGGGTCCAGCCGGCGCCGCGTTCGTGCACGCGCAGGCGCAGGTGGCCGCGGTCCAGCCGTTGCACGAAACCGGCGTTGGCGCCCTCGGCGAAACGCGGATGCCGGGTCAGCAGC
Source organism: Lysobacteraceae bacterium (assembly GCA_040255835.1). GTDB lineage: Bacteria > Pseudomonadota > Gammaproteobacteria > Xanthomonadales > Rhodanobacteraceae > Rhodanobacter. The sequence continues at coordinate 33,760 of JBDZVT010000010.1, forward strand.
GGACCGAGCCGTTCCAGCGCCGGGTCGGCCAGGTCCTCGACCGCGACCACCGCGTGCGGATTGCCCATCGAGACGGCGCCGATGTCCAGCGTGTCCTCGCCCACCCCGATCGGGTAAAGCGTGGCCGCCGCATCGGCGGCGAACGGGATCCGCGCCGGGTCGAAGACCGGCTCGCCCATGTCCACGGTGACCTCGCCGGGCGCAAGCACGCGCACCGTCACCGGTCCGGACGGGCTTTCGATGCGCACCGCATCCCCCTGCGCGAGCGCGCCGGCGCGGTCGAGCCAGGCCGCCACGCAACGCACGCCGTTGCCGCACTGGCCCGATGGCGAACCGTCGGCATTCCAGATGCCGTAGTAGAACGCACACGAGGGATCGCGCGCCGGTTCCACGCTGAGCAGCTGGTCGAACCCTACCCCGGTGTGGCGATCGCCCAGGGCGCGGATCTGCGCCGCATCGAGTGCGAACGCCTGCTGCCGGCAATCCAGCACGACGAAGTCGTTGCCGCTGCCGTGCATCTTGGAAAAGCGCAGCTGCGCCGCGGTCATCACGCCCGGCCGGTCGATGCGTCCGCGGCCACGCTGGCCGGCACGGCCGGTGCCGGTGTGCTGGTGGCCGGCGCCGGCGGCGCGGTCCGTGCGGGCGGCAGCACCAGCGGTCCCTTGTTGCCGCAGCCGGCAAGCAGGGCGATGGCGAGGGCAAGTGGCGGCAACAACACGGATCGGCGCATGGCGGGGTTCCTCGGGCGAGTGGGCAGTATAGCGAGGCGCCCGTGGCGCGCCGGCTATCATGGTGCGGCGGCCCGTGCCGCGCACGAGGAGGAAGGATGATGGACTGGAGCGCGCTGCTGCGCACGCCGATGGCCCTGCTGCTGGTGCTGGCCGCGGTGTTCGCGCTGCTCACCCTGGCGCAGCTGGTGATGCTGCGCCGGCACCTGCAGGCGCGTCGCCGCGCGGCGGCCAGCTGGCGCGCACTGCTGTGCGTGGCAGCATTTGCGCTCACCCTGCTGCTGGCCGGCGCCGGCGCGGCGTTGCGCGGCTACCACCTGCTGGGCACCGAGGCGCCGGTGGTCGAGATCGACGCGCGCATCCTTTCCCCGCAGCGCTGGGCGCTCGACCTGACCTGGCCCGACGGCAGCACGCGCGAGGTCGAACTGGCCGGCGACGCCTGGCGCGTGGAGGCGGTCGTGCTCAAGTGGAGGCTGCCCGCGCTGCTGGCCGGCGTGCCGCCGCTGTACCGGCTCGACCGTCTGTCCGGTCGCTACGACGACCCCGCGCAGGAAACGGGCGCGCCGCGCACGGTGGTCGGTTTTCGGCCCGCCGGCGCGTTCGACCTGGTCGCGCTGGGCAAGGCGCATCCCGGCTGGCTGCCGGAGCTCGACACGGTCTACGGCAGCGGCGCCTTCCTGCCGCTGGTCGACGGTGGCCATTACACGGTGCACCTGATGCGCACCGGCGCCCTGGTGGCGCGGCCGGATGCCGCCACGCAACAGCGCATCGCCAGCCCGCTCTGACTGCTACCGGTCTGCGCGGCGCAGCGACATCGGCGTAGCGGGCCTGTCGGGCAGGACGGCGCGTCAGTCCAGTGCCTGCTCGTAACGCCAGGCGTCGGCGCCGTCTTCGTAGTAGCGGCGGTACGCGCCGATGCGGCGGAAGCCGGCGCGTTCGTACAGGCGGATCGCCGCGGCGTTGTCCGCACGCACCTCCAGTCGCAGCCGGTTGCAGCCGCGCCGGCGCGCGGCGGCCGCGGCCGCGTGCAGCAGCGCCGCGCCGACGCCCAGCCCGCGTGATTCGGGCCGGGTCGCCAGCGAATACACGCGCGCCAGCCGGCTGCGCTTGCGGAAGAACAGCACGGCGCTGCCGAAGAAATCATGGCGGCCGCCGCTGGCCACCAGCACCTGGGCGGAGTCGCTGTCGAGGTGGCGTCGGTACTGCGCCCGGCTGAGCCGGTCGCCGTCGAACGCGCGCTGCTCCAGCGCCACCAGGTCGTCGAGGTCGGAAAGATCCGCGCGACGCACGCGCGCCGGTGCGGTGACGGGCAAGGACGGCATCGAGGGTGTGTTCCAGGGATCGGGCGGCAATGCGGCGGACTGTAGCAGGCACCCCGTCGCGTGGCGCGCGGCGGCGTTTACGTATCCTTCAGTGCCATCCCTTGTGTCGCCGCGGCGCTGTGCCAGACTGCGCACTTTGCGCCGCCGCCCGTCTTTCGGGCGCGAGCGGTCGCGCCTGCCGTACGGTTCGAGAGGTGTCATGGCCCGCCTGGTCATCGTTGTCGAGAAAGCCTCCGACTGGAGCTCGTACTACCCGTCCGTGGACGTGATGAGCGCGATGGACTACCTGCGCAAGCCGGTCGGCGCCGACGACGAACGCACCCACGTGATCAACCTGTGCCGCAGCTACAAGTACCTGGGCACCGGCTACTACGTGTCGCTGCTGGCGGAGGCGCGCGGGCACAAGGTGATGCCGTCGGTGCGCACGATGAACGACCTGCGCCGGCGCTCGCTGTACGGCCTGGACATCGACGACCTCAACCACAAGCTCACCCACTTCCTGCCCGCCGGCGGGCGCGACACCACCGACTTCGGCATCCTGGTCTACTTCGGCGAGACCGCCTACCCGGCGCTGCAGGACCTGGCCCGGCAGGTGTTCGAGATGTTCCCCTGCCCGCTGCTGCGCATCGAGTTCGAGCGCGACCGCGTGTGGCAGGTCAGCTCGATCAAGCCGGTCGGCCTGCACTCGCTGGACGACGCGCAGGAAGATGCCTTCGCCGAGGAGCTGGACCGCTTCTCGCGCAAGCTGTGGCGCAAGCCGCGTGCGCGGCGGCAGTTCCGCTACGACCTGGCCATGCTGGTCGACCCGGCCGAGCAGATGCCGCCGTCGAACAAGCGGGCCCTGAAAGCGTTCATCAGTGCCGGCAAGGAGCTGGGCATCGAGGTCGACCCGATCGGCAAGAACGACTACCAGCGGCTGGCCGAATACGACGGCCTGTTCATCCGCGAAACCACGGCCAGCGACAACCACACCTACCGGTTCGCCCATCGCGCGGAGAAGGAAGGCATGGTGGTGGTCGACGATCCCAGTTCGATCCTGCGTTGCACCAACAAGATCTACCTCAACGACCTGATGGTGTCGCGCAAGCTGGCGGTCCCGCGCACGGAAATCCTCTATCGCGACGACAGCAAGGGCATGAAGGAGGTCGTCGAGCGGCTCGGGTTCCCGCTGGTGCTGAAGATCCCGGACGGTTCGTTCTCGCGCGGCGTGGTCAAGGTCGAGGACGAGGCGGCGCTGGCCCAGGCGGCCAGCGGGCTGTTCCAGCACAGCGCGCTGCTGCTGGCGCAGGAATACGTCTACACGGAGTTCGACTGGCGCATCGGCGTGTTCAACCGCGAGGCGATCTACGCCTGCAAGTACTACATGTCGCGCGGCCACTGGCAGATCTACAACCACGGCGCCACCGGCACGGCGAAGTCCGGCGGTTTCGAGACGATCGCGCTGAAGGACGCCCCGCCGGCGGTGGTCAAGCTGGCGCTGAAGGCGACCCAGCCGATCGGCGACGGCCTCTACGGGGTCGACCTCAAGCAGGTCGGCAACCGGCCGGTGGTGATCGAGGTGAACGACAACCCCTCGATCGACGCCGGGGTGGAGGATGCCTATCTCGGCGAGGAGCTGTACCTGCGCGTGATGCGCGAATTCCTGCGCCGGATGGTGCACAAGCGCCAGGGCGCCACTTGAGCGCTAGCGCCAGCCGGCACCGTGAACGGTGTGGACGAGGTGCAGCCGTCGTCGCCCCGGCCAGCGCCGCGGCAGGCCCGGCTCCAGCGCCAGCAGTACCAGCAGCGGCGCGACCAGCAGCCAGAACGCGGGCGTCCAGCCCAGCAGCGGCGTATGCGCCGGCACCAAGGTGCTCAGCAGCAGGACGCTGCCGGCAAGCAGCCACAGGCCGGTGGCGGCAACCAGACGTGGATGATGCGGTGAAGGCAAGTTCGACGAGCGCATGGGACATCTCCCCGGGAAAGTGTCGCCAGCCTGCCGGCCGTCCATCTCACCGCCTGCGACCTTGTAGGAACGCACCGCCGTGCGCGATGCTCTTCGTCACGTAATCGAAAAGCATCGCGCACGGCGGTGCGCTCCTACAGGTCACCCGTCAGGGAATCTCCATGCAGCCCGCCCAGTTCGCCGTGTTCGGCCACCCGATCAGCCACAGCCTGTCGCCGGCGATCCATCAGGCGTTTGCGCAGCAATGCGGGCTGCAGCTGGAATATCGCGCGATCGACGTGCCGCCGGCCGGCTTCGCCGAGGCGGTGCGGCGCTTTTTCGCTGACGGCGGGCATGGCGCCAACGTCACGTTGCCGCACAAGGCAGCCGCGTTCGCGCTGGCCGACCAGCACAGCGTGGCGGCCACCCGCGCCGGCACGGCCAACGTGCTGAGCCGGCTGGACGACGGCCGCCTGGCGGCGCACAACACCGATGGCGACGGCCTGGTACGCGACCTGGCCGAGCGCCACGAGGTCGATCTGCGCGGCCACGACACCTTGCTGCTAGGTGCCGGTGGTGCTGCGCGCGGCGTGGCCTGGCCCCTGCTCGATGCCGGCGTGCGTTCGCTGACGATCGTCAACCGCTCGCCGGAGGCGGCCGACGTGCTGGCCGACGCGATCGGCGAGCCGGCGCGGGTGCGCACCCGTTACTGGGACGACCTGGCCACGATCGGCAGCTACGACCTGATCATCAACGCCACCTCGGCCGGCGTGCTCGGCGTGGCGCTGCAACTGCCGTTCGCCCTGCTCGGCAGCCGCGCGGTGTGCTACGACCTGTCCTACGGCGGGGCCGCCGCGGGCTTCCTGGACTGGGCCCGGGCCGCCGGCGCGCGCTACGCCTGCGATGGCCTCGGCATGCTGGTGGAGACCGCGGCCGATGCCTTCGCGCTGTGGCACGGCCGGCGTCCGGACACCGAGCCGGTGTACCAGGCCTTGCGCCGCCAAACAGCCTGAGCATGCAGGTGGGGGCGCGCGTGGCGCGGTGATGCGAGGCCGGCTCAGCGCAATAGCGGCCCGGCTTTCTGCAGCAGCGCTTCGACCAACTCCGCCTGCATGAACGCGTAACGGTCGGGAATGTCCAGGCAGACGATCTGCTTGCCCTTGAGCCGGGCGCGATGGCGCGCCTGCAGGCGCCGACGATGGCTGTTCTCCATCACCACGATCAAGTCGGCCCAGTCCAGCTGATCCGCACTCAGCACCACGGTGGCATCGTCGGCAAGGCCGGCCGAATCCACCTCGAGGTTCGACCAGGTGCCGAACACCTGCTCGGCGGTCGGGCTGCGCAAGCGGTTGCGGCTGCACAGGAACAGCACGCGACGGATCGCCATCAGGCCTCCACCAGGTAGACGTCCTTCAGCCGCACGTAGTGCTCGGCCGAGTAATGCAGCTGCTCGATCTCGCGCTCGCCCAGCACGCGCACGCATCTCGCCGGATTGCCCAGCCACAGCTCGCCCTCGCCCACCACCTTGCCCGGCGGGATCAGCGCACCGGCGCCGACGAAACCATGCCGCATCACTACCGCGCCATCGAGCACACAGGCATTTATTCCGATCAGGCAGTAGTCGCCGATCGTGCAGGCGTGCACCACCGCGCCATGGCCGATGGTGACGCCCTCACCGATCAGACACGGGTAACCCGGGCCGTACGGGCCGGCGTGGGCCACGTGCACGACCGCCCCGTCCTGGATGCTGGTCTTCGCGCCGACGCGGATGGCGTTGACGTCGCCGCGCAGCACCGTGCCGGGCCAGACCGAGACGTCGTCGCCGAGCAGCACGTTGCCGATCACCGTGGCGGCGGGGTCGACGTAGACGCGCTGGCCGAGGGTGGGCGCGATGCCCTTGAAGCGGCGCAGGGAGTTCATTCCGGCATTCTAGCGGCGCGCTGCGCCCCGTCACGCGGCCGCGCTTGATTTCGCTCCGCGCGATTGCCACGCTGGCGATCCAAAGGAGACCGCATGACCCCCGACAATCCGCTGCTGGCCGACGCCGCCCTGCCGGCGTTTTCGCAGATCCGCCCCGAACATGTCGAACCGGCGATCGACACCATCCTGGCCGACTACCGCGCTGCCATCGACGCACTGGTCGTTCCCGGCGCGCCGCGCGACTTCGACCACGTGATGCTGACCCAGGAGCGGCTGGAACAGCGCCTGGCGCGGGCCTGGGCGCCGGTGTCGCATCTGCAGGCGGTGGCCGACAGCGAAGCGCTGCGCGCGGTCTACGGCCCGGCCGAGGAAAAGCTCACCGAGCACGCGATCGAGCTGGGCCAGAACCGCGCGCTGTACGCGGCGGTGCAGGCCGTGGCCGACGCGGCGGACTTCGCCGCCCTGCCGCGGCCCGGGCGGGCGCTGGTCGAACACGCGCTGCGCGATTTCCGGCTGTCCGGCGTTTCGCTGCCGGAGCCGGCGCGTTCGCGCTTCCGCGAGATCGGGGTGGAGCTGTCGCGGCTGTCCACCGAGTTCTCCCATGCCGTGCTCGATGCCAGCGAGGCGTGGCACGAACACGTCACCGACGAGCGCGACCTGGCCGGCATTCCCGAGTCCGGCCGTGCGGTGCTGCACCAGTACGCGCAGGACCAGGACCTGGACGGCTACCTGGTCACCCTCAAGCAGCCCAGCGTGCAGGCCGTGCTGACTTATGCCGACAACCGGGGCCTGCGCGAGCGGGTGTACTGGGCCTACCAGACCCGCGCCTCCGATCAGGGTCCGGATGCGGGCAAGTTCGACAACAGCGAACGGATCGAGAAGATCATGGCCCTGCGCCACGAGGCGGCGCAGCTGCTCGGCTTCGCCAATGCCGCGGAGGAGTCGCTGGCCACCAAGATGGCCGCCTCGCCGGCCGAGGTGCTGGAGTTTCTGCACGATCTGGCCGCGCGCGCGAAACCCGTCGCCCAGCGCGAGCTGGCGACCCTGCGCGAGTTCGCCCGCGCCGAGCTCAAGCTCGACACGCTCGAACCGTGGGATGTCGCCTATGCGTCGGAGAAGCTGCGCCAGCGCGAGTACGCGCTGGACGAGGAACAGCTCAAGCCGTACTTCCCGCTGCCGGCGGTGATCGACGGCCTGTTCGGCCTTGCCGGAAAACTCTACGGCATCACCCTCGCCGCGCGCGACGGCGTCGACGTGTGGCATCCGCAGGTGCGCTACTACGACGTGCGCGATGTCGAGGGCAAGGTCTTCGCCGGCGCCTACATCGATCTCTATGCACGCAACGGCAAGCGCGGCGGCGCCTGGATGGATGTCTGCCGCGCCCGCTTCGACGACGGCGAACGCGCGCAGCTGCCGGTTGCCTTCCTCACCTGCAACTTCGCGCCGCCGACCGAAGGCAAGCCGGCCCTGCTCACCCACGATGACGTGCTGACCCTGTTCCACGAATTCGGCCACGGCCTGCACCACCTGCTGACCGGGATCACGCTGCCCTCGATCGGCGGCATCGACGGCGTGGAATGGGACGCGGTGGAGCTGCCCAGCCAGTTCATGGAGAACTTCGGCTGGAACCGCCAGGCGCTGGACCTGTTCGCGCGCCACTGGCAGACCGGGGAGCGGCTGCCGGACGAGTTGTTCGAGCGCATGCTGGCGGCGCGGCATTTCCACGCCGGCCTGTTCCTGGTGCGCCAGCTGGAGTTCGCGCTGTTCGATTTCCTGCTGCACCTGGAATACGACCCGGCCCGCGGCGCCCGCGCGCTGGCGGTGCTGGAGCAGGTGCGCAAGCAGGTGGCGGTGCTGCACCCGCCGGCGTGGCAGCGCTTCCCGCACGGCTTCAGCCACATCTTCGCCGGCGGCTACGCGGCCGGTTACTACAGCTACCTGTGGGCCGAACTGCTCTCGGCCGACGCCTTCGGTGCCTTCGAGGAAGCCGCCGCGCAGGGCGGCAGCGTGATCGACCCGGTCACCGGCGAGCGCTTCCGCCGCGAGTTCCTCGCCGTCGGCGCCAGCCGCCCGGCGCTGGAAAGCTTCATCGCCTTCCGCGGCCGCAAACCCGAGCCGGAGGCGCTGCTGCGCAGCTACGGCCTCGGCTGAGTCCCGTCCCGCCTTGTCCGTAGGAGCCCGCTCGCGGGCGATAGCTTTACCCCTACCGAATCTCGACCCCCCCCAAAAGCATCGCCCGCGAGCGGGCTCCTACGAGGCTAAAAAAAAAAGCCCGCGGAAAGCGGGCTTTTCTTCAGGCGCTGGGTCGGTGTGACTCAGACAGCCTGGACTTCCTCGGCCTGCAGGCCCTTCTGGCCCTTGGTGACGATGAACGTGACGCGCTGACCTTCCTGCAGGGACTTGAAGCCCGTGCCCTGGATCGCGCGGAAATGCACGAACAGGTCATCACCGCTTTCCGGCGTGATGAAGCCAAAACCCTTGGCGTCGTTGAACCACTTGACTGTACCGCTCTGACGATCCGACATGTAACGTTACCTTTGAAGCATGGATGATTTGCGGCGCGGAGCGAGTGCACTTGACCGCAAGATGGGCAAGAGAACCGGGTGCTCCGGACAGCTTGCTCGCGCAGCATACACTGTAAATCCCGATTTCGGTGGCTTTGCCGCACCGAAGTTTCGCGGCGCGGGTGAACCGTTCAGCCCGCCGGCGGGCCGGGCGGGGCAATCCTTTACAATATGCCGATGAAAATCGCCTCCTGGAACGTCAACTCGCTGAAAGTGCGCCTGCCGCACCTGAGCCAGTGGCTGGCGGACGCGCAGCCGGACGTCGTGGCGCTGCAGGAAACCAAGCTGGAGGATGCCCGGTTCCCCGTCGACGAATTGGCCGCCGCCGGCTACCGGGCGGTGTATTCAGGCCAGAAGACCTACAACGGGGTGGCGATCCTGGCCCGCGAGGAGCCGGTCGACGTGGTCACCGACATCCCCGGGCTGGACGACCCGCAGCGGCGCATCCTCGCCGCCACCATCGGCCCGCTGCGCGTGGTCGACCTCTACGTGGTCAACGGCAAGGCGGTCGGCGACGCGAAATACGCCTACAAGCTGGACTGGATGGCCAGGGTGCGCGAGTTCCTGGCGCGCGAACACGAGCGCCACCCCAACCTGGTGGTGCTGGGCGACTTCAACATCTGCCCCGACGACCGCGACGTGTACGACCCGGCGGCCTGGGGCGAGGACATCCTGTGCTCGCCGCCCGAGCGCGAGGCGTTGAAGGCGATCACCGACCTGGGCCTGCACGACAGCTTCCGGCTGTTCCAGCCCGAGGGCGGGCACTACAGCTGGTGGGATTACCGGCAGGCGGCGTTTCGCCGCAACATGGGCTTGCGCATCGACCTGATCCTGGTCGGCGAGGCCTTGAAACCGGCCGCGAAGGCGGCGGGAATCGACCGGGAGCCGCGGCGCTGGGAGCGTCCGTCCGACCATGCCCCGGTCACGCTGGAACTTGAACCATGAACGAGATGAGCAAAGCCGAGTGGCCCAGTTCGCTGGACGACCACGAACTGGACGAACTGGACCGCTACCTGCGCGCCCACACCGGCGAGGGCGACCTGCTGCTCGATGGCGTGCATGGCCTGCTCAGTGCGCTGGCGGTCGGCCCCCTGCTGGTGTTGCCCGAGGAATGGCTGCACGAGGTGCTGCACGAACCGTTCGAGGACGAGGACGAGGGCAATCGCGTGCTGGCGTTGCTGGCCAAGCTCAACGATTCGATCAGCGCCGAACTGGACGTGGACGCCTACGAGCCGATCCTGGGCGAGGTGGAATCCGAGAACGGCCCGGTGCTGTCCGCCGCCGGCTGGTGCGAGGGCTTCAGCCGCGGCATCGACCTGCGCGCCGGCCTGTGGGAAAGCCGCCTGGCCGAGGATCCCCAGCTGATGGAACTGCTCGGCCCGGTGATGGCGCTGGCGGTGGACGAGGGCATCCTGCGCGCCGAGGCCGAGTTCGAGAAGCTCAGCGACGACGAATACGACGACTGCCTGGGCCAGGTGCCGGCCGTGCTGCACGCGGTCAACCAGTACTGGCAGGCCAAGCCCGCCACCGAGGCGGAAGTGGAGGCGATGGTGCGCCAGCACGGACCCTCCGGCGAGGGTGACAGCGCGCCGCCACGCCAGCGCAGCGGGCACTGGGTGCACTGAGGCGATCCGCGTGGCCGCCGACGCCCGCGACGAGGCCGTGCCGCCGGAACCGTTCGTCTATGCTCCGCTGAACACCTGCAAGCCGCTGGCGCAGGACATCTGGATCGTCGACGGTCCGGTGGTGGCGATGGCGGCGCTGGGCCTGCGCATGCCCTTTCCCACCCGCATGACGGTGGTGCGGCTGGCGGACGGCGGGTTGTGGTGCCACTCGCCGATCGCGCCCGATGCCGCGCTGTTCGAGGCGATCGATGCGCTCGGCCCGGTGCGCCACCTGGTATCGCCCAACCTGCTCCACTACGCCCACGTCGCCGCCTGGAAACGGCGCTATCCGCAGGCCATGGCATGGGCCTCGCCCGGCGTGCGCCGGCGGGCGGCCAGCCAGCGCATCGAGGTGCATTTCGACGCCGACCTGGACGACGCGCCGCCCCCGGACTGGGCCGGCTGCATCGAGCAGATGCGCTTCCGCGGCAGCCGCGCGATGCAGGAGTTCGTCTTCCTGCACCGCGCCAGCGGCACCTTGATCCTCACCGACCTGATCGAGAACTTCGAACTCGCCCGGCTGCGCGGTCCGATGCGCTGGCTGGCGCGACTGGGCGGCGTGCTGGATCCGGACGGCAAGGCGCCGTGGGATCTGCGCCTGACCTACCTCGGCGGCAAGCGCCAGGCGCGGGCTTGCCTGGCGCGGATGCTGGCGTGGCAGCCGCAGCGCGTGGTGTTCGCGCACGGGCGCTGGTTCCCCGACCACGCCATGACCGAATTGCGCCGCGCCTTCCGCTGGCTCGACTGAGCCGGCGTCGTGCCCGCGGAAACGATCCGTTCCGGCACGCGCTCTTGGACATTGGCCGCGAAGGGATCATCTTGGCGGCCAGACATCCCCCTGCCGGAGCCAAGCCATGAGCGAGCGCACCATCCTCCGCCGCGTCCGCGGCACCGATACTTCCGACGGCGCCGGCGTGAAGCTGAAGCGCGTCATCGGCCAGAGCGCGCTGGACATGCTCGACCCATTCCTGCTGCTGGACGAGTTCCGCTCCGACAGCGCCGACGACTACATCGCCGGCTTCCCCGAGCACCCGCACCGCGGCTTCGAGACGGTCACCTACATGCTGGCCGGGCGCATGCGCCACGGCGACAACCACGGCAACCGCGGCGACCTCACGCCCGGCAGCGTGCAGTGGATGACCGCCGGTCGCGGCATCCTGCATTCGGAAATGCCGCAACAGGAAAACGGCCTGATGTGGGGCTTCCAGCTGTGGGTAAACCTGCCGGCGGCCGACAAGATGACCGCGCCGCGCTACCAGGACATCGCGCCGGAGCGGATCCCGGTGGTGCGTCCGGCCGAGGGCGTCGAGGTGAAGGTGATCGCCGGCGAGCTGGCCGGGGCCACCGGCCCGGTCGAGGGCATCGCCACCGCGCCGGTGTATCTGGATGTCAGCTTGCAGCCCGGTGCGCAGTTCGCGCTGAAGTTGCCTGTCGGCCACCACGGCTTCGCTTACGTGTTCGAGGGCGAATCGGCGCTGGTCGGCGGTGAGCGGCTGCAACGCAGCGAACTGGGCGTGCTGTCCGACGGCGAACACCTGCAACTGGCCGGCGGTGACAAACCCTCGCGCCTGCTGGTGGTGGCCGGCAAGCCGCTCAACGAACCGGTGGCGCGCTACGGCCCGTTCGTGATGAACACCCAGGCGCAAATCCACGAGGCCATCGCGGATTTCCGGGCAGGCCGGTTCTAATCAGATAAAGCGCCTTTCGCGTTTGCCCCCTCTCCCTCCGGGAGAGGGTTGGGGAGAGGGTGCGCCCTGGTCTCGAACCCCATGAAACCGCTCTATGGCACGCCGTTCCAACGCCATCCGCAGGCGGCGCGGAGCCACTTCGGGGGTGACGTGATGGTGGTCGGGCGCGCGCTTCTGCGGTTTCACAAGAGCCCGTTTCGTTGGGGCAACGCAGGGCCTTGCACCCTTACCCCGACCTTCTCCCGGAGGGAGAGGGGCGAACGCAAGGAGCGTGTCACTCCATTAAAGCGAGCACCCTCACCCCTTCACGCTCCCCAGCAACAACCCCTGCAGGTAATGCCGCTGCAGGGCCAGGAACAGCACCAGCACCGGCAGCACGGTGACCACCGAGCCGGCCATCATCAGTTCGGTGTCCTCGCTGTGTTCGCGCGCCAGCGAGGCCAGCGCCAGCGGCAGGGTGTAGTGCTCCTGCCCGGTCAGCACGATCAGCGGCCACATGAAATCGTTCCAGGCGGCGAGGAAGGTGAACACGGTCAGCGTCACCATGATCGGCTTGAGCAGCGGCAGCACGATCCGCGTGAAGATGCGCCACTCGCCGGCGCCGTCGATGCGCGCCGCTTCCAGCAGCTCGCCCGGCACGCCGCGGGCGAACTCGCGCACCAGGTAGATGCCGAACAGCGTGGCCATACCCGGCACGATCACGCCGGCGTAGCTGTTGACCAGGCCGGCGTACTTCAGCAGCAGGAACAGTGGCAGCATCGCCACCTGGGCGGGGATCAGCAGCGCGCCGATCAGCGCGCGGAACAGCCGCTCGCGGCCGGCGAAGCGCAGCTTGGCGAAGGCATAGCCGGCCATCAGGTTGCACACCAGCGCCAGCGCGGCGATCGCGCCGGAGACCGCCAGGCTGTTGAGCAGGTAGCGACCCATGCCGGCGCGGGCGAACAGCGCGCGGTAGTTGTCCAGCGTGGGTTGCGCGGGCAGCAGGGGCGGCGGCAGGGAGCTGGCGCTGCCGGCCGGCATCAGCGACGCCGACAGCATCCACAGCAGCGGCAGCACGGCCACCGCGGCGCAACCGAGCAGGGCGCCGTTGACCAGCCATCGGGCGAGGCGCGGGTTCATGCCGCCGCTCCGCGTCGTGCCAACCGCAACAGCAGCACGGTCACCGCCAGGATGATGCCGAACAGGGCAAAGGCGACGGCCGAAGCCACGCCGAAATTCCACCATTTGAAGCCGTCGTCGTACATCAGATAAAGGATGCTGACGGTGCTCTGCAGCGGACCGCCTTCGGTCATCACGTAGGGCTCGGCGAACAGCTGGAAGTAACCGGCCACGGTGAGCACCATCACCAGCACCAGGGTCGGCCGCAACATCGGCAGGGTGATGTGGCGGAACTGCCGCCAGCGGGTCGCGCCGTCGATGCGCGCCGCCTCGTACAGCTCCGGCGCAATCGCCTGCAGGCCGGCCAGCAGGATGATCATGTTGTAGCCGAAGTTCTTCCACACCGCGAAGGCGATGATCGTCGGCATCGCCCAGTGCGGATCGCCCAGCCAGTCCACCGGGTCCAGTCCCAGCGTGGCCAGGGCATGGTTCACCAGGCCGTACTTGGTGTTGAACAGGTAGCGCCAGATCACCGCCACCGCCACCACGGTGGTCACCACCGGGGCGAACAGCACCGTGCGATGGAACGCCTTCCAGCGCGCCAGCGGCGAGTTGAGCAGCAGCGCGGTGCCCAGCGAGGCGCCGATCGACAGCGGCACGCCGACGGCCACGAAGTAGAACGTGTTGCCCAGTGCGGTCCAGAACAGCGGTCGCTGCAGCAGCTCCCAGTAGTTGTGCAGGCCGACGAAGCGCAGGTTGCGGATGTCGGCCAGCGCGTACAGGTCGTAATCGGTGAGGCTCAGGCCCAGCGCGCCCAGCACCGGCACGAAGAAGAACACGCCCAGCACCAGCAGCGCCGGGGTGAGGAACAACCAGGCGGTGCGCCCGCGGCTCATCGCGCGCGCCCGGCGCGGTCGAGCATCCAGCGCCGCTTGGCCAGGATCGCGTCGGCGCGGCGATCGATCTCGGCGGCGGCCTGGTCCACGCTCAGCTCGCCGTGGGCCGCGCGCGCGGCGACCAGCTGCATCTCGGTGACGATGCGCTCCCATTCCGGCACCGGCGGCGTCGGCTTGACCCGCTCCAGCTGCTCGCGGAATGCGTGTACCGCCGGATCATCGCGCAACGCTTCGCCCTGCCAGGCGGAACGGCGCGGTGGCATGTCGCCGAGCAGCTTGTAGAACTGCTGCTGCACGCTCGGGCGCGACAGGTATTCGATCAGCAACCAGGCCTGCGCCTTGCGCGGCGAGTGGCGGAAGATCACCAGGCTGGAGCCGCTGGCGATGCCGGCTCCCGGGCCGTGCGGGCCGGGCAGCGGCGCGGTCGCCCACTCGTCCTGTTGGGTCGCAGTGAGGCGCTGGCGGAATTCGCCGATGTTCCACGGCCCGGAGAAGTAGAACGCGTACACGCCGCGGCCGACCTCGGCCCAGGGGTTGGGTACTTCGGTGTTGGCCAGCAACGGCGCTTCGTGGAGCTTGAATCGCTCCACGTAGAACGCCAGCGCGCGCTTGAACCCGGCGCTTTCGAAATTGCCGTAGCGGCCGCCGTCGCGCAGCAGCGGTTCGTCCTGCTGCAGGCCCAGCGACAGCAGCTGCTCGAATTCGTTGGTCGGCAGCAGGATGGCGTAGTGGCCGGGCGTGGCGCGCGCCTGCAGCACGGCCAGCTGCCGCGCCCAGGCGGTGCGGTCGCGCGGCGGCGCATCGAAGCCGGCTTCGGCCAGCAGGTCCTTGCGATAGAACAGCAGCCGCGTGTCGACATACCAGGGGATGCCGAGCAGGGTGCCGTCGATGCGGTTGGTGGCCCAGATGCCCGGGAAGTAATCCGCCGGCTGCACCACGCGCGAGCGTTCGACGTACGGCTGCAGCGGTACGAGCGCCTCCAGCGCGTGCATCTCGGCGAGCCAGGTGTTGCCCAGCTGGGCCACGTCCGGCGTGGTGTCGCCGGCGATCGCGGTGAGCAGCTTCTGGTGCGCCGCCTTCCACGGCAGTTGCTGCACGTCGACGCGGATGTCCGGGTGCTCGCGCTCGAACGCCGGCATCAGCTGCGCCACCGCCTCGCTCTCGCGGCCCATCGCCCAGAAGGTCAGCGTGTGGCGATCGTCGCGGTCGCCGCGACAGGCCGCGACGCCGAGCAGCAGCAGCGCCGGCGCCAGCAGTCGCCAGCGCCGCCAGCTCACGGGGTGGCCGCCGCCTGTTCCAGCCAGCCGCCGCGGAAGCCGGCCTGGCGCAGGCCCTTGCGCACATACGGGTTGCGCTTCATCACCTTCCACACCAGCCCGCTGCGCCAGTTCTCCAGCATCAGCAGGATCGGACCCTGGTCGATGCCCAGGTACTCGGTGTCGACCCAGCCGAAGCCGGGAATCACCAGGCCGGTGCGCAGCGGCGCGTCGGCATCGTGCAAGGTCAGGTTGAACGCATCGCGGAAGCCGTACTTCGCGTAGACGTATTTGCCATAGTGCTGTTTCATGTGCAGGAACTCCGGCACCACCAGGTCCGGCGCGAAGGCGATCGAGCCCAGTGCCGCGGTCGGCGCGATGGTACCGTCATCGACCACGTGGCGCAGGCCCACGCCGCGTGCGGAGTAGCCGAAGTAGCGCCGCTGGCGCCCGTCCGCGACAACGCCGAAGTCGCCCGGCCCGTTGCTGGCGGTCAGCCCCCACAGGTTCTCGCCGTAGCCGGTCCAGCCCGCGGGATTGGCGATCGCGTAGTTGCGCTGCGAGCGCACGGCCAGTCGCGCGTTTTCGAAGTAGTCCGAATCATGGCTGCGCATGAAATCGTCGCGGATGCCGCGGAAGTCGATCCACGCGGCGCTGTACTGGTGGCCGAACAGCGGGCCGAAGCTCAGGAAGGTTTCGCCGTACAGCGTGCCCCAGTAGCGCGGATTGGTACGGGTCCACGCCTGCCACGCCGCGGGCTTGAGCGGATGGGTGGGCGAACCCAGCGCCAGGATATAGAGCAGGTTGGCCTCGTTGTAGCCCTCCCAGTCATGCGGGATGAACTTGCCACCCGGGGTCCAGCCCATGCTGACCAGCGGCGGCCGTGCCTGCATCCACGGCCAGTCGACACGCTTGTACAGCATGTCGGCGAGCTGGCGGATCTCCTTCTCCCGCGGCGTGTCGCGGTCGTAGTACGACTGCGCGAACAGCACGCCGCCGAGCAGCAGGGTGGTGTCGATGCTGGACAGCTCGACGCCCCGGCCGTGGCGCAGGCCGGTCTGCATGTCGAGGAAGTGGTAATAGAAACCGCGGTAGCCGGTGGCGTCATCCTCGCTGGCGTTCTGCGGCGAATCGGCGAAGAAGCGCAGCGTCACCAGGGTGCGATGGACCGCCTCGTCGCGGCTGATCCAGCCACGCTCCGCGCCAATGCCGTACGCGGTCAGGCCGAAACCCACCGCCGCGATGCTGGAGAACGACTGCCCGGGCCAGTGGTCCGGCGCCAGCCCGTTGACCGGATTGGTGGTGTCCCAGAAGAACTGGAAGGTGCGGTGCTCCAGGTCCTCCAGCTGCGCCTGCTGGTCGGCGGGAAGGGCGGTGTAGGCCAGCGGCGCGTGGCGCGCGGTGGTGGTGTCCTGCGCGGCGGCGGGCGCGAGCGCCCCGAAGGCGGTGAAGGCAAGGGCCAGGACAAACGGGGCGAACAGCGAGCGGAAGCGTCGAAAAGCCATGGGCGGCAGAACCTGTCGTGGAAATCCGGTAAACGCAGGTGAGGCGGCCACCTGCGGCGTGCAGTGTCAGGTGGTCTTCGCGATCGCGCAGTGGCGGTCGATGAACGCCTGGTGGGTGGGCATCACCTCCACGCAGTCGGCCATCAGGCGGCCGACATCGGCCACGAAGCGGTACAGGTCCGCCTCCGGTACCTGGTCGACTAGCGGGTGCCAGCTGCGTGGCACGATGCCCTGGCCGATCATCACCTGCACCCAGCTGATCTCGGCGAACAACTCCTCGGCATTGCGGAAGAAGCGACCGCTGTCGGCGAACAGGTCGATGTTGTCCTGCAGCGACTGCGGTACCGACATGTGCCGGCACTGCCGCCAGAACGGCGTGTCCTCGCGCTCGGTGGCGTGGTAATGCAGGATCAGGAAATCGCGGATACGCTCAGTGTCGAACTTCAGCTGCGCGTTGTAGCGTTCGGCCAGCTCCGGGCTGAAGCCTTCCCGCGGGAACAGTCCGAGCAGCCGCGTGATGCCCAGCTGGATCATGTGGATGCTGGTCGATTCCAGTGGTTCCATGAAGCCGCTGGACAAGCCGATCGCGACCACGTTGCGGTTCCACAGCTTGCGCCGCGTACCGGCGGTGAAGCGCAGCTGGAAGGGCTCGCACAGCGGGCGGCCCCGGATGTTGCGCAGCAGGGTCGCGGTCGCCTCGTCGTCGCTGATGTGCGCGCTGGAGTACACGTAGCCGTCGCCGGTGCGGTGCTGCAGCGGGATGCGCCATTGCCAGCCGGCTGCCTGTGCACTGGCGCGAGTGTAGGGCGGCGGTGCGCCGTCGCTTTCGGTACGCACCGCGATGGCGCGGTCGCACGGCAACCAGTCCTTGAACTCGATGTAACCGGTATGCAGCGCCTGCTCGATCAGCAGGCCGCGAAAACCCGAGCAATCGATGAACAGGTCGCCGGCGACGACTTCGCCTCCCTCCAGCACCACCGATTCGACGAACCCGTCATCGGGTCGCAGCCTGACCTCGGTCACCTTGCCTTCGGTGCGGCGCACGCTGCGCGCCTCGGCGTACTGGCGCAGGTAGGGGCTGTAGAGGGTGGTGTCGAAGTGATACGCGTACGGAATGTCGGCAAGCGGGGAGGTCGGCGGCACATCGGAGGCGGAGGTCATGAACCTGCCGCGCGTCGCAGCCAGCGTGTGCACGGTGTAGTCGTCCAGCGGCCCGGCGCGTCCGGCCCTGGCCGCCTTGAGCCAGTACTGGTGGAACGGCAGCATGCCGAGGCTGCGTCCGATCGTGGTGCCGAAACCGTGCACATAGGTGTCGCCCGGGCGTCGCCAGTCGTTGAACTGGATGCCCAGCTTGAAGGTGGCGCTGGTCTTGCGAATGAACTCGACCTCGTCGAGCTGCAGCAGGTTGTTGAACAGTTTGAGGTGAGGCACGGTGGCTTCACCGACGCCGACCGTGCCGATCTCGCGGGACTCGATCAGGCGCACCGCCAGCTGCCCGCCGAAGCTGCGGGCCAGGGCGGCGGCGGTCATCCAGCCGGCGGTGCCGCCGCCGACGATCACGATGTTCCTCACGCGCGATTCGGTCATGGGGATTCCGGATCCGGGCGGGCCCGGGTTCGAAGGTCCCGCAGGGCCGCTTCACGCGCACCTTGCGGAAGCGTTGTCCGGCGGGCGGCCGCGACGGGCCGCCCGCGCGCTCCTCAGAACTTCATGCCCACTTCGAACTTGATCGTGCGCGGCACGAAGGTGATGTTGCCGGTGGTGTTGTAGGTGATCGGGCTGAGCGTGCCGATGGTGCTGTTGGCGAACACCAGGTCGCTGTAGTTGTTGAAGTTGAACACGTTGAGAAGGTCGAAACGGCCGTAGAAATCCAGGCCGTGCACGTCGAAGTGCTTGGTCGCCTGAAAGTCCACGTCGCGGTAGCCGAAGATCTTGCCGCCGAGCAGGAACTTGCCGTTGCCCTGCGGCTCCGCGCCGTAGGCGGTGCAGCGGCTGCCGTTGGGGAACAGCTGGCCGGAATCGCCGGGATAGCAGGTAAACCCGTTGTACGGAATCGGCGTGGCCAGGGTCAGCTTGGCCGACAAGGTGATGCCCCATGGTCCGTCGATCACGCCGGTCGCGACGAAACGATGCTTGGATGCCGCATTGGACAGGATGTACGGGTAGCGGCCGATCGTGCCGTAGTCGAACGCGTAATGCTCGTTGATGTCGCGGTTTTGCCTGGCATGGGTGTAGGTGTAGGCGAAAGTTGCGCCCCAGTGGGATTCGGGCGTGTACGCCTTGTTCGCCGACAGCAGCACCTGGGTGGTGCGCGTGCCGATGCCGTTGTTGCCCACGATCAGGCTGCCGAAGCCGGGCACCCCGTTGCCCCAGGGCTGGCTGGCATTCTTGTAGAACGAGCCGTCCGGGTAGCGGTTGCCCAGCGTGAAGGCGAAACCGTCATGGCTGATCACGCGGGTCACCGTGGCGTCGGTCTGCCAGTCGCCCAGGCGATTGGCCATGCCGATGCTGAACTGGTCGGAATACGGCGCCTTGAGGTTGTTGTTGAGCACATCGATCTCGGTGCCCTCGTTGCTGGCCGAGGCCAGTTGCTGCACGTTGGACAGGCCGTTGAGGTAGGCCGGGTCGAACGGCACGCACGGGGTCTGGCCCTGGTAGCACAGGCCGGTCACCGGATCGGCGAAGTAGAAGCGGAACTGCGGCAGCGCGGCCTTGGTGGTTTCCAGTTGCAGGTAGTTGTACAGGTCGCGGTCGTAGGAGCGACCGGCACCGCCGTGGATGACATGCGCCTGGTCGGCATTGATGTCGTACGAAAAGCCCAGCCGCGGCTGCCACTCGCCCTTGTACCCGCTGCGGTTATGCCCGTTGCTGATGTAGTCGTTGACGTCGATGCCGCCCTTGGCCAGCGACTGCGCGTAGGTCTGCCCCGCCGGCGCATTCGGGTCCTGGCTGTTGAAGGCGGCAACCACGTTCGCGGGCGTGACGAAATTCAGGTACGACGGCGTGCTCTCGTAATCCCAGCGCACGCCGAGGTTCAGGATCAGGTGCTCGTTGATCGCCCAGTCGTCCTGGATGTAGGCGCCGAACTGCTTGTCCTTGGTGGTCACCGTGGGAGACAGCCCCAGGCCGGTGACCGGCTTGGTGAAGAACACCTCGTAGGGTTGCGCGTTGGTGCCGGTAGGCGTGACGTCGTAATAGAACTGCGGATTGACGTCGGCCGCGTCGGCGGAATGCAGCGTGATCCACTTCTGCTTCACGCCCATCTTGATGACGTGGTCGCCATGCCACTGCAGGTCGTTGAAGGTGAGGTTGTCCTCGATCGCCGGGCCCTTCTGTCCCTTGTTCTGCGTGGCCAGCGGGCTGGCCGCGCCGGTGTTGATCAGGGTGGCGGTCTGGTTGGACGCCGGCTGGTAGGTGTAGATGGCGCCGTTGCCCAGGTTCAATGCCGTGGGCGCGTAGTTCGAGTTCTCGTAGGTGGCCAGCAACTCGTTGAAGTACGAGTAGCCGCTGTGCTGCCAGCGCAGGTCGTAGCGCTTGTCGTCGTTGATCACGGAGAAGCTGGCCGACTTCGCGTTCTGATTGCCGACGCCGCCACTCTGGTCTTCCTTGCGCACCTGGGCGCTCAGTTCGAAGCGGTCACGGTCGGTGGGTTCCCAATCGATCTTGCCGAAGTAGAGGTTCTCGGTGAACGGGATGTTGGCCGGGCCGAACTGGCTGGCGATATCGGCCGGCAGGCCGGGCATTGCCGGCGTCGCGTCGGCCGAAGGCACCACCGTGATCGGCGTGTTGAAGCGCTTGCCCTCGTAGGTGATGAAGAAGTGCGCCTTGTCCTGCACGATCGGCCCGCCGAGGGCGAAGCCGAATTCCTTCTCCTGCGAGGTGGTTTTCTTGTTCGCCGCGTTCTCGCTCGGCGTGCGGGCGCGGTACTTGTCGCTGGTGTAGCGGTCGAACACCTCGCCGTGGAACTCGTTGGTGCCGGACTTGGTCTGCGCGGTCACCGCGGCGCTGGCGATCTGGCCGTACTCCGCCTTGTAGTTGGAGGTGATCACCTTGTACTCGCCGATCGCCAGCTGCGGGAACGGGTTGCCCTGGGTGGCGAACTGGCCGCTGGGGCCGCCGAACAGGTAGCTCTTCTGTCCCACGCCGTCGATGTAGACGTTGGTCGAGGCATCGTTCTGCGCGCCGCCGCGCAGCGAGGTGTTGCCGTTGGAACTGACTGAAAACACCATGCCGGGCACGGTGTCCGCGAACTCCAGGAAGTTGCGCGAGATCTGCGGAATGGTGTCGATCTGGTGCAGCGAGATGGTGGAACCTACCTCGGGCGTGGTGACGTCAGGCAGCACGCTGGCGGTCACCGTGACGCCGGAGAGGTTCACCGCGTTGGCCGTGGTCGGCTGGGTCGTCGTCGCCGTGAGGTTCAGGGTCGAGGTGGAGGCCACGGTAAGGGTCACCGTCTGCTCGGTGCCGGGGCCGGCGTCGACCTTGTAGGTGCCTGGCTGGAGGCCGGTGATCGTGTAGGAGCCATCGGCGCTGGAGGTGGTCTGGCGAGTGCTGCCGGTGGCCGGATTGACCGCGGTGACCCGGGTGTTGGGCGCCGCCTTGCCGCGTAGGGTGGCGTAAGCAGCCTGGGCGAACGAGGTGCCCGGCACCGCCACCAGCGAAGCGACGGCGGTACCGATCAATCCGGCCAGCAGATTCTTCTTGAAGTGCGTTGAAGTTTTCATCGCTCCCCTCCCCGGGCAGCTTGCTGAGACGATTTAGGAGTTTTCTTCTGGTTTGATTCCGCCGCAGGTGTCGCGAACCACGATTTCAAAACCGAGCGTGTCGGCGGAAGGTGATTCCTGCCCGGGGTGTTCGATGACCTGGGCCAGGCGCTCCAGCGCGAGGCGGCCGAAATCGGCAATGCGCACGCGGACGGTGCTCAACGCCGGGGTCACGTAGCGGGCGATCGGGATGTCGTCGAAGCCGGCCAGTGCGATGTCCTCCGGCACGCGCACGCCGGCATCCTTGAACGCCGCCAGGCAGCCCACCGCCATCATGTCGTTGGCGGCGAACACGGCGCGCGGGCGCTTCGCGCGCGCCAGCAGCTCGTGGCCGGCGCGGTAGCCGGATTCCTCGGTGAAGTCGCCGGCCACCACGCTCAGTGCCGCGCGCGGCGCGTACCGGGCCATCGCCTCGCGGTAGCCGCGCTCGCGTTCGCTGGCGTCGAAGTTGCCGGCCGGCCCGGCGATCAGCGCCACGCTGCGATGGCCGGCCCGCAGCAGGTGCTGCACCATCGCCACCGAGCCGCCATGGTTGTCGATGTTGAGCACGTGGAAGGCGGGCCCGCTCACCGCGCTGTTGAGCAGCACCACCGGCAAGGCCTTGGGCAGGTTGGCGCGCAGGAACGCCGCGTCCACGCGCTCGGACAGGATCAGCAGCCCGTCCACGCGCCCCTGCATCGAACGCACCGCCGCCGCCGCTTCGGCGGCGCCGCCGTGCGAGCTGGAGACCAGCAGGTGCAGGCCGCAGGCGCGCGCGGCCAGGTCGATGCCGCGGATCAGCTCGGAGAAGAACTCGCCGTACAGGTCGGGCAGCAAGGCGCCGATGGTGTGCGTGCGGCGGGTGATCAGCATGCGCGCCGCGGCGTGCGGGATGTATTGCAGGCGTTCGGCCGCGGCGTGGATACGCTCGCGGGTGGCCGCGGTGACGCCGCCGCCGCCGTTGAGCGCGCGCGACACCGAAGCCACCGACACCCGGGCCTCGCGCGCCACGTCTTTGATGGTTGCTGCCGCCATGGGGAATGTTTCCGCCGGGTTCGCCAACCCTTGGGTGGCGCCAACGTAAACGTTTTCACGCGGGCTTGTAAAGAGCTTGTTGGCGCGAGTCGTGCTGCGCCGCGTCAGGGCCGAGGCCTCGCCCCGTCGCGAAACGGCGGCGTGACGGGCCGCCGTGGAATCGACAACTTTGCTGCGCCACGGTATGAGCGCGGAGCGGCGATGCCGCCTTCGCCGGCGGATTGCCGGTGCCCGCCAGTGATGCACGCCACGGTATGGCGGATCGGCCGTTTCCACCCGGCCTGTTGGCAAGCTCGATGCTTGTATATCGGGAAAGAGGGCTTGCCGGCCCGGGCCCGGGTCCCGCCGGAGCGGAAACTGACGCAGCGCGGCGCTTGCTGCCCGCGCAAGTCCGCAAGGGATGCATGGATGGCGCGGTGCCCGCTTGACTTGCTTTCGCGGCCTTGTTAAAGATTCATCCACACGTTAAAGTGCGGTTAAGTCACACAGAGTCAATCGATTGTATCCTTCAGTTGCAGTATCAGACGAATAAATCGAGTCCAAGTTACTGATTTAACGACCATGACCATGCTGTCCACCCTCATCGTTGCCTTGTTCGCCGTGCTGCTCGCCAGCGCCGTGCGGCGCGTGCCGGAGGGTCTGGTCTACAGCGTCTACCGCCATGGCAAGCCGCGGCGCCTGCTGCCGGCCGGCACCCATCTGGTGCTGCCGCTGCTGGACCGGGTGGTGCACAAGATCAACCTGTCCGGCCAGACCCTGCAGTTGCAGGCGCCGCTGGGTCCGGGCGACGTGCGCGGCACGGTGTACTGGCAGGTGCTGGAGCCGGAGCGCGCCGACGCCGTGTTCGAACAGGTGGACCAGCTGATCCGCCACGGCGCGCAGGCGGTGCTGCGCGACGAACCCGCCGCCGGGGCGGTCGATCGGCGCGACCTGGGCGCGCGGGTCAAGCAGTCGCTGAATCACGTGCTGCGCGAGCGCGGCATGATGGTCACGCGGGTCGACCTCGACGCCGCCTGAGCATCGCATCGCGCCAGGCGCCCTCGAGAGCGCCGCGCCGAAAGGGGATTTGCTCCACTTCAAGCCCGCTTCGGCGGGCTTTCTTTTGCCCGGTGTTGCTGGCATTGCGCGGGGCTTGCCGGGATACTTGCCGACCGTTCTCCCACAGGATCGCCAGCCGATGGCCGCGCGTGATGCCTTGCAGGCACAACTCGAACAGGGCATCGCCGCGCTGGGCCTGATGCTGCCGGCCGAGGCGGTGCCGCGGCTGCTCGACTACCTGGCGCTGCTCGAGCGCTGGAACGCCGCCTACAACCTCACCGCGGTGCGCGAGCCGGCCGAGATGGTGACCCGCCACCTGCTCGATTCGCTGGCGATCCTGCCGTTCGTGCACGGCCGCAGCCTGGCCGACCTCGGGACCGGCCCCGGCCTGCCCGGCATCGTGCTGGCGATCGCCGTGCCCGGTCGCGAGGTGCTGCTGGTGGATTCCAACGGCAAGAAGGTGCGCTTCCTGCGCGAGGCGATCCGCAGCCTGAAACTGGACGGCGTGCGCGCCGAGCAGGCACGGGTTCAGGACGTCGGCGGTTCGTTCGACTGCGTCACCGCCCGCGCCTTCGCCAGCCTGGCCGACATGCTGGCCTGGGGCGGCCACCTGCTGGCGTCGGAGGGGACCTGGCTGGCGATGAAGGGCAAGCTGGCGGACGACGAGTTGGCGGGGATCCCTGACGGCTTCGTCGTGCGCGCCACGCACGAACTCCATGTGCCCGGCCTGCCCGCCGAACGCCACCTGCTGGTGCTCGGCCGCGCGTAGGGCGGGCACCGCCCGCCGGTTCTTGTCCGAAGTCGCGAG
Source organism: Lysobacteraceae bacterium (assembly GCA_040255835.1). Classification (GTDB taxonomy): domain Bacteria; phylum Pseudomonadota; class Gammaproteobacteria; order Xanthomonadales; family Rhodanobacteraceae; genus Rhodanobacter. Next base: position 57,948 of record JBDZVT010000010.1, read on the forward strand.
AGCGGCGGGCAGTGCCCGCCCTGCGCCAGCTGCGACCCGTTGTTGTAGGAGTGCACCCTGTGCGCGACGCTCTTCGTCACGTGACCGAAAGGCATCGCGCACAGGGTGCGCTCCTACAGGGATTCGCCGGTCGTCGGGCACGCCGGCGGCCGGCTATTCGTCCAGCACCGCGCCGTTGCTCTCGATGACCTGCGCGTACAGCCTGGCGCTGGCCTTGGCCGTGCGCTGCTGGGTGGCGAAGTCGACGTGGTAGAGGCCGAAGCGCTTGGAGAAACCCAGCGACCATTCCAGGTTGTCCAGCAGCGACCAGGCGTAATAGCCGCGCACGTTCACCCCCGCGGCGATCGCGGCATGCAGCGCGCGCAGGTGCTTGCGCAGGTAGTCGCAGCGCAGCGGGTCGTCCACCGTGCCGCCCTCGGCGACCGGCGGGTCGTAGAACGCCGAGCCATTTTCGGTGATGTACAGCGGGATGTCGCCGTAGCGCTGCTTGAACCAGACCAGGGTGTCGGTCAGGCCCTGCGCGTAGACCTCCCAGCCGGTCTCGGTGTGGGTGCGGTTGGGCTGGCGCACCGACACCGCGCGCAGCGGGTAGGCGTCCGGATCGTGCCGGACCACCGCGCGGGTGTAGTAGTTGATGCCGACGAAGTCGACGCGCTGGCGGGTCAGCGCGAAGTCCTCCGCCGGGAAGTCCGGCCACGCCTCGCCGAAGATCTCCCGGAGCTGGTCCGGGTAGCTGCCCAGCAGCGCGGGATCGGCGAACTGCCGGTTCATGTAGGCGTGCGCGCGGGCGGTGGCGGCCATGTCCTCGGCGCTTTCGGAGTACGGGTATTTCGGCTCGATGTTGAACACCACGCCGATCTGGTGCCGGCCGTGCGCGCGATAGGCCTGGATCCCGGCGCCGCTGGCGCGCATCAGGTTGTGCGTGGCGATCGGTGCCTCGTACTTGTTGCGGTGGCCCGGTGCCAGCGCACCGTGCAGGTAGCCGCCGTCGGTGACCACCCAGGGCTCGTTCAGGGTACTCCAGCGCGGCACGCGGTCGTCCAGCGCCTTGAACATCACTTCGGCGTACTCGGCGAACCAGTGCGCGCTGTCCCGGTTCAGCCAGCCGCCGCGGTCGTCCAGCGCCGCCGGCAGGTCCCAGTGGAACAGCGTGGCGTTCGGCGCGATGCCGTGTTCGAGCAGCTCGTCGACCAGCCGCGAGTAGAAATCCAGCCCCTTCGGATTGACCCGGCCGGTGCCCTCCGGCAGCACGCGCGCCCAGTTGATGCTGAAGCGGTAGCCGTCGAGGCCCAGCGCCTTCATCAGCTGCACGTCCTCGCGGTAGCGGTGGTAATGGTCGCAGGCGACGTCGCCGGTGTCGCCGTTGGCCATCATGCCGGGCGTGTGGGCGAAGCGCTGCCAGATGCTGGGGCCGGCGCCGTCGGCGAGCGGCGAGCCTTCGATCTGGTAGGCCGAGGTGGCGGCGCCCCAATGGAAACCGTCGGGGAAAACGAATCGGGGTGCGGTCATGGGGCTCCCTGAGAGGTGGTGCTTTTCCAACCCCGAAGCCCGGCCATGGATGGCCGGACGCGGATCGGGCACGCAAGTGCCTGATCCGCGTGAGCGAGTCCGGGCGTGTACCGGACTCGCGATGGAAGAAACCACAGGAAGTGGTTTCTTCACAAGCTCTGAGGCCCGCGCTTTGATGTAAACGCTTACATGGGCAGAATAGCCCAATGCCCGCCGGCCTGCGAAGGGCGCCGGCCATGCGGCCGACTGGCCACCGCCTGCGGAGATGCCGATGGCCGAGGTACAGCTCGATCGAGTGCGCAAGGTCTACCCCGACGGCCACGTCGCGGTGGCCGGCGCCAGCTTCACCGTGGCCGACGGCGAACTGCTGGTGCTGGTGGGGCCATCCGGCTGCGGCAAGACGACCTTGCTGCGCATGATCGCGGGGCTGGAGGCGATCAGCGAGGGCACGCTGAGCATCGGCGCGCGCGTGGTCAACGAGGTGGCGCCGAAGGACCGCGACATCGCGATGGTGTTCCAGAACTACGCGCTGTACCCGCACATGACGGTGGCCGAGAACCTGGGTTTCGGCCTGAAGCTGCGCGGCCGGCCGCGGGCGGAGATCGCGCAGCGGGTGGCGACGGTGGCCGAGTCGCTGGGGCTGCAGTCGCGGCTGGCGGCCCGACCGGCCGCGCTTTCCGGCGGCCAGCGCCAGCGCGTGGCGCTGGGCCGGGCGCTGGTGCGCGAACCGCAGGTGTTCCTGCTCGACGAGCCGCTGTCCAACCTCGACGCCCGGCTGCGCCTGTCGATGCGGGTGGAGATCGCCCGGCTGCACCGCCAGCTCGGCACCACCATGATCTACGTGACCCACGACCAGATCGAGGCGATGACCCTGGGCCAGCGCATCGTGGTGCTGGACGAGGGCGTGATCCAGCAGATCGACACGCCGATGGCGCTGTACGACAAGCCCGCCAACCTGTTCGTGGCCGGCTTCGTGGGCAGCCCGGCGATGAACCTGATCCGCGGCACGCTGCGCCGGCACGAGGAGTGGCAGCTGGCCAGCGCCGCAGGGCCGGTGGCGCTGGGCGCGGAGCTGCCCGATCCCGCCTGGGTGGCCTGGCGTGACCGCGAGGTGGTGCTGGGCGTGCGCCCGGAGCACCTGCAGCCGGATCCCGTCGGCGCGGCCCTGCAGGCGCGACTGGAAGTGGTCGAACCGGTGGGCAACGAGATCTTCCTCAACCTGCGATTCGGCGAGCTGCCACTGGTGGCGCGGGTCGCGCCGCGCAGCCTGCCCGAGCCCGGCAGCCTCGTCGCGCTGGGCCTGGCGTCGCCGCACCTGCACCTGTTCGACGGCGCCAGCGGCACGCGGATCGGCGGCTGAGCCAGGGCGGTCCCGGCCCGTGGCCGAACCGTGATGCCGGCCGCAAGCGGCGGCGGACGGGCCTGGCCAGAGCAGGCACGGGAGGGCGGCAATGCTAATCTAGCCGTCCTTCGCGAACGGAAAGTCCTCGATCCATGGCCCGCATCATCGCTGTCGCCAACCAGAAAGGCGGCGTCGGCAAGACCACCACGGCAGTCAACCTGGCCGCCGCGCTGGCTGCGGCCAAGCGCAAGGTATTGCTGGTGGACCTGGATCCGCAGGGCAATGCCACCATGGCCTCGGGCATCGACAAGCGCCAGATCGGCCAGAGCGGCTGCGAGGTGCTGCTGGAGGAAGTGGAGATCGCCGCGGCGATCGTGCCCACCGACGCGCACTACGACGTGCTGCCGGGCAATGGCGACCTCACCGCCGCCGAGCTCAAGCTGATGGACGCGCTGGCCCGCGAGCATCGCCTGAAGGACGTGCTGGCCAAGGTCGCGGACAAGTACCACACCATCCTGATCGACTGCCCGCCCTCGCTGAACCTGCTCACCCTCAATGCGCTGACCGCCGCCGACGGCGTGCTGATCCCGGTGCAGTGCGAGTATTTCGCGCTGGAGGGGTTGTCGAGCCTGCTCGACACGGTCAAGGCGGTGCGCCACCGGCTCAACCCGAAACTGGAGATCGAGGGCCTGCTGCGCACCATGTACGACGTGCGCAACAACCTCGGCAACGAGGTCTCCGCGCAACTCACCCAGCATTTCGGCGACAAGGTGCTGCGCTCGATCATCCCGCGCAACGTGCGCCTGGCCGAGGCGCCCAGCCACGGCCAGCCGATCCACCTGTACGACCGCAGCTCGCGCGGCGCGATCGCCTACATCGGCCTGGCCGGCGAGGTGATCCGGCGCGAACGCGGGCTGCCGCCGCGCGCCGAGCCGGTCGACGGGAGCGAGCCGCCCGCGCACGGCGACACCAACGGCGGCCTGCTCAAGGCACCCGCCGCCAATCACCAGGAATAAGGCATGGCAGCAGCGAAGAAGCGAGGATTGGGACGCGGGCTGGACGCCCTGCTCGGCGGCGACGGCGAGGGCACGCCCGCCGTGCTGGCGCAGGAGGGCGAGCTGCGCACGCTGCCGATCGGCCAGATCCAGCCGGGCAAGTACCAGCCGCGCCGCCACTGGAACGACGAGGCGCTGGACGAGCTGGCCGCCTCGATCAAGGCGCAGGGCCTGATCCAGCCGGTGGTGGTGCGCGAGATCGGCAAGCACCGTTACGAGCTGATCGCCGGCGAACGGCGCTGGCGCGCTGCGCAGCGTGCGCAAATGAGCGAGATGCCCGCGCTGATCAAGCAGGTGGCCGAGCAGGCCGTGCCGGCGATGGCGCTGATCGAGAACATCCAGCGCCAGGACCTCACCCCGCTGGAGGAGGCCGACGCGCTGAAGCGGCTGATCGACGATTTCGAACTGACCCACCAGCAGGCGGCCGACGCCGTGGGGCGCTCGCGCGCGGCGGTGTCGAACCTGCTGCGGCTGATCGAGCTGCCGGCGTCGATCAAGAAGCTGCTCGACGACGGCAAGCTGGAAATGGGCCACGCCCGCTGCCTGCTCACCCTGGAGGAAGCCGTCGCCGTGCCGCTGGCGCGGCAGGCCGTCACCCTCGGCTGGAGCGTGCGCGAGCTGGAGGAAGCCGCGCGCCGTGCGCAGACCGCGCCCAAGGGCAAGGCACGCCATGCGCCGGCACGCGACCCGAACATCAGCGCGCTGGAACGCGAGCTCGGCGAGCGCTTCGCCACCCGCGTCGAACTGGCCCAGGGCAAGGGCGGCCGCGGCAAGCTGGTGATCCACTACCACAGCAACGACGAACTCGACGGCATCCTCGGCAAGCTGCGCTGAGCTTGCCGTGTAGGGCGGGCACCGCCGCCGCCTTCTGGTACGTCGCGCCAAAGCGGCGGGCGGTGTCCGCCCTACACGTCTCACGTTATGTACATAGTCAGGGCCTGCCCCATGCCATCACTCTCCGTCGTCGTCCCCGTCTTCAACGAGCGCGACAACATCCCGCCGCTGCTGGCCGAGATCGCCGCGGCCCTGCGCGGCGTGGTCGACTACGAAGTGATCTACATCGACGACGACTCCAGCGACGACAGCCGCGCCGTGCTCGAGGCGCAGAAAGCGCTGCACCCCGAGCTGCGCGTGCTGCACCACGTCACCCGCAGCGGCCAGAGCACCGCCGTGTGGAACGGCGTGCGCGCGGCGCGCGGTACGTGGATCGCCACCCTGGACGGCGACGGCCAGAATGATCCGGCCGACATCCCGAAACTGCTCGCCGCACGCGACGGCGCCCCGGCCGAGGTGAAGCTGTTCGCCGGCTGGCGCACCACCCGCCGCGACAGCTTCAACAAGCGGATCTCCTCGAAGATCGCCAACGCGGTGCGTTCGCGCATGCTGCGCGACGCCACCCCCGACACCGGCTGCGGGCTGAAACTGTTCGAGCGCGAGGTGTTCCTGCGCCTGCCGTACTTCGACCACATGCACCGCTACCTGCCGGCGCTGGTCAAGCGCGCCGGTTTCCAGAGCACCAGCGTGCCGGTGGGGCATCGCCCGCGCACCGCCGGGGTTTCCAAGTACGGCATGCTGGACCGGCTGTGGGTGGGGCTGGCCGACCTGCGCGGCGTGGCCTGGCTGATGCGCCGGGGCAAGGTGACCGACGTCGAGGAACTCTGACCCGCGTCGGGCGGCGACGCCGCGCCAGTCGTATGCTTGGGCGGTTTCATTGCAGGAGAACGCCATGACCCTCGCGATCAAGCGTGCATACGAGGCGCCCGCGAAAGATGACGGTTATCGCGTGCTGGTGGAGCGGCTGTGGCCGCGCGGCATGAAGAAGGAAGAGGTGCCGCTGGACCAGTGGGCCAGGGAGCTGGCGCCGTCCACGGCGCTGCGCAAGTGGTTCGGCCACGACCCGGCGCGCTGGGACGGCTTTCGCCACCGCTACGCCAGCGAACTGGACGCCCTGGCCGAATACTGGCAACCGCTGGCCGAACGCTCGGCGCGGCACCAGGTCACCCTGATCTACAGCGCACGTGACGAGGAGCACAACGGTGCCCTCGTGCTGCGCGACTACCTGCAGCACTGGCTGCGCACGCACGGGCCGCGTTGAGCGCGCCGCTCAGCGCGCGCGCAGCGGCGTGTCCGGGCGCGACCACCCGGCCAGCGCATCGCGCGCCTGCAGGCGGCCGCGCTCGATCAGCTCGCGGGCGCGGTAGAACTCGTAGACGCTGGCGATGTTGCGCGGCAGGGTGATCAGCAGGTCCGGTTCGTAGGCGGCCAGCCGCAGCCGCGACAGGTTGGCCTGCATCAGGTCCATCGCCTGGTTCAGCGTGTCGAAGGTACCCGGTTCGCGCGGCTGCTCTTCGCCACGCGGGATCAGCCGGCTGATGAATTCGCCGATGCGGTGGCGATAGCCGGCGTCCTGCTCGGTGGCGCTTTCCTCCACCGGGGCGGAGGTTGCCTCGGCCAGCCCGTCCACGCTGACCGCCACCAGGTAGTCGGCCTCCACGCCGATCAGCGGCGTGACCGGTACCGGGTTGAGCAGGGCGCCATCCACCATGCGGTGGCCGTTGAGGTGGTGCGGGCGAAACACCGTGGGCACGGCGATCGAGGCGCGGATCGCGTCGAACAGGTTGCCGCGCGACAGCCACACCTCGCGGCCGCGGTCCAGGTCGGTCGCCACCGCGGTGAAAGCCAGCGGCAGTTCCTCGATCAGGGTGTCGCCGATCAGCCCGCGCAGCGTGCCGATGATCTTCTCGCCCTTGATCAGGCCGCCGCCGGAAAAGCTCCAGTCGACCAGCCTCAGCACGTCGAAGCGGGCCAGCGCGCCGACCCAGTCGCGGTAGACATCGAGCTTGCCCATGGCGTGGATGCCGCCGATCAGCGCGCCCATCGAGCTGCCGGCGATCGCCACGATGCGGTAGCCCTGCGCCTCGATTTCCTCGATCACGCCGATGTGCGCCAGCCCCTTGGCGCCGCCGGCGCCGAGCGCCAGCGCCACGGTGGGCGCCCGCTCGCCGGCAGGCGCCGCCGGCAGCTCCGCCGGCTCGGATTCAGGTGCCTTCATGCGCCCATTCAATCACGAATCGTGGGCGCCGCCGCGGGCAAGCTGTGCCGGAGGCGAGCGGCTGGCGGCGTGGCTGGTTAGTATGACCGATGCCGTGGCAGCAACGGCGCCCATCCACCCCCGCGGAAACCTGCATGGCTCCATCCCGATCCACCGCGCCGTCCAGGCCCGCCCGCCCGCTTGCGCCGGGGCGCGTTGCATGAGCTGGCAGGCGTGGGCCACGGTCGCGGTGATCGTGCTGGCGATGGCGTTGTTCGCCAGCGAGAAGCTGCGCATCGACCTGATCGCCCTGCTGGTGCTGGCCAGCCTGGTGATCCTGGGCATCGTCAGCCCGGTGGAGGCGCTCAGCGGTTTCAGCAACGAGGCCACGGTGACGGTGGCGGCGATGTTCGCGCTCAGCCTGGGCATCGAGCGCTCCGGCGCGCTCGACCCGCTGAGCCGCTGGCTGATGCGGATCAAGCGGCCGTGGGTGCTGACCCTGGCGCTGATGCTGGCGATCGCGCCGCTGGGCGCCTTCGTCAAGAACATCGCGCTGGTGGCCACCTTCCTGCCGCTGGCGCTGCGCGTGTGCCAGCGCACGCACACCCCGCCCGGCCGGGTGCTGATGCCGATGGCCTACGCCGCGCAGATGGGCGGGGTGTGCACCCTGATCGGCACCTCCTCCAACCTGCTCGCCGACACGCTGGCGCAGAAGCACGGGTTGCAGGCGATCGGCGTGTTCGAGTTCACCCGCATGGGCGTGATCCTGGCCGTGGTCGGCATCGTCTACCTGATGCTGGTCGGGCGCTGGCTGCTGCCGCGCGAGATCGACACCCAGATGCCGGTGCAGGAGGAGATCGGCAAGTACGTCACCGAGCTGGAGGTGACCGAGCAATCCTCGCTGATCGGGGGCAGCATCGCCGATGCGAAGCTGGGCGAGCGCTACGGCGTGTACCCGCTGGAGCTGCTGCGCGGCGAGCGCCGCATGTGGTCTCCGCGCAGCCAGGAGATCGCCGCCGGCGACGTGTTGCTGGTGCGCGGCGACTGGGAGAAGATCGAGGACTTCCAGCGGCGCGCCGACCTGCGCAACGCGCCGGACCGGCGCTACGCCACCGGCGACGCCCACTCGCGGGTGATGGTGGAGCTGATGGTGGCGCCGGCCAGCCCGATGGAAAACCGGCAGCTGGACGAGACCGGCCTGCACTGGCGCTATGACGCGGTGGTGCTGGCCATCCATCGGCGCGGGCAGTTGCTGCGCGACAAGCTCAGCGACGTCAGCCTGGCGGTGGGCGACGTGCTGCTGGTGCTGGTCGACGACGAGGCGTTGTCCAACCTGCGCAACGACGAGGCGTTCATCGTGCTGAGCGAGCGCGAGGAGGCCCACCGCACCCCGCGCAAGGCGTTCTATGCCGCGGCGATCATGGCCGCGGTGGTGGTGGTCTCCGGCCTGCACTGGCTGCCGATCCCGATCGCGGCGATCTGCGGCGCGGTGGCGATGGCGATGACCGGCTGTTTCGGCCGCAAGGACGTCTACGAGGGCGTCGACTGGAAGATCATCATCCTGCTCGGCGCGATCCTGCCGCTGGGCATCGCCATCGAGCGCAGCGGCCTGTCGCAGGCGCTGGTGCAGATGGGGCTGGGCGTGGTCGGCCAGCATGGTCCGCTGGCCGCCCTGCTGATGGTCTACCTGCTGACCGCCCTGCTTACCGAGCTGATGGGGCACAACCCCTCGGTGGTGCTGATGGTCGGCATCGCGGTGTCGGTGGCCCACGCCATGCACGTGGATCCGCGCCCGTTCGTGGTGGCGGTGGCGTTCGCCGCGGCCACCTCGTTCGCCACCCCGGTCGGCTACCCCACCAACACCATGGTCTATTACGCCGGCGGCTACCGCTTCACCGACTTCATGAAGGTCGGGATTCCGCTGATCCTGATCTTCTGCGCGCTGTCGATGTGGCTGATCCCGCACTTCTGGCCGTTTCAATAAGGCAAAGCGCGTCTCGCGTTTGCCCCCTCTCCCTGCGGGAGAGGGTTGGGGAGAGGGTGCCCCCCGCCTGGAACCAGCATCGAAGCGGGCTTCGAACAAGTTTCGTCGTACACCGGCCCTCACCTTCCCGCAAGGGGATTTCCTTCGGTCACAATCCTCTCCCCCGAGGGGAGAGGAGGCGAACGTGCCGTGCGGGAGTCGCGACATCGTGCATCCGGTTTGCGCGAATGCCGCCGAGGAGTGATTGCTCCAGTTATTGCTGAGCGTATCCGCTCAGCGCCAGCTGCAGCAGGATCTTCATCTCCTCGCGCAGCGGCAGTGGCGCCACCACCTCGGCGTCGGGGCCGTACTTGAGCACGTCCATCAGCAGCTCTTTCGAGTTGGAGTAGGGCAGCTTCAGCTCGTAGCGGCCGTCGGGGAGCCATGTGCCCTGCTGCTGCGAATGCCAGTGCTCGTCGGAGACCCAGCGCGCCGCGTGGGCGGAGAAGCGGATCGTGGCCCAGGCCTTCGGCTTGCCGGCGAAGATGCCGTAGCTGGAGGCGAGCAGCTCGTTGAGTTCGCTGTCGGTGACATCGCGCGCGGGGACGTCCTGCGCCTGCGCCTCGGCGATGCGGTCGACCGCGAAGCTGCGCAGCGCCTCGCGGTCGTGGTCCCACACGTCGAGGTACCAGTTGTCGCGGTAGTGGGTCAGCCGCTGCGGCGAGACCAGCCGGCGGCTGTCGGCATTGGTGGTGCGCGCGCGGTAGCGGAAGCGCAGCTGGCGCCGTTCAAGCACCGCGCCGGCGACCACGCGGAATACCTGCTGGTCGAGCTTGCGCTCGCCCCACGGGATCACCCGGATGCGTTCGATCGGCAGCGCCTTGCCGCTGCCCTGGTGCGACAGCAGCCCCTCGATGCGCGCCTTGAACGGGGCCAGCGTGCCGGCCAGCACGCCCGGGCCGGAGCGGCTGATCAGCTCGTTGAGCGCCAGCAGCGAGGCCAGCTCGTCGGAGGTGAGCCACAGCCCGGGCAGCTCGAACTTCTCGCCCTCGCCGGCCTCGTAGCGAAACGCCGCCTGGTCGGTGCCGGCGCTCTCGACCGGCGCACCCAGCGCATCGCGCAGGAAGGCGATGTCGCGGTACAGCGTGGCGCGCGAACATTCCAGCTCGCCCATCAGGCGCGACAGCGGCACCGGGTAGTGCGCCGATTTCAGCAGGCGGTGCAGGGTCAGTATCCGTTCGTAGCGATCCATCGGGACGTCTCGGGGCGGGGCACTTTCCTAGCATGGTGGCGCGCCCGGGCGGCTGCAAGTTGCCCCGGCGCGGGGCGCATTCACTGCGAGTTCAAGGCGCCAAGTTAAGGTACGCTGTTACCAATCTTTAACAAACGGATATCGGCATGAACAAGACCCTGATCGGCGGCCTCCTGCTGGCCGGTTTTGCCAGCTTCGCCGCCCACGCCCAGGACGCGGCCAACCATGGCGGCTGGAGCGGTTCGGGCGAATTCGGGTTTGCCTCCTCCACCGGCAACTCGCGCTCGGAAAACGTCAACGCCAAGCTCGGCCTGAGCCAGGAAAACGACCAGTGGAAGAACAACTTCTTCGTTGATGCCCTGCGCTCCAAGAGCGAGCAGAAGATCGTCGATGCCGAGGGCAACACCATCGAGCAGTTCAACACCACCGCCAACCGCTACGACGCCGGCGCGTCGGTCGGCCTGAAGCTCGACACGCGCAGCTACATCGTGGGCGCCGCCCGCTACGAGCACGACGAGTTCGGCGCCAACCTGTGGCAGGGCACGGTGTCGCTCGGCTATGGCTACATCGCGCTGAAGGACGAACGCAACGAGCTGTCGTTCGAAATCGGTCCCGGCTACAAGCGCTACCGCCCCGCCGACACCGAGGTGCTGGTCGACGGCGTGCCGGTGATGCAGCGCCAGCCCACCGAGGGCGAACTGGTGGCCCGCGGCCTGATCAACTACAAGTTCAAGCTGAGCGCCAACACCGCCTTCGAGGACACGCTGCTCACCGAAGCGGGCTCCAAGAACACCTACCTGCAGAACGACGCCGGCCTGGCCGTCAGCATGACCAAGAAGCTGGCGCTGAAGGTCGGCTTCCAGATCCGCCACAACAGCGACGTGCAACCGGGCGTGAAGCAGACCGACACGCTGACCACGACGAATCTGGTGTACAGCTTTTAGAGCCGGGATTCGGGATTCGGGATTCGCGGCCGGATGCGGCGCCCATGACCCGGCGTAGGGCGGGCACGGCCCGCCGCTTCCCCGCCGCACGGACTACGCCACTGCTGCACGGACTGTGTAGGAGCGCAGGCGACAGCGTTAGCTCACGCCCCCAGCAGTTTGCCCGCACCTTGCGCCAGCAACGCCTGCGCCACCTGTCGACCGAGTGCCTCGGCCTGCTTGGCCGGCGCGCTGCCTTCGGCGTGCAGCAACTGGCCGCTCTCGGCATCGCCGACCAGGCCGCGCAGGTGCAGGCCGCGTTCGCCCAGCACGCACCAGGCGCCGACCGGCACCGTGCAGCTGCCGCCCAGCGCCTGGTTCATTGCGCGCTCGGCGCTTACCGCGAGCCGCGTGTCGGCATCGTCCAGCGCGGCAAGCAGGTCCAGCACCGCCGGTTGGCCTTCGCGTGCCTCGATCGCGATGGCGGCCTGGCCGGGTGCGGGCAACCAGCCCGGCGCGGCCAGCCGCGAGACGATGCGCGAGGCCAGCCCAAGACGTTCCAGCCCGGCGCAGGCCAGCACGATCGCGTCGTAATCGCCGGCGTCGAGTTTGGCCAATCGGGTGCCGACGTTGCCGCGCAGGTCACGCAGCACCAGGTCCGGTCGCAGTGCGCGCAGCTGCGCCTGCCGGCGCAGCGAGGAGGTGCCCACCCGCGCGCCGTGGGGCAGCGCGGCCAGGTCGGCATGGTGGTTGCTGACGAAGGCGTCGGCGGCATCGGCGCGCGGCAGGATCGCCGGCAGGGTGAAGCCGCTTTCCAGCTGCGCCGGCACGTCCTTCAGCGAATGCACCGCCAGTTCGGCGCGGCCTTCGAGCATGGCCACCTCCAGCTCCTTGAGGAACAGCCCCTTGCCGCCGATCGTGGCCAGCGGCTGGTCGAGGATCTCGTCACCGCGGGTGGACAGCGGCACCAGTTCCACGGCCAAGCCCGGATGCGCTGCGCGCAGCAGCGCCGCGACGTGTTCGGCCTGCCACAGCGCCAGCGCGCTCTTGCGGGTGGCGATGCGCAAGGTGGAAAGGCTCATTGGAACTCCGCGACGTTCGGCAAGGTCTCATTGTCGCGCAGTCGGCCGGCGCGGTGCAGCGCGGCGAATCGGCGCGGCGGCTGTCGTTGCCGGCGCCGGCCGGCTACGATGACGCAAATTCCTACGGAGTCCATCATGCAAAGCGGCAACCCGGCACTCAACAAGAACACCTTCCTCGACGCCGCCAGCGGCACGCTGGTGGCGCATGGCGACGAGGTGATGACCCTCAACGGCACGGTCAACAAGACCGGCCTGCTGCTGATCCTGGCCATCGTCGGCGCGGCGTTCAGCTGGAGCCAGTTCAACGGTCCGGAAAGCCTGCCGGCGATGGGCCCGCTGATGATCGGCGGCGCCATCGGGGGCCTGGTGCTGGCCCTGGTGACCGTGTTCAAGAAGACCTGGGCGCCGGTCACCGCGCCGCTGTACGCGCTGGTGGAAGGCGTCTTCATCGGCGCGCTGTCGGCGCTCTTCGAGATGCGCTACCCGGGCATCGTGATGCAGGCGGTGGGGCTGACCTTCGGCGTGATGGCGGCGATGCTGCTGGCCTACCGCAGCGGCCTGATCCGCGCCACCGAGAAGTTCAAGCTCGGCATCGTGGCGGCCACCGGCGGCATCATGCTGCTGTACCTGGCCAACTTGGTGATGGGCTTCTTCGGCCATTCGATGGGCTTCATCAACGGCTCCAGCGGCCTGGGCATCGCCTTCAGCGTGGTGGTGGTGGTGATCGCCGCGCTCAACCTGATCCTCGACTTCGACATGATCGAACAGGGCGTGCACGCCCGCGCCCCGAAGTACATGGAGTGGTACGGCGCCTTCGCCTTGGTGGTGACCCTGGTGTGGCTGTACCTGGAGCTGCTGCGGCTGCTGTCGAAGCTGCAGTCGCGCGACTGAGGCTGCACCACCGGCTAGAAAAAAGGCGCGGGTGACCGCGCCTTTTTCTTTGCCGTGTGCGGCCGGGCATCATTCGGCGGAGGGATCGCCGCTCATGCCACCACCACCGAGCCGTCCCCACCGGCCTTCTCCGCATGGTGGTCCGCCGCCAGCAGCATGTAGAACGCCGGCACCACGAACAGGGTGAACACGGTGCCGATCGCCAGGCCGGTGGAGATCACCAGGCCCATGTTGAAGCGGCCCGCCGCGCCGGCGCCGGCGGCGATCACCAGCGGCATCACGCCCAGCACCATCGCCGCGGTGGTCATCAGGATCGGCCGCAGGCGCACCGCCGCGGCGTGCTCGATCGCCTCGCGCTTGGACATGCCGGCGCGTTGCGAGTCGTTGGCGAACTGCACGATCAGGATGCCGTGCTTGCTGATCAGGCCCATCAGGGTGACCAGGCCCACCTCGGTATAGATGTTGAGGCTGGTGAACAGGTTGACGAAGATCAGCGCGCCGAACAGCGCCAGCGGTACCGACACCAGGATCACGATCGGGTCGCGCAGGCTGTTGAACTGCGCCGCCAGCGCCAGGAACACGATGATGATGGCGAACAACAAGGTGCTGCCGAAGCCGCCCGATTCCTGCATGAACTGGCGCGACTGGCCGGCGTAGTCCACGTTGTAGCCAGTCGGCGCCACCTCGTGCACCAGGTCGCGCAGGTAGGCCAGCGCGTCGCCCTGCGACATGCCCGAGACGCCGGAGATGGTGGCCGAGTTCAGCTGCTGGAAACGGTTCAGCGACTGCGGCACCACCTCGTGGGTGACCTTGGCCACGGTGCCGGCCTGGATCACCGAACCGTCCGGCACGCGCAGGTAATAGTCCAGCACCTGCTCCGGGTTGAGCCGGTCGGCCTGCAACACCTGCGGGATCACCCGGTAGGAGCGCCCGGCGATCGAGAAGTAGTTGACATAGCCGCCGCCCAGCGCCGAACCCAGCGCCGCGCCGACGTCGGCCTGGGTCAGGCCCAGCGTGGCGATCATGTCGCGGTCCAGGTTCACCGTGGCCTGCGGCTTGTCCACCTTCAGGTCGGAGTCGATGAAGTAGAACTTGCCGCTGGCCTGTGCCTTGGCCAGCACCGCGCTGGCGACCTCGTTGAGGTTGGCGAACGGTTCGGTGGTGGTGATCACCACCTGGATCGGCAGGCCCTGTGCGCCCGGCAGCGGCGGGAACTGGAACGCGGCCACGTTTCCGCCGGCGATGCCGCTCCACTTTTCCTGCAGCACCTGCTGCAGTTCGTGGGCGCTGCGGTCGCGCTGGTCCCACGGCTTGAACAGCACGCCGCCGATGCCCTGGTTCACCGTCGGCACGCCGGTCAGCTGGAACATCTGCTCGTACTCGGGCAGCTCCCTTGACAGCTCGAACATCTGCGTGGCGTACACGTTCATCTGCTCCGCCGTCGCGTTCGGCGCGCCGACGATCTGGCCCACCACGATGCCCTGGTCCTCCTCCGGCGCCAGCTCCGATTGCGCGGTGATGCCCAGCGCGAAAGTGGCCAGCAGCAACAGGCCGGCCATCACGATCACCACCACCCAGGTCGACAGCACGTTGTGCAGGACGCGCTGGTAGCCGTGGTGCACGCGGTCGAACTGGCGGTCGATGAAGCGCACGAAGCGGCCGCCCTCCTGCTCGCTCCTGAAGAAGCGCGAGGTCAGCATCGGCGACAGGGTCAGCGCCACGATCGCCGACACCGTCACCGCGCCGGCGAGGGTGAACGCGAACTCGCTGAACAGCGCGCCGGTGAGGCCCTTCTGGAAGCCGATCGGCACGTACACCGCGACCAGCACCACGGTCATCGCCAGGATCGGCCCGCCCAGCTCGCGCGCCGCCATCAGCGCGGCCTGCAGCGGGGTCTTTCCCTCCTCCTTCATGTGGCGGTCGACGTTCTCCACCACGATGATCGCGTCGTCCACCACCAGGCCGATCGCCAGCACCAGCGCCAGCAGGGTCAGCAGGTTGATCGAGTAGCCCAGCACCAGCATCACGAAGAACGCGCCGATCAGCGCCAGCGGCATCGCGATCACCGGGATGATCACCGCGCGCAGGCTGCCCAGGAACAGGAAGATCACCAGGGTGACGATCACGAGCGCCTCGACCAGGGTCTTGATCACCTCGTTGATCGAGCTGTTCACGAAGTCGGTGCCGTCGTAGACGATCTTGCCGGTCAGCCCGTTCGGCAGCTGGTGCTGGATCTCCGGGAACGCATCGCGCACGCGCTGCGCCACGTCCAGCACGTTGGCGTCCGGCGCCACCTTGACGCCGATGAACACCGAGCGCTTGCCGCTGAAGGCCACGTTGAAGTCGTAGTTCTCCGAACCCAGGCTCACCGTGGCCACGTCCTGCAGCCGCACGATCGCGCCGTGCGCCTGGCGGATCACCAGCTGCTTGAACTCGTCGACGGTGTGCAGGCTGCTGTCGGTGGTCAGGTCCACCGACACCGCCTGGCCCTTGCTGGAGCCGACGGCGGCGAGGTAGTTGTTTGCCGCCAGCGCCGCGTTGACGTCGCTGGCGGTGACGCCGTGCGCGGCCATTCTGGCCGGGTCCAGCCACGCGCGCAGGGCGAACTGGCGCGCGCCGAGCAGCTCGGCGGTCTGCACGCCGTCGATCGCGTCGAGCTTGGGCTTGACCACGCGGGCCAGGTAGTCGGTGATGTTGTTGGTCGGCAGCACGTCGCTGTAGAAGCCGATGTACATCGCGTCGACCGTCTCGCCGGTCTGCACGTTGAGCACCGGCTGCTGCGCCTGCGGCGGCAGCTGGTTCTTCACCGAGTTGACCTGGGTGGTGATCTCGGTCAGCGCGCGGTTGGCGTCGTAGTTCAGGCGCAGCGTGGCGGTGATCGTGGACACGCCCGACACGCTGGTGGAGGAAAGGTAGTCGATGCCCTGCGCCTGCGAGATCGCCTGCTCCAGCGGCTGGGTGATGAAGCCGGCCATGGTCGCCGCGTCGGCGCCGTAGTAGGCGGTGGTGACGGTGACCGTGGCGTTCTGGGTCTCGGGGTACTGGCGCACGCTGAGGCTGCCGACGGCGCGCACGCCCAGCACCAGGATCAGCAAGCTGACGACGATCGCCAGCACCGGCTTGTTGATGAACGAGTCGGTGAATTTCATCGTGGCGGCTCAGTGTTCCTGCGGCGTGGGATGCGCGCTGTCGGCCGGTTGCACCCGGTTGTCGACCTTGATCGGCGCGTCGTTCTTCAGCTTCACCTGGCCGCTGGTCACGACTTCGGTGCCGGCGGTGATGCCCTTGAGGATCGCCACCTGATCGCCGCGGGTCTCGCCCACGGTGACGAAGGTCTGCTGCACGGTCGGCGGCAGCGGGTGACCCTGCGCGTCCTTGCCCTTGGACGGGTGCACCACGTATACGGTGTCGCCGTACGGGTTGTAGACGATCGCCGCCTGCGGCAGCGTCAGCCGGGACTGGCGCTGGCCGACGTCGACCGCCAGCTTGGCGAACATGCCCGGGCTCAGCGCCTTGTCGTGGTTCGGCACGCTGGCCTCCACCTGCACGTTGCGCGTGCCCAGGTCGACCTTGGGGCTGATCGCGGTGAGCCTGCCGTCGAACTGGCGCCCCGCGTACGCGTCCAGGCTCAGGTGCAGCGGCTGGCCCACCTGCAGCCGGCCCAGCTCGCTCTGCGGCACGTTGAAGTCGACGAACAGCGGATCGAGCTGCTGCAGGGTCACCACCGTGGTGCCGGCGCTCACGTAGTCGCCCGGGCTGGTCGTGATGATGCCGGCGCGGCCGGCGAACGGGGCGCGCAGCTGCTTCTTCGCCACCACCACCTGCTGCTGCGCCACCGCAGCCTGGTTCGCCTTGAGCTCGGCGGCGGCGCGGTCGTACTCGGCCTGGCTGATCGCCTGCGCCGCGAGCTGCTTGCGCGCGCGCTCGAAGGTCAGCTCGGAGAGCTTGGCCGTCGCCTGCAATTGCTGCAGTTTCGCCGCCTCGTCGCCGTCGCGCAGTTGCAGCAGCAGCTGGCCCTGCTTCACGTCCTGGCCGGATTTCAGCGGCACCGCGGTGACCAGGCCGGAGACGTCCATGGCCAGCTCCGCGCCCTGCGCCGCGCGCAGCGTGCCGACCGTGTTCAGCGCGGGCTGCCACGGCTGTTCGCGGGCGACGGTGGTGCTGACCGTGGCCGGTGCCGGCTGCGGCATCGAGTGGATCATGCGCATCACCAGCAGCACCTTGATGCCGGCGATCACGGCGATCAGCAGCAGCACGCCGCCGATCATCCAGAGCATGCGTTTGGTGGTGCTGGGCTTGTTGTCAACGCGCGTGGGCATGCGCGGGCTCCTGTGGTGGGTGCGTTGATTGGTGCGATCGTCGCTTGTCGCGAAACTGGAAAGGGATCTCGTGCAGCCGTTTTACCGCTCGGCTTTCCCGCATGACCGTCGGTGCTACGGGTTCTGTCTGGTCGATGGTGCGTCGGTGTCCTGTTGCCAATGGCCGCCCAGGGCGGCGTACAGCGCGGCGGTGTCGGCCAGGCGGGCGGTGCGGGCCTGGATCAGCGCGATGCGCGCGCGCTGGTGGTCGCGTTGCGCCTGCAGCAGATCCAGGTAGCCGGTGGCGCCGGCCCCGTATTGGCGCCGGGACAGCGCCAGCCGTTGCGCGGCGGCGTCCTCGGCGGCGCTCTGGGCGGCCAGGCCCTGGGCGTCGTATTCCAGTGCCTGCAGCGCGTCGGCCACGTTCTGGAAGGCCACCAGCACGGTCTGCTGCCAGTCCGCCAGCGCCTTGTCCAGGCCCGCTTCGGCGGCGCGCTTGCGATGGCGGAGTTCGCCCCCGTGGAACAGCGGCTGGGTCAGCCCCAGCCCCAGCGACCAGGCGCGGCTGCCGGCCGCGAACAGGTCGCCGGCACTGGCCGCCTGCGAGCCGGCGCTGCCGGAAAGGGTGATCTGCGGCAGCATCGCCGCGGTGGCCACGCCGACCTGGGCGGTGGCGGCATGCAGCTGCGCCGAGGCCGCGCGGATGTCCGGCCGCTGCGCGACCAGCCGCGACGGCAGGCTGACCGGCACGTCGCGCGGCAGCGCGACCGCGTCCAGCGGCAGCGGCGACAATTCCAACTGGGCCGGCGTGCTGCCCAGGTAGGTGGCCAGCTGGTTGCGGATGGCAGCCAGTTGCGCGCGCAACGGGGGCAGGGTGGCCTCGGTGGCGGCCAGCTGGCTGCGCACGGCCAGCGTGTCGGCCAGCGAGGTGGCCCCGATCCGCTGCTGGCGTTCGGCGATCCGCATGCTGTCGCGCAAGCTGTCCACGACCGCCTCGGTGGCCTGCACCTGCTCGCGCAGCGACGCCTCCTGCAGCGAGGCGGTGACCACGTTGGCGGCGAGGGTCAGCCAGGCGGCGTCGGCCTGCGCCTGCTGCACGTCGGCCAGCGCCGCCTGGGCCTCGATGCCGCGGCGGGTGCCGCCGAACAGGTCGATGCCGTAGCTGACGCTGACCCCGGCGTTGTACACGGTCAGCGGCGCGAAGGCGAAGGCGTCGCCGAAAGCGGCGCCCGATTGCTTCTGGCGGGTGACCCCGGCGTTCGCGTCCACCGCGGGAAAGCGCGTCGCGCCGGCGGCGCGGGCGTTCTCCTGCGCCTGGCGTAGCGCGGCCCGGGCCGAGGCCAGCGAGGGGCTGTGGCGCAGCGCGGTCTCCACCCGGCGGTCGAGTTCGGCGTTGCCGAACGT
Source organism: Lysobacteraceae bacterium (assembly GCA_040255835.1). Classification (GTDB taxonomy): domain Bacteria; phylum Pseudomonadota; class Gammaproteobacteria; order Xanthomonadales; family Rhodanobacteraceae; genus Rhodanobacter. Next base: position 76,698 of record JBDZVT010000010.1, read on the forward strand.
GGTCCACCACTGCGCGGGCACCGCGCCGTCGACCACGAAACGCTGGCCGACGCCGCCCACGCTGGCGGTGCCGGCGGGCAACGGTTGCATGGTGTAGCGGTCCACCGGCGGCGGGTCCGGCCGCTGGTAGTCGGGGCCGACCGCGCAGCCGGCGAGGAGCAGCCCCAGCAGCGGCGGCAGCGCGCGCAGGCGCAGGATCGGCAAGGGACGGGGCAGGTCGCTGGACAAGGGAGTGGCCTGGGCAAGGGGAGCCGGCCCGCGACATTAGCAGACCGTCGAGTTCAGATATATAGGCGAATCGTCATCCGGCGTGCGGCCGGGCCTACAGCATGCCGACGCGGCCGTCCTGCGAGGAGAAGCGCATCGGCAGCTCGCCGCTGAGGCCGGCCGGGTGCCCTGGCGGCACCGCGAAGTGCCAGCCGCGCACGCTGCGCAGGGCGTGTGCGTCGAGGATGGGGTCGCCGCTGGAGGCAAGCACGCTGGCGTGCGCCACGCGGCCTTCGCCATCCACCCGCAGGTGAACGGTCAGGCGGCCGTCCAGGTGGCCGCGCACCTCGTCCCAGCGCTCGTCCGCGGCCGGCATGGCCAGGGGCTGCAGGATCGTCGGCGTGGCCTGGCCGGTGTCCGTGCCGTCTTCCGCCACCGCGGCACGCTGGCTTGGCGCCGCCACCACCGCGTGCCGGCGCGCGTGCAGCGGCTGGGTCGCCGCCGGGCGGGGCTGCACGGCGAGGCCGCGCGGGGCGTCCGGCCAGTGGGCGGTCAGCGAGCTGAGCCAGCCGGTGCCGGCGATGCCGACGGCCAGGGCCAGCACGCTGAGGGCGGTGGTGGTGCGCAGGCGCAACATGGCCGCGGCTACGACCGCTCGAGGATGGCGGTGACACCCATGCCGCCGGCGGTGCAGATCGAGATCAGCCCGCGGCCGGACCCGCGCTGCTCGAGCAGCTTGGCCAGCGTGGCCACGAGGCGCGCGCCGGTGGCAGCGAACGGGTGGCCCACGGCGAGGCTGGAGCCGTGCACGTTGAGTTTCGCCGGGTCGATCGTGCCCAGCGGCGCATCCAGGCCGAGCCGGCTCTTGCAGTAGTCGGCCGACTCCCACGCGCGCAGCGTGCACAGCACCTGCGCGGCGAACGCCTCGTGGATCTCGTAGAAATCGAAATCCTGCAGGCTCAGGCCGTGCCGCGCCAGCATGCGCGGCACGGCGATGGTCGGCGCCATCAGCAGGCCTTCGCCATGCACGTAGTCGACCGCGGCGACTTCGGCGTCGCGCAAGTACGCCTGGATCTTCAACCCGCGTTGCGCGGCCCAGGCCTCGCTGCCCAGCAGCACCGCGGCGGCGCCGTCGGAGAGGCCGGTGGAATTGCCCGCGGTGAGCGTGCCGTGGCCGGAGCGCTTGTCGAACGCCGGCTTGAGCGCGGCGAGTTTCTCCAGCGTGGTGTCCGGGCGCAGGAAGCCGTCGCGCTTGAGCCCGCGGAACGGCACCAGCAGGTCGTCGAAGAAACCGGCCTCGTAGGCGGCGGCCAGCTTGTGGTGGCTGTCCAGTGCCAGCCGGTCCTGCGCCTCGCGGCTGATGTGCCACTGCCGGGCCATCTGTTCGCAGTGGTCGCCCATCGACTTGCCGGTGCGCGGCTCGGCCACGCCGGGGAACGAGGGCTTGAGCTCGCGCAGCGAGAAGCCGCGCGTGGCGGCCTTGAGCTTCTCCAGCGGGGTCCGGGCGCGGTTCATCGCCAGCAGGCGCCGGCGCAGGCGGCGGCCGTAGACGATGGGCACGTCGCTGGTGGTGTCCGAGCCGGCGGCGATGCCGGCCTCGATCTGCCCGCAGGCGATCTTGTTGGCGATGATGATGGTGTTGTCCAGCGAGGTGCCGCAGGCGCGCGCGGTGGTGATGCCCGGCGTGGTCGGCGCCAGCCCGGAGCTGAGCACCGCCTCGCGCGCCAGGTTCCAGTCGGCGCTGTGCTTGATCACCGCGCCGGCGGCCACCTCGCCCAGCTCCACGCCGTGCAGGCCGAAGCGCTCGACCAGGGCGCCGAGCACCTTCACCGACATGCCGAAGTTGCCCACGTCGGCATAGGCGGTGTTGTTGCGACAGAACGGAATGCGTACGCCGCCGATCACGCCGACGCGCCTGTGCGTGTTTTCCATGCCCTGAACGATCCATCACACGTAATGGCTTCAAGGCTAACCCGCCATGCCGCCGGGCGAAAGCCCAAACGGGCGCCGCCGTGCCGCTCCGTTCAGCACCGCGCGGCGGGGTGCGCGCGGTGCGCTGGTAGAATGCATGTTTCCCCGCTGCAAGATGGATCGATCGTGGAAGCGCAAACGCTGCTCGCCCTGCCGGTAGTGCTGGCCCTCGAACCGGTGGCCGGGCAAGCGGCGGCGCCGACCACGCTGACGCGCGACGCGGCCGCCGAACTGGCGCAGCACGTGGCCACCGACCTGCTCGGCCTGGTGCCGCAGGTCGCCGCCGCACGGCTGGCCGTGGCCGGCGCACTGTTCGACCAGGTGGAGCTGCTGCGCCCGGGCTTCCCGGTGTGGGCGACGCTGGAGGACCTGGCCCGCCGGCTGCCGCGCGGCACGCTGGAACACGTGGTCGCCTTCGGCAGCCACGACGGCACCATGCCCGCCCCGGCGCTGCAGCCCTCGCCGGCATACGCCGGCGGCCCGATGCGGCTGCTGCCGATCAGCCTGCTGGCCAGCCCCGAGAGCGCCGACGAGCTCTCCACCGAGCTGGAGATCCAGCTGGTCGGCCGCGGCGAGGCCGGCGTGGCCACCGCCGACTGGCTGATGCGCACGCTGGGCATCCGCCTCGAGCACGTGCGCTACCTCAGCCGCAACGACCTGCTCGCACTGACCTGCGTGCAGTACGAACACGCCAACCTGGCGCCGCTGTGGGCACTGCTGGAGGCGGCCCTGCTCACGCCGGACCGGGCCGAGTCGACGATGAGCGCGCGCGGCCTGGCGCTGCGCTACGCCGAGGGCACCGTGTGGGTGCAGTCGCCGGCGCAATGGCTGGCCGCGCACGACGGCGCCGCGGCGCAGCGCGCGCACGACTTTGCCGGCGTCGTGTTCGAGCTGCGCCAGTACGCCGCGCTGCTGGAGGCGCACCAGCTGCCGCTGCGGCTGGAGCCGGGCGCGTGGCCCGCTGCCGCCGTGGACGGCTACCTGCTGGAGGAACTCGCCCCCGCGCCGGCCGCCGCGCCGGCGCCGCGGCTGTTCGCACACGAGGCGCCGGGGCTGGGCGTGGTCGCCGTCAGCGTGGCGCAGCCGCAGCCCGGCGCGGCGCCGCGCCTGCTGGCGCACGGCTACCCGCTGCAGCCGCAGGCGCTCGGCCCGCTGCTGCAGCAACTGGCCGTGCAATACGGCACCGCCGCCGAGCTGGACACCCGCGGCAGCGTGGTGCTGGACGCCGCCGGTGGGCTCGGCGCGCCCTGACCTCTCCCTTTTCCGTGGCAGTTGTGCGGCGGCGAACGGTCGGCGCATGATGGGCTTGCGCTGATCAGGGGGCGCGTTCCAGCTGACGGAAACACCATGCGGCCGCCCAAGCACGCCGAGGGAGCAGTGACACTGCCGGATGGATCGCACTGGCCGCAGCGGCTCTGGCACGGCGCGCCCGTGCTGCTCACCTGGCTCGACCTCGACCAGCGCTTCGGCTACGTCAACGACACCCATCGCCGCTGGCTCGGCGTCGACCCGGCGCAGATGGTCGGCAAGCGCCTGGTCGAGGTGGTCGGCACGGCCAATTACGAACGCGCCCGCGCCGCCCTGGAGCAGGCCTACGCGGGCCAGCCGGCCAGCTACGAGGGCGAGCTCTTCAACGGCGGCGAGCGGCGCTACGCGCACGGCAACTTCGCACCCGATTTCGACGAGCACGGCCGCGTCCGCGGCGTGTTCACCGCGCTGGTCGACATCACCGAGCGGCGCGAGCTGGAACTGCGCCTGCACGAAAGCGAACGGCGCTTCTTCAGCGCCTTCCAGCATGCCGCCATCGGCATGGCGCTGACCCGCCCGGACGGCCGCTTCCTGCGCGTCAACGCGGCGGTGTGCCGGATGCTGGGCTACACGCAGCAGGAGCTGCTCAACCTGGGCGTGCCCGACGTCACCCACCCGGACGACATGGCTGCCGATGCCGAACAGATGCGGCAGCTGCTGGCCGGGCAGTGCGAGAACTACCAGCTGGAAAAGCGCAACCTGCACAAGGACGGCCACGTGGTGCACCTGCAGCTGAGCGTGTCGCTGGTGCGCGACGAGGAGGGCAAGCCGCTGTACTTCGTGTCGCAGGCGCAGGACATCAGCCAGCGCAAGGCGTTCGAGGACGCGCTGCAGCGCGAGCGCGAGCTGGCCGAGGTCACCCTGCGCTCGATCGGCGACGCGGTGATCATCACCGACCCGCAGTCGCGCGTGCGCTCGCTCAACCCGATCGCCGAGGCGATGACCGGCTGGGGCAGCGCCGAGGCGCAGGGGCTGCCGGTGGAGCAGGTGTTCCAGCTGTTCGACGCGCGCGACGGCCGGCCGGTGGCCAACCCGCTGCGCGCGGCGATCGACAGCAACACCATCGCCGACCTCGGCACCCGCACCCTGCTGCGCCACCGCCACGGCTTCGACACGCCGGTGGAGGATTCCTCCGCGCCGATCCACGACCACGCCGGCAACGTGGTCGGCGGCGTGCTGGTGTTCCATGACGTCAGCGAGACCCGCGCGCTCGCGCTGAAGCTGATCCACCTGACCCAGCACGACACGCTAACCGGCCTGCCCAACCGCAGCCAGCTGCACGAATACCTGGCCCAGGCGCTGGCCCACGCGATGCGCCGCCAGCAGCGCGTGGCGCTGCTGTACATCGACATCCACCAGTTCAAGCAGATCAACGACCAGCACGGCCATGCCGCCGGCGACAGCGTGCTGCGCGCGTTCGTGGCGCAGCTGCAGCGCGGGTTGCCGGCCGAGGCGCAGCTGATCCGCTACGGCGGCGACGAGTTCGTGGTGGTGCTCTCGCACCTGGACAATACCGGCGAGGCGGCCGCGCTGGCGCGCCGGCTGATCGACCAGGGCGAGCAGACCCGGGTGGACGGCCTGCATGCGCTCGGCCTGCATCTGGGCGTCGGCATCAGCGTGTACCCGGACGATGCACTGGATCCGGAAACCCTGCTGCAGCATGCCGAGACCGCCCTGGTGGCGCTGCGCAGCCAGGGCGTGCACGGCTGCCGCTTCTTCACCGCCTCGATGGACGAGCGCGCGCGGGCGCGGCGCAGCATCGAGTCGGCGCTGCGCCAGGCGCTGCCGCGCAACCAGTTGAGCCTGTACTACCAGCCGCGCATCAGCGCCTCCAGCGGGCGCATCGTCGGCTGCGAAGCCCTGCTGCGCTGGCATGCGCGCGGGCGCGAGCTGTACACGCCCGACCAGTTCATCCCGGTCGCCGAGGACACTGGCCTGATCCTGCCGATCGGCACCTGGGTGCTGCGCCAGGCGTGCCGCCAGGCGCGCGCGTGGCAGCAGCAGGGCCATCGCATCCCGGTCTCGGTCAACGTGTCGCCGGTGCAGTTCCAGCATGCCGATTTCCCCGACTGGCTGGCCGAGGCACTGGCCGACAGCGGGCTCGATCCCGGCCTGCTCGAGCTGGAACTGACCGAGCGCATGGTGATGTCCGGCGGCGACGTCACCGGCAACCTGCTGCAACGGATCCGCCAGCGCGGCGTGCGCCTGTCGCTGGACGATTTCGGCACCGGCTACTGCAGCCTGTCCTATCTGAAGCACTTCCCGATCGACACGCTGAAGATCGACCGCGTGTTCGTGCACGACGTGATCGGCGACGCCGACACCGCCACCATCACCGGCGCGATCATCGCGATGGCGCAGCGGCTGGACAAGCTGGTGGTCGCCGAAGGCGTGGAGACCGAAGCGCAGGCCGCATTCCTGCGCCAGGCCGGCTGCGCCGAACTGCAGGGCTTCCTGTTCGCCGCACCGCTGCCCGCGGACGAGTTCGAGAAGCTGCTGGCCGAGCCGCTGTAGGGCGGGCACCGCCCGCCGGCTCTTGCCCGTGCCCCGGCGCAAAGCGGCGGGCCGTGCCCGCGCGACACGCGGACTTGCGCGGATGTTGTAGGAGCGCACCCTGCGCGCGATGCTCTTGGTTGGCGTAACGAAAGGCATCGCGCACAGGGTGCGCTCCTACAGGGGCCGGTAGGGCGGGCACCGCCCGCCGATTTTCCTCACGGCGTCGAAGAACCAGAGCCGGCGGGCAGTGTCCGCCCTACAGCGATGCCTCGTACATGAAGTAGTGGCAGCGCTGCATGCCGAGGCCTTCGTAGGTGGCCTGGGCGCGCGCGTTCTCCGTTTCCACGTACAGCCGCAGGCCCACCGCGCCGGCGGCCGCGGCGCGCTCGGCGACGGCCGCGTGCAGCGCGCGGAACACGCCGCCGCGGCGCGCGGCGGGCACCACGTACACGCTCTGGATCCACCAGAAATCGCCGCAGCGCCAGTCGCTCCACTCGTAGGTCACCAGCAGGCCGCCTACCGCCGCGCCGTCCATTTCGGCGACCAGGTAGAAGCCGCGCCGGGGTTGCTCGAACACCGCGCTGACGCCGCGGCGCAGGCGTTCGGGATCGAGCTGCCTGTGCTCGGTCTCCCACGCCATCGCGGCGTTCCAGGCCGCCAGGTCGGCGACATCGGCGGGGCTGGCGGTGCGGATCTGCACGGTCATGGCGGGACTCCGGCGGGGGGACGGCGATCGTAACGCGCGCGGCCTTCACATGGCGGCGAGTACCGTCACGGCACAGCCGCTGGCCGTGCCGGCGGCTCCCGGCTCCGTTGCCTGCCGCGACCATCGTGCCGCGCGGAAGCACCGTCTCCGCTCTTTCTTGTTTTGCCTTGGCAAGGAGCTTTGCGCTTGAACATCGGCAGCGTCCTGGATCGGCTCAAGCTGCGCCGGCTGCAGGCGTTCCGCCGCCGCCGCGTGGCCGCCCGCACGCGGCCGGAACAGGAGCCGGCGCTGCGCGCGGAACTGTTCAGTGCCGAGCAGATGGAACACTACGGCCGCGAGCTGGCCGGCCAGCACCGCCTGCGCGAACGCTCCAGCGCGGACCTGCTGCTCGGCCGGCTGGCCGACAACGAGGCGGTCATCACCCACAGCTGCGAGCGGCTGACCGCCGCGACCCGGCGCAAGCGGCGGATCACCCCGGCCGCCGAGTGGCTGCTGGACAATTTCTACCTGATCGAGGAGCAGATCCGGCTCGCCCGCCGGCACCTGCCCAAGGGCTACAGCCGGGAGCTGCCGCGGCTGGACAGCGGCGTCTCGGTCGGCCTGCCACGGGTCTACGACATCGCGCTGGAGATCATCGCGCACGGCGACGGCCGCATCGACACCGCCGGCCTGCACCGCTTCATCCATGCCTACCAGGAAGTGACCCCGCTGAAGCTGGGCGAGCTGTGGGCGATCCCGATCATGCTGCGGCTGGCGCTGATCGAGAACCTGCGCCGGGTCTCGGCGCGGGTGATGGCCGACTGGCGCCACCGCGGCCAGGCCGCGCGCTGGGCCGACGCGATGACCGCCACCGCCGAGCGCCAACCCAACTCGGTGGTGCTGGTGGTGGCCGACATGGCGCGCTCGGACCCGCCGATGAACGGCCCGTTCGTGGCCGAGATGGCACGCCGCCTGCAGGGACAGAGCCCGGCGCTGGCGTTGCCGCTGAGCTGGATCGAGCAGCGCCTGTCCGAATCGGGGCAGAGCATCGAGCACCTGGTGCAGCGCGAGGCGCAGCAGCAGGCGGCCGCGCAGGTGAGCGTGAGCAACAGCATCGGCAGCCTGCGCATGCTGTCGGCGATCGACTGGCGCGATTTCGTCGAGCGCGTGAGCCTGGTCGAGCAGCAGCTGCGCGAGGACCCGGCCGGCGTCTACGCGGCGATGAACTTCGCCACCCGCGACCGCTACCGCCACGTGGTGGAACGGCTGGCCCGCCAGCACCGGCTGGACGAGGTGCGCGTGGCCGCCGCCACCGTGGAGCTGTGCCGCGCGGTGCCGCCGAGCGAACCGCCGCCGGCGCTGCCGCGACACGTCGGCTGGTACCTGATCGACCGCGGCCGGCCGCAGCTGGAGCGGCACCTGGGCGTGCGCCCCCGCCTGGCCGACCGCCTGCGCCGCCATTTCGACCGCGCGCCGGTGTCGATCTACCTGGGCCTGCTCGTGGTGCTGACCCTGGCCATCGCCGAGCCGCTGGTGCAGGCCGCGGCGCAGGACGAGCTGGCCACCGGCTGGCTGCTGGCGATCGCCGCGATGGCGCTGCTGGTGGCCAGCCAGCTCGGCTCCAGCCTGCTCAACTGGATGGCCACGCTGGCGATCGCACCGCAACCGCTGCCGCGCATGAACTACGTGCACGGCATCCCGGCCAGCGCGCGCACGCTGGTGGTGGTGCCCAGCCTGATCGGCAGCGCCGGCGACGTGGAGGAGCTGGTCGAGGGGCTGGAGGTGCGCTTCCTCGGCAACCGCGACGAACACCTGCACTTCGCCCTGCTCACCGATTTCACCGACGCCGACCGCGAGACCCTGCCCGGCGACGAGGCGCTGCTGCGGCTGGCGCAGCGGCGCATCGAGGCGCTCAACGAGCGCTACGCCAGCGTCGAATCCGATCGCTTCTTCCTGTTCCACCGGCCACGGCGCTGGAACCCCGGCGAGCGGTGCTGGATGGGCCACGAGCGCAAGCGCGGCAAGCTGGCGGACTTGAACGCGCTGCTGCGCGGCAACGGGCACGGCCGCTTCGCGCGCATCGTCGGCGACATCGACACGCTCGGCCCGGTGCAGTACGTGATCACCCTGGACACCGACACCGAGCTGCCGCGCGACGCGGCGCAGGCCTTCGTCGGCAGCATCGACCACCCGCTCAACCGCGCGGTGTACGACCCGGTGCGCCGGCGCGTGGTCAGCGGCTACGCCATCCTGCAGCCGCGCGTGGGGATCAGCCTGCCCAGCACCGCGCGCTCGCGCTACGCGCAGCTGTACGGCAGCGACGCCGGCATCGACCCGTACACGCAGATGGTTTCGGACGTCTACCAGGACGTGTTCGGCGAAGGCTCCTTCATCGGCAAGGGCATCTACGCGATCGACGCCTTCGAGCGCACCCTGGACGGCCGCTTCCCGGAAAACCGCATCCTCAGCCACGACCTGGTCGAGGGCTGCCACGCGCGGTCGGGCCTGCTCAGCGACGTGCAGCTGTTCGAGGAATACCCGGCCCGCTACGGCGCCGACGTCAAGCGCCGGCACCGCTGGATCCGCGGCGACTGGCAGCTGCTGCCGTGGCTGCTGCCGTGGGCGCCGACCGCGAAGGACGGCTGGCGCCGCAACGCGTTGACCGCGTTGTCGCGCTGGAAGATCCTGGACAACCTGCGCCGCAGCCTGGTGCCGCCGGCGGTGCTGGGCCTGCTGGTGTGCGGCTGGCTGCTGCTCTCGCCGGTGCTGTCCTGGACCGTGGCGGTGCTGGCGATGGTGCTGGTGCCGCCGCTGTTGTCGGCGCTGCTGGAACTGGTGCAGAAACCCAAGGACGTGCAGCTGGACCAGCACCTGCGCGCGGGCTTCGCCGACGGCCTGCAGCACCTGGCGCGGATGGCGCTGGGCCTGGCCTGGCTGCCGCACGAGGCGCACTACCACCTCGACGCGATCGTGCGCACGCTGTGGCGGATCACGGTGAGCCATCGCCACCTGCTGCAATGGCAGACCTCCAGCGAGGTGGCCCGGCGCAGCACCAATGCGCCCGGCGCCGTGTGGCGGCAGATGTGGATCGGGCCGGCGCTGGCGCTCGTCCTGGCCGTGGCGCTGGCGCTGCAGCGGCCGATGGTGCTGTGGCTGGCGTGGCCGCTGCTGGCGCTGTGGCTGCTGTCGCCGGCGATCGCCTGGTGGGTCAGCCAGCCGCGCCGGCCCGACACCTTCGTGCCGAACGCGGCGCAGACGCGCTTCCTGCGCACGCTGGCGCGGCAGACCTGGGCGTTCTTCGACAGCCACGTCAACGCCACCGAGCACTGGCTGCCGCCGGACAACCTCCAGGTGCAGCCCGGCCCGGTGATCGCCTCGCGCACCTCGCCGACCAACATCGGCCTGGCCCTGCTGGCCAACCTGGCCGCCTGGGATTTCGGCTTCCTCACCAGCGGCCGCCTGCTCCAGCGCAGCGGCGACACGCTGGCCACGCTGCAGCAGCTGCCGCGCTACCGCGGCCATTTCTACAACTGGTACGACACCCGCACCCTGCAACCGCTGGCCCCGCAGTACATCTCGGCGGTGGACAGCGGCAACCTCGCCGGCCACCTGCTGACCCTGCGCCCGGGCCTGCTCGAACTGATCCACGCGCCGGTGTTCCGCCCGGCCGTGCTGGAGGGGCTGCTCGACACCTTGCAGCTGCTGCACGACGCGCGCGAGGGCGACGACAAGGCCATGCGCCGCATGCAGATCGAGCTGCAGGAGGCGCTGGACCAGCCGCCGGCCAGCACCGCCGCGGCGCTGGCCCTGCTGCGCCGCCAGCGCGAACTGGCGCAGGCGCTGGCCGCCACGCTGGCGCCGGAACCGGACAGCGAGGCCGCGTTCTGGCTCGACGCGCTGTGCGCCCAGCTCGACGAGCTGTGCGAGGAGGCCGCCGCCTTCGCGCTCGACCCGCCCGAGGACGATGCCGCCGGCTTCAGCGGCATCCCCAGCCTCGACGCGCTCAGCCACGTCGAGCCGCTGCGCTGGCCGGGCGAGGCCGGCGCCGAGGCCGTGCGCGAGCGCGCCCGCGAGCGCATCGCGTGGATCGAGCAACTGGCCCAGCAGGCCGACGAACTGGCGCGGATGGATTACCGCTTCCTCTACGACAGCGCGCGCGACCTGCTGGCGATCGGCTACAACGTCGACGCGCGCCGGCTCGACGCCGGCTACTACGACCTGCTCGCCTCGGAGGCGCGGCTGGCCAGTTTCGTCGGCATCGCCCAGGGCCAGCTGCCGCAGGACAACTGGTTCGCGCTGGGCCGCCTGCTCACCACGGTGGGCGGCGAGCCGGCGCTGCTGTCGTGGACCGGCTCGATGTTCGAGTACCTGATGCCGAACCTGGTGATGCCCGGCTACGAGGACACCTTGCTGGACCAGACCTGTCGCGCGGCGGTGGCGCGGCAGATCGAATACGGCAACCAGCACAACGTGCCGTGGGGCGTGTCCGAATCGGGCTACAACATCCTCGACGCGCACTTCACCTACCAGTACCGCGCCTTCGGCGTGCCCGGCCTGGGCCTGAAGCGCGGCCTCGGCGACGACGTGGTGATCGCGCCGTACGCCAGCGCGCTGGCGCTGATGATCGCGCCGGCGGCGGCCACCCGGAACCTGCAGCGGCTGGCCAGCGAGGGCGTGCAGGGCCGCTACGGCATGTACGAGGCGGTCGACTACACCCCGGCACGGCTGCCGGTGGGGCAGAGCTCGGCGCTGGTGCGCTCGTTCATGGCCCACCACCAGGGCATGAGCCTGCTGGCGCTGGATTTCGCCCTGCTGGGCCGGCCGATGCAGCGCCGCTTCGCCGCCGATCCGCAGTTCCGCGCCACCAGCCTGCTGCTGCAGGAGCGCATCCCGCGTACCGCGGCGGAATACCTGCACGCCTCCGGCTTCCCCGACAGCAACGCGACGGCACCGACCAGCGAGGCGCGGCTGCGCGTGTTCAGCGATCCGAACCGGCCGCGCCCGGCGGTGCAACTGCTCTCCAACGGCCACTACCACGTGATGCTGTCCAGTGCCGGCGGCGGCAGCAGCCGGCGCGGCGAGCTGGCGCTGACGCGCTGGCGCGAGGACATCACGCGCGACCACTGGGGCATGTTCTGCTACCTGCGCGACGTCGCCAGCGGCGCGTACTGGTCCACCGCCTACCAGCCCACGCGGCAGAAGACCGAGCTGTACGAGGCGATCTTCTCCGAGGCGCGCGCCGAGTTCCGCGTGCGCGAGCGCGAGTTCGACGCGCACACCGAGATCGTGGTCTCTCCCGAGGACGACATCGAGCTGCGTCGTACCCACCTGACCAACCGCGGCCGCAGCGCGCGCACCATCGAACTGACCAGCTACGCCGAGGTGGTGCTGGCGCCGCCGCTGGCCGATGCGCTGCACCCGGCCTTCAGCAAGCTGTTCGTGCAGACCGAGCTGGTGAGCGCGCTGCAGGCGATCGTGTGCACGCGCCGGCCGCGCGCCGCCGACGAACACCCGCCGTGGATGTTCCACCTGCTCGCCGTGCACGACGCCGACATCGACGAGATCTCCTTCGAAACCGATCGCGCCCGCTTCATCGGCCGCGGCCGCAGCCTGGCCGATCCGCAGATGCTCGACCTCGAGCAGGCGCGGCTGTCCGGCAGCTCCGGCTCGGTGCTCGACCCGATCGTGGCGATTCGCTGCCGCATCACCCTGCAGCCGGAGCAGACCGCCACCATCGACTACGTCACCGGCATCGCCGACCGCCGCGAGGGCTGCCTGCAGCTGATCGGCAAGTACCGCGACCGTCACCTCGCCGACCGCGTGTTCGACCTCGCCTGGACGCACAGCCAGGTGCTGCTGCGCCAGCTCAACGCCGGCCTGGCCGATGCGCAGCTGTACGAGCACATGGCCACCGCGCTGCTGTATCCCAACGCCAGCCTGCGCGCCGAGCCGGCGGTGCTGCGCGGCAACCGCCGCGGGCAGAGCGGGCTGTGGGGGCAGTCGATCTCCGGCGACCTGCCGATCGTGCTGCTGCAGATCGCCAGCGAGGCGCGCATCGAACTGGTGCGCCAACTGGTGCAGGCGCATGCGTACTGGCGGCAGAAGGGACTGGCGGTGGACCTGGTGATCTGGAACGAGGATCGCGCCGGCTACCGCCAGCAGCTGCAGGACCAGATCATGGGCCTGATCGCCTCGGGCAGCGAGGCCAGCCTGCTCGATCGCTCCGGCGGCATCTTCGTGCGCCCCGCGCAGCAACTCTCCGGCGAGGACCGCATGGTGATGCTGGCCAGCGCGCGCATCGTGCTGGCCGACCACCGCGGCAGCCTGGCTGAGCAGATCGGCCGGCGCCAGCTGGAAACCCACGCGCCGCCGTTCGAGCCCAGCCGCGCCGAGCGCCCGGCGCCGATGCTGCCCGCGCCGGTGGCCCCGCCGCCGGAACTGCAGCTGCGCAACCCCCACGGCGGCTTCAGCACCGACGGCCGCGAGTACGTGATCGTCTCCGCCGCGAACGACGCCACGCCGGCGCCGTGGTCCAACGTGCTGGCCAACCCGCACTTCGGCACGGTGATCTCCGAAAGCGGCGGCGCCTATACCTGGGGCGAGAACGCGCACGAGTTCCGCCTCACGCCGTGGCACAACGATCCGGTCAGCGACGGCAGTGGCGAGGCGATCTACCTGCGCGACGAGGACAGCGGCGCGCTGTGGTCGCCCACCCCGCGGCCGTGCCGCGGCAACGGCGAGTACGTCACCCGCCACGGCTTCGGCTACAGCGTGTTCGAGCACGTCGAGGACGGCATCCATTCACAGCTGTGGATATACGTGGCGCTGGACGCCTCGGTGAAGTTCTCGGTGCTGAAACTGCGCAACGAATCCGGCCGGCCGCGGCGCATCAGCGCGACGGCCTACGTCGAATGGCTGCTCGGCGACCTGCGCGAGAAGACCGCGATGCACGTGGTCACCGAATCGGACCCGGCCAGCGGCGCGCTGTTCGCCCGCAACAGCTACAACGGCGAGTTCCCCGGCCGCGTGGCCTTCCTCGACGTGGACGATCCGGAGCGCGGCATCGACGGCGACCGCGGCGAATTCCTCGGCCGCAACGGCAGCATGCGCAGGCCCGCCGCGCTGGGTCGGCGGCAGCTCTCCGGCCGCCTTGGCGCCGGGCTCGATCCCTGCGCCGCGCTGCAATCCAAGGTGGCGCTGGACGACGGCGCCGAACGCCAGCTGATCTTCCGCCTCGGCGTGGGCCGCGACGCCGCCGATGCCAGCGCACTGGTGCAACGCTTCCGCGGCACCGGCTCGGCCGCGGCCGCGCTGGAGCAGGTGCGCACGCACTGGCAGCGCGTGCTCGGCGGGGTGCAGGTGCGCACGCCCGAACCGGCGCTGGACGTGCTCGCCAACGGCTGGCTGCTGTACCAGACCATCGCCTGCCGCATCTGGGCACGCAGCGGCTACTACCAGTCCGGCGGCGCGTTCGGCTTCCGCGACCAACTGCAGGATTCGATGGCCACCGTGCATGCCGCGCCGGAAATCTCCCGCGCCCAGCTGTTGCTGTGCGCGGCGCACCAGTTCCCCGAAGGCGACGTGCAGCACTGGTGGCACCCGCCGCTGGATCGCGGCGTGCGTACCACCTGCTCGGACGATTATCTATGGCTGCCGCTGGCTGTCAGCCGCTACGTGCTGGCCACCGGCGACCGCGCCGTGCTCGACGTGCCGGTGTTCTACATCGAGGGCCGCGCGCTGCACGCCGGCGAGGAGTCCTATTACGACCTGCCGCAGCCTTCGGGGCTGTTCGAGCCGCTGTACAAGCATTGCGTGCGCGCGATCGAACGCAGCTTCGCCCTGCGCGGCGAACGCGGCCTGCCGCTGATCGGCGGCGGCGACTGGAACGACGGCATGAACCGCGTCGGCGAAGGCGGCCGCGGCGAAAGCGTGTGGCTGGGCTTCTTCAGTTGCGAGGTGCTGCAGCGCTTTGCCGAGGTGGCGCGCGGGCGCGGCGACGCGGCGTTCGCGCAGCGCTGCGAAGAAGAAGTGGCCACGTTGCGCGACGCGCTGGAGCAGCACGCCTGGGACGGCGCGTGGTATCGCCGCGCCTGGTTCGACGACGGCACCCCGCTGGGCGCGGCCGACAACCTCGAATGCCGCATCGACTCGATCGCGCAGAGCTGGTCGGTGCTCTCCGGCATCGGCGCGCCGGCGCGCCAGCGCCAGGCGATGGAGTCGCTGGACCGGCACCTGGTGCGCCGCGGCGCCGGCCTGGTGCAATTGTTGAACCCGCCGTTCGACAAGACGCCGATGGACCCGGGCTACATCAAGGGCTACGTGCCCGGCGTGCGCGAGAACGGTGGCCAGTACACGCATGCCGCGATCTGGGCCACGATGGCGTTTGCCGAACTCGGCGACAGCGCCCGCGCATGGGAGCTGCTGCGCATGATCAACCCGGTCAGTCACGGCCTCGATGCCGCGCAGATGGACGTCTACAAGGTCGAGCCCTACGTGGTCAGCGCCGACGTCTACGCGGTCGCCCCGCACGTCGGCCGCGGCGGCTGGAGCTGGTACACCGGCTCCGCCGGCTGGATGTACCGGCTGATCGTGGAATCGCTGCTCGGCCTGCGCCTGGAAGCCGGCACGCTGCGCTTCGCGCCGGTGCTGCCGCCGGAGTGGGAGGGCTTCGCGCTGGATTACCGCCACCGCGACACGCTCTATCGGATCGACCTGCGGCAGGGCGACGCCGGCACGCCGGTCACGCTGTGGCTGGATGGCGAGGTGCAGGCCGATGGCCGCATCCCGCTCGTCGACGACGGGGCCGAGCACAGCGTGGAGCTCAACCATCCGCGGGTGTCGTCATATCCAACAACCCGTTCTCACTGAGCGTAGCTCGCTTCAGCGAGCGGAGTCGAAGCGCCCCTGCAGGACCCATCGGGCCATCCCTCACCGATCCAGCGGACTCAACACCCCGTGCCCGCCGCGATTGAGCACGTGCGTGTAGATCTGGGTGGTGGCCACGTCCTTGTGGCCGAGCAGTTCCTGGATCGTGCGGATGTCCTGGCCGGCTTCCAGCAGGTGCGTGGCGAAGGAATGGCGCAACGTGTGGCATGTCGCCGGCTTGACGATGCCGGCCTTGAGCCGCGCGTTGCGTACCGCGCGCTGCAAGCCGGCCTCGTCCACATGATGGCGCCGCCGCGCGCCGTCGCGCGGATCGCGCGAGAGCTGATCCGATGGAAACACGTACTGCCATCCCGGCTCGCGCGGCGCCGACGGGTACTTGCGCGCCAGCGCATGCGGCAGCCATGCCGCGCCCAGGCCCGCCGCCAGATCCTGCTGGTGGATCAGGCGCACCCGCTCCAGCTGCGCGCGCAGCGCTTCGCAAAGGCGGCGCGGCAACGGCACGTGCCGGTCCTTGCCGCCCTTGCCATCACGCACGCAGATCTGGTTGAGCTCGAAATCCACATCCTTCACGCGCAGGCGCACGCACTCCATCAGCCGCATGCCCGAGCCGTACAACAGCGAGGCCATCAGGCCGAAGCGCCCATCCATCCTCGCCAGCAGGCGACTCACCTCGTCGCGCGATAGCACTACCGGCACCCGCTGCGGCCGCTTCGCCCGCACCACCGTCTCCATCCACGGCAACTCGATGGACAGCACCTCCTTGTACAGGAACAGCAGCGCCGACAGCGCCTGGTTCTGCGTGCCGGCCGCGACCTTGCCCTCCACCGCCAGCGTGCTCAGAAAACCCTCGACCTCCGCCACCCCCATGTCGCGCGGATGCCGTTTGCCGGTGGCCAGGATGAAGCGGCGAATCCATCCCAGGTACGCCCGCTCCGTCCGCAGGCTGTAATGCTTCAAACGCAACCGCGCCCGCACCTGATCCAGCAACCGCGGCGTTTTCGCCCCCGTTACACCCTCACTTTCGCCCTGGTAACTCATACACCCTCAAAAGTGTCGGATAACGCGGCCAGCTTGAACCCGTCCCGACCGTCAGGCTGCCGCGCAAGGGACTGATCCGCTGTAGGAATTGCCGCCTTGTACGGTCAGACCCGACGCCGCATACTCGGCGCAACACCCCACTTTTGGGGTCTACTTAGCGTTAGCTGTCATGAAAGTCGAAGACTCCTACAGCGAATTCCGTGGACTGCTGCGGAAGCACGGAAAGAAGGTCACGGGCTTGCTTCCGTCGGAGGGCATTCCGCTCTTCCAAGATTTCTATCGAGCCGTCCGATGTCTGGATGCGGAAGACCGGGAAGGCGACGGTATCGTGTGCTATCACGGAATGAGTCGAGATGGGTCGGTTAAGTTTGAGGTCGGAATTATCCGTGTATTTCGCCTCACCAACGTGCCTGCGTCTGAAGCAGGCCGTCGCTTGCGCTTGTCGTTTGTGTATCCGTTTGTTGAAACGATTGTTTTCGGAGGGCTAAAGGACACTCAGCCATTCGAAGACAACCAGTTCTGTTGGACGCCCCATGACCAGGAGCAGCTTCAGACATTTATCAACGGCAGTCCTTTCGTACGCGCGGTTTTTAACAAGCCGCCGTCATCGACGAAGCTCCGGCTCGAGAATATTTGGGGTGTCTTTTAGGAATGCCAGCTAACAACGCCATCAACACGGACGGCGAACTCGCACGCGCCTTTGGCGCGCACGAGTTCGCCGCCGGTTATGGCGGGCGTTAGGTGTTTCAGATTGTTGCCGGTTCGCACCGGGAGCAGTAGCGACTGAACGGTCAAGCCGCTATATAAATGTTCCGTACCAACGGTTCGGCCTAGTTGGCAAGAAGAGGAAACGCTCATGCGCAACCAAATCAAGCTAACGCTGCAACTTGGGAAATTCTAGAAATTCACCATCTAGATTTCTTGGGAAGCTGTGTTGGCTATCCTAACCACGTTGCACTTGTTGTAAGCAAAACGGTGGCGCGGCTACGGTCAAACGTAGCCGCGTACACCTAACAGTTCGTTCAAGGCGGACGGCTACGCCGCCGCTTAACTCAAGCGTTAGGCGTCTAAACAATGATCGCAGAAGTCGAACAAAAATCTGTGGCTAAAACGCAGACCTTGAATAATATCTTTGTTTGCATGGCAAATGTGCCACTTTATGGAACGCTTGGCGGCCGGCTGATGACTACAGCCTTCATGCTAGCTACTATGACTGTGACCTATCTGTTTGTGTGGCTATTCTTTTTTGATAGACACGGCTTTCACCTACTTAGATGGCTGTCCGATCTTTGGCCTTGGAGATCGGATAATTTTCGCAGCATAGAGAGCAAGGGAACGGGTTTGTTCCTGATCTGCGCTCCACTTCCGCTGGTCTTCTGGTGGCGAATCGGATTGCGCTGTAAGCATATGATCGGCATGCCCACACCGCGTGCCAATGACCGGATTTGGTCTTTTGTTCTGTTTTTTTCTATCGTCTTTGCCGGGCCTCTCCTGTCTAAGATGGTGAATTCAACGCTTGCTGTCATTTTCACTACTGCATTAATATGCGTTTTCTGGAAATATAAGCGAAGGTCTGTGTTTATTTAGTTTTGATGCGCGGCTCACCCAGGCTGGGCGTAGCGCAGCCGCCTAACATCTCGTTCAAGGCGGACGGCTACGCCGCCGCTCAACTCCAGCGTTAGCACTCAAGAGCATGGAGCTCTGCACATGTCCAACACTCGCATCACGTTTCGCAAAATTGCTACAGGCGCAGCATGTGGCCTGGTTGGTTTCGCGGTTGGCGGTTTCGTGGCCCTAGCAGCTGTACGCTACTTTGCAGGGTCACCGGCGTGGGAGCTCCCAGCAATCATTTGTGGTGCACTTGCTTTGTTTGTTGTTGCCGTCTTGGTTGTCGCGCCTGCTATCGGAGCAAAGGCATCCAATCGCAAGTAGCGCGCCGGCGTGCTAACCAGTCATCCAAGCGGACGGCTCCGCCGCCGCTTAATTCCAGCGTTAGGCCTTTCATGCGAACACGCGAAGACTTTGATGCGGCTCTTCTTATCGTCGCGTCGGTTGTGCGGTCGTGGGACCCATACCGCCTTGGAGGTTCAGGCGCACCACCCGATGAGTTCGACGCGGAGATCGCCAAGGTGGTTTCCTGCATTCCTCGCATTTCAAACGCCGCGACAGCAGCGGCAGCTTTGTCATCGGTCTTCTCGGCATCCTTCGAGCCAGAGCTTTTTTCTCCTGCTAAATGTGTGGCTCCTGGGCAAGAGCTCTTTGCTAAGCTGTCGGCAGCGGGCCTTGTGGCATCGGCCTAACAGTGCGTTCAAGGCGGACGGCTTCGCCGCCGCTTAACTCCAGCGTTAGGGGCTAAGGGGGGACAGTTTGTGACCGAGCAAGCAGACATCGTCGGACCGGCAAGCCTTTTTAATTCTTATGTTGCCGACTGGGGTAGCCGCGTCAATTCCTTCATCAACTATCTCATCATCGTAAGCGGTGGCATCCTCAGTATCACGGTCGGCGCGTTTCTCACCGGTCACCCGCCCGCTCTGACTCAATCGGCGCTGTTGGCGGTGCAACGCTCCTGGCTACTTCTTTCCGTGGGTCTAGTTCTTGCCTTACTCACAGCGTTTCTCCATATCGCGGCGCAGGCATTCACAATTGCGCGGTGGCGCAAGCAGTCTGTTCGGGCAACATCACCACGGCTACTCACAATTACGGCGCCGTCGTGGCTCCGCATCGCTACATGGGTAGTGTTTGGAGCAGCTTTCGCTTGTTGCGCTGCGGGTATTGTTTGTATCAGCGTTGCGGCGGCGCAGCTATTGCATATTCGCCCCTAACCACTCATTCCAGCGGACGCGCTGCGCGCGCCGCTAAATTCAGGCGTTAGGGAGAAATCATGAACCCAGAAGATTACCAACGCGCTAAGCGCGCCAACGATCGAGCTGGCTTACTTTTGGTTGTCGTTTTTCTCGTATGGCTGCCGATATACCTGCTGGGTATCCGGCCCCTTATCAATTCGTGGCTCGCCCAATACATACACTCGTACCCTGCTGTGTTCCACCTTGTCCCCATTTTTGCCGTCCCCGCGTTGGTTGGGTGGTTCATCAAGAGCAAGTATCCCGCGCCTCCCAAACCTACATCTGGCGGTGCTTCTCCCTAACTACTCATTCCAGCGGACGCGCTACGCGCGCCGCTAAATTCAAGCGTTAGGCACCTCATGAAGCGCATCGCAATATTTGTCATCGCCTTCATAGCAGTAGCGATCCCCGCTGCAAACTATTTCGCGAGCAGAGACCCCGAACCAGACATGGCCGGGTTGTCGTTGATCTTGTTGGGGTTCTTTGGGCTCTTGGCCGGCCTCGGCGTATTCGCTTGGTCTACCGCGCATGCGCAAGCTGCGCCACGCAGCATACTTACGTTCTGTACCGGCGTGGCATGTGCAACTTGCTTCTACGCCGCTCTCGGGCTCATTCCCGCAGGCCTTGGTTTCGCATATACAATGGCGCTATCGTTTGCGTTAGTTCTATTTGTGGCGTGGGCTTCAACGCTTCTATCGCGTGCCGGTGCCTAACAGTTCGTTCAAGGCGGACGGCTTCGCCGCCGCTTAACTCCAGCGTTAGAGGTCATGACATGTCCGCGATAGCGAGGGGAGTATTCACAGCGCTGTTTCTGTTTTTCGCGGCGTTCCCGGTATTAGCACAAGACGAGGTCACGCTTTTCAACGGTGCAGGAAAGCCGGAGGCGTACATCGCTGTCGATGACGAGCTCACCATCTATCTGTGGAGCGGCAAGCCCGTCGCGTACCTCAAAGAAGATAGTGCGGGTGGTTACCATGTCTATGGCTTCAACGGACAGCATCTTGGCTGGTTCCTCAAAGGCATCGTCTGGAGCCACGACGGCACTGCATC
This sequence comes from Lysobacteraceae bacterium, assembly GCA_040255835.1. GTDB lineage: Bacteria > Pseudomonadota > Gammaproteobacteria > Xanthomonadales > Rhodanobacteraceae > Rhodanobacter. The sequence goes on from JBDZVT010000010.1 coordinate 97,182, forward strand.
CTGTGCCGTCAAAGAGGTCTTACAGTCCACCGAATACGAACCATACAAAGCATACAAACAGTACAAACCCTACAAGGCCTACACTCAGTACGCGCCCTACCGACCATATTTCTCCAACTCCTTCGGCGATATCCCATGTCGCTTTCTTTTGGGGTCCGGCGCGCAGTGACCTCTAACCACTCGTTCGAGGCGGACGGCTTCGCCGCCGCTCAACTCAAGCGTTAGGTTGCACATGACCCACTTTCGCGCATTTGAAGTGTCAGCACTCCGGCTTCTTTGCACTGCGACGCTCGGCAATGTTGTTGTGGATGCCATCTGCAGTGATTCCGAGTTTGTAAGTTATCGTTACTCTGGCGTCGGGTACTTCGTGACTGTTCGCCATCATTTGTTGCCAACGGCACGCGTTGTTCTTAGCCAGCCGATAGTTGTCGGCGAAGTAGGTGACGTTACGGGTAGCTATCTCGCGTTCATTCAAAACAACGAGCTCATGCTTGAGTACGCTGCTACAACTGACGTCCCGGAAAATTTCAGAGATCTATCTGTCAGGGTTGAGCTGCAAGGCGGCGCAACCTAACCACTCGTTCAAGGCGGACGGCTACGCCGCCGCTTAACTCAAGCGTTAGGCATTCAATGCACGGCACATACAAAAGCAGATCGGGCGTACCCATCGACTTCGACCTAGATTCGGTAGCGTTGATCGTTGCGAGCCATAGCAGCGGAAGTCGCCCGGCATGGTCTGCCACGTTGGTCTACGTCCCTGCCACACAAGCGTTTGTAGAACTTCGTTCTTCTCCACCCGACATCCGCGGTTACTCGCACGATGAGGCTGAGGAAGTAGACGCGGCCTACGTCCATTCCACATTTCAAGTATCTGGCGAGGATATGGCACGTATCTCAGCCAATCCCTCTGCGTGGCGCCCCATCGACAGGCGATCCGGTGCCTAACAACTCGTTCAAGGCGGACGGCTTCGCCGCCGCTTAACTCCAGCGTTAGGCCGCAGATGAGCACACCGAAAGCTTCGATTTGGTCACTGGCACCAGAACTAGGTATTCCAGAACCACCGGCGCTCCTGGCTGAGTCCGACAAGCTCTGGCTGGCCTACTTTCGTGCAGTAGACGACGCAGTAGCAGTTGTCCGGTTCACCGGCGTCATTGACCACCATCTTTCACCCATCAACGACGAAGGCTTAGGTCGGCATCCTTATGCACGAGCGGGGCTCCAGTTTTATTCATTCAACGAGCTAGCCGATTCCCAGGAGACTTTACGCTGGGCCGGTCTCAAGGCGAGGCATTGGGTCATCACCTTTAAGGACAACACTCTGGACGTCGTTGCCCGCTCCGGTGAGGTCGTTGCTTCAAATATCACCTCACCCTCACCGCTCAAGGCTTTGTTGGCGGTAGCATCCGGCAGCGCGGCCTAACCAGTCATCCAAGCGGACGGCTTCGCCGCCGCTTAATTCCAGCGTTAGTCGGTAGCTCGTGTGGATTCTTCGTTGTTTGTGTTTCGCCCAGCTTCGCGCTGACTTGTCGTTCGTCGCCGCAGCAGCTTATCGTGCAGCGTCGTCGCAAGCCTCAGCTTTCAGAGCTGGTAGTTGTGGGGCAGCCGGTTGTTCAAGCGGTGCGCTCGTCGTGGCAGTCGCTGTCGCCCGAGCAAGCGGCGTCGCAACCGTCTAACTCCTCGTCCAAGCGGACGCGCGAAAGGCCGCGCGCCGCTTAACTCAGGCGTTGGGCATCAAGGAGCCGATCTTGAAAGTTGCCATCGCAGAAGTAGGACTAGATTCTGTGGGGCGTCTGTTCGTGAGACCGCCTAAGTCCGAAGATTTCACGTACATATGGCGCGATGCTTCTGGAGTGAGGTGGAATCAGGATCGCCATGCGCTCGTAGCGTATGAACCGGAGCGGTGGGAGCCGGTAACGCTCTTTAAGCAGATAGTTGCGGCAGTGAAAAACGAATATGGGAGGGAACTTGAAGTGACCTCGTCCACTGAGTGGTCCAAAGTACCGCCCAAGTTACGGGCGCAAATTGAGGCCATATCGTGATGCGCGCCCAACAAGGCGCTCCAGCCGACCGCCCAACTGCTGCGCAGTCGGTCGGCGGCTGAGCTTTAGCGTTAGGCCCTATGAATTCAGGCTTCTTCCTCGCAAAGCATCGCCTTAGCCTCGCGCAATCTTTGCGCGTGTATTGGCCGTACCTCGTCCCATTTGTTCTGGGCCCGCTTGTCAGCCTCATCGTCAGCACAGCGCTTCCTACTGCCGCACCTGTAATCACCGGCGGGTACTTTCTGGCGTCTGCCGCACTGGCAATGTGGCCCCTTGCGTTCAAGGACGCGTCCAGTAAGTATTGGCTTCTTGGGGTTGTTGCTTGGTTCGTTCTGAGGTTAGCGGCTGTCGTAGCGGCCTAACCAGTCATCCAAGCGGACGGCTGCGCCGCCGCTTAATTCCAGCGTTAGGGCTCATGAAGCAGACTACGGCAGCGAATACGTCATTAGTACTTGTGGTGCTCGGGTGGCCGTTTGCCTACTATGGTTTCCTCTCAAACACCGGTTACGGAGACTACTCTCCGAACCTTTCACATGCAGAAATTGTGGCCACCCAGCATCAAGCAGTAGCCATGCTACTCATTGGTATGGCCTGTCTTATCTCTAGCTTGTGGCTCTCGGGTTACGCTTTTGCTTCCGCAAAGTTTCGTTCCGCCATCGCTCTAGCTGCCTGCGTTCTCCCGTATGTTTATTTGTTCATCTTCGGGCTTCCGTTGTGAGCCCTAACCACTCGTTCGAGGCGGACGGCTACGCCGCCGCTCAACTCAAGCGTTGGGCGGCATCGAGGGAGGCAAAGACATGCTTGGACCTCTTTTAAGGGCTGCAGCGCTCGCCATGTGTGGTCTCACCGCATGCACGACCGTGCCCCAGTCACCACCATCCGCCTCCGTCAGTGGTCAAATGGGCCCCGCCGAGTTTCAGGCGCTGCCAAGCCAACCCGCAGACTATCGTATCGCGTATGGAAAGGATCCAAGTCAATTTGCCGACTTGCGAGTTCCATCAACTCCGGGATTGCATCCGGTCGCAATCCTTATCCACGGTGGCTGCTGGAAAGCTGATTACGCCACGTTGCGCGACATGGCACCCATTGCGGACGCGCTAAAAGCGGAAGGTGTCGCTACCTGGAATATTGAATATCGCCGCCTGCCCCAACCCGGCAGTGGTTGGCCTGGAACCTACGAGGATGTGGGCAGAGGCACGGACTACTTGCGTCAGATCGCCCAGAAGTACCAACTCGATCTCGGTCGCGTGGTAGTCGTCGGGCACTCGGCCGGCGGCCATCTTGCGTTGTGGGTCGCCTCGCGCGAGAGACTCCCGCCGACGAGTGCGCTCTACATCCGCGACCCGTTGGCAATTCGCGGGGTTGTCGATTTGGCCGGTCCCGGCGACATGGCAACAGAAATCGCCGTGGAGGTGGGTGCCTGCCAAAGCCGCGTTGTGGAGCAGTTTCTCGGCGGTTCGCCCGCCGACGTTCCGGAACGCTATGCGCAGGTTTCCGCCAGCAAGATGCTACCGCTCGACGTTCCTCAAGTGCTTGTGTGGGGAGATCACGACAACCTGCGACCGATGTGGTTGGCGGAAAAGTACGCCAAGGCGGCAACCACGGCCGGAGATTCCGTCGATCTCATCATCGTGCCCGGCCTCGGACATTTCGAAGTTGCAAGTCCGTACTCGTCAGCCTGGCCGAAGGTGCGTGATGCAATCAGCTTTTTGTTACAGCCACAGTAGCGATTCGTCGCTGCCGCCCAACAATTCAATCCAGCGGACGCGCTGCGCGCGCCGCTGATTTCGGGCGTTAGGCGGCAGGGATACATCATGGCAACTGGCTGCGTCTTCATCATCAACCCAAGCATTTCGCTGGCTGCAGCGGCTGACCGCATTGGCGCGGCTCTAACCGTGCAACTTGAGCCTGAGTTGTCCGGACGCTTTGAGGAGTACCCGGCGTTCGTGGGAGCCACCTCAGACCTAGAGATTGCTTTGCTCGGCCCGCCTCAGCCCGAGCACGACATCCGTGACAATCCAACGCAAGACTACGTACTCCAGGTAGCACCTCTCGTGCAGGTCCAGCCGCACCGCTACTCGGAGCTACATCAGCAATTGCTGGCCGGCGGCATCGAGATTGCGGCTTACGAGCCTGCCGCCTAACATCTCCTTAGGAGACTTCCCGTCAACCCCGGGCGCATGATGCTTTTGCCCTGAGCTTTCGGGCGACTGCCGGTGGTCGTGTTGTGCTTCGTGTGTGCTGCGTGGTCAGTGGGATGCGGCGTCGAACGTTGCCAGACTGCATTTCCTTAGACGGTCTTGTTGAGCCATTGCTGCCGGCTCGGACCAGGGTATAAACCGCGCCCGGAGACCTCATTCGTTCAGCGGTGTCGTCGGTGTTCGGGGATCGGCCGAAACACGTTTGGACGTCCAGAATGTTAGTCAGGTTCTCTCCGGGTGGGTCTGACCCGTTGTTGCCGCGTAGCGCTGACCGTGAATCGAAAGCAAGGTTCCTCAAGCGAGTTGAGCGGGGCAATGCAGCGGGTGGCGCTGGCTGGCGCAGGGGTCGTAATCCACCTCGTGAGCCAGCATCACCCACAACTGGCGCGCATGTTTGTTGGCGATGGCGACCAGCACCTTGCCGAATGGCAACCGCACCGCGAGTGACCGAATCCAGAGTTGTTCGGGTGTGGCCTTTTCCGTGGCGACCACCTTGGCCCGTTGCAGGCTGC
>JBDZVT010000035.1:0-26841 GCA_040255835.1 Lysobacteraceae bacterium
CGCGCTTCTTCGCCTCGCTGTACCACGAGCTGTTCAACGAAACCGAACCCGGCCGCGGCCAGGTGCTGATGCAGCTGGGCGACTGGCTGGGGCGGCAACTGCCTCGTTGAAGAAAATCCGCGTGCCCGATCCGTGCCACGGGCGCGCCACGAATGCCGGCCATGCTTGGCCTCGAAAATCAGGGAGAGGACGCCATGTCCGGACGATCGTTTGCCCGTGCCTTCCGCGTACCGTGCCTGCTGCTGTCGGGCCTGCTGCTGGCCGCCTGCGGACGCAGCCATGACGGCCAGCCGCCCGCGCTGCAAGGCAAGCCGGCGGCACCCGCCGCGGCCGTGTCCGCGCCCGCGAAAGAGTCCGGCAAGGCCGCGTTCGCGCTGGTTTCGGCCAGCTCGGAAATCGCCGATTCGCGCACCGCGCTGGTGCTGCGCTTCAACGCCACGCTGGCCGCGGCGCAGGCCTTCGACACCCTGGTCGCGGTGACCGGACCGAACGGCGAGGTGGTCAGCGGCAGCTGGAGCCTCGACAACGAAGGCCGCACACTGCGCTTTCCGTTCGTGCGCGCGAACACGCGCTACGCGGTGCAGCTGAAGGCCGGCCTGCTCGCCGCCGACGGGCGCACGCTCGGCCACGCGGTGAAGCACGACGTGTACTCCGGCAACCTGCCGCCCGCGGTCGGCTTCGCCTCGCACGGCAGCGTGCTGCCGGCGCGCGGCACGCGCGGCCTGCCGCTGGTGTCGATGAACGTGCACGACGCCGACGTGGAGTTCTTCCGCGTGCGCGAGGACGCGCTGTCGGACCTGTTCTGCGCCTATCCGCGCAACGGCCACCGCGACAGCTACGAGCTCGACCACGACGTCAGCTACTACAACAGCTGCGGCGAGGGCGACCAGCGGCGCAGCCGCCGGCCGATCACCGACATCGCCGACTCGGTCTACGCCAACCATTACACCCTGGGTGGCGAGCCGAACGAGCGCACCGTCACCTACCTGCCGGTGCAGAACATCCGCGAACTGGCGCAGCCCGGCGTGTACATGGCCGTGGTCAAGGCCGGCGGCACCTTCAGGGACGGCTACGACACCGCCACCTTCTTCGTCAGCGACCTCGGCCTGCACCTGCGCGTGTACCGCGACAACGTGCTGCTGCACGTCGCCTCGCTGCGCGACGGCTCGCCGGTCAACGGCGTGGACATCGAGATCCGCGATGCGGCCGGGCGCGGCAAGCTCAAGGCCACGACCGGCGCCGAGGGCAACGCGTTGCTCGCGTACAAGGTCAAGGCCTCCGACGTGCTGGTGGCGCGCCACGGCAAGGACGTCTCGGTGCTGCCATTCAACAAGCCGGCGCTGGACGTGTCCAACTTCGACATCGGCGGCCGCCGGCAGGTGCCGTTCGAGGTGTACGCCTGGTCCGGCCGCGACCTGTACCGCCCCGGCGAGACGCTGCGCGCCTCGGCCTTGCTGCGCGACCACGACGGCAAGCCGATGAAGCCGCAGTCGCTGTTCGTGCGGGTGAAGCAGCCCGACGGCCGCGTGCTTGCCGAGAAACGCCTGGAGCCGCAGCAGCTCAACTACTTCGAGCTGAGCCAGGCGATTCCCGCCGATGCGCCGACCGGCCTGTGGCAACTGGAATTCCGCCTCGACCCGGCGAGCAGGGACACCGTGCAGGCGTTCCCGTTCCACGTCGAGGAGTTCCTGCCCGAGCGGCTGAAGGTGGAGCTGTCCAGCCCGCAGGCGCGGCTGGCGCCCGGTGATCCGCTGAAGCTGAAGGTCGCCTCCAGCTATCTCTATGGCGCGCCGGCCGACGGCAACCGCTTCACCGCGAAACTGCTGGTGGCGCCGCAGGTGCATCCGCTGGAGCAGATGAAGGACACCTTCTTCGGCAACCCGCTGGTCGAGCTGCCCAAGAGCGCCGCCGACGTGGTCGACGCCAGGCTCGACGCGCAAGGCGTGCTGGAACAGGACGTGGCGCTGCCGGACGACGTGAAGCCGGTCGCGCCGCTGGCGGTGACCCTGTCCGGCAGCGTCTACGAGAGCGGCGGCCGCGCGGTCACGCGGCTGCTCAAGCGTACCTACTGGCCGGCCGCCGCGCTGGTCGGCGTGCGCCCGCTGTTCGATCCGAAGCAGGGCGCCGAGAGCGAGGCGCCGGCCGGCTTCGAGATCGTGCGCGCGAATGCGAAGGGCGAGCTGGTCGCCGGCAGCCACCTGAAGGTGCGCCTGCAGCGCGAGCTGCGCGACTTCTACTGGCTGTACGAACGCAGCGGCGGCTGGCAGTCCAATGCGAACCAGCGCCTGCAGCTCGTCGACGAGAAGGACATCGACGTGGCCGCCGGCCAGTCGGTCCACGTGGAATTCCCGGTGCAGTGGGGCAGCTACCGCGTCGAGGTGTACGACCCGGCCACGAAACTCACCACGGTGTTCCCGTTCTTCGCCGGCTACAGCTGGGACGACGAGAACCTGGGCAAGGAGGCGCGCCCGGACAAGGTCAAGCTGCAGCTGGACAAGGCGCGCTACCGCGCCGGCGACACCATGGAGGTCACGGTGACGCCGCCGCACGACGGCCCCGGCGTGCTGCTGGTCGAATCGGATCATCTGCTCTACACCAGGAACATCGACGCGAAGGCCGGCAGCACTTTCGAGATCCCGGTGACGAAAGACTGGGAGCGTCACGACGTCTACGTGACCGCGCTGGTGTTCCGCGGCGGCGAGGCGGCCGAGCACACCACGCCGGCCCGCGCGATGGGCGTGGAATACGTGGCGATGGACCGCAACGACCGGCGCATTCCGCTCAAGCTCGACGCGCCCGCGCTGATGCGTCCGGGCAACCCGCTCGACGTCGGCGTGCAGGCCACCGGCCTGGCCGGGCAGAAGGCGTTCGTCACGCTGTCCGCGGTCGACCAGGGCGTGCTCAACATCACCGACTACCCGGTACCCGACGCGTGGTCGTGGCTGTTCGCCAAGCGTGCGCTCGGCGTGGAGGCGTACGACCTGTACAGCCGCATCATCGAGGCGATGGACGGCGCCGAGGCGAAGCTGCGCTACGGCGGCGACATGAGCGGCGCGGCGCTGCCCAAGGCCGCGCGGCTCAATCCGAAGGTGCGCATCGTCGACCTGTTCAGCGGCCCGGTGGCGTTCGATGCGCAGGGCAAGGCCACCCTGCATGTCGACGTGCCCGACTTCAACGGCAGCCTGCGCCTGGCCGCGCTGGCGTATACCGACAGCCGTTACGGCAATGCCGACGGCCACGTCACCGTGCGCGCGCCGCTGGTGGTCGAGCCCAGCACGCCGCGGGTGATGGCCGCCGGCGACCAGGCGGTGATCAGCCTCGACCTGAAGAATCTCTCCGGCAAGGACGGCACCGCGAAAGTCAGCGTCAAGGGCGGCGGCCTGATCACGGTGGACAAGGCCACGCAAAGCGTGGCGCTGAAAGACGGCGCCGGCGCGACCTTGCACATGCCGGTGACGGCGCAGGCCGGTGCCGCGGTGGCGACGGTGGACATCCACGCCGAACTCAACGACTACAGCGTGGATCGCCACTTCGAATTCGCGGTGCGCCCGGCCTGGCCGGAAACCGTCACCACCACGCCGCTGGCGCTGGAAGCGGGCAAGGGCGAGCACTTCGGCGCCGCCGCGATCGCCGGCCTGCTGCCGGCCACGGTGAGGGCGCGGCTCACCCTGAGCACCTTGCCGCCGCTGCCGTACGCCGCCGCGCTGCGCCACATGCTGCGCTACCCGTACGGCTGCATCGAGCAGACCACCAGCAAGGGCTACGCCGCCCTGATTCTGGACGGCCAGACAGCCAGGGCGCTGGGCGCGCCGGTGATGAGCGATGCCGTGCGCAAGGCCGCGGTGGATGGCGCGCTCTCTCGCATCGCCTCGTTCCAGGCCAGCAACGGCCACTTCAGCTTCTGGGGCGGCACCAGCCCGATCGTCACCTTCACCACGCCGTACGTGGTCGACTTCATGCTGGACGCGCGCGACGCCGGTTTCGCCGTGCCGCAGGACGTGCTGCAGAAATCGCTGCAGCGGCTCAATGACGACCTGCTCGCCGGCGGCCATCCGTACTACGGCTACGAGCACCACGACCACATGCGCCTCGCCGACGAGGCCTATTCCGGCTTCGTGCTGGCCCGCGTCAACCGCGCGCCGCTGGGCACCCTGCGTGCGATCTTCGACAACGACCGCAGCAAGCTGGTGGCGCCGCTGCCACTGGTGCATCTCGGCATCGCGCTGAAGCTGATGGGCGACAACGAGCGCGCACAGCAGGCGATCGACGAAGCGTTTGCGTGGAACAAGGAGCGCCCGTGGTACGTCGGCGACTACGGCTCGGACCTGCGCGACCTGGCCCTGATGGTGGCGCTCACGCATACCTATGGCATGAACAAGCCGGCCTACGACGCCAGGCTGGTCGACTGGGCGCGCAACGCCACGGCCAATGTCCGGGTGCGCCAGCAGCAGGACAAGAACTACCGCTGGTCGTGGTCCTACCTGAGCACGCAGGAGCAGGCCGCGATCGCCCGCGTGGCGGCGGCGTTCGATGCGAAGAGCAACGCGCCGCTGGCCGCCACCATGACGGTGGCCGGCAAGGTCGAGGTGGCACCGGACAGCCGCGTGTGGAGCCGCGAGCTCGATGCCGCCGACCTCGTTGCCGGCGTCAGCGTGCAGCCGACCAGCGACGCGGCGATCTTCGCCACGCTGGACGTGGCCGGCATTCCGCAGAAGGCGCCGGCCGCCGACGACAGCCAGATCGACGTGCGCCGCGGTTACTTCACCACCGACGGCAAGCCGTGGACGGGCCATCAACTGAAGGAAGGCGACACGCTGATCGTGGAACTGGCCATCGAGGCGCGCATGGATGTTCCCGACGCCCTGGTCACCGACCTACTGCCCGGCGGGCTGGAAGTGGAGAACCTCAACCTCGGCGGCGCGCAGCAGTGGTCGGGCGTGGTGATCGACGGCATCGACCTGGACCAGCACGCCGCCGCGGCGGAAACCGTGCACGAGGAATACCGCGACGACCGCTACGCCGCCGCGCTGAACCTGCGCCGCGGCGACAAGGCCCGCGTGTTCTACCTGGTGCGCGCGGTGACCCCGGGCAGCTACACCGTGCCGCCGCCGCTGGTGGAGGACATGTATCGCCCTGCCGTGCGCGGCATCGGCAAGGCCGTGCCGGCGAAGATCAGCGTGGTCGAACCATGATGGCGAGTGCGTGCGGCGAACGTTTCACAAATGCGTCATCCCCGCGAAAGCGGGGATCCCGTGCCTCCCTGCCGTCGGGCAAGGTAGACGGCACTGGATTCCCGCTTTCGCGGGAATGACGGTGTGAGGGTGCATGGTCATCACCCATGCCGCATGAATCCGCCACCACTCCGGTTGCCGGCGGGCCGGTTCCGGCAGCATCACACCGCCATCGCTGGCTGCGAATGGCGCTCGTCGGCATGGTTCTTCTGCTGCTCGTCGCCTTCGCCCTCGACCGCCTGTTCCCGCTGCACCTCCCCGCCCCCGACACCGGCAGCACCGTGGTGCTGGCGCGCGACGGCACGCCGCTGCGCGCGTTTGCCGACAGCGATGGCGTGTGGCGTTACCCGACCACGGCGAAGCAGGTCTCGCCGCTGTACCTGAAGGCGCTGCTGAGCTACGAGGACCGCTGGTTCTACCAGCACCCCGGCGTCAACCCCTACGCGCTGCTGCGCGGCCTCGCCGGCGGCATCCGGCACGGGCACATCGTCTCGGGCGGTTCCACGCTGACCATGCAGGTGGCGCGCATCATCGAGCCGATCCCGCACACGATCCGCGGCAAGCTGGTGCAGATCTTCCGTGCGCTGCAGCTCGAAGCGCATCTGTCGAAGGCGCAGATCCTCGACCTGTACCTCAACCACGCGCCGTTCGGCGGTCCGATCGAAGGCGTCGAAGCCGCGTCGTGGGCGTATCTGGGCAAGCCGGCGACGCGGCTGTCGCACGCCGAGGCGGCCTTGCTCGCGGTGCTGCCGCAGTCGCCGAGCCGGCTGCGGCCGGATCGCCACCCCGAAGCGGCCCGCGCCGCGCGCGACAAGGTGCTGCGCCGCATGCGCGACCTCGGCGTGTGGAGCGCGGCTGAAGTGCGCGACGCGGCGATCGAACCGGTGGTCGCGCGCTCGTTGCGCGCGCCGCTGTCCGCCGCGCTGCTGGCCGAGCGGCTGCATCGCGAACAGCCGCGGGCGCGGCGCATCACCAGCACCATCGACGCCAACCTGCAGCGCGCCGCCGAGGATCGGGTGAGCACGTACTTGTCGCGACTGCCGTCGCACACCTCGGCCGCCTTGCTGGTGGTCGACAACGCCACGCTGGAGGCGCGCGTCTATGTGGGCACCAGCGACTTCGCCAACCCGCAGCGGCATGGCTACATCGACATGGTCGCCGCGCCGCGTTCGCCCGGCTCCACGCTCAAGCCGTTCCTGTACGGCCTGGCGCTGGACGACGGCCTGATCACCTCGCAAAGCCTGCTGGTCGACGCGCCGCAGGATTTCGGCGGCTACAAGCCGGGCAATTTCGACGAGGCGTTTTCAGGCCCGGTCAGCGCGGCGGAGGCGTTGCAGCGCTCGCTCAACGTGCCGGCGGTGGACGTGCTGGAGCGGGTCGGGCCGAACCGGTTCGTGGCGCGGCTGGCCGCCGGCGGGGTCGACCTCGGCCTGCCGGCCGGGGCGCAGCCGAACCTGTCGATCATCCTGGGCGGCGCCGCCACCCGGCTGGAAAACCTGGTCGGCGCGTACACCGCGCTGGCCAACGGCGGCATCGCCGGCACGCCGCGCTACACGGCGGAACAACCCGCGCGGCCACGCCGGCTGCTGTCGAGCGGTGCGGCGTGGATCATCCGCGACATCCTGGCCAGCAACCCGGCCGACGTCGAAGGCGGCCCGCTGGCCGGGGCGATCAACCGCCATGCCACGGTGGCGTGGAAGACCGGCACCAGCTACGGCTACCGCGACGCGTGGTCGATCGGCGTCACCGACCGCTGGACCGTCGGGGTGTGGATCGGCCGTCCGGACGGCACGCCCTCGCCCGGCCAGTACGGCGCGGTGACCGCGCTGCCGCTGCTGTTCCAGATCGTCGACATGCTGCCCGCGCGTGGCGGTCGGCGGAACACGCGGCCGGCCAGCGTGAGCTCGGTCGAGATCTGCTGGCCGCTCGGTGGCGCCGCCGGCGGCACCGATCCCGCGCTGTGCCGTCAGCGCCGCACGGCGTGGGTGCTCGACGACGCGCTGCCGCCCACCTTTGCCGAGCGCGATCTCGGCGCATGGTCGTCCGGCCTGCTCCGCCTGCGCGTGGACGCACGCGGCCAGCGGCTGAGCGGCGCCTGCCATGCCGCGCACGAACATACCGTCACGCTGGCGCGCTGGCCCGCGCTGGCCACGCCGTGGCTGAGCGTGGACGACCGCGAGCGCTCCGCGCTGCCGCCGCTGGCGCCCGGCTGCGCGCCCGACTCGCTGGACCGCGCCGCGCCGATCCGCATCGCCGGCCTCGCCGACGGGGTCACCCTGCGCCGCGCGCCCCACGGCGACCAGCCGCTGCGCGTGACCCTGCGCGCGCTCGGCGCGCAGGGCGAGGTGCAGTGGCTGCTCGACGGCCGCCTGCAGGGCAGCAGCCGCGCCGACGCCGCCATCGCGATCGCCCTGCCGCGGGCGGGCGACTACCGGATCACCGCACTGGCCCGCGACGGCGCCTTCGCCACCTTGCGCGTGGGCGTGCTCGAGCCGGCCCGGCCGCCGCGCTAGCGCGCCGCGTCAGTCCGGCGCGGCCAGCAGCTCGTCCAGCGGTTGCGCCTTGCCGAACAGCCAGCCCTGGGCGAACGCCACGCCGTGGCGGTGCAGGAACTCGGCTTGGGCGCGGGTCTCCACGCCCTCGCTGATCATGGTGAGCCGGAGCGAGCGCGCCATCTCGATGATGTGCAGCACCACCTCGCTGGTGACCGAGCCGGTGCCGATGGCGTCCACGAAGACCTTGTCGATCTTCAGGTAGTCGGCGTGCAGCTGGGTCAGCTGCGACAGGCTGGAGAAGCCGGTACCGAAGTCGTCGATCGCCACCCGGATGCCCAGCGCGTGGATCCGCGCGATCGTGCGGTTGGCGCTGGCCGGGTCGATGAAGGAGTTCTCGGTCACCTCCACCACGATGTTGTGCACGCCGATGCCGGGCGTGGCGAGCAGGCGCTGCAGGTGATCCACCACCGTGCCCGAAAGCAGGTCGGTCGGCGCCAGGTTGATGCTGATGTAGCCGCCCGGATGGCGGCCAAAGAACCGCGGCCCGTCGATGGCCACCTGGGCGAGCACGTATTCGGTGAAGCGCGAGGTCAGCCCGCACTCCGCCGCGGCCTGCACGAACAGCGCCGGGCGCATGCCGACCTGCTTGTTGGCAGGCCAGCGCAGCAGCGCCTCGGCGCCGACCATGGCGTGCGAACCCAGCTCCACGATCGGCTGGTAATACAGCACGAACTCGCGCCGCTTCAGCGCCGCCCGCAGCAGCGCCGGCAGCGACGCGCGCTGGCGCGCGAGCATGACGATCGCGGTCACCAGCGCCGCGCCCAGGCCCAGCCCGATCGGCAGCAGGACCAGGGCGAACGCGCGCAACCGGGTGTGCACGTGGGCGCGCGGGATCGCCACGAAGGAGGCCACGTCGAACTTGTCCGACGCCTGGATGGCGACCAGGTAGTCGCCGTCGCGGAAGGTCGTGTGCGGGGCCTTGCGGCCCGGGGCGATCCATGCCGGATCGAAGTGGCCCCGGTAGGTCCACAGCTTGCCCGCGCTGTAGCCGAACACGCCTTGGGCGAGCCCGGGGATCGGCGCGGTTTCGACCAGCAGCGCCTCGGGATGCACCGCCGCGGCGTAGCTGCCGGCGCTCAGCACCACGAACGGACGGCTGCCGTCGATCGACACCGAGACGTGCACCCGGGTGCCGCGCGGGCTCACGTAGCTGGGCGGCCCCATGTCCAGACCGTCGCCCAGCGGGCCGATCGCCGAGCAGGTGATGCGGTCGCCCGCGACGATGCCGATCGCCTGCACGTAGTCGTAATCGAGCAGGACCTTGCGCAGCTGCGCGCGCGTGGCCGCGGTGCAGGGGCCGCCGGCCATGTCCAGCCGGCTCAAGCGCTGGTAGGCGGCCACCGACTGCCGGCCGACCCCTTCCGTGCGCTGGACGATGCTGCGGGCGAGGTTCGAGGCCTGCTCCTCGGCTTCCCAGGCGCTCTGGTGCCGGGCGATCAGCAACACCGCCGCCATCGGCAGCGCGATGGCCAGGATGCACAGCGTCAGCGCGATGGTTGTCGCAAACCGCCTCGGCATCGTTCCCCCTGCATGGCACCCCGGCCCGTGCGGGTCGCCTGCTGCGGTGATGATGCACCATCACCGCAGCCGTGCCTATCCGCCGCCGCGTGCGCGGGCGCCCTTCAGAAGCGCAGGCGCACGAACAGCGACGGGCCGTCCAGCTTCATGTCCAGGTTGGCGTCGTAGGCCTGCTTGCGCTGGTGCAGCACCACGCGGCTGTAGCCGTATTCGGCGCCCAGGCCCACGTTCTGCCACGGGAACCATTCCACGCCCAAGGCCGCGTTGACGATGTGGCCGTTGAGGCGGCCGCCGTTCTTCTTCACGCCGGCCGCGTCGAGGTACATGCGCCACTGCTCGTTGAACGCATGCCGCCAGCCGAGCTGCAGCATCGGCGCCCAGGCGCTGTCGCGGGTGCTGGAGGAGGCCTCCCCGACCGGGGTGCCGTCGACGCTGGCCTGGCCGCTGATGCCGGCGTGCACGCGGTAGTACGCCCCGCCCAGGCCCAGCCCGAACACGTCGTTGCCGTGGCCGAACCACCAGCGGTACGAGGCGCTGCCGAAGTCGAAGTTCAGCTTGCCGCGGACCTGCGCGGTGGCGGCGTAGTCGTTGCCGGCGTAGCTGATCGAGCGGGCGAGGCTGCGGCTGCGCGCGCGGTTGACGCTGTAGTAGTCCAGCGAAAAGCCCTGGCTGTCGCCGATCAGGAAATCCAGCCGTGCGCGCGGCACGCGCTTGCGGTCGCTGAAGCCGAGGTCGTTCTCGAGGTTGAAGTCGCCGCCGTACTGGTGGCTCCTGTCGCTGGCGCCGATGGTGGTGTCCGCGTGCGCGTCATAACCGCCCAGCCAGATGCTGACGCGATCGAGCGCGGGCGACTGTTGCGCGCAGGCCAGGGTGCTGGCCAGCGCCAGCGGGAGCACGGCGGCGGCGCGGACGGCATGCCGCTGCCGGCGGGTCGGGGGATGGATCATCGGCGAAGCTCTCCGGGTGGTGGTGAATGCCGCGGGGGCGACGATGCGCGGGCCATCTCTGTCATTCCCGCGGACATGGTACGGACAGCGCGTGTGCAAGCACCGTGCAGGGTCGTTGCCGCTCGCTCGCGGCCAACGATAGAATCGGGCAAGGAGTCCGGACGGTGCCGCCGCCACGCTCCCAGACCCAAGGTGAGCGCATGCGGGCGATCGCGACGATGGCCTGCGGTGCGGCGCGCCCGGATGGCTGGGTGTTCGGGGCGGGCCGTTGCACCTGAAGTGCCGGGTGCTGCCCCGGTGACGGGCGACACCGAGATCTTTCCATCGAACGCAAGGGACCGATGCCCGACCACGCCCTGCCAAGCGCCATCCTCTGCCTGCCCTTCGCGGCGGCCGTGGCGACGTGGTTGATGCGCGAGCGCGGCCACAACCGCGCCGCCTGGCTGATGACCGGCACCGCGCTGCTCGGCCTGGCGCTTTCGTCGTGGCTGGCCCCGCACATCCTGGCCGGCGAGGTACTGCGCCAGACCATCCCCTGGGCCGGCTCGCTGGGGCTGGACCTGGTGCTGCGCATCGACGGTTTCGCCTGGCTGTTCATGCTGCTGATCTGTGGCATCGGCGCGCTGGTGGGCGTGTACGCGCGCTACTACATGTCGCCGGACGACCCGCTGGCGCGCTTCTTCGCGCTGCTGCTGGCGTTCATGGGTTCGATGCTGGGCATCGTGATGTCCGGCAACGTGATCCAGCTGGTGTTCTTCTGGGAGCTGACCAGCCTGTTCTCGTTCCTGCTGATCGGCTACTGGCACAACGGCGCGTCGGCGCGCGACGGCGCGCGGATGGCGCTGATCGTCACCTCCGGCGGCGGCTTCTGCCTGCTCGCCGGCATGCTGCTGCTGGGCCACGTCGCGGGCAGCTACGAGCTGGATGCGATCCTCGCCGCGGGCGACGCCGTGCGCGCGCACCCGTGGTACACGCCGACCCTGCTGCTGATCCTGCTCGGCGCGTTCACCAAGAGCGCGCAGTTCCCGTTCCACTTCTGGCTGCCGCAGGCGATGTCGGCGCCCACGCCGGCCTCGGCCTACCTGCATTCGGCGACCATGGTGAAGGCCGGCGTGTTCCTGCTGGTGCGCTTCTGGCCGGTGCTGGGCGGCACCGCCGAATGGTCGTGGATCGTCGGCGGGGTGGGCCTGGTCACGCTGATCCTGGGCGCGTACGCGGCGATGTTCGAGCAGGACATGAAGGGCGTGCTGGCCTACTCCACGATCAGCCACCTGGGCCTGATCACCATGCTGGTGGGCCTGGGCAGCGCGCTGGGCGTGGTGGCGGCGATCTTCCACATCGTCAACCACGCCACCTTCAAGTCCTCGCTGTTCATGGCCGCCGGCGCGGTCGACCACGAGGCCGGCACGCGCGACCTGCGCAAGCTCGGCGGCCTGCGCCGGGTGATGCCCGTCACCGCCACGCTGGCGCTGGTGGCCGGCGCGGCGATGGCCGGGGTGCCGCTGCTGAACGGCTTCCTGTCCAAGGAGATGTTCTTCGCCGAGACGCTGGCGGTGCGCCAGGGCCCGCTGCTGGACGCGATCTCGGTGGTGATCGCGGTGGCCGCCAGCGCGTTCGGCGTGACCTACTCGATCCGCTTCGTGCGCGGCGTGTTCTTCGGCCGCATGGCCACCGGCCTGCCGCACGAACCGCACGAGCCGCCCTTGTGGATGCGCTTCCCGATCGGTTTCCTGGCGCTGGCCTGCCTGTTGGTGGGCGTGTTGCCGGGGCGGGTGATCGGGCCCACGCTGCGCGCGGCGGCCGGCGCGGTGCTCGGCGCGCAGATGCCGGTGTACAGCCTGGCGGTGTGGCACGGCCTGACCACGCCGCTGCTGATGAGCGTGCTCGCCTTCGTCGCCGGTTGCCTGCTGTTCGCCAGCCTGCGGCGGCGCTTCGACGCCATCGAGACGGCGCCGCTGACCAGCCGCTTCAGCGGCAAGCGGATCTTCGAGCGCGTGCTGGTGGTGCTGGCGGCGGACCTGCCGCAGCGGATCGAGCGGCTCTACCCGAGCCGGCGGCTGCAGTCGCAACTGCTGTGGATCGTGCTGCTCGCCCTGCTGGCCGGCGTGCTGGCGGCGACCACGGCGCCGTTCGAGGCGGCCCTGCACTGGTCCAGCATCGACCCGGCGTTCGCCTTGCTGTGGCTGCTCGGCGCGGCCTGCGCGATCGGCGCGGCGACCCAGGCGAAGTTCCACCGGCTCGCCGCGCTGGTGCTAAGCGGCGGCGCCGGGCTGGTCTCCTGCGTGAGCTTCGTGTGGCTGTCGGCGCCGGACCTGGCGGCGACCCAGCTGCTGGTGGAGGTCGTCACCACGATCCTGATCCTGCTCGGCCTGCGCTGGCTGCCCAAGCGCATCGCCGGCTACGCGCCCGAAGGGTGGCGCCAGCGCTTCCGCCGTCGCCGCGACATCGTGATCGCGCTGGCGGTGGGCGTGGGCGTGGCCAGCCTGGCCTACGCGGCGATGATGCATCCGGTGGCCGATTCGATCTCGCGCTTCTTCCTCGAACGTGCCTACACCGAGGGCGGCGGGCACAACGTGGTCAACGTGATCCTGGTCGACTTCCGCGGCTTCGACACGCTGGGCGAGATCAGCGTGCTGGCGATCGTGGCGCTGACCGTGTTCGCCCTGCTGCGACGCTTCCGCCCGGCCGCCGAAAGCATCAGCGCACCGGAGCAGCAGCGCCAGCAGACCAGGCTGGAGGCGGACGGACCCGGCCACGCGGCGGACCACTCGCTGACCGACTACCTGATGATCCCCGGCCTGATCATCCAGCTGATGGCGCCGGTGATCGTGCTGTTCGGGATGCATCTGTTCCTGCGCGGGCATGATCTGCCGGGCGGCGGCTTCGTCGCCGGCATCACCGTGGCGGTGGCGCTGATCCTGCTGTACATGGCGCGCGGTGCGCGCTGGGTGGAGTCGCACCTGCGCGTGCTGCCGCTGCGCTGGATCGGCGCCGGCCTGCTGCTGGCGGTGCTCACCGGGCTGGGCTCGTGGGTGTTTGGACGTCAATTCCTGACCAGCGCCTTCCGGTACCTGGAGCTGCCGCTGCTGGGCCGCCTGCCGCTGGCCACGGCCCTGCTGTTCGACCTGGGCGTGTTCGCCGTGGTGGTGGGCGCCACCGTGCTGATGCTGATCGCGCTGGCGCACCAGTCGCTGCGCCGGCCGCGCCAGACGCCGGCGGCCACCGCGGAAGGGGAGGGCTGATGGAACTCGTGCTGGCCGGCGCCATCGGGATCCTCTCCGCCTCCGGCGTCTGGCTGCTGCTGCGCCCGCGCACGTTCCAGGTGATCATCGGGCTGACCCTGATCTCCTATGCGGTGAACCTGTTCATCTTCTCCATCGGCGGCCTGCGCACCGGCGCCGACCCGGTGCTGCACCAGGTGGCCGGCGATGTCGCGCAGTACACCGACCCGCTGCCGCAGGCGCTGGTGCTCACCGCGATCGTGATCGGCTTCGCCACCACCGCGCTGTTCCTGGTGGTGCTGCTGACCTCGCGCGGGCTGACCGGCAACGACCACGTCGACGGCGAGGACGGCACGCCGTGAGCCAGCACCTGGTCATCGCGCCGGTCCTGCTGCCGCTGCTGGTCGCCGCGCTGCAACTGCTGGTCGGCGAGAAGCACCGGCGCGCCACGCTGGCGTTGAGCATTGCTTCATGCGTGGCGCTGGTGCTGGCGAGCGCCGCGCTGATGCACGCGGTATCCGGCGGGGACGCGCTGGCGGCGGTGTACCGCATCGGCGACTGGCCGGCGCGCTTCGGCATCGTGCTGGTGGCGGACCGGCTGTCCGCGCTGATGGTGCTGCTCACCGGCGTGCTGGCGCTGGCGTTGCTGCCGTATGCGCTGGGCCGCTGGCAGCACCGCGGTGGCCATTTCCAGCCGCTGCTGCAGTTCCTGCTGATGGGGCTGAACGGCGCCTTCCTCACCGGCGACCTGTTCAACCTGTTCGTGTTCTTCGAGGTGCTGCTGGCGGCGTCCTACGGGCTGGCGCTGCACGGCTCGGGCGCGCGGCGGGTCAGTGCGGGGCTGCACTACATCACGGTCAACCTGGCCGCCTCGATGCTGTTCCTGCTCGGCGTCAGCCTGATCTTCGGCGTCACCGGCACGCTGAACATGGCGGCGCTGGCCGAATTGATCCCGCACGTGCCCGAACGCACCCGCGCGCTGCTGCATGCGGGCGCGGCGCTGCTCGGCGTGGCATTCCTGATCAAGACCGCGATGTGGCCGCTGGGGTTCTGGCTGCCGCGCACCTACGCGGCGGCGGCGCCGGCGGTGGCGGCGATGTTCGCGCTGATGACCAAGGTCGGCATCTACGTGCTGCTGCGCCTGGGCCTGCTGCTGTTCGGCGCCGGCGCCGGCCCCGCCTCGGCGCATTTCGGCAGCGCGTGGATGCTGTGGGGCGGCGTGGCCACGGTGGCGGCCGGCACCGTCGGCCTGCTCGGCGCGCGCGACCTGGGCAAGCTGGTGGGCTACAACGTGGTGATTTCCGCCGGCACCTTGCTGGGTGCGATCGGCCTGCAGCAGAGCGCGGTGACCACCGGCGCGCTGGCCTACCTGGTGATCTCCACCCTGGCGATCGCCGCGTTCTTCCTGGTGGCCGGCCTGCTCGCTTCGGACGGCGACGACGAGACCGACGACACCCTGCTGCTGGAACCGTACGAGCAGCCCGGCGAAACGCCGGCCAACGAAAGCCTGTACGCGCAGGAGGACGAGAGCCGCGTGGTGATCCCGGCACCGATCGCGATGCTGGGCCTGAGCTTCTCGGCCTGCGCGGTGCTGCTGGCGGGGTTGCCGCCGCTGTCCGGGTTCCTGGCCAAGTTCGCCCTGCTGGCGCCGATGCTCGAGGTCGCGGGGCGTGGCGCGACGGTGCTGTTCGCGCTGGTCGTGGCGGCCGGCTTGTGCACCGTGATCGCGCTGTGCCGCGCCGGCATCCAGATCTTCTGGGTCGAGCCGGAGCGCATCTTCCCCAAGGTGCGCCTCACCGAGAGCATCTCCATTGCAGTGCTGCTGGGCCTGTGCCTGCTGCTCACCGGCTGGGCCGAGCGGCCGTTGCACTACCTGCGCGACACCGCCGCCCAGCTGCACGCGCCGGGCCACTACATCCATGCGGTGCTGCCGGATGCGGAGGTGGCGCCGTGATCCGCCGCTGGCTGCCGCATCCGCTGCTGAGCGCGCTGCTGGTGCTGATCTGGCTGATCTTCAACCAGAGCCTGGCGCCGGGCACGGTGCTGCTCGGCGTCGCGTTCGGCATCGTGCTGGGCCGGATGTTCGACCTGCTGGACCCGCCGAAGGCGCGATTGCGCCACTACCCGCTGCTGCTGCGCCTGTTCGTGCGCGTGGTGCTGGACATCGTGCGCTCCAACCTCGCGGTGGCGCGCATCGTGCTGTTCGACAAGCGTCCGATGCACTCGGGTTTCGTGGCGATCCCGCTGCAGCTGACCGACCGTTACGGCCTGGCCGTGCTGTCGTGCATCATCACCTCCACCCCCGGCACGATCTGGGTCAGCTACGACTCCAGCGCCAACATTCTGCTGATCCACGTGCTGGACCTGGTCGACGAAGCGGGCTGGATCGACTCGATCAAGCAGCGCTACGAGCGCCCCCTGCTGGAGATCTTCCAATGAGCCACGAACTGCTCCACGCGGCGATCGGCGCCGCGCAGGTCCTGCTGCTGCTGGCGATGGCCTTCTCGCTGATCCGCATGGTGCGCGGTCCGCGCGCGCAGGACCGTGTGCTGGCGCTGGACGCGCTGTACGTCAACGCGATGATCCTGCTGCTCACCGTCGGCATCCGCAGCGGCAGCATGCTCTACGTCGAGGCCGGCCTGATCATCGCCCTGCTCGGCTTCGCCAGCACGGTGGCGCTGTCGAAATTCCTGATGCGCGGGCAGGTGATCGAATGAACCACCTCGACGCCCTGCCGCCGTGGGCAGCGCTGCTGGTGGCCGCGCTGGTGCTGCTCGGCGCGCTGTTCGCCTTCATCGGTTCGCTCGGCCTGCTGCGCCTGAAGAACTTCTACCAGCGCGTGCATGCGCCCACGCTGGGCACCACGCTGGGCACGTTCTTCATGCTGGTCGCCTCGATCACCTGCTTCTCGGTGCTGCACGGCCGGCCGATCTTCAACGAGGTGCTGATCGGTGTGTTCCTCACCCTGACCACCCCGATCACCCTGATGCTGCTGGTGCGCGCCGCGCTGTACCGCGACCGCGAGGAAGGCTCGCGGGACGTGCCGCAGCTGACGCGGGAGGACTGAACGCGGCAGGGCCGGCACGAAAGTACCGGCCCTGCACGACGGGACGCGGCGGGGATTACAGCGTGCTTTCGAACTCCCTCACCTGACGCTGCGCTTCGTCACGGGCGATCCCGTAACGCTCCTGCACCTTGCCGACCAGATATTCGGTGTTGCCTTCGGCCTGGGTCAGGTCGTCGTCGGTCAGATCGCCCCATTTGGCCTTGATCTTCCCGGTGAGCTGTTTCCAGTTGCCCTGGATGCGGTCGTTGTTCATGTGTGGCGACTCCGTGTTGTGGACGTGCGGCAGACTTCCGGCGGAAGCTGCCCGCGCGCCCTACTCTCCGGAATCCTTGTGAGCGGCAGGTCGTCAGTTCGTGCAGAGGCGACGCGGGCGTTCATGATTCGCGGGACGCGGCTGCGCCCGCCGCGCCGGGTCAGCGTCTGCGAAATGCGCTGTCGGCGTCGCTCTCGAGCGCGGCGATCACGGCGGCGGTGTCCTGATCCAGCACCGGCGCGGCAAACGGCGCCGGCCCCGGCGTGCGGCCGAAGCGGATCGACTGCGCGACGCCGCGGTAGCGCCCCACCAGCGGGTGCTCGAAGGTGTCGATGATGCCCTGCGATTGCACTTGCGGGTGGTCGAACATGTCCTCGATGCGGCGTGCCGCGGCGCAGGGCACCTCGTCGCCGAACAGCGCCTCCCACTCCAGCGCGGAGCGCGTGGCCAGCGCCGCGTGCAGCGCCGGCAGGATGTCGGCGAAGCGCTGCGCGCGCTTGCGCACGGTGTCGTAGCGCGGGTCCTCCGCCATCGCGTCCAGCCCGGTCCTGGCGCACAGCGCCTTCCAGAAGCGCGGCGTGTTGGCCGAGATGTAGATGTAGCCCTCGCGCGCCGGATGGATGCCGGTGACGCCGCCGGAGCGCATGTCGCGGCCGATGTCGAGCGACTCGCCCTCGGCCCAGATCATCCGCGCCGACTGCATGGTCAGCGCGCTGCGCAGCAGCGACACGCCGACGAACTGGCCTAGTCCGCTGCGCTCGCGCTCGTACAGCGCCGAGGCCACGCCGGCGGCCAGCAGTGCCGCGGCGTAGTAGTCGACCACCGAGCCGTAGATGATCTCCGGCGGGCCGCCGCGCTTGCCCTGCAGGGTGCACATGCCGGTCATGGTCTGCAGCACCTGGTCGTAGCCGGCCTTGTCCTTCAGCGGACCGCTGTCGCCGTAGCCGGTGATCGCGCAATACACCAGCCGCGGGTTGATCAGGTTCAGCTGCTCGTGACCGATGTGCAGGCGCTCGGGTACCCCCGGGCGGAAGTTGTGCACCAGCACGTCGGCGTCGCGCACCAGCTTGAGCAGGGTGGCGTGGTCGGCCGCGCGCTTGAGGTCGAGCACGATGCCGCGCTTGCTGCGGTTGACGCCGAGGAAGGCGCGGCTCTCGCTGGGCAGGGTGGACGGGTACTGGCGCAGGTTGTCGCCGCCCGGCGGCTCGACCTTGATCACGTCCGCGCCCTGGTCGGCCAGCAGCGAGCAGGCGTACGGCCCGGCGATGTAGGCGCTCAGGTCCAGCACGCGCACGCCGGCCAGCGGACCGTGGCGGGCGGCTTTCGACTCAGGCGGGGAGGTTTCCATGCGCGATGCATCCATGGGAATCGGAGTGGGTGCTGCGGGTCACTGTGCACCATGCCCCGGTGGAGAAACAGGCGAGACGGCTATGTTCTGGCGCCACAAATTCTTGTGTGATGCGCGCAGGCGGTGTCATTCGCCGGGCTCCGGGGCCAGCGGCAGCCAGCTCAACCGCCAGCTGCCGTCGACACGGCCGCCGGCGGCGAAGTACGGCGTGAATTCCAGCGGCGCGCGATAGCCGGGGTCCAGCACGATGCGCGGCACGCCGTCGGCCGGCGCGGTTTGCAGCGCCAGCCATCGTTCCGGCGGCACCTCCGGCAGGCGCAGGGTTTCCTCGACCTTGAAGCCGTCGATCAGCCCGGTGGCGTAGACCAGCGGGCCGCAGGTGACCGCGGCGTACTCGAAGTGCAGCACCTCCTGGCGCACCTCGCTGCCGTCCGGCGCGCGCGACTCCTGCACGTTGCGGTTGACTGCGCGGTGCAGCACCGGGCGCATCGGGAAATGCGCCACCAGTTCGTCGCCGTCGCACCATTCGCGGTCGAGCACGGCGTAGTGTCCCGGCACCGGCGCGACGCCGGCATCCGCGCCGTGGATCGTGAGCGTGGCCTCCGCGGCCCACGACGGGATGCGCAGCTTCAGCGCGAAACGCGCCGCGTGCGGCAGGGCCAGGCGCAGGCGGATGTCGCCGGGATACGGCCAGGCGGCGTCCTGCACCAGGCGCAGTTCGCCGCCGCCGGGCAGCGCGAAGCACGCCTCGCCGGGCCCGTAGAGATTGATCGCGATGCCGCCCTCGCGATCTTGCGTGCAGGCGATCGCGGGCAGTTCCTCCAGCGCCATCGCGCCGCTGGACTTGCAGCAGCGCCAGTAGGTGGTGTGCACGCGGCGGCCGTTGGGGAACACGTAGTAGCACCAGTCCTCGCCGTTGGGCGCCTGCGCGCCGAGCAGGTCGTTGTACGCGGTGCGTTCGATCTCCTCGGCGTAGCGCGCCTCGCCGGTGATCGTCAGCAGCTCGCGGTTCAACTGGATCCACGCCAGCGACGAGCAGGTCTCGACGTAGCCGTACGGGCTGAACACGCCGGCGGGGTTGAACACCTCGCGCGAGCGATGCCCCACGCCGCCCCACGGCCCACCGCCCAGGGTCAGGTGATGTTCGCGGATGCTGCGCCAGGCGTGCTCGACCGCGCGCAGGTAATCCGGCTTGCCGGTGGCGCGGTGCAGCTTGGCCAGGCCGACCAGGTTCCACGCCAGCTGGTAGGCCTTGCCGGTGGCGATCGCCGAGACGTCCGCGCCGGCCAGCGCGCGCGTGAGCAGGGCCAGTTCGGGGTGGTCATCCGCCTGCTGCAGCACGTGTTCGGCGAGTTCCAGATAGCGCGGCTCGCCGGTGGCGAAGTACAGCTCGGTGGCCGGGTCCATCAACACCGTGGCGGACAGGCCGTGGTGGTTGCCCAGCCCGGTGATGTCGATGCCGCCGTCGACCAGGGTGCGCCGGCACAGGTCGCCGATGCGGCGGGCGGCGTCGAGATGGCGCGGGTCGGGGAAATGCCGATGCACTTCGAGCAGGCCGAGGAGCAGGTAGGCGTGCGTCCAGATGTCCCAGGTACGCACGGCGGGCGCGCCGTCCCAGCTCACCGGCTTCGGCGGCTGCGGGCGCATGAAGCGGCGATCCGGTGCGTAGGTGCCGAGGTAGCCGTCGTCTTCCTGGATCGAGACCAGGTAGTCCGCCACGCGCAGCACGCTCGCGCGCAGCGCCGCATCATCGCTGCGCGCGGCCGCCTTCGCCGCGGCCACCAGCCACTTGCCGGCGTGCTCGCCGTACCAGTCGCCTTCGCGGTTCTCGTTGCGCCGCTCGGGGGCGAACAGCGCGATCGCCGGGCTGTGCTCGTCGACGATGAAATGCGAGAGCCGGCCGTGCCGGTTGGCGTCGAGCGCCGCGCCGAGCAGGCCGCCGAGCCGTACGCGGGCGGCCGTGGTGGCGCTCATGCCGCGTCCACCACGCAGCGGAAGCCGACGCAGCCGGAGCGGTCCTTGCACGGCGCCATCAGCAGGTACTTGCCGTGCTGGTCGAGCCGGTATGCCTGAGGGAAGTACCAGTGCGAGGTCTGCGGCTGGTAGCTGCTGCCGCCGCGCAGGATCGCGGCGCGGGTGTGCTCGTCGGCGTACTCGTCGGTCCATTGCCAGACGTTGCCGACCAGGTCGAGCACGCCGAAGGGGCTGGCCGCGGCCGGGTGCGCATCGACGTCGTCCGGCGCGACCAGCGTGCGGCCGCGGTTGGCCGCCGGCACCATCGCCTCGTCCCAGTCGTTGCCCCACGGATAGCGCCGACCGTCGCGGCCCTGCGCGGCGAGCTGCCATTCCCATTCGTGCGGCAGGCGCTTGCCGGCCCATTGCGCATAGGCGCGCGCGTCCTCGAGCGAGACCCAGGTCACCGGCTTGCGCTCCCAGCCCGGTGGCGGCGCGCCGTCGATCCAGTGGCGCAGGAAGTTGTGCGCATCGCGCGGGCGCCAGCCGCTGGCGTCGAGGAAATCGCGGAACTGCGCGTTGGTCACCGGCGTGCGGTCGATGAAGAACGCCGGCAGCTGCATCCGGTGGCGGTGGTGGCGGCGGGCGCTGTCCTCCCACGGGTATTGCACGTCGTTGCCTTCCCAGGTCTGGCCCTCGATCTCGACCCCGCCGACCACGAAGTCGAAGCTGCCGGCGGGAATCGCCAGCATGCCCGGCGGCGCCGCGTCGGCGGCCCGGGTGGGCTCGATCGGCACCAGCGCCTGCGGCAGCGAGCGCCACTGGCCGGACAGCGAGCGCAGCGGCACGGAGGAAAGTTCATGCATGCGCGCGAGAAACGCGTCCAGGCCGTCGAGCGTGGCGCCCGGCGACAACGCCAGCAGCGCGCCGAAGCCGCGGCCTTCCAGCGCGAACTCGAACACCGCGCGAGCGCCGTCCAGGCGCGGCTGCAGCGGCACGCCATGCCAGGCGTCGTAGTACCGCGTGCCGTCGCGGTGGGGCAGTGCGATCTGCTCGCCGGCCACCGCGTACTCATTGCGGTTGACCAGGGTCCACAGCGTGTAGCCGGTGGTGGGGAAACGGCTGGCGAACACGCCGGCCTGCAGGGTGCGCTCGTACGGCCGCCAGTCGCGGCTGACCAGGGCGGGCGCGAACCGGCGCTCGATCGTGGCGATGCGGCGCAGCGTTTCGGCGTCGCGCGGGGTGAACTGGTTCCAGATGCCCCAGACGTTCTCCCAGGCGTTGTAGCCGATGCCGTTGAAGAAGATGTACTGCAGGTCGTGGTTGCGGTCGCGGCCCCAGCGGTTCTCGTAGTTGATCATGTGGCGCGGCTCCAGCCACTTCCACTTGGCCACCGGCGGGACCACCTCGTTCGGCGCCTTCTTGCCCCAGCTCTGCACGTTCCAGATCAGCTGCTCCTCGGCGCTGATGGTGGATTCGGGCTGCAGCACCACCGGGCAGCCGAGCGCGTCGCAGGCGTCGAAGAACGCGCGCGGCACGCCGTTGTAGGTATCGCCGTTGATGCCGTCGGCGCCGACGGCCTTGACCAGTTCCGCGATCGCCTGCCAGTCGGCCTGCTCCGGCTCGCGCGTGCCGTGGTCCCACGGCATGGTGGGCAGGAACACGCGCACGCCGCGGCGGTGGAAATCGTCCACGGCGCCCTTGAGCCCTTCGAGGCCGCCGGGCAGGTCGTGCGCGAGGTCGGTCTTGTTGCGGTCGTCGATGCCGATGTTGGGATAGACGAACCAGACCAGCACGCTGTCGATGCCGCCGAAGCGCGCCTCCAGGTCGTCGAGGTAGCGGTCGACGGTGTAGCGGCCGGCGACCGGATCGTAGAAGTAGCGGTCCTCCACCATCATCTGCGCGTGCACGAAGTTGCGCTGCGCCCACTGCAGCTCGGGCCGGCGGTAGTTGACGTCGTCGTAGCCGATGCGCACGAGGTGCTCGCGGCGCCAGTCGGCCAGTTCCCGCACCCAGTCGTCCACGCAGCCGTCCACGTCCGTCTTCCAGTGGCCGATCTCGGCGAACGGCCAGCCCGGCGCCTTGCCCGGGGTGGGCAGGTAGCGGCCGGTGGTGACGTGCGAGAACTTGAACTCGTGGGTCACGCGCGGGGTGGGCGCGGCGTTGTCGGGGGAGTCGGGGTCGGTGCTCATCGGGTACTCGGGTAACGCCGGTGGTGGCGCCATCATGGCAGTGCCTGGTAGACCAGGTCGTAGAAGCGGCGGCTGATCCGCGGCAGGTCCCGGCCGCCATCCTCGCGCGGCAGGTGCTGCAGCATCAGGATCATCAGCAGCTGTTCGTGCGGGTCGATGCTGTAGTACGTCGAGGCCGCGCCGCTCCAGCCGAACTGGCCGGGCGAGCCGAGCTGGCCGCGCCGCGCCGGGTCGAGCACCACGTAGCCGCCGAGGCCGAAACCCTCGGCGTCGCTGAACTGGGTCACCGGCGGATCGAGCATGGTGAGGTGGTTGCGCAGCATCAGCTCCACCGTCTTGCGGCCGAGCAGCTCGTGGCCGTCCAGCGTGCCGCCGTCGAGCAGCATCTGGGCGAAGCGGGCGTAGTCGCCGGCGGTGGAATACAGGCCGCCGGCGCCGCTGTCGTAAGCGTTGAGCGGCTCGCCGGGATGCCGTGCGCTGATGGTGTCGGCGATCGCCAGTTGGCCGTTCGCGCTCATCCGGGTGAGGTCGACCACGCGCGAGCGCTGCGCCGCCGGCACGCTGAAGCCGGTGTCGTGCATCGCCAGCGGCTCGAAGATGCGCTGCCGCAGGAAGCGGTCGAACGATTGCCCGGAGACCACCTCGACCACCCGCGCCAGCAGTTCCAGCGAGGCACCGTCGTAGCCGAAGCGCGTGCCGGGATCGGCGGCCAGCGGCACGTGGCGCATGCGTTCGGCGAAGCCGCGCAGGTCGGCGGCGCCGTGCGGGTCGGCACGTTCCAGCAGTTGCACCGCCAGCTCGTCGCCCTTCAGGCCGGCCGCATAACCGGCGGTGTGGGTGAGCAGGTCGTGCAGGGTGACCGCCCGGCTGGCCGGGCGCAGCCTTGGCGCATCGGCGCTGCCGCCGACCAGCACCTGCGGCGCGTCGAAGCCGGGCAGGTAGCGCGACAGCGGATCGTCCAGGGTGAGCTTGCCCTCCTCCACCAGCATCATCACGGCGACCGAGGTCACCGTCTTGGTCATCGAATAGATGCGGAAGATCGCGTCCTTGCGCATCGGCTGGCGCCGGGCGAGGTCGCGATGGCCGTAGGCTTGCCAGTCCACGATGCGGCCGTTGCGCGCCACCAGGGTGACGCCGCCGAGGTAGCCGTCAACGCCGGTCGCCCTGTCCATGAAGTCGTGCAGGCGCTGCAGCCGCGCCGCCGAAATGCCTTGCGTGTCGGCACGGGCCGCGGGCAGCGGCGGCGCCGCCCGCGTCGGCGGTGCGGCGGCGGCCAGCAGGCAGGCGACCAGCAGCGCGGCGCGAAGGCGGCTGCCGGATCGGATGTTGGCGTCGGCTCGGTTCATCGAAGTCTCGCCGGCCGCGGCATCCCGGGGGAGGGACGAGGATGCCGCGGCCCGTATGGCGTCACGTTCCCGGGGATCAGAACGTGATCGTATACGTCAGCGAGGTGACGCGGCCGCGACCGGACCAGTAGTTCTGGTAGCCGACCACTTGCGAGGTGCTGAGGACGTAGAACTTGTCCAGCAGGTTTTCCACACCGAGCGAGAGCTGGCCGTAGCGCGGGAAGGCGTAGTTCACGCCCAGGTTGAACAGGGTGTAGCCGCTGGTGTGTTCCTCGTAGCTGTAGGTGGTGCCGTCGTAGGCGCGCGTGTCGCTGCCGGACACGTGGCGGCCGAACAGCGAGGTGAAACCGAGGTTGGCATCGGCGTTGGGCAGGAACTTCCAGGTGATCGAGCCGGCCAGCTTGTCCGGGCTGATGTCGAAGATGCCCAGCGGCTTGTTCATGCCGCCGGCCGGGTACAGGCCGGCCGGGCTGGAAGCCCAGAACGCGGTCTCGCCGGTGATGTGCGAGTAGACGCCGCTCACCTTCCACTGCTCGTCGAAGCGCCATTCGCCGGTGAGCTCGGTGCCCTCGATGCGCACCGGCGCGCGCGACAGGATGTAGTCGTTGGAGTTCGGATCGACCGCCAGCGAGGAGCCGAACGGCGACTTGGAAATGTAGTGGGTGGCGCCGAAGGCCGCGCGCTCGCCGTGCCAGTTGAAGCCGAATTCGTCGTTCTTGTAGATGATCGCGGCCAGGCCGCTGATGCGGTCGACCGACTGCCCCGGCACGCTGATGTTGCGCAGCGGGATGCCGATGTTGGGCAAGGTGAAGCCCTCGCTGTACGAGCCGAACACCGACCACTGGCTGCCGATGCGCCAGATCGCGCCGAAGTTCTTCAGGTTCTCGGTGTACTTCACGCCGCCGCCTTCGACGAACACGCTGTTGCGGTACGGCGTGGTGGTGTAGTCGTTGACGTGCAGCTTGTCGTCCTCGCGGCGGAAACCGGCGCTCAGCGTGACCGGCCCGATGTCCCAGGAGAGCTGGCCGTACGGCGCCGTGCTCTTGTAGTGCATCGGCGGCACCCAGACGCGGTTGGTCAGCGCCAGGCGCTGCTGCGCCTCGTCCTTGACCACGTCCACGCCCACCTGCAGCTGCAGGCCGGGCACGGTGAACAGCTCGCCGCGCGTCCACGAGGTGCGCAGGCCGCTCTTCTTCGAGGTGATCTCCGACTGTTCCCAGATCCGCTGGTCGTCGGGGATGGGCGGCGCGACGAGCTGCTTGTCGTCGCCGTTCTCGGGCAGGAAGCGCATGGCCTGGTCGGCATGGTAGGCGGTGGCCACCAGCGAGCCGCCCAGGAAGTCGCTGTTGCTGTACTCGACGCTGTACTGCTCGAAGTCGTTGAACGCGTCCAGCGAGCCGTGCAGGTGGCCCTTCTCCGAGGTATTGGTGACCGGCACGGCGCACGGCGGGTCGTCGTCCGGGCCGCGGCAACCGAGCACCTGCACGTAATCGCCCTTGCCGTCGATCTTGAAGTGGCTGTAGGTGGCCTGCAGCCGTTGCGTGTCGCCCCGGCCGAAGGTGACGCCACCCTTGAGGAACAGGTTCTTCGAGGTGGAGTCGGCCACCGAGCCGCTGCCGCTCAGGCCGATGCGCCGCCCGTTGCCGTCGTAGGTGATACCGCGGTCGAGGTACGAGGCGCCGACCAGCAGGTCGTACGAACCCTGCTTGAGCGCGTAGGTGCCGCCCACCTTCCAGCCGCCGCTGTCGCGCGGGCCCTGGGTCTGCAGGCGGGTGGTCAGCGTGGTCTGGCTGCCTTCCTTGTCCGGCACCTTGGATATGTAGTTGATGATGCCGCCGGCCGCGCCGATGCCTTCGGAGGCGGACGGGCCGTTGATCACCTCCACGCGGCCGATGATGCCCATGTCGGTGAAGGTGGCGTTGCGCGAGCCGTCGCGCAGCGGCGAGCCCTGCGGGATGCCGTCGAACAGGCGCAGCGGAATGCGCCCGCGCAGCGTCTCGCCGCTGCTGCTCATCATCTGCGACGACTCGGCGTAGCCGGGCACGGTGCGCGTCAGCACGGCGGTGGCGTCCTCGGTCACGGCCAGGGTCTGCTGGATCTCCTCCTTGGTCACCACGGTGATCGCGCCGGGGATCTCGTCCACCGCCTTGGGGCTGCGCGTGCCGGTGACGATGACCTCGCCCAGCTCGGTGGCCCGCTTCTTCGCCGCCTTCGCCTCCTCGGCGGAGGGCGTGGCGGCCTGGTCCTGGCCCGAGGCGGCCGCGTCACCCGTGTCCACGGCACCCTGGGCGACCGCGTCGCCGGCGAGGGAATAGACCAGCAGGATGCCGCTTATTGCTACGCAAAGTGGTTTAATCATGGCCTGTCTCGTGATGGTTCAGGTGGCCGCGGACGAAGCCCGCGGTGAACGCGCCGTCTCTGCCCGCGCGCCGTCGCGGCGCGCGTCCCGGTCGGTTGCCGTGTTCCCCTCCCGCCGTGCAGATCCTCATGCGCGAGGCTAGGCGTTTGCCGGCGGGCGTGGAACCGCCGCTGGCTATCTTCAGAGGCTAGCTTTTGTTGCTTGATCCGAAGGCCGGCCGCGGCCGGTTCAGCGCCGGTCGCCGGCCTGCGGCAGCCGCATCGCCTGGCGGCTTTCCTGCAGCAGCACGGTGACCAGCCGCACGCGCACGCTGGAGCGCGACCACACGATGCCGATGCGCCGCGGCACCGTGGGTGCCGGCAGCGGGATGCGCGCCAGCTGCACGCCTTCGGGCCACGGGTGCGCCCAGTCCGGCACCAGCGACACGCCCAGGCCACGGTCGACCATCACCGCGATCGCGTTGAGCGCATTCAGCTCGAAGCGTTCGTGCGGCACGATGCCGTGGGTGCGCAGGTATTCGTCGGCCTGGCGGCCGCCCCACTGGTTGCGGTCGTAGCGGATCAGCGGCTGGGTGGCCAGCAATTCGTGCGGGTCGCGTCCGGCCATGCTCCCGGGCGCCAGCACGATCAGCGGTTCCTCGCGCAGCAGCAGCCATTCGCAGGTCTTGGGCAGGGCGAACGGCGCCTGCAGCACCATCGCCGCGTCGAGGTCGCCGGCTTCCACCGCGCGGTAGAGTTCGGCCGAATAGCCCGGCTTGATGAAGACGTTGATCTGCGGAAACGTCTCGACCATGCGGGCCAGCACGTCGGGCAGCAGGCCGGCCAGCGCGGTGGGGCAGGCGCCCAGGCGCA
>JBDZVT010000036.1:0-26462 GCA_040255835.1 Lysobacteraceae bacterium
TGGCCCACTACCTGAGCATGATCAGCTTCTACAAGAACATCAGCATCGTCGGCGGGCTGATCCTGCTGAGCATCACCGGGCCGGGCAAGTACTCGCTGGACAAGCGCTAGAACAGCGTCTGTCTTGACTCGTCATTCCTGCGCAAGCAGGAATCCAGTGCCCCGGTGTCCCATGGCTTGACCGCCGGGATGACGGGCAAAAGCAGACCTTCCCCGGTCTGCTGCGCTCACAGCCGCCCGATCAGCAACTGCACCAGCAGACTGCTCACCGCCACCGCGATCCACACGCCCAGCCCCAGCAGGATCGGCCGCGCGCCGCTGGAAACCATCTTGCGCAGGTTGGCGGAGAGCCCGATCGCGGTGAGCGCCACGATGATCATGAACTCGGCCAGCATGTGCAGCGCCGGCTGGATCGCGACCGGCACCAGCCCGAGCGTGCGGACCCCCGAGGCCACCACGAACCACAGGATGAACCATGGAAAGATGCGCGCCAGGTTGAAGCCGCCGGCGTCGCCCGCCTGCGCGTGCTGGCGCTTCTCGCGCGCCGCCACCACGAAGGCCAGCACCAGGCAGATCGGGATGATCAGCGTGGCGCGGGTCAGCTTGACGATGGTGGCGTAGTCACCCGCCGCATGGCTGTAGCTGTAGCCGGCGGCCACCACCGAGGAGGTGTCGTTGATCGCGGTGCCGGCCCACAGGCCGAAACCCAGGTCGGACAGGTTCAGCAGATGACCGAGCAGGGGAAACAGCAGCACGGCGATCACGTTGAACAGGAAGATGGTGGAGATCGCGAACGCGGTGTCGTGGTCGTCCGGCTTGATGATCGGGGTCACCGCCGCGATCGCCGAGCCCCCGCAGATCGCCGTGCCCACGCCGATCAGGATCTTCAGCTTGTCGTGCACGCCCAGCCAGCGCCCCAGCAGCCATGCGCTGAGGAAGGCCACGCTCATCGTGATCAGGGTCACCCACAGCGACTCCAGCCCGGTCTTCGCCACCTGGGTCAGGCTGAGCCCGAAGCCCAGCGCGATGATCGACCACTGCAGCACCTGCTTGCCGCCGAACTGGATGCCGGGCGTGAAGCGCGCGCCCGGCGCGAACCCGTTGCGCACGACGATGCCCAGCACGATGCCGAACACCGGCCCGCCGATGAGCGGCACCCAGCGCCCCAGCAGCAGCGCCAGCGCGCCGATCGCCACGGCCAACGCCAGGCCGGGTGCGCGACTGCGCAGGGTGGGGCGGGGGATGGCGGCGGTGGAAGCGTTCATGGAGGCTCCGCAGGGAAGCCGCCATTGTCGGTCGCGCGGCCCATCAATAGAACTTTGAACTCTTGATCGGGTGTATAAGTTGACCTTATGGTCAACATCAGTCCCCGCCAACTCGACGTGTTCGTGCAGGTCGCCGTGCTGGGCAGCGTGCGCGCCGCGGCCGAACGCCTGCACCTGACTCAGCCCGCGGCCAGCATGGCGCTGGCCGAAATGGAGCGCCAGCTCGACGCGCCGGTGTTCGACCGCCAGCGCGGCCGGCTGCACCTCAACGCGCGCGGGCGCGAACTGCTGCCGCTGGCGCAGGAGCTGCTCGAGCGCCACGCCGAGTTCGGTCGCCGCGCCCGCGCCGACGGCGCCGCGCTGGCCGGCGAACTGCGCATCGGCGCCAGCAACACGGTGGGCAACTACCGCGTCGGCGAACTGCTCGGCGCCTTCGTGCGCGCCAACCCGCAGGTGGCGATCCGCCTGCGCGTGGCCAACACCGAGACGATCGCCAACGCCATGCTCGACCACGGCCTGGACATCGGCTGCGTCGAAGGCCCGGTGACCCACCCGCAGCTGCAGGTGCGCCCGTGGCGCGACGACCTGCTCGCGGTGTGCGCCGCGCCCGGCCACCCGCTGGCGCGCAAGCGCGGCCTGAAACCGGCCGACTTCGCCGGTGCGCGCTGGGTCCTGCGCGAACCCGGCTCGGCCACCCGCGCCACCAGCGAACGCGTGCTGGCGCAGCTGCCGCCCGGCGAGACGGTGCTGGAGCTGGACCAGATCGAGGCGATCAAGCAGGTCGTGGTCGCCGGCCTCGGCATCGCCTGCCTCCCCGCGGTGGCCATCACCGACGCCGTCGCCGCCGGCCATCTCAAGGCCCTGCGCACCCCCTTCCTCGACCTGCGACGCAAGCTTTCGCTGCTGCTGCACCGGCAGAAGTATCGCGGGGCGTTGCTGGATGCGTTCCTGGAGAAGCTGTAGGGCGGGCACTGCCCGCTGCTTTCGGCTCTGGTCGCTGTCGTCGCGTGAAGAAACAGGCGGGCGTTGCCCGCCCTACGCCTGCCGTCGGGGATTGCCGGAGTCAGACATCAGGGCGCGACGTTCCCGAGG
Source organism: Lysobacteraceae bacterium (assembly GCA_040255835.1). Taxonomy (GTDB): domain Bacteria; phylum Pseudomonadota; class Gammaproteobacteria; order Xanthomonadales; family Rhodanobacteraceae; genus Rhodanobacter. The sequence goes on from JBDZVT010000036.1 coordinate 2,357, forward strand.
ATCGCGTTCAATGTGGCCGCCACCTCTTCGTGCGTGTGCGCACGCAGCAGCGCCGGGGCGTGGCGGCGCAGGTGGGTGCGGTCGAGGGTGGCCAGGCGGTCGCGCACGTGCAGGATCTGGCTCGGGTGCATGCTGAATTCGTTGAGGCCGAGCATCAGCAGCAGGGCGGTGAAGTTGACGTCGCCGGCGATCTCGCCGCACAGGCTCACCGGCTTCTTCGCGCGGCGGCCGGCGCCGATCACGTGGGAGAGCAGGCGCAGCAGGGCCGGTTGCAGCGGGGTGTAGATGTTGTCCAGCGCATCGTTGCCGCGGTCGGCGGCGAGCACGTACTGGGCCAGGTCGTTGGTGCCGATGGCGAGGAAGTCGCTGTGCTCCAGCAGCGCGCGCACGTTGATCGCCGCGGCGGGCACTTCGATCATCGCGCCCAGCGGCAGTTTCTCCGGCAGATCGACGTTCTCGCGCTTGAGTTCCTGCCGCGCGAGCTTGAACAGCGTGCGCACGGCGATCAGTTCGTCCGGCTGGGTCACCATCGGCACCAGCACGCGCATCGGGCCGTAGCAGGCGGCGCGCAGGATCGCGCGGATCTGGGTGGTGAACACGGCCGGGTAGCGCAGCGACAGGCGCACGCCGCGCACGCCGAGCGCGGGGTTGTCCTCGCCGCGCAGCGACAGTCCGGCGGCATCGGCCTTGTCGGCGCCCAGGTCCAGCGTGCGGATCGTCACCGGCAGGCCGCCCATGCCCAGCACCAGGTCGCGGTAGGCGATGAATTGCTCGTCCTCGGAAGGCAGTGCGCGCTTGCGCAGGAACAGGAACTCGGTGCGGTACAGGCCCACGCCGTCCGCACCGCGGGCGCGCGCCATCGCCACGTCGGCCGGGGTTTCGGCGTTGGCCAGCAGGGCGATCTCCACGCCGTCCCGGGTGCGCGTGGGCGCGTTGGCCAGCTTGGCCAGGCGGCGTCCTTCGTCGGCGGCTTCGCGCTGCCATGCGCGGTAGCGCGACAGGTCCTGCGCGGTGGGGTGCACGATCGTCTCGCCGCGTTCGGCGTCGAGCAGGATCAGGTCGTCGTCGTGGATGTCGGCCAGCGCATCGCGCGTGCCCACCAGCATCGGCAGGCCCAGGCTGCGCGCCAGGATCGCACTGTGCGAATACGCGCTGCCGGAACTGGCGACCACGCCGAGCAGGCCGGCGCCGGCCAGTTGCGCCATGTCGGCCGGGGCGATCGAGTCGGCGATCAGGATCTCGCCGACGCGGGCGGCCAGCTTGCGTTCCTCCGGGCTGGTCTGGCGCTGCAGTGCGGAGATCACCCGGTTGATCACCTGCTCGACGTCCTCCTTGCGGCTGCGCAGGTAGGGGTCGTCCATCGCCTCGAACACCGCGGCGAGGCGGTCGCGCTGTTTCTTCAGCGCCGCGCCGGGGCGGTAGCGCCCGACGCGCACCAGGTCGTCCAGCCCGCGCAGCAGTTCGGCGTCGTCCAGCAGCAGGCTGTGCGCGTCGATGAATTCGTTGACCTCGCGCGCCAGCGCGCCATGCAGCTTGCCGCGCAGCTCGCGCAACTCCTGCCGCGCGGTCTCCAGCGCCCGGTGCAGCAGCTGCAGCTGCTCCTCGATCTCGTCCTCGTTCAGCGGCCGCGTATCGACGGCGTAGCGGCTGGGCTGCACCAGCCGCGCACGGCCCAGCGCCATGCCCCTGGAGGCGGGGGTGCCGGGCAGGAGATGCCTCATGGGCGCGGCCCCGGAGTGCCGGGAGCGGGAAACGCGGTGCCCGCGGTGTCGACGCAAGCCCGCGCGGTGCGCCCGGCGGCCGCGCGCAAGCCGCAGGCGCGATCCCGCAGCTTGCCCGTTGCCCGTTGTCCGTTGCGAGCCGCCATGCTCACGCTCCCTCGTCGAACTTGCGCTCGAACAGCTCGACCACCGCGGCCAGCGCCGTTTCCTCGTCCGGGCCGTCGGCGCGCACGGTCAGCGGCGTGCCGATGCCGGCGGCGAGCATCATCACGCCCATGATGCTCTGCGCGTTGATCTCGCGGCCCTTGCTGACCAGCCACACGGTGGATTTGAAGCCCTGCACCAGTTGCACCAGCTTGGCCGAGGCGCGGGCGTGCAGGCCGAGCTTGTTGGAAACGACGATCTCTTGTTCGAGCATGGGCAGTGTCAGGCGTGGTCGATGAAGATGCCGCCGCGGCCGCCGCTGGCGGCGATTTCCGCCAGTTCGTCCAGCGGCTTCTCGGCGTAGTTGAGCACGCGCAGCAGCATCGGCAGGTTCAGGCCCGACACGCAGCGCAGGCGCACGCCCAGTGCGCCCAGCGACAACCCGATGTTGCATGGCGTGGCGCCGTACAGGTCGGCCAGGATCAGCACGCCGCCGCCCTGGTCCAGCTCGCGCGCGTGGTGGGCGGTGAGCGAGCGCATGACCTCCGGGTCGGCTTGCGGCGGCACCTCCACCGCGGCCACCCGCAGCGGCAGCTGCGGCATCACGTGGCGTGCGGCGGAGATCAGCGCCTGGCCGACCGCCTCGTGGGTCATCAGCAGCACGCCGACGCTCATGGACGGCGGCCTGCGCGCGGGATGGACGGGCACGGCATGGCGGTCATTCGAGCTCGCGGTGGAAGGTCAGCACGCCCTCGCGCTGGCCGCGGTAGTGGGCGGCGAGTTTCTCCACCAGGTAGACCGAGCGGTGGCGTCCGCCGGTGCAGCCGATGGAGACGGTCAGGTAGCTGCGGTCGTCCTGCTCGAAGCGCGGGATCCAGCGGTCGAGCCAGCCCGCGGTGTCGGCGAAATACTCGCCCACCATCGGTTCGCCGTCGAGGTACTCGCGCACCGGCGCGTCCTTGCCCGACAACGGGCGCAGGTGCGGTAGCCAGTGCGGGTTGGGCAGGCAGCGCGCGTCGAACACGAAATCCGAGTCCAGCGGCAGCCCGCGCTTGAACGCGAACGACTGGAACATCAGGGTCAGCCCCTCGGTGGCCTGTGCGTAGCCGGTGGCGACCAGCCGGCGCAGCTGGTGCACGTTGAGGTCGCTGGAGTCGATCACCTTCTCGGCGATCGCCATCAGCGGGCGCAGCAGGCGGCGCTCCTCGACGATCGCATCGGCCAGCGACACGCCCCGCAGGGCCAGCGGGTGGCGCCGGCGGGTTTCCGAATAGCGCTTGACCAGCACCTCGTCGCGGCAGTCGAGGAAGATCAGGTGCGGCTCCACCCCGGAGGCGGCCAGTTCGGACAGCACGTGGGGCAGGTGGGCGAAATCCTCGCCGCGGTTGCGCACGTCCATGCCCACCGCGATGCGCCGGCGCCGGCTGCTGCGATCCTGCAGCACCGCGTTCACCAGGTGCGGCAACAGGCTGCCGGGCAGGTTGTCGACGCAGTAGAACTCCAGGTCCTCCAGTGCGCGCAGCGCCACGGTCTTGCCGCCGCCGGACAGGCCGGTGAGCACGATCAGGTGGATCGCCTCGCGGGCGTTGAAGGGCGTCAGCGGCGGCTCGTTCTCGTTCATGCGTTCACCATGGGGGCAGCCGGCGCAACTGGTGCGCCTGGCGGTCGATGAAGGTCTGCGCCGGGTCGATGCCCTTGCTCTTCAGCGCGTGGCTGCGCACCGCGGCTTCGACCAGCACGGCGATGTTGCGGCCGGAGGCCACCGGAATGGTGATCATCGGCACCTCCACGTCGAGGATCTGCCGATGGCCGATGTCGCCGGTCAGGCGGGTGAGCGCATCGGCCTCCTCGTCGTCGCGCAGCGGCTTCAGGTGCACCACCAGGCGCAGGTACTTGGACGATTTCACCGACATGTGGCCGAACATCTCGCGCACGTTGAGCACGCCCAGGCCGCGCACCTCGAGCAGGTCCTGCAGCAGCTCGGGGCAGGTGCCGTCGATCACGTCCGGCGCGATCAGGGTGAACTCGGTGGCGTCGTCGGCGACCAGGCGATGGCCGCGGCTGATCAGCTCCAGCGCCAGTTCGCTCTTGCCGGAGCCGGCTTCGCCGGTGATCAGCACGCCGATCGAAAACACCTCCAGGAACACGCCGTGCAGCGTGGTCTTGGCCGCCAGCATGCGCGCCAGGTGGTATTGCAGGTAGGTCAGCAGCTCGTGGCCGCGCTTGGGGCTGATCCACAGCGGCGTGTTGGTTTCCTCGGCCACCTCGCGCAGGTCGGCCGGCACGGTCTGGTCCTTGGTCACGATCAGCGCCACCGGCTGGTAGGCGGCGATCTTGTGCATCACTTCCCAGCGCTGGCGCGAGTCCAGCGCGTCGAGGAAGTTCAGCTCCTCCGAGCCGATGATCTGGATCTTGTTCGGGTAGATGACGTTGAGGTAGCCGATCAGCGAGGGCCGCCGCGCCTGCGCCACGCCCGGCTCCAGCAGGCGCGATTCGCCGCGCATGCCCGACACCCAGCGCAGCGCCATGCGCTCGTGGACGCCGTCGTAGAGTTGTCGCGCGCTGATCCGGTCCAAGCTGCGGCCCTTGTGTCGCGTGAGGGGCGGCAAGCGGCCGCCCGAACCGCCACCATTGTGCCAGCTTGCGCCCTGCGCGGCTTGCAGAGGCAAGCACGGCCCGCCGGAAAACCGGCGGGCCGTGCTGCGTGCAAACCGTTGGCCGGGACGGCTCAGCCGTACTGGCGCTCCTCGCGCGCCTGGCGCTGGTGCTTGTCGGCGACCTTCTCCCGATGCTTGCGCAACTGCGCGACCAGCTTGTCGAACAGCACGTCGATGGAGGCATACATGTCGGCTTCGGTGGCCTCCGCGTGCAGGGTGCCGCCGACCACCTTCAGGGTGCCGTCGGCACGCTGCTGGAGCTTGTCCAGCGAGAGCACGATCGCAAGGCTGATCAGCTTGTCGTCGAGGCGGGTGAGGCGGTCGAGCTTGGCGGTGGCGTGGTCGCGCAGCGCCGGGGTGACTTCAATCTGCTGGCCGCTGAGTTGGAATTGCATGGGGCGCCTCCTCTGGTGGTGCAGTGCCGCGTTTCGCGGCGGGTGGAGGTGCCGGGACCGACTCGCCCCGGCATCTCCTTCAGTCAACTCGTACAAGACATGGGAACACTTCCGCGACAAGCAAGTTCCCGCCGTCCGCGCGCGGGCGCGGGCCGCTCAGCCGGCGCGCTGGCGTTCGCTGGATGTGGGTATGCGCAGACCCTCCCGGTACTTGGCCACGGTGCGCCGCGCGACCTGGATGCCCTTGGCCTGCAGCTCCTCGGCGATGGCCTGGTCGGACAGCGGCTTGCGCGGATCTTCCGCGTCGATCAATTTGCGCAGCATGGCCTGGATCGCGGTGGCCGAAGCGCTGCCGCCATCCTCGGTGGACACGCCGCTGGAAAAGAAATACTTCAGCTCGAAGGTGCCGCGCGGCGTGTGCAGGTACTTGCGCGTGGTGACCCGCGAGATGGTGGATTCGTGCATACCGACCTCCTCGGCCACCTCGCGCAGCACCAGCGGGTGCATCGCCTCCGGGCCGTAGTCGAGGAACGCACTCTGCCGGCGCACGATCGCCTCGGCCACCTTCAGCAGGGTCTCGGCGCGCGATTCCAGGCTCTTGATCAGCCAGCGCGCCTCCTGCAGCTGGCCGCGCATCCAGCTCGCGTCCTCGCCGCGGGCCTTGGCGATCAGGCCGCAGTAGTGCTGGTTCAGGCCCAGCCGGGGTTGCGAATCGGGGTTGAGGCTGACCCGCCAGCGCATGCCGTCGCGGATCGCGTAGGCGTCCGGCGCCACGTATTCCACCGGGGTGGCGTCTAGCGCCGCGCCGGGTCGGGGATCCAGGCTGCGGATCAGCACGGCGGCCTCGGCCACGTCGTCGGGCAGGGCGTGCAGGCGCCGGGCCAGCCGCGCGATGTCGTTGCGCGCCAGCAGCTCCAGTTCGCTGTCCACGATGCGCAGCGCCAGCTCGCGATGCGGCGTGCCCGGGTCGAACTGCTCTAGCTGCACGCGCAGGCAGTCGCGCAGGTCCAGGCTGGCCACGCCGGGCGGGTCGAAACCCTGCAACTGGCGGCGCACCGCCTCCACTTCCCCGACGCTGGCGTCGAAGCCGGCCGGCAGCGCGGCGAGCACCGCCTCCATGCCTTCGGCCAGGTAACCGGCGGGGTTGAGCGCGTCGATCAGCACCGTGGCGATCAGATGCTCGCGGGCATTGAACGAGGCCAGGTTGAGCTGCCAGGTCAGGTGCTGCTGCAGGGTTTCCGGGGCCGCATTCTGCGGCTCGAATTCGTCGTCCCCGCGCGAACCGCTGCTGCTGCCCGGGCTGTTGCTGGAGAAGTCGATCGGCGACTCCGCCGCACCGCCGCCGTCGACCCAGTCGATGGCGCCTTCGTCGTTGTCGTTGTGGCTTTCGGCCGCCTTGTCGGCGATCTGGAAGTCGCTCTCGACCGCGTCCAGGGTGTCGGTTTCCTCGTCCTCGACCTCTTCGGCAAACTCCAGCAACGGGTTGCTTTCGGCGATCTGCCGCAGTTCGGCTTCCAGCTCCAGCTGCGACAGCTGCAACAGGCGGATCGCCTGCTGCAATTGCGGCGTCAGGGTCAGTTGCTGGTGGAGGCGAAACTGTAATGCGGGTTTCATGCCAGCCAGGTCGAAGGAACGTGCGGACATCGTAGCGCGTGGCCGGGAAAGCGGCCAGCGCGGCCCGCCGCGCCTCGTTTCAAAGCCGGAATTCGCGGCCCAGGTAGACCTCGCGCACCTTTTCGTCGGCGAGGATGTGGGCCGGCGTGCCGCGGGACAGCACCTCGCCCTCGTTCAGGATGTAGGCGCGGTCGCAGATGCCCAGGGTTTCGCGCACGTTGTGGTCGGTGATCAGCACGCCGATGCCGCGTTCCTTGAGGTGGCGCACGATGCGCTGGATCTCGCCCACGGAGATCGGGTCGACGCCGGCGAACGGCTCGTCCAGCAGCATGTAGCGCGGGTTGGCCGCCAGCGCGCGGGCGATCTCCACCCGGCGGCGCTCGCCGCCGGACAGGCTGATGCCCTTCTGCCCCGCGATGTGGGCGATCTTCAGCTCGTCCAGCAGGCTTTCCAGCTCGCCGTCGCGCTGGTGCGGGCCCAGGTCGTTGCGCAGTTCCAGCACCGCCATGATGTTGTCCGCGACGCTGAGCCGGCGGAACACCGAGGCTTCCTGCGGCAGGTAGCCGATGCCCAGCCGCGCGCGCGCATGCATCGGCAGGCCGGTGATGTCGCGCTGGTCCAGGGTGATCGTGCCGGCGTCGGCCTCGATCAGGCCCACCACCATGTAGAAGCAGGTGGTCTTGCCCGCGCCGTTGGGGCCGAGCAGGCCGACCACCTCGCCCTCGCGGATCGAGAACGCGAAATGGCGCACGACCTGGCGCGCCTTGAAGCTTTTCTGCAGACCTTCGGCCGAGAGCATGGGATCAGTGCTGCTCCTGCGGAGCCGGGCTGCTGGCCGCGGCGGCCGGCGTCGCGCTGCTGGACGCGGCGGCGGGTGGCTCGGCGGCGGAGTGCGCGGGGGCGGGCTGAGGCTTGGGCAGGAAGACCATGTGCACCATGCCGTCGTTGCCGCTGCTGCCGGTCATCTGGCTGGTCTGGGTGTCGTAGGTGAGGGTGTCGCCATGGGCCTCGCCGCGGCCCTGCTGGTGCACCGAGGCCTGGCCCTTGAGCGTGGCGATGCCCTTGATGTTGTCGTACTCGAGCGTGCGCGCGTCGCCCGACATCAGGTTGCCGGCGTCGTCCAGTTGCTGGATATGGGCGTTGCCGGTGACCACGATGCGGCTCAGCTGCTGGTTGCCGTCGACGTAGATCTTGGCCAGGTCACCGGTGATCTTCAGCGTGCCCTGGCTCAGCTCGACGTGGCCGTTGAGCGTGGTGATGCTGTTGGGCGCGTTGAAACCGCTGAACGAATCGGCATGCACCACCCGCATCGGCTGGCTGCGGTCATCCTTCCGGGCCAGGGCGGGCTGCAGCAGCAGCGCCCCCAGCACGAGCAGGGCGAGCCGGAACGTTCCGTGGCTGCGGAAAGAGGATGCCGTGGACGTCATGGAGGAGTTCCAGGTGGTTGTCAGAGAGATTGGCGCGCATGCCGACGCCGTTCATTCTACTGTCGCCTTGCGTGAGCTGGGCGGGTTGGTCCGTTTCCAGCCGGTTTTCCCGCGGCCAGGCGGTGACTTCCGAGGTCTTCACGCCGGCATCGGGGCGGGGCGTGCCCTGCGCGTCGGTGAATGCCTCCCGCTGCAGCTCGACCGGCCCCTGCAGCTTGAGCACGGTGCCCGGCTTGTTGACCCATCCGTAGCGCGATTTTCCCCGCCATGGCGGCACGCCGGTCTGCGCGGACGGGATCTGGAACGTGGGCGAGTCCAGGTACAGCGACTCGTCGCCTTCGCGCCGGTCCACCCGCGGCGCCTGCAGGTACACGCTGGGCTTGCCGTCCTCCCCGAACTCGGTGACGCGGGCGTCGTTCAAGGTGTAGCCCGACCGCGGCGGCCCGACGAAGTCGCGCGCGCGCGGCGCCGGGCCCAGCCACCACAGCAGCAACTGGCTGGCGCCCGCGGCGAGGCCGACCAGCACGATCGCGACCGGCAGGCGCCGGTCGCGCAGCCACGAGCGCAAGCTCACCGCCAACGCTCCCGTTCGGCGTCGCCGTGGCCCTGCGCATGCAGGATCAGGTCGCACACCTCGCGTGCGGCGCCCTCGCCGCCGCACGCACGGGTCTGCCAGTGGGCCTCGGCGGCGATCCACGGGTGCGCGTTGGCCACCGCCACGGCCAGGCCCGCCATGCGCATCGGGGCCAGGTCGGGCAGGTCGTCGCCGACGTAGGCCACCTGCGCGGGCTGCAATTGCAGCGCGTCGAGCAGTTCGGCCAGGCAGGCGCGCTTGTCGCCCTGGCCCTGGTAGACGTGGGCGATGTCCAGCTCTTCGGCACGCAAGGCCACCGGATGGCTGATCCGCGCGGTGATCAGCGCCACCTGCACGTCGTAGGCCTGCAGGCGCTTCAGGCCCAGGCCGTCGTGCACGTGGAACACCTTGGTCTCGCGACCGTCCTCGCCGTACCAAAGGCGCCCGTCGGTGAGCGTGCCGTCGACATCGAACACGGCCAGCCGCACCTGCGCGGCGCGGGCCAGGAGGTCGGCGGGGAGGTTGGCCAGGTAGTCGGTGGGCGCGGACGGCATTCGGGGCGGCGGTATCGGGAGCGGCGTGTCGGGTTCGTCTGATGCAGACGGATCAGACCACGCGCGCACGGAGCAGATCGTGAATGTTCAGCGCGCCGACGACGTGCTGCTCGTCGTCGACCACCAGCAAGGCGTGGATCTGGTGTTTCTCCATCAGTTGCGCCGCCTCGGCGGCCAGCCGCTCGGCGCCGATCGTCTTGGGTCCGCGGGTCATCAGGTCGGCGACGCGGGCACCGCGCAGGTCGACCTGCTCGTCGTCCAGCGCGCGGCGCAGGTCGCCGTCGGTGAACACGCCCAGCAGGCGCCGGTCGGCGTCCACCACGGCGGTCATGCCCAGTTGCTTGCGGGTCATTTCCATCAGCGCTTCGGTGAGCGAGGCGTCGGGCGGCACGCGCGGCACGTCCTCGCCGGTGTGCATCACGTCGCTGATGTGCAGCAGCAGGCGCCGACCCAGCGCGCCGGCCGGGTGCGAGCGGGCGAAATCGTCCGAGGTGAAGCCGCGCGCCTCCAGCAGCGCGATCGCCAGCGCGTCGCCCAGCACCAGCGCCACCGTGGTGCTGGTGGTCGGCGCCAGGCCGAGCGGGCAGGCTTCGCTGGAAATGCTGCCGTCCAGGTGCACGTCCGCCTCGCGCGCCAGCGAGGAGCTGGCGCGGCCGGTGATCGCGATCAGCGGGATGCCTTGGCGCTTGATCACCGGCAGGATGAACAGCAGCTCGTCGGTTTCGCCGGAGTAGGAGATCGCCAGCACCACGTCCTGCGGCAGGATCATGCCCAGGTCGCCGTGGCTGGCCTCGCCCGGGTGCACGAAGAATGCCGGCGTGCCGGTGGAGGCCAGGGTCGCGGCGATCTTGCGCGCCACGTGGCCGGACTTGCCCATGCCGCTGACCACCACGCGGCCCGCGCAGCCCAGGATCAGGCGGCAGGCCGCCACGAAGTCGTCGCCGATGCGCGGCTCCAGCGCCGCGAGCGCGGCAGCCTCGGTGGCGATCACGGTGCGCGCGCTGCGGGTGATGGCGTCGGGGTTTGGTGCGTTCGGCGCGGGTGGGGCGATGCGTGCGTTCATGGGGGCTCGGATGAGGGAGGGGGCGCCGGCGTCGTTTCTGTGCCAGAAGAATTCCATTACCATGGCATATTCGCATTTTAACGTCTTTGCCCGCCCCATGGTGCCGCCACGCGGCCAGGCATGGTGCCGCCGGCACGACCCCGCACGGAACGTTCATGGACCCCAGCCGCATACAGGCGATGATCGAAGCAGGCCTGCCCGGCGCCCGGGCCACGGTGGAAGGCGCCGATGGCGTGCATTTCGAGGCCACCGTGGTCGCCAGCCAGTTCGCCGGCAAACTGCCGCTGGCGCGGCACCGGCTGGTCTACGCCACCCTCGGCGACCTGATGGGCGGCGCGATCCACGCGCTGGCACTGCGGACCCTCACGCCCGAGGAGGCTGGCGCGGGGGATTCCTGACCCGGGGCTGCCGAAAACCCCGTCCCGTCACCCGCACCCCACACCGTCCCCCTCAATCGCATTTCCGAAGTCGAACATCCCATGGCCAAAATCCTCATCAACGGCGGCGTGCCCCTCCATGGCGAGGTCGGCATCTCCGGCGCCAAGAACGCCGTGCTGCCGATCCTTGCCGCCTGCCTGCTGGCCGACGAGCCGGTCAGCATCGGCAACGTGCCGCACTTGCACGACGTCACCACCTTCATCGAGCTGCTCGGCCAGATGGGCGTGCAACTGGTGCTGGACGACCGCATGAAGATGCACGTCGACCCGCGCACCACCAGCACCTGCGTGGCGCCGTACGACCTGGTGCGCACCATGCGCGCCTCGATCCTGGTGCTCGGCCCGCTGGTGGCGCGCTTCGGCCAGGCCGAGGTCTCGCTGCCGGGCGGTTGCGCGATCGGTTCGCGCCCGGTCGACCAGCACATCCGCGGGCTGCAGGCGCTGGGAGCCGACATCACGGTGGAGAACGGCTACATCAAGGCGAAGGCCTCGCGGCTGAAGGGCGCGCGCGTCACCATGGACATGGTCACCGTCACCGGCACCGAGAACATCATGATGGCCGCCACCCTCGCGCAGGGCACCACCATCATCGACAACGCCGCGCAGGAGCCCGAGGTGGTGGACCTGGCGCATTGCCTGATGGCGATGGGCGCGCAGATCGAGGGCGCCGGCAGTTCCACCATGGTGATCCACGGCGTGGAGCGCCTGCACGGCGCCGAGTACGGCGTGCTGCCCGACCGCATCGAGACCGGCACCTTCCTGGTCGGGGCGGCGATGACCGGCGGCAGGATCCGCGCGCGGCACGCCCGCGCCAACACGCTGGACGCGGTGCTGGCCAAGCTGGAGGAGTCCGGCGCGCAGATTTCCACCGGCGAGGACTGGATCGAGCTGGACATGGGCGGCCGCCGGCCCAAGGCGGTCAACATCAGCACCGCGCCGTATCCGGCGTTCCCGACCGACATGCAGGCCCAGTTCACCGCGCTCAACTGCGTGGCCGAGGGCACCGGCGTGGTCACCGAGACGGTGTTCGAGAACCGCTTCATGCACGCGCACGAACTGCAGCGCCTGGGTGCCGACATCCGCCTGGAAGGCAACACCGCCGTGGTGCAGGGCGTGGACCACATGAGCGGCGCGCCGATCATGGCCACCGACCTGCGCGCCTCGGCCTGCCTGGTGCTGGCCGGCCTGGTCGCCAGCGGCGAAACCGTGGTCGACCGCGTCTACCACATCGATCGCGGCTACGAGAACATCGAGGAAAAGCTCGGCGTGCTCGGTGCGCGGATCCGCCGCTTGCCGAGCTGAGCCCACCCTGCGGCGCATCCCACCCGTAGGAGCCCGCTCGCGGGCGATGCTTTTGCCGAATCCCCAGTGCCGAGTCCCGGCACAACAGCATCGCCCGCGAGCGGGCTCCTGCGGATCAGTCGGCCTGGTAGCTCACCAGCTCCATCGTGAGGTCACCGCCGTCGTGCTGCGACAGCTTGACCGGCAGCGGGTAGCGCTGGGGCGCGTACCAGGCGCTGAAACCGCGGTCGGCGTCGGTGCGGTCTACGCGCTCGGCGCGGAAGCTGCCGGCGGGGACCTGGATGGCCTCGGTGCCGGCCACCTTGAACTGCTGGGTCTCCACCTTCTGGCGCACGGCGACGGCCAGCGCCACCTGCTGCCGGCCGCCGCGCAGCGCCACGCCCAGGGCCAGCGGCAAGGTGTTGCGCTCGACGATCCCCGGCTGGGCCGGATAGGTCTCGCTGCCCTTGTTGCCTTCGACGTGCACCTGGTTGGTGTTCCAGTCCACGCGCAGATGGCGCTGCTTGTCCTTGATCCCGGTCTGCAGCTCGTAGTCGTAGCTGATCGCCTCGGGCAGCTCCCCTTTCCAGCGGAAGCGCGAGGTTTCGTCCACGCTGGCGCCGAGCAGCGCGGCGAGGCCGCCGGTGCCCTTGACCGCCTTGCGGTACGTCCACTGGCCGTTGCCGTCGTTCTGCAGGCTGATCGTGGCGGTGCCCATCGGGCTGCCCCCGCGCGACACCTTGTAGGTGGCGGTGAAGGCACCGGGCGGGGTGGCCGCGGTCGCGGTGCCAAGCCAGAAGGAAAGGGCCAGCAGGGTGGCAAGCAGGGGGCGCGTGGTCATGCGCGGAGTCTGCCCGCGCCGGCCTGAATGGCGCATCACTCCAGGCCGTGGTCGCCCAGCAGCAGCGGGGCCGCCAGCGGCTGCCCAGCGTAGTGTGCCGCATCGTCGTGCCATTGCAGGCGGCCACTGGCGAGCAGGCCGAGCACGGCCGGCAGCAAGCGGTGTTCCAGCGGCAGCAGGCGCTCGGCCAGGCGCTGCTCGTCGTCGTCGACCTCGATCGCCAGCCGCGCCTGGGCGATCACCGGGCCGCCATCGAGCTCGGCGGTGACGAAATGCACGCTGGCGCCGTGTTCGGCGTCGCCGGCTTCCAGCGCGCGCCGATGGGTGTGCAGGCCGCGGTACTTCGGCAGCAGCGAGGGGTGGATGTTGATGACGCGACCGACCCACGGACGCAGCGCCTCGGCGTCGATCACGCGCATGAAACCGGCCAGCACCAGCCAGTCGGCGCCGCTTGCTGCAACGCGGGAGAGCAGGTCCTGGTCGAACGCACGCCGGTCCGCATAACCGCGCGGATCGAGTGCCAGGGTGGGGATGCCGGCCGCTTCGGCCAGGCGCAGCGCGCCGGCTGCAGCCTTGTCGCTGCCGACCAGCACGAACTCGACCGGCAGTTCGCCGCGTGCCCGCGCGTCGAGCAGGGCGGCGAGGTTGCTGCCGCGCCCGGAGGCAAGCACGGCGATGCGTGGTGGAACGGTCATGGATGAAGTTCAGCCGATGTGGACGCGCTCATCGCCCTGCGCCGGCACCACTTCGCCAATCACCGCGCTGGCCAGGCCGTGTTTCGCCAGCAGCGCGGAAGCATCGGCCACGGCGTCGGGCGGCAGGATCACGGTGAAGCCGATGCCGCAGTTGAACGTGCGCCACATTTCGTCGCGCGCCACCTTGCCCTCGCGCATCAGCCAGTCGAACACCGGCGGCAGCACGATGGCGGCGGCGTCCAGCGCGAGGCCGAGGCCGTCGGGTACCACGCGGATGATGTTTTCCTTCAGCCCGCCGCCGGTGATGTGGGCGAGGCCGTGCACCGGGCTCACCTTCATCAACTCCAGCATCGGTTTCACGTAGATCGTGGTCGGCGCCATCAGCGCATCGGCCAGTTTCACGCCGCCCAGGTCCAGGTCGAGCGGGTTGCCCGCGCGCTCGAGGATCCTGCGCACCAGCGAATAGCCGTTCGAGTGCGGGCCGCTGGAGGCCACGCCCAGCACCACGTCGCCGGCCACGATCGCCTCGCCGCCGAGCATCCGCGACTTCTCCACCGCGCCCACGGTAAAGCCGGCGAGGTCGTATTCGCCGGGCGGGTACATGTCCGGCATCTCGGCGGTTTCGCCGCCAATCAGCGCGCAGCCGGCCAGCTCGCAACCCCTGGCGATGCCGCCGACCACCGCCACCGTGGTGTCCACGTCCAGCTTGCCGGTGGCGAAGTAGTCGAGGAAGAACAGCGGCTCGGCGCCCTGCACCAGCACGTCGTTGACGCACATGCCGACCAGGTCGATGCCGATGGTGTCGTGCCGGCCCAGTTGCTGGGCCAGCTTGAGCTTGGTGCCGACGCCGTCGGTGCCGGAGACCAGCACCGGCTCGCGGTACCGGCCGGAAAGATCGAACAGGCCGCCGAAACCGCCCAGCCCGCCCATCACCTCGGGGCGGAACGTGCGCTTGACCAGCGGCTTGATGCGTTCGACCACGGCATTGCCGGCGTCGATGTCGACGCCGGCGGCGCGGTAGGTGAGGGCGTCGGACATGGCAAAAACCGGCGTGGAAGAAACGCGCAAGTTTAGCAGGATGCGCCGCCGAAACCCGCCGCATCCGGTCGCCATCGCGGCGCACCGATGGACGCTGCCGGCGGGATTGGGCAGACTTCACCGGTGTTTTGTCCAGGAAGATCGCCGTGCCCAAGCGCCCGCACCGCCTGTGGATCGTGTTCCTGCTGCTGGGGTTGGCGGCGCTGCCGCGCCTGCACGCGCAGGCAGCCGGCTCGCCGTACTCGGTCACCGTGCCGGTGACCGACACCAGCGACGAACAGCGCGACCAGGCGTTCTCCACCGCTTTGGCCCAGGTCATGGCGCGGGTGGCCGGCGGCCAGGACCTGCGCGGCAACCCCGGCTATGCCCAGGCGCTGGCCAGCGCCGGCTCCCTGGTGCAGAAGTTCCAGTACCAGCGTGCCGCCACCGGCCTGGTGCTGGACGTGGATTTCGCGCCGGCCTCGGTGCGCCGGCTGATCGGCAAGCTCGGCGTGGCCAGCGCCGGGATCAAGCCGCCGGTGCTGCTGCTGGTGCAGCAGGCCGACGGCAGCGCCGCTGATCCGGGCGAACTGGCCAACCTGGTCACCACCGCCGCGGCGCGCGGCACCACGGTGGTGTTTCCCGCCCCCGACAGCGGGCTGGACCCGGCCCTCGTGGCCGCGGCCGATCCGGCCACGCTGGCGCGGATCAACCGGCAATACCACACCGGCCTGGTTCTGCTCGGCAAGCTGCATGACGGCACCGCGGACTGGACGCTGATTTCGGGCGGCCAGGCGCAGCGCTGGAGCAACCAGGGGGCGGACGAGGATGCGCTGCTGGCCGATGCCGGCAACGGCCTGGTCGACCGGCTGGGCAAGCAGCTCAACGTGATCGGCTCGGCCGCCAGCGAGGGCAAGCTGTGGGTGAGCGGCCTGGACTCGGCCGACGACTACGCCAACCTGCTCGCCACGCTGGACAACGACCCCTCGGTGCGCCAGGTGACGACGATCGGCGCGGTGAACGACGGCGTCCTGCTGGATGTCAGCGCCTCGGTGCCGATCCCGGCGCTGGCCACCAGCCTCGCCGCGGGCGGACGCCTGCTGCTGCAGGGCGAGCCGCACCCGGGCGCGGACGCCAACCTGCGCTGGCTGCGATGACGGGGGCGGGCGGAGTGAACCAGGACAAGGAGATCTCGCGGCGCTGGCAGCTGTTCGCCCTCACCGCCGTCATCGTCTACCTGGTCTGGCTGCTGGCGCCGGTATTGATGCCGTTCGCGATCGCCGCGATGCTCGCCTACCTGGGCGACCCGCTGGCCGACCGGCTGGAGCGGCTGGGACTGAAGCGGATGTGGGCGGCCACGATCGTCTTCGTGGTGATCCTGGTGGTGGTGATCGGCGTGCTGCTGCTGCTGATCCCGATGATCGCCCACCAGGTCGAGAACCTGGTCAGCAACCTGCCGCGCTACGGCGACTGGGCGCAGAACGTGGCCTGGCCGTGGCTGCAGACGCGCTTGCATCTGGATCCGCACACCTTCGACAGCGAGCGCCTGCTCGGTACCGTCAAGGAACACATCGGCTCGATCGGCGGCGTCGCCACCGCGGTGATCGGCAAGGTGTCGCGCTCGGGCGTGGGCATCGCGATGTGGCTCACCAACCTGGTGCTGATCCCGGTGGTGGCGTTCTACCTGCTGCGCGACTGGGACCGCCTGGTGGCCACGATCGACGGCATGCTGCCGCGCTCGGTGCAGCCGACCATCGCCCACCTGGCGCGCGAGTCCGATGCCATCCTGGGCGCCTTCGTGCGCGGCCAGCTGCTGGTGATGCTGGCGCTGGGCGTGTTCTACGGCACCGGCCTCGGGTTGGTGGGGTTATCGGTGGGCCTGCTGATCGGCATGGTCGCCGGCCTGCTCAGTTTCGTGCCGTACCTGGGTTTCATCATCGGTTTCGTCGCCGCGATCATCGCCGCGCTGGTGCAGTTCGGCGACTGGACCCACGTGCTGATGGTGTGCGGCGTGTTCGCGCTGGGCCAGCTGCTGGAAGGCTACGTGCTGGTGCCGAAGCTGGTCGGCGACAAGATCGGCCTGCACCCGGTGGCGGTGATCTTCGCGGTGCTGGCCGGCGGCTACTTGTTCGGCTTCCTCGGCGTGCTGCTGGCCTTGCCGGCCGCGTCGGTGATCCTGGTGCTGCTGCGCTACCTGATCGAACGCTACCGGATGAGCGAGCTGTACAACGACGAAGGGCCGGCCGACCCGGTGATCGCCGAGGTGGAGGTGGCCGTCCGGGCGGACGGCGATGCCGCCGTCGTGGCGCCCGCCGAGCCCGCGCCGGGGGACCGGCCGGTCGAATGAACCCGCAATTGCCGCTCGCCCTGCGCTGGCCGCGGCGCCAGCGCTTCGAGCATTTCCACGTCGGCGCCAATGCCCCCGCCCTGGCGGCGCTGCGCGCGTTCGCCGTGGAGCCCGGCGCGCCGTGGATTTACCTGCATGGCGTCGGCGGCAGCGGCCGCAGCCATCTGCTGCTGGCCACCTGCCAGGCCGCCACTGCGGCGGGGCGGCGCGTGCAATACCTGCCGCTGGCCGCGATGGGCGATCCCGCAGCCGCCTTGCGCGGCGTCGCCGGCAGCGAGCTGCTGGCGCTGGACGACGTGGGCGCCATCGCCGGCCAGCGCGAGGCGGAACACGCCCTGTTCGACCTCTACAACCGCGCGAAAAGCGAAGGGCACGCGCTGCTGCTTGCCGCCGACGCCACGCCGGCGCAACTGGGCATCGGCCTGCCCGACCTGCGCTCGCGCCTTGGCGCCTGCACCCAGTTCGCGCTGAAGCCGCTGGACGACGGGGAACGTCGCGCAGTGCTGAAGGCGCAGGCTTCCTCGCGCGGCATCGAGCTGGACGAGAGCGTGCTCGACTGGCTGTTCGCCCGCTACGCGCGCGACCTCGGCGCCTTGCTCGACCTGCTTGACAAGCTGGACGCCGCCTCGCTGGCCGCGCAACGGCGCGTCACCATCCCGTTCCTGCGCGATTTCCTGCGCGAGGGCGGGGCAGCCGCGTCCTGATCTGCCTCAGGCCTCGCCGGCCTCGGCGTCCAGCCGCGCCATCACGGCGTCGGTGACGCGGGCGCAGCGTCGGCCCATGAAGGCGAACGCCTCGCCCACGGTGGTCGCGAGCTTGTCGTGCAAGGCGGCGCGCAACTGGCGGCGCGCGCGGTGCAGGCGGGTCTTCACCGTTTCCGGCTTGATGCCGAGCTGGCTGGCGGTTTCCTCCACGCTGCATTCCTCGACCTCGCGCAGCATGTAGACCACGCGGAACGCCGGCGGCAGTTCGTCGATGGCGTGCTCGAGCAGGTGGCGGATCTGCGCGCGGGCGGCGGAGGCGGCAGGGTCCTCGCTGCCGAAGGCCGAAGGAAAGCGGATGATCTGGTGCGTATCGTCGGGCGCGGCGTCGACCTGCTCCAGCCCCACCATGGTGTGGCGCTTGCGCAGGCGCCCGCGGGCCTCGTTGAGCACGATCGTGGTCAGCCAGGTCGACAGCGTCGCCTCGCCGCGGAACGAATCCAGCTTGTGGTAGGCACGCATATACGATTCCTGCAGCACGTCTTCCGCTTCCGAGTCGTCGCCGACCACCGCGCGCGCGACGCGGAACAGGCGCTGGTTGCAGCGCTGCATGATGTGGCGGAACGCCGCGCGTTCGCCGCCACGGACGCGCGCCACCAGCGCGTGGTCGTCCAGCGTGGCGTAATCGACGGGCGCAACAAGGGCTTGCTTGGGCATGGTGTCCTCCTTCTACACCCGATCCGATGCGTTTGCATGCCACCAGGTTCCCGCGCGTCGGTTCCCGACCGGACGCGGGAACCGTGGCGCCGCTGCTGCATCAGATGGGCACGGGCGACCGCTGCGCGCCGCCCATCCATGCAAGGAACCCATCATGAACAAGCCGCTGTTTGCCCTCGTCCTTGGCCTGGTGCTGGTCGCCGCGCCCGCCATGCACGCCGAGGCGGCCGCGCCGGCGCTCAATGACGCGCAGATCGCGCACATCGCCTACACCGCCGGCGCGATCGACGTCACCGCGGCCAAGCAGGCGCTGCAGAAGTCGCACAATCCGCAGGTGCGTGCCTTCGCCGAGGAGATGGCACGCGACCATGCTGCGGTGAACGAGCAGGCGCTGGCGCTGGTGAAAAAATTGGGCGTGACGCCCGAGGACAACCCGACCAGCCAGTCGCTGGCCAGCGCCGCCGCGGCCGAACAGACCAAGCTTGACGCGTTGAGTGGCGACGCCTACGACAAGGCCTATGCGGCCAACGAGGTCGCCTTCCACAAGACCGTCAACGGCGCGTTGAGCGGCACGCTGATCCCCGCGGCGCAGAACGCGGAGCTGAAGTCGCTGCTGGAAACCGGGCTGAAGCTGTTCCAGTCACACCAGATGCATGCCGAGCACTTGGCGCAGAGCCTGAAGTAGGGCGCGCGGCATGTTGCGCATGATGCTTCTGCTCGGCATCGCGCTGGCGCTGGTCGGCGGCTTTGCGCCGGCCACCGCCGCCGGCGTGGCCGCCCCGCGCGTGCACGTGGTGGTGATCGACAAGATGGCCTTCGGCCCGATGCCTGCCGACGTTCGCGCCGGCGACATCATCGAGTGGGTCAACCACGGCATCCTGGAACACAGCGCCACCGCGCGCGACGGCAGTTTCGACGTCGACCTCAAGCCGGGCGCCACGGTGCGCATGACGGCGAAGGCCGGCAGCTTCGTGGTGTTCTGCAAGTTCCACCCGACGATGCAGGTGAACCTGGTGGTGAAATAGGGCTGCGGTGTCTGCTCGGGGCCGCTCAGGCCTTGAGCAGCGCCGGCGTCGCCTGCTCGCCGATGGCGTCGACCATCGCCCTGGCCACGTTGAGGTTGCCCGCGATGATGTTGCCGCTGGCGGGGATGCCGTCGCGGCCGGCGAAGTCGCAGTAGCGGCCGCCGGCCTCGTGCACCAGCAGCACGCCGGCCGCCATGTCCCAGGCCTTCAGGCCGATCTCGAAATAACCGTCGTAGCGACCGGCGGCGACATAGGCCAGGTCCAGCGCGGCGGAGCCGGAACGGCGGATGTCCTCGGCCTGGCCGAGGATGGCGCGGGTCATGTCCAGTTGCGCGGCGAGGTGCTCGCGCTGTCGGAACGGGAAGCCGGTGGCGATCATCGCGCCGCCCAGGTTCTCGCGCTTGCCCACGCGCATGCGGCGGTCGTTGAGGTAGGCGCCGTCGCCCTTGCTGGCGGTGTACAGCTCGTCGCGCAGCGGGTCGAACACCACCGCGTGGATCGGCACGCCCTTTTCCAGCAGCGCGATCGATACGCTGAAGTGCGGGATGCCGCGCAGGTAGTTGTGGGTGCCGTCCAGCGGGTCGATCACCCAGGTCAGCGGGCCCTTGCCGGTCGCGCCGCTTTCCTCGGCGAGGATGGCGTGATCGGGGTAGGCGCGGCGCAGTTCCTTGACGATTTCCGCCTCGGCCAGCTTGTCGACCTCGGAGACGAAGTCCATCTGCTGCTTCTCGACCACGTGCAGGCCGTCGATGCGGTTCATGTAGCGCAGGATCACGTTGCCTGCGGAACGCGCGGCGCGCGCCGCGATCGTGACGTGTGGTCTGGCCATGGGTATCGACTTTGGAAGAGAGCGGGGTTTGCGGCCGCCGATTCTAGCAGCCCGCCCGCTGCAACGGGGCGTTGGCGGCCCGCCTCGGCGCGAGTCCGCTATCCTTGTACGTTCTGCCCGCCACGCCGATCCGCGCATGCCCGACCCCGCCGACCTCGCAGCCCGCTTCCGTTTCGTGCTGGTGCGCACCTCGCATCCGGGCAACATCGGCAGCGCGGCGCGGGCGATCCGCACCATGGGTTTCGCGCGGATGGAGCTGGTCCGGCCGGCGCACTTCCCCGACCGCGAGGCGAACGCGCTGGCGGCCGGCGCCGACGACGTGCTCGCTGCCGCCGGCGTGCACGGCGAGCTGGTCGACGCGCTGGCCGGCTGCAGTTTCGTGCTGGGCCTGTCGGCGCGCCGGCGCGGGATCACCCTGCCGGAGCTGGACCCGCGCGAGGCGGCGCGCCAGGCGCTGGCCGCCGCGGCGCGGGGCGAGCCGGTGGCGCTGCTGTTCGGCAACGAGCGCAGCGGGCTGGAGAACGAGGAGCTGGCGCGCTGCCACGCGATGGTGCGGATTCCCAGCGTGGACGATTTCAGCTCGCTCAACCTGTCGCAGGCGGTGCAGGTGGTGGCCTACGAGCTGCGCATGGCGGCCCTGGGCGACGCGGTGCCCGCGCCGCCGCCGGTACACGACGAGCCGCCCGCGGAGGCTGCGCAGATGGAGCAGTTCTACCGCCACCTGGCGCAGACGCTGGACGACATCGATTTCCACAAGGGGCGCGAACCGACCACGATCATGCTGCGCCTGCGCAAGCTGTTCCAGCGCGCCCAGCCGGACCAGCGCGAACTGCGCGTGCTGCACGGCATCCTGGCCGACGCGCAGCGCATGGCAGGTTTGGCGAAACGGGGCGATTCGTAGGAGCGCACCCTGTGCGCGATGCTTTTCGTTACGTGACAAAGAGCATCGCGCACAGGGTGCGCTCCTGCATGTCATCGTTCCGGGGTGCCGGGCGGTAGGGTGGCCAGCCGCCCTGCGGCGAGAGCTTCGCTATTGCTCGTCGTCGGCGGGTTCCAGCGACGGGGCCGGGGTGACCAGCAGCTTGTCGATGCGCGCGCCGTCCAGGTCGACCACCTCGAAGCGGATGCCGCGCCAGGCGAACACCTCGCCCACCTGCGGCACGTGGCCGAGCGCGGTCATCACCATGCCCGCCACGGTGCGGAAGTCGTGGTCCGCCTCGCCCGGCAGCTCGCTGGTGCGCAGCAGTTCGCGCAGGTCGTCGGTGGACAGGCCGCCGTCGATCAGCCAGCTGCCGTCCGCGCGCTGCGTGATCGGGCCCTCCTCGCCGCCGCCGTGGCCGATCTGGCTGGCGCCGACTACCGCCGCCAGCAGGTCGTTGACGGTGACCAGGCCTTCGATCTCGCCGTATTCGTCCACCACCAGGGCCAGCGGGGTTTCCGCGTCGCGGAACTCCTCCAGCAGGTCGAGGGCGCGCGCCGTGGCCGGCACGAACAGCGGACGGGACAGGTGGCCGAACAGCTCCGGCTTGCCTTCGGCGAAGCTGTGCAGCATGCGCTTGACCTCGACCACGCCGGCCACGTCGCTCTCGTCGCCGCGGTACACCGGGTAGCGCGAGTACGGCGTCTGCCGCATCACCTCGATGTTCTCCTCGCGCGGCGCGGTGAGGTCCAGCCAGGCGATGCGCATGCGCGGCGTCATCACGCTGTCCACGGTGCGGTCGCCCAGCCGCAGCACGCGGTTGACCATGTTGTGCTCGTCCTCGTCGATCACGCCTGCCTCGACGCTCTCGGCGACCAGCAGGCGGATCTCCTCCTCGGTGACCACGCCGCGGCCGCGCGTGTTGACGCGCAGCAGGCGCAGCAGCAGGTCGCTGGACACGTTGAGCAGCCAGACGAACGGCGAGGTCAACCGGGCCAGCACCAGCATCGGGATGGCGGCGTAGGAGGCGACCTTTTCCGGCGCCGCCAGCGCCAGCCGCTTGGGCACCAGTTCGCCGATCACGATCTGGATGAACGAGATCAGCACGAAACCGAGCACGATGCCCACGATGCGCGCGTAGGGCAGCAGCCAGGCCATGCGCTCGCCGCTCAGTGCGGCGGCGATGTGGCCGCCCAGCGCGTCGCCGGCGACCGCGCCGGTGATCAGCATGACCAGGGTGATGCCGACCTGCACGGTGGAGAGGAAGCGCTCGGGCGCCTCGGCGTGGCGCAATGCCGCGGCCGCCTTGCGGCTGGTGCGGGCCATGTGCTTCAGGCGGCTCTGCCGCGAGGCCACCAGGGCCATCTCCGACAGGGCGAAGAAGCCGTTGCACAGCGCAAGCACGAAGACGAGCGCGATTTCGGTCAGCATCGCGGCGAAGGTGTCGGAGGGTGCATGGGCACAGTGTAAAGGCAGCGCGGCCGCGCTTCACGCGGAAAATGATGCATGGCAGCACGGCCATCCTGTAACATTTCGGGCATCCCGCTTTTCTCAGGCATGGCCAGCATGTTTTCACTGCAGACGATTTTCGGCAAAGGCGACAAGTTCTACGGCCTGCTGGAGCAAAGCGCCACCGCCGCCAGCGAAAGCGCCCAGGCCCTGCACGACCTGCTCACCAAGCCCGATCAGGGCGCGGTGATGGCGCGCTTCGCGGCCACCCGGGCGCGCGAGAAGGAGCTGGCCGCGCAGATCAGCGAAGGGCTGGTGAACACCTTCGTCACCGCGCTGGACCGCGAGGACATCGAGGCGCTGAACTCCTCGCTGTACAAGATCCCCAAGACCGTCGAGAAATTCGCCGAGCGCTACGAGATCGTCTCCGCGCGCCTGGGCGGCGTGGATTTCGCGCAGCGCGCGCTGGTGCTGCTGCATTCGAGCGAAGTGGTGGTGGAGATGGTCGGCGAGCTGCGCCACGGCCTGCGCATCGATCGCGTCAAGAAGCTGCAGGATCGCCTGCAGGCGCTGGAATCGGAGGGCGACCGCATGCTGCTGGCGCCTTACCGCACCCTGTACGTCGAGGGCAGCGACGCGATGCGCGCGATGCTGGCCAAGGACCTGTTCGAGCTGATCGAAAAGGCCATCGACAAGTGCCGCGACGTGGGCAACATCGTCTACTCGATCGTGCTGAAGAACTCCTGAGGGCCTGCTCGTGACCCTGCGCCCCGCACCCCGTCCGGCCGCTGGCCGCCGCCTTGCCGCGTTGCCGACAGGGGCGCGCGCATGAGCGTCGTCATCGCGGTGGTGGTGATCGCGCTGGCGTTCACCTACATCAACGGCTTCCACGACACCGCCAACTCCATCGCCACGGTGGTGGCCACCAAGGTGCTCAGCCCTGGCCAGGCCGTGCTGATGGCCGCCGGCACCAACCTGGTCGGTGCGTTCCTCGGCACTGCCGTGGCCGCCACGATCGCCTCGGGCCTGATCAATGCCGGCGTGCTGGAGGTGAGCTCGCAGCTGCTGATCTGCGCGCTGCTGGCGGCGATCGCGTGGAACCTGATCACCTGGTGGCTGGGCCTGCCGTCGAGCTCCAGCCATGCGCTGATCGGCGCCCTGGTCGGCGCCGCGCTGGCCGCATCGGACAACAACTTCGATTCGGTGATCTGGACCCAGGGCGGGTGGTTCAAGGGCAGCGGCGTCATTCCCAAGGTGATCATCCCGATGGTGGTGTCCCCGGTGGGCGGGTTCGTCATCGGATTCATCGTGATGGGCGCGCTCTACGCGCTGCTGGCGTGGTTCGCGAACCGGCAGGGCTGGTCGCGCCGGCTCGGTCGCACGCCGTTCGTCAACGCGCTTTTCGGCAAGGCGCAGATCCTCTCGGCCGGTGCGATGGGCGTGGCGCACGGCATGAACGATGCGCAGAAGAGCATGGGCATCATCGCGCTGGCGCTGGCCGGCGCCACCGCGGCGCACGAGTTCGACCATCTGCCGTGGATCCTCGGCTTCCTGCGCATCGACGAGAACCCCGCCGGCGGCTTCGTGATCCCGGTGTGGGTGAAGGTGGTCTCGGCGCTGACCATGGCCGCGGGCACTGCCGGCGGCGGCTGGCGCATCATCAAGACGCTGGGCCACAAGATGGTCAAGCTGCACCCGA
>JBDZVT010000059.1:0-4590 GCA_040255835.1 Lysobacteraceae bacterium
GCGTCGTGGTAGCGGCCGACGCGGATGTAGGTGTGCGCGGGCATGTGCACCAGGTGGCCCGAGCCGGGCGCCAGCGCGGCCAGGGCATCGGCCGAGGCCTCGGCGCGTTGCGGTTCGGGCGAGGACTCGGTGGCGTGGATGTAGTAATGCATCGCGCCGATGTGGCG
The DNA here is from genome assembly GCA_040255835.1 of Lysobacteraceae bacterium. Taxonomy (GTDB): domain Bacteria; phylum Pseudomonadota; class Gammaproteobacteria; order Xanthomonadales; family Rhodanobacteraceae; genus Rhodanobacter. The sequence goes on from JBDZVT010000059.1 coordinate 168, forward strand.
CGGGTTGCGCGCCAGCACGCGTTCGAGTTCGCCGAGCAGGCGCGCCGTGAAGGCGGCCGGCGCGCCGTCCTTTTTCCAGTACGCCCAGGGCGAGAGATCCATCAGCGCCTCCGCGTACAGCGTCGCCGCGTCGTCGTCATCGGGGAACTGCGCGACCACGCGCGCCATCGCCTCGGCGTAGGCGTGGTCCAGGGGCGTGCGGTCTTCCGGCGCCGGGTCGGCGTAACGCCGCTGCAATGCCTGGATCAGGGCGCGGTCGGCCGGACGGGCCGTCGCGGCCAGGCTGGCGGCGCGCGCGGCAAGCGCGGTGGCCTCGCTTGCGTGCGCCGGGTCCATCGGCAGGTTGATGTTCGGGCCCAGCACCAGGGCCTGGCCCCAGACGCACATCGCGCAGTGCGGATCCAGCCGTGCCGCTTCGGCGAAGGAACGCCCGGCCGCCTCGTGGTTGAAGCCGTAGGCCATGCGCAGGCCCTGGTCGAAATAGCGTTGCGCGGCGGGCACGCGGCTGGCCACGTCGCGGTGCAGGTCGCCGAAGCTGTCGAACAGCGGCGGGGCGGTTTCCGTTGCGGGGACTGCATCGCCGGCGGTCTTCGGTGCCGCATTGCAGGCGGCCAGCACGACGGCCAGCAGGGACAGGAGCGTGGATCGGCAGGTCATCGTGGTTCTCCCATGGTCGGTTCGGCAACAGGGGAAGCGGCGGACAGCGTAGCCGGAGTCGGCGCGGCATGCGTGTGCCATTTCCGGGCTTTCCTTGCGCGACTGGCCATCCCTCCATACCTTCCACGGCCACATTGTCCCTGGCAGGTTTTGGCCGTCCAGATGGCTGTTGCAGTCGCGCGCGGGGAAGCTCACCATGGCGGCGCGCGGGCACCAAGGGTCTCGCGTTCGCGCGTCTGGAACGTGCGATGGGTAGGGAGGGGGAGTGCCCGTTTCGGGCAGGCACCCACGCCGGCGTGGCCCCGGGTTTCCGGGCCCAGGTGCCGGCGCCCGTGCCATGGGGTTCAACGCTTCCACCGGGGGACGTCATGAGCATCAATCACGCGCAGGCACTGGAACTGTCGGCCCGGCCGCAGGTGGCGGCGGTCATCGACCGCTGGATATGGGTCTTCATGGCGGCCCTCTTCATCGCCATCACCCTGACCGGATTCGTGCCGGATTCACTGGCGAAACTCGCCATGATCCGGGCCGGGGCGCGGCCGCCGTTCCCGCCGATCCTGCACGTGCACGCGGTGTTGATGGGCAGCTTCCTGCTGTTGCTGCTGGCGCAGTCCTGGCTGATGGCCACCGGCCGACGCGACCGGCACCGGTTGCTCGGCCGCGCGGCTTTCGTGCTGGTGCCGGCCATCATCGTGGTGGGTTTCATCCTGGTGCCGACGCTCTACCAGCAGGTGTGGAACGGCGCGCAGACCGCGCCGCCGCCGGTGCGCGAGCAATTGCGGCAAACGCTGCTCTTTCTCGACAACATCGCGTTGTTGCAACTGCAGGCAGGCGTGCTGTTCACCGTTTTCATCTGGTTGGCCCTGCGCGCGCGACGCACCGACCCCGGGTTCCACAAGCGGATGATGTTCCTGGCGACGGCGTGGCCGTTGCAGGCGGCGGTCGACCGGATCACCTGGTTGCCGTCGCTCCATCCCGGCCCGTTCTCGACCGACCTCTACACCTTGCTCGCGTTGTCGCCGCTGTTCGTGTGGGACACGATCCGGCACCCGGCAGTGCTTCGCGTCTACCTGGTCTGGCTGGGCGTGTCGCTGCCCGTGGCCATTGCCGTCCAGCTTGCCTGGGATGCACCGGCCTGGCACGCCTTCGCCCCGCAGTTGCTGGGGCCGTGACCGCCGGGCAGGCCGGCCGGGCACGACGCCGCGGCGCGCGCGGCTTCGCCTACAGCGGGTGTTGCCGGTAGAACAGCTCGAGCTGGCGGTAGACCTCCGGCAGATGCTCGCGCAGCGCGGCGGGCGTCTCGAAGAACTGCTCGCTGGCCACCGCGAAGAACTCGGCGGGGTTCTCCAGCGCATACGGGTCGATCGGCAGGTCCAGGCCTTCGCCTTGCGCCTGCCGGAGACGATCCCACGCCGCGGAGAACACCCGCGACCAGACCCGGCGATCCATGCGCCGGTGCAGTGGCGGGAAGCCGTTGGCGTCGCCATTGAGCATGTCCAGCTTGTGCGCCATCTCGTGGATGATCACGTTGTGTCCCGGCGTGCGTCCGCCGCCCAGCACGTCCGCCCACGACAGGATCACCGGCCCGCGCCCCCACGCCTCGCCGGCCAGCGCGCCACGGGTGTGGTGGACCACGCCGGCAGCGTCCACCTGTTCGCGCCGCGGCACGAACGCATCCGGGTACACGATGACGCTGTGCCAGCCGTCGTACCAGTCCATGCCGAGTTTCAGGATCGGCACGCAGGCATGCGCGGCGATCAGGACGCGGTCGGCATCCTCGAGCCGGAGGCCCGCGGTCGGTTCCAGCGACTTGGCCTCCAGAAACAGCGTGGCCAGCACGCGCAGCGCCGCCTGGTCGGACGCGCCCAGCCGGCGCGCGGCGGTGCAGCGCTGCAGGGCGCTTTGCCACAGCGATTCGTCGATCGGTCGTCGCGTGATGATGCGCCGCGCACGCCAGTCCCTGATTGTGTCGAACATGACCCGTGTCCCGGAGGAAGCCGCATGACCGCATGCATCTGGGCCAGGGTGGGCTTTCTCAAGGTCGCAAGCGGCGTCGTCTTCTTGCCACGCTGCGCTGGAAATTCGCGGTCTCGCTTGCGGCCGACCCGGCCCAAGGTTCAGGTCACGAACGGCTTGAGGTGAGCCAGCACCTTCTTGGCGGGGCCGTCGTCGCGCGGCTTGTTCGACTTGGCGATGAACGTGGCCTGCGCAGCGTCGATGAGTTCGAGCACCTCCTTGCTCTTGTCCACCCAGTCCGCCGCGCTCATCTTGCGGCTCTTGCCGCCGCTGCTGGTGAGCTTGTCGTACAGATCGCCCTTGAGCCCGTTGTGGACCACGCGAACGGGTTTGGTTCCGCTGGTCCGGGTGGCACTGTCCAGCGTGCCTTCGGGGCTGAGCAACTCGAACACGTCGAGTTCGACGTCAGCGGCCTTGAACTCGTTCGACCACTCGCCGAGCAAGGTGGTGCTGCCGCTGCCGCCTTCGTCCATCATCCCGTACCAGACCCGCGGCTCGCCATCGGTGTGCCATGTCGACTGGATGAGCGTGGAGCACATGAGGCACGGTTTCAACGTCGAGAACAGGACCGACTTGGCCGGCAACCGGGATGCGGTCGGGTTCAGCCGGAAATAGTTGATGATCGTGTTGACCTCGGCGTGCCGGAATTCGCCGGTGTTGACGCCCCAGGACAGCACCTCGCCTTCGCCCGATACCAGCATGGCCGCGATGTTGTGGCCGTGGGTCCGTGCCTCGTACATCAGCCCGAACTTCTTGAGCAGACAGAACGTGCCCAGCAGGTACATGCGCCGCGCCTTGCTGATGCTCACCGGCGCCGTCGTCTCGCCCAGCGAGGCGAGTCCCGGCCTGGGACCGAGTCGGTCGAGACTGAACTGCTCCCATGCCTTCAGCTGGCCGTCGACAGCTACCGGTTCCACCACCGAATCCAGCGTGCTGGCCTCTTGCGATGCCAGCGTCTGCTCGAGCGCGCTGTTCTGGTTGATCCAGCTGTTGACCGGGTAATTCACGATTACCTTGCCCCTGACCTGGATGTTGTTCCTCGACAGATAGTCCTGCAGGTATACCGAGGGACGCATCGCCTCCGAGCCCCCTGCGGTGATCTTGTGGAAGAACAACTTGTTGCTGTTGTTCTGCCGTCGTGCCGCCACCAGTGTGCCAGGCGACTGACTTGCGAAGAACGCCCGCAAGGTCAGTGGTGCAGGCTTTGGCGCAACATGGACCGGGGCAACTGCCTTCACCGGTGTGGTCGGTGCGCTTGGGGCCTTGGCCTTGCAGGCCCAGGAACAGACTCCCTGGAACGGGAGCGTCGGCTTGTCAAGGCCGCATACAGGACAGATTGCCATGGCGGGTTGCTCCTTCGAAATCGGCGGGCCGCCGGTTCCTGCTGGAACGCGATCCGACCCGTCAGTCAGCGCAGCATGCTGCGCGACCGGCGGGAGGCCGTCAATGCAAACGGGTGTCGCCCGCTGCCTCTCGGCGCAAACCCTTGCGGGTTGATCAACTGGCTGACGTGCACGCGTCCCGCGGAACCGGCCGCTCAGACGGGAGCCGGATGCTTCTCCAGCATCGCCTCGAACTCCGCCGGCGGCATCGGGCGGCCGATCAGGTAGCCCTGGAACACGTCGCAGCCCTGGGTCATCAGGAACTGGCGTTGCGCCGCGGTCTCCACGCCTTCGGCGATCACCTCCAGGCCCAGGCCGCGGCCCATGCCGATGATGGTCTGCGCCACCATCGCGCCGTTGGCGTCCTC
>JBDZVT010000037.1:0-2002 GCA_040255835.1 Lysobacteraceae bacterium
AGCGGCCCGGCCCACCGCACCTGGTGGGATCGACTGGGCCACCTGTTTTCCGGCGAGCCGCGCAACCGCAACGAGTTGCTTGAAGAGTTGCGGGCTGCCCAAACCAACGGACTGCTCTCCGTCGACACCCTCACCATGGTCGAGGGTGCGATCAAGGTCACCGAGCTGGATGTAGACGACGTCATGGTGCCGCGCGCACAGATCGTCATGCTCGCCGCGGACTCCTCCCTGCCCGATCTGCTGGCCACGGTGGTCGAATCCGGCCACTCGCGCTTCCCCGTGCATGGCGACGACAAGGACGAGATCCTCGGCATCCTGCTGGCCAAGGACCTGCTCAAGTATTTCGGCGCGGCCGAGCAATTCGACATCCGCTCGATCCTGCGCCCGGCGGTGCTGATCCCCGAGTCGATGAAGCTCAACGTGTTGCTGGAGGAGTTTCGCCTGAGCCGCAACCACATGGCGCTGGTGGTCAACGAGTACGGCGGCGTGGCCGGCCTGGTGACGATCGAGGACGTGCTGGAGGAAATCGTCGGCGAGATCGACGACGAGCACGACGACGAGGAAGAGCCCGAGCTGATGCACGAGCAGCCCGGCGGCGACTGGCTGGTGAGCGCGCTCACCCCGATCGAGGATTTCAACGAGCAGACCGGCGCCGGCTTCCCCGACGAGGAGTACGACACCGTCGGCGGCATGGTCACCGCCGAGTTCGGCCACCTGCCGGAGGTGGGCGAGGAGGTGGCCATGGGCGAGTACCTGTTCCACGTCACCGCGGCGGACGACCGGCGCGTGCAGCAGTTCCGCGTGGCCCGGCGGCCTGGCCTGATGGCTTCCTGACCTTGCGCATGGACTGGCTGCGTCGCGCGACCCTGCTGCTTGCCCTGCTCGTGCTCGCCGCGCCAACACCGGCGCGCGCAGGCATCGCCGAGGCGCCCGGCGCCGACCTCGAGGTGTCGCTGGTGACCTACGGGCCCGGTGACATCTACTGGGAGCGCTTCGGCCACGACGCCATCGAGGTGCGCGATCGCGTCTCGGGCGAATCGGTCAATTTCAACTACGGCGTGTTCGATTTCGAGGAGAAGAACTTCCTCCTGAACTTCGCCCGCGGCCGCATGCGCTACATGATGGATGCCGAAACCAGCGCGCCGGAGGAGGCCTACTACGCCGAGGTCGGCCGCTCGGTGACGCGCCAGCGGCTGGCGCTGGATGCCGCGCAGGCCGCCGCCCTGCGCGACGACCTGCTGTGGAACCTGCGCCCGCAGAACGCCGGCTACGACTACGACTACTACGTCGACAACTGCGCCACCCGCGTGCGCGATGCGCTCGACGGCGCCGTCGGCGGCGCCATCAGGAGCCTGCTGCAGGCGCGCGCGGGCGCGCTCACCTACCGCCAGCAGACGGTGCGGCTGATGAGCGCGCAACCCTGGCTGATGCTGATGCTGGACCTGGGCCTGGGGCCCTATGCCGATCAGCCGTTGACGGCGTGGCAGGAGAGTTTCCTGCCCTCGGTACTGCAGGCGCAGCTGCGCCAGGTGCGGATCGTCGGGGCGGACGGCGGCAGCCGGCCGCTGGTGCGCGACGAGCGCGTGGTGTCGCCCAACCGGCTCGTCCCGCCGCCGGCCTCGCCGCCCGACCTGCGCCTGCCGCTGGGCACGGCGGGGCTCGTGCTGGCCGCGCTGCTGCTGGCCACGCGCCGCTGGTGGCCGCTCGGGCATGCCCTGCTGGGCACGCTGTACCTGTTCCTGGCCGGCCTGGTCGGCGTGGTGTTGCTGGGCCTGTGGACGCTGACCACCCACCATTCCGCCTGGGCCAACGCCAACCTGCTGCTGTTCAATCCGCTCGCGTGGCTGCTGCTGCCCACGCTGTGGCGCACGCGCCGCGGCTTCGCCGCCTCGCGTTTCGTCGATGGCGTGATCGTGCTGCAGTTGCTGGCCCTGCTCGCCTCCCTCGCGCTGCACCTGCTGCCCGGCACGGTGCAGCAGAACCAGCCGTGGCTGCTGTTCGC
>JBDZVT010000037.1:2102-25362 GCA_040255835.1 Lysobacteraceae bacterium
GCAGAACCAGCCGTGGCTGCTGTTCGCCCTGCCCTGCTGGCTGGCGCTGGCGTGGAGCCTGCGCCGCAACCGCTGATTTCCCCGCACTCGCGTTGCTCCGCCCCGGCGCTCACGGCATCATGGGGCATGGTCCCGACCTCGCCATCGCCCGCCGCACTTGCACCCGTCGCCGAGCCGATGGTGGTCAACTGCATCGCCTACCATCGCGACGGCGCGCGCATCGGCGAGATCAGTCTGGACGCCATCAGCGACATCCTGGCCAGCCCGGATACCTTCGTCTGGGTCGGCCTGCACGAGCCGGACGAGCCGCTGCTGGAAAAACTGCAGGAGGAGTTCTGCCTGCACGACCTGGCCATCGAGGACGCGCACACCGCGCACCAGCGCACCAAGATCGAGACCTACGGCGACTCGCTGTTCCTGGTGGTGCAGACCGCGCAGCTGATCGACGCCGAGCTGAAGTTCGGCGAGACCCAGATCTTTCTCGGCGCGCGCTACCTGGTCACCGTGCGCCACGGCGCCTCGCTGTCGTACGCCCCGGCTCGGCGCGCCTGCGAGAACGTGCCCGAGCTGCTTGCCAACGGACCCAGTTACGGCCTCTACGGCGTGCTCGACCTGATCGTGGACAACCTGCTGCCGATCGTGCGCGACTTCCGCGAGGAGCTGGGCGTGCTCGAACAGGACATCTTCGCCGAGACCTTCAAACGCAGCACGGTGCACCGGCTCTACGACATGCAGCGCGACCTGATGACGCTGCGCCTGGCGGTGGCGCCGCTGCAGGACATCACCAGCCAGCTGGTGCGGTTGCACCAGGGCCTGATCCCCGACGAACTGCGCCCGTACTTCCGCGACGTCTACGACCACGTGTTCCGCGTCAACGAGTCGATCAGCGCCATGCGCGAGATGCTCACCGCCGCGATCAACGTCAACCTCTCGCTGGTCACCTTCGGCCAGAACGAGGTGATGAAGAAGCTCGCCGGCTGGGCCGCCATGCTGGCCGCGCCGACCCTGCTCACCAGCTGGTACGGCATGAATTTCCAGCACATGCCCGAACTCGGCCGCCCGTGGGCCTACCCGGCGATCATCGTGGTGATGATCTGCGTGGTGGGCGGCATCTACACCGCGCTCAAGCGCAACAAGTGGTTGTGACCGCCGCGACGGCGGCCTGAAGCCCCCTTCGGCATCCGAAACCGCCCCGATTCCGCCCCCACCGGCGGGCGGGGTGACGGTGGTCCCTAAAGATTTGGCCCGGTCGGCCGAACAAAGGGTACCCACCTCACAACCTCAGGGGATGCATCGACCCATGAAAACTCTGCTCATGACCACTGCCCTGCTGCTGGCCCCCGTGGCCGTGCACGCCGAATGCTCGATCAAGGACTTCGCGATCACCGAATTCACCCCGTCGGCCGCCAGCGGGCTGTCCGGCAAGCTGAGCCTGCGCGGCCAGCTGGTGAACAGTTGCACCACCGCCTCGGCGGCGCAGATCCGCATCGAGCTCAAGGACGACGCCGGCAATGTCCTGCAGTCCAAGCAGGCCTGGCCGGCCGGCACCTCCAACATCTCCCCCGGCCAGTCGGTCTCGTTCGACCTCGGCCGCCTGTTCCACTACCAGCGCAACATCGCCAGCTTCACCGCCAGCGTGGTGAAGGTCCGCTCCTGGTAAGCCCCGCTTTCAGGACAGCAAAAAGGCTCCGCAAGGAGCCTTTTTGTTGTCCCGACTCTCTATCGACCGTGGAACGACATGCGGCTCCCTTTGCCAAGGCACGGTGACGATGGAGTTGCGCGCTCCGCCCGCACCCTCACCCCTGCCCCTCTCACCCGCAAGGGGACTCCTTCCAGTCGCCGACGGGAGAGGGGTTCTCCGATCGCGCTGCGCCGATTCCCTGTTCCCTATTCCCGATTCCCCGCTCAATGCAACACGAACAGCTTGTCGAAGCCGGCCACGCGCAGGGTGCCGCGCAGTTCGCTGTTGGCGTTGACGATGCGGATGTCGGCATGGTCGGCGCCGGCGTGTTCGCGCAGCAGCAACAGCATGCCCAGCGCGGAGCTGTCCATGTGGGTGACCTCGGCCAGGTCGATCAGGTAGCTGCGCGCCACGCGGCCGGCGCCCAGGCAGGCGTCGTGGAACTCGCGATGGATGCTGAAATCGAAGCGCTCGCCCAGTTGCAGGCTGAGGCAATCGCTTTCGCTGTCGTGGTGAACAATCATGGCCAATCCTCAGAAAAGTTCGATTTCGCCGGCGTCCATGCTGCTCTGCAGGGCCGGCCCGCGGGAGCGCAGGCGGGCCTTCTCGCGCTGCACCGCCAGCCGGCTGCGCACGCGCAGCGCGCGCTCCTCCAGCGCCTCGGCGTCCATCGACGCGCAGGCCAGCTCCTCGATGTCGCGGGTGCATTCGGCGGTGATCTCCTGCAGCTCCACCAGCCGCGCGCGGGTCTGCGTGATCAGCTGGCTCAGGATGTCCTCGAACTGCAGCGAGCGGATCGTGGTGGAGACGTCCGAGCCCAGGCCGCGGTTGATCTCCACGACCTGGTCCGCCACCGCGCTGGTGCGCGCGTCGGACTCGGTGACGTGGGCCATCATCGCGTCGATGCCGCCCTTGGCCGACAGCGCCACGTTGAGGTCCTGCGAGGCCATCGTGCCGACCAGGCCGCGCAGTTGCTCCATCGCTGCGCGCGCGCGTTCGACGTGGCTGCCGATCTGTTCGTTGAACTGGTTGGAGTTGCTGGCCAGGTTGCGGATCTCGCCGGCCACCACGGCGAAGCCACGGCCGGATTCGCCCGCACGCGCCGCCTCGATCGCGGCGTTGAGCGCCAGCAGGTTGGTCTCCTCGGCGATCGTGTTGACGTTCTTCAGCAGGCCGAACACCGCGTCCATTTCCCTGGCCATGCCGTCGATGCGGTAGACGATGCGCAGGCTCTCGCGCGACATCTGCACGATCATGCCCACGAAGTGCTCCAGCAGGTCGCCGGTGCGCGTGGCGAAATCCTGGATCGACACGCCGCTGCCCTGCACCTCGATGATCTGCTTGAGCAGCGACTGCTGCAGCGCGGTCTTGCTGGACAGGCCGTCGAAACCGCCGCCGAGTTCGGAAACCGCGTCGCGCAGCAGGCCCAGCCCCTGGTGCAGTTCGCGGCTGGCATGGCCCAGTTCGTCGACCAGCGCGCCGCGCACGTCCTCCAGCGCCTCGCGCACCGGCCCGGCGTGGGCGGCCTCGGCGGGGTCGGGGGCGGGGACGGCGCGGTGGCGCGTCTCCACGATCCACACCACGGTCAGCAGCACCACCAGCAGCGGCGCCAGCCAGGCGGGATGCCACACCAGCGACAGCAGCAGCGCCACCGTACTGGCGACGACGCCGGCGACGGGACGGGCTGCAAGAGCAGAGAGCGGGAAAGTCATGATCGGATTCCTGATCAGGCGCGCATCGCGCCGGCGAGGGGTTGGCGCGCCAGGGCCAGCAGGCGCGACGCGATATGGTCCAGCGGCAGCATTTCGCCCGCCGCGCCGAGTTTCCACGCGGCGCCGGGCATGCCCCACACGACCGAGCTGCTCTCGTCCTGCACCAGCGTGCTGGCGCCGGCCTGGCGCAGCTCCAGCAGGCCGCGCGCGCCGTCGTCGCCCATGCCGGTCAGCAGCGCGGCGACGGTGGCCTTGCCCACGCTGGCCGCCATCGAGCGGAACAGCACGTCGACGGACGGCTTGTGGCGGTTCACCGGCGGGCCGTCGTGCAGGCGGCAGACGTACTTCGCGCCGTCCCACATCGCCAGCAGGTGGTGGCTGCCCGGTGCGATGTAGGCGTGCCCCTGCTGGATCGGCTGGCCGTCGCTGGCCTCGCACACCCGCATGGCCGAGCAGCGGTCCATCCGCGCGGCGAACGGGCCGCTGAAGGCCGCCGGGATGTGCTGGGTTACCAGGATCGGCGGGGCATCCGGCGGCATCGCCTCCAGCACCACGCGCACCGCCTCGGTGCCGCCGGTGGAGGCGCCGATGGCGATGATCGGACTGCCGCCGCGGCTGTTGGCGGTCCGCACCCGCGGCAGCACCGCGTCGGCGGACAGGCGCGGCGCCACGTCCAGCTTGCGCACCGTGGTGCGGGCGCGCGGCCGGGTGGTCGCGGCGTGCTTCACCTTGTCGCAGATCTCCTGCGCGCATTCGCCGAAGCGGCTGGCCAGGTCGTGGTCGGGCTTGGCGAAGAAGTCGACCGCGCCCATCTCCAGCGCGCGCAGGGTGACGTCGGCGCCTTCCACGGTCAGCGAGGACACCATCACCACCGGCATCGGCCGCAGCCGCATCAGGTTTTCCAGGAAGGTGATGCCGTCCATGCGCGGCATTTCCACGTCCAGGGTCAGCACGTCGGGGGAGAGCTGCTTGATCTTCTCGCGGGCGATCAGCGGGTCGGCAGCGGTGCCGACCACCTCGATCTCCGGATCGCAGGCAAGCATCGTCGACATCAGCTTGCGCACCAATGCGGAATCGTCGACCACCAGAACGCGCACCCTAGTCATTGCCTGCTTCTGCCTTGTCTTGTCTGCGGATGGATGGCACCGGACGGATCGCGCGCGGGGTACGAGCGGTGCTGCCACCTCCCTCCCCGTCGCCCGCCGCTAGAACAGCTCCACCTCACCCTTTATCGGATCATTTGCCAAACGCTTGAGGTAACCGCTCTCGCCGGCCACCAGCGCCACGTCGTCGCTGCGCCGGAGCAGGCGCACGCGGGCACGGCCGCTGTGCGGGAAAAACTGCACCTGGCGCGGGAACACGTCGCCCAGGTCCGAGGCCACCAGGGGCAGGTTCTCCGCCGCGATGTAGCGCTGCACGAAGTCGATGTTGCGCTGGCCCACGTCGCTCATGCGCGCCAGCACGCGGCCGCCGCCGAACACCTTGACGCGCAGGTCGGCGCGCTGGCCGCCGGCCTTCAGGATCGCGTTGATCAACTGCTCCATGGCGTCCGAGCCGTAGCGCGCCGCGCGGCCCACGGTGGAGGACCAGCCGTCGCGCTCGCCGAGCGGCTCGGGCAGCATGAAATGGTTCATGCCGCCGATGCCGCGGCGCACGTCGTGGATGCAGGCGGACACGCACGAGCCGAGCACCGTGCTGAGCATTTCCTCCTGGTCGCTCACGTAGAACTCGCCGGGCAGCACCTTGACCGTCATGCAGGCCTGCACCGGGTCCCAGAACCGGCGCAGGTGCTCGAAGCCCGGCGGCGCGGCGGAAAGTGCCGGTGCCTTGCGCCGGTCGGCCAGCTGCACATCCATCAACCGCGCTTCCGGTAGACGGTGCGTCCGATCAGTTCGAAATCCTCGCTGATGCCATGCAGCGATTCGCTGTGGCCCAGGAACAGGTAGCCCCCGACCGGCAACAGCTCCGCGTAGCGGCGGAACAGGCGCTGCTTGGTCGGCTGGTCGAAATAGATCACCACGTTGCGGCAGAAGATCGCGTCGAACGGGCCCTTCATCGGCCACTCGTGCAACAGGTTCAGCGGCTGGATGGTGACCAGCTCGCGCAGCTTCGGGTGCACGCTGGCCAGGCCCTCGTACTCGCCCGCGCCGCGCAGCATCCAGCGGCGGCGATGGGCGTCGCTGACGCCGCCCAGCCGCTCCAGCGGGTAGACGCCGCGGCGCGCGGTTTCCAGCGCCTGCGGCGACAGGTCGGTGGCGAGGATCTTCGCGTCCACGCCGCTCGCGCCGTGCTGCTCGACCGCCTCGGCCAGCACCATCGCCAGCGCGTAGGGCTCCTCGCCGGTGGAACAGCCCGCCGACCAGATGCGCAGGCGCTCGCCGCTGCGGCGCTTGTCTTCCAGCCAGCGCGGCAGCAGCTCGGCGACCAGCAGGTCGTAGTGGTGCGCCTCGCGGAAGAACGAGGTGACATTGGTGCTGATGACGCTGGCCAGTTCGCCCAGTTCGCTCTGCGGGTCGCGCTGCAGCAGCTCGCAGTAGCTGCTGAACTGCTTGAGGCCCAGCGCGCGCAGGCGGCGGAACAAGCGGCCCTGCACCAGCTGACGCTTGTGTTCGCCCAGCGAGATGCCGCAGTGCGTGTAGACGAACTTGCGCAGGAACTCGAACTCGCGGTCCCCCAGGCGCGGCCCGCCGGCGATGTCGGCCACGGGCATGCCGGCCATCGCGTCCATCCTCAGAACTCCTTCCACGCACCGGCCGCGGCGGCGTCGGCCTCGGCCACCGCACGGGCCGCCGGCCGCGCCTTGCGCACGGCGGCCAGCACGGCCTCGGTTTCGACCGCGACGGCCGCCACCGGCGACGCAGCGGCGGGTTCGCCGCCACCGCCCACCTGGAAGAACGCCACCTGGCGGGCCAGCTCGTCGGCCTGCTCGTGCATCGCGCGGGCGGCCGCCGAGGCCTCCTCGACCAGCGCGGCGTTCTGCTGGGTCATCTCGTCCATCTGCATCACCGCGTTGTTGACCTGGTCGATGCCGGCGGACTGCTCGTGGCTGGCCGCGGCGATCTCGGCCACGATGTCGGTGACCTTCTTCACGCTCTCGACGATCTCGGCCAGCGCCTTGCCCGACTGGTTGACCAGCTCCGAGCCGGAACGCACCTTCTCTTCGCTGTCGCTGATCAGGCCCTTGATCTCCTTGGCTGCGCCGGCGCTGCGCTGGGCCAGGCTGCGCACCTCGGCGGCCACCACGGCGAAGCCGCGGCCCTGCTCGCCGGCGCGGGCCGCTTCCACGGCGGCGTTGAGCGCCAGCAGGTTGGTCTGGAACGCGATCTCCTGGATCAGCCCCACGATGTCGCCGATCTTGCGGCTGGAGGCGTCGATCTCGGTCATCGCCGCGATCGCCTTGCCGGCCACCTCGCCGCCGCGCTCGGCCTGTTCGCGGGCACCGCGGGCGAGCTGGTTGGCGTGGCTGGCGTTCTCGGCGTTCTGCTTCACGGTGGAGGTCATCTCCTCCATCGACGAGGCGGTTTCCTCCAGGCTGGAGGCCTGCTCCTGGGTGCGCTGGCTCAAGTCGTCGTTGCCGCGCGCGATCTGCTGCGCGGCGGTGCTGACCGCGTCCGAACCCAGCCGCACCTCGCCGACGATCTCGCCCAGGCGCTGGTCCATGTTGCGGAAGGCGAGCAGCAGGCGGCCGAACTCGTCCTTGCGGTCCACCCGGATGTCATGGCCCAGCCGGCCCTCGCCGATGTCGTCGGCGATCTTGACCGCGTGGCGCAGCGCGCCGGTGATCGAGCGGATCAGCATCACCGCCACGAAGAGCGCCAGCAGCAGGCCGCCGACCAGTGCCGACAGGGTGGAGGCCTGCACGAAGCCATAGCGCTTGACCTGTGCCTGGTAGATGCCCTGCACGGCGTCGCCCTGCGCGTTGACCAGCTTGTCCAGCGTGGTCTGGCGCATCATCAGCAGCGGACGCAGCTGCATGTCCATCATGTCGGCGGTGCCGGTATCGGCGGAGTTGAGCCCGTCGTAGATCTCCTTCAGCGCGTCGGCATAGTCCGGCGTGGTGTCGTTGTAGTCCTTGTACTTCGCGGCGATTTCCGGGCTCAGGTGGATCGCCGCCAGCTTCTTGTTGATCGCCGCGATGTCCTTCTGGATCTGCTCCGACTCGGCAACCTTCTGCTTCACCTGGTCGGGCTTGTCGATCGCACCGGCGGCCTCGCCCAGCACGATGAAGTTCAGCAGCGACTTGGCGCGCAGCTGGCCCATCAGGCTGGCCGGCACCATCGCCTCTTCGTAGCTCTGGCGCATGCCTTCGTTCTGCCAGGACATCACGCCCAGGCCAACCGCCGCGCCGACCACCAGCATGATGCCGAGCAGCGCGAACACGCCGATCAGGCGCGCCTTGACGGTGACGATGGGCAGCCTCGTGAAACGTGCCAGTACATTCTTGATCTTCATGATTGTTTCCCGGTTCAAGCGGCAACTTCGACTTCGCGGACGTCCGGCATCGCGGCATCCAGGGTTTCCACGTCTTCCGGACGCATCAGCTTGTCCACGTCCAGCAGCATCACCATGCGTTCGACATGGGTGGCCAGGCCTTTCAGGTAGCGGGTATCGACCACGGCGCCCATGTCGGGCACCGGCTTGATCGCGGCCGGGTCGATGTCGACCACGTCGGAGACCGCATCGACCACGATGCCGAACAGGCGCTCGGCGACCGCCACGATGATCACCACCGTGCTGTCGCCATAGCTCTCGCGCTCCAGGCCGAAGCGCAGGCGCAGGTCCATGATCGGCACGATCGCGCCGCGCAGGTTCAGCACGCCGAGCAGGTGCTCCGGCGTCTGCGGGATGCGCGTGACCCGCGACCAGCCGCGGATCTCGCGCACCGACAGGATGTCGACGCCGTACTCCTCGCCCGCCAGGTTGAAAGTCAGCTGCTGCACCGTCGGTGCCGCATCCTCGGTGTTGTCGTGCATGAGCCTGTTACCTCGTGATGGGGCGGCTGCGGCCACCCTTTCTCCATGACCTGTGTCGGCCCGGCGGGTGGAAACTTGAGCCGGGAACCAGCCGGTGCGCCGGGTCAGAATTCGGTCCAGGCGCCGGCCGCCGCCGCGCGGCGCGGGGTCGGCTCGGCGGCGCGGGCCACGCTCCGGCGTGGCAGTTCCACCACGCGCGCGGGATCGGCCACCACGGCGGCCGGCGCGGGCGCGGCCTCGGCGGCGCCATCGAGCCGGAAGAACTTCATCTGCCGCTGCAGTTCCAGCGCCTGCTCCTGCATCGCGCGCGCCGCGGCGGCGGCCTCTTCCACCAGCGCCGCGTTCTGCTGGGTGACTTCGTCCATCTGCATCACCGCGCGATTGACCTGGTCGATGCCGGCGGACTGTTCCTGGCTGGCGGCGGCGATCTCGGCCACGATGTCGGTGACTTTCTTGACGCTCTCGACGATGCCGGTCAACGCGGCGCCGGACTGGTCCACCAGCGCACTGCCGGCCTGCACCCGCTCCACGCTTTCGTTGATCAGGCCCTTGATCTCCTTCGCCGCCGCCGCGCTGCGCTGGGACAGGCTGCGCACCTCGCTGGCCACCACGGCGAAGCCGCGGCCCTGCTCGCCGGCGCGCGCCGCTTCCACCGCGGCGTTGAGCGACAGCAGGTTGGTCTGGAACGCAATCTCGTCGATCAGCCCCACGATGTCGGCAATCTTGCGGCTGGAGGCGTTGATCTCCTCCATCGCCGCCACCGCCTGCGCCGCCACCTCGCCGCCGCGCTCGGCCTGCTCGCGGGCGCCAGTGGCCAGCTGGTTGGCGTAGCTGGCGTTCTCGGCGTTCTGCTTCACGGTGGAGGTCATCTCCTCCATCGAGGCGGCGGTCTCCTCCAGGCTGGAGGCCTGTTCCTGCGTGCGCTGGCTCAGGTCGTCGTTGCCCTTGGCGATCTGCTGCGCCGCGCTGCTCACCGCCTGCGAACCGTGCTGCACCTCGCCCACGATGCCGGTCAGCTTGCCCCGCATGCGCGCCAGCTCGGCCAGCAGGCTGCCGGCGGCGAACACCTTGCCGCCATCGTCGTTGCCGAGGTCGCCGTCGGCGATCCGCGTGGCCATGGCCACCGCGAAGTTCGGCTCGCCGCCGATGCTGCGGCGGATGCTGCGCAGGGAGATCCACACCAGGGCGATCACCAGCAGCGCCAGCAGCCCGGCCTTGGCCAGGTTGTCCGCCAGGATGTGGCGGAACTGCGCGTCGATGTCGTCGAAATAGGCGCCGGCGCCGAAGTGCATGGCCCACGGCTGGTAGCGCTCGGAGTAGGTGACCTTGCCCACCACCTTCTTGCTGCTCGGCTTGAGCCAGTCGTAGTAGGTCAGGCCGCGGCCGTCCCTCATGTCGACGTCGTGCATCGCCTGGAAGATCGGCTTGCCGTTCTGGTCGGTCATGTCGCGCACGCTGGTGCCGAGCTTGTCCAGCATCACCGGGTGAAGGGTCAGCGTGTAGCCGTCGTCGAACGCGAAGACATAGCCGGCGCCGTCGTCCCACTGCATCCGGTGGATCTGCACCAGTGCCTGCTTCTGCGCCTCGGCCTCGCTGAACTCGCCCTTGGCGGCACGCTGGTGGAAGCTGTCGGCCACCGACACCGCCGACTCGATCTGGCTGCGCAGCAGGCTTTCGAGCCCTTCCATCTGGCCGGCCCGATCCTGCAACGCGTTCATCACGGTGAGGCCGAACAGCCCCAGCACGACCACGGACACCACCAGCACCAGCCGCGCATTGAGGCTCAACCGGTCAAAGAAACCACGTATCACGGACAACATTTCGCAAACCTCGGATAGAAGGCCCGCCGGCCACGATGGCCGTGCAGGTTGGCGCACACAGGCGCCGGAACACTCGCGGGCGAACGCATCCCGGTTCGTCGGCACTTTTCACGAAAGGCGCCTGCCGGCGCCGCGGCGGCACGCTCCGTTCAAGCCGCCTTGCTGCGTTGCCCCAACCGCACCACGCCGCTGACGTCGACGATCAGCGCGACCGAACCGTCGCTGAGGATGGTGGCGCCGGAAATGCCCTGCACGCGCTGGTAGTGCGCCTCCAGCGACTTCACCACCGCCTGCTGCTGGCCGAGCAGGTCGTCCACCAGCAGGCCAACGCGGCGGCCCTCTTCCTCGACCACCACCACGATGCCGCGCTCGATCTCGGTGACCGCCGCGCGGCAGCCGAACGCGCGGTGCAGGCGCATGATCGGCAGGTATTCGTTGCGGAACTGGAACACCTCGCCGCCGCCGGCGATCTTGCGCACCATCTCCGGGCGCAGCCGCAGCGACTCGACGATGGAGATCAGCGGCACGATGTAGCGCTCCTCGCCCACCGCGGTGACCAGGCCGTCGATGATCGCCAGCGTGAGCGGCAGGGCGATGGTGAACACGCTGCCCTTGCCGCTCTGGCTGCGCACGCCCACGCTGCCGCCCAGGTCGCGCACGTTGCGGCGTACCACGTCCATGCCCACGCCGCGGCCGGACAGGTCGGTGGCCTGCGCGGCGGTGGAAAAGCCCGGCTGGAAGATCAGCTCGGCCACCTCGGCGTCGTCGAGCTCCTGGCCGGGGCGCACCAGGCCGCGCTGCTCGGCCTTGGCCACGATGGCGGCGCGGTTGAGGCCGGCGCCGTCGTCGCTGATCTGCACCACGATGTTGCCGCCCTCGTGGTAGGCATCGAGCCGCAGCGTGCCGGTTTCCGGCTTGCCGGCGGCGCGGCGCTTTTCCGGCGACTCCAGCCCGTGGTCGATCGCGTTGCGCACCAGGTGCACCAGCGGGTCGCCGATCTTCTCCAGCACCGTCTTGTCCAGTTCGGTGTGTTCGCCGTGCAGCTCCAGCTTTACCTGCTTGCCGAGCTTGCGCTCCAGGTCGCGCACCAGCCGCGGGAAACGGTTGAACACCGAGCCGATCGGCAGCATGCGGATGCGCATGACGCTCTCCTGCAGCTCGCGCGTGTTGCGCTCCAGCTGCAGCAGGCCCTCGCGCAGGCGTTCGAGCTGGGAGATGTGGAAGTGCTCGCCGATATCGCTGAGCATCGACTGGGTGATCACCAGCTCGCCCATCATGTTGATCAGCGCGTCGACCTTGTCGATGCCGACGCGGATGGAACTGCCTTCGCTGCTGGCGACGGCGGTTTCGCGCACCGCGCGCGGCGCGGCCGGTGCCGGTGCCGGTGCCGGTGCGCGGCTAGCGACGGCTGCCGGTGCTGCCAGTGCCGCGGCCGCCGGCGCAGCGGGGGCAGCAGCGGCGGGCGCGACCGCGATCGGCTCGATCGCCAGCTCGCAATCGCCCTCGACCCAGTCGAACACCGCGGCCACGTCGGCACGCGCCACCGCGCCGTGCAGGCGCAGCTCCCAGCCCAGCCAGCACTGGCCGGGGTCGAGCTCGGCCAGGCTCGCCGGCGCACCGTCGAGCACGAACGCGCGGCGCACCTCCAGTTGGCCCAGCTGCTGCAGTTCGCGGAACAGACGCAGCGGGTCGTTGCCGGTCTGCAGCAGGTGCGGCAGGGCCGTGAAGCGGATCTCCCAGCCGGCCGGCGCGGCGTCGGCGGCCGGCGTGGCCACCGCGGCGGGCGCGGCCTCGCCGCTGACCAGCCGCACCAGTTCGCCGCGCAGCGCCTCGCTGTCGGCATCGGCGGCGGGCAGGCCCCGGCTGGTGTGGTCGAGCATCGCGCGCAGGCAGTCGACCGAGCGCAGCAGCAGGTCGACCAGTTCACCGTCCACCCCGCGACGCTCGCTGCGCACTTCCTCCAGCAGCGATTCGGCCACGTGGGTGAACGCGGCCACGTCGGCGAAACCGAACGTGGCCGCGCCGCCCTTGATCGAGTGCGCGGCACGGAAGATGGTGTGCACCAGCTCATGGTCGGTGGAGCCCGAATCCAGCGCTAGCAACGCCGCCTCCATCGCGTCCAGCCCTTCCAGGCTTTCCTCGAAAAAGGTCTTGTGGAACTGGGTCAGGTCGACGGCGCCCATCGCTATTCCTTCAGCCGAGCACGCGCTTGACGGTCGCCAGCAGCTGTTCCGGGTCGAACGGCTTGACCAGCCAGCCGGTGGCGCCGGCGGCCTTGCCTTCCATCTTCTTCTCGGTATGCGATTCGGTGGTCAGCATCAGGATCGGCACGCCCTTGTACGCATCCAGCGCACGCAGCTCGCGCACCATCGCGATGCCGTCCATCACCGGCATGTTGACGTCGGCCAGCACCAGCTCGAACGCGCTGCCGCGGGCGGCGTCCAGCGCCAGCTGCCCGTTTTCCGCCTCGGTCACCTCGTGGCCGGCGCCACGCAGGGTGAAGGCCACCATGCCCCGCATCGAGGCCGAATCGTCTACCGCGAGAATCTTTGCCATGCTGCCACCTCGTATCAGGCCGACGTCGCCGTCGGCAGGTTCAATGACTGTTCCAGCCCGAGCAGGGCCGCCGCCTCGCGCAGCACCTCGTTGGCGCCGCGCCAGGCCAGCGCGCCGCCGGCCTGCTCCAGCTCGCGCCGGAACAGGACCAGCAACTGCAGGGCGGCGGTGTCGACGCGCTCGAGCGCGCCCGCGTCGACCACGATGTCGCCGTGTTGCAGCACCTGCTGCAGTTGTTCCTTGAGCGCCGCCTGCGCGGCCAGCCGGCAATCCGCCGGCAGGCGGACCACCGCAGGCCCGTCGGTCGCTGCCGGTGGCTGCTTGTTCTTCACTGCCCGCTTGCCGCCCATTTCGATGACTCCGCTCGCGCCTTCTGCGCCGACGCCTGCTCTATCGGCCGCCGGCCGAATCGCTTTAGCGCGCCGTGCCATCCGTAGGAGCCCGCTCGCGGGCGATGCCCCTGCTCTTGCAAATCCCGAATCCCGAATTCACCGCCCTGAGCTTGTCGAAGGGCCGAATCCCGGTTTCAAAAGCATCGCCCGCGAGCGGGCTCCTACGGTTCGGGCCGCGCGGTTGTTTTCGCGCGAACCGTGCCCTCAAGTATTCCCGGTGGCGGCCGATGACCTTCGCGACCGCCGCCTTTCCCATCCGCGCCAGGCGCAGGAACTTACGCTTGAACATCCCACCGATCAGCCTCGCCGCGCTTACCTGGGCTGGTGCCGCCTCCGGCACCACCGCCCAGAGCTGGCGCATCGGCACGGTGCTGGCGGCGCGTCCGCTGGGCGTGAACCCGCAGGGCCTGCTGGTGCTGCAGATCGGCGCGCTCACGGTGGAGGCGGACGTGCCGCACAGCCAGCTGCCCGCACAGTTCCAGGTGCGCGTGCTGAGCCTGGGCGCGCAGCCGCAGCTGGAGGTGCTCAGCCAGGCGGCGGACCCCACCTTCCAGCGCATGCTGCGCGAACGCCTGCCGCAGCAGAACGGCTACACGCCGCTGCTCTCGACCCTCTCGGCGCTGGCCCAGCGGCCGGCGCTGCGCCAGTTGCCGGCCGACGTGCGCACCGCGCTGGCGGTGCTGGAACAGGCGCTGCGCACGCCGGCGGAGATCACCCGCGGCGACGGCTTGCGCGAGGCGATCCGGCGCAGCGGCCTGTTTTTCGAGTCGCGCCTGCTGCAACCGCGTCCCGGTCAGGCTGCGCCGCCCACCGACGACTGGAAGGGCGCCCTGCTGCGCCTGGCCAGCCTGCTCGATCGGCGCGCGCCGGCTCCGCCGCCGCCCGACCGCGGCGACGCCGCCCCGCCCTTGCTGCAACGCTCGCTGCAGGCGCAGCCGCGCTTGCCGCTGCCGTTGCCCGCGCTGTCCGGCGGCGACGACGACGTGGCCCAGCTGCTGCGCCGCCTGCACGGCGACGTCAAGGCCGCACTGGCGCGCATCGAGGTGGCGCAACTCGACGCCAGCGCCCACCCGGCCTCGGCGTGGGTGGTCGAAGTGCCGCTGCTGGGCAAGGACGGCCACGACGTGTTGCAGATCAAGCTGGAGTTCGGCACCGACGGCGCCGAGGGCAGCAAGGGCTGGACCCTGGGTTTTGCGCTGGACCTGCCCCCCCTGGGCCCGGTCCAGGGCGAGCTGCAGTTGAACGAGCCGCGGTTGTCGGTGCGGCTGTGGGCCGAGCGCATCGAAACGGCGCAGAAGCTGGAGCGCCAGTTCACCCCGCTGCGCCAGCGCCTGGCCGCCTGCGGCGTGCTGCTGGACCAGCTGAGCTGCCAGGTCGGCATTCCGCACCCGCCGGGCAGCAGTGCGCTGTTGCTGAAGGCCACCGCATGAACGACCAGCCACCCCCGAAGCGGGTCAGCCTGCGCCTGGCCAGCGGCGGCGAGGAAACCGCGCCGATGCCGGCGCAGTCACTGGAGCTGCTGCTGGCGCGCGCCCGCGAGCTGGGCGTGCCGCTGCACCACGATGCGCAGATCGCCGCCCTGCTGGCCACCTTGCGCCTGCGCGACGACATCCCGGTGCAGCTCTATGCCGCCGCCGCCTCGGTGCTGGCGACGATCTACGACGCGGCGGAAGAGTAGCCGCGAGGCGCACCGGCCGACCCGGAAACGGTAGGAGCCCGCTTGCGGGCGATGCCTTTGGCCGGAAATCGGGAATCGCGAAAACAAGAACATCGCCCGCAAGCGGGCTCCTACGGGAGCGCAACACCGGCACGCTGATTCCAGCCGATGTCAGGAACCGGCCGGATGCATCTGCAAGACCAGCCGGGCCTCGTCGCGCGAGAGGCCGCAGCGGTTCACCAGCTGGTCGAGGTCGGCGCCTTCGCGGGCCAGTTGCTGGGCCAGTTCGTAGGACTGGCGTGTCGGCGGTGGTTGCTGCTCGGCATGGCGGATCTGCCGCTCCACGCGGCCGAGCGCGGCGACCAGCATCGAGGTCGGCACGTCGGTGACGCCGTGCGTGCTGTCGTGCACGACCTGCTCGACGCGCCGCTGCAGCTGCAGCGAGTGTTGCCACAGCCGGTACAGCAGGGCGCACTGGACCAGCGCCAGCGCCAGCAGCACCCCTACCCCGATCTCAAGCCACATGGCCCGCTTCTCCCCCCAGTCGACACAACCGACATACATCAAGCAGGGCCACGAATCCACCCTGCCATGACATCACGCCGGTAACCGGATCGTCGTGGCGGCTGGCGCGGCCCGGCGGCGGGGGTTCGATCGCGACGCCGTCGCTGTGCAGCAACTCGCCGACCGCGCCCACGCGCAGCCCGACCAGGTGTTCGGCGTGGGCCAGCATCACGATGCGCACGCTGGCCGGGTCGGGCGGCGTGCCCGGCACGCCCATGCGGCGCTGGCCGTCGAGCACCGGCACGATGCGCCCGCGCAGGTGGCGCACGCCGAGCACGTCGGCGGCGGCGCCGGGCACCGGGGTGATGTCGCCGTCGCGGATCACCTCGTTGACCGCCTCCAGCGGCGCGGCGTAGAGCTGCGCGCCGATGCGGAACGAGAGCCAGTGCCCGGCGGCAGTGGCGGGTGCGCTGGCAGGCAGGTTCATGACCACGCTCCGGCTGGGAGGGATAAAGGCATGGCGTTCACCGGTCCGGGCTCAGGTTGCGCGCGACCGGCGCCGCCGCGTCGGCGGGCGCGGGCGCATCCGTCGCGGCGGGGTGCGCGGCGATGATCGCCGGCGCCACCGGCAGGCGGCCATCTTCGGCGGCGGCCGCTGGCGTTGGGGCGGGCGCTGGCGCCGCGGCGGCCGTGGAGGATTCGATGGTCGTCGCCGGCCCGGCCAGGTCGCGCCACTGCTGCACGTCGCGCTGCTGGCGCGGTTCGCCCGTGCGCTCGTTCATCACCACCACCAGCACGCGGCGGTTCTGGTTGCGTCCCTCGGGAGTGTCGTTGTCGGCCAGCGGCCGCACCTCGCCCCAGCCGATGATGCCCAGCCGGTCCGGTGCCACGCCGCTCATGGCGAACAGTCGTGCCACGCTGGCCGCGCGCGCGGCGGAGAGCTCCCAGTTGGACGGGTACTGCAGCGTGCTGATCGGCACGTTGTCGGTGAAGCCTTCCACGCGCAGCGCGTTGGGGAAGCGGGCCAGGATGCCGGCCAGGTTCTGCAGCACCGCGTTGGCCGACGCGGAAAGCTGCGCCACGCCGCTGGGGAACAGGATGTCGGTGCGGATCTCGATCTCCAGCCAGTCCGGCGTGTGGCGCACCACCACCAGCTTGCGGTCGATCAGCGGCTGCAGCGCCTTGCGCACCTGGTTCTCGATGTCCTGCATGTCCTGCTGGCCGCCGCGACCCGGCGCCGGCGGGCGGTGCAGCGGAATCGGCAGCGTCACCGGGTTGCTCATGTTGGTGCTGTGACGGATCGGCACGGCCGCGGCCGGCTGGCGCTGGCCTGCCGACGCCGGCGGCGGCGCGATGACCTGGCTGTTGCCGTTGAACGCCTGCAGCAGTGATTCGGACATCACGCGGAACTTGCCCTCGTTGACCACCGACACCGCGTACATCACCACGAAGAACGCCAGCAGCAGCGTCATCAGGTCGGCATACGGGATCGCCCACGCCTCGTGGTTCAGGTGCTCCTCGTGGCGACGCCGTCTCATGCGACGTAACCCTGCAGGCGCGCCTCGATCTGGCGCGGGTTGTCGCCCTGGGCGATCGAGACCAGCCCCTCGACCAGGATCTCGCGCATCTGCGACTGCTTGCCCACCAGGCTCTTCAGCCTTGCGGCCATCGGCAGCATGAACAGGTTGGCCAGCGCCACGCCGTAGATGGTCGCCACGAAGGCCGCGGCGATGCCATGGCCGAGCTTGCTCGGGTCGGCCAGGTTCTGCATCACCGCCATCAGGCCCATCACCGCGCCGATGATGCCCAGCGTGGGCGAATAGATGCCGGCGTTCTCGTAGACCTTGGCCCCGGCCAGGTCGATCGCCTCGCGCGTGTCCATGTCCACCTCGAGCACGCTGCGGATGGTGTCCGGCTCGCCGCCGTCGACCAGCAGCTGCAGGCCCTTGCTGACGAACGGGTCGGTCTCCGACTCGATCTGCGGCTCCAGCCCCAGCAGGCCCTGCCGGCGCGAGATCTCGCTCCAGCCCACGATGCGGCTGATCAGGTCGCGCGGCTCGTGCTGCGGCGGGCGGTAGATCATCTTCATCATCTTCATCGCATGCTTCATCACCGCGCCCTGGTTCTGCACCAGCAGCGCGGCCAGCGTGCCGAAGAACACGATCACGAACGCGGCCGGGTTCCACAGCGCTTCCACCGTGGAACCCTTGAGCACGGTGCCCATCACGATCACCACGAAACCCAGGATGGTGCCGATGGTGCTGATTCTGTCCATGGGGTCAGACTTCCTTCTGCGGCGAGGCGGAACAGGTATCGGCCGCGGCGACCAGGCCGGCCAGGTCCATCACCAGGGCCAGCCGGCCATCGCCGGTGACGGTGGCGCCGGCGATGCCCGAGACGTCGGCGAACAGCGGGCCGAGCGGCTTGACGATGACGTCCTCGCGCCCGCGCACCTCGTGCACCAGGCAGCCGAGGCGCTGATGGCCGATGTGCAGCACCACCACGTGCCGACCGGCATCGGCATCGGTGCCCACCCAGCGCGCAAGCTCGGTGAGCGGCAGCGCGCGGCCGCGGTGCCCGGCCACCAGGCGGCCGTCCAGCTCGCGATCCTGGCCGTCGGCCAGTTCGAACACCTCCTGCACGTTGCCCAGCGGCAGCGCCAGCAGGCGGTCGGCCACGCGCACCATCAGCACGCGCAGCACGGCCAGGGTCAGCGGCACGGTCAGCTCCAGCTCGCTGCCGTGGCCCAGCCGCGACTGCACGCGCAAGGTGCCGCCCAGCTCGGCCACGCGGGTCTTGACCACGTCCATGCCCACGCCGCGGCCGGAGATGTCCGACACCGCCGCGGCGGTGCTGAAGCCGGGGCGGAAGATGAGTTCGTAGCACTCGGCTTCGGAAAGCCGCGCGGCATGCGCCGCGTCGATCACGCCCTTCTCCACCGCCTTGCGGCGCAGGATGTCCGGGTCCATGCCGCGGCCGTCGTCGCTGACCGCGATCACGATGCGCTCGCCGCGCTGGCTGGCGGAAAGCACGATGCGGCCCTTGCGCGGCTTGCCGTTGCGCTCGCGCTCGTCCGGCATCTCCACGCCGTGGTCGAGCGCGTTGCGGATCAGGTGCACCATCGGATCGGCCAGCGCCTCCACCAGGCTGCGGTCGAGATCGGTGTCCTCGCCTTCGAGCACCAGTTCGACCTCCTTGCCGAGCTGGCGGGCCAGGTCGCGCACGATCCGCGGGAAGCGCTGGAACAGCCGGCCCACCGGCTGCATGCGCATGCCCATCGCGGCCGCCTGCAAGGCATCGGTGACGCGGTCCAGCTCACCGGCGGCGGTGGCCAGCGATTCCTCGCCCAGGCGCGCGGCCAGGCTGAGCAGGCGGTTGCGCAGCAGCACCAGTTCGCCGGCGTGGTTCACCAGCAGGTCCAGCCGCGCGGTATCCACCCGCACCGAGTGATCGGCCGCGGCGGCCGGACGCGGTGGCGCAGCGCTCGCCGGCGGCGCCGCAGGAGCAGGCGCGGGCACCGGCGCGGCACCCTGGCCCGGCTTGCCGTGCAGGCTGTCGAGCAGGGCCTCGAACTCGTCGTCGTCGATGCTTGCCGGCGGCGCGGCGGGCAGCGGCGCCGGCGCGACGGTGCCGGGGGCGGCGGTGCCGTACAAGGTGTCCAGCAGCGCCTCGAATTCGTTGTCGTCGATGGCGCCGGGTTCGGCCGCACTGGCCGCCGGGGGTGGCGCGACCGCCGGTGCCGGCGCCGTGGCGCGCGGCGTCAGCGCCTGCAGCAGGTCGGCCGGCGGCATCGCCATCGCGCTGCCGTCGCTGACCGCCGCCATCATGTCGTTGAGCAGGTCCAGCGCCTGCAGCAGGCCGTCCATGTGGGCGGCGTCCAGCGCGACCTTGCCGTTGCGCGCCTCGTTGAGCAGGTCCTCGGCGTGGTGGCACAGCAGCACCATCGGCTCCAGCGCGAGGAAGCCGGCGCCGCCCTTGACCGTGTGGAAGGCGCGGAACACGGCATTGAGCAGCTCGCTGTCGCGCGGCGCGGTCTCCAGCGCCACCAGTTGCTCGCCGAGCCGCTGCAGCAGCTCGCCGGCCTCGACCAGGAAATCCTGGCGCAGTTCGAGGTCGAATTCCGCGTCCATCTCAGAACCCGAATTCGCTGAGCAGGCGGTCGGCCTCCTCCTGGCTGGAGACCTTGGCCACGCTGGCCGGCACGTCGCTGCCCGCCAGCGCGCCGGTGAGGCGCACCAGTTCCAGCAGGGTCGACTCGACCGAGCCGATGAAGCCGTCGACCTTCTTGATGCGCTGTCCGGTGAGATCCTGCCAGGACTGCGCCACCACCAACTCGGCCAGCCCTTCGCGGCAGCTGTCGGCGAACATCACCGACTCGCGCGCCAGCACTGCGGCCGGCTCGTTGCCCTGCGTCCACTTGAGCATCTCGGCGGCATTGATGGTCAGCGACTCGGCCTGCGGACGCATGCGTTCGGCGAAGTCGATCGTGCGGTGCGCGGCGTTGGCGCTCATCTCCAGCGCGTCCTGCAGGTAGCGGCGCGCATCGGCGGCGTTGCCGGGGAAGCCCTCCTGCGCCAGGTCGGTGCCCAGCCGGCGCACGGCGTCGTGCAGGTCGCGCGCAAGCTGGCCGAGCGCGCGGAACATGTGCTGCTCGCGCTGGCGCACGATGGCGTCCAGCGCCTGCTCGAACTCCGCGCCGCCGGGGCTGTTCAGCAGCGCGCGCAGCTCGGTCGGCAGGTTCTCGTCCATCGCGAGGGCGGGCGCGGCGGTCATGCCGTCACCCCGCCGGCGGCGATGCGCTCGAAGATCTTGGTGAGCTTTTCCTTCAGCGTGACCGCGGTGAACGGCTTGACGATGTAGCCGTTCACGCCGGCCTGGGCGGCGGCGATGATCTGGTCGCGGTTGTTCTCGGCGGTGACCATCAGCACCGGCAGGCCCTTCAGCGACGCCTCGGCACGGATCGCCTTGAGCAGGTCGATGCCGGTCATGTTGGGCATGTTCCAGTCGGTCACCACCAGGTCGAACGGCTGCGCGCGCAGCATCGCGATCGCGTTCTCGCCATCGTCGGCCTCCTGGATCAGCGGATTGCTGAAGCCCAGCTCCACCAGCAGGTTCCTGACGATGCGCCGCATGGTGGAGAAGTCGTCCACCACCAGGATTTTCATGTTCTTGTCCAACGTTCTCTCCACATGCGGTACGGGCCGCCGCCGGCCCGGGGTTTGGTCGACCGGCGCGTCAGCCGCGCCAGCCGGATAGTCGTGCGCGCAGCCGGAGCACCGCCTGCCCGTGGATCTGGCAGACGCGGGACTCGCTCACGCCGAGCACCGCGCCGATCTCCTTCAGGTTCAACTCCTGTTCGTAGTACAGCGACATCACCAGCTGCTCGCGTTCGGGCAGGCCGCTGATCGCCTCGGCCAGGTCCTCGCGCATGCCGTCGCGCTCGATGTTCTCCGACGGCCCGAGGCTGCCCTCGTCGGCCACGTCCATCACACCGCCCTCGTCGCCGTCGTCCGATCCGGTCAGGCTGAGCAGTCGCACGCAGGCAGCATCGGCCAGCACCTGGTGATACTCCTCGGCGCTGATGCCCAGCCGCCGGATCACTTCCTTCTCGTCCGCCTCCGCGCCGGTCTCGACCTCGATCTGGCGGATCACCTCCGCCACCTCGCGGGTCTTGCGGTGCACCGAGCGCGGCGCCCAGTCCGTGCGGCGCAATTCGTCCAGCATCGCGCCACGGATGCGGATGCCCGCATACGTTTCGAAACTGGCCCCGCGGTTCTGGGCAAAATTGCGCGACGCTTCCAGCAAACCGATCATTCCCGACTGGATCAGGTCGCCCACGTCCACGCTGGCCGGCAACCGCCCCATCAGGTGATAGGCGATCCGCCGCACCAGCGGTGCGTGCCGGCGTACCAGCTCGTCGGCACTTTCGCGGGAAACCTGCAGATATTCCGAAGCCACACTCATCTCGGCACCCCATCAGCCGTCCGGCCGCCAAAGAAGGCGATCCGGTCGAGCGCTGCGCGGTCCGTCTCCGCCCACTTATCGACCAGGTCCGCCAATTTCTTGAATGCCAGCGCCGAATGGCTCGACGGCCACACGTCGACGACGGCACATTGCCTGCGGATGGCCTGGCGCAGACGCTCGTCGTGCGGCACCCATCCACTGAAATCGATCACCACGTCCAGGAAGCGGTCGCTGACCCGCGCCAGCTTCTGGTGCAGGGCCCGCGCATCGCCCTCGTTGCGCACCATGTTCGCCACCATGCGCACGCGGCGCACGCCGTAATCGCGGCTGAGCACCTTGGTCAGGCCATAGGCGTCGGTCAGCGAGGCGGGCTCGTCGCACACCACCAGGATCACGTCCGCGGCGGCCGCCGCGAACATGGTCACGTTGTCGGACAGGCCGGCGGCGGTATCCACCACCAGGAACTCGGGCGGCCGCGCCAGCTCGTCGAAGGCGCGGATGATCGCCGCGTGCTGGCCGTTGTCCAGCTGCGCCAGCCGGCGCGCGCCGGAGCCGGCCGGCACCACCTGCAGGCCGCGCGCGGCGGGCAGCAGCAGTTCCTCCAGCGTGCACTCGCCGTCCAGCAGGTGGCCGATGTGGCGCGAGGGGGTGAGCCCCAGCATCACGTCGACGTTGGCCAGGCCCATGTCGGCATCCAGCAGCATCACCTCGCGGCCGGCGATGGACAGCGCCATCGCCAGGTTCACCGCGACCGTGCTCTTGCCCACGCCGCCCTTGCCGCCGGCGACCGCGATCGTGCGGCACGGCGCTCGCGCCGGCGTGGCGCCGCCGAACAGGTTGCTGGCCTGATGGCCCGGCGCCGGTGCCGCCGGCGGGTCCACCGGGCCGGCGGCCATGCCCAGGGTCTGTTGCAGCCCGAAGGCCTGGTCCATTGCAGGTACTCCGTTCATGCGCCCGCCACCGCCAGCCCGAACCGGTCGGCCATCACGCTGTCGTCGGGAACGCCGGTCTTGAGCGATTGCGCCGCGCGGCACACCAGCACGCGCGCGTCGGCCACGCTGATGTCCTCCGGCACGCGCTGGCCATCGGTGGTGTAGTCCAGCGCCAGCCGGCGCCGGATCAGCACCGACAGCGCGCCGCCCAGGTTCGGCGCTTCGTCGAGCTTGGTCAGGATGCAGGCGTGCGGCTGCAGCGGCAGGTAGGCGCGCACCGCGTCGTCCAGCGACTGCGCATGCGTGTTCGCCGCCAGCACCAGGGTGGCGCGCAGTTCGTTGGCCTGGGCCAGGGTATCCAGCTGCTGGTTGAGCCGCGGGTCGTGGCTGGCCACGCCGGCGGTGTCGATCAGCACGGTGTGGCGATCGCGCAGCAGCTCCAGCACCTTGCGCAGGCTGTCGCCGTCGTAGGCCGGGTAGACGCGCACGCCGAGCAGGCGGCCGTAGTGTTCCAGCTGCGCGGCCGCGCCGATGCGGTAGTGGTCGGTGCTGACCAGGGCGACCTGGTCGGCGCCATGGCGCATCACCGCACGGGCGGCCAGCTTGGCGATGGTGGTGGTCTTGCCCACGCCGGTGGGGCCGACCAGGGCGGTGACCATCGGCGCCTCGTCGGCCAGCGCGCGGCCGCTCACCTTCACGCGCCGGCTGAGCATGCCCAGCGGCAGGTAGCGTGCCTGTTCGGCATTGATCTGCTCGGGCAGCTCGTCGACCAGGCTGCGCGCCACGTCGGCTTCGATGCCGATGCGGGTCATCTCGCGCAGCACCCGCGCGCGCAGCGGCTGGCGCCGTTCCAGGTCGTTCCAGGCCAGGCTGGACAACTGCACCTCCAGCATCTCGCGCATGCTGCCCAGCTCGTTGCGCAGGCGCGCGGTGTCCTGCGCGGCGCGCTCGATCAGCGGCGCGGCCACGGGACGTTCGCCGGCGGCTGCGGCAGGCGCGACGGCGGGCGTGGCGACGGCAGCAGCAGCGGCGCGGGCACGGCGCGCGGCGGCGGGGGAAATCGCGGCGC
>JBDZVT010000060.1:0-4584 GCA_040255835.1 Lysobacteraceae bacterium
CCCGCGAGCCGGGCGAACCGCCGGCCGCCACCCGCGTTGCGTCGCGGGAGCCGCAGCACGCAGCGCCCTCGGCCGCCCGCACCGCCGCCGTCGCGCCGCGCGAGCCAGTGCGACCGCTGTCGCGCACCGTCCCGCCGGTGCGCACCGGCGTCGCCGAGCCCGTCGGCAAGCCGCCCGCGCCCGAACACCCCGCGGCTTTGCATGCGCCCATACCGCCGCAGCTCTCGCGCATGGTGCCCGCCCGGAAGGAGGCTGTGCCCATGCCGGCGCCGACCGGCGTGTTGCTGCCCGCGCCCGCACCGGTGTTCGCCGCGTCCGGTGCGGCACCCACGCGACCGGAGCGCAGCGTCGCCGCGCGGGCCGCAGCGGCGCAAAGCGGGCGCGGGGCCGCCAGCGCCACCGAACCGGTCGTGCACGTCAGCATCGGCCGGCTCGAGGTGCGCGCCGCGCCGGCTACCGCCGCGCCAGCGCAGCGGCGCGAGGGACCGCGGCCGAGCAGCCTGGACGATTACCTGCGCCAGCGCGGCAAGGGCAGGCCATGAGCAACGTGCTGGCGATCGCCGCGACCACGCGCACGTTGCGCAACCTGCTGCTGGCGCAGGTACCGGCGCTGGATGCGGAGCTGAGCGACCTGGAGGTGACCCTGCAGCCGCCGGACGTGGCCCGCAAAGGGGTCAGCAAGGCGCAGCTCAACCTGTTCCTGTACCAGGTGGTCGCCAACGCGGCCTGGCGCAACCTCGACCTGCCCGGCCAGGTGCGTGCCGGCGAGACCGCGCCACCGCCGCTGGCGCTGAACCTGCACTACGTGATCACCGCCTGGGGTCGCGGCGAGAACGACAATGACGCGATCAGCCATCGCGTGCTCGCCGCCGCGATGAGCACGCTGCACGACCGCGGCGTGCTCGACGGCAACGACATCCGCAACGCGCTGGCGGACAACGACCTGGCGAACCAGATCGAGCGCGTGCGCGTGACGCCGCTGCCGCAGAGCGTGGATGAGTTGTCGCGGCTGTGGACCGCGTTCCAGACCAACTACCGCACCTCGGCCGCGTACGAGGCGGCGGTGGTGCTGATCGACAGCCAGGCCGCCGCGCGTGCCCCGCTGCCGGTGTTGCGGCGTGGCGCGCAGGACCGCGGCGTGATCGCCACCGCGTCCGCCGCCGCGGTGCTGGATGCGTTGACCTTGCCGCATGCGCAGGCGGCGGTACGCCTGGGCGAAGACATCGTGCTGGGCGGACGCCAGCTCGTCACGCAGGATGCCGTGGCCCGCTTCAGCAGCCCGCGCCTGGATGCACCCATCGACATCGCGCCACAGGCCGGCGAGGCGGGCAGCCTGCGCGTGCATCTCGCCGACAGCAGCGAGGACCCGACGGCCGCCGCGCGCTGGGCGCCGGGCATCTATACCGTGGCCCTGCGGGTGCAACCGCCGGGGCTGCCGCCGCTGCTCAGCAACGAATTGCCATTGGCGCTGGCGCCCGTCATCACGCTGGGTTCGCTCGCCGCCGCGCCGGGCGATTTCACCTTGAACCTGACCTGCGCGCCGCGCATCCGCGACGGCCAGCGCGTGTTCCTGCTGTTCGGCGACCGGTTGCTCACCCCGGCCAGCCTCGCCAACCCGGCCGACACGCAGCAGCCCACCGCTTTGACGTTCCAGCTGACCAGCGTGGCCGCGGGCACCTACACCGTGCGCCTGCGCGTCGATGGCGCCGACAGCATCCCGGTCGACTTCAGCGGCAGCGTGCCCGCGTTCGCGGTGGACCAGCAGGTGGTGGTGGCATGAACGACTACGCGCCCTGGCTGCAGGCGAACGACCGGTATCTCGCCACGGCGCTGGCGGATCTGCGCGCGCGGCTGCAGCGCGCTGCCCAGTCGTCCGACGCGCCAGCCACGCCGCCGGCTGCCGCTGCGGCAGCCACTGCGCTGATGGAATCGGCGCCGGCGGTGCGCGCGCCGAATGGGCCGAAACACTCGTGGTTCGCGCGGATGTTCGCCGCGCCGCCACCGCGCGCGCCGCTGGCCAGTGCGCCGGCGACGACCCTCGACGAACCGCCGCCGGTCGCGCCGGTCGTCGTCGAGGTGCCGGATTCCGGAGCGGCAGCCGCTGCCGCTGCCGCGTCGCCGGGCGACGCCGAAGACGGCAAGCACACACCGGCACTCGCCGTGCTCGCCGACCGGCTCGGCCTCTCCGCGTTCGAGCGCGACCTGCTGCTGCTGTGCATCGGCATGGAACTGGACACGCGCTTCCCCGCGCTGTGCGCGCAGGCGCAGCACGATCCGTCGCGGCCGTACCCCACCTTTGCCCTGGCCTTCGCGGTGCTCGATGCGCCGAGCTGGGATGCGCTGTCGCCGCAGCGTCCGCTGCGCTACTGGCGATTGCTGGAGATCCACCAGCCCGGCGCGCAGCCGCTGATCGGCGCGGCGCTCGGCGCCGACGAGCGCGTGGTGAATTTCGTCAAGGGCATGAACTATCTCGACGACCGGCTGACGCCGCTGCTCACCGCGCTGGCGCCGGCGACCCTGCCGCCGTCACAGCAGGCGGTAGCCGACCAGCTGCTGGATCACCTGCGCCATGTTCCCTCGGGCGAGCCGCTGCCGCCGATGCAACTGCTGGGCAGCGACAGCGTGAGCAAGCAGGCCATCGCGCAGGCCGTCGCCGCCGCGTTCGGCGCGCAGGCGTACCGGCTCCCGGCCGACCTGCTGCCGGCCACGGTGGCCGAGCAGGAAACCCTGCTGCGGTTGTGGCAGCGCGAAAGCCAACTGCTGCCGCTGGCGCTGTACCTCGACGCGGGGGAAGTCGAACACGGCGACGCCGTCGCCGCAGGGATCAGGCGCTTCCTCGCGCGCACCGGTGGCCTCGTCTTCGTCGACGCACGCGAGCCGTGGGCGGTCGCGCAGGCGCTCAGCATCGACGTGGCCAGGCCCACCGCGGTCGAGCAGCGCGCGCTGTGGCAGCGCCTGCTTGGTGACGCCGCCGGCGCGCAGGCGCGACAACTGGCCGGCCATTTCGATTTCAACTTCGACCGGATCGAACTGGTCGCGCGTGGCGCCTTGGCGGCAGCGGAGGGCAAGTCTGCCGCGCTGGCGCAGACGTTGTGGCATGGCGCGCTGGCCCATACGCGGCCGGCGCTGGACCAGCTCGCCCAGCGCATCGAACCGAAGGCTGGCTGGGATGATCTCAAGCTGCCCGATGGCGAGAAGAACCTGCTGCACCAGATCGCCGACCAGGTTGCCGGGCGCAGCACCGTCTACGACGACTGGGGCTTCCGCGCACGCATGAACCGCGGCCTGTCGATCAGCGCGCTGTTCACCGGCGAGAGCGGCACCGGCAAGACCATGGCCGCCGAAGTGCTGGCGCGCGAGCTGGGCCTGTCGCTGTACCGCATCGACCTCTCCGCCGTGGTCAGCAAGTACATCGGCGAGACCGAGAAGAACCTGCGCAAGCTGTTCGACGCGGCCGAGGGTGGCGGCGCGATCCTGTTCTTCGACGAGGCCGACGCGCTGTTCGGCAAGCGCAGCGAGGTGAAGGACAGCCACGACCGCTACGCCAACATCGAGGTGAACTACCTGCTGCAGCGGCTGGAGTCGTTCGCCGGCCTGGCGATCCTGGCCACCAACATGAAGGGTGCGCTGGACAGCGCGTTCCTGCGCCGGCTGCGCTTCGTGGTCAATTTCCCGTTCCCCGGCGTGGCCGAGCGCCGCGCGATCTGGGCCTCGGTGTTCCCCGCGCAAGCCGTCGTGGGCGCGCTGGACTTCGAGCGCTTGGCGCGGCTGCCGCTCACCGGCGGCAGCATCCAGGGCATCGCGCTCAACGCCGCCTTCATGGCCGCGAAAGCCGGCGTGCAGATCGGCATGCCGCTGCTGCTCGACGCCGTGCGCGGCGAGTACCGCAAGCTGGACAAGCCGGTCAACGAAGCCGACTTCCGCTGGCTGGAAAGCGCCGGAGGCAGGTCGTGAGCATCGTGTTGCACATCGAGCGGCTGGTGATCGATGAGCCCGTGCTGGGTGGCGAACGCGCCGGCAGCGTGCGTGCCGCACTCGAGGTCGAGCTGGAACACCTGCTGGCGCAACCCGGCGCGATTGCCGCGCTGCGTGGCCTCGGCGCGATCGCCGCGCTGCCGCCGGGGACGCTGCCGCCGGCGGGCCCGCCGCATGAACGGCTCGGTCCGCGCATCGCCGCAGCGGTGCAGCACGGGCTGGGCATCACGCCCGCCCGCCACAGCGCGGGCAAGGAACGCTGACATGGCCGCCATCCCCAAACCCCGCCCCGGCGGCATCGTGCGCTTCGGCAAACGCAAGGCCAAACGCGACGACCGCAACCTGATGTTCGCCGCGCTGCTGAAGCGGCCGCCGGCGCTGCCGGCCGAGTACGACTTCGACGTGGCCCATCACGGCATCCCCACGCCGATGTTCGGCAACGACCAGTACGGCGACTGCGTGATCGCCGGCCGCGCCCACCAGACCCTGCGCTTCGAGAACGCCGAGCAGAACAGGCTGATCACGATCAAGGACAACGATGTGCTGCGCGAATACTTCAACCAGACCGGCGGAGCCGACAGCGGCCTGGTCGTGCTCGATTCGCTGAAG
>JBDZVT010000038.1:0-23751 GCA_040255835.1 Lysobacteraceae bacterium
TCACCACCTTGTTGTGCATGCTGCCGCCCTCGCTGGTCAGCGGGTGGCAGATCACGGCCACGCCGCGTCGTGCGCAGGCGGGTTCGGCGACGTCGG
The DNA here is from genome assembly GCA_040255835.1 of Lysobacteraceae bacterium. Taxonomy (GTDB): domain Bacteria; phylum Pseudomonadota; class Gammaproteobacteria; order Xanthomonadales; family Rhodanobacteraceae; genus Rhodanobacter. The sequence goes on from JBDZVT010000038.1 coordinate 97, forward strand.
TGGCGGTTTCCAGCTTGCCGACGGGGCCGGCCAGCACGAAACTGGCGGCGACATCCGGAAAGCCGGCAGGGTCGGCAGGGAACGAGGCGGGATTCATGCCCACGATGATAACCGCGACGCCGATCCGCTGCCCGCGCGGATGAACCACCTGGCGCATGCCTTGCTGGCGGGCGACGACGAAGCGCTGCAACTGGGCGGGATGCTGGGCGATTTCGTGCGCGGCCGGCCGGACCCGGCGCTGTTCCCGGCGCAAGTGATCCGCGGCATCCGCCTGCACCGCGCCATCGACAGCTACACCGACGGCCATCCCGAGGTGCTGGCGGCCAAGGCCGTGCTGCCGCCGCCGTATCGGCGCTACGCAGGCATCGTGCTCGACATGTGGTTCGATCACCTGCTCGCGCGCGATTTTTCGCACTGGAGCGTGCAGCCGCTGGAGGACTACTCGCTCGGCCTGCGTGGACTGCTGCACCGGCGCGATGCCTTGCTGACCCCCGGGTTGCGCCGGTTCCGCGCCTACATGGAGGCCAACGACCTGCCCGCCGGTTACGCGCACCGCGCGGTGCTGGGCAAGGCGCTGGCCGGGATCGGGCAGCGGCTCACCCGAGCCAACCCGCTGGATTCCACCCTGCCGGTGCTGGTGGCGCGGGAGGGGGAGTTGCAGCGGCGGTTCGACGTGTTCTTTCCGGAGTTGCGGGGATTTGTGCGGGAGTGGATCGAGGGGCAGGGGTGAACAGTCTCCCGCGGTGGCGCATCCGAGCTGCCTTCCTCCGCGGAGCGGGGGAAGGTGCCGAAGGCGGATGGGGGGCTCTTGATTTTCCCGCTGCTTGATCGGGAGGATGCGCTCGGGGTCGGGGCTCCCCCTTCCCAACGTCCCCCGGAGGGGGAAGGGGCGAACGAAAACGCCGCCCAGGGGCGGCGTTTGCTTTTACTTGATTGAGGCGGGATTTACTTCGCCTGATCGACGATCCAGTGCACGGCGTTGGTGACCTGCTCGTCGGTGAGCGCCGGGTTGCCGCCCTTGGGCGGCATGAAGTTGCCGTCCGGGCCGTGGTAACCCTCGATCGCGTGCTTGACCAGCACGTCGATGCCCTCCTTGATGCGGGGACCCCAATTGGACTTGTCGCCCAGCTTGGGCGCACCGGCGACGCCGGCGGTGTGGCAGCTGGTGCACAGGTGGTCGTAGATTTCCTTGCCGTCGGTGGTGCCGCCGTAGGCCACTTGGGAGGCGGCGGCCTTGGCCGCGGCATCGGCCGCGGCCTGCATCGCGGCGCGGCCGGTGTCGCCGGCGTAGACGGCGCCGGCGGGGGCGATCCGCGCGGCCACGGCGGCCGGACGGTTCGGGTTGGTTTCCTTCGGCTCGCTGTTGTTGATCGCCAGCGCGGAGAGCACCAGCACCACGGTAAGGACCATCAGCGCGCCGATGGTCAGCGAGAACTGGCGCAGGAAGCTCTGGTCGGACTTGCTAAGGGAACCGCTCACGCACGTACTCCTGTCAGTGGGCGGGTCTGGACCGCCTTGTTGCCTGTACTGTCACGCCGGAATCGCGAAACCACCGCAGCCGCCAGGGTCGAAGACCTCGATGTGCCCCAACCCCTGCCGTCGGTATCCGGATCGCGCCCTCGGGGCGCACTGGCGACCAGTCCGGTATTATAAACGAAGCGCTCGACAAGTTTCAGGGTGGGTGAATCGCCTGTATCCCGATGCGGCGTCCGGAACGTTCTGCAGCAGGCCCGGTCCGTCTTGCGGCGGGGCGCAAAACCCTGCCATCGGTCATGGCCCACCCCTGTCTACCGGCATTGTCCAAAACGGTTCGCGTACACCTATGCTTTGACCATGCGGGCGCGTTTGCCCACGTGGTTCCTGCGGCGGCGGCCTCGCCCGGTCGCTCGCCCCGGTTCAATCCAGGAGTTCTACATGTCGCGTTTTTGGAAGATCGCGTTGATCGTGCTGGCGGTGGTCGTCGTGGCCGTGGTCGCCGTCCGCGTGTTGCACAAGCCCGCCGGTGCCGGCGCGAAGGGCGCCAACGGCAAGGACAACGCGCCGCCGGTGCCGGTGACGGTGGTGCCGGTGGTCAAGCAGAACGTGCCGGTCTACCTGACCGCGCTGGGCACGGTGCAGGCGCTCAACACGGTCACGGTGCTGCCGCAGGTCTCGGGCCGGCTGCTGAGCATCGAGTTCACCGAGGGACAGCCGGTGGAGAAGGGCCAGGTGCTGGCGCGCATCGACCCGCGAACCTTCCAGGCCAACTATGACCAGGCGGTTGCCCGGCGCAAGCAGGACCAGTCGCTGCTGGCCACCGCGCGCAGCAACTACCAGCGCACGCAGGATCCGCAGTACAGCCAGTACGTGGCCAAGATCGACCAGGTCACCCAGAAGAACACCGTGGCCCAGTACGAGGCGGCGGTGGCGGCCGACGAGGCCGCGGTGCGCGACGCCAAGGTGCAGCTCGACTACACCGAGATCCGCTCGCCGATCGACGGCCTGGCCGGCATCCGGGCGGTGGACCCGGGCAACGTGGTGACCACCTCCAGCCCGATCGTCACGCTGACCCAGCTGCATCCGATCAACGTCATGTTCACCCTGCCGGAGCAGAACCTGGACATGGTGCGCGGCGCGGCGCAGGGCGGCAAGCCGCTGGAGGTCACCGCGCTCGACCGCGTCGACGCCCATCCTATCGCCAGCGGCGGCGTGCTCAAGGTGATCGACAACCAGATCGACACCAGCACCGGCACGTTCCGCCTGAAGTCCGAGTTCGGCAACGAGCACAACGAGTTGTGGCCGGGCCAGTTCGTCAACGTGCGGCTGCTGGTGAACACCGTCGACGGCGGCCTGGTGATCCCCTCGCAGGGCGTGCAGCGCGGGCCGGACGGCGACTACGTCTACCTGGTGCAGGGCGACAACACCGTCAAGATGCAGTCCGTCGTGGTGGCCGGCGAGGTGGGCGACAGCCACGTGATGATCGGCAGCGGGCTCAAGGTCGGCGACAAGGTGGTGACCGAAGGCCAGTTCCGGCTCAAGCCGGGCAGCAAGGTCAATCCGCTCAAGCCGGGCGAAGTGCCGGCCGCGCCGACCGAGGCGGAGCTGCAGAAGTCCAAGCAGGACAACCAGAGTGGCCGCCGCCGCCGCTGATGTCCGCGTGATCCCGCGGCAACGCCGCGGGCTGGCGCGCGTCTCGAACGCGGCAGCTGCCGCTCCACTTCGTCACGGATAGTCATGGGCTTCTCCACCCTCTTCATTCGCCGCCCGATCGCCACCTCGCTGCTGATGGTGGCGGTGCTGCTGCTCGGCATCCTGGGCTTCCGCCAGCTGCCGGTGTCGGCATTGCCGGAGATCGAGGCGCCCAGCCTGGTGGTCACCACCCAGTACCCGGGCGCCAGCGCCACCACCATGGCGACGCTGATCACCACGCCGCTGGAGCGCAACCTCGGGCAGATCTCCGGCCTCAGCATGATGAGTTCGGACTCCTCCGCGGGCCTGTCGACGATCGTGCTGCAATTCAACATGGGCCGCGACATCGACATCGCCGCGCAGGACGTGCAGGCGGCGATCAACCAGGCCAAGGGCACGCTGCCGGGCAACCTGCCGTACCCGCCGGTGTACAACCGGGTCAACCCGGCCGATGCGCCGATCCTCACCCTGGCGCTGCAGTCGGACAGCCGTCCGCTGCGCGACGTCAACGACCTGGCCGACTCGATCCTGGCGCAGAAGCTGTCGCAGGTGCAGGGCGTGGGCCTGGTGTCGATCGCCGGCAACGTGCGCCCGGCCGTGCGCATCCAGGTCAACCCGGCGCAGCTGGCCAATCTCGGCCTGACCATGGAAGACGTGCGCAGCGCGCTGACCCAGGCCAACGTCAATGCGCCCAAGGGCACGCTGAACGGCAAGACGCAGAGCTACTCGATCGGCACCAACGACCAGCTGGCCGATGCCGAGCAGTACAAGAGCACGATCATCAGCTACAAGAACAACTCGCCGGTGCGCCTGTCCGACGTGGCCAGGGTGGTCGACGGCGTGGAGAACGACCAGCTCGCCGCGTGGGCCAACGGCAAGCCGGCGGTGCTGCTGGACATCCGCCGCCAGCCCGGCGCCAACATCGTGCAGACGGTGGAGCAGATCCGCCGCATCCTGCCCGAGCTGCGCAACGCGCTGCCGGCCGACGTGCACCTGGACGTGTTCGCCGACCGCACGGTGACCATCCGCGCCTCGGTGCACGACGTGGAGTTCACCCTGATCCTCACCGTGTTCCTGGTGGTGGGCGTGATCTTCGTGTTCCTGCGCCGGCTGTGGGCCACCATCATCCCGGCCACCGCGGTGCCGCTGTCGCTGCTGGGCACGTTCGGGGTGATGAGTTTCACCGGCATGTCGCTGGACAACCTCTCGCTGATGGCGCTCACCGTGGCCACCGGTTTCGTGGTCGACGATGCGATCGTGATGATCGAGAACATCGTGCGCTACATCGAGCAGGGCAGGGACGGCAAGGAGGCGGCCGAGGTCGGCGCGAAGGAGATCGGCTTCACCGTGCTGTCGCTGACCGTGTCGCTGGTGGCGGTGTTCCTGCCGCTGCTGCTGATGCCCGGCGTCACCGGCCGGCTGTTCCACGAGTTCGCCTGGGTGCTGACCATCGCGGTGAGCATCTCGATGCTGGTGTCGCTGACGCTGACGCCGATGATGTGCGCCTACCTGCTCAAGCCCGACCAGTTGCCCGAGGGCGACGACGCGCACGAGCGCCACGCCGCCGCCGGCAAGCGCACCGTATGGGCGCGCACCGTGGCGATCTACGAAAGCTCGCTGGACTGGGTGCTCGGCCACCAGCGCCTGACCATGCTGGTCGCCGGCGCCGCGGTGGTGCTGACCGTGTTCCTGTACGTCGCCATCCCCAAGGGCCTGCTGCCCGAACAGGACACCGGCCTGATCACCGGCGTGGTGCAGGCCGACGACAACATCGCCTTCCCCGCGATGGAGCAGCGCACCCGCGCGGTGGCCGAGGCCTTGCGCAAGGATCCGGCGGTGGCCGGCGTGGCCGCCTTCATCGGCGCCGGCACGATCAACCCCACCTTGAACCAGGGCCAGCTCAGCATCGTGCTGAAGGACCGCGGCGACCGCGACGGCCTGGACAAGCTGCTGCCGCGGCTGCAGCAGAGCGTGGCCGACATTCCGGGCGTGGCGCTGTACCTGAAGCCGGTGCAGGACGTGACCCTGGACAGCACCGTGTCGGCCACCGAATACCAGTACGCGCTGTCCCAGGTGAACTCGGCCGAGCTGGCCAAGTACGCCGACCAGATGACCCGCGCCATGCGCCAGCGGCCGGAGCTGGCCGACGTCAGCAACAACCTGGCCGACCGCGGCAATGCGCTCAAGCTCACCATCGACCGCGAAAAGGCGAGCCGCATGGGCGTGCCGGTGCAGACCATCGACGACACCCTGTACGACGCCTTCGGCCAGCGCCAGATCTCCACCATCTTCACCCAGCTCAACCAGTACCGCGTGGTGCTGGAGGTGGCGCCGGAGTTCCGCAACAGCACCGATTTGCTCAACAAGCTCACCGTGCGCGGCAACGGCTCCGGCGCGCTGACCGGCAGCAACGCGACCAGCTTCGGCCAGGTGAAGTCGAGCAACTCGGCCACGCCCAGCGGTATCGGCAACACCGGCAACATCGGCATCGCGCTGGGCGGCGGCGGCACCATCCCGCTCTCCTCGCTGGCCAGCGCCGAGGTCACCAGCGCGCCGCTGGTGGTCAGCCACCAGCAGCAGCTGCCGGCGGTGACGCTGTCGTTCAACGTGGCGCCGGGCTATTCGCTGTCCGACGCGGTGGCGGCGATCCACCAGATCAACGAGGAGCTGAACTTCCCGCCGCAGGTGCGCGGCCAGTTCATCGGCAAGGCCGCCGAGTTCAACTCCTCGCTGGGCGACGAAGTGTTGCTGCTGCTCGCCGCGATCGTGGTGATCTACATCGTGCTGGGCGTGCTGTACGAGAGCTACATCCACCCGCTGACGATCATCTCCACCCTGCCGCCGGCCGGCGTGGGCGCGCTGCTGGCGCTGATGATGTGCGGCATGAGCCTGTCGGTGGACGGCATCGTCGGCATCGTGCTGCTGATCGGCATCGTCAAGAAGAACGCGATCATGATGATCGACTTCGCGATCGAGGCGCGCCGCACCGGCCTCAATGCGCACGACGCGATCCGTCGCGCCTGCCTGTTGCGTTTCCGCCCGATCATGATGACCACCGCCGCGGCGATGCTCGGCGCGCTGCCGCTGGCGCTGGGTACCGGCATCGGTTCGGAGCTGCGCCGGCCGCTGGGCGTGGCGATCGTCGGCGGCCTGCTGCTGTCGCAGCTGGTCACGCTGTACACCACGCCGGTGATCTACCTGTACATGGAGCGTTTCTCCGACTGGCTGGCGGCGCGACGCGAGCAGCGCGCGCTGGCGCAGGCCCGGGCCGACCGCACGGCGTGACCCACGGCTTGCCCCCTTGCCCCTGCCCGCACGACGCCGGGCAGGGGTTTTCTTTTGGCGTCCCGATCAACCGTTTTGGCGCTGGCGCGTTGGGGGTGGGATGATCCCAGATCCCGCCCGGCATCGTGCCGCACGCCCCACGGTCGCTTCCCCCGCATGAATGTCTCCGGCCCCTTCATCCGCCGCCCGATCGGCACGTCGCTGCTGGCCCTCGGCCTGTTCGTCTGCGGCATGATCTGCTACTTCCTGCTCGGCGTGTCGGCGTTGCCGAACATGCAGTTCCCGGCGATCTTCGTGCAGGCCAGCCAGGCCGGCGCCGACGCCAGCACCATGGCCTCCACCGTGGCTGCGCCGCTGGAGCGGCACCTGGGCCAGGTACCCGGCATCGAGACGATGCGCTCGTCCAGTTCGGAGGGGCGCACCTTCGTCTTCATGATGTTCCGCAACGGCACCGACCTCGATGCGGCCGCGCGCGACGTGCAGGCGGCGATCAACGCGGCGGCGCCGGATCTGCCCAGCGGCCTCAACGGCGCGCCCAGCTACCAGAAGGCGAACCCCAACGACGATCCGGTGATCGCGTTCGCGCTGACCTCCGACACGCAGGCCGCCGGCGATCTCTACAACGTCGCCGACAGCCTGCTGGCGCAGCGCCTGCGCCAGCTGCCCGGGGTGTCGTCGGTGGAGATCGCCGGCGCCTCGACCCCGGCCATCCGCGTGGACGTGAACCTGCGCGCGCTCAACGCGATGGGCCTGTCGCCGGACCAGCTGCGCAACGCCTTGCGCGCGGCCAACGTGACCTCGCCGGAGGGCTTCCTCAGCGACGGCAGGACGCGCATGGCGGTGGCCGCGACGACCTCGCTGCACAGCGCCGCGGATTTCGCGAAGCTGGTGGTGGCCAGCCACGATGGCACGCCGGTACGTCTGGCCGACGTGGCCGACGTCTACGCCGGTACCGAGGACGCCTACCAGGCGGCCTGGTTCGGCGGCCGGCCGGCGGTGCTGATGTATGTCTACAAGAAGTCCGACGCCAACGTCATCACCACGGTGGACCTGGTCAAGGAGCAACTGCCGGCGCTGCGCACCTTCCTGCAGCCGGGCACCCGGCTCACGCCCTTCTTCGACGGCACACCGACCATCCGCGCCTCGCTGCACGAGGTGCAGGCCACCTTGCTGATCTCGCTGGCGATGGTGGTGCTGACCATGGCGCTGTTCCTGCGCCGGCTGGCACCCACCCTGATCGCGGCGGTGGCGGTGCCGCTGTCGCTGGCCGGTGCGTTCGTGGCGATGTACATCCTGGGCTACACGCTCAACAACCTCACCCTGCTGGCGTTGGTGATCGCGATCGGTTTCGTGGTGGACGACGCGATCGTGGTGATCGAGAACATCATCCGCCACATCGACGAAGGCATGGACCGCAAGCAGGCCACCCTGGCCGGTGCGCGCGAGATCGGCTTCACCATCGTCTCCATCACCGCCTCGCTTGTGGCGGTGTTCATCCCCTTGCTGTTCGCCGGCGGCGTCACCGGCATGTTCATGCACGAGTTCGCGGTGACCCTGGTGGCGGCGATCGTGGTGTCGGCGGCGGTGTCGCTGACGCTCACCCCGGCGCTGTGCGGGCGCTTCCTCGGCGGCCATCGCCCGCGCGCGGCCGCGTCGGCCCCGCGCAGCCACGTGCTGGACCGGTTCCACGCCGGCATGCTGGGCGTGTATCGCCGGGCGCTGGATTTTTCGCTGCGCCATGCGCTGGCGTTCGCGCTGACGCCGCTGGTGCTGATCGCGGCGACGTTCTACCTGTTCACCGTGGTCAAGGCCGGCCTGTTTCCGCAGCAGGACACCGGCCTGATCTGGGGCCGCGCCACTTCCAGCGCCACGGTGTCGTTCGACGAGAGCAAGCAGCGGCTGGAGCGGCTCACCGCGATGCTGCTGGCCGATCCGGACGTGGCCACCGTCGGCACCCGCCTGGGCAGCAGCCGCCAGGGCGCCAGCGGTTCGTTCAACATCGACCTCAAGACGCACGGCGAGGGCCGCACCGACGACACCTTTACCGTGCTGGCCCGGCTGAGCGCCAAGGCGGCGAAGTATCCCGACCTGCACCTGCGCCTGCGCGCGGTGCAGGACCTGCCCAGCGGCGGTGGCGGCGGCACCAGCCAGGGTGCGCAATACCAGGTCTCGCTGCAGGGCAACGACCTGGCCACGCTGCAGCTGTGGCTGCCGCGGCTGGTGACCGAGCTGAAGAAGAACCCGCTGCTGCGCGACGTGGGCAGCGACGTGGAGGAGGGCGGCCTGCGCCAGAACATCGTGATCGACCGCGATACCGCGGCGCGGCTCGGGGTCTCCATCGGCGCCATCGACGGCGCGCTGTACGACGCCTTCGGCCAGCGCCAGGTGTCGACCATCTACTCCGACATCAACCAGTACAGCGTGGTGGTCAACGCGCTGCCGGCGCAAACCGCCACGCCCGATGCGCTCAACCGCGTCTACGTGAAATCGGACAAGGGCCAGATGGTGCCGATCAGCGCCCTGGCGCGGCAGGAGCCGGGCCTGGCGCCTTCGCAGATCACGCACCAGAACCAGTTCACGACGATGGACCTCAGCTTCAACCTCGCCCCGGGCGCGAGCATGGGCCAGGCGCTGCAGGTGATCCAGTCCACGGTCGCCAACATGCGCATGCCCGGTGACATCAAGCTCAACGTGGGCGGGGACTTCCGCCGCTTCCAGGAATCGCAGAGCGGCATGCTGTGGCTGGTGCTGGCCGCGATCATCACCGTCTACATCGTGCTCGGCATGCTGTACGAGAACCTGGTGCACCCGGTGACCATCCTGTCCACCCTGCCCGCGGCGGGCGTCGGCGCGCTGCTGGCGTTGTGGATCACCGGCACCGAACTCTCGGTGGTGGCGCAGATCGCGCTGGTGCTGTTGATCGGCATCGTCAAGAAGAACGCCATCATGATGATCGACTTCGCCCTGGTCGCCCAGCGCGAACACCACAAGCCGCCGCTGGAGGCCGTGCGCGAAGCCTGCCTGGTGCGCTTCCGCCCGATCATGATGACCACCATGGTCGCCATCCTCGCCGCCCTGCCGATCGCTATCGGCCTGGGCGAAGGCAGCGAATTGCGCCGCCCGCTCGGCATCGCCCTGATCGGCGGCCTGCTGATCTCGCAGAGCCTCACCCTGCTCAGCACCCCGGCGCTGTACGTGATCTTCTCGTGCCTGGCCGAGCGGCGGAAGGCATGGAGCGCGCGCCGCCGCGAACGCAAGCTGGCCCGGCGCCGGGCGGCATTGGCGCGGGCCTGAGGCCTGCAACGTCGCCATCCCGGCATGGCGGGAGCTTGCGTGCGTGAACGCCGATGCACACGCGCTCACGGTCCTTTGATCGCGCCGCGGTTACCCATGACTCTTCGCACCGGATCGGAGCAGATGATGGGCCAGGACCATGACGAACGCCGCGAAGTGCGCCGGCAGGCGGAGCGGATGTCGCCGGCGAGCAAGGCGGATTTCATCGACACCGCCTCGCATGCCAGCGCGGCGGTGGAGCACACGCGCATCTACGAAGTGGCGGCCGGCGACGACCTGCGGGCGATCGCCCGGCGCTTCTACGGCGATGCCGGCGGTTGGCGGCGGATCCTGGACGAGAACCGGGACCTGATCACCGATCCCGACCGGCTCGTCGCCGGCCAGATGTTGAAGATCCCGGCGAAATCCTGAGCGAGGCGTCGATGTGCCGCGGCGACATGGCGCGTTCAGCTGGTGGCCTCAAGCTGAACGGTACGCCCCGCTGCTAATTGCCGGCTCACACGCTGTTTACCGCACGGCCGTTACCTGTGGTCGCCAGCTTCGACAATGGCGAAGCTCCGTGTTCGACGCGCATGGCGACGAACTCCCCAACCCGGATCGGACCAAAGCCAGAGGGGTCCGTGCAACACCGGGTTTCCCGCGACGAAAAGAGGTGCCTCCATGAAAACCACCCGACAACCCTTGATGCTTGCCGCGTCGCTGGCCGCAGCACTGGCGCTCGGCGCGTGCGGCAAGGGCGGCGAGCCGGCGTCGCCGGTCCCCTCCAATCCGCCGCCGAGCGGGACGGCCGCGTCCACCCCGCTGGCCCCGCCGGCGTTTCCGCCTCCGGCCACCAGCACGGACATGGCCAACGCGGGCGGCGTCGGGGCGGTGAGTTTCAGCTCGCTCGAAGTGGGCTCGAACGTCGACGCCAACCACAAGGTCGCGGCGACCGGCACCAGCTTTGCACCGAAGGACACCGTCTACGCTTCGGTGGAGACCATGGGTTCGGGCCGCGCGACGCTGACGGCCAGGTGGCTCGGCCCGCAGGGCCAGGTCGTGCACGAGGACAGCAAGGAGCTCGACGCCGCGGGCCCGGAAACCACCGCCTTCATGATCAGCCAGCCGGAGGGTTTCCCGCAGGGCGACTACAAGATCGAGATCTCGCTGGATGGCCGCACGGTCGCGAGCAAGGATTTTTCCGTGAAGCCGTAGCTCTCCCTGCGCACGGCCAAACAAAAGGGACGCGCCGGCAGCGCGTCCCTTTCGTTTGGGCGCGGCCGCAAGAAGGCCCGCGGGGCGGATCGCCGGCGGCGTGCTTTCGCGGGGGCGGCTAAAACGCGACAATGGGCGGATTGCACGCATGCCGACGCGGCCAGGGCGCCTCGCGCCGGCCGGCCCGGCATTCCCCGGCGTGCGGCACCATCCACCCCGCGCACGCGGCCGCAGAGAGGTTCACCCAGACCATGTCCACGTCGTCCAAGATCATCTACACGCTGACCGATGAAGCCCCGTTCCTCGCCACGCAATCGCTGCTGCCGATCGTTGCCGCCTTCACCGGCACCGCCGGCGTACGCGTGGAGACGCGCGACATCTCGCTGGCCGGGCGCATCATCGCGTTGTTCCCCGAGCGCCTGCGCGAGGATCAGCGCATTGCCGACGACCTGGCCGAGCTGGGCCGCCTCGCCACCGCGCCGGAGGCCAACATCATCAAGCTGCCCAACATCAGCGCCTCGATGCCGCAGCTGAAGGCGGCGATCAGGGAGTTGCAGGGCCAGGGCTACGCGCTGCCGGATTACCCGGACGAGCCGAAGGACGCGGCCGAAAAGGACATCAAGGCGCGTTACGACCGGGTCAAGGGCAGTGCCGTGAATCCGGTCCTGCGCGAGGGCAATTCCGATCGCCGCGCACCGGTCTCGGTGAAGAACTACGCGCGCAAGCATCCGCACCGGATGGGCGCGTGGAGCGGCGATTCGCAGACCCACGTGGCGCACATGGACGGCGGCGATTTCTACGGCAGCGAGAAATCGGTGACGGTGGAGCACGCCGGCAGCGTGCGCATCGAATGGTTCGGCAAGGACGGCAGCCAGGTGGTGCTGAAGCCGAAGACGGCACTGCTCGCCGGCGAGATCATCGACGCGGCGGTGATGTCGCGCCGCGCGCTGGCCGCCTTCATCGACACGCAGATCGAGGACGCGAAGCAGCGCGGCGTGCTGTTCTCGCTGCACCTGAAAGCCACCATGATGAAAGTCTCCGACCCGATCATGTTCGGCGTGGCGGTGGGCGAGTTCTACAAGGACGTGCTGGCGAAGCACGCCGACGCACTGAAGCAGGCCGGCTTCAACCCGAACAACGGCATCGGCGACCTGTACGCGCGCCTCGGCAGCCTGCCGGAGGCGACCCAGGCGGCGATCAAGGCCGACCTGGACGCCGAGTACGCGCAGCGCCCGGGCGTGGCGATGGTCAACTCGGACAAGGGCATCACCAACCTCCACGTGCCCAGCGACGTGATCATCGACGCCTCGATGCCGGCCATGATCCGCGACTCCGGCAAGATGTGGAACGCCGAAGGCAAGCTGCAGGACGTCAAGGCCGTGATCCCCGACCGCTGCTACGCCGGCGTCTACCAGGCCACCATTGAGGACTGCAAGGCGCACGGTGCGTTCGATCCGGCCACCATGGGCAGCGTGCCCAACGTGGGCCTGATGGCGCAGGCGGCCGAAGAGTACGGCTCGCACGACAAGACCTTCCAGATCACCGGCGACGGCACGGTCAAGGTGATCGACGAGGCCGGCAACGTGCTGTTGCAGCACGAGGTGGAGGCCGGCGACATCTGGCGCATGTGCCAGACCAAGGACGCGCCGATCCGGGACTGGGTGAAGCTGGCGGTGGGCCGCGCGCGGCACACGCCGGCGGTGTTCTGGCTGGATCCGCAGCGCGCGCACGACGCGCAGGTGATCGCCAAGGTCGAGCGCTACCTCAAGGACCACGACACCAGCGGCCTGGACATCCGCATCATGGATCCGGTGGCGGCCACGAAGTTTTCGCTGGAGCGCATCCGCCAGGGCCTGGACACCATCTCGGTCACCGGCAACGTGCTGCGCGACTACCTCACCGACCTGTTCCCGATCATGGAGCTGGGCACCAGCGCGAAGATGCTGTCGATCGTGCCGCTGATGGCCGGCGGCGGCCTGTTCGAGACCGGCGCCGGCGGCTCGGCGCCCAAGCACGTGCAGCAGTTCCTGGAAGAAAACCACCTGCGCTGGGATTCGCTGGGCGAGTTCCTGGCCCTGGCCGCCTCGCTGGAGCACCTGGGCCAGCGCGACGGCAACGCCCAGGTCGAGGTGTTGGCCCGGACGCTGGACCAGGCCAACAGCAAGTTCCTCGACACCAACAAGTCGCCTTCGCGCAAGGCAGGCGAGCTGGACAATCGCGGCAGCCATTTCTACCTGGCCCTGTACTGGGCGCAGGCGCTGGCGGCACAGGATGAGGACGCCGGCCTGAAGGCCAGATTCGCGCCGCTGGCGCAGTCACTGGGCGCCAGCGAGGACAAGATCGTCGCCGAGCTCAACGCGGTGCAGGGCAAGCCGGTCGACATCGGCGGCTACTACCATCCGGACCTGGACAAGGTGAGCCGCGCGATGCGTCCCAGCACCACGCTCAACGCGGCGCTGGGGCTGTTGTCCGCGTGACGGCGTGACCGCGGCGGATCAGGCGCTGGCCTGATCCAGCGCCGCGATCTCCCCGGCGTCCAGCGAAAGTTGCAGCGCGCCGAGCAGTTCGTTCAACTGCGCCACGCTGGTGGCGCTGGCGATCGGGGCGCCGATGCCGGGGCGTGCCATCAGCCAGGCCAGCGCGACCTGGGCAGGTGTGGCGTGATGGGCGGCGGCCACCGCGTCGAGCGCGGCCAGCACGGCGAGCCCGTGCGGGTTGAGATATTTGCGCGCGCCACCACCGCGCGCCGGATGGCTGGCGACGTCGGCTGCGCTGCGGTACTTGCCGCTGAGGAAGCCGCTGGCCAGCGCGTAGTAGCAGATCACGCCGACGTTCTCGCGGCGAACCAGCGGCTCCAGCTCGGCCTCGTAGCCGCGGCGGCTGACCAGGTTGTATTCCGGTTGCAGCACCTCGTAGCGAGGCAGGTTGTGCTGCTTCGACACGGTCAACGCGTCGGCGAAGCGTTCCGCGCCGTAGTTGGAGGCACCGATCGCGCGCACCTTGCCTTGCTCGATCAGCCGTGCGAAGCCGCCCAGGGTGTCGGCCAGCAGCACGCTGGCGTCGTCCTCGTGGGCGAAGTAGAGGTCGATGCGGTCGGTCTGCAGCCGTTGCAGCGAGTCTTCCACGGCCAGTTGCAGGTTCACCGGCGCCAGTCCCTTGTGCCGTGCCCATTTGCCCACCTTGCTGGCGATCACCACCTGGTCGCGCTTGCCGCTGCGCTTGAGCCACTTGCCGATGATGGTCTCCGACTCGCCGCCGCGGTTGCCCGGCACCCACGCCGGGTAGACGTCGGCGGTGTCGATCAGGTTGCCGCCGCCATCGACGAAGGCATCCAGCAACTCGAACGCGCGCGGCTCGTCCACCGTCCAGCCAAAGACATTGCCGCCGAACGCGAGCGGGGTGATCGAAAGGGATGAATTGCCGAGTGACCGCTGTTGCATGGAACGCCTCCGCTGGCAGCACGCATGGGAAAGGCGCGCGGCACCGGGTGCCGCGCGCCCTTATCCACATGGTGCATTTCAGGCGGCATTCAAGCCGGCCGCTCCTAGTGCGGGGCCATGATGCGCGGCCACACGATCGCGCAGCAGGCCAGCGCCGCGGCCTTGCGGTCGCCCGCGGCAGGTGCTTCGGCAGCCTCGGCATCGGGTGCTTCGGGGGCCGCCGTTTCCGCGCGCCATTCGAGGTCGTCCTTGTGCAGCAGGTGGCCGTGCAGGAACAACAGATCTTTCCAGATCGAGCTCATGGGGTGCCTCCTCGGGGGACTGTGGGGCTTGGGGTGCGTTCAAGGTACGCGCGCGCGCAGCGCCGAAAAAGCGATATATTCGCAAGCCAGACTTGAGGGATTCTCAAGATGGGACGGCTACCGCTAGGCCTGTTGCAGCAGTTCGTGCTGATCGCCCGCCAGGGCAATCTCTCGCGCGCCGCGCGCGAGGCGAACCTCACCGTCAGCGCGCTCAGCCACCAGATGAAACAGCTGGAGGAACGGCTGGATCGGCGCCTGTTCGAGCGCGGGCCGCGCGGGGTGACGCTGACCCCGGATGGCAGCTGCCTGCTGGAGGCGGTGGGCGATCATCTCGATGGCATCGAGCACGCGCTGTCGGGCTACGGCACGCGCCACCACGATGCACTCACGCTGAGCGCCAGCCCCGGCATCATGTCGAGCTGGCTGGTGCCGCGACTGCCGAAACTGGTCGCTGCGCACCCGGAGCTGGAACTCAGCCTGCAGTCGGGTTCGACCCTGGTGAACTTCGCCCGCGAGCCGGTCGACGTGGCGCTGCGTTACGGTGCCGGCGAATGGCCCGGCCTGCACTGCGAGCGGCTGTTCGGCGAATGGATCGCGCCGGTGGCCGCACCCGAACTGGTCGCGCGGATGGCGGGCACCGATCCGCACGAGCTGTCGCGCTGGCCGCTGCTCGGCGAACCCGCGCCGTCGACGCGCTGGCGCGACTGGTTCGAGCGCACCGGCGGTACGCCGCCGGCGCGCTACGTGGCGCAGTTCGACAGCCTCGATGCGCTGCGCCACGCGGCGCTGGAAGGCCTCGGCGTGGCGCTGGGGCGGATGGTCACCTCCAAGTCGCTGATCGATGCGGGGCGGCTGCAGGTGCTGGGCGAGCGCTACCTGGCGGTGAAGGAAGCCTACTGGCTGGTGTATCCGCCGCGCTCGCTGGAGCATCGCGGCCTGCAGCGGTTCCGCGAGTGGCTGTTGGCCGAGGCGGACGACTACCGCAGGCAGATGTCCGCGTTCCGGCCGTATGACAGGGCGGTCGATTGACGCAGTTACGCAAAGCCGCCAAACCGGCCATCATCACGGGTCGTTGCCGATCATTGCGAGGAGTCGAACCATGAAATCACGCGCCGCCGTCGCCTGGGCCGCAGGCCAGCCGCTCACCATCGAGGAAGTCGATGTCGCCGGGCCGAAAGCCGGCGAGGTGCTGGTGCGGATCGTCGCCACCGGCGTGTGCCATACCGATGCGTTCACCCTCTCCGGCGACGATCCGGAAGGGCAGTTCCCGGTGATCCTCGGCCACGAGGGCGGCGGGATCGTCGAGGAGGTTGGCGAGGGCGTCACCTCCCTGCAGGTCGGCGACCACGTGATCCCGCTGTACACGCCCGAATGCGGCGAGTGCAAGTTCTGCCGCTCCGGCAAGACCAACCTGTGCCAGAAGATCCGCGTGACCCAGGGCCAGGGTCTGATGCCCGACGGCACCAGCCGTTTCTCGCTGGATGGCAAGCCGCTGCTGCATTACATGGGCACCAGCACCTTCAGCGAATACACCGTGCTGCCGGAGATCTCGGTGGCGAAGATCAGCAAGGCCGCGCCGCTGGAAAAGGTCTGCCTGCTCGGTTGCGGCATCACCACCGGCATCGGCGCGGTGCTCAACACGGCGAAGGTGGAACCGGGTGCCAGCGTGGCGGTGTTCGGGCTCGGCGGCATCGGCCTGTCGGTGGTGCAGGGCGCGGTGATGGCCAAAGCCGGCCGCATCGTGGTGGTCGACACCAACCCGGCCAAGTTCGGGATGGCGAAGCTGCTCGGTGCGACGGACTGCATTAATCCGAAGGATTATCCGGACACGCCGATCCAGCAGGTGATCGTCGAGCTCACCGACGGCGGCGTGGATTATTCGTTCGAGTGCATCGGCAATGTCCAGGTGATGCGCGCGGCGCTGGAGTGCTGCCACAAGGGTTGGGGCGAGTCGATCATCATCGGCGTGGCCGGTGCCGGCCAGGAGATCAGCACGCGGCCGTTCCAGCTGGTCACCGGCCGCGTGTGGCGCGGCTCGGCGTTCGGCGGGGTCAAGGGCCGCAGCCAGCTGCCCGGCTACGTCGAGCGCTACCTGGCCGGCGAGATCCACATCGACGAGATGATCAGCCAGGTGCTGCCGCTGGAGCGCATCAACGAGGCGTTCGACCTGATGCACGAAGGCAAGGCGATCCGCTCGGTGATCCACTACTGAGCCCGTTCCGGCACCGCCGGGATGCCGTAGAATGGGCGCATGGAAGGGGGGCGCACGGCGTTGCCCTCCGTGTCCACCTGATCTGCACGATCTTTTCGCCATATTGGCCGCCATGAAACGCCTGTGCTCCACCAGTCCCGCGACGGCCCGGCGCCGGCGCGGGCGGTCGCATGGAGCGTTCGGGCAGCTGCTGCATCGCGTCTGGACGGCCTGCGGGCCAGGGAGTCAACGATGAACCAAGCCAACCAAGCCAATTCCCCATCGCGCGCGCGGCCGCGGTCGCCGTTCGCCTGGCTGCTGATCGCCGCGCTCGCCTTGCCGGCGGCGGCGTGTGCGCAGCAGGTCGCCCCGGGCGCGTCGGCCGAACCGGACCAGCCGGCCGACGCCCTGGTGCCGCCCACCAGCGCCAGCGCCTTCACCGCCACGCAGCTGGACCAGGTGCTCGCCGGCAGCTGGCGCTCGCCGGCCAACCGCGCCCGCGACGTCTATCGCCATCCCAAGGCCACCCTGCAGCTGTTCGGCGTGCAGCCGGACCAGACGGTGATCGAGATCACGCCTGGCGGCGGCTGGTACAGCGAGATCCTGGCGCCGCTGCTCAACGACAACGGCCACTACGTCGCCGCGGTCGCGGCGCCGCGCGCCGGCGCCGAGGCGCGGCGCGACGACAGCGCATTGCATCGCCTGTTTGCCGCCGATCCGGCGCATTACGGCAATGCGAAGATCGTCGAGTTCAATCCGCGCGCGCCGGTGTTCGGGCCGCCGGGATCGGCCGATACGGTGCTGACCTTCCGCAACGTGCACAACTGGACCCAGGCCGGCACCGCGCCGGCGATGTTCCAGGCGTTCTTCCAGGTGCTGCGGCCGGGCGGCGTGCTGGGCGTGGTCGACCATCGCGCCGCGCCGGGGGCCACCCTGGATGCGGTCAAGGGCAGCGGCTACCTGCCCACCGACTACGTGGTGAAGCTGGCGGTCGACGCCGGCTTCGTGCTCGACGACAGCAGCGAGGTCAACGCCAACCCGAAGGACACGCACGACCACCCCAAGGGCGTGTGGACGCTGCCGCCCACGCTGACCCTGGGCGAGCAGGACCGGGCCAAATACCAGGCGATCGGCGAGTCGGACCGCATGACCCTGCGCTTCGTCAAGCCGGCAGCGGCGCCGAACGGGGACGGAGGGCATTAAGTAGCTACTTGATGTCCTCCGTCCCCACCCATGCTCATCGCGTTGAACAAACCGTATGGCGTGCTCTGCCAGTTCACCGACCGTGAAGGCCGTCCCACGCTCGCCGACCATGTGACGCAAACGGACGTCTATGCGGCTGGACGGCTGGACCGTGACAGCGAGGGCCTGCTGCTGCTGACCGATGACGGTGGGCTGGCGCACCGGCTCACCGACCCGCGCCACAAGCAGCCCAAGACCTACCTGGCCCAGGTCGAGGGCCTGATCGACGAGGCCGCTTTGCAGGCCCTGCGCCACGGCGTGAGGTTGAACGACGGCCCGACCTTGCCCGCCGAGGCCGCCTTCGCCGCCGAACCGGACTGGCTGTGGCCGCGCGATCCGCCGGTGCGCTTCCGCCAGTCGATCCCCACCAGCTGGCTCAGCCTCACCCTGCGCGAAGGGCGCAACCGCCAGGTGCGCCGGATGACCGCCGCGGTGGGCTTTCCCACCCTGCGGCTGATCCGCGTGCGCGTCGGCGAGCATGCGCTGGACGGGCTTGCGCCCGGCGAAACGCGGCAGATCCGGTAGGAGCCCGCTCGCGGGCGATGCTCTTCGTTCGGGATTCGCAAAGGAGGAGCATCGCCCGCGAGCGGGCTCCTACGGAAGCGGGGCGAGGTTGAAAAACGCCTCGGCGGTCGCCGTGCTGTTTGCCGCGGTGACTTCCGCGCTTTCGCCGCGATCGCGGGCGATCTCCTCGCAGATGTGCTTGAGGTACATCGGTTCGTTGCGCCGGTGCGCCGGCGACGGGCGCACCGTGCGCGGCAGCAGGTACGGCGCGTCGGTCTCGATCATCAGGCGGTTCGCCGGGATCTCGCGCACCAGTTCGCGCAGGTGGGTGCCGCGGCGTTCGTCGCAGATCCAGCCGGTGATGCCGATGTGGCAATCCAGCGCAAGGTAGTCGCGCAGTGCCGCCCCCGTATCGGTGAAGCAGTGCACCACCGCGGCCGGCACGCGGTCGCGGTAGCGACGCAACAGCGCGATGAAGTCCTCGTGCGCATCGCGCTGGTGCAGGAACACCGGCTTGCCCAGATCCGCGGCGATCCGCAGCTGGCGTTCGAACACGGCCAGCTGCGCGTCGCGTGGCGAGTAGTTGCGGTTGTAGTCCAGCCCGGTTTCGCCGACCGCGCGTGCCGCCGGGTCGAGCGCCAGCTCGCGCAGGAGCGTTTCGGTGGCGTCGTCGTAGTCGATCGCGTGGTGCGGGTGCACGCCGGCGGTGGCGAACAGGCGGCCGGCGTGGGCATGCGCCAGTGCCAGCGCGTGACGGCTGCCATCGGCGGAGGCACCGGTCACGATCATGCGGCCCACGCCGTGGTCCTGCGCGCGCGCCAGCATGGCGTCGAAGTCGTGCCGGAACGATTCGTGGCCGAGGTTGGCGCCGATGTCGATGAGCTGCATGGAAAGCCTGCGCGGAACGGGAAACGGGCGATGAAGAAACGCGAGTGTGGACAGGTTCTCGGAATTTTTCCAATAGACAGGCCGCGCGCCGCTCTTCTACGTTCACCGATTCGCTGTCCCGGGGAGGGCGGCGGAAATCCAGCTGACCGTGCCGGCACCTGCGTGTCGAAGCGGCAGATCGTCTGACTGTTTTGGGGGATGGAAATGCTCAACAAGAAACTCGTCGCCGCCCTGGTCCTGGCCCTGGGCGGCGCCATTGCGTCGCCGTGCATGGCGGCAACGCCGCTGACCGTCCACACGGGTGCGCTGGGCCGGCTCGCGCCTTCGGCGCTGGCGGGCCGGCTGGGCCTGGGCGCGGACGCTTCGTTCGTGGCCGATCGCCAGCTGCGCACCGCGCACGGCACGCTGAAGTCCCGCGAGCGGCAGACCTGGCGCGGCGTGCCGGTGTACGGCCGCAGCGTGGTGGTGGAGCGCGACGCGCGCGGCGCGGTGCTGTCGGTGAGCGGCTCGGCCGAGCGCGACATCGGCGCGCAACTCGCCTCGGCGCAGCCGCGACTGACCGCGGCGGCGGCCGAAGCGGCGCTGCGCCGGCACATGGGCGACACCGGCCTGGCTGCGCGCAACCCCGCCAGCAAGCTGTTCGTCTATCCACAGGCGGGCGCCGCGCCGCGGCTTGCCTATCGCGTGTCCTACGTGCTGGACAGCCATGGCCAGCCCTCGCGACCGACCGCGATCATCGACGCCAGCACCGGCGCCGTGCTCAAGCAGTGGGACGGGCTCACTTATGGTCGGCGCCCGCCGGGTGGCGGCAGCGCGCCCACCGCGGTCACCGCGACCGGCCCGGGCGGCAACGAGCTGACCGGCCTGTATGCCTACGACAATTCCGGCCCGGGGCGCGAGCGGCTCGACGCCGTGCGCATCGGCAGCGTGTGCTATCTGCAGGGCGCCAACGTGGCCACCTACAATCTCGGCGGCGGCCAGCGCGTCACGCAGTGGTCGTTCGGTTGTCCCGGCAGCAACCCGGCGCTGTGGCTTAGCCAGGGCGATGCCATCAATGGCGCGTACTCGCCGGTCAACGACGCCCATCATTTCGGCGGCGTGGTGCACGACATGTACTCGACCTGGTTCGGCGAGCCGCCGCTGAAGAACGCCGACGGTTCGGCGATGCAGCTGTCGATGTGGGTGCACTACGGCACCGACTACGAGAACGCGTTCTGGGACGGCAGCGAGATGGTGTTCGGCGACGGCGACCAGTATTTCTATCCGTTCGTGGTGCTGGACGTGACCGGCCACGAGATCAGCCACGGCTTCACCGAGCAGCACTCGGGCCTGGAATACACCGGCCAGTCCGGCGGCATGAACGAGGCGTTCTCCGACATGGCCGGCGAGGCGGTGAAGTACTTCGACCGCGGCAGCAACGACTTCATGGTCGGCGCGGACATGGTCAAGCCGGCCACGGTGCCGTTGCTGGGCATGGCGGCGCTGCGCGACATGTGCACGCCGAGCAACGACGGCGCGTCCATCGACAGCGCGCGCGACTACAACGAGTCGCTCGACGTGCATTACACCAGCGGCGTGTACAACCGCGCGTTCTGCCTGCTGGCCAAGACCAGCGGCTGGAACACGCGCAAGGCGTTCGAGGTATTCCACGATGCCAACGCGCTGTACTGGAGCCCGGACGAAACCTTCGACGGCGGTGCCTGCGGAGTGGAGCAGGCCGCCACCGACCGCGGCTATGCCGAAGCCGACGTGGTCGCCGCCTTCGACGCGGTGGACGTGGCCTGCCCGGCGCACTGAACCGGTCGTTCCCTTGAAGCCGGAACCGGGCGTGGCCGGCATGCGCCGCCCGCGCCTGTTCCGCAACATCACATGCAAGGCACCGCCGCGCGATCCCTCGCGCGACCGCGCCGCACAGGAGTCGAAGTCATGAACACGATTTTCAGCAAGGTATGGAATGCGTCGCTTGGCGCACTGGTGGTGGCGTCCGAGCTGGCGTGCAGCCGGGGCCGTGGCGGTTCGGGGCGGCGGGTGATGGTCGCGGCCACCGCCGTGGCGCTGTTGGCGCTGCTGCCATGGGCGCCGATGCAGGCGGTGCATGCGCAGCAGGCGCCGAGCTCGTGCCTGCTGACCACCGATGGCATGACGATTGACTATTCGAGCGTCCCGCTGGACGATGACACGCTCTCGTGCGGCGAGGATTCCGCCGCGGGCGGCACCGGTGCCACGGCGGTGGGCGCCAACACGGCCGCGGTCGGGAACAACGCCACCGCGGTCGGCCAGGGCAGCAGCGCCGCCGGCGATTCCAGCACCGTGCTGGGCGGCACCTATACCGATTTCGACGGCACCGTCTATGGCACCGAGGCCAGCGCGTTCGGCGCCACCGCGCTGGGCGCGGGTGCGGGTGCCGATGGCGTGGACAGCACCGCGGTCGGCTCGCTCGCCTGGGCGACCGGCCAGGGCGCGTTCGCCGGTGGTACCAACGCCGGTGCCGATGGCTACAACGCCGTGGCGCTGGGCGCCAATGCGCAGGCGTCCGACCGCGGCAGCATCGCGATCGGCGGCGGTGATCCGGATCCGGCCAACGGCTTCCTCGCCACCGAGGCCCAGGGCGAGGGCTCGATCGCCGTCGGTTCGCTGGCGGCCGCCGAAGGGCGCGGCGCGATCGCGCTGGGCTACCAGACCGTCGGTCTCGGCGACAACGCCACCGCCACCGGCAACGGCGCCTGGGCGCAGGGCGCGGGCGCCACCGCGGTCGGCGGTGCGGCCTATAGCGGTGCCGATGCGGCCACCGCCGTGGGCAACAACGCCGCCGCCCTGGCCCAGGGCGCGATGGCGCTGGGCGCGGACAGCCATGCCGAGGGCGTCTACTCGATCGGCATGGGCGCGCAGGACAGCAACGGCTACGGCGGCGCGATCGGCCAGCAGTCGCTGGCGCTGGGCTTCAACAGCGGCGCGCTGAATGCGGGCACGGTCGCGCTGGGCGGCTACAGCGCCGCGCCGGGCTTCCTGGGTACGGCGCTGGGCTATGGCTCGCTGGCCATCGGCGACTACGCCCTGGCCAGCGGCACGGGCGCAGCGGCCAGCGGCGCCAGCAGCGTGGCGGTGGGCGAAAACTCGGCGGCCAGCGGCGACGAGAGCGTGGCTGTGGGTGGCAGCGCCGCCGGCGGGCAGTTCATCACCGAGGCGTCGGGCATCGGCGCGACCGCGCTGGGCGCCGGCAGCTACGCCACCGGCGATTACGCGTCCGCGTTCGGCTGGCTGGCCGGCGCCGATGCGGCCAACGGCACCGCCTTGGGTTCCGGCGCATGGGTGCAGTCCACCGCCGACAACGCGGTGGCGCTGGGCGCGCAGTCGCTGGCCGACCGCGCCGACACGGTCTCGGTGGGCAGCGCCGGTTTCGAGCGTCAGATCACCAACGTGGCCGCCGGTACCCAAGGCACCGATGCGGTGAACCTGGACCAGCTCAACGCGCTGCAGGCACAGCTCGACCTGGCCGGCACCGCGCTGGGCGACAACACCGCCGCGATCAGCACCAACACGGCGGCGATCGGTGCGCTGGATGGCCGCGTCACCAGCATCGAGGGGCAGATCGGCGATCTGCAGCAGAGCGCGATGGAGCTGGGTGCGGTAGCGATCGATACCGCGGGCGACGGCAGCGACGACGCCACCGTGTTGGCTGGCTCGAAGGGGGTGGCGATCGGCTCGGCGGCTTCCGCCGGCGGCGACCACGCCACCGCGATCGGCGGCGACAGCCATGCCGCCGGCGCCAACGACACCGCGATCGGCGGCAACGCCCGGGTCGACGCGGACGGCAGCACCGCGGTGGGCGCCAACAGCAGCATCGCCGCCACCGCCACCAATGCGGTGGCGCTGGGCGAAGGCGCCGCGGTGACCGCGTCCGGCGCTGTCGCGCTGGGCCAGGGCTCGCTGGCCGATCGCGCCGACACGGTGTCGGTGGGCACGGCGGCGCACACCCGCCAGGTCACCCACGTGGCGGCCGGCAGCCAGGCTACCGACGCCGCCAACGTGGGCCAGGTCGAGCAGGCCCTGGTGACGGCCAAGACCTATGCCGACGCCAACGCGCAGCAGACTCTGCAAAGCGCCAACGCCTATACCGACGCCAAGTTCGCCAACATCGCCTCCACCG
>JBDZVT010000061.1:0-4097 GCA_040255835.1 Lysobacteraceae bacterium
GAACGGCAGGTCAGTCCAACCGCTTGCGGAAGCGCAATATCGCCAGCGCCATCATCGCCAGCGTGAACACCGCCAGCGCCAGCACGTCGAGCCACATCTCCCACAAGCCCGCGCCGCGCAGCATCACGCCACGGATCAGGCGCAGGAAATGGGTCAGCGGCAAGACCTCCGCGAGCCACTGCACCAGCTTCGGCATGCCGGCGAACGGGAACATGAAGCCCGACAGCAGGATCGACGGCAGGAACACGAAGAACGTCATCTGCATCGCCTGGAACTGCGACTGCGCACGCGTCGAGATCAGCAGGCCCAATGCAAGGTTGGCGAGGATCAGCAGGCCCGACGCCAGGTACACGTCGAGCACGCTGCCCAGGATCGGCACCGCGAACAGCCACGTGCCGAGCGCCAGGATCACGCTGGTCTGCACCAGGCCGATCGCCACGTACGGCAGCACCTTGCCGATCATGAGCTCCGAGCTGGTCAGCGGCGTGGCGATCAGCAGCTCCATGTTGCCGCGCTCGCGTTCGCGCACGATCGCGATGGCGGTGAACAGCACCATCGTCATGGTCAGGATCACGCCGATGAGCCCGGGCACGATGTTGACCGCCGAGCGCCGCTGCGGGTTGTAGAAGGCGACCATGCTGATCCGCCCGCCGACCGGCGTGCTGGTGGCCGGCGCGCGCATGTCGGGTGCGGCGCTGTCGATCGGCACCTGCATCAGTTGCGCGGCGGCGGCCTGCACCGCCGTATCGCTGCCGTCGACCAGGATCTGCGCCACCGCCCGGCCGTCGATGCGGCGGCGCTCGAAATCCGGCGGCACCACGATGCCGATGCCGACCTGCCCGCGGCGGATCATCGCCATCAGCTCCTGCGGCGTGTCCGCCCGCGCCACCGGCGCCACCACGCCGGTGGCGAGCATGTCCATCACCAATGCGCGCGAACCGGCGGTGTTCGCCTGGTCGACGATGCCCGCGTCGAGTCCGCGCAGGTTGGTGTTGATCGCGTAGCCGAACAGCACCAGCTGGATCACCGGGATGCCCACCACCATCGCCAGCGTGATGCGGTCGCGGCGCAGCTGGCGCAGCTCCTTGACCACGATCGCCCACAGCCGCCGTCCGTTCATGCGGCGCGCTCCGCGTCGCGGCGCGTGGCGGCGACGAACACGTCTTCGAGATTCGGCGGCGTCGCCGTCAGCGCGGCCTGGTGCCCCGTCGTCGCCAGCGCCTTGTCCATGTCCGGCGTGGCGCCGTCGGCGTCGGTCAGCACGCGCAGGATGTTGCCGACCTGGGCCACGCCGAGCACGCCCGCCACGCCGGCGAGCGCGCGCTGGGCGGCCCGCGGGTCGTCCGTTTCGACGGTGAAGGTGCGCCCTTCCAGTTGCGCGGTCAGCTCGCGCGGCGTGCCGTCGGCGACCAGTGCGCCGCGGTCGAGGATGGCCAACCGGTGGCAGCGTTCGGCCTCGTCCATCAGGTGGGTGGAGACCAGCAGCGTGGTGCCGGCATCGGCCAGCTCGAAGAGTTTTTCCCAGAAATCGCGGCGCGATTCCGGGTCGACCGCGCTGGTCGGCTCGTCGAGGAACAGCAATTGTGGCTCGTGCAGCACCGCACAGGCCAGCGCCAGGCGCTGCTTCTGGCCGCCACTGAGGGTGCCGGCCAGTTGCCGCTGGCGATCGCCGAAGTGGTATTGCTCGATCAGCTCGTCGACGCGGCGTTTCGTCTTCGTCTTCGGCACGCCCTGGATGGCGGCGAGGAACTCCAGGTTCTCGCGCACGCCGAGGTCCTCGAACAGCGAGAACTTCTGTGTCATGTAGCCGATGTGCGAACGCAATTCGTCGGCCTGCGCCGGAATCTTCAGGCCGAGCACCTCGATCTCGCCCTCGCTTGGCGTGAGCAAGCCGCACAGCATGCGGATGGTGGTGGACTTGCCCGAGCCGTTCGGCCCGAGGAAGCCGTAGACGCGCCGCGCCGGCACGTCGAGGTCGACGTGATCGACCGCCACCAGCTTGCCGAAGCGCCGGGTCAAACCGCGGGCGCGGATCGCCACGCCTTCGGCGCCGGCATTCATTTCGCCGGTCCGCGGAACTCGACGCGCACCGGCAGGCCGGCGGGCAGTTCCGCCGCGTCCGCACCCAGCGCGACTTCGGCGAGATAGCTGAGCCGCGCCGCGTCGTCGCCGATCAGTGCGTAGTACGGGGTGAAATCCGGTTCGCTGCGGATCATGCGCAGCTTGCCGGCATAAGGTTTTTCGCGGTCGGCCACGAACACGTCGATGGCGTCGCCGACGTGCATGCCTGCGCGCTGCTGCACCGGCACGTAGATGCGCGCGTACGGCGCGTCGCCGGCCAGCAGGATCGCCAGCGGCGCGCCGACCGGCGCCTGGTCGCCCAGCCGGTACGGCAGAGCGTCGATGCGCCCGGCGCGCGGCGCCACGACGGCCAGCTTGCCCAGCAGCACCTGCTGCGCGCTCACTTGCGCCTCCGCCGCCGCGACCGCGGCTTGCGCCTGGGCGAGCTGCTCCGGACGCGTGCCGTGCAACAACTCGTCGAGCGCTGCGCGTGCGGCCGATGTCTGACCCTCGGCGTTGCCTGCCGCGGCGCGGGCGCGGTCGAGATCGGCCGCGGCCACGTAACCATTGCCTTTCAGGGACGCCAGCCGCGCGTAATAAGCCCGCGCCTCGCGTGCCTGCGCCTGCACCGCGGCCAGATTCGCGCGAGCCTTGGCGATGTCCTCGCGGCGCGGCCCGGCCTGGAGTTCGGCCAGGAGTTCGCGTTGCTGCTCCAGTTGGGCCTGGGCCGCTGCGAGCTGGGCGCGGGTATGCGCGGGGTCCAGTTGCAGCAGCGGCTGGCCCGCCCTGACCTGCTCGCCCTCGCGCACGTCGATCGCCACGATGCGCTCCGCGGCCGGCGCCGGCAGCGTGATACGGTCGAACTCGAGCGTACCCAGCGCCTGCGGCACCCGCTTGCTGCAACCAGCGGGAACGACGAGCACCAGCACCGCCAGCGACTGGCAGATCACGGTCGTGAACTTCATGCGGGTTCTCCACGTTTCGTCGTGCCGACGCCCTGCCCCAGCAAGGCCAGCGTGTGTTGGAGCATGGTCTCGGGGCCGAGTGACTCGGCATCGAATGCGCGTCGCCAGATCGGCGCACCGGCAGCAGGGAACAGGGTCAGGCCGACCAGCGAGACGACCAGCAGGCGTGGGTCCAGCGCCGGGTTCAGCCGTCCATTTGCCTGCGCCGCGGCGAAGCGTTGCGCCAGCAGCTGCGGCACGCCCGGCACGGCGCGGTCGAACAGTACCTCACGCAGCGCACCGCCCTCGCACAGCACTTCGCGCACCCACAGCGGCGGCAGCCAGGGATGGCTTGCCACGACGTCGCTGATCCCGCGCACGAATGCTTCGGTCAACGCGACCGGGTCACTGCCGGCATGCTCCAGCTGCGCGCGCAGCGGCGCCAGCGCCGGCAGCAGGCGCTCGTCGATCACGGCATGCAGCAGCCGCGCCTTGTCGCCGAAGTAGTAATGCAGCATCGCCGGGGTGACGCCCGCCTCGGTGGCGATTGCCCGCAACGAGATGGCGGCGATGCCTGTGCGCGCGAACTGCCCCAACGCCGCATCCAGCAGATGCCGGCGCAGATCCTGGTCGTCGCCGCTGGGGCGTCCGGCGCGGCGCGGCGGTTTTGCGCGTTTGCCTGAAATAGTCATGAATCTAAATTAATTCATCGTTTAATTATTTGCAAACCCATCAGCGCCGACCGCCACCGGCATGGTCCTTCCGGCGCCTGCGCGCTACGCTCGCGCCCCTATGAGCGAACTCAACCAGCGCGACTTCACCCTCGATCCCGACGACAACGCCCGCCTCGCCAACCTGTGCGGGCCGTTCGATGAACACCTGCGCCAGATCGAGCTGCGCCTCGGCGTGGAGATCAACCACCGCGGCAGCATCTTCCAGGTGATCGGCGAGAACCCGCCGGCGCGCGCCGCCGAAAATGTGCTGCGCGCGCTGTACGCCAGCACCGCCGGCGAGGCGCTGACCGGCGCGAAGATCAACCTGCATCTGGCCGAATCGGGCATCGACGCGATCACCGAGTCGGCCGCCGAAGGC
>JBDZVT010000062.1:0-4091 GCA_040255835.1 Lysobacteraceae bacterium
AGGGCGCCCGGTCCGGCCAGATCGTGGTGGTGGAAATCACCGACCCGCCCACGCCGTACCGCGGCCCGCTGGGCGAGATCCGCGCGGTGCTGGGCGATCGCCTGCAGCCCTCGCTGGTGGTGGAAATGGCGATCGCCAGCCACGACCTGCCGCACGAATGGCCGGCCGAGGTGCTGCGCGATGCGGCGCAGGTGGAGGCGGAGGTGACCGCCGCCGAGCGGGAGGGCCGTACCGACATCCGCAAACTGCCGCTGGTCACCATCGACGGCGCCGATGCGCGCGATTTCGACGATGCGGTGTATGCCGAGCCGAAGCGTGGTGGCGGCTGGCGGCTGATCGTGGCGATCGCCGACGTATCGCACTACGTGCAGGTCGGCAACGCGCTGGATCGCGAGGCATACGAGCGCAGCACGTCCACCTATTTCCCCGGCTTCGTCGTGCCGATGCTGCCGGAGACGCTGTCCAACGGCATCTGCTCGCTGAACCCCAAGGTCGAGCGGTTGTGCATGGTCTGCGACATGACGGTCGACGCCGAGGGCAACGTCATCCGCTCGAAGTTCTACGACGCGGTGATGCGCTCGCACGCGCGGCTCACCTACGACAAGGTGTGGCAGGCGGTGGGTCTGCGCGAGAAGGACGCACGCCGCGAAGTGGCCGACGTGCTCCCGCAGCTGGAAAACCTGCACGCGCTGTACAAGGCGATGGCGGCGCAGCGCAAGCGCCGCGGCGCGATCGACTTCGAGACGCCCGAGGTGAAGTTCCGTCTCGACCAGACCGGCAGCGTGGAGTCGATGGGCGCCACCGAGCGCAACGACGCGCACAAGCTGATCGAGGAATGCATGATCGCCGCCAACGTGCAGGCGGCGCTGTTCCTGGAGAAGCGGAAAATCCCCGCGCTGTTCCGCGCGCACGAGCCGCCGCCGGCGGAAAAGTACGAGGACCTGCAGCAGTTCCTGCGCGAGTTCAAGCTGCGCATGCCACCGGTGGAGGAGGTGACCCCGGCCGATTTCGCCGACGTGCTGCGCCTGGTGCACGACCGCCCCGAGCGCGAGCTGATCCAGAGCGTGCTGCTGCGCTCGCAGAGCATGGCGGCCTACCAGCCGGACAACCGTGGCCACTTCGGCCTGGCCCTTGCGGCCTACGCTCACTTCACCTCGCCGATCCGGCGCTACCCCGACCTGCTGGTGCATCGCGCGATCCGCTATGCGCTGGGCGGCGGCAAGCCGGCGGATTACACCTACACGCCCGCCGAGATGGCGGCGATGGCCGTGCACTGCTCGCAGCGCGAGCGCCGTGCCGAGGAAGCCGAGCGCGACGTGGACGAGCGCTTCAAGTGCGCGTGGATGGAGAAGCACATCGGCAGCGAGTTCGACGGCGTGGTCACCGGCGTCACTTCGTTCGGCCTGTTCGTGGAACTGGACGAATCGAAGGTCTCCGGCCTGGTGCACATCAGCCAGCTGGCCAACGACTATTACCACTTCGACGCGGTGCGCAAGCTGCTCAAGGGCGAGCGCACCGGCGCGCAGTTCCGCCTGGGCGACCACGTGCGCATCCAGGTGCTGCGCGCCAGCCTGGAGGATCGCAAGATCGACTTCCGGCTGGTTTCCCCGCGCCCGCCGGCCACGCCGCCTGCAGGCAGCGGCAAGGCGTACGACTACGCGGCGAGCGGCGAACGCTATTCGCTGCCGAAGAAGGCCGCGGCTGCGACCGGTACGCCGGGCATGTTCGGCCGCGCCGCCAAGGCCATCGGCCGCGCGTTTGGTCGCAAGCAGGCCCCGGCGCCCGCGCCGGCCCCGGCATCGCGCAAGACGGGCGATAATCCGCCGCCACGTGCGCAACCGGCCGCGGCGCGTGGGCCGGCCGCGGCGCCACAACCGGCTCGCAAGGCCGGGTCGTCGCCGTCCGGGCGCCGCTCGGGCAAGGGCGGTTCCTCCCGGCGCGGGCCGGCTCCGGCTGCAGCGGCACCCGGCACACCGAAGAAACACGGCGGCCGCAAACCGAAACCGAAAGGCAAGTCATGAGTGAGAGCTGGATCGTCGGGATCAACCCCGTCGAAGGTGCGCTGAGCAACGATGCTGCGCGCGTGCGCGAGCTGCTGGTCGAGAACGGCCAGCGCAACGCCCGTGTGCTGGAGCTGGCCGAGCGCGCGAAGAAACTGGATATCGCGGTGCGCCACCGCCCTCGCGACGAGCTGGACAAGCTGGCCGGCGAGGCGCGCCACCAGGGCGTGGTCGCGCGTTACGAGGCGGCGCCGGCGGCGCACGAGAGCGACCTGGCCGGCCTGCTCGAACGTGACGGTGGCGACGCCCT
This sequence comes from Lysobacteraceae bacterium, assembly GCA_040255835.1. Classification (GTDB taxonomy): domain Bacteria; phylum Pseudomonadota; class Gammaproteobacteria; order Xanthomonadales; family Rhodanobacteraceae; genus Rhodanobacter. Next base: position 2,311 of record JBDZVT010000062.1, read on the forward strand.
GGTGCTGGTGCTGGACGGCGTCACCGACCCGCACAACCTCGGCGCATGCCTGCGCAGCGCGGCGGCGGCGAAGGTCACCGCGGTGATCGTGCCGAAGGATCGCGCGGTTGGCCTGACCCCGGTGGTGCGTCGCGCTTCGGCCGGTGGCGCCGACCGGGTGCCGTTGATCGCGGTGACCAACCTGGCGCGTACCTTGCGTGAATTGAAGGACGCCGGCGTGTGGATCACCGGCCTGGCCGGCGACACCGACACCCCCATCTACGGCGTGGACTTCAAGGGACCGGTGGCGCTGGTGCTGGGCAGTGAAGGCGAGGGCATCCGCCGGCTGACCCGCGAGCTGTGCGATTTCGTGGCGAAGATTCCGATGCCCGGCACGATGGAAAGCCTCAACGTGTCGGTCGCCACCGGCGTGGTGCTGTTCGAGGCCTTGCGCCAGCGGAGCATGAAACGATGAACCTGTTCTGGTACGACTGGGCCGGCTACATCGGCGTGGCGCTGGTGCTGCTGGCGTTCCTGCTGCTGCAGGGACATCGCCTGCACGGCAATGGGTTGACCTACCAGACGATGAACATTTTCGGTGCGCTGGGCGTGCTGCTGTCGCTGGTGTTCGGCAGCTTCAACCTGTCCGCCTTCCTGCTGGAGGCCGCCTGGATCGCTATCGGCGTGTATGGCGTGGCGGACAACTGGCGTCGTCGTCGCGCGGTGGCGCCGCCCACGGGCGACGCGCCGTAGTTCACCGCGTGCATCGGGCGGGCGCCGGCTCACGGCGCCGGCTCACGCCAGCGGCACATCGCCACCCGCTGCCGTCGGCGCGGCGAGATCCAGGCTCGCGCGTTCCATCAGCTCCAGCTGCCGCCAGCGGTTGACGATGCTGCAGAACAGCTCGGCGGTGCGTTCGGCGTCGTAGACGGCCGAATGCGCCTCGCGGCTGTCGAAGCTCAAGCCCGCCGCAAGCACCGCCTTGCTCAGCACGGTCTGGCCATAGGCCAGGCCGGCCAGGCTGACCGTATCGAAACAGCTGAACGGATGGAACGGGTTGCGCTTGTGCCCGCAGCGGCGCACCGCCTGGTTGAGGAAACCCAGGTCGAACGCAGCGTTGTGGCCGACCAGGATCGCCCGCTGGCAGCCCGCCTCGCGGACGGCCTCGCGTACCACCTGGAAAATGTGGTCCAGCGCCTGGCGCTCGGGCAGGGCGCCGCGTAGCGGGTTGTCCGGGTCGATCCCGGTGATCTCCAGCGAACGCGGGTCGAGATTGGCACCGGGGAACGGTTCGACGTGGGTGGAGACCAGTTCCTTGCTGCTCAGGAAGCCGGCCTCGTCGATGCGCAGCGGTATGGCGGCGATCTCCAGCAGCGCATCGTGTTCGGCGTCGAAGCCGCCGGTCTCCACGTCGACCACGACCGGCAGGAAACCACGGAACCGCTCGGCCATGCGTGCCGCGACAGGGTTGTTGACGATATCCATCGGCGCAGCATATCAGCCGCCGTGTGGCGAACCCGGCTGGTTGTCGATCGTCGCGAGCATCGCCTCGGCGGTGGAGACGCGCAGCTCGCCCGGAGCCTCGAGCTGCAGTTGGCGCACCACGCCGTCCTCGGCGTACAGCGCGAACCGGCGCGCGCGGATGCCCATGCCGAAATCGCTGCCATCCAGTTCCAGGCCCAGCGCGCGGGTGAAACTGGCATTGCCGTCGGCCAGCATCAGCAGGCCGGGTGGCACGTGCTGCGCAGCGGCCCAGGCCTGCATCACGTAGGCATCGTTGACCGCCAGGCACATCACCGTGA
>JBDZVT010000063.1:0-4055 GCA_040255835.1 Lysobacteraceae bacterium
GCCTGCAGGAGCTGTTCTTCGGCCTGTTCGACGGCCGCACCCACGACAAGTGGGGCTGGCTGGAGCAGGTGTGAGGGAAGCCCCTCTCCCCTTGGGAGAGGGGTTGGGGAGAGGGTACGGGCGGAGCGCGCGGCGGCAGCGTTCCTTGTGGTACTCAACGCGGCGCCCCGCACCCTCATCCGGCGCTGCGCGCCACCTTCTCCCGAAGGGAGAAGGGATCTTCGGCTCGCACCTCCCAAAGCGCGCCTGATACGAAAAACCCGCCTTCCGGCGGGTTTTTCTTTCACATCAGGTTGCGGCCGTGGAACAGCTCCTCGATCTCGCGCCGCAGCAGCGACTCGATGCGCTGGCGTTCCTTGAACGAGAGGTCGTCGGCGTGCGACTCGAACAGGTAGGTGTCCAGGTCGAAGTCCTTGATGTGCATCTTGGTGTGGAACATGTTCTCCTGGTACACGTTGACGTCGAACATCTCGTATTTCTGCCGGATGTGGCGCGCCAGATAGTCCTGCACCGAGTTGATCTTGTGGTCGATGAAGTGCTTCTTGCCCTTCACGTCGCGGGTGAAGCCGCGCACGCGGTAGTCGCACACCACGATGTCCGACTCGAAGCTGTCGATCAGGTAGTTCAGGGCCTTCAGCGGCGAGATCACGCCGCAGGTGGCCACGTCGATGTCCGCGCGGAAGGTGGCGATGCCGTTGTGCGGGTGCGTTTCCGGGTAGGTGTGGACGGTGATGTGGCTCTTGTCCATGTGCGCCACCACGGCGCCGGCGATCGAGTCGCGGCCGAGCTTCTCCACCACCGGCTCCTCGGAAATGAGGATGGTCACCGACGCGCCCTGCGGGTCGTAATCCTGGCGCGCGATGTTGAGGATGTTGGCGCCGATGATCTCGGCCACGTCGGTGAGGATCTGGGTCAGGCGGTCGGCGTCGTACTGCTCGTCGATGTACTCGATGTAGCGCTGGCGCTGCTCTTCGGACACCGCATAGCAGATGTCGTAGATGTTGAAGCTCAACGCCTTGGTCAGGTTGTTGAAACCCTGCAGGCGAAGACGGGGAAGCGGTTTGACCACGAGCGACTCTCCATGGGCCATCACGGCCGGCTGTAGAGGCGGGTTAGCGACAAGGGTCCCCGCGATTGGTGTGAAGCACAGGCCGGTGCCTGCGACCCTTGGTTGGTGGCATGCTCTCGACGTTGCCGCTGTCGAAAGACCGCGAAGTATGCGGCAAACGCGTCAGGAAATGAACCTGCAGCCAATCGGCATGTTTGCCATAATGCAGGGCAAGCTGACGTGATTGCGGTCACGCTTGCCGCGGAGGCGACAAGCGCCGCAGAACCTTGCCTGACTGAGGAGTCGACGTGGCCCCACATCTGAAATACCAGCTGCAACAGGCCTTCGAACGCTCGCAGGCCCCGCTGGGGTTTGCCCCGGACCCCGCCTCGATGGAGCGCTTCCTGGCGCTGTGCCATCGCCGCCGCTACCCCGGCAAGACCGCGATCATCCGCCCCGGCGATCCGGCCAACACGCTCTACTACGTGGTCGAAGGCTCGCTGGCGGTGTGCACCGAGGACGAGCAGGGCCGCGAGCTGATCCTCGCCTACATCAGCCGCGGGCAGTTCATCGGCGAGATGGGCCTGTTCGTGGAGCAGGCCCAGCGCGAGTCGGTGGTGCGCTCGCGCACCCCGTGCGAGATGGCCGAGGTGAGCTACGAGCGGCTGTTCCAGCTGATGGAGGGCCCGCTGCGCGAGGAATGCCCCAAGATCCTGTTCGCGATCGGCGCACAGCTCACCAACCGGCTGCTGCGCACGTCGCGCCAGGTCAGCCGCATGGCGTTCATGGACGTCACCAACCGCATCTCGCGCACCCTGCTCGACCTGTGCGACGAACCCGATGCGATGACCCACCCGGACGGCACGCAGATCCGCATCTCGCGCCAGGAAGTGAGCCGCATCGTGGGCTGCTCGCGCGAGATGGTCGGGCGCGTGCTCAAGCAGCTCGAAGAGCAGCGCATGATCGACGTCTCCGGCAAGACCATCGTGATCCGCGGCACCCGCTGATCACGCCCGGCCGGCGCCGCCCCGGTTCGCCTGAACCGGTTTTTTACGGCGCCCGGTCAAGCATGGTCCCTCCGCCCCGGCTGCGAGACGGCGCTTGGATTTCGATCAGTTCCTCCTCTTCGTCGGAGTCGGCCTGCTGGCCCAGGTGGTGGACGGCGCGCTGGGCATGGCCTACGGGCTGGTGTCCAACTCGATCCTGCTGGCGCTGGGGCTGCCGCCGGCGGTGGCCAGCGCCACCGTGCACACCGCCGAGATCGCCACCACCTGCGCTTCCGGCGCGTCGCACGCCTGGTTCGGCAACGTACGCTGGCCGCTGTTCTGGCAGCTGGCGATACCCGGCGCGATCGGCGGCTTCCTCGGCGCCACCTTCCTCGCCAGCGTGCCCGGCGAGGCGATCCGCCCGTTCATCAACGCCTACCTGCTGATCCTCGGCGCGATGGTGCTGCTGCGCGCCTTCGGCAAGCGGCTGAGCCGGCACCGGGTGCAGCATACCGGCGTGCTCGGTTTCTTCGCCGGCCTGCTCGACGCCATCGGCGGCGGCGGCTGGGGGCCGCTGGCCACCAGCACCCTGATCGCGCGCGGCGGCGGCGTGCGCAGCACGATCGGCTCGGTCAATGCGGCGGAGTTCGTGGTGACCGCCTCGATCTCCGCCACCCTGGTATGGCACGTCGGGGGCGGCCACTGGCCGATCGTGCTGGGCCTGCTCACCGGCGGCGTGCTGGCTGCGCCGTTCGCCGCCTGGCTGGTGCGCCACCTGCCCGAACGCGCGGTGATGGCCGCGGTGGGTGTGCTGATCGTGGCGATCAGCCTGGTGCAGCTCGTACGCGCGTAGGGCGGGCACCGCCCGCCCCCGCCTTTTGCAGGAGCGCACCCTGTGCGCGATGCTTTTTGACGGGCGTCGGGATTCGAAGAGCATCGCGCACAGGGTGCGCTCCTACAGTTTCTCGCGGGGCTCAGCGCGGTAGGGCGGGTACCGCCCGCCGCATTCCGTTCCACCAGGCAGGAGTCGGCGGGCGGTGCCCGCCCTACCCGCCGCGCCGCACCGAATCCCGGTCTCTCGCAAGCCTCAGAACCACTCGACGCGGGTCAGCGTGCGACCGAGTGCCTTCTCCACCTTCTTGCACAGTGCCGGCGTGCCATTGACCAGCACTGCCTCGGCGGCCTGCTTGAGCATCGCCACGTCGTGCATCGAATCGCCGTAGGCCACCTGCCAGGCGCTGACTCCGTGCTCGGCCAGCGACTGCACCTTGCGCCGCCCCACGTTGTGCCGGCGCCGGCGCATGCCCAGCCAGCCCGGCCGCAGCTGGGAGGCGACCACTTCCACCCCGCCGAGCCCCAGTTCGCGCAGGATGCCGCTGGCCAGGGTTTCTTCGCAGCCGGTGACCACGATCACCCGGTCGCCCTGGGCCTGGTGCCGGCGCAATCGGTTCAGGCCGTCGCGGCAGAACTGTTTCGGCCGCCGCGCCAGGGTGGCGGCAAAAGCGTCCGCGACCCTCCGGTAGCCCGGCTCGCGCAGGCCGAGCAAGGCGATCCGCACCAGGATGTACAGCGACAGGCGGCGCGACAGCGGCCAGGTCAGCAGCAGCAGGGGCGAGGCGAGCAAGGCCATGCCCTTGCGCCAGGCCGAGCCGGCATAGCGGCTGCGCACGAACAGCGCGAAGGAATCGCCGCGGATCAGCACGCCGTCGAAATCGAACAGCACCACGCGCGGCGTGTCCTCGCACGGCGCGGCGGCCGCGTCATCCCCCGGCGCGGATGTGGTGGGTTCGACGGGGGTGCTCATGCGTCGGCGAACAACCGTCGCAATTCGCGGCCCGGGTCCTCGGCGCGCATGAACGCCTCGCCGACCAGGAACGCCTGCACGCCGCCTTCGCGCAGGCGCGCCACGTCCTCGGGGGTGTGGATGCCGGATTCGGCGACCAGCACGCGGTCGTACTCGATCAGCTCCTGCAGCGCCAGCGAGGTTTCCAGCGCGGTCTCGAAATTGCGCAGGTTGCGGT
>JBDZVT010000011.1:0-89867 GCA_040255835.1 Lysobacteraceae bacterium
CGATCGGCTGTTTCGTCGCCATGTTCTGGATGATCTTCCGTCCGGGCGAGAAGGACCCGCACCACCGCAAGAACGACATCCTGCGGCCGGATCGGTGAGGGAGGTACCCGCGATGGCCAAGCCGCACGTACGCATCTACATCGATGACGATCCGCAGCCGGTGATCGACCGCGAGTTGCCCACGGCGCTGACGCTGGATACGCGCCAGCTGAGCGACGGGCCGCATCGCCTGATTGTCCGCGCCGAGGACCAGGGCGGTGCCGAAGGCATCGAGGAGATTCCGTTCGTCGTGCAGAACGGTCCCGGAATTCTGGTCTCCGGCTTGCGCCCGGGTTCGACCCGGCGCGGCGAGTTGCAACTGCACGTGGACGCGTTCAGCACCGATGATCCGTTCGACCCGCGCCGTGCCGAGGCGCGTTCGTCGATCCCGGTGTGGGTGTGGGTGCTGAGCCTGTTCGTGGTGGCGTGGGCGGTGTTCTACGCCGCGCGCATGTGGGAGGTGCCGCCCCCGTTTGCGAACACGCCGACCTACATGCAGCCGGCCGCGCCGCCGCCGCACGGCTGATTGCCCGCGACCACGACACTTTCACCGGCCCGCGCCCATCATGCCCGTGATCCAGCCATTCCCTGACGTGGATCAGCGCTGCGCCATGCGGCCGCGCCTAAGGTCAGGGTACGCGACGCCCGCTTGGCGCCATGCCTGGTGCACAACCATGAAACGATGCAGAAAGGCAGGGGAATCCGACGTGCGGCAGCAAACGCCGAGCGATCCGCGCCAGTCGCGCGAACGGCGCGAGCGACGCATCGACGAGCAACTCGCACAGAGCTTCCCCGCCAGCGATCCGCCGGGCTGGGTGCTCGGCACGTCTCGACCGCCACGCTGAGGCGATCGACCCATTCGCGCGCGTCCGGCCGCCCCCGTGGCGACCGGGCGTGCGCGCCCGTGAAACGAACCGGAGCAAACCCATGGAGTCACCGCTGTATCCCCCGTCCACCACGGAGCTGGCGCGCAAGCGCCGCGAGCTGGCACCCGCGCCGCTGCAGGCGTTCAAGGCGTTCAGTGCCGCCGTGTTCGCCGACGGCGCCTTGCCCAACGTCACCAAGCAGCTGATCGCGGTGGCCGTGGCGCATACCACCCAGTGTCCGTACTGCATCAAGGGGCACACCGCCGAAGCGCTCAAGCAGGGCGCCACCGAACAACAGATCATGGAGGCGATCTGGGTCGCCTCCGAAATGCGTGCCGGCGCCGCCTACGCGCATTCCGCGCTGGCGCTGGACGTGATGCAGCACGCGCACGAGGGCCATTGAAATGAGCGCCCGCTTTGCCACGGTCTCCGACACCATCCTCGACGCCGTCGGCGACACGCCGCTGCTGAACATCGAGGGCGTCTACGCCAAGATCGAGTTCCTCAACCCGTCCGGTTCGATCAAGGCGCGCATCGCCAAGTACATGATCGAGCGCGCCGAGCGCGAAGGCCTGCTCAAGCCCGGCGACACCATCGTGGAGGCGACCAGCGGCAACACCGGCAATGCCTTGTCGATGGTGGCCGCGGTGAAGGGTTACCGCATGCAGGTGGTGATGCCCGAGGGCCTGTCCAGCGAGCGCGTGGCGATCTCGCGGGCGTTCGGTGCGGAGGTCTTGTTCTGCGGCAATTTCCACGTCAACGAGGCGCTGGCGCGGGCGAAGGAGCTGGGTGCGCAGCCCGGCTATTTCTGCCCCAGCCAGTTCGAGTCGGAATGGAACGTGGAGGAGAACCGCGAGATCCTCGGCCCGGAAATCCTCGCCCAGCTCCCCGCCGGTTGCGTGCCCGATGCACTGGTGCTCGGCGTGGGCACCGGCGGCACCCTGATCGGCGTGGGGCAGGCGTTCCGTGCGGTCAATCCCGACGTGCGGCTGTTCGCGATGGAGCCGTCCGAATCGTGCACGATCCTGTGCGGCGAGATCGCCGCGCACACCATCGAGGGCATTTCCGACGGCTTCGTGCCGGGCATCTTCGAGCGCCACGCCAGCCTGGTGAACGAGGTGCTGTCGGTATCGAGCGTCGACGCGGTGGCCGAGATGAAGCGCCTGGCGCGTCGCCATGGCCTGTTCTGCGGCCCGAGTTCCGGCGCGCACATGCTGGCGGCACAACGCATCCGCAAGAATTTCCCTGAATTGAAGACCGTGGTGACGGTGTTCTGCGACGAGGGCGAGAAATATCTGCACGAGTACTTCATGGCGCCGGCCAGCCGCGAGGTGGATGCCACGCATTTCGCCTGAGGGCCGGCCGGGGCGATCGGCAGGTGTCGTGGCTCGGCGCTTCAGGCCACCCGGCCCGGTTCGCCCAGTTCCAGCGACTTCAACGCCAGCCCTGCCTGGGTGCGGTTGCGCACGCCGAGCTTCTCGAAGATCGCGGTCGCGTGGGCTTTCACCGTGCGTTCCTGGATCGAGAGCCGGTCGGCGATCTGCTTGTTCAACAACCCTTCGGCGAGCAGGGCCAGCACGCGCGACTGCTGCTCGGTGAGCCGCGCCAGGCGTGCGGCCAGGTCGGCATCGGCGGGGTCCGCGGGCAGGTTGGCCACCGCGTCGGCGAGCGCGGCGGGCAGCCAGCTGCCGCAGTCGAGCACCTGCCTGATCGCCGCGCCGATCTCCGCAGGGCTGGCGCTCTTGCAGATGAACCCGGCGGCACCGTGGTCGAGCACCCGGCGCACCACCTGCGGCTCGTCGTGGGCCGACACGACCAGCACGGCGACCGCCGGATGCTGCCCGCGCACCGCGGCCAGCCCGGTCAGGCCGTGGCTGCCCGGCATGTGCAGGTCGAGCAGCAACAAGTCGATGTCCGGGTCCGCGCGCAGCGCGGCCAGCGCCGTCGCCAGGTCGGTGGCTTCGCGAACGCTGCAGCCAGGCAGGCTGTGTTCGGCAGCCTGGCGCAACGCGGCGCGGAACAACGGATGGTCGTCGGCAATCAGCAAACTCGGCATGTCCGCCAAGGTAGCCGCAGCGGCCGTCCGCGTCGAGTTGCGGCGGCCGCACGACGGTCGCCGCTGGACTTTCGTACGATGGCGACGGCCGGGTTGCTTGCTATGGTGTGGCGATGAATCCGTCCCGTCACTGGTTGGCCGCGCCGTGCATCTGCGCACTGGTTTCCGTCATGCTGCCCGCTTGTGCCGAGGGGCTGACCACGAGGGGGACGACGATGCACGGATTGGAGATCGGCGAGGTGCGCGTCACCGGGCACCGCGGCCACGACGACCTGCTCAGTGCCGGCCTCGGCCTGGCAGGCCTGGCTGGCCAGCCCGCGCCGTTCGCCAATCCGCTGGAACCCACCGCGGCGGAATTGCGTCGCCGCGCGATCCAGACCAGCTGGAAGGGGCTCACCGATCTCGGTTCGCTGGGCGGCTATGGCGTCGTGTACGGCGCCGTGCCGGAGGTGCCAGGGCGCGAATACCAGATGTTCGCGCGGTTGCCCGGCGCCAAGGCGCCGCATCGGGTGCTGCTGCAATTGCCCGACCGGTTCGACCTGCGCAGGCGCTGCCTGGTGGTGACTGCCTCGTCCGGCTCGCGCGGCGTCTACGGCGCGATCGCCCTGGCCGGCGCGTGGGGCCTGCCGCGCGGCTGCGCGGTGGCCTATACCGACAAGGGCACCGGCGCGGGCTATTTCGACTATGCCGACGACAGCGGCGTGGGGCTGGATGGCCGGCGCGCGAAACGCGGCGAGCAGCCGCTGGAGTTCGAGCCGCCACTTGCCGACGCCGGCACGGGCATCGCGATCAAGCACGTGCATTCGGGCGACAACCCGGAGGCCGACTGGGGCCGCCACGTGCTCCAGGCCGCGCAGTTCGGCCTGGCCATGCTCGATCGCGCCTATCCCGACGAAGCGCCGTTCACCGCGCAGAACACGAAGATCATCGCCACCGGCATTTCCAACGGTGGCGGCGCGGTGTTGCAGGCCGCCGGGCTGGACCGTGATGGCCTGCTTGCCGGCGTGGTGGCGCTGGAACCCAACGTGTACGCGGCCGACGGCGGCCGACCGCTGTTCGACTACGCGACCGAGGCGGCGATCTGGCTGCCGTGCGCGCTGGCGGATGGGCATTTCGACGACACGCCACTGGCGCGGGGCGCGAACCGCCAGCCGCCGCCGGCGTGGTTGCTGCGTTGTTCCAGCCTGCGCGCCCAAGGCAAGCTGCGCGGCAACACGCTGGCCGAGCAGTCGGCGCAAGCGCGCGATTACCTGCGGCAGCGGGGCTGGAGCGATGCGGCAATGGCCACCGCGGCCAGCACCACCGCGTTCGACTTGTGGCGGGCGATCACCGCCGGCTATGCCTCGGCCTACCTGCGCCGCGGCCCCGCCGACATGCCATGCGGTTTCCACTATGCGCCGCTGGGCGTGGGCGCTTTGCCGGGCGTGACCGATCCGCTGGCGCGCGCGGCGTGGTGGGCGGACGCCTCGGGCATTCCGCCGGGCAATGGGGTGGGCTTGTTTGGCGGCGTCAACGTATCGCCCGATCCCACCCTGGTGGGCGAGGAGTGCCTGCGTGCGTTGTGGACGGGCGACGAGCCGGCCGCGCAGATGCTGCGCGCCTCGGTCGCGGCCACCGCGGCAAAGCTGCCGCGCGCGGAGCTGCCGTTGTTCGTGCTCCACGGCGCCGACGATGGCCTGCTGCCGACCGCCTTCACCTCCGAACCCTACGTCGCATGGCTGCGCGACCAGGGGCGCCGGCTGCTCTACTGGAAGGTGCCGCACGCGCAGCACTTCGATGCATTCCTGCCACTGCCGGGTTTCGGCGAACGTCATTTGCCGCTGCTGCCCTACGGTTATGTCGCGCTCGACCGGTTGTGGGCGCACCTCCACGAGGGCGCCGCCTGGCCGGACAACCTGCCCACGCCCGCGGGTCATCCGCGCGGTGCCGGTGTCCTCACGCGCCAGTCGCTGGGACTGGACTGAAGCCTGCCACCCCGTCGCGGGACACGGCAGCAGCTGTCGCGGCGGCGATTTCCGGCGCCACGGTTGCGCGGCTGCCCTTCGTCGCACACGTGCGAATCCCCGACCGCCGCGGCATCAGTGCGCCGTGCGGACGATGTTGCACGGCAAGTTGACCGCGGCGGAAAAACGGAGCAACCATGTAGACCGTTGCGGCAAATCGTCGCAGGCAAGGGACAGAAAAATCAGGGGCTCATTGACGGCGAAGCGGCAGGTCGCGAGGGCGGCAATGTTCGCGGACGTCGCCTTATGTCGGGAGCGGATTGATGAACAAGCACGTGCGAGTGGTCTTGTCCGTGGCGATTGCCGCCTGCCTCATGCCCGGCCTTGCGCTGGCCCAGAACGACGATCAGTCACCCCCTCCCGAGCCATCCGCCGCCGGCCAGACGCCAGCCAAGCCCGACGCGGCGCAGGCCAAGAACCTGGAGCAGGTGGTGGTCACCGGCAACGCGGCCACCGGCGGCCTGAAGAAGATCGACACCAGCTACACGGTCACCACGGCCACGGCCGAGGAGATCAAGATGGCCAACCCCAAGAGCACGGCCGACCTGCTGAAGATCGCGCCGGGCCTGTGGCCGGAATCCACCGGTGGCCAGACCGGCGCCAACATCGAGATCGCCGGCTTCCCCGGCGGCGGCGACGCGCCGTTCAACACGGTGCAGCTGATGGGCTCGCCGCTGTACGGCATGCCCACGCTGTCGTTCTTCGAGCAGACCTCGATCTTCCGCCTCGACGACACCGTCGACCGCGTCGAGATCATCCAGGGCGGTCCCTCGGTGGTGTTCGCCGACGGCCAGATCGGCGCCAGCGAGAACTTCATCCTCAAGCAGGGCACCGAGGTGCCTTCGGGCAGCATCGGGGTGACCTGGGGCAACGAGAATCTCAAGCGCGTCGACGGCTTCTTCGGTTTCCCGATCGCGCAGGACTGGTACGGCAGCGTGGGCGGCTTCTATCGCGATTCGGACGGCGTGCGCGATCCGCAGTTTCCCGCCGACAAGGGCGGCCAGCTCACCGGCACGCTGACCCACGACAGCGACAACGGCACCATGACGCTGTACGCGCGCTACCTCGACGACAAGAACCAGTTCATCACGCCGATCCCGCTGATCCAGACCGGCACGGACAACTTCCACGCCTTCCCGGGGTTCGATCCGCTGACCGACACCTACAACGGCAAGGCCATCCAGCATGTGTTCCTGCGCGGCTATCCCGGTGGCGGCCGCAACGCCGACCTGGCCAATGGCCGCGGCGCCAAGTTCGGGTTCTTCGGCGGCAATTTCGACTACGACCTGGGCAATGGCTGGCGGCTGTCGAACAAGTTCCTGATCGATGGCGGCGACGTCGACACCAATGCGCTGTTCTCCGGCACCAACCCGGGCAGCATGAACGACATGCTGTACACCGACCAGAGCCAGATCGGCGCGTTCAACCTGGCGCCCGGTTCGGCCACCGCCACCTACGTGGGCGGCGGTGCGGTCGACCCGAACCAGAGCGTGATCCACCAGGGCTGGTGGTTCATCCACAAGCACCTGAAGAACATCAACAACGATTTCCGCCTCAGCAAGGAGATCTTCGCAGGCAACACCCTCACCGCCGGCCTGTACCTGGCGCACTACACCATGGACGACGAGTGGGCGCTGGGCAATCAGATGCTGATGACCAACACGCCCAACGCGCGGCCGATCACCGTCAGCTACGTCGGCGCCAACGGCGTCAACCAGCTCACCGACAGCCAGGGCTTCCTCGACTACGGCGGCTTCAACATCACCGAGCATGGCAACGCCAACAACAAGGCGTTCTACCTTTCCGACATCTGGCGCGTGGGCAAGTGGCTGATCGACCTGTCCGGCCGCGTGGAGAACCAGGACGCCACCAACGACGTGTGCAACCTCGCCAACGTCGACCTGGACGGCAACCCGAACACGCTCTACGACAATTCGGTGCCGGTGTGCGACGGCAGCTTCGCCCACACCCGCTACGACAAGACCCATTCCTCGTGGACGTTCGGCGTGAACTACGAGCTCGCCGACAACATGAGCGTGTATTTCCGCGCGAACAAGGGCGCGCACTTCCCGGACTTCGACAACGGCATCCGCGGCAACACCTCGGACAACGTGGCACCGGTGCAGAAGATCCAGAACTTCGAGGGCGGCTTCAAGTTCCAGTCCGAGCAGTTCTACGCGGACATCAGCGTGTACCACCGCCAGTTCATCGGCCTGCTGTACCAGCCCACCGACGCCGGTGGCGTGCCGAACGGCCCGCAGAGCACCTACGGTTCGGACTCGAAGGGCGTCAACGTCAACGCCGCCTGGAGCCCCACCGACTACCTCAAGTTCCAGCTGATCGGCAATTACCTGGACGGCCATTACTCGCACAACCGCTCGTGCCTGCCGTATACCAACCCGGTCGCCGGCGACGGCTGCGCGTTCATCAACGGCGTGCAGCTGCAGCGCCAGCCCAAGGTGCGCTACATGTTCACGCCGAGCTACAAGATCCCGTTCGGCTGGGGCGACGTGCTGGCCTTCGTCACCTATACCCACGTGGGTCCGCACACGCAGGACATCTCCGGCCTGCAGCAGCTGGGCAGCTACCACACGCTGGATTTCGGCGTGGTCGCCAACGTGCAGCAGAACTGGCAGGTGCGCGTGCAGGGCACCAACATGACCAACGAGCTGGGGCTGACCGAGAGCAACTCGCGCATCTTCGGTTCGGCCGCCGGGACCACCGGCGTGATCCTGGCCCGCCCACTGGAAGGGCGCGAGGTCAACGTCCAGGTCAAGTACATGTTCTGACCTGCGCCTGATCCCCGGCACCTTCGGGTGCCGGGGTTCCTGGCGGCAGCGCGAAGGCGCCCGCCGCCGGCCTCCACGCCGTGCAACAGAAGGAACCGACATGAAGCGCATCCGCGCCGTCCCCGCGGCGTTCCTGCTGGCCATGACCTTGCTCGCCGGCCCGGCGAGCGCCGCCACCGATCCGAGCTTCCTGTTCACCGCCACGGCGAAGGATTTCGGCAGCTACTTCCCGAGCTACCTGGCCAACGGCTACTTCTCCACCATGACCTCGCCGCGCGGCACCGAGCCGAACGCCGCGTACATGGTCGCGTTCATGGACTACAAACCCGGCGACATCTCGCGCCCCGCGGCCATCCCCGGCTGGAGCGAGATCGACTACAACCCCGGCGGCGGCTGGCTCAACCGCACGCGGCTGGACGCGGGCATCTTCCAGGGCTACGTGCAGACGCTGGACATGCATGGCGCCACGCTGACCACGCGCTACCGCTTCGTCTACGCCGGCAGGGCCAGCGACATCGAGGTCACCACCTTCGTCAGCCAGGCCTCGCCGCACCTGGCGGCCACGCGCATCGCGATCACGCCGCAGTTCGATGGACAAGTGCAGCTGAGCTTCCCGATCCGGCTGTGGTCCGAGCACCAGCCGCGCTTCCCGATCGCCAGCATGGGCGGGGAGGAGATGATCGCCGCGGTGATCGCCAGCGGGCAGAACCTGGACAACAAGCCGGTACCCACGCCCGACCGTGCGCCGGTGTGGTACCCGGGGCACACCCAGGTGCTTTCCACCGATGGCGACAGCAAGGCGCTGACGCTGCAATTGAAGGGCAGGGCGCAGCATGGCCCAGGCATGGCCGAGGCGGCCGCGATCGGCCTGCCGCAGGGCCTCTCGCCCGACGCGGTGAAGCTGGAACGGACCCCCACGAAGCTGTCGCTGGAGGTCACCGCCACGCTGCACAAGGGCCGGCGCTACGTCTTCACCAAGTATCTGGCGCTCTCGCGCGAAGGCTGGGGCGATGACGAGGACGTGCTCGCCCTGGCCTCCGCCGCGCGCAACACCGGCTTCGACCGCCTGCTTGCCGACCACCAGGCGGCGTGGCACCAGCTGTGGGAGTCGGACATCGTGATCGACGGCGCACCGGCCGTGCAGAAGGCGGTGCATTCGGACCTCTACTACCTGCTGTCCAACTCGACCGTCGGCACCGCCTGGCCGATGGGTGCCTGCGCGCTGACCCCCAACTACGCGGGCCACGCGTTCTGGGACAGCGATTCGTGGGTGTTCCCCGCACTGCTGCTGCTGCATCCCGAGCGTGCGAAACCCATCGTGATGTTCCGCGATCGCACCACCGGACCGGCGCGCGCCCGCGCCCGCCAGTACGGCGTGCAAGGCACCATGTACCCGTGGGAGGCCGATCCGCAGACCGGCGTGGACGTGACCCCGCACTTCGCCTGGGAGGTCTACCGCGAGGTGCACGTCAACGCCGACATTGCCATCGCGCAATGGCAGTACTACCTCGCCACCGGTGACCGGGAGTGGCTGAAGGCCCATGCCTGGCCGGTGCTCGAGGGCATTGCCACGTTCTGGACCAGCCGCGTCACCTACGACCAGGCGCACGACCGCTACGAGATCCACCACGTCACCTCGCCCGACGAGGCCTACAACGACGTGCCGAACGACTCCTTCACCAACGCGGCCGCGCGCAAGGCGCTCGGGATCGCGGTGAAGGCAGCGCGTGTGGTGGGCGCGAAGGCCGACCCGCGCTGGAGCGAGATCGCCGCGAAGATGTACATCCCCTTCGACGAGGCCGAGCAGCGCCACCTGGACTTCGACAAGTCGGTGCCGCACGACAAGGTCACCTGGATGGGCTCGTCGCTGGTCTGGCTGATGTATCCGGACCTGGACCTGCCAATGTCGCCGCAGGTGCGCCGCAACGACTTCGACTTCCAGCTGCAGGCGCTGAAGAGCCACGGCGACGATCCCAACGAGATGATGATGGTGATGATGGCGGTCGGTGCCGCCGAGCTCGGCGACGGCAAGGCAGCCGGCGAATGGATCGACCGCAACCTGGTCGGTTTCCTCAAACCCCCGTTCAACGTGCGTACCGAGACGGCCGCCAACAACGCCGGCTACATCCTGGCCACCTCGGCCGGCTTCCTGCAGAGCATGCTTTACGGCCTCACCGGCCTGCGCATCGAGGACGACGGGCTGAGCGCAAAGTACGCCCCGGTGCTGCCGCCCGACTGGAACACCTTGACGCTCAAGGACGTGAAGTTCCGCGGGCACCGCTACGACATCCGCGTCAGCCGCAACGCCGACGGCAAGGCGGTACTCAGCCGCCGGCCGTTGCGCGGCAACTGACATGCGCGTGATGCCGCCACGATCGGCGTCGGCCTGCCTGCTGGGCATCGTGTTGCTGTTCAGCGCCGTCATCGCCCGCGCGCTGGGCGCGAAGCCGCCCGGCGTGAGGGCGGACGGCACGGTGACCGCGTCGTCGGTGGCCATCCCGTATTCGTCGCAGGCCTCGCCGCAGGCGCGCGCGTTCTTTCCGAAGATGCTGGCCGAAGGCAGCAAGGCACCGCCGCTCGGCGCACCGATCGAACAGAGCCGGCGCTTCTACGACCGCATCAACAGCGACCGCGTCGCGCGCATGCGCAAGCTCTATCCGGTCACCGTCAGTCACCGGACCATCGCCGGGGTCGGCGCCGACGTGGTGGTGCCTGTGGCAGGGGTGAGCGCGGCCAACCGTCAGCGCGTGCTGATCAACCTGCATGGCGGCGCGTTCCTGTGGGGTGCGGGCAGCGGCGGCCTGGTGGAAGCCATCCCGGTCGCGAGCCTGGGGCGCATCGAAGTGATCACGCTGGATTATCGGCAGGGCCCGGAGCACGTCTTTCCGGCCGCCAGCGAGGACGTCGAAGCGGTCTATCGCCATCTGCTGAAAACCCACGCGGCGGGCCAGATCGGCATCTACGGCTGCTCCGCCGGCGGCATCCTCGCCGGCGAAGCCGTGGCGCGGTTGATAGCGGACAAGTTGCCGGTGCCCGGCGCGCTGGGAACGTTCTGCGGTTCGCTGGTGGGCATCGTCGGCGACTCGGCCTATGTCGGTCCGCTGCTCAACGGGCAGGGCGTACCGGCGGCCCCGCTGGACCTGGCTCAACTTCCCTATTTTCGCGGCGCGGATATCGACGAGCCGATGGTGCAGCCGGGTCTGTCGCCCGTGTTGCTGGAACATTTTCCGCCGACCCTGCTGATCACCGGCACGCGCGACATGGCGATGAGTTCGGTGGTGCGCAGCCAGGCGCTGCTGGAACAAGCCGGCGTGCCCACGGAGTTGCATGTCTGGGAGGGCATGTGGCATTCCTTCTTCTCCGACCCGGAGCTGCCCGAGTCGCAGCAGGCCTACCGCACCATCGTGGCGTTCTTCGAGCGCCACCTCGATCCACCGCAAGAGGAAGCCCGCCCATGAAGATCGTCTCCCTGCTCGCCGCCACGGTGCTTGCCTTCGCCACCACGGCCAGTGCCGCCACGCCCGACCCGGCGAAGACGCAGGCGTACATCCACAAGGCGTGGGGCACGCTGACGCGCTCGCTGGACGACTGCTCCGCGCTGCACGATCCGAAGATGGAGGGGCGCCCGGTGCTCTATCTGCCTGCGGGCTTTCCGGCGCCCACGGCGATGGCCGACATCAAACAGCGCTGCAAGGTCGACGTGCACACGCTGCCCCGGCGCATCGAAAAGCTGGGCGACCTGATGCCGGCCGCGCTGCCCGCGGAAGGCCTGCTCTATCTGCCCAGGCCCTACGTGGTGCCGGGTGGGCAGTTCAACGAGATGTACGGCTGGGACAGCTACTTCATCCAGTTGGGCCTGCTTGCCGATGGGCAGGTGGAGCTGGCGCGCGACATGACCGACAACATGCTGTTCGAGGTCGAGCATTACGGCGGCGTGCTCAACGCCAACCGCACCTACTACCTGACCCGTTCGCAGCCGCCGTTCCTGTCGCGGATGATCGGCGACGTGCTGGCCGCGCCCGGCGCGTTCAAGGGCGAAGCCGAGCGGCATGCGTGGCTGGTGCACGCCTATCCGCTGGCGGTGGCCAACTACCACATCTGGACCCGACCCGAGCATCGGGCCGGCGACACCGGCCTGGCGCGCTACTTCGATCTCGGCCAGGGCCCGGTGCCGGAGATGCACGGCAGCGCGTACTACCAGGGCGTGATCGAGTGGGTGCTGGCGCATCCGAAGCAGGATCCCGGCTACCTGGTGAAGGCCTCCGAGCACCCGGGCGCGGCCGAGGCGGCGGAATTGAAGACCACCAGCTGCGACGTCCAGGCCTCGACGGTCTGCGCCGGCGCCTGGGCCAGGGGCTATCGGCTGAGCGCCGACTACTACCTGGGCGACCGCGCCATGCGCGAGTCGGGTTTCGACACCAACTTTCACTTCGGTCCCTACGGCGGCACCACCCACCACTACGCGGGCGTGGGGCTCAACAGCCTGCTTTACCGCTACGAGCGCGACCTGCACGATTTCGCCCTGCAGCTGGGCAAGGTGGCCGAGGCGAAGCAGTGGGCGGACGCCGCCGCCAACCGCAAGGCGGCGATGGACAAGTACCTGTGGCAGCCCGGCCGCGGCATGTTCATGGACTATGACTTCACCACGGGCAAGGCCTCCACGCAGCCCTACGTCACCACCTATTGGCCACTATGGGCCGGGCTCGCCAGCAAGGAACAGGCGGCCGCGCTGGCGAAGAATCTGGCCGTGTTCGAACGCAAGGGCGGCCTGTCGATGGACGACCTCGGCAGCGGTGCGCAATGGGACGAGCCGTTCGGCTGGGCGCCGACCAACTGGCTGGCGATCGCCGGGCTGGACGCCTACGGCTTCCACGACGACGCCCGGCGCCTGGCGCGCAAGTTCATGACCACGGTGGACACCGGCTTTGCCCACGACGGCACCATCCGCGAGAAATACAACATGGCCAAGGGCAACGCGGACGTGAAGATCACCGCCGGCTACACCACCAACGTGATCGGATTCGGCTGGACCAATGCGGTCTATCTCAAGCTGCACCAGTTGCTGCAGGCGGCGCCGAAGCCGGCAGCGGCGACACACTGAGGATCATCCGTTCACGGCCGCAGCCGGCCGCTGGGTTATCCTTTCCGTCTTTCGTCCTCAAGGATCGCCATGACCATCAACGTCACCTTCACCACCAACCGCGGCCCGATCCACCTGCGCCTGCATGAAGACAAGGCACCCGTGACGGTCGCCAGTTTCGTCAACCTGGCGAAGCGCGGCTACTACGACGGCCTCTCGTTCCATCGCGTGATCGCCGATTTCATGATCCAGGGCGGTTGCCCCGAGGGCAGCGGCCGCGGTGGCCCGGGCTACAAGTTCGAGGACGAGTTCAATCCGTCGCTGCGCCATGACAAGCCCGGCGTGCTGTCGATGGCCAATGCCGGGCCGCGCACCAACGGCAGCCAGTTCTTCATCACCCATGGTCCCACGCCGTGGCTGGACGGCAAGCACAGCGTGTTCGGTGAAGTGCTCGATACCGCCGACATGGACGTGGTCAACGCGATCCAGCAGGGCGACACGATCGAGAAGGTCACCGTGGAAGGCGATGTCGACGCGCTGCTGGCCGCGCAGTCCGATCGCGTCAAGGAATGGAACCAGGTGCTCGACCAGCGCGGCTGATCCGTCGCCGGCCGATGCCCGAAACCCGCCGGCGTGCCGGCGGGTTTTTTCCTGCGCGGAGGCCTATGCTCGGCCAGCGTTCCACTGATCTGGGAGAACGACCATGTCATTCCTCGACGATTTGCTGGGTGGTCAAGGACGGACCGGTGCGGGGCAAGCTGCAGGCGCCGGCTCGCTGATTGCCGTCGCCGGGCAGTTGATCGAGAAGGCCGGCGGCGTGCAGGGCCTGGTCAGCATGCTGCAGCAACACGGGCTGGGCGGGGCGGTGCAGTCGTGGGTGGGCACGGGCGCCAACCAGCCGGTGTCCGCCGACCAGCTCGGACAGGCCCTGCAGCACGGCGGCCTGGGTTCGTTGCTGGAAGAGGCCGCGGGCAAGCTGGGCGTCGATCCCGGCACGGTGCTCGGTGGCCTGTCCCAGGTCTTGCCGCACGCGGTCGACCACCTGACCCCCGATGGGGAGCTGCCGCAAGGGCAGGGCGGCGGATTCAACCTCGGCATGCTCGAGGGCCTCGCCGGCCGCCTCCTTGGCTGAACCGGCAAATGCCCGGCGGGACGACGCTCAGGTCGACTTGCGCTTGACCAGGTGGTAGATCAGCAACAGCACGATCGCGCCGACCACCGAGGCGACAAAGCCGGCCGATTGCCCCTCCTGGTACCAGCCGAACAGGTGCTGGCCGACCCAGGTTGCCAGCAGCGAGCCGGCGATGCCGATGATGGCGGTAATGAAGAAGCCGCCGGGGTCCTTGCCCGGCGTCAACAATTTCGCCACCACGCCCACGACCAGTCCAATCACGAAAACCCATAGCCAATGCATGCGGATCTCCTTCTTCAGCGGGGTTGTCAGGGCGCCCGACCTGCGGGCGCGCCCATGATGCCCTGATTGCGTGGCGATGGTGCAGGCGCCAGGCGACGCGCGCCCGGGGCGGGCGGCGTGATAAAATCACGGCCTTTGTTTCCTCCTCACTGCAGTGAGACAGCAATGCCCCAGCTCGCCCAGCGTGTCGGCCGCGCCAAGCCCAGCGCGATCATGGTCATCGCGGAAAAGGCCAGGCAACTCAAGGCCGCCGGCCGCGACATCATCAGTTTCTCCATCGGCGTGCCGAATTTCCTGCCCGGCGAGCATGTCTACGCCGCGGCGCGCGAGTCGCTGTCGCACGACTCCGGCCAGTACGGCAGCAACCGCGGCGCCGACACCTTGCTGGACGCCTTCCTCCGGCACATCGAGGCGCTCGGCTTCAGCGGCTACACGCGCGCCAACCTGTCGATCGGCATCGGCGCCAAGCAGGTGCTGTACAACCTGGCGGAGGCGTTGCTGGACGAAGGCGAGGAGATCTGCTTCGCCGCGCCGTACTGGACCAGCTACCGCGACATCGCCGACATCGTGGGCGCGAAGATCCACGTGATGCCGTGCGGGGCGGAGCAGAACTACAAGCTCACCCCGGCCCAGCTCGACGCGGCGCTGGCGCGCAAGCCGAAAGTGTTCCTGTTCAACAACCCGTCCAACCCCACCGGCATGGTCTACACCGGCGATGAAATCGCCGCGCTGGCCGAGGTGATCGAGAGGCACCCGGACACCTGGGTGATCACCGACGACATCTACAACGCAATGGTCTTCGACGGGCTGGGCTACCACAACTTCGTGTTCGCCCGGCCCGGGCTGCGCGAGCGGGTGATCTTCGTCGACTCGGCCTCCAAGACCTACGGCATGCCGGGCTGGCGCGTCGGCCTGCTGGCCGGTCCCGAGGTCGTGGCCAGGGCGGTGACCACGCTCAATTCCAACCACATCACCAGCCTGCCGGAAGTAATCACCGCCGCGGCCGTCGCCGCCTTGTCGGGCCCGCAGGACGTCCCGCAGGCCAAGTGCAAGGAGTTCGCCGAGCGGCGCGACACGGTTTTCGCCGCGCTGGGCGCGATCCCGGGCGTGGTCTGTCCGCGGCCGCAAGGTGCGTTCTACGCGTTCCCGGACATCTCGGTGGCGTTCGGCAAGAGCCACGGCAGCATGAAGATCGGCAACGACGTGGAGTTCTGCGCCGCGCTGCTGGAAGCCAAGGGCGTGGCGTGCGTGCCCGGCTCGGCTTTCGGCGAGCCGCGCGCGATGCGCATTTCGTACACCTGTCCCATCGCACAGTTGCAGCCCGGGCTCCAACGCATCGCCGAATTCTTCGCCGAACTGACCTGAATACGCGCGCGGGAGCCCGCTGGCGGGCGATGCCCCTGGTGAACCGCATCGCGCACATGCTGCGCTCCTGCGCGACAATGAACACCCAAGAAGGAGTCATCGTCCATGAAAGCCCCCGTTCGAGTTGCCGTTACCGGAGCCGCCGGCCAGATCGGCTATGCCTTGCTGTTCCGCATTGCCGCCGGCGACATGCTCGGCCCCGACCAGCCCGTGATCCTGCATCTGCTGGAGATCACCCCGGCCCTGCCGGCGCTGCAGGGCGTGGTGATGGAACTCAACGACTGCGCGTTCCCGACACTGGCCGGCGTGGTCGCCACGGACGACGCCAATGTCGCCTTCAAGGGCGTCGACTACGCCTTGCTGGTCGGCGCACGCCCGCGCGGCCCGGGCATGGAGCGCAAGGACCTGCTGGAGGCCAACGGCGCCATCTTCGCGCCGCAGGGCAAGGCGCTGAACGCGCATGCCAGGCGCGACGTGAAGGTGCTGGTGGTCGGCAACCCGGCCAACACCAATGCGCTGATCGCCCAGCAGAACGCGCCGGACCTCGACCCGAAGTGCTTCACCGCGATGGTGCGGCTGGACCACAACCGGGCCAAGAGCCTGCTCGCCGAGAAGACCGGCAAGCACAACACCGACGTGAAGAAGATGACGATCTGGGGCAACCACAGCTCCACGCAGTATCCGGACCTGCACCACGCCACCGTCGACGGCAAGCCGGCGCTGAGCCTGGTCGAGCAGGCCTGGTACGAGAACGAGTTCATCCCCACCGTGCAGCAGCGCGGCGCGGCGATCATCAAGGCCCGCGGCGCGTCGTCGGCCGCCTCGGCTGCCTCGGCGGCGATCGACCACATGCGCACCTGGGCGCAGGGTACGGCCGAGGGCGACTGGGCTTCGATGGGCATTCCCGCCGATGGCTCCTACGGCATCGCGCCGGGCGTGATCTATGGCTATCCGGTGACCGTGAAGAACGGCAAGTACGAGATCGTGCAGGGCCTGGAGATCGGTGACTTCTCGCGGGCGCGGATGGATGCCACCGACAAGGAGCTGCGCGAGGAGCGCTCCGGCGTCGAGCACCTGTTCGCCAAGTGATCGCGGCGTGATGCCGGGCCTGCCCACCGCGCGAAGGTGACGGGCCGCGGCGATGTCCCCAACGGGCCGGCTTGCGTCGGCCCGTTGTCGTTTTCATCGCTGCCGGAAGCGGCAGCAGTCAGTTCGGCGCCTCGGGCAACTCCGGGGTGCCGGCGGCGTGATCGCCGCGCTTGAGCAGCCAGGCCAGGATCGGTGGTGTGACCATCGCGGTGAGCAGCGACATCGCCACGATGATGGCGTAGATGCGGTTGTCGAACACGCCGGCGGCCAGCCCCAGCGTGGCGACCACGATGCCGACTTCGCCGCGCGGCACCATGCCGAAGCCGACGATGGTGGCGCTGCGCCGGCCCAGTGCGATCGAGCCCAGCCAGCCGCCGACGAACTTGGAGACGATGGCGATCGCGGTGACCACGGCCAGCATCCACAGCGCCTGGGCGCTGGCCAGTTCGTGCAGGTCGACCTTGCTGCCGGTGACCACGAAGAAGAACGGGGTGAGCAGGGCCAGCAGCGGTGCCGTCTGTTTTTCCAGGATGTGCTGCTGGCGGGTTTCCGAGGCGATCATGCCGGCGAGGAAGGCACCGATGATCGCGGCCAGCCCGAAGCGGGTGGACAGCCAGGCCAGTCCCAGGCACAGCGCCAGCACGATCATCAGCGGCGAGTGCGGGCCCAGCGGCTTGTCGAGCCAGGCGGAGTTCCAGCGCATCACCCGTGCGCCGCCCCAGCCGATCACCGCGATGAAGCCGGCTGCGCCGGCCAGCACGACCAGCAGGTGCGAGGCGTCGACGTTGCCTCCGCCCTGCAGCGAGATCACGATCCCCAGCAGCAGCATGGCAAGGATGTCGTCGATCACCGCGGCGCCCAGGATCACCTTGCTCTCGATGCGCTGCAGTGCGTTGAGCTCCTGCAGCACGCGCGCGGTGATGCCGGCCGAGGTGGCCACGAACGCGGCCGCGACGAACAGCGAGCGGTCCCAATCGAAGCCGTTGCCGTGCGCCCACACGCTGCCCATGCCGAACGGCACCAGCACGCCGATCACGCCGACCGCAAACGCCGCCTTGCCGACCTTCTTCATGTCCTCCAGCCGCGTTTCCAGGCCGACCGCGAACAGCAGCAGGATCACGCCGATCTCGGCCAGCACGTCCAGCGGGGTGCCGGTGGCAATCTGCTCCGGGCTGATCCAGCCGAGCAGGGAAGGGCCGATCGCGCAGCCGGCGGCGATCTCGCCGACCACGCCGGGCAGCTTCAGCCGCTGGGCGATCTCTCCGCCGATCTGGGCGGCAACGAACACGACGAACAGGGTGAACAGGATGTCGCTGGTGTGGTGCATGCAATACGTGTCCGGGCTTTCCGCAAGACTTCCATGCTACATGCAGCCTTGCCCGAAGCGGGCGACCGTGGCGATTCAGCGCGCCGCGGCACCGGCCCGCGACAGCGGGCGATCGTGTTGCAGCCGCCCGAAAACCCGGCTGGCCAGCGCCGTGACCACGGCCAGCAGCAACACGGTCCAGCGGAACGCCACCACGTAGTCGGCGCGGTCATGGCCCGGCAGCAGCGCTTCCATCAGCAGCGTGGACAGCGCGATGCCGAAGCTCATCGCGAGGTATTGCACGGTCGAGGCCATCGACGAGGCCATCGAGGCATGCGCGATGTCCAGGTCGTGGTAGATCAGCGTGTTCATCGCGGTGTACTGCAGGCCGGCGAAGCCGCCGTAGCAGAACGTCAACGCCGCGATCGCCCATACCGGCGTGGCCGGGCCGAGCAGGGCGAACGACGCCAGCAGCACGGCCACGATCAGCGTGTTGCCCAGCAGCAGGCGGCGATAGCCGAAATGCACCAGCACGCGGTTGATGGCCCACTTGGCGCAGATCGACCCCAGCGCCTGCGGCACCATCATCAGGCCGGCCATCAGCGGCGACCAGCCGCAGCCTACCTGCAGGAACAGCACCAGCAACAGGAACATGCCGGAGATGCCGAGGCGGGTGAACAGGCCGCCGGCCAGCGCCACCCACACGCTGCGCACCTTCAGCAGGGTCAGGTCGGCAACCGGGAACGCGGTGCGCCGGCTGTGCCACACGTAGGCCAGGCCCAGCAGCACCGCCACCAGGCTGTACTGGCCGATGCGCGCCCACGGCACCGGGGTGGCGCCGGCCAGTTCCGAGGCGATCAGCATCAGTGCCGAGGCTGCAGCGAACAGCACGAAACCGAATAGGTCGAAGCGGTGCGCGCGCTCCAGCCGGTAGTCCGGCATGTCGCGCAGGTTCATCCAGACCCCCGCGATCGCCACCGGCACGTTGATCAGGAAGATCAGCCGCCACGAGGTGAACTCCACCAGCGCGCCGCCCAGCAGCGGTCCCAGCACCGAACCCAGCAGGCCGAAGGTCGCCACGGTGCTCATCGCGCGCACGAATTCGCGCTTGTCGATGCTGCGCACCAGCACGTAGCGCCCGACCGGCATCAGCGAAGCGCCGCCGATGCCCTGCAGCACGCGCGCGACGACCAGCTGCGGCAGGCTCTGGGCCAGCCCGCAAGCCAGCGAACCCAGCCCGAACACCACGATCGCGGCGCCGAACACCCGGCGCGTGCCGAGCCGGTCGCACAACCACGGGCTCGCCGGGATCAGGATCGCCAAGGTCAGCACGTAGCTGGTCAGCGCCGTGCGCATGCCCAGCGGGGTCACCTCCAGCGCCGCGGCCATCATCGGCACCGCGGTGTTGACCACGGTCGAATCCAGCGCCTGCATGAAAAAGGCGGCCGCGACCAGCCACAGCAGGCCGCGGAACCGCTCGCGCGAGGACGGCTCCGG
The DNA here is from genome assembly GCA_040255835.1 of Lysobacteraceae bacterium. GTDB lineage: Bacteria > Pseudomonadota > Gammaproteobacteria > Xanthomonadales > Rhodanobacteraceae > Rhodanobacter. The sequence continues at coordinate 19,505 of JBDZVT010000011.1, forward strand.
CAAGGCGGCCGGAACCGTTGCTGAGGGGGCATCCGCGGCGGCTGGGGTGGCCATGGGCCGATGATACCTGCTGCGACAGCTTGCATTTGGCGCCCGGATTTTGCACAGTCACGCCTGATGCACCTGCCGCCCACGACGTGCCAGGCGCGGCAGCGGATAACCGACCCCACGCGCCGGGACACCACGTTCTGGCGCGTGTTTTTGTGCGGCAGGAGCCGCGGAAATCAGGAAATGTCATGAGTCAGTCAGCCATCATCGTGTCGCGCATCGACATGGATCGCATCGAAGCCCTGCTGGATCGGCTGCCGGCCGCCGAGGCCGACAAGCTGCACGCCCTGCGCGCCGAGCTCGACCGGGCCGAGGTGGTGGAGCCGACGGCGATGCCTCCGCACATCGTGACGATGAACTCCACCGTGGTCTTCGAGGACGAGGCGAACGGCGAGAAGCTGACCCTCACCCTGGTCTATCCCTCGGGGGCCGGTGCCCCGGGCACGGTCTCGATCCTGGCACCGGTGGGCAGCGCCTTGCTGGGCCTGGCGCGCGGCCAGCAGATCGACTGGCCGATGCCGGACGGGCGCAAGCGCCGCCTGAAGGTGCTGGAGATCACCTACCAGCCCGAAGCCGCCGGCGACCTGCATCGCTGAGCGGGGCTTCTGCACGGCGAGCGCACCGGCGGGTCGCTAAACTGGGCGGAGAAGGAGACCCGCATGCCCCCAACCGCCGTTCCCGCCGACGTCCAGGCCCGCGCCGCCGCGCTGCGGGCGCAGATCGAGCAGGCCAACTACCGCTACCACGTGCTCGACGACGCGGACATCACCGACGCCGAGTACGACCGGCTGATGCGCGAGCTGGAGGCGCTGGAGGCCGAACATCCCGGATTGGCCTCGCCCGATTCGCCTACGCGCAAAGTGGGCGCGCGGGCGCAGGGCGGCTTTGCCGAAGTGCGCCACGCGATCCCGATGCTGTCGCTGGGCAATGCCTTCGAGCAGGATGGCGAGACCGAGCGCGAGCGCTTCCGCGAGGTGGCCGAGTTCGAGCGGCGGATCGAGCAGACGCTGGACCGGCGCGAACCGGTGTTCTCGGTCGAACCCAAGCTTGACGGCCTGGCGATCAGCCTGCGCTACGAGCACGGCGTGTTCGTGCAGGGCGCCACCCGTGGCGACGGCGAAACCGGCGAGGACGTCACCGCAAACCTGCGCACGGTGCGGGCGATCCCGCTGAAGCTGCGCGGCAAGGGCTGGCCCGAGGTGCTGGAGGTGCGCGGCGAGGTGATCATGCTGCGCAAGGATTTCGAGGCGTTCAACGAGCGCGCCCGCGCGCATGGCGAGAAGCCGCTGGCCAATCCGCGCAACGGCGCCGCCGGTTCGCTGCGCCAGCTCGATCCGGCGATCACCGCCAGGCGGAGGCTGAGTTTCTTCGCCTACGCGATCGGCGTGGTGGAAGGCGGCGAGCTGCCGGCAACCCATTCGGCCACGCTGAAGCAGCTGCGCGAATGGGGTTTCCCGGTGTCGCCGGAAGTGGACGTCACGCGCGGCTTCGACGGCCTGATCGCCTACTTCCGGCGCATCGGCGAGAAACGCGACAGCCTGCCGTACGACATCGACGGCGTGGTCTACAAACTGGACGATTACGAAGGCCAGCGCGAGATGGGTTTCGTCTCGCGCGCGCCGCGCTGGGCGATCGCGCACAAGTTCCCCGCGCAGGAGCAGACCACGCGCCTGCTCGACATCGAGGTGCAGATCGGCCGCACCGGCGCCGCCACGCCGCGCGCGCGGATGGAGCCGGTGCAGGTCGCCGGCGTCACGGTGACCTACGCCACGCTGCACAACGCCGACCAGGTCGCGCGGCTGGACGCGCGCATCGGCGACACGGTGATCGTGCGCCGCGCCGGCGACGTGATCCCGGAAGTGGTGCGGGTGGTGAAGGACCAGCGACCGCCCGGCACGGTGCCATGGACGATGCCCGAGCGCTGCCCGATCTGCGATTCCGCCCTGATACGCGAAGAGGGTGCCGCCGCCTGGCGTTGCTCCGGCGGGCTGGTCTGCGCGGCGCAGCGCAAGGAGGCGCTGATCCACTTCGCCTCGCGCCGGGCGATGGACATCGAAGGCCTAGGCGAGCGTTTCGCCGAGGCGCTGGTGGAGCTGGAGGTCGTGCATTCGCCCGCCGACCTGTACGCACTCACCGTCGACAGCTTCGTGGCGATGAAGCAGGCGATCGACGAGCGCGACGGCACCACGCCGGAAACCGTCAAGGCCGGCAAGGTGGCCACCCGGTGGGCGGAGAATCTGGTCGCCGGCATCGAGGCCAGCAAGCACACCACGCTGGCACGCTTCCTGTTCGCGCTGGGCATCATGCACATCGGCGAGAGCACGGCCAAGACGCTGGCCGCGTGGCTGGGCCGGCTGGAGTTCGTGCGCAGCATGCCGGCCGCCGTGCTGCGCGTGTTGCCGGATGTCGGCAGTGAAGTGGCGACGTCGACCGCCGGGTTCTTCGCCCAGCAGGGCAACGAACAGGTGGTCGATGCGCTGCTCGATGCCGGCATCGTGTTCAGCGACGAGACCGCGCCCTCGCCGCAGTTGCGCGAACGCCTGAACCTCGGCGTGCTGCTGGAGATGGCCGGGATCAACAAACTCGGCCCCAAGAGCTGCAAGCTGCTGGCACAGCATTTCCCCACGCTCGATCGCCTGGAGGCGGGCGGGGCGGCGCACTGGATCACCGCCGGGGTGCCGCAGGCTGCGGCCGCCAGCCTGGAAGCCTTCCTCGCCGATGCTGACGCGCGGGCCGCATTGCATGATGCCGAGGCGGCGATGCGGCGATTGCTCGGCGCGATTCCCGCCGGCGCCGTCGCCGCCGCGGCGCCGCTGGAGGGGCAGACCTTCGTGCTCACCGGTACGCTGGCCTCGCTCAGCCGCGACGAGGCGAAACAGCGGCTGGAGGCGCTGGGCGCCAAGGTATCCGGCTCGGTCTCGAAGAAGACCGGCGTGGTGGTGGCGGGCGCCGAAGCCGGCTCCAAGCTGGACAAGGCCCGGGAGCTGGGCGTGCCGGTCTGGGACGAGGCGCAGCTGCTGGCCCTGTTCGACGAACACGGAGCCGCTTGATGGGCCTGTCCTTGCAGGAGGCGCTGCAGTTGCGGGCGCGGCTGTACGAGCTGGTTCGCGTCTTCTTTTCCGCGCGCCGGGTACTGGAGGTGGAAACCCCGGTGCTGTCGGCGGCCGGCAATACCGACCCGAACATGCAGGGTTTCAGCACCACCTTCAGTGGCCATGTCGATGCCGGTGCGCGCGAACGCTGGCTGCGCACCTCGCCGGAGTACCCACTGAAGCGGCTGCTCGCGGCGGGCGTGGGCGACTGCTACGAACTGGGCCGGGTGTTCCGCAACGGCGAGGCGGGCGGACGGCACAATCCCGAGTTCACCATGCTGGAGTGGTATCGGCTCGGTTGGGACCATCGCCGACTGATGCAGGAGACCATCGTGCTGGTGGAGGCCGCGCTGGCGCTGGTCCAGCGTCGCGCCGAGGTGCGGATCACGACGTACCGGCAGCTGTTCCTGGACGAGCTCGGCATCGATCCGCTGCGTGCCTCGATCGACGAGCTGCGTGCACCGCTGGCCGCGTTCGGCATCGGTCCGGAAGGACTCGGTCGCGACGACTGGCTCGACCTGCTGATCACGCACAAACTGCAGCCGGCGTTCCCGCGCGACCGCATCACGGTGATCCACGACTATCCGGCCAGCCAGTGCGCGCTGGCGAAGATCCGTCCCGGCGACCCGCCGCTGGCCGAACGATTCGAGCTGTACCTGGGACGTTACGAGCTGGCCAACGGCTACCACGAGTTGAACGATGCGGCCGAGCAGCGCGGGCGCTTCGAACGCGACAACGCGGTGCGCCGCGAGCGCGGCCTGCGCGAGATCCCGCTCGACGAGAACCTGTTGGCCGTACTCGATGCCATGCCCGCCTGCGCCGGCGTGGCGCTGGGGGTGGAACGCCTGCTGATGTGCCTGGCCGACACCGACGCAATCGCCGACGTGCTGGCGTATCCGTTTGCCCAGGCGTGAGACCGGGCGCGCGACCGTGCCGGCCGCGCGCCCTGCCGCTCAGGCCGCGTCGCCCTTGATCGCCGGTTGCTCCGGCCGGTCGCCCCACAGGTAGCGGTAGACCAGGCCGCCGATGATGCCGCCGAGGATCGGCATCACCCAGAAGAACCACAGCTGGTGCAGGGCCCAGTCGCCCTGGAACACGGCCACGCCGGTCGAGCGCGCCGGGTTCACCGAGGTGTTGGTGACCGGGATGCTGATCAGGTGGATCAGGGTCAGCGCCAGGCCGATCGCGATGCCGGCGAAGCCCGCCGGAGCGCTCCGGTGCGTCGCGCCCATGATGATGAAGATGAAGATGCCGGTCATCACGATCTCGCACAGCGCCGCGGCACCCATCGAATAGCCGCCCGGCGAATGCGCCCCGTATCCGTTCGATGCAAAGCCGCTGGCCGCCGCATCGAAGCCGGGCTTGCCCGAGGCGATCGTGTACAGCACCAGCCCGGCAACCAGGCCGCCGAGCACCTGCGCGACGATGTAGGGCAGGACATCCTTCACCGGGAACCGGCCACCGGCGGCCAGGCCGCAGGTCACCGCCGGGTTGATGTGGCAACCGGAGATGTGGCCGATGGCGTAGCACATGGTCAGCAGGGTCAGGCCGAAAGCCAGCGCCACCCCGGCAAAACCGATGCCGAGCTCCGGAAACCCCGCCGCCAGTACGGCGCTGCCGCACCCACCCAGAACCAGCCAGAACGTGCCGAAGAACTCGGCGGCGCAACGTTTGCTCATGTTCATTGGAACTCTCCTTGCAACCCACGTGAAAGAGACGAGTTACTTCATGAAACAGGCAATGCAGCGACGTGGCCCGCGATCCCCCGGCCAGTCGCGCCGAATACTAATCTGAAAACGGTTGGTACCCCGGCGCCCGGGTCGATCGGGTGGGCCGGCTTTTTGAGGTATGTTGCCGCGTCGGCCGCCGCGGCCCCCGGGAAACGAACGATGATCGAGCGTGGCCTTGCCTTGCATCGCGGTATCACGGATGACCGGGCGCTCGGTCAACGTGATGTCCGTACGCTGACCCTGGCGGCACTCGGCGGCGCGCTGGAGTTCTACGATTTCGTGGTGTTCGTGTTTTTCGCGATCCCGCTGAGCCAGCTGTTCTTTCCGCACGACACCGCGCCGTGGCTGGCGCAGCTGCAGGTGTTCGGCATCTTCGCGGCCGGTTACCTGGCGCGGCCGCTCGGCGGCATCGTGATGGCGCACTACGGCGACAAGCTGGGGCGCAAGCGGATGTTCACGCTCAGCGTGTTCCTGATGGCGGTGCCGACACTGGGCATTGGCCTGCTGCCGGTGTACGCGCAGATCGGCATGCTGGCGCCCCTGCTGTTGCTGCTGCTGCGCGTGATGCAGGGCATCGCGGTGGGCGGCGAGGTGCCCGGCGCGTGGGTGTTCGTGGCCGAGCATGTGCCGGCGCGACGGGTAGGGCTCGCCTGCGCAAGCCTCACCTCGGGGCTGACCGTCGGCATCGTGATTGGCTCGCTGGTGGCCGCGGCGATCAACAACCGGATGAGTCCGGCCGCGGTGCTCGACTGGGGCTGGCGCCTGCCGTTTCTCGCCGGCGGGGTGTTCGGTTTCGTCGCGGTGTGGCTGCGCCGCTGGCTCAGCGAGACGCCGGTATTCGAGGCGATGCACGCGCGCAAGGAACTGGCCAGCGGCCTGCCACTGCGCCAGGTGTTCGAACGGCACTTGCCCAGCGTGCTGTCGTCGATGCTGGTGACCTGGATGCTCACCGCCGCGATCCTGGTGATCATCCTGATGACGCCGTCGCTGGTGCAGTCGGTGTTCCACGTTGCGCCGGCGCGGGCGTTTCTGGGCAACAACCTGGCCTCGTTCGCACTGGCGATCGGTTGCCTGGGCTACGGCTGGCTGGCTGACCGGATCGGCTTTGCGCGTGCCCTGCTGTTCGGCGCGGTCGGCTTGCTGGTATGCAGCTATGCGCTGTACCTCGACCTGCGCGCCGGCGCGGCGCATTTCCTCGCGTTGTACGCGCTGGCCGGACTGGCCGTCGGCGTGGTCGGCGTGGTGCCGGCGCTGATGGTGGTGGCGTTTCCGCCGGCGGTGCGTTTTTCCGGCCTGTCGTTTTCGTACAACATCGCCTACGCGCTGTTCGGCGGCATCACGCCGCCGTTGATCGGGCTGCTGGTGAAGCAGTTCGGCGTGCTGGCGCCGGCGCATTACGTGGCGTTTGCCGCCGTGATCGGGATGGTCGTGGCGGCGCGCTCGCTAGCCGCACGCCGCCGGATTCGTTCCGCGAACGTGTAGGAGCGCACCCTGTGCGCGATGCCTTTCGTCACGTAACGGAAAAGCATCGCGCACAGGGTGCGCTCCTACATCGATTGCCTAGAACTCCAGCTCCTGCGCGGCGCACAGGTAGTCGACCAGCGGCGCAACGCGCTTGAACGTCGCAACGGTCCACGGCAGCAGTTCGTCGGAGCACGCCAGCGCCTCGCTGAAGCCGGTGCTGGCGATGAAATCCTTGCGCTTGAGATCCTCGATCAGCTCGTGCGCGGGGTCGTAGCCGCGCGGCGGGCGCACCAGCGATTCGCCGCCCAGTTGCAGGTGTTCGCGGAAGGCCTTGCTTCGCGTGGCGCGCTTCCATGCTTCCGGGTTGTCGACCAGGAATTCGCGGATGTGCTTCAGCGCGTCCGGTTCCGGATGCCACATGCCGCCGCCGGCGAAGCAGTCGCCCGGTTCGATGTGCAGGTAGAAGCCGGGCGCCTGGATTTCATGGCGTCGTTCGTGGGTGAAACGCGAGCCCTGCCATGACTTGTACGGCAGCTTGTTGTTGGAGTAGCGCGTGTCGCGGTAGATGCGGTACAGCGAACCGCCGTTCTTGCGCGGGTCGGCGCGGTAGTGCGGGCTGATCTTCGCCAGCGGCGCCTGCAGGTCGACGATCAGCTGCAGGAATGGCTCGCGCACGTGGCGCTCGTAATCATTCTTGTGCGCGTGGAACCAGTCGCGATTGTTGTTGCGCTCCAGTGCGCGGAGGAAGCGGAAAGTGGCGGGAGTGAAGTAGCTTCTTTGCATGGCAATTCGTCGAGGGGAGTAGGGCGGGCACTGCCCGCCGGCTTGGTGCAATGGCGCGCGGTACCCGCCCTACGTGTCGTCGAGGCTGTCGGCGAGCTGCTCGCCCCAGGCCTGCAGCTGGTCGAGCTGGGGCAGCTTGTCCTGTGCCTGCGGATCGTGGCGCAGCTCGGCGAGGCGGGCGAAGTAGTCGTCGAGGGTGAGCCCGGTCAGCGGCGTGTGGCGGGTCAGCCGTGCCTTGCGGAATGCTTCCCAGCGTGCGCGTTCGTCGGCATCCAGCGTTTCGGGCCAGTTGCGCGCGCGGTAGCGGAACAGCAGCTCCGGGTAGCGCGGGTCGCGGAACGGAAACGCGCGCGTGGCCAGTTCCGCCGCCGGCGTGGCGCGCACCTGCGCCAGGAGGCGCTTGTCGGCATCGGGGAGGAAGCCGGCGTAAAGCGCCAGTTCGGGATCTTCCGGCGGGGGAAATTCCGCGGCGCGCTGGAACACGCGGCGCAGCTTCTCGGCGAGGCCATCGACGGCACGCAAGGTGTCGCGATGGGCCACGCAGCGCGCCAGGTCCAGTTGCAGGCGCTGCGGGTCAACGCCCTGCAGCACCGAAAGCGGCGCCAGCGCCGGGGCGTGGTTCGCGCGCACGGTGCGCAGCGGGATGCGCTCGATGCCTTCCGGCAGGTCGGCGCGTGCGGTGAAGATGCGGTCGGCGATCTCGTCCTCGTCCAGCGCCAGCCATTCGGCCGGGTCGGTGGCCAGGTCGTACACGATCACCTCGCCGGCCCGGCTCGGATGCGCGGCCAGCGGTGCGATCAGCGCAAGGCAATGGCGGCTGGCCGGGTAGCGCGAGGAAACGTGCACCAGCGGCGTCATGTTCACCACGTCCAGCAGTTCGAACACCTTCTGTTTGCGGCGCAGCGCGTAGTACCAGTCCCACAGCCGCGGCTGGCGCACGCGGATCAGCCGGGCCAGGTCGATCAGCGCGTGGACGTCGGACAGGGCATCGTGCGCGCGCTCCTGAGTGAGCCGGTTGGCGGCGGCCAGGTGCTCCAGCCTGAAGCTCGGCGAGCCGTCTTCGCGGGTCGGCCAGACGATGCCTTCGGGGCGCAGCGCCTGGCACATGCGCACCAGGTCGATCAGGTCCCAGCGCGAATTGCCGTTCTCCCACTCGCGGCCATACGGGTCGTGAAAGTTGCGGTACAGCATCTGGCGGGTGAATTCGTCGTCGAAGCGCAGCGAGTTGTAGCCGACCCCGCAGGTGCCCGGCGTGGCCAGCTGTTCATGCACGCGGGCGGCGAAATCGGCCTCGCCCACGCCTTCGCGTTCGGCCTGTTGCGGCGTGATGCCGGTGATCAGGCACGCATCCGGGTGGGGCGGCATCTCCAGTGGCGGCTTGCCGTAGAACATCACCGGTTCGCCGACGATTTCCAGCTCCAGGGTGGTACGGATGCCGGCGAACTGCAGCGGGCGGTCGCGCCGCGGGTCGGCACCGGAGGTCTCGTAGTCGTGCCAGAAGAAGGTCTGCATCCGGTGATGATCGCATGCAGGCATCCGTCACGGGCAAGGCTGATAAACTGGCTCGTACAAGGAGATTCCATGAGCCAAGCCAACGAAGAAAACCTGATCTGGATCGATCTGGAGATGACCGGCCTCGATACCGACCACGATTCGATCCTCGAGATCGCCACGGTGGTTACGGACAAGAACCTCAACGTGCTGGCCGATGGCCCGGTGTTCGCGATACGCCATGAAATCGACCGGCTGGAATCCATGGACAGCTGGAACATCAACCAGCATCACAAGTCCGGCCTGTGGCGCCAGGTCCTGAACTCGCAGACCGACCACGCGATGGCCGAGCAGGCCACGGTGGAGTTCCTGCGCGCCTGGGTGCTGCCGGGCAAGTCGCCGATGTGCGGCAACTCGATCTGCCAGGATCGCCGCTTCATGCACCGGCAGATGCCGCGGCTGGAGCGCTATTTCCACTATCGCAACCTCGACGTTTCCACGCTGAAGGAACTGGCGCGACGCTGGGCGCCGGAGATCGCCAAGAGCGTGGGCAAGGAGTCCTCGCACACGGCGCTGTCCGACATCCGCGACTCCATCGCCGAGTTGCGGCACTACCGGCGCTACATGGGTGAGCTGGGCGGCAGCGCCGGATGAACCGGGCACGGCGAGGCGCGGAGGCATGAGCATGGCGAACGACTGGTTTGCGCCGGTACTGGACTGCGCCGGCCGTGCCCTGCGACTGGATCGCCCGCGCGTGGTCGGCATCCTCAATCTCACGCCGGATTCCTTCTCCGACGGCGGCATCCATGCCGGCGTGGACGACGCGGTGGCGCATGGCCTGCGCATGGTCGAGGAGGGGGCGGACATGCTCGACGTGGGCGGGGAATCCACCCGCCCCGGCGCCGACGAGATTTCCGTGGAGGAAGAGCTGCATCGCGTGCTGCCGGTGATCGAGCAGCTGGTGGCGCGCACCGCGGTGCCGATCTCGATCGACACTTCGCGGCCCGAGGTCATGCGCGCGGCGGTGGCCGCGGGCGCCGGGATGATCAACGACGTGTACGCCTTGCGTCGCGACGGTGCCATGGAGGCGGCCGCCGGGTTGGGCGTGCCGGTTTGCCTGATGCACATGCTGGGCGAACCGCGCAGCATGCAGGACGATCCCCGCTACGACGATGTCGTGGCCGAAGTGCATCGCTTCCTCACCGATCGCCTGTTCGCCTGCGAACTGGCCGGCATCGACCGCCGCAAGGTGCTGGTCGACCCCGGCTTTGGTTTCGGCAAGACACTGGAGCACAATCTCGCCCTGCTGTGCGCGCTGGACCGGTTCGCCAGCCTGGGCTGCGGCGTGTATGCCGGGCTCTCGCGCAAGCGCATGATCGGCACCCTGACCGGCCGTGCCACCCCGGCCGACCGCGCCGCCGGCTCGGCGGCCGCGGCGCTGATCGCGGTGCAGCGTGGCGCCCGGATCGTGCGTGTGCATGATGTGTTGCCCACCGTCGATGCGCTGGCGGTGTGGCATGCGGTGCAGGCGGCCGACACGGCGCCGCGCCGGGATGACCGCCCGGCCGCACCGCGCTGGCCCGACGACGATTGAACCGCCCGGGTCGATCCAACCCTCCCTTTTCGGAAAACACGATGGCAGAGCGCAAGTACTTCGGCACCGACGGCATCCGCGGCATGGTCGGGCAATGGCCGATCAGCGCGGATTTCATGCTGCAACTCGGCCGCGCCGTGGGCGCGGTGCTCGGGCGCGAGGGTGGCGAGCGGCCCCGGGTGCTGATCGGCAAGGACACGCGGGTGTCGGGCTACATGTTCGAGGCCGCGCTGGAGGCCGGGCTGGTGGCGGCCGGGGCCGACGTCGGCCTGCTCGGCCCGATGCCCACCCCGGCGGTGGCCTTCCTGACCCGCTCCCTGCGCGCCCAGGCGGGCATCGTGATCAGCGCGTCGCACAATCCGCATCACGACAACGGCATCAAGTTCTTCTCCGCGGCCGGCGAGAAGCTCTCCGATGCCGTGGAGCTGGCGATCGAGGCCGAACTGGAGGCGGCGTTTGCCACGGTTGCCTCCGAGCGCCTGGGCAAGGCGGTGCGCGTCGCCGACGCGGTGGCGCGCTACGCGGAGTTCTGCAAGGCCACGGTGGCCGAGGATTTCAGCCTGCGCGGGGTCAAGCTGGTGCTGGACTGCGCGCACGGCGCCACCTACCAGGTCGCCCCCAAGGTGTTTGCCGAACTGGGCGCCGAGGTGGTGTCCATCGGCGACAAGCCCGATGGCTTCAACATCAATGCCGGGGTCGGCTCGACCCATCCCGAGGCGCTGCAGCAGGCCGTGCTGGCGCATGGCGCCGACCTGGGCGTGGCGTTCGACGGCGACGGCGACCGGGTGATCCTGGTCGATCGGCATGGCGAGCTCGCCGACGGCGACGACATCCTGTTCATCCTGGCCCGGCACCTGCGCGCGCAAGGCTCGCTGGCCGGCCCAGTGGTTGGCACCCTGATGAGCAATTTCGGCCTGCAGCAGGCGCTGGGCGAACTCGGCGTGCCCTTCATCCGGGCCAACGTGGGCGACCGCTACGTGTTGCAGCAACTGCGGGAACACCGGGGCGTGCTGGGCGGCGAAACCTCCGGCCACATCCTGTGCCTGGACCGGGCCAGCACCGGCGACGGGATCGTGGCGGCGCTGGCCGTGCTGGAGGCGCTGGCGCGCGCCGGCCAAGACCTGGCCAGCGCGCGCCAGGGCCTGCGCAAGTTTCCCCAGGTGATGCTCAACGTGCGTGCCGAGGGTGCGCGCGAGTCGCTGCAGAGCGACGCGGTGCGCCAGGCGCTGGGCGAGGTCGAGCGGATCCTGCAGGGGCGTGGCCGGGTGGTGCTGCGTGCTTCCGGTACCGAGCCGGTGGTGCGGGTCACCGTCGAAGGTGCCGACGCGGACGAAGTGCGGCAGCTGGCAGATCGCCTTGCCGGGACGGTAAAATCCACCGCAGAACGTTCGTGAACCTGAGGTAGTACCGGGTCGCCATGGAATGGCCCGACGTGCCCCGCCCCCTGCGGTGGCGGATCAAACGACCGCACGGCTCTCCAATGGACGTTCACCCATGAAGCATGTTCCCACCCTCGACATCCGCCGTTACGACAGCGACCGCGACGCCTTCGTCGCCGAGATCGGCGCCGCCTACCGCGAGTTCGGCTTCTGCTGCATCAGCGGCCATGGCATTGCGCGCGAGCTGATCGACGGCTCCTACGAGGTGTTCCGACGCTTCTTCGCGCTGCCCGACGACACCAAGATGAAGTACCACGTGCCCGGTAGCGGCGGCGCGCGCGGCTACACGCCGTTCAAGGTGGAGACCGCCAAGGACAGCCGGTACGCCGACCTCAAGGAGTTCTGGCACATCGGCCGCGAGATCCCGCGCGACTCCAGGTTCGCCGACGTGATGCCGCCCAACATCTGGCCGGCCGAGGTGCCGGATTTCAAGCGGTACGGCTACGGCCTGTACGAGGCGCTGGACCAGCTCGGCACCCGCGTGTTGCGCGCGCTGGCGCTGCACATCGGGCAGCGGGAGGATTTCTTCGAGGACAAGACCGACGTGGGCAACTCGATCCTGCGGCCGATCCACTACCCGCCGATCACCGAGCAGAACATCCCCAACGTGCGCGCCGGCGCGCACGAGGACATCAACTTCATCACCTTGCTGGTGGGCGCCAGCGCCGAAGGACTCGAAGTGCTCACCCGCGAGGGCGAGTGGCTGCCGATCACCACCGAGGGCGACGCGATCGTGGTGAACATCGGCGACATGCTGCAGCGCCTCTCCAACCACGTGTATCCGTCGACCACTCATCGCGTGGTCAACCCGCCGAACGAGAACGCACGCAAGCCGCGCTACTCGGTGCCGTTCTTCCTGCACCCGAACCCGGACGTGATGCTCGATCCGCTCGACTCCTGCATCACGCCGGACAACCCGCGCCGCTACGACACCTCGATCAGCTCGCACGAATACCTGCTGCAGCGCTTGCGCGAGATCAAGCTGATCTAGGGCAGGGAGTTCGGGATCCGGGGCGCCCGTGGGGCGCCCGCGATGCCGCTGCTATGGGCTTTGCAGCGCGTGCGTGTTCTGCAGGTTGCGGCGGATGTCCTGCTCCAGGTACTCGATCCAGCCGTTGTAGTTGCGGTGGATGCTGCGCTGCTCGCCCTTCTCGCGGTAATTCAGGTTGGTGCTGCGCAGGTAGGTGAGGTTCACCGCCGCGGCGTCGTAGGTGATGCGGATGGTGGCGGTATGCTCGCGAAGGTGCAGCGTGCTGAGGATGTCGCCATCGGCGAGATTGTCCAGCGTCCAGCCGCGGCCTTCGAGCGCATGGATGATGCTGGTCTTGACCTGGGCCTGGCTGACGCCGGCCGGCACGGAAATCGGCGCGGCGGGCTTCAGCGGCGCCGAGGTGCAGGCGACCAGCGCCAGCGTGGCCAGAAACACGAGTACCGTCCTTTTCAACAATCGATCCATGAGAATCCCCCGGTGTGGTGTGAGTGCGCGGACATGCGCCGCCGGATCATAGCCGACGGGCGAAAGTGGTTGGCGGCAACGCGATGCCAGGGTGGTCACGCCATCCAGAAAAACACGGCGGTCATGCGCCTGGTCGTCGTTTCCAGTCCCCAGTACGCGCTGGCGCTGTGGATCAGGTTGGCCTTGTAGAGCAGCAGCCGGTTGTAGCGGTGGGCTACGCGCACGTCCTCGGCGAACGCGTCCGGCCGCACGAAGCGGTTGCCCAGGGCCTCGGCCAGGTTGCGATGCGGCGGCAGCACGATGTTGCCGCCGAGCTGGCCGCCCGGCATGCGCTGACGGAAGAAGCTGGTGCCGCAGTGGTCCGGCACGTCGGGATTGAGGTAGAGCACGGCCGCGTAGCGGCACAGGTGCAAGGAATCGGTGTGCGGCTTCACCGAGCCTTCGATCGAACCGACCAGCTGCACGCAGTTGTGGTTGAGCCGGGTGCCGGTTTCGCCCTGTTCAACCCAGACCCGGCGTGCACCGGTCAGCGCGCAGACCCGCGCATCCAGTGCCGCCAGCTCATCCTCGAGCAGGGCAGGGGTGGTACGCATGCCGGGCCACGCTTCGCCGGTGTGCGGGTAGCCCAGTTCCCAGTCGGTGCGCGCGAGGCTGCGCTCGCGCACTTCGCCGGCGTTCGGCAGGGCATCGTCCACCACCCAGTAGTCGCGGCCCTGCAAGGGCTTGCGATAAGGCAGGGGGCGCATCCGGGTGGGCATCAGCGACATGTCAGCGGGTTTCCGAGTCGCGGTAGCGCCGGCCTTGCCGCGCCGACAGCCGCAACGCCAGCCGATCCGGCATCAGCTGCAGCGCCGCCTTGAGGAAGCGGTTCACGCGGCCGGGGATGTACACCGCGTCGCTGCGCTCGACCGCCCGGATGCCCTCAACCACCACCTCATCGGCGGTAAGCCACATGTAGCGGGGCAGCTTGTCCATCTTCGCGCGGGTGCCGGTGACGTCGTGGAATTCCGACCAGGTGAACCCCGGGCACAGTGCGCAAACGTGGACCCCGTGCGAGCGGTTCTCCAGCGCCAAAGCCTGGGAAAACCTGATCAGGTAGGCCTTGCTCGCTGCATACAGGGTGTGCCCCGCCGGTGCCGGGACGTGCCCGGCCAGCGAAGCGACGTTGATGATGCGGCCGTATCCGCGCTGGCGCATGCCGGGGAGCACGCGCCAGGCCAGTTCGGTGGGAGCTTCGAGCAGCACGCGCAGGAAGTCGGCATGCACCGGCCAGTCGTGGGCGTCGAAGCTGCCGGGCACGCCGTAACCGGCGTTGTTGACCAGCCAGTCCACTTGCAATGCACGTTGCTCCATCGTGTCGCAAAGTCCTGCCACGGCCGCCGGGTCGGCCAGGTCGCAAGGCAGCACGGTAACGGTGGTCGAGTGCTCGGCCTGCAGTTCGGCCGCCAGCTCCTGCAGGCGTTCGGTGCGGCGGGCAGTCACCACCAGGTCGTGTCCAAGCACCGCGAGATGGCGGGCGAACGCCGCGCCGATGCCGGAAGAGGCGCCGGTGATCAGGCTGAGCGGGCGGTCAGGTGTCATCGGGGCTCCCTGGTTGCAGAACAGGCCTTCCTGCCGGGGCGATCGGTTTGCCGATGTTGCCGGGGCTGGCTAAGCTTGCGGTTTTGATGGCTTCGGACGTACACCATGCGCAAGAAACTGGTTGCGGGCAACTGGAAAATGCACGGGAGCCGCACGATGGCCACCGCGCTCGTCGGCGAACTTGCCGCGGCCAAGCCGGTGTCGATCGACGTGACGGTATTTCCGCCCTTTCCCTATCTGGCCGAACTCGCCGGCCAGTACCGGGACAGCGGCATCGGCATCGGCGCGCAGGATCTGAGCGAGCACGAGGGGCAGGGCGCCTTCACCGGCGAGGTGTCCGGCGCGATGCTGGCGGACGTCGGTGCGCGCTGGGTGCTCGTGGGCCATTCCGAACGCCGGCAGTACCACCACGAGGACAACGAACTGGTGGCGCGCAAGTTCGCCGCCGCCCGGGCGGCGGGCCTCACCCCGATCCTGTGCGTGGGCGAAACCCTGCAGCAGCGCGAAGCCGATGCCACCGAGGACGTGATTGCCGCCCAATTGCAGGCGGTGCTGCGCAGCTCCGGCGTGGCCAGTTTCGACACCGCGGTGATCGCCTACGAGCCGGTCTGGGCGATCGGCACGGGCCGCACCGCAACGCCGGACCAGGTCCAGCAGGTGCATGCTTTCATTCGTAGCCAACTGGAAACCGAAGATGCTACACTTTCCCGTCTGACCCGACTGCTTTACGGCGGTAGCGTCAAGGCGGCGAATGCTGCCGAGTTGTTCGCGCAGGCGGACGTGGACGGTGGCCTGATAGGCGGCGCCTCGTTGACCGCGGCGGACTTCCTGGCCATCTGCGACGCCGCACACCAGACGCCCCACGGCAGCTAGTACACAGGCTCGAATAGAAACCTATGTTCGTCATTTTCAGCGTGTTTTACATCCTGATCGCTGCGGCCATGATCGTGCTGATCCTGCTGCAGAACGGTGCAGGCGCGGATGCCGGCTCCGGGTTCGGCGGCGGCGCATCGGCCACGGTGTTCGGTGCGCGCGGTTCGTCGACCTTCCTGACCCGCGCCACCGGCGTGCTGGCGGGGCTGTTCTTCCTGCTCAGCCTCGGCATGGGCATTTACCTGCACGCCAATGGTGCACCCCAGCCCGCCGGTGGCGGCTTGGGCGTGATGGCCGGGGCGACGGAGCAAGCCGCTCCCGCCGCGGCAACACCGGCTGCAACCCAGGGTTCGGAAGTGCCCGTGGCCCCGCCGGCCACCAACAAATCCGTTCCGGCAGCGAGCCCGGCCGCGAGCAACGCGGCACCGGCGCAAAGCCAGGGCGACGTGCCGCCGTCGGAGCCAAAGAAGCACTGAAGCAACACACCTGCCCAGGTGGCGGAACTGGTAGACGCACTACCTTGAGGTGGTAGCGCCGAGAGGCGTGGGGGTTCGAGTCCCCCCTTGGGCACCAAACCTGATCCCGACATGTGATGCCGGGGTTGCGACGAAGCCGCCGAAAGGCGGCTTCGTCGTTTTCGCGGGAGCACGGTCCGGCCGTGACCGCGGCCCGACGCGGAAGCGCCAGTGTGTTCGTGTACGGCGGGTTGGCGCACAGCTTCTGTAGGGCTGCGCCGACATATCGCTCCCAGGGTGGCGTGACATCCTGCCGGCGCTGGGGGAGCAGGGGCGGGTCAACGTTGGCCGGCGTCGTGTGAAGGGGAACCACATGCTGACGATTTCGCTGCATTGCACGGGATACGGCTGGAGCGTGTGCCGACGCGAGGCGACGCTGTTCAGCCAGTTGCCGCTGCCACAGGCGATCGAGCTGGCGCGGGCCGTGGCGCGCGACGAACACCAGCGTTCGCACCAGGCCACCCGGGTCGAAATGGCGGGCGTGAACAACCCTGTCGTGCTGGCTCGCTTCGCCGCAGCGGACGCCGAACCGGTGGAACGACCGGCCTGAAGCATGGCAGCGTGAAAGCGTGATGTCCGGTGCACGTCACCGGCGCGGTTCGGTGCGAGAATCTGCGCCCCGTCGCTTGCAAAGGGGTGGCGGGCGGCCTAATTTCAAACGGCCCAACCAAGGAGGGCGTCAAGTGATCAATGTGGTCCTGGTGGACGATCATGAGCTGGTGCGCACCGGCTTCCGGATGATCCTGAAACAGCAGCCGGACATCGAGGTCAGCGGCGAGGCGGGCAGCGCGGAAGAAGGGTTGCGGCTGATCCGCAGCCTGTCGCCGGACATTGCCCTGGTCGACGTGCACATGCCCGGGATGAGCGGGATCGAGCTCACCGAACGGGTGAACCGTTCCAAGTTGTCCACTCACATCGTCATCGTGACCGTGGTCGACGATGCGCGCTTTCCCAAGCGCCTGCTTGACGCGGGTGCGCTCGGCTACCTGACCAAGGGCTGCAGCGCGGACGAGCTGGTGGCAGCGGTCCGGCAGGTGGCCGGTGGGCGGCGCTACCTGGCCCCGGCGGTCGCCCAGCAACTTGCACTGGCCACGCTCGATGGCAGCGTCTCGCCGTTCGACGCGCTTTCCAGCCGGGAGCTGGAGGTGGCGATGATGCTGGTGCGCGGCAAGCCGTTGACGATCATTGGCGAGCAACTCAACCTGAGTCCGAAGACGGTGTCGACCTACAAGCAACGCCTGATGGAGAAGCTGCAGGTGGATCACGTGCTCAGCCTGGCGCATCTGATGACGGTGCATGGTCTGATCGACACGCCCACCCATCACGTCGGCAACTGAACCGGCTCCGGTTCGGCACGACGCCGATACCGGTTCCGGGCCCTGAACGAAAAAACCGGACTTGCGTCCGGTTTTTTCATGCCGCGAAGGCAGTGGAATCAGCCGTGCGATCCGCCGCTCGAAGGGCCGTCCGCTGGCCGCGATTCCGCCGGAGCCTGTTCGGCCTCGCTTGCCTGCGGGCGAGGCGTCGCGGTGCCGGGCGAGGCCAACAGATCGCCCTGCTTGGGCGACGGTGCGACGACCGGCGTCGGTGCACTGGCGACCGGCGTGGCGGCAGCTGGCGCGACCGGAACTGCAGCATGCTCGCTGGAGGCGGCGGCAGGCGGGATGACCGGCGCCGCCGACGGGGCAGCCGGCGTGGTGGCTACCGGCGCGGCCGCAGGCTGGACCGCCGGAGCCGGCGACGCCACCGCCGGAGCCGGAGTGACGGCCACGCGGACCGGCGGCTGCGCCGGCCGCGGGGTGGCGGGCAACGCGGAGGATTCCGGCTGGGCGATCCCGGCATCGGGGTGGAGCGGGGCGGCCTGGGCCACCGCACGATCCGCGTCGCGCGGCCGGGGTGGTTCGGCCTGGAGCTGGACGTCGGCGGTGCGCGTCGGGGGTGCGGCGGCGGGCAGGGTAGCCTGGGCCGGCGCCGCGTTGACCGTTGGCGCGACCTCGTCCGGGATCGGCGGCAGCGTCGGCAGCACGAAGCTGGCGGCAGCCGGCGGGACGGACGGCCTGGTCGCGGGTTGGTCGGAAGGAAGGGTGCCGTCCGTGGAGAGGATGCGATCGGTCGGCTGCTTCTCCGGGGCCGTCACGGGCGTTGCCGCAGTCGCGGCGCGCGGGGTTTCGGTCGATAAGGGCGCGGGGCGAGGGTCCGCTTCCTTCGGCGCGCTGGTCCGCGCATCCGGCGTCGCGGTCTGACGCGGGGCGGCATCCGTGGGTGCCGGGCGGGCGACCGGCGCCTTGCCCGGGTCGTCGCGGTCTTCGTCGTCCAGCGCCTCGGTCTGCGTCGGGTCCAGCGAAGCGCTGGTGGCAGCCGTGTCCTCATGGCGGCGACGGCGGCGGCCGCCGCGACGGCCGCGGCGACGGCGCGACGTACCGCTCTCGCCTTCGGCTGCCGATTCGGCCGGATTCTCGCCCGGTGCGGTCGGAACCGCCTCGACCGCACCGGCGGCGAGCAGGGCTGCCGCCTTGGCGGCGTCATCCGCTGCCTCGGCGGGCGCGCGCTCGGAGGCGCGCTCGGCACGGGGCGGCCGTTCCGGGCGCGGCTGCTGCGGTGAGCGCTCGGGGCGCGGCGCGGCGGACTCGCCAGCCGGCGCAGGCCGGGCCGGCCGTTCGGCGCGCGCCGACTGGCCTTGCTGGGCGGACGAGCGCGATGCCGCCTCGTTGCTGCGTTGGCGGTTGCTGCGCGCCTGCTGCTGGGCGCCCGACTTCTGGCCCTGCGACGACGAGCTCGAATCACGGCGCGGCTGGCGGGCGGAGGATCCCTGCGCGCCATTCGTGCCACGCGTACCGCTGCGCGAGCCTTGTTCGTCGCGACGGTTGCGCTGGCCGATGCTGCCGGCTGGCGCGGCAACGGGTGCCGGCGTGGCCGCCTCGGCGCTGCGGAACCAGCCGAACAGGCGCGTCAGCAGGCCGCCCGCCGGAGCGGCGGTGTCGGCCCGCGGAGCGGGGGCCTGGCGGCGGGGTGCCGGCTGCCTGGCCGCCACGGGCGGTGTTACTTCCTCGCGCACGGGCGCAGGGCTGCCCGGCACGATGCCGCTCACGGCGGGCTGTTCGCCGCTGCCCAGGGCCTGGCCCATCTTGGGCAATTCCGTGGTGGGCACGGCGGTAAGCATTTCGTAGCTGGGCTTGCTGTGCTCGCCCATGTCCGCTTCGCGGATGCGCTGGATCTCGATGTGCGGGGTCTGCAGCTTCTCGTCGGCGACGATCATCACGTGCACCTTGTGGCGCAGTTCGATCTCGACCACGCTGGCACGTTTTTCGTTGAGCAGGAAATTGACCACGCTGGAAGGAGCCTGCACCAGCACCTGGCCGGTGTTGTCCTTCATGGCGTGTTCTTCGATCAGGCGCAGGGTCGACAGCGACAGCGATTCCACGCTGCGGATATGGCCGTGGCCGTCGCAGCGGGGGCAGGTGATCTGGGTCGCTTCGCCGAGGCTGGGGCGCAGTCGCTGGCGCGACATCTCGAGCAGGCCGAAGCGCGAGATCCGGCCGACCTGCACGCGGGCACGATCGAGCTTCAACGCCTCTTTCAGGCGGTCTTCCACCTCGCGCTGGTGGCGCGGGCTGTCCATGTCGATGAAGTCGATCACGATCAGCCCGCCGGCATCGCGGATGCGCGCCTGGCGCGCCACTTCCACCGCGGCCTCGCAGTTGGTGTTGAACGCGGTTTCCTCGATGTCGCTGCCCTTGGTCGCCTTCGACGAGTTGACGTCGATGGCGGTCAGCGCCTCGGTCTGGTCGATCACGATCGAGCCGCCGGAGGGCAGCCGCACCTGGCGGTCGAACGCGCTCTCGATCTGGGTCTCGATCTGGTAGCGGGTGAACAGCGGGGTGTCGTCCTGGTACAGCTTGAGCTTGCGCAGCGCGTTCGGCATCACCTGCTGCATGAACTCGCGGGCGTCGTTGTACAGCGGCTCGTCGTCGATCAGGATCTCGCCGATGTCGCTGCGCAGGTAGTCGCGCAGGGCACGGATGAACAACTTCGATTCCTGGTAGATCAGGAACGGCGCCTTCTGCTTGCCGGCCGCCTCGGAGATCGACTTCCACAGGGTGAGCAGATAGTCCAGGTCCCACTGCAGCTCTTCGGCGTCGCGGCCCAGGCCGGCGGTACGCACGATCAGGCCGACGTCATCGGGGACGGTGACGTGGTCCAGCGCCTCCTTCAGTGCCTGCCGGTCCTCGCCCTCGATCCGGCGCGAGACGCCGCCGGCCTTCGGGTTGTTCGGCATCAGCACCATGTAGCGGCCGGCCAGGCTGATGAAGGTGGTCAGGGCGGCGCCCTTGTTGCCGCGCTCCTCCTTTTCCACCTGCACGACCACTTCCTGGCCTTCCTTGACCAGCTCGCGGATGCTCGACTTGTGGTGGTCCAGCCCCGGCGTGAAGTACTCGCGGGCGATTTCCTTCAGCGGCAGGAAGCCGTGGCGCTCGGCACCGTACTCGACGAAACAGGCTTCGAGCGAAGCCTCAACCCGCGTGATTCGACCCTTGTAAATATTGGATTTTTTCTGTTCCCGAGAGGGGATTTCGATGTCCAGGTCGTACAGGGTCTGGCCATCGACAATGGCCACGCGCAACTCTTCACGCTGAGTCGCGTTGATCAACATGCGTTTCATGGTGGTAGTCCTCGGCTTGGCCGCGCGTCGCGGGCCACGGTGGCGCCTCGTTGGCGGCCTGCCGGGGATCGCGCCGCTGCGGTTAAGCGGCAAAAAAACGGCACCGTTGCCGGTGTCGGGGATGATTCGGTCAGCTGCGCCTGCTGCCGCGATGCCGGATGGCAACGGACAAACACCAGCCCAAACCGTTACGATGAAAGGGAGCCGCGACCGGTCACCCTCAAGGCAACCGGCGCAATCCTCGCCGACGTCACGGGCGGGCCCTCCACCGATCCAGACAACAGACGGATGGAGACCAGCGCCCGGCGAGTATCCTATCTAAGCAGGTTTTTTTCAATGCAGACGGCAACTTCCCGGGACGCACCTCACGGTGTACGTCAAGTCGAGATCGGCCCGGAGCGCGACGGACAGCGCATCGACAACGCCCTGGTGACCCTGCTCAAGGGGGTGCCCAAGAGCATGATTTACCGGCTGTTGCGTACCGGGCAGGTGCGCGTGAACGGCAAGCGGGCCAAGCCGGACACCCGTCTCGCCGATGGTGATACGCTGCGCATCCCGCCGGTCAGGGTCGCCGACAAGGTAGAGGGACGGGGCCCGGCCGACGGGCAGGTGGCGGAGGTGGCCGAGGCGGTCATTTTCGAAGACAAGCACTTCCTGGTGATCGACAAGCCGGCCGGGGTGGCCAGCCACGGCGGCAGCGGGATCAGCCACGGGGCGATCGAGCTGCTGCGTGCGGCGCGGCCGCAGGAACACCTGGAACTGGTGCACCGGCTCGATCGCGATACCAGCGGCGTGCTGGTGTTCGCCCGCACCCGCGCGGGGCTGACCGGACTGCAGGCGGCGATCCGGGCCGGCGAGGTCACCAAGCAGTACCTCTGCCTGATGCTGGGGCACCCGGCCAAGGCGAAGTTCGACGTCAATGCGCCGCTGCTGAAATCGATCATGCAGGGCGGCGAGCGCATGGTGCGGGTGGCCGAGGCCGGCAAGCCCTCGCTGACCTTCTTCCGCGAAATGGAGCAGTACCCCAGCGCGCGCCTGATGCAGGCCACCCTGGGCACCGGCCGCACCCATCAGATTCGCGTGCATGCGGCGCACATCGGCCATCCGCTGGCCGGCGACCCGAAGTACGGCGATCGCGAGATGAACAAGCGCTACCGCGAGATGGGGCTGCACCGGATGTTCCTGCATGCGGCCCACCTGAGCTTCGACCTCGACGGGCGCGCCTACAGCTTCTCGGCGCCGTTGCCGGCGGACCTGAAGGATTTCCTCGACACGCTGGCCGTCAAGGGCAAGCGGCTGGTCTACACCCGCGAGAAGTCCCGTACCGACTTCTGATCAGCGCGCCAGGAGGGCCTCGACCCGTGCGGCGCAGATGAAGTCGTTCATCGACAGCCCGCCCACGTCGTGGGTCGACCACAGCAACTGGCAGTGGCCATAGCCCGCCTCGATGTCCGGGTGGTGGTCCTCGTGGTTGGCCATGAAACCCACGGCATTGATGAAGCCCAGGGTGCGGTGGAAATCCTCGAACCTGAAATCCTTGACGATGGCCTTGCCGTCCTCGCGCAACTGCCAGCCCGGCAACGCGTGCAGAAGCTTGGCAACCTCGGCGGCACCCAGCGCGTGTTCCTTGCCCTTGCGCGGCTGGCAGTGCTGGTTCGACAGGTCGGTGGCGTTCATCGCAAAGGCTCCATGCAGGTGAAGAGAGAGGGAAGGGTCGAAGCTGGCAAGACAAAAGTCAAAACACGCACCGGTTCCGGCATCGCGGCCAAAACTGGACTAAAATGGTGCTGATTCACCGGTGCGGTGTGCAGCCCCCGGTCCATGAGAAGCGGAGCCAGGCATGATCGACATTTCCCCGCGTGCGCAGCAGCACTTCCTGCGCCTGCTTGACCAGCAGGGCATCGACGGATTGGGTATCCGTCTGCGGGTCACCGCACCGGGCACGCCGGCGGCCAATTGCGAGCTGGAGTTCTGCGAGCCTTCCGACCTGGCCGGTGGCGAGTGGACGATCGAGTGCGCCGGGTTCGAGTTCCACGTCGACGGCGACAGCGCGAGCTGGCTCGACCAGGCCAGCATCGATTTCGAACCCAACGCCACCGGCGGCCAGCTCAACATCCGCGCGCCGAAGATCAAGGGCCACGTGCCGGGCGTGGATGCGGGCGTGATCGAGCGGGTGCGCTACGTGCTCGAAGCGGAGATCAACCCCCGGCTGGCATCCCACGGCGGGCGCGTGACCCTGCTCGAGGTCGATGCCGACGGTGCCGTGGTGCTGCAGTTCGGCGGTGGTTGCCACGGTTGCGGGATGGTGGACGTCACCTTGAAACAGGGCGTGGAGAAAACCCTGCGCGAGCGCGTGCCCGAAGTCACGGCCGTGCGCGATGCCACTGATCACGCCGGTGGCACGAAGCCGTATTACGCCAGGCATGAAGGCAAGTCCGCCATGGCATGAGGCGGCAAGCTGCCTCGCGTCCCACAAAAAAAGGCCCGCATTGCGGGCCTTTTCGTCGATCCTTGGGGCTGATTCAGTTGTCGCCGCCGATATGGCCTTTCAGCGTGTCCATCTTGCCGGGCAGGCTGGAGAAGTAGGCCGAGATGTCCTTGATGTCCTGGTCGGACAGGGTGGCCACCATGCCTTTCATGATCGGGTTGTTGCGCTGGCCGCTCTTGTATTCGTGCAGGACGTGCTGCAGGTACAGGTTGTACTGGCCGGCCAATCGCGGGTATTGCGGATCGACCGAATTGCCATCCACGCCGTGGCAGGCGAAACAGGTGGCGGCCTTCGTCTTGCCGCTGGCGATGTCGCCATTGGCGAGCGCGGGCGTGGCGGCAAACGCCATCAGGGCGCCGAATGAGATCAGGGTGAGCACACGATTCATGCGGAAGATCCTTGGCGATTACTTGGCGAGGCTGGAAAGGTAGGCGGCGATGTCCTGGATGTCCGCGTCGGACAGGCTCTCCGCCTGCGCATCCATGGTCGGATGCTTGCGGTCGCCACTCTGGTAGCCATGCAGCGCATTGACGATGTACTGCTCGTTCTGGCCGGCGATCTTCGGCACCGGATACTGCGGGTAGGCGTTGGTGTAGCCGGGCACGCCATGGCAGCCTGCGCAGGTATAGACCAGCTTGCGACCGGCGGCCTTGTCGCCTTCCGCATGAGCGCTGGTTGCAGCGAAGAGAGCCGTGGCCGCGACGAGGCCAAGCATGTGCAATCGAGTCATCGAGTTCATTCCCACTGGTACGGCGACTTGGGTGGCGCAACCGCTCAAGTATAGACGTTGCCCTCGCACCTGAACAACACTCCACCGGACAGCTCCCGTCGACACGGTGCCGCTCGTCGCGCGAAGCGGCAAAGGCGGGGCGCTCGCTGATTCATTCCCGTGCGAGGCTGGTCGTCCTGCATGAACGGATCGCCCGACCCGCCAGCGACCGCGATTGCGGTTGCTCGCGACGGCCCCATATACTTCGTGCGAGTCACCGACTTCCCCGGGGGTGTTCTGGCTTCGACGGGGGTAGTGAGATGGCTTGGTGCATGCCGAGGGGGCAGCTTTCCTCGTTAATCCAGCAGCAAACTCATAGTTGCCAACGACGACAACTACGCTCTCGCCGCTTAAGGCGTAAGCCCCGAACCCACTTGTGCTCATGCTCGTCGGTGTAGGGTCATTATCATGAGATCGCCGAAGACTGTCGCCTGGCGGTCGTAGGCAAGATCAATCAGGCTGGTTTCGCGGTGCGCTTTGCCCACCGTGCTTGTCGCGAAACGAGATTGAACGGTGAGCTAAGCATGTAGATCCGGGCATTGAACGCCTTCGGACGCGGGTTCGACTCCCGCCACCTCCACCAACACGGCCGCCCGGGCGAGTCCATCGCCCGGGCGGCTTTTTCATTCGTGCCGAGGCATCGCGCGCGACCCGTTACAGCGCCGACAGGAACGCCACCAGGTCGCTTTTCTGCCGGGCGCTCATGCCGATGCCGAAGCGGCTGTCGTAGAAATCGACTACATCCATCAAGGTCGCCGCCGAGCCGTCGTGGAAGTACGGCGCGCGTGCGGCCAGGCCGCGCAGGATCGGCCCCTTGAACTTGCCGATGTCGGCCCACTTGCCGGTCAGCATCGCCAGGCCGGGATCGGTGGTACGCACGACTTCCCCGGTGCTGTAGCGGGTCAGCGTATACAGCGGCATGTCCGGCGTGCGCCGGCTGGCATCGGCAGTGCCGATGTTGAGCGGCATCGCCACCGAGTGGTTGCCGATGTTCGGCGCGTTGTGGCAACTGCTGCAGCTGCCGTGGATGACCGGCACGCCGGTGACGTCGTTGAGGCCGGCCACGCCACGGATACTGATCGGCATGCTGTTGAACAGTTGCTCGCCGCGGGCGATCGCGGCACGTGCGCGACCGCGCGGGTCATGGCTCAGCGACGCGCCGGGGTCGTTCCAGCTGTCGAACAGGCGCATCGCCCGGGGATCGAAGGGCTCACCGGTGGGATCGTTGTCGAGCGTGTCGTTGATGCCGACCCAGAAGCGCTGCTGGGCAAGGATGCCGGCCCCGCCCATGCCGCCGCCGTCGTTGAGCGCCCCAGCCTGGCGGTCGGCCATCTGCGCGGTGAACAGGTGCGATTCGAACTCGACGATCTGGTCGATGACGGAGGCATCCGGCACGCTGCCGGCCTGTTCGTGGCCCAGGATCGCATCGCGCGCCTGCGAGGCGAGGCTGGTGTCGATGTCGGCGATGTCGATGCCGGCATCCATCGGTGGCTTGAACGGGGCAAAGGTCTCGCGCCCGTCCCACATCACCCCGGTGACCCAGATCAGGTTGGTGGCCGGCAGCGGGCGGCGGAACAGGGACAGCTCGCGCGCGCTGGCGTAGCCGTAGGGATCGTCCACGGCGGTGAGCTTGAACTCTGCATGGGCCGGCATCGGCATGCCCACGCGCAGCACGCCGCGCTTGAGCAGCATGGCGTAGGCAATGCGGCGTGCGTAGACGCTGGAGACATCCGCCAGCGGCGAGACTGCGCCGTCGACCAGGGCGAAGATCGGGTCGGTGCCGTTGCTCTGCCGGAAGCGTTCGCGCACCTCGGCGGCGGAGATCGTCCAGCCCTCGGCCTGGCGGTGGCAGGAATCGCAGGAGCGCCCGTTGCTGCCCAGGCTGGCGAAGAACGGGTTGCCGGTGTCGATACGGCCGTCAGGCGTGCTGGTCTGCAGCCAGCCGGTCGGGTCGGCGGTCACCGTGCTGTCCGGGGTAGCCGGTGCATGGCGACCGTGCGCCGATGCCATTCCGGCGGCGGTCAGCAGGGCGATGCCGGCGGCCGCGGCCAGCCGCCACCGCACGGTCGCATGGATCGCGTGATGATGGAACATGATGGTCAACCTCCCTGGTTGGTCGTGCGCGCCCGCGCCCCTCGCGCGGGTGGACACTGCGCAGAACACCGTGGCGGCGTGGATTGCGACATGCGCTCTTAGGGAGTGCATCCGGCGGCCGGCAAAGCGCCGGCCGCCGGGAGCCGGGCAGCCGGTCAGTTCGGCCAGACGAGGCAGGTGGCGATGGGCTGGCGCAGCATCGCCTCCGGGCCGGCGAGCAGCGGATGGCTGGCCAGCCGGTTCGCCTCGATGAGCGTACGCGCCGCCCGTGCCCTGGCCGATGCGGCGGCGCAATCGCCGCTGCGTGCCGTCGCGATGGCGAGCCACAGTTGCGCGGCGAGCTGGCGCGGGTGGGCGGGCGGCAGTTCACCGCTGGCGTTTTCGATGGCCATGGCCAGCCCGCTTCTGGCCAGCTCCGGTTCGCCATGCCGCAGCTCGACTTCGGCCAGCAAGGTGCGCACCCACAGCAGGCGGGGATCGGGGCGCGGAGCGGCGGCAGCCAGGTCGCGCTCGACGGTGGCCTGGAGATCGTCGGGACATCCCGTGCCGGGGGCCTCGGTGCAGGCAAGCAGCAACCGCGCCTCGGCGATCAGCGGGGGAATGGGCCGGGGGCGCGTGCGCAGGTCCGCGATGGCCGACGGCAACCGCGCGTGGGCCTGCCCGGGATGGCCTTCCAGCAGGTCGATGCCGGCCAGCTGGCTGTCGACGCGACCGATCCGCATGCGATTGGCCGGGTTGTCGCCGTAGCGTTGGCGCGCGGCGGCGAACAAGTGGCGCGCACCGTCGAGGTCGCCAGCTTCCTCCAGGCCGAACGCGGTGGCTTCGAGCGAATCGCCATGCAGCGCACTGGCTTGCCCGAATCCACCCGCCGACCATGCCTGCGCCTGGTGGCAGCGCACCTGCGCACCGGCATGATCCCCGCGCAGGCCTTCCAGCGCGCAGGCCTTCTGCGCGGCGTACACCTGGGTGAGTTGCGGCTGGCCTCCCTGGCGCGCGTACAGGGCCAGCGCCTGCGCGAAATGTTGGTGCGCCTGCGTCCACTTGCCGGCGCGATATTCGGATGAGGCCAGGCCGGCGAGCGCCAGGGTGGATTCATTGCTGGACGGGCCGAAATGCGCCAGTTCGAATTGCCGGGTCTTGTGCCACATCGCGATGGCTTCGTCGTAACGGCCCAGGCCCTCCAGCGCGGAGGCGACGTCGTTGTAGCCGATGCCGACGCGCGCATCGTCCGCGCCCCAGGTGGCGATCCGCTCGGCCAGTGCTTCGCGGGAAAGTTGCAGCGCGGCGTCGGCGTGCCCTTCGCTGTTCTCGACCGCGGCCAGCGGGCCGAGCAACTGGATCAGGTCCTCGCCATGGATGCCTTGCGCGCGCATGCGCCGGCGGGCCAGGCGCAGGTCGGCGCCGCCGGTGGCGAAATCCTCCATGCGCACCTCGGCGTAACCGCGCGCAACGAGGGCGCGGATCGCCTCGATGTCGGTGGGCGCCAGCGTGCGCACGGACAGGGCGACGGCCCGATCCGCCAGCGTGCGCGCCCGCGCGGGCTGGCCGAGGTTCTCGTACAGGCGCGAGAACATCGCCAGCAGGTCCACGCGGCTGGCATCGTCCAGTTGCGGGGAGTGGTCGAGCTGCACGACGCCGCGTGCCAGCAGCTCGCCCAGGCTGGGTTGTGCCGGGGCGGCGACCCCGTAGTGGATCGGTGCGAACAGGCTTTCGACGAAGCCCCGCATCATGGTCGCGCGGATGGCTTGCTGGCGGGCGACGTGCGCCTGCCACAGCGCGTCGGAGAGCGAGAGGAGCGCTGCCAGCAGCAGGGCCGCCGTGATCGCCACGCCGCCGCGGTGGCGGTCGATGAACTTGCCGGCCCGATACCAGGGCGAAGGGAGGTGGGCCAGCACCGGCTCGTGGTCAAGATGGCGCCCGATGTCGTCGGCGAGCGCGCCGGCCGAGGCGTAGCGACGTTCGGGATCGGCGGCGGTAGCCATCGCGACGATGTTGTCGAGGTCGCCACGCAGCTGGCGCCGCCGCGCCCGCGCACTGTGGGGGGCGCCGCTGCGCACGATGGCACCCAGGCGCACGGACGGCGGAGCGGTCTCGCCGGCGACCCGTCGCCGCCCCACCAGGAGCTCGTCGAGCAGGACGCCGAGCGCGTAGACATCGGTGGCCGTGGTGACCGGCTCGCGGGAAAACTGCTCGGGCGCGGCATAGGCCGGGGTCAGCGCGCGATGCTGGGTACGGGTGACGTCGCCGACGCGGTCGTCGAGCAGCTTGGCGATGCCGAAATCGAGCAGCTTCACCTCGCCCTCGGCGGTGACCAGCACGTTGGAAGGCTTCAGGTCGCGGTGCACGATCAGCGCGCGGTGAGCCGCCGCCACCGCGCGGCATACCCGCAGGAACAGCAGCAGGCGCTGGCGCAGCGACAGGCAGTGACCGCGCGCGTAGTCGGTGATCGGTGCGCCGTCGACCAGCTCCAGCACGATGTAGGCCAACCCCTGTTCGGTGATGCCGCCCTCGATCAGCCGCGCGATGCCCGGATGGCGCAGGCGTGCCAGCGCCTCGCGTTCGCGCCGGAACTGGTCGCGCGCGGCCGGCGTGTACAGGCCGCGTGCCAGCAGCTTGAGGGCGACTTCCTGGCGCACGCCCGCCTCCTGGCGCGCGGCACGGAACACGGTGGAGGAGCCGCCTTCGCCCAGCACCTCGATCAGTTCGAACGCGTTGATCCGGCTGCCCGGAGGCATCGCCGCGGCCACGCCGGCCTCGCCGATGATGCGCGCCGCGTCGACCGGGTCGCCGGGCAGCCAGTCGTCCCCGACGGTATCGGCGGTGAGCATGCGCTCGATCTCCTCGCGCTGGCGCGGGTCGAGGCAGTGCGCGGCGAGCCAGTCCTCGCGCGCGGCGCCCCTCAGTTGCAGCGCCGTTTCGAACAATTCGCGCAGTGTCGGTGTGGAATCCACGTGGGCGCCCTTGCCGGATGACCTGCCTGTGATTAACCCCGCCGCCCGCCCGCTTGCGACGCGCCGGCTCAGTCCATGTGTGCCTTGAGGAAGGCGCGGGCAAAGCGCCAGTCGCGGTCGATCGTGCGCCGGGCGACGCCCAGGGTGTCGGCGATCTGCTGCAGGCCCAGTCCGGCGAAATAGTGCAGTTCCACCACCCGGGCGGCGCGCGCGTCGGCCTGTTCCAGCGCATCCAGCGCCGCATCCAGCGCCAGCGCCTGGCCGGCGGTGTCCAGTGCCAGCCGGGCGTCGTCCTCGTCGAGGGTGATCTTCATCCACTGGCCGCCGGCGCGCAGGCGCAAGCGGTCGCGTGCGCGGTTGGTCAGCAGATGGCGCATGGCGCGCGCGGCGTAACTGAAGAATTGCGCCGGATGCTCGAAATTCAGCGCCTCGTTCTGGCCGATGCGCAGATACAGCTCGTGCACCAGTTCGGTGGTGTCCAGCGTGGCGGCCTGGCGGCGCTCCAGCTGCCGTGCGGCCATGGCCTTGAGGCGCGCGTAGACCGCGGCGAACAGGGCGTCCGTCGAACCTTCGGTGAAGGATGATCCGGTCCCCGGCATGGTCTGGAGTGCACCGCTCCGACGCAGAGCTTGTCGAGCCGATGTTACGCCCGCGCAGGGCAGGGCGGGGCAGGCAAGAAAAAGGCCGGCGACCGCGATTGCGGACGATCCGGCCTCTTGCATCACGTGGTGGAGCGGATGGGGATCGAACCCACGACCTCTACGATGCGAACGTAGCGCTCTCCCAGCTGAGCTACCGCCCCACGCGAGCGGCGAATCTTAGCAGCGTGCGGGGCAGTTCGCCAAGGGTCCGGCCGGGACGCCGTGCCGCGGACGCTGCGCGGCGGTCGAGGGGAACCGCGCCGTTCTGCTAATCTTGACGGCTGCCGTCGCGCGGGTGTTCCGGCGGCGGCCCGTCCCAAAGTCAGCAGAGGATTCCATGGCGCTTACCCCGGCCCGCACCATGCCCGGCGTGCTCGAGCTGTTGCCGCTCGACCAGATCGCGTTCCAGCGCATGCTCGACGTGATCCGTCGCAATTACGAGCGTTTCGGCTTTCTCGCCATCGAGACGCCGGTGATCGAATACTCCGACGTGCTGCTGACCAAGAGCGGCGGCGAGACCGAGCGGCAGGTGTATTTCGTGCAGTCCACCGGTGCGCTGGGCAAGGCTGAGGAAGGTACGCCGGAGCTGGCGCTGCGCTTCGATCTCACCGTACCGCTGGCGCGTTACGTGGCCGAGCACGAGCGCGAGCTGAGCTTCCCGTTCCGCCGTTACCAGATGCAGAAGGTGTACCGCGGCGAGCGCGCCCAGCGCGGGCGTTTCCGCGAGTTCTACCAGTGCGACATCGACGTGATCGGCAAGGATGCGCTGTCGGTGCGCTACGACGCCGAGATCCCGGCGGTGATCTACAGCGTGTTCCGCGAGCTGGCGATCGGCCCGTTCACCATCCAGCTCAACAACCGCAAGCTGATGCGCGGCTATTTCGAAAGCCTCGGCATCCTCGACGGCGAACAGCAGATGCTGGTGCTGCGCGAGGTGGACAAGCTGGACAAGCGCGGCGCCGACTACGTGCGCGACACGCTGACCGGCGAGGCGTTCGGCCTGAGTGCCGGGGTGGCGCAGAAGATCCTGGCCTTCGTGCAGGTGCGCTCCGGATCGCTGCAGGATGCGCTGGACAAGCTCGACGCGCTGGGCCCCGGC
Source organism: Lysobacteraceae bacterium (assembly GCA_040255835.1). Lineage (GTDB taxonomy): Bacteria > Pseudomonadota > Gammaproteobacteria > Xanthomonadales > Rhodanobacteraceae > Rhodanobacter. The sequence continues at coordinate 50,273 of JBDZVT010000011.1, forward strand.
CCGGAAGCGCTGGAGCAGGGGCGTGCCGAACTGAAGGAGGTGCTGGGCCTGATCCATGCGTTCGGCGTGCCCGAGACCCACTACGCGCTCAACCTTTCGATCGCCCGCGGCCTCGACTACTACACCGGCACGGTCTACGAGACCACCTTGAACGACCACCCGCAGATCGGTTCGATCTGTTCCGGCGGCCGCTACGAGAACCTGGCCGGCCAGTACACCAAGTCCCACCTGCCCGGGGTCGGCATCTCGATCGGCCTCACGCGTCTGTACTGGCAATTGCGCGATGCGGGCCTGATCGACACCGCGACCAGCACGGTCGACGTGCTGGTGACGCAGATGGACGAGGCCAGGCTGCCGCTCTATCTGGCGCTGGCCGGCGAATTGCGCGGCGCCGGCATCGCCACCGAGGTGGTGCTGGAGGGCGGCAAGCTGGGCAAGCAGTTCAAGTACGCCGACCGCGCCGGCATCCGCTTCGTGGTGGTGCTTGGCGACGACGAGATCGCCAAGGGCGTGGTGACGGTCAAGGACCTGCGACGCCAGGACCAGTTCGAAGTGGCGCGCGGCGAGCTGGTCAAGACGTTGCGGGTGGAGCTGGAGCAGGCTGCCGCGATGGGTTGACCTCCGTCGCGGCGACCCTCCCGCGGCAGCGGGACCCCACCTGCATCTGGCAACAGGATTCATCGATTCCCGCCCGGCCGGCTTCGCTGTCGCGAAGCGTCCCGCGGGCATGGCGGCAAAGCAGTGGAGCAACCCCGGTGAGCGAAACCATTCTTCTCGACGGCCACAGTCTCACTCGCGCCCAGCTGGTCGCGGTGGCGCGCCACGGTGCCCGGATCGCGCTGGATCCGGCCGGCCTGGCGCGGGTGCGGCGCGCCGCCGACTTCCTGGCCGAGAAAGTCAGTTGCGGCGAGCCCACCTACGGCGTCACCACCGGTTTCGGCAGCAATGCCGACAAGCTGCTGGGCGCGCACCGCGTGCGCGACGAGCTGCCCGGCAGCCACCCCGCCGATGGCACGCTGATGGAGGAGCTGCAGCACAACCTGATCATCACGCACGCCGTCTGCGTCGGCAAACCGTTCGCGCCGGAGGTGGTGCGGGCCATGCTGGTGATCCGCATCAACACCTTGATGCGCGGCCACTCGGGTATTCGCGTGAGCACGCTGGAGGCACTCGCGGCGATGCTCAACGCCGGCGTGGTTCCGGTGGTGCCCGAGAAGGGCTCGGTCGGCGCCAGCGGCGACCTGGCACCGCTGTCGCATCTGGCGATCGTGCTGCTCGGCGGCGGCGAAGCGTTCTACGAAGGCGAACGCATGCCGGGCGCCAAGGCACTGGAGCGTGCCGGCCTGGAGCCGATCCGGCTGTCCTTCAAGGAAGGCCTGGCGCTCAACAACGGTACCGCCCAGATGCTCGCCACCGGCGCGCTGGCGCTGGACGTCCTGGGCGACCTGCTGGACGTCGCCGACCTTGCCGCGGCGATGACGCTGGATGCCTTTGCCGGCCGCAGCGGCGCCTTGCGCGCCGAGGTGCATGCCTTGCGCCCGCACCCGGGACAGGTGGACACCGCCGCGCACGTGCGCGACCTGCTGGACGGCTCCACGCTGCTCGACATCCCGTACCACCTGGTGCCGCGCTTCAAGCCGTGGAGCGCCGATGCCTGGAGCGAACCGGACGACCAGGCGCTCAGCTTCGACATCGGCTGGGACTGGGTGCCCGCCAACCAGCGCCACGGCCGCGAGGCGTTCTACCGGCGCTTCCTGCCGTTCAAGGGCGGCAAGAAACACCAGCCGCAGGACGCCTACAGTCTGCGCTGCATGCCGCAGGTGCACGGCGCGGTACGCGATGCCTGGGCGCAGGCCTGCCGCGTGTTCGACATCGAGCTCAACTCGGTCACCGACAACCCGCTGATCTTCCCGGACAACGGGGACGCGCGGTTCATCGAGGAGCAGGTGGTCTCGGCCGGCCATTTCCACGGCATGCCGCTGGCCCTGGCGATGAGTTACGTGAAGGCGGCGATTCCGGTGCTGGCGTCGATCTCCGAGCGACGGCTCAACAAGCTGGTCGACCCCGCCACCAACGACGGCCTGCCGGCCTTCCTCACCGGCAACGAGGACGGCACCGACTCCGGCTTCATGATCGTGCAGTACACCGCCGCGGCCTTGGTCAACGACCTGGCCACGCGCGCGCATCCGGCCAGCGTGTATTCGGTGCCCACCAGCGCGAACGCCGAGGACCACGTCTCGATGGGCGCGAACGAGGCGCGCCACGTGCTGGACATGGTGGAGGACCTGGGCCAGGCACTGGCGCTGGAGTTGTACACCGCCGCGCAGGCACTGGATTACCGCCAGGAGATGCTCAATGCCGCGCGTCGGCTGGCCAGGCGCGGCGGCTGGCAGGCGCTGGCGGCGAAGGTGGCCAATGCGCCGCGCGAGGGCCAGCCGCACTACGAACAGTTCGTGGCCGAAGTGCGGCAACTCGCCGACGCGTTGTGCGCCGCCGACGATTTCCACGCCGGTAGCCGGGTGCGCCAGGCGCATGCGATCCTGCGCCGGCACATTGCCTTCCTGCACCGCGACCGCGCGCTGGACGGCGACGTGGCCGCGGCCTGCGCGCTGGTGCAACAGGGCGCCTTCCGCGCCGCGGTTTGAACAACTCCACGGAGCCGAGCATGAGCCTGATCCAGACCCCCGTTTCCTATGGCGAACTGATCGACAAAATCACCATCCTCGAAATCAAGTCGCGACGCATGACCGACGAGGCCAAGCTGGCCAACGTGCGCAACGAACTGGACCTGCTCAATGCCACCTGGGCCAACGACGCGGCCTCGCAGACCGACATCGGCGAGGAACGCGCCAGCCTGCTGGCCGTCAACGAGGCGTTGTGGGACATCGAGGACCGGATCCGGCTGAAGGAACGCGCGCAGGAGTTCGACCGGGACTTCATCGAGCTGGCCCGTTCGGTGTACTTCCGCAACGACGAGCGCGCCGCGTTCAAGCGCGCGATCAACCTCAAGCTCGGCTCGCAGCTGGTCGAGGAAAAGTCGTACCAGGACTACCGCGCGGGCTGACCCGGCAAGCGGACTCCTCCACGAAAAACGGCGCCCGCGGGCGCCGTTTTGCTTGAATGGAGACGGGGTCAGTGGGGCAGGAATTCGTCCAGCGCCTTGACCAGTTCCTCTTCCTTGATCGGCTTGGTCACGTAGGCCTTGGCGCCCTGGCGCATGCCCCAGACCTTGTCGGTTTCCTGGTCCTTGGTGGTGACCAGGATGATCGGGATGTGCGCGGTGTCGGCGTTCTTGCTGATCGTGCGGGTCGCCTGGAAGCCGTTGAGGTTGGGCATGACCACGTCCATCAGGATCAGGTCGGGCAACTCGGCCTTGGCCACCTCGACACCCGCGGCGCCGTCCTCGGCCGACAGCGTCTCATGCCCGAGTTTCTCGACGATCCGCTTGATGCCCAGCAATTGGGAGGGGGAGTCGTCGACGATCAGGATGCGTGCCATGGGTGGGGGGTTCCCTGCGGGTTTCAGTGATTCTAAGGCGTGACGATGGTACTTCCAACCACGTCGCTGTCAAACCGAATGGCCGACGTGCACCAGCGTGCGACCGAAGGAATCGCCGGCGAGCATGTGCTCGAACACCTGCGGCAATTGCTCCAGGGTGACCTCGCGCGTGGCGATGCGCTCCAGGTGCAGCGGCTTCCAGTCGCCGGCGAGGCGCCGCCAGACTTCATCGCGGATATCGCGCGCGGTGCCCGCCGACGCCACGCCGAGCAGGCTCACGCCGCGGATGATGAACGGCATCACCGTGCTGTCGAACGCGATGCCGCCGGCATTGCCGCACAGTGCCACGTTGCCGTAGGGCACGATCAGCGGCAGCAGGCCGGCAAGCATGCCGTCGCCGACATTGTCCAGCGCGCCGCCGAAGCGCGCTGACTCCATCGGCTTGCCGCTGAAGGCCAGTTCGCGGCGATCGATGCATGCACTGGCACCCAGTTCGCGCAGGAAATCGAAGTGGTCGGCCTTGCCGCTGATCGCGTGCACCTCGTAGCCGGCGCGACTGAAGATGTCGATCGCCAGCTGGCCGACGCCGCCGCTGGCGCCGCTGACCGCGATCGGGCCCAGCGCGGGCGCCTGCCGGTTGTCCTGCATGCGCAGCAAGGCCAGCGCGGCGGTGAAGCCGGCGGTGCCGATGATCATGCTTTCGCGCAGGCTGAGACCGGTCGGCAGCGGGATGGTCCAGCGCGCATCCAGTCGCGCGTACTGCGCATAGCCGCCGTCGCGCGTCTCGGACAGGCCGCTGCCGGTGCACAGCACGGCATCGCCTTCCTTGAATGCGGGGTCGGTCGAGGCGACCACGTGGCCGGCCGCATCGATGCCGCCGTTGAGCGGATACTGGCGCAGGATGCGGCCCTTGCCGGTGCCGGCCAGGGCGTCCTTGTAGTTGACCGAGGAGTACGCAACCTTGACCAGCACCTCGCCCGGCGACAGCGCGTCGGTGTCCATGGCCTCGATGCCGGCGCGGTAGCCGGCGTCATCGTTGTGGATGCGAAAGGCGCGGAAATGGGGCATCTCGACCTCCGGCGGGTTCAGGCATCGACGCTGCTGGAGGATATCCACTTGGGCGTGTAGCCGCCTTCGTAGTCCCGCATCCAGTCGAACAGCGCGGCGATGTCGTCGCCGAACCAGATGCTGTCGCGCTGCGCCGCCTTCACGAAGGATTCGTCGACCATGTGTTCCATCAGCGTGCGCAGGTCGCGATAGTAGCCGCGCACGTCGAGGAAGGCGCAAGGGTACTGATGCAGGCCCAGCTGGGCCCAGGTCAGCATCTCGAACATCTCGTCCATCGTGCCGAAGCCGCCGGGCAGGGCGACGAAGGCGTCGGACAGCTCGTACATGCGCGTCTTGCGCTGGTGCATGGTCTCGACCACCACCAGCTCGGTCAGGCCCGGGTGGGCCACTTCCAGTTCCACCAGCTGGCGCGGGATCACGCCGATCACCTTGCCCCCGCCGGCCAGCACCGCGTCGGCCACCACGCCCATCAGGCCGACCTTGCCGCCGCCGTAGACCAGGGCGATACCGCGACGCGCCATCTCGCTGCCGAAGGCGCGCGCCTGTTCGGCGTACTCGGGGTGCCGGCCGCTGTTGGAGCCGCAATAGACGCAGATGGCGGTAGGTTGGGGCATGCGTATTCCTTTTCGTAGGAGCCCGCTTGCGGGCGATGCCGTTGCTCTTGCGATTCCCGACTTCCGGCAGAAAAGCATCGCCCGCAAGCGGGCTCCTACGGAAGTGATGTCAGACGAAACGGCCCGCCCATGTCGCCACGAGCGGGCCGCGTGGAACCCGTGCCGTCGGCCATTCATGGCCTGCACGGGATGATCCATCCTGCGCTCAGTTGCCCTTGTGGATGGCGCGCTTGTCCACCGACAGCGCCGCCTCGTGCACAGCTTCGGACAGGGTCGGATGGGCGTGGACGATGCGGGCCAGGTCTTCGGAGGAGCCCTTGAACTCCATCGCCACCACGCACTCGGCGATCAGCTCGGAGACGCCCGGGCCCACCATGTGCACGCCCAGGATGCGGTCGGTCTCGGCGTGGGCGATCATCTTCACCTGGCCGACCGCCTCGTTCATCGCGACGGCGCGGCCGATCGCGGCGAACGGGAAACTGCCGACCTTGTAGGGCACGCCTTCGTCCTTCAGCTGCTTCTCGGTCTTGCCGGCCCAGGCGATTTCCGGCTCGGTGTAAATCACCCACGGGATCGTGTCGTAACTGACGTGCCCGGCCTTGCCGGCGATCCACTCGGCGACCGCCATGCCTTCCTCGAAACCCTTGTGCGCAAGCATCGGGCCGCGTACCGCGTCACCGACGGCCCACACGCCGTCCACGCCGGTGTGGCAATGCTCGTCGACGATGATGCGGTCGCGTTCGTCCAGCTTCACGCCGGTATCGTCGGCCAGCAGCCCGGCGGTATAGGCGCGGCGGCCCACGGCTACCAGCAGCTTGTCGACCACGAGCTTCTGCTCGCCGTCCTTGTCGGTATAGACCAGGTGCACGCCGTCCTTCTTCACCTCGGCCTTGCCGAGCTTGGCGTTGAGCTTGATGTCCAGGCCCTGCTTGGCGAACTCCCTCGCCGCGACCTTGGCGATGTCCGCGTCGGCCGCGGAGAGGAATTCGGGCAGCGCTTCGATCACGGTGACTTCGGCGCCAAGCCGGCGCCACACGCTGCCCAGCTCCAGGCCGATCACGCCGGCGCCGATCACGCCGAGGCGCTTGGGCACGGCGTCGAGCTCCAGCGCACCGGCGTTGTCGATGATGTTCTTGCCGTCGAATTTGGCGAACGGCAACTCGATCGGCACCGAACCGGAAGCCAGGATCACGTTGGTGGCGGCGATGGTCTGCTTGCTGCCGTCGTTGCCGGCGATCTCGACCTGGTTGCCCTTCAGCAGCTTGCCGGTACCGAAGTAGCTGGTGATCTTGTTGGCCTTGAACAGCTGGGCCACGCCGCCGGTGAACTGCTTGACGATCTTTTCCTTGCGCCCGATGAAGGTCTTCAGGTCGACCTTGGCGTTCTCGACGGTGATGCCGTGCACCGGAAGATTGTGCGCGAGGTTGTAGAACTGCTTGGAGGAGTCGAGCAGCGCCTTGGACGGGATGCAGCCCACGTTGAGGCAGGTGCCGCCCAGCGCCTGCTTGCCATCCTTGCCGACGAAGGCATCGACCACGGCGGTCTTCAGACCCAGCTGCGCGGCGCGGATCGCGGCGTGGTAACCCGCCGGGCCGGCGCCGATGACGATGACATCGAATTTGTCGCTCATGATTTTCCTCTTTGGCTCGTTCCTTCCCCCCTCGGGAGAAGGTGGCGCGAAGCGCCGGATGAGGGTACGGACGGAGCGAGGCGTTGCGGCATCGCCGAACCCTCACCCCGACCCCTCTCTCCCACGGGGACTTCCTTCGGTCGCCGACGGGAGAGGGCTCAGGCGGTTACAGGCCCAGCAGCATCCGCTGCGGGTTCTCCAGCTGGTTCTTGATGTCGACCAGGAACAGCACCGCGTCCTTGCCGTCGATGATGCGGTGGTCGTAGCTGATTGCGATGTACATCATCGGCGCGGCGATGATCTGGCCGTTCTCGACGATGGCGCGTTCCTTGATCGTGTGCATGCCGAGGATGGCGCTCTGCGGCGGGTTGACGATCGGGGTGGACAGCAGCGAGCCGAAGGTGCCGCCGTTGGTGATGGTGAAGGTGCCGCCCTGCAGGTCGTCCAGGGTGAGCTTGTTGCTGCGCGCCTTGGTGGCGTAGTCGGCGATGGCCTTTTCGACGTCGGCGAAGCTCATGTCCTGCACGTCGCGCAGTACCGGCGTGACCAGGCCCTTGTCGGTGGACACGGCGATCGAGATGTCCTGGTAGCCGTGGTAGATGATGTCGTTGCCATCGACCGAGGCGTTGACGAACGGGTAGCGCTTGAGCGCTTCGGCGGCCGCCTTGACGAAGAAGCTCATGAAGCCGAGCTTGATGCCGTGTTCCTTCTGGAACGCCTCGCCCAGCGACTTGCGCATCTTGACCACTTCGCTGAGGTTCACCTCGTTGAACGAGGTGAGCATGGCGATGGAGTTCTTCGACTGCATCAGGCGCTCGGCGATGCGCGCGCGCATGCGGGTCATCGGCACGCGTTCTTCCGGACGGGCGCCGGGCGTGGGCCTGGCGGCCGGGGCGGCGGCAGCGGCCGGGGCCGAGCCGGCGTTGACCACGTCCTCCTTGATGATGCGGCCGTCGCGACCGGTGCCGGCGATGGCCGAGGTGTCGACCTTGTTCTCGGTGGCGACGCGCTGCGCGGCGGGCGACAGCTCGGCGGCGGCCTTCTTCGGCGCAGCGGGGGCCGGGGCCGGCGCGGCGGCTGCCGGAGCGGGTGCGGGTGCGGGTGCGGCGGCCGTGGCGCCTTCCTCGATGATCGCGATGACCTGCTCGCTGTTCACCGTGTCACCGACCTCGTGCCGGATTTCCTTCAGCACGCCGTCGACCGGCGAGGGCACTTCCAGCACCACCTTGTCGGTTTCCAGGTCGACCAGGTTCTCGTCGCGCTTGACCGCTTCGCCGGCTTTCTTGTGCCAGCTGGCGATGGTGGCATCGGAGACGGACTCGGGCAGGACGGGGACTTTCAGTTCGATGGACATAAGAGGCTCTTGGGTTTGCGCGACCGTCGACGGCCGCAAGGAGCAAAGAGCGGCCGACCGTGGCCGCACCATTCGAAACGAACTACTCGGCGGCGTGATCGGTACCGACCGGTGCCACCAGCGCCTGTTCGACCAGCGCCACCTGCTCGGCGACGTGGGTGTTGTGGTGGCCGGCGGCCGGCGCCGGCGAACGCGCGCGCCCGGCGTAGGACAGGCTGTGCTTGTTGGTGGTGCAGGCCTGCAGGTGGTGGCGGATCTGGAACCAGGCACCCTGGTTCATCGGCTCCTCCTGGCACCAGATCACTTCCTTCGCCGACGGATACTTGTCCAGTTCGGCACTGACCTCGGCACGCGGGAACGGGTACAGCTGCTCGACGCGCACGATCGCCACGTCGGCCAGCTCGCGCTTCTGTGCTTCCTCCAGCAGGTCGTAGTAGACCTTGCCCGAGCACAGCACCACGCGCCTGACCTTCTTTGCGGCCAGCTTGCGATGTTCGCCGATCACCAGCTGGAAGCTGCCGTTGGCCAGTTCGTCCAGGCTCGACACCGCCAGCTTGTGGCGCAGCAGCGACTTGGGCGTCATCACGATCAGCGGCTTGCGCGCGGCGCGCAGCATCTGCCGGCGGATCATGTGGAAATCCTGCGCCGGCGTGGTCGGCACGCAGACCTGCATGTTGTCCATCGCGCACAGCTGCAGGAAACGCTCCAGCCGGGCGGAGGAGTGCTCCGGGCCCTGGCCCTCGTAGCCGTGCGGCAGCAGCAGCACCAGGCCGCACAGCCGGTTCCACTTCGATTCGCCGGAGCTGATGAACTGGTCGATCACCACCTGCGCGCCGTTGGCGAAGTCGCCGAACTGCGCCTCCCAGATGTTGAGCGTGTCCGGGTCGGTGGTGGAGTGGCCGTACTCGAACGCCATCACCGCCTCTTCGCTGAGCAGCGAGTCGATCACCTCGACATCGGCCGTGGCGCGGACTTCGGCCAGCGGCATGTAGGTATGGCCGTCCTTCTGGTCGTGCAGCACCGCGTGGCGATGGAAGAACGTGCCGCGACCGGAGTCCTGGCCGACCAGCCGCATGTCGAAACCGGCGTCGACCAGGGTGGCGTACGCCAGGTTCTCGGCGAAGCCCCAGTCGGCCGGCTGCTCGCCGGCCGCCATCTTGCGGCGGTCGTCGTAGATCTTGGCCACGCGCGCCTGCAGGGTGAGCTCGGCGGGCAGGGCAAGGATCTTGCTGGCCAGCTCCTGGAGCTTCTGCTTGGGCACCGTGGTGTCGGTGGGCATCGACAGTTTGCCGCCGATGAAGCGCGCCCAGTCGACGTGGCCGTCGCGGGCGGGGCTCGGGTCCAGGTCGGTCATCGGCGCCCCGGCTTCCAGGCGCTGGCGATAGGCGTCGAACTGTTTCGCCGCCTCGCCCTCGGCCAGCACGCCGGCCTTCACCAGCTGCTGCTGGTAGAGGTCGCGCGCGGTCGGGCGCTTGCGGATGATCTGGTACATCACCGGCTGGGTCGCGGCCGGCTCGTCCGCCTCGTTGTGGCCGTGGCGGCGGTAGCAGACCAGGTCGATCACCACGTCGCGGCGGAACCGCTTGCGGAAGTCGTAGGCCAGCCGGGTCACCAGGATCACCGCCTCGGGGTCGTCGCCGTTCACGTGCAGCACCGGCGCGTTGACCATCTTGGCCAGGTCGGTGCAGTACATGGTGGAGCGCGCGTCCTGCGGATTGGAGGTGGTGAAGCCGACCTGGTTGTTGACCACGATGTGCAGACTGCCGCCGATCTTGAAGCCGCGGGCCTGCGACATGTTGAACAGCTCCATGTTCACGCCCTGGCCGGCGAACGCGGCGTCGCCGTGGATCAGCACGGCCATCGACTGCGTGTGCGTGGTGTCGCGGCGGCGGGTCTGGCGGGCGTGCACCGAGCCGGTCACCACCGGGTTGACGATCTCCAGGTGCGAGGGGTTGAACGCCAGCGCCACGTGCACGCCGCCCTTGGGTGTCTTGACGTCGGCGGAGAAACCCATGTGGTACTTGACGTCGCCGGAGTGCGCCGGATCGTCGGGGTGCTCGAACTTGCCCTCGAACTCGTCGAACAGGGTCTTCGGCGGCTTGCCCAGGATGTTGACCAGCACGTTGAGTCGGCCGCGGTGGGCCATGCCGATCACCAGTTCCTTGATGCCGTTGTCGCCGGCCGCGCGCACCACGTCGTCAAGCATCGGGATCAGGCTGTCGCCGCCTTCCAGCGAGAAGCGCTTCTGGCCGACGTACTTGGTGTGCAGGTAGCGCTCCAGCCCCTCGGCCGCGGTGAGGCCGTCCAGCACGCGCTGCTGGCCGGCCTTGTCCAGGCCGCTCTGGCCGGCGGATTGTTCCAGCCGGCTGTAGATCCAGTTGCGCTGCTCGTGGTTGCTGATGTGCATGAATTCCGCGCCGATCGAGCTGGCGTAGGTCTTCTTCAGCCGGTCGAGCAGATCGCGCAGTTTCAGCCGCTGGCCGCCACCGGCGTAGTTGCCGGTGTCGAACTCGGTATCCAGATCGGCGTCGGACAGGCCGTGGAAGGCCAGGCCCAGGTCGGGAGCCGGCATCTTGTCGGCCAGGCCCAGCGGGTCGAGGTCGGCGGCGAGGTGGCCACGCGAGCGGTAGGCGGTGAGCAGGCGCAGCACGCCGGCCTGCTTGCGCGCGTACTCGTCGCTCATGGGCACGGCGGCAGCGCCGTTGCGCCCCTGTTTCTGCGCCGCCTCGATCCGCGCGATCGCGCCGGCGTGCGGGACGTCGCCCGACTCGCGGCCCCTGAACGTCTCGAAATAACCTGCCCATTCGGCGGGGACGGCCGTGGGGTCGGCCAGCCATGCGTCGTACAGCGATTCCACGTAATCGGCGTTGCCGCCAGCGAGTTGGGAGGATTCGTAGAACTCGCGGATCAGGTTTGTACTCACGTCACCACCGGCAGAAAAAGAGGCTTGCAGCCATCCATGTGAGCTGAACGTCGCGGCTTGCGACCGGTTTTCAAGTCCGACCGGTGGCTCGTGCGGATGACTGGCATCAATCTGCACGATTATACCCTTCGCCCGCCACGGCACGGCAACCCGTGAAATGGTCGCAGGCGGCCTGCGGCGCGGCTCCGCGGCCCATGCGCAAGCGCGCAAACGCATCGGGCCACGGGCTTTGTCGCGTTGCCTGCCGCCGGGGGCGCGGCCGACCGTCGGCCAGTCGGGGTTCAGCCTGTGCCGGCGTGCGGCTCAGAGATCCAGCCGCTGCAGCACCGAGGCGCGCTCGGAACGCTCCCACACTTCGTCGAACTGCTGCTGCAGCGGCGCGACGCTGGCCTGGTCGTCGCGCGCCGCGCGCCCCGAGGGCCGGTCCGCGGCGGGCAGGAACAGGTAGCCGCCGACGTCGTTGAGCAGGCTGGCCGAGGGCCAGCCCAAGTCGACATCGTCCACCGGCGTGCGGATCTGGAACGCGCTGGACAGGCGCTGGGCCAGGCCGATCAGCGGATGGTCCGCCTGCAAGGCCGCCTGCGGATCGTGCAGCAACACGCGGATCTGCGCGCTGCGCCCGGAGGTGGCGATGCGCCGCAACTCGGCCAGCTGTTCGGCATCGGCAAACGCGTCGCTGGTCAGCACGGGCACGCGTATCGACAGTCGATGGCGTGCATCCCGCAGTACCTGCAGCCGCGCCTGCGCGCATTCGGCCGCCGTGCCGGCCGCCAGCCGGCCGGGGTCGCGGCCGGCTGGGCGCTCGACTGTCGCGTCCTGCTCGAACACCAGCCGCATGGCCCGGTGTGCCAGACCGGCATCCTCGAACTCCTCGCCGTGTGCCGCGAAGCCGGCGCGGGTGTAGAAGCCGATCGCACTGACCTGGGCATCCAGCGCCACCTCGCTCCAGCCCAGGGCGCGGGCCCGGCCGAGCAGCTCGCGCAACAGCGCCGCGCCCACGCCCTGGCCGCGCCACTGCGGCAATACCGCCATGCGGCCGATCTTGTGCTGCGGCGTGAGGCGGCCGCAGCCGATCGGGGCACCGGTGTCGTCGCGTGCCAGCACGTGCCAGCAGTCGACGTCCAGCCCGTCGCGCTCGCGTTGCTCGCTCACGCCCTGTTCCTGGATGAACACCGTGGCGCGCAGGTCGAGCAGGGCGGCGCGCTGGTCCTCGCGCGACCAGTCGGCGATCTCGACGTGGAAGTGCTGCAGTTTCATCGGCGTCGGCGCGCAGGGCGCAGCAACAGGTAGCCGTCGTTGACCAGGGCCAGCAGAAGTTCGCGGTCGGCGGCACGAGGCGCGCGGTCGAAGGCCAGTTCGCGCTCGGCGCACAGCCGCTGCGCCAGTTCCGGCGAGGCGCCATAGGCCTGGCCGCATACGTACAGGACGCAACCGGTCTTGCCGCCCGCCCAAGCCATGCGCGCCCAGGGGTGGCGCAGCAGCCGGGCGCCGGCGGCGAGTCTCTCGGCGAACCGCTCCTCGCTCAGTGGACGCTCCGGCGCCACCGGCACCTGGGCGTTGCGGTAGCGGGTGATGAAGCGGCCGAACCAGTCGCGCAGCAGGTCCTCGCGCAGGGCGGCGGCAAACGGCAGGGCCGCCTTGAGCCGCTCCAGCGCGGCGCGGTCGATTTCGCCGGCATGCCGGGCCGGGGCCAGGTCGGGATCGGCGTAACGCAGTTCGTCGGGAAGCTGCTCGGCGATGTAGTCGGCCAGGTCGCCGGTCAATTCGGCCTGCGAGGGCGCGCGCATGCCGACGGAGAACGTCATGCACGGGCCACCAAAGGCCACGCCGTCGTGCGGCACGCCCGGCGGCAGGTAGAGCATGTCGCCCGGGTCGAGCAGCCATTCGTGGGTGGGTTCGAACTGCACCAGCTGCTTCAACTCGATGTCGGGGCGAAACGCCTTCGGCGCCAGCGGATCGTCGCTGATCGCCCAGTGGCGTTGGCCCAGACCCTGCAACAGGAACACATCGTACTGATCGACGTGCGCGCCGACGCCGCCGCCGGGTTCGGCATAGGACACCATCACGTCGTCCATGCGCCAGCTCGGCAGGAACTGGAAGTGCTGCAGCAGGCCAGCCACGTCGGCGTCCCACTTGTCCACGTCCTGCACCAGCAGGGTCCAGTTGCGCGGCGGCGTGGCGGCGAAATCGGCCTCCTCCAGCGGACTGGACTTGACCCGCCAGCGGTCGCGCGCCTCGTCGTGCACGATCAGCCGCGCCAGCGCAGTGGGCTCGCAGGCCAGGCCGGCAAGGTCATCCGGTTGCAGCGGCGGGTGGAAGTCGGGGAAGGCGTTGCGGATCAGCAGCGGGCGCTTCTGCCAGTAGTCGCGCAGGAACCGCGCCGGGCTCATGCCCAGCGGGCGCGCGGCGCTGCCGCGCACTTCGATCGGAAAAGTGGGGGTGGCATTCATCCGACCATTGTAGTGGCCGGTTCAGGTGAACAGGCGAACCGTGTTGTTGAGGCCCAGCGCCAGCACCGCCAGCCCTGCCAGCGCGGTGGCGACACGGGCCGGCACGCGCCGCACGAACACGGCGCCGAACGGCGCGGCCAGGGCACCGCCCACGATCAGCCCCACCACGGCGGTGGCATGGCTGACGCCGATGCTGAACAGGAAGCTGAAGCTGGCCGCCACGCTGACCACGCACTTGGCCAGGTGCGCGCTGCCGATGACCGCGCGTGGCTGCAGGCCGCGCGCCAGCAGCGTGGTCACGGTGATCGCGCTCCAGCCGCCGCCGCCGATGGCATCGACCAGTCCGGCGATGCCGCCGGTGATGCCGGTTCCGCGCGGCACGTCCGTGCGCGTGCCCGCCGGTCGTCGACAGCGCAGCAGCAGGAAGGCGCCCATGCCCAGCAGGTACGGCGCCAGCAACATGCGCAGCCAGGAGGGCGGCAGGTGCACGGCGATCCACACCCCGGCCAGCGCCCCCAGCACACCGGGGATGACCAGCGCCAGGAACAGCGCCCGGCGCACGTTGCCGGCTACCAGGTGGCTGAGGCCGGAGGCGCCGCAGGTGAAGGCCTCGGCGTAATGCACGCTGGCGCTGGCCGCCACCGGCGGCATGCCCAGCGCCAGCAGCAGGCCGGACGAGGTGACCCCGAAAGCCATGCCCAGCGCACCGTCGACCAGCTGGGCCAGGGCGCCCACGACCATGAATGCAAGCAGTTCGCTCAAGCGCGTCGGCAACCGCATGGGGTGGCGCGCAGTATACGGCGCCGCCGGTCCCACGCAGGAAATGAGCAGCGGACATAACGTCATGCCGACAGATGTTTTCCCCGCAGCCGGCATGCCGCCTACCATCGAAGAACAGACGTAAAGACGTCCAAAAGGATTCGCGGTGAATGCTGCGCTGAAATCGCTGCCGCCTGCTCCGACGCTCGACGCGGACAAGCTGGCATTGCTTGCCAGGCTGACGCACGGACTGGCACCGGCGGACCTGTACTGGATCGCCGCCTACAGTGCCGCGGCTGCCGCGCGTGTGCCGGGCCAGGCGGCGCTGGCGCCGGTGGAGCGGCCAGCGGCCGACGTCGGCGAGCGCCTGACCATCGTGTACGGCAGCCAGACTGGCAACTCCCGTCGCGTCGCCGAGCGGATGGCCGCCAGCGCGGAAGCGGCGGGCTTGCCCGTGCGGTTGCTGCGGGCCGGCGCCTATCCGCTGCGCGAGATGGCGCAGGAGCGCTTGCTGGCCGTGGTGATCAGCAGCCAGGGCGATGGCGACCCGCCGGACGATGCGATCGGCTTCGTCGAGTTCATCGCCGGCAAGCGGGCGCCGAAGTTGCCGCAGCTCAAGTTCGCCGTGCTGGGCCTGGGCGATTCGAGTTACCCGAAGTACTGCGCCGTCAGCCAGGCCCTGGATGCGCGGCTGGTCGAGCTGGGCGGCCAGCGATTTGCCGAACCGGGCGAGACCGACGTGGATTTCGAGGCGGAGGCGGCCCGCTGGTCCGAACGTGCGCTGGCCGCCGCCCGCGAGGCGATGGCCGTGCCGGCGTCCCCGCGCCCTGCGATGGCACTGCACGCGGTGCGCACGGCGGCAGCCTACTCGCGCGAACACCCGTTCGCCGCCGCCGTACTGGAGAACCAGCGCATCGTCTCGCGCGACAGCAAGCGCGACGTGCGGCATGTCGAATTGTCGCTGGAAGGTTCGGGTCTCCATTACGAAGCTGGTGACGCGGTCGGCGTGTGGCCGCGCAACCCGCCGGCACTGGTCGAGCGATGGCTGGCGGCGTTGCGGCTGGATGGCGCTGCCGAAGTCGAGCACGACGGCAAGCGCCTGCCGCTGGCGCGCTGGCTCGCCGAAGAGCGCGAGATCACTCGCCTGACCCGTCCGCTGGTGGTGGCGCAGGCCGCGGCCTCGAAACATGTCGGGCTGCGGCGGCTGCTGGAGCCGGAGCAGCACGCCGATTTCGCCGCCTTGCTGGAAAGTCATCAGCCGATCGACCTGTTGCGCGAGTTCCCCGTGGCGTGGAATGCCGCGGAGTTGGTGGCGACACTGCGCCCGCTGACGCCGCGGTTGTACTCGATCGCCTCCAGCCCGAAGGTCGTGGGACCGGATGAGGTACACCTGACGGTGGCGGTGGTGGAGTACGTCGCGCACGGCAGCGCCCATTGCGGCGCAGCGTCCAGTTTCCTCGCCGGTGCCGGCGACGACGCGACGGTGCCGGTGTTCATCGAACCCAATGAACGTTTCCGTCTGCCGGCGGACGGCAGCCGCGACGTGATCATGATCGGCCCGGGCACCGGCGTCGCTCCGTTCCGTGCCTTCGTGCAGGAGCGCGAGGCGACTGCCGCCAGTGGGCGCAACTGGCTGTTCTTCGGCAACCGGCACTTCGCTCGCGATTTCCTCTATCAGGTCGAGTGGCAGGATGCCTTGCGCCGCGGCAGCCTGACCCGCCTCGACCTGGCGTTCTCGCGTGATGGCGTGGCTCGTTCCGAGAGTCCACACAAGGATGCGCGGGGTGTTGCGAGGGACTCGCACAAGGTCTACGTGCAGCAGCGCCTGCGCGAGAACGGTCGCGAACTGTACGCCTGGCTGCGCGAGGGCGCGCATCTATATGTCTGCGGCGATGCCGCGCACATGGCCAGGGACGTGCACGAGGCCTTGCTGGAGATCGTGGCCACTCACGGCGATCTGTCCGCCGACGATGCCCGCGCCTGGCTGGCCGATCTGATGCAGCAGGGTCGTTACGCCCGCGATGTTTATTGAACCCGGGTACTTGAAGTCACTGGATTCCCGCTTTCACGGGAATGACGAACAAAAAACGCAACCCGGATGCCTGGGGCACTCCACGCAACCTGAACACAAACTGGTTTGAACCCCGATGCCTTCCCATCTTGAACAGATCAAGACCGAAAGCCGCTTCCTGCGTGGCACCATCGCCACGGGGCTGGCCGATGCGGTCACCGGCGCGATCGCCGAAAGCGACACCAAGCTGCTGAAGTTCCACGGCAGCTACATGCAGGACGACCGCGACATCCGCGACGAGCGCCGCCGCCAGAAGCTGGAGCCGGCGTATGCCTTCATGGTGCGTGCGCGCCTGCCCGGCGGGGTGATGACCCCGGCGCAGTGGCTCGCCTTCGACCGGATCGCCAGCGACTACGCCTCCAGCGGCCTGCGCATCACCACGCGGCAGACGTTCCAGTGGCACGGCATCATCAAGCGCGACCTGAAAGCCGCCATCGCTGCGATCAACGCGGCCATGGCCAGCACGATCGCCGCGTGCGGCGACGTCAACCGCAACGTGGTGTGCAACACCAACCCGGTCGAGTCGCCGGCGCACGAGGCGGCGTATGCGTGGGCGGTGCGCCTTTCCGAACACCTCAAGCCGAAGACCCGCGCCTACCACGAGCTCTGGCTCGACGGCGAAAAGCTGGTGGGCGAGGAAGCCGCCGCCGAAAGCGAACCGCTGTACGGCGCCACCTACCTGCCGCGCAAGTTCAAGATCGGGCTGGCGATCCCGCCGCAGAACGACGTCGACGTGTTCGCCCAGGATCTGGCCCTGATCGCCATTATCGAGCGCGGCGAGCTCGCCGGCTTCAACGTGGGCATCGGCGGCGGCATGGGCGCCACCCACGGCGACCCCGCCACCTATCCGCGGCTGGCCGAGGTGATCGGCTTAGTGCCGCCGCAGCAACTCATCCCACTGGCCGAAACCGTCATCGCCGTGCAGCGCGACTGGGGCGACCGCGAGGAGCGCAAGCATGCGCGGCTGAAGTACACCATCGACACGCATGGCCTCGATGCGGTCAAGGCCGAGATCGAGCAGCGCCTGGGCTTCGCGCTGGAGCCTGCGCGCGCGTTCCGCTTCGACAGCAACGACGATCGCTACGGCTGGGTCGAAGGCCATGCCGGCCGCTGGCATCTGACCTTGCAGGTCGAGTCCGGCCGCCTGCTCGACAGCGGGGCGCACACCTGGCTCAGCGGCATGCGCGAACTGGCCGGCGTGCACACCGGCGACATCCGGCTCACCTGCAACCAGAACCTGATCATCGCCAACGTGGCCGCCGCGGATCGCGACGCGATCGACGCGCTGGTGGCCCGCCACGGCATGGACGGCTACAAGCGTCACAGCGCGATCCGCCAGCACGCGATCGCCTGCGTGGCGTTGCCCACCTGCGGGCTGGCGATGGCCGAGAGCGAACGCTACCTGCCGACGCTGCTGCCGAAACTGGAAGCCCTGCTGGACTGGCACGGCCTGCTCGACGCACCGATCCTGCTGCGCCTGTCCGGTTGCCCCAACGGCTGCTCGCGCCCGTACCTGGGCGAGATCGCCCTGGTCGGCCGCGGTCCGGGGCGTTACGACCTGCGCCTGGGTGCCGACTTCCGCGGCCAGCGCCTGAACCAGGTCTGGCGCGAGAACATCGACGAAGCGGCCATCCTCGCTGCGCTCGACCCGCTGTTCGCCCGCTATGCCGCCGAGCGCGAGGCGGGCGAGGGCTTCGGCGATTTCCTGCTGCGCGCGGCCATTCTCGAGCCGCCGCCTTCACGGCGCATCGCTGCCACGGTGCTGGCATGACCCGGCTGCCTGCAGACACCGAACCGGAGCCGCAGCAACTGGCCGCCCTGAACGCGACGCTGGCGTCGCTCAGCGCCGAACAACGCGTGGCCTGGGTTTTCGAACACCTGCCTGGCGCGCACGTGCTGTCGTCCAGCTTCGGGGTGCAGGCGGCGGTGTCGCTGCACCTGGTGACTCGCCTGCGCCCGGACATCCCCGTGCTGCTGATCGACACCGGCTACCTGTTCCCGGAGACCTACCGTTTCGTCGACGACCTGGCCGAACGGCTGGCCCTGAACGTCAAGGTGTACCAGTCGCCGGTCAGCCCGGCGCGGATGGAGGCGCGGGATGGCCGCTTGTGGGAGCAGGGCGTGCCCGGCCTCGACCGCTACAACCACTTGCGCAAGGTCGAACCGATGCAGCGTGCGCTGGAGGAGCTGCGGGTGGGCAGCTGGATCGCCGGGTTGCGCCGCCAGCAATCGCGCAGCCGTGCGGCGATTCCCTTCCTCGAACATCGCCAGGGCCGCTGGAAACTGCATCCGCTGGCCGACTGGAGCGACCGCGACGTCGGCCACTACCTGAGTCGCCACCGGCTGCCGTACCACCCGCTGTGGGACCAGGGCTACGTCTCGGTCGGCGACCGCCACACCAGCCGCCGCTGGGAGCCGGGCATGGACCCGGAAGACACGCGCTTCTTCGGCCTCAAGCGCGAGTGCGGGTTGCACGGCATCGCGTGATGCCCTTGTAGGGCGGGCACCGCCCGCCGCTCCTGGTGGGTGCGTTGAAGAGCTGGCGGGCAGTGCCCGCCCTGCGTCACTGCGCTGTCTTCGCCTCGCGCACGGGGATGTCGACGCTGCACAAGCCGACCTTGCCGGACGACACCTTGTAGAAGGCGTCATGCCGATGGCGCTGCGCATCGAGCAGGGCGGCGAAGGTGGCGCTGTCGGTGCGCAGCACCTGCACGGCCGGGCGCTGCGCCGGCGGCAGTTCCGAGGCCAGGCGCACTGATGTAATCGGCGTGCGCTGCGCGGGCTTGTCGTAGAAGCCCATCGGCCCGGTGCCGCGCGGCAGGGCGGACAGCAACGGCATGCCCTCCAGCACGCGCCCGGCGATCGCCAGGTTGCGGTCGAGCCGGCGCGGGGATTGGCCGATCACCACGTACAGCGAACTGCCGTTGCCGCTGTCCGGGGCGATGTCGCGCGCCACGCCGACCGTGCCGTAGCAATGCGTCAGCCACTCCCTGCCGCTGGCCGGATCGCGCGCGGCGGGGAAGCCTTTGCTGAAACCGACCTCGGGCGCGTAGACGTCGCCGTCGGGCAGCGGGGTCCACGGCAGCTTGCCGTCGATCGCGCGGGTGTACTCGGGCGGCAACGTCTTCTTCGCCGTGCCCAGCGGTTTCAGCTTCGCGGGGTCCGGGTGGTCGCGAGTACTTTCCGGGTCATCCCACTGCACCACGAAATTGTCCTGCACGCGGTTGATCGACAGCCCGTCGAAATAGTGCTCGCGCACCAGGGTGCGGATGTTCGTGGCGTGCAGCGGGGTGAAATCCGGGGCCAGCTCGATCAACACCAGCCCGGTCGGCAACTGCATCACCAGCAGGTTGTGGGGATCGGGCGTGCGCCATTCGCCCGGCGCGGACTTCGCCAGCAATTCCGCACGGGTCGGCGTGGCGGTCGGCTTGTCCGCGGCGAAGGCCGGCACGGCCAGCAGGCCAGCCAGCAGCGCCACGGCCGCGAGTTGTCGATGTGCATGCATGGATCTTTCCCCGGGCGCGCGATGACGGAATGCGCAAACTAGCAGAGCCGGCCGCGCCCGGGTGTGCGCATGACTTCAGGCACTGTGCTATTCATAAGTGAACACTATCATTCACTCAACGGCATGGACACGGCAGGCAGACGACGTGGACGAGGATCTCCAGCTCAGGAAATTCCGCAAGGAACTGTCCAGCGGCACGGTATCGCTGGTCCTGCTGGCCGTGCTCGGGCAGTCGCGCCAGTCCATGTACGGCTATCAGATCGCCAAGCGGCTGGAGCAGGTGGGCGAGGGCGTGCTGGCCGGCAAGCAGAGCGCGCTGTACCCGGTGCTGCGCAATCTCGAAGCCGCAGGCCTGCTCGCCAGCGAGGTCGAACCGTCGACCAGCGGGCCGCCGCGACGCTATTACCGCATCACCAGACCCGGACGCGAGGCACTGCGCGCATGGACGCACGCGTGGAACGCCACCCGCGATTCGGTCGACAAGGTTCTGCAAGGGGAGCTGTGATGGGCAAGCCACGCACGATCAACGAGTATCTCGACCAACTGCGCGCCGCGCTGCGTGGCGCCGATCCGGCACTGGTCCAGGATGCGCTGTACGACGCCGAGGAACACCTGCGCGCGGAGCTCTACGAGCGGCCCGGTCGCGACGAGGCTTCGATGCTGGAGCAGGTGGTGGAGAGCTATGGCGCTCCGGACGAAGTTGCGGATATCTACCGCGACCAGGAGATCCGGATCCAGCGCGCGATCCGCCCGCCGCCGCCACCAGCGCGGCGCTCGCTGGCCGGGCGCTTCTTCGGGGTGGCGACCGACCTGCATACCTGGGGTGCGCTGTTCTACATCCTGCTGGGGTCGGCCACGGGCATCGCCTATTTCACGCTGGCCGTGGGCGGCATCGCGCTGTCGGCGGGACTGTCCGTGCTGATCATCGGGCTGCCGTTCATCGTGCTGTTCATCGGCAGCGTGCGCGGGCTCTCTCTGCTCGAAGGGCGCATCGTGGAAGCGTTGCTGGGCGTGCGCATGCCGCGGCGGCCGCCATACCCGCAACGCGGTGCGCCTCTGCTGGGGCGGATCGGCGCCATGTTCACCGACCCGCGCACCTGGACCACGCTGTTCTACATGGTGCTGATGTTGCCGCTGGGTATCGCGTACTTCATCCTCACCGCCGTCCTGCTGGCCGTCGCGCTGGGCCTGCTGGGGCTGCCGGTGGTGATGCTGTTTGGCCACGACTGGCTGCAGGGTCTGGTCGTGGATCGCACGATCCTGCTGGACTGGGGTTCCGGCCCGCACGTACCTGGCTGGGGCGAGGTGCTGGCGATGTTCCTGCTCGGCGCCGGGTTGCTGTTCGCCACCCTGCACCTGGTACGCGGAATCGGCCGCCTGCACGGCGCCATGGCCAAGCACCTGCTGGTGCGTGGCGCGGCCCGGAGTGCATCGTGATGGACGATCTGCTGGCCCGTTTCGATGGCGCATGGGAAGGCGAGGAAACCATCGCCACGACCCGCTGGGGCGAGGGCGGCCCGGCGCTCGCGCAGATCAGCGCGCGGCTGGCCCTCGGCGGCAGGGTCCTGCTGATGGATTACCGCGAAACGCGCGACGGGCAACCCGCACTGCAGGCGCACGCGGTGTTCACCGAAGGCGCCGGTCCCGGTGACCTGGCGTTGCACTGGTTCGACAGCTATGGCTTTGTCCCCGCGCAACCTGCGTCCGGCCGTCGCGACGGCGATCGGCTGGTGTTCCTGCGCAGCTCGCCGCGCGGGCAGACGCGGCACGTCTACCACTGGCTGGGCAACGACGAGTTCACCCTGGTCCTGGAAAGCTCGTTCGACGGTGGTACAGGCTGGGAGAAGGTCATGCACGGCAGCTACCGTCGCGTCCCGTAGCCCCGGCGCGCCGGGGTGACCGGCGTCGTCGCGGCGTTCAGAAGTCGTCGACGAACTCGATGCCGGCGCCGCGTTCGCTGGCCAGCGCCTCGGCGCCCACGCGCACGTCATCGGCCATGCTGTCGCTGGCTGCACCCACTTCGATGAGATAGGTGTGGGCGTCGCTGTCGCTGGCCGAGTCGAGCGAGCTGGAGTCGTCGCGGATACCCAGCGTGGGGTCGTCGATCTCCTCGATGTGCTCGATGCCTTCGATACCGTGCAGGCCGATGATGAGGGTATCGGCGTCGGCGCGGCTGCCGATCAGGCGAAAGCGGATCATGGGCATGACGTTGGCTCCGGGCGTTCGGGTGGGGCGGGGACGAGCATCGCAGGCGAAACGCATGCGAAAAGTGACGTCGCGCCGCGCGCTACCATGGGCCTTCATCCATCCACCTTTCCGGCCAGGACGCCATGCCCAAGACCTATGACCGCGGCTATTTCGACAAGTGGTATCGCGACCCGCGCCATGCCGTAGGCTCGCCGGCCGAGTTGCGGCGCAAGGTGGCGATGGCGGTGGTGCAGGCCGAGTACTACCTGGGCCGCACCATCCGCAACGTGCTGGACGTGGGCTGCGGCGAAGCCGCGTGGCGGGCGCCGCTGCGCGCGCTGCGACCCGGCGTGGAGTATCGCGGGCTGGATGCCAGTGAGTACGTGGTGGCGCGTTACGGCCGCAGCCGCCGGATCGGCCTGGCGCGCTTCGGCCAACTGGAACACCTGCGCTTCGACGCCCGCTTCGACCTGATCGTGTGCAGCGACGTGCTGCACTACCTCAAGCCGGCCGAGATCCGCGCCGGCCTGCATGGCATCGGCGAGATGCTCGAGGGCGTGGCCTTCCTGGAAGTGTTCACCAGCAGCGACGACGTGGCCGGCGACCGTCAGGGTTTCGCCGCGCGCGCCCCCGCCTGGTACCTGCGCGAGTTCGGCCGC
Source organism: Lysobacteraceae bacterium (assembly GCA_040255835.1). Lineage (GTDB taxonomy): Bacteria > Pseudomonadota > Gammaproteobacteria > Xanthomonadales > Rhodanobacteraceae > Rhodanobacter. The sequence goes on from JBDZVT010000011.1 coordinate 72,991, forward strand.
GTCGGGTTGCTGCCGTGCGGGTCGCACTGCTATCTCGGGCCGCGGCTGGAGCAGCACGTGGCCGCGCTGGAGCGCGCCCGGCTGCCCGCCCGGTGAAGGGGCCCGGCGTTGGCGGGGCCGGCCGGCGTATCGCCGGGCGGCGGTTCCGCGCTATCGTGCGCGGCAGTTTTCGTCGGGAGAGAGCACCGCAGTGACCCAGCCAGCCTTGTCCAGCCCGTCGCGCCGCGAACTCACCGTCCGCGGCGTCATCATCGGCATCGTGATCACGGTGGTGTTCACCGCCGCGAACGTGTTCTTCGGCCTGAAGGCCGGCCTGACCTTCGCCACCTCGATCCCCGCGGCGGTGATCTCCATGGCGATCCTGCGCGCGCTGAAGAACTCCAGCGTGCAGGAGAACAACATCGTGCAGACGGTGGCCTCGGCCGCCGGCACGCTTTCGGCGATCATCTTCGTGCTGCCGGGCCTGGTGATCCTGGGCTACTGGAACGGCTTCCCGTTCTGGATGAGCTTCGGCATCTGCGCCACCGGCGGCATCCTCGGCGTGATGTACACCATCCCGCTGCGTCGTGCGCTGGTCACCGATTCGGACCTGCCCTACCCGGAGGGCGTGGCCTGCGCCGAGGTGCTCAAGGTGGGCTCGGGCGATTCGCCGGAGGCCGCCGAGTCGGTGGAGTCCGGCGGCGCCGGGCTGAAGGCGGTGGTGGTGGGCTCGATCGTCTCGGCGGCGTTCTACGTGGTGGTGCAGACCAAGCTCTTCGCCGGCGCGGTATCCAGCTATTTCCGCATCGGTGACCGGGGCGCGGCCACCGGTTTCGACTTCGGTCTGTCGTTCGCCCTGTTCGCGGTCGGGCACCTGGTGGGCCTGTGGGTGGGCGTGGCGATGCTGGTGGGGGCGATCATCGGCTGGGGCTGGGCGGTGCCGCATTTCCTGCTGCTGCACCCGGAGGGCGGCGCGGTGACGGAAGCGGCCCAGGCCACCTGGAGCCACTACGTGCGTTTCGTGGGCGCCGGCACCATCGGCGTGGCGGCGATCTGGACGCTGGCCAAGCTGGTCAAGCCGGTGATCGGCGGGCTGGCCGGCGCGATGCGCGCCTCCAGCGCGCGCAAGGCGGGCACGCTGCACTCGCTGCCGCGTACCGAGCACGACATGCCGATCGGCCAGGTCGGCATCATCACCTTGCTGTGCCTGATCCCGGTGGCGTGGCTGCTCGGCCACTTCGCCCAGATCAGCGGGCTGGGCGAACACACGGCGTTGCTGGTGACCGGCGGGGTGGTGTTCGTGATCATCCTGAGCTTCCTGGTCTCTGCGGTGTGCGGCTACATGGCCGGCCTGATCGGCTCGTCCAACAGCCCGCTGTCGGGCGTGGGCATCCTGGTGGTGATCATCGCCGCGCTGCTGCTGGTGCTGGGCGTGAAGGCGCTGGTGCCGGAGGAGGCCGGCAAGGCGCTGGTGGCCTTCGCGCTGTTCATCACCTCGATCGTGTTCGCGGTGGCTTCCATCGCCAACAACAACCTGCAGGACCTCAAGACCGGCCAGCTGGTGGACGCCACCCCTTCGCTGCAGCAGTGGGCGCTGGTGATCGGCGTGGTCGCCGGCGCGCTGGTGATTCCGCCGGTGCTGGACCTGCTCAACCAGGCCTACGGCTTCCTCGGCGCACCCGGCGTGGACCCGGCGCGCGCGCTGCCGGCGCCGCAGGCCGGGCTGATCTCGGCGCTGGCGCAGGGCGTGATCACCGGCAACATCGACTGGAGCCTGATCGCCATCGGCGGCGGCATCGGCGTGGTGCTGATCGTGGTCGACGAAGTGCTGGGCAAGACCGGCAAGTCGATGCGCCTGCCGCCGCTGGCGGTGGGCCTGGGCATCTACCTGCCGACCTCGACCACGCTGATGGTGGTGGTCGGCGCGCTGGTCGGCGCCTGGTTCGACAAGCGTGCCGAGCGCGGCCCCAAGGCGGAGCCGACCAAGCAGCTGGGCGTGCTGCTGGCTTCCGGCCTGATCGTGGGCGAGAGCCTGCTCGGCGTGATCGTGGCCGCGGCCGTGGCGCTGTCCGGCGACCAGTCGCCGCTGGCCGTGGTGGGCGACGGTTTCGCGACCCCGGCGATCTGGATCGGCGGCCTCGTCTTCACCGCGACGGTCGTGGTGATGTACCGCTGGATCGCACGGATGGGGCAGGGGCGCTGACGGGTTCGTGATGAGCACGGCGGGAGTATTCGCGGCGGCGCCGGCTGCCGCCCTGGCTGCGCTGTTCGTTCCCTTCGAGACGGCGCGGCTGGGGCTGCCGGCCGACGGCCGCGTACTGTTCCTGCGTGCCCGCGCCGACGTGCGCCTGCGCGACTGGGCGCAGCCGGGCTGGCTGTTCGAACAGAGTTTCCTGCCGTTCGCGGACGAGTTGGCGCGCCACGGCCTGCGCGTCGGCGAGCCGGCGCCCGACGAGCGTTTCGCGATGGTGCTGGTGCTGCCGCCGCGACAACGCGACGAGGCACGTGCGCTGTTCGCCCGGGCACTGCGGCATACCGCGCCGGGGGGCACCGTGCTGGTGGCGATGGCCAATGCCGAAGGTGCGAAATCCGGTGAGGCAGACCTGCGCCGGCTTGCCGGCGACGTGCAGCAGCTGTCCAAGCACAAGTGCCGCGTGTTCTGGACCACCCCCGGCGAGGGCACGGTCGACCAGGCGCTGCTGCAGCAGTGGCTGGCGCTGGATGCACCGCGCGAGATCGCCGACGGCTACGTCAGCCGGCCGGGGCTGTTCGCCTGGGACCGCATCGATCGCGCCTCGGCGCTGCTGGCCACGCACCTGCCCGCCGACTTGCGCGGCCGCGTCGCCGATCTGGGCGCCGGCTACGGCTACCTCGCCTGCCAGGTGATCGCGCGCTGCGCGCAGGTGGACGCGCTCGACCTGTACGAGGCCGAGGCACGCGCGATGGAACCGGCACGGCGCAACGTGGAGCGCGCCTGTCGCGAGAGTGGCCGCGGGGTGCCGGTATCGGTGCACTGGCACGACGTGACGCGCGGGCTGCCGCAGCGTTACGACGCCATCGTCAGCAATCCGCCGTTTCACCAGGGGCGCGCGGACTTGCCCGAGCTGGGGCGCGCATTCATCGTCAGCGCGGCCGAGGCGCTGCTGCCGCAGGGGCGATTGTTCATCGTCGCGAACCGGCACCTGCCGTACGAGGCGGTGCTCGCGTCACGCTTCGGCGAGGTCCGCACGCTGGTGGTGCAAGATGGCTTCAAGGTGATCGAAGCCGCCGGGGTGCGCCCATGAAATTGGTCAAGTTGATCGCCAACCTCGGCTACGGCAGTCGCAAGGACGTGACCCGGCTGTTCCGCAGCGGTCGCATCACCGATGCCGATGGCGAGGTGCTCTACGCCGACGACGCAGTGCCGCACGAGAGGATCCGCGTCGACGACGAACCCCTGGACCCGCCGCCCGGCCTCGTGCTGATGCTGAACAAGCCGCTCGGCGTCACCTGCTCGCGCAAGGATCCGGGTCGCATCGTCTACGACCTGCTGCCGCCGCGCTACGGCGTGCGCACGCCCGCGTTGTCCACCGTGGGCCGGCTGGACCGGGACACCAGCGGCCTGTTGCTGTTCACCGACGACGGCGCGCTGCTGCACCGGATCATTTCGCCCAAGGCGCAGGTGGCCAAGGTCTACGAGGCCACGCTGGCGCAGGACCTGCGCGGCGACGAGGGTGAGCTGTTCGCCAGCGGCACGCTGTTGCTGGAATCGGAGCACGAGCCGCTCGCGCCCGCTACCCTGGAGGTGCTGGGGCCGCGCCATGCGCGCCTCACCGTTACCGAAGGTCGCTACCACCAGGTGCGCCGGATGTTCGCCGCCACCGGCAACCGTGTGGAGACGCTGCAGCGGATCTCGATCGGTGGACTCGAGCTGGGTGAGCTGCCGCTTGGCGAATGGCGCGCGCTCGACGCCACGGAAGTTGCCTTGATCTTCATGTAGGGCGGGTACCGCCCACCGGCTGTTTCGCGGCACGACGACGGCGGGCATTGTCCGCCCTACAAAACGTGTACCGTCGTGGGGATGGTGGCGCCGAACCATTTGTGGCGCTCTTCGCGGCAGCTCGGGCTGCCCATGGCGTACTTGCGGCAGATGGTGGGGCGATCCTCGTAGATGGTGCAGCCGGAGGTGTTCGGGTTCACTGCGGCACACCAGCCGTCCTCGCCCTTGGCCAGGATTTCCATGCCGTGTTCGTCGTGATCGACCAGCCAGGCGGGCACGTGGTCTTCGGGCATCAACACCACGGTGAGGCGGCAGCATACGGCTTCGCAGGTCGTGCACTGCACGCGAGGGTCGATGCTTTCGCTGTAGGGGTCGGGGATATTTTTCACGCGTCAGCATGGCACGGCGGGGATGAACGCCATGTTGTGGCGCGGATTCAGCCCGTTTCGTCGCGCCACAGATCCCGCCAGCCCTCGACACCCAGCTGCCGCAGCGTCTCGATGTTGCGCCGATAGATCGCGTCGGTATCGCTCATCTGCTCCATGGCGCGCTCGACGCTCGCCTCGCGCAACAGGTGCAGGGTGGGGAAGGGCGAGCGGTTGCTGAAGTTCTCGATCGCATCGACGGCGCTGTCGGCGAACTGGTAGTGCGGGTGGAAGCCGGCCACCTGCCATTCGCCCTCCAGTCCCAGCGTCTGCACCGCGGCATCGGCCACGTCGAGGAAATCGTTGTAGTCGAGGAAATCGTTCAGCACGAACGGGTGGATCAGCAGGCCGGTCTCGCATTCCTCCGGCGTCAGGGCGTTCAGGGATTGCAGTTCGCCGCACAAGTCGTCGAGCAGCGCATCGGTATCGCGTGCGTGGCTTACCCGCAGCCGCAGCTTGCCTTGCACGTGAGGCGCGCGGGCGAACGGGCAGAGGTTCAGGCCGACCACCGCGCGCTCCAGCCAGCGCGTGGTGGCGGCGATCCAGGGCGTGTCTTCAGGCAGGGCGTCGGCGTTGAGGTCGGAGGGTGTGTCGTTCATGCGCTTCTCGCAGGCGGGGCGCGCCGACTATAGCCGTCTGCGCTGCTGCCGCCCGTAAACGGCATCCTTGTAGGAGCGCACCCTGTGCGCGATGCTCTTCGTCATGTGAAGCAAAAGCATCGCGCACAGGGCGCGCTCCTTCCTTCCCCGGATGTACCGATGTTCAATCCTCGTTTCGACAACGCGTTCGTGCGCGAGCTGCCTGGAGATCCCGAGGCAGGCGCGCACTTGCGCCAGGTCGAAGGTGCGCTCTACTCGCGAACGGATCCTGCGCCGGTGGCGGCGCCGCGCGTGCTGGCCCATTCGCCGGAGCTGGCCGCCACCTTGGGTTTCAGCGAGGCAGATGTCGCCAGTGCCGAGTTCGCGCAGGTGTTCGGCGGCAACGCCGTGCTCGAGGGCATGCAGCCCTGGGCGGCGAACTACGGCGGCCACCAGTTCGGCCACTGGGCCGGCCAGCTGGGCGATGGCCGCGCCATTTCGCTGGGCGAGCTGGTCAACGCGGCCGGCGAACGCTGGGAGCTGCAGCTGAAGGGGGCAGGCCAGACGCCGTATTCCCGCGGCGCGGATGGCCGCGCCGTGCTGCGCTCGTCGGTGCGCGAATTCCTGTGCAGCGAGGCGATGCACCACCTCGGCGTGCCGACCACGCGGGCCTTGAGCCTGGTCACCACCGGTGAGGAGGTCGTGCGTGACATGTTCTACGACGGCCACGCCGCCCCAGAGCCCGGCGGCATCGTCTGCCGCGCGGCCCCTTCGTTCATCCGCTTCGGCAATTTCGAGCTGCCGGCCTCGCGCGGCGACATCACGTTGCTGCGGCAGCTGGTCGATTTCACCATCCGCCGTGATTTCCCCGAACTGTCGGGGCACGGCGAGGCGCTGTACGCGGAGTGGTTCGCCCAGGTCTGCGAAGGCACGGCCACGATGATCGCGCACTGGATGCGCGTGGGCTTCGTGCATGGCGTGATGAACACCGACAACATGTCGATCCTCGGCCTCACCATCGACTATGGTCCCTACGGCTGGATCGACAATTTCGACCCGGACTGGACGCCCAACACCACCGACGCGCAGCGCCGCCGCTATCGCTACGGCCAGCAGCCGAACGTGGCGTGGTGGAACCTGAGCCGGCTGGCTGGTGCGTTGGCGCCGCTGTTCGGCGACGTGGCACCGCTGCAGGCCGGGCTCGACCGCTACGCCGAGGCCTACGCTGCGGCGGATCGCGCCAACGTGGCGGCCAAGCTCGGGCTTGCCGATTGCCGTGATGCGGACGTGGTGCTGATGCAGGAACTGCACGCGCTGATGGCGTCGGCCGAAATCGACATGACGCTGTGGTTCCGCGCACTCGCCGACGTCGACCCGTCGACGCCAAGCCTGCAGCCGATGGACGATGCTTTCTATGATGGAGCGAAACGCCGAGAAGCCGAGCCGGCGCTCGCTGAGTGGCTGAATCGCTATGCCGCCCGCCTCGCCGACGATCCGTTGTCGGCCGATGCGCGCCGCGCGCGCATGCGGGCGGCCAATCCACGCTACGTGCTGCGCAACTACCTCGCGCAGCAGGCGATCGACCAGGCAGCGGCCGGGGATCCTTCCGGCATCCACGAACTGCTCGACGTCATGCGTCGCCCGTACGACAACCAGCCCGGCCGCGAGGCGTTTGCGCAGAAGCGGCCGGACTGGGCGCGGCGCAAGGCGGGCTGCTCGATGCTTTCGTGCAGCTCCTGAGCCCCCCGGAAAACACGAGGGCCGGCATGGCCGGCCCTTGCGCCTGTCGCGATTGGTGCCCCCGATACGATTCGAACGTACGACCTGTCCCTTAGGAGGGGACCGCTCTATCCAACTGAGCTACGAGGGCGGTGGCAGCAGAGAATACCGGGGCGATGGCGAAAGCGAAACCGGCGGGCACCGCGATCGGCGGCATCACGATTCCGTCAATGGCGGGCTCGTACGGTGGAGCGCGCACCCGCCGAGCGGGGCGTTTTTCTCCCTTTGCGAGGACCGACCATGAAAGAGCACAAGCCGACGTCACCGGGTACCAGCGGCTACCCCGAGCCGCAGCCGCGGCGCAACGACAAGAAGGACATGCCTGGCCCGAAGACGCCGCACGAGCACCAGAACGATCCCTCGCGCAAACCCAAGCCGTCAGGCCACTGAGCAGGGCCGCATGGCGCCGGGTGGGGTCGGTTTGTGGCGCCTGCTAGAATGGGCAATTTTCAGCTTCCCATTCACGGTGCCGCGAGGCACCGCCCGTACAGGAGACATCCATGTCCCACGCCATCCTCAGCGCGCTCGGCCTCGACGGCGACCAGTCCGGAACCTATCTCGGCCAGGGCGAATGGTCCACGACCACCGACGCCGGCTCCCTGCAGCCGGTGAATCCCGCCACCGGCGAGGTGATTGCCACCGTGCATGCCTCCAGCGCCGCCGATTACGAGGTGATCGTCCAGCGCGCGCAGGCCGCGTTCAAGGTGTGGCGCACCACCCCGGCGCCGCAGCGCGGCGAGGCGGTGCGCCTGTGTGGCGAGGCGTTGCGCAAGCACAAGGACGCGCTGGGTTCGCTGGTCGCGCTGGAGATGGGCAAGATCAAGCCCGAGGGCGACGGCGAAGTGCAGGAGATGATCGACATCGCCGACTTCGCCGTCGGCCAGAGCCGCATGCTGCATGGCTACACCATGCATTCGGAGCGCCCCGGCCACCGCATGTACGAGCAGTACCACCCGCTGGGCATCGTGGGCATCATCAGCGCGTTCAACTTCCCGGTCGCGGTGTGGGCCTGGAACGCGATGCTGGCCGCCGCCTGCGGCGACATCTGCATCTGGAAGCCGTCGCCGAAGACTCCGCTGTCGGCCATCGCCACGCTGAAGATCTGCAACGAGGCGCTGAAGAACGGCGGCTACCCGGACCTGTTCTTCCTGTTCAACGACGCCGGCAGCGACCTGGCGCAGGCCTTCGTGGACGACAAGCGCATCCCGCTGATCAGCTTCACCGGCTCGACCAAGGTCGGCCGCATGGTCGGCGAGCGCGTGGCGCAGCGCATGGGCCGCTCGCTGCTGGAGCTCGGCGGCAACAACGCGATCATCCTGGACGAATCGGCCGACCTGAAGCTGGCCGTGCCCGGGATCGTGTTCGGCGCGGTGGGCACCGCCGGCCAGCGCTGCACCAGCACGCGCCGGCTGTTCGTGCATGAATCCATCCACGACAGCGTGCTGGACACGCTGGTCAAGGCGTACAAGCAGGTCGAGGGCAAGATCGGCGATCCCACGCTGGCCACCACGCTGATGGGCCCGCTGAACAGCCAGGACGCGGTGAAGGCTTATCTCGCCGCGATCGAGAAGGCCAAGGCCGCGGGCGGCACGGTCGCCACCGGCGGCGCGGCGTTGACCGACCGCAAGGGCAACTTCGTGCTGCCCACCATCATCACCGGCTTGAAGAACTCCGATGAAGTGGTGCAGGCCGAAACCTTCGCGCCGATCCTCTACGTGATGAAGTTCAAGGATCTCGACGAGGCAATCGAAGCGCAGAACGACGTGCCGCAGGGCCTGTCCTCGGCGATCTTCACGCAGAACCTGAAGTCGGCCGAGAAGTACCTTTCCGCGGCCGGTTCGGACTGCGGCATCGCCAACGTCAACATCGGCACCTCCGGCGCCGAGATCGGCGGCGCGTTCGGCGGCGAGAAGGAAACCGGCGGTGGTCGCGAGTCCGGCTCGGACGCGTGGAAGGTCTACATGCGCCGCCAGACCAACACCATCAACTACTCCGATTCGCTGCCGCTGGCCCAGGGCATCAAGTTCGACCTGTAAACATCGGGCAAACGGGCTCGCGGCCGGTTCGCCGGCCGCGGGCGATCACGCTACGATGTTGCCGACGCCAGTCCGGCGCAGTCCCGCGAGCCAAGCCGATGAACGATCCCGTCTCCTATCGTGCCGCCGCCCCGACCAGCACGCTGGCCGTGGTGAGCCTGGTGTTCGGCATCCTGGCCTGGTGCGTGCTGCCGTTCGTGGGCGCCGTGGTGGCCATCGTCTGCGGCCACCTGGCGCGCAGCGACATCCGCAACACCCATCCCGAGCGCCGACCCGAGGGTGATGGCCTGGCGATCGCCGGCCTGGTACTCGGCTACGTGCAACTGCTGCTGTCGGTGCTGTTCGTGTTCGTGCTGATCGCGGTGCTGTTCTTCGGTTTCGCGTTCGCAGGCTGGCACGGCTGGTGAGCGCGCTGCCGCCGTCGCCTCCGTTCGACTTCCGCGGCTGGCGCGTGCTGGTGGCCGGTGGCAGCCGTGGCATCGGACGCAGCATCGCGCTGGGTTTCGCCCAAGCCGGTGCGGCGGTATCGATCTGCGCGCGCGGCGCGGCGGCGCTGGAGGAAACCCGGGCGCAGATCGCCGCACGCGACGTGGTGGCGCACGCCCAATCCACCGACCTGGCGCAGCCGGAGGCGATCCAGGCCTGGGTGGCGGGAGCGGCGGACGCGCTGGGCGGCATCGACGTGCTGGTCAACAACGCCAGCGGCTACGGCTTCCGCGACGAGGACGAGGACTGGCTGGCCAACTTCAACGTGGACCTGATGGCGGCCGTGCGCGCCTCGCGGGCCGCGCTGCCGCACCTGGCCGGCTCGGCGCATCCGTGCATCCTGCACACCAGTTCGATCTCGGCCTTGCGCCCGCGTCCGGGCGGGCCGTCGTACGCGGCGATGAAGGCTGCGCTCAGCCATTACACGGCATCCCAGGCGCAGGCGCTGGCGGCCCGGCGCATCCGCGTCAACGCGATCGCGCCGGGCTCGATCGAGTTTCCCGATGGCCTGTGGGATCGCCGCCGGCGCGAGGAACCGGAGCTTTACGCCGCCACGCTGGCGAAGATCCCGTTTGGCCGCTACGGCCGGCCGGAGGAGGTCGCCCACGCCGCACTGTTCCTCGCCTCGCCGTGGGCCGGCTGGATCACCGGCCAGACCCTGGTGGTGGACGGCGGCCAGCTGCTGGCCGGCTGAGCGTGACCCAGCCGCCTTCGGCGCGCGGTCCGGCACGCTAAACTGCGCGACATTCCACGACTGCCGGCGTTATCGACTTGGCCCTCTACGACATCCTGCGTCCGCTGCTGTTCTCGCTCGAGGCGGAGTCGGCCCACCGGCTGACCCTGTACGGGTTGGGCGTGGCCCAGCGCAGCGGTTTTGCCCATCGCGTCGCCACCGTGCCGGCTGACCTGCCGGTGCGTGCGTTCGGCATCGAATTTCCCAACCCGGTGGGGCTGGCCGCGGGCCTGGACAAGAACGCCGAACATCTCGACGCGCTGAACGCGCTGGGTTTCGGTTTCATCGAGGTGGGCACGGTCACGCCGCTGCCGCAGCCGGGCAACGCGAAACCGCGCCTGTTCCGGCTGCCCGCGCACGAGGCGATCATCAACCGCATGGGTTTCAACAACGACGGCGTCGATGCCCTGGTGCGCAACGTGCGGCAGTCGAGCTACCACGGCGTGCTGGGCATCAACATCGGCAAGAACAAGGACACGCCGAACGACAAGGCGGTCAACGACTACCTGGCCTGCCTGACCAAGGTGCACGAGCTGGCCAGCTACGTCACGGTGAACATCTCCTCGCCCAACACACAGGGCCTGCGCGACCTGCAGGAGCAGGCCACCCTGCACAAGTTCATCTCGATTCTGCGCGCGGCGCAGGAGCGGCTGGGTTCGCAGCATGGGCGGCGCAAGCCGATGCTGCTGAAGGTCGCGCCGGATCTTTCCGGGAGCGAGCTCGATGCGATGGCCGAGGTGCTGCTGCGCACCGGCATCGACGGCGTGATCTGCACCAACACCACCATCGACCGCGCCACGGTGGCGGACGATCCGCGCGCCGGCGAGGCGGGCGGCCTGTCCGGCAAGCCGCTGTTCGAGCGTTCCACCGCCGTACTGGCCGGCCTGCGCCAGCGCCTGGGCGAGCGCATCCCGCTGATCGGCGTGGGCGGCATCCTCGACGGCAGCGACGCGGTGGAAAAGCTCGACGCCGGGGCCTCGCTGGTGCAGCTGTATTCGGGCCTGATCTATCGGGGCCCGCACCTGGTGGCCGAATGCGTCAACGAGATCCGCCGCCAGCGCGAGGCCCCGGTCGATGGCGTCTGAGCGCGTGGACATGGGCGGCTACACGCTCACCGAGAACGCCTCGCTGGCACGGCTCAATACCTTGCGCGTCGATGCGCGGGCGAACCTGCTGGCGGACATCCGCGCTGCCGCCAAGTTGCCCGAGCTGCTGGATTTCCCGGCGATTCGCCAGGGTCGGCTGCTGGTGCTGGGCGAGGGCAGCAACGTGCTGTTCACCGACGATTTTCCCGGCACCGTGCTGCGCATGTCGACGCGCGGCGTTCAGGTGGAGAGCGACGGCGACAGCGCGCGCATCGCGGTGGCCGCGGGCGAGCGCTGGGACGACTTCGTGCGCTGGACGCTGGGGCAGGGCTACGCGGGGCTGGAGAACCTGATCCTGATCCCCGGCACGGTCGGCGCCGCGCCGATCCAGAACATCGGCGCCTACGGCTGCGAGGTGGCCGAGTTCATCGAAAGCGTCGAAGCCTGGGACCTGCGCGAGCGGCGCGTGGTGACGCTGGACCACGCCACCTGCGCGTTCACCTATCGCGATTCGCTGTTCAAGCACGAGTCGGGCCGCTACATCGTGACCGCCGTGCGCTTCGTGCTGCCGCGCAGCCGAGCGCTGCGCACCGACTACGCCGGCATCGACGAGGAGCTGGCGCGGATGGGCGTGGACAAGCCCGCGCCGTTCCACGTCGCCGAGGCGGTGGTGCGCCTGCGCACGCGCAAGCTGCCCGACCCGGCGGTGATCGGCAACGCCGGCAGCTTTTTCAAGAATCCGATCGTCGGGGCCGCCACCGCCGAGGCGCTCCAGCGCGAGCACTCAGGGCTGCCCGCGTGGCCGCAGGATGGGGGCCGCTGCAAGATTTCCGCCGGCTGGATGATCGAGGCGGCCGGCTTCAAGGGGGTGCGCGAAGGCGATGCCGGCATCTCCAATCGCCACGCGCTGGTGCTGGTCAACCACGGCCATGCCAGCGGCCCGCAGCTGTGGGCGCTGGCGCGACGGGTGATGGATGGCGTGCAGGCGAAGTTCGGCGTGCGGCTGGAGCCCGAGCCGGTGGTGATCGGCGCCGGCTGAATCCGCGCCGCGCATTTGTGCTTCGCGCGGGCAACGCACAGACTTCAAGCCGTTACGCTGTGGGAGATCCGTGATGACATCCGCCCCTGTCGCGCCTTCGTGGCACGTTTCGCGCTGGTTCAACAGCGCACCGCTGACGCTGACCGACCTGCGCGGCAAGGTGGTGGTCGCCCATGCCTTCCAGATGCTGTGCCCGGGCTGCGCCATGCAGGCACTGCCGCAGATGAAACGCGTGCAGCAGATGTTTCCGCCCGAGCGTCTGGCGGTGATCGGCCTGCACACCGTGTTCGAGCATCACCAGGCGCAAGGGCCGCTGGCGCTGGAAGCGTTCCTTCACGAATACCGCTACAGCTTCCCGGTCGGCGTGGACGAACACGTCGAAGGCGATCCGCTGCCACGGACCATGCGTGCCTACGCCATGCAAGGCACGCCCACCTTGCTCCTGATCGACGCGCAAGGCCACCTGCGCGAACAGCATTTCGGCGTGCTGGAGGATCTCGCGCTGGGAACGGCGCTGGGTGGCTTGCTGGCCGAGGCGGAGCGCGCATCCCCGGCGTCGTGATCACCGGTCGCGCAACCGGCTTCAGGGCGGCGATGCCTGCGCCGCCGCGGGGCAGGCCGGGGCGGCCGACATGGTGGGGTGCGCCCCCATGTTGCGGCGTACCGATTGCGCCGGCGTCAGCCACAGCAGGCCGCGGGCCGCGCAATCGGCGGCGTAGTCGTACAGCGCCTGCATGTGCGCCTGGTCGAAGTCGATGAAACTGGCTTGCGGATAGTCCACCGGGACTTCGGTGAGCTGGAACTGCATGCCCAGCCGGCGCGAGGCGGCGATGTTGTCGACGATCGCCTCGCGGGTCTTGTAGGTGAGCTCGGCGGCAAGTGCGTTGGCGAGGATGTCGACGGTGTTGTAACGCGTGGTCTGCGGCGTTCGTGCGAGTTGGCCGTTGACGATCATGTACAGGTGCGCGCCACGCAGCAGCGGCAGGTCGGTGGACTGGATGCCGGCGATCAGCGGCGCGCTGAACACCGAGGTGGTGACGCCGCCGTCCACGTGCATCTCGTCGTAGTCCCGTCCGTTCTCGCGCACGTGGATCAGCACCGGAGGAAACACGCCCGGCACGCTGGCCGAGGCAATCAGCACGTCGCGGAACAGCCTGCGCGCCGCCTCGCCGCCGTGCTCGGCGATCTCGCCCAGGTCCCACAGCACGGTCTCGTGCTTGTCCAGGTCGGTGGTCGCCACCACCAGCCGGCGGCCGGTGGTCGCCTCGCGCGCCACCGCTGCGATCATCTGCGGGGTGACGAAGTGGTCGACCAGCTTGAACAGTGCGTTGTGGTGCGGCAACCCGCGCGGCGACAGCAGTCGCGACAGGATGCGGCGGGTGGGCGAGCGCAGCAGCTCCGCGCTGCGCTCGCCGGTGAAGGCGTCGTGCATGCGCGCATCCCAGTCCGGGCCGAGAAACGCGAAGGGTGCCAGCAGTGCGCCAGCGCTCACCCCGGTCACCATTTCGAACCGCGGCCGTGCATGCGCCCGCGTCATCCCTGCCAGCGCGCCAGCGCCGTAGGCGCCGCCCGAGCCGCCGCCGGACAGGGCGAGGATGTCCAGGCTGCCGTCGCTTGCCGCGGTGCGCAGGCCGCCGAAGAAGGCCGGGGCCAGCGCTGCGAAGTTCTTCTGGTCGGTGGTGACGAGCCGCACGCTGGCGGGAAAACCCACGGGCGTGGCCGTACCGATCAACTCCGGTGGCGCGGGCCGACGCGATACCGTCTGGCACCCGGCCAGCAGCAAACCCAGGCACAGCAGCGCGAGCACATTCCGCATCGTCGGCCCTCGTGTGGCTCCCGGCAGTATGCGACGCGACCCGGTGCGTTGAACAGGGCGTCGATACGGAGTTTTGGTGCGGACGAAAGGGCGGATGATCGAAGCGTATTCAATCTGCCCAGCTGCCGCTGCACCACTGGCTCTCGCAGGGGACGCCGTCGCCATCGCCATCCATTTGCGTGCCGGGGCATTGCTTGATGAAGTAGGTGGCCTCGGCGCAGGAGGTCATTTGCGAGCAGCGGGTGCGACCGTCGCAGTGGTAAAGCGGATGGGTTGGGGCAGGTCGCGCCTGCGTGGCGCGCGTGGACGGCGTGAAGGCGCTGGCGTGGTGAGTGGCGACGTACGAGTAGCCGAACCAGCCGAGGGTTGCCAGCAGGCACATGCCGGCAACCACGGCCACGGGGCTCTGTCGCGTCGTCGCGGCGGATGAGCGGCGTGGATGTCGCGCGAGCGACTGGCTGCCGGGGCGCATCACGCGCAAGGCACGCTTGCGGCCGTCGCTGCCCTGGTCGGGTTCGAACGAGACGAGTTCGCCGATGCGCGGTCGCACGCCGTCGTGCGGGAAGGCCGAGATGTGGACGAAAATTTCCTCGCGGCCAGCCCCCGTCTCGATGAAGCCGAAGCCGCGTTCATCGTTCCATTTGATCAGTTTGCCATGGGTGCGCATGACAGGACTTCCAGGTCTCGGGGATGGCACGTGGCCAGTGGCCTGATGCTAACGCCGGCGGGGACGGCCGCCAACACGAGCGCCATCGCGCCAGAGCGTCAGCGACGTTTCATCGGGCGAGTCTCGCGGCTCGACGACAGGCATCTATTCGCTGCGCTTGCCCCGCTTCTTTTTCGGCTTCGGCAAAGGCAGCGCGGCTGAGGTGGCCACCAGCAACTCTCTCAATGCTTCCGGGTCGTCCAGCAGTTCGTCGGCGATCGGATACATCTTGGTATCGGGGTACGGCTGGCCCTGCGGCAGCCCGGGAGCCAGCGCCTGCGACGCCGAAGTGGGTTTGATGAAGAGGCGGTTGTCACAGGCAAAAGCCGTGACCTTCCCGGCGTGGTAGAGCGCGTATTCGCCAAACATCCGCTTGTATGTGAGCGCCTCGCCGAGATCGGCCTGTTCAAGCACGTAATCCACGAAACGCTTGTCGGTTGCCATGATTTTCCCTCCGGGGGCTGTCCCGGATTATCGCGTGATGCATCGTGTCCGCGCCCGGGCCTCTACGATGGGCACGGCCATCCCCGCCATGCGCAGCAACACGCCGGCCAGGCTTTTCAGGTCCTGCGCGTTGTGCGCGGCGACGCGGCGCAGGTTGCGGGCGGAACCGCCGCGCAGGTAGGTGAGCCAGGCGGCGGGGGCTTCCGCGCCGGGCAGGTCGTCTTCGCGCACCACGCCGAGCAGTTGGCGCTCGGCGGTGGCGAGGCGGCAGTTCGGCCACTGGTGTTTCCAGTGGCGGCGCACCGGATGCAGCAGGTCCAGGTGGCCGCGACCGGCCAGCGGATTGGGCAGGCGGGCGAGGCGATAGCGAGTGGCCAGCAGCGGGGCGTCGTAGCATTTGCCGTTGTAGCTGACGAGCACGGTGTCCTCGTCCAGCCATTCGGCGAAGGTGCGCAGCATGGCGGTCTCCGCCGCCATGGTGGTGATGGTGAGCTGGCGGATGCGCAGGCGGCCCCTTTGCCAGTCGGCCGCGCCGATCATGAAGGCGCGCGTGCCGGTGCCGCCGGCCAGGCCGGTGGTCTCGGTGTCGAAATGCAGCAGGCGATCGTGGTGCACGGGATCCATGCGGGCGAAGCCGGCGTCGATGATCCGCGGCGGCACGAGCCAGTCGGCGAAGGCCTCGGTGTAGCGCAGGCCGGGTGACATTTCGATGCCGGGGACGTCGCGGTCGCGAGATGACGGGACCGTGGCGAGGCCGCGTTTGAGCTGGGCGTGGCGTTGGAGCAGGCGGCGCAACTCCGGGGGCACTGCGGACGGTGCGCCATCCGGCCCCTTCGACTTCCTCGCTCCCCAGGGCTGCGGCCATCCATGGTCGCTCTCCGCGTGCGCTTCGCTACGCTCAGGGAGAGCGGCGAGGGGAGCGGGGACGCCGGCGTTGGAGAGGTGTCCCGCTTCGGTACGAAGCTGGCGCAGTTTCGCGAGCAATGGGTTCACAGCGCCACCAGCAGGGCGAGCACGCGCAGGGCCAAGGCTTTCGGTGTGGTGGCGTCAAGGCCGTCTGGCGATGCGTTGGGGAGTGATGGCGCACCTTCATCGGCGGCCAGCACCGGGCCGACGCAGGCGGGGCAGCCGGCGCGGCAGTCGCAGCGTTCGATCAGGCTCACCGATTGCGCCAGCAGATCCTCGCGGCGCCGGAACAGCGGCTCGCTGTGGCCGATGCCGCCGGGGAAGGCGTCGTACAGGTAGACGGTGGGCGTGAATGGTGCATCCGGCGCCAGCGCGGCGGGCTGGCCGTCGCTGCCGCGCAGCTGGCCGCGACCGTGCAGGTCGGTGCTGGCGAACCACGCGCCATCGCCCGAGCCCACGGCCTTCTGCAGGTCGCGCGCCTCGGCCATCACCGCGACGGTGGCGACGATGTGCAGCGCGTAGGCCGCGCCGAGAAAACCGTCGAGCGCCTGCTGGCGCTGTTCGAAGGCGGCCTCCAGCACCATCTGCGGCAGCTGCCACCACACCGCCGTGGTGTGCAGTTCCTGGTCGGGCAGGTTGACCGGGCCGTAGCCGATGTTCTCGTGCGAATAGAAGCGGATCTTCTTGTAGCCGGGCACCCGGCGCACCACGTGCACCTCGCCGTGATGGGCCTGACCGCAGCCGGCGTGCGCGCTGTCGAAACAGTCCAGCACCTTGAGCCGGGTGTAGTCGATGGCGTCGGTGTAGTAGTCGACGCTGGTGCGCGTGACGTAGGCCTTGCGGCCTTCCCAGTCCAGCTTCTCCACCTGGTAGGGCAGCGACTGCA
>JBDZVT010000012.1:0-82894 GCA_040255835.1 Lysobacteraceae bacterium
TCTCCGAGGATCGCGCCAAACGCTTCGAGGCGTACGGCTGGCAGACGATCAAGGTGGATGACGGCAACGACATCGCCGCGATCGACCAGGCGCTGAACGATGCCGTGGCGGAGACCGCCAGGCCCAGCCTGATCCTGGTGCGCACGCACATCGGCTACGGCTCGCCCAAGCAGGACAGTTACAAGGCGCACGGCTCGCCGCTGGGCAAGGACGACGTCAAGGCGACCAAGGAAAAGCTGGGCTGGCCGACGGAACCGGACTTCCTGGTGCCCGAGCCCGCGCTGAAGCATTTCCGTGAGGCGGGGCAACGCGGCGCGCAGGCCCAGTCCGAGTGGAACAGCCGTCTGGACGGCTATGCGAAAGCTTTTCCCGAGCTGGCCGCCGAACTGAACGGGCGCCTGCGCGGCGAACTGCCGGAAGGCTGGGACGCGGACATCCCGAGTTTCGACGCCGACCCCAAGGGCCTGGCCACGCGCGAGGCCGGCGGCAAGGTGATGAACGCGATCGCACCGCATCTGCCGGCGCTGTTCGGCGGCTCGGCCGACCTGGACGCTTCTACCTTCACCAATCTGAAAGGCTTTGGCGATTTCAATCCCGCGGCCACGCCGGACGAGGACACGCAGGGGTCGGATTCCGCCGGCTGGAGCGACGCCGGACGCAATCTCCATTTCGGCGTGCGCGAGCATGCGATGGGCGCGATCGTGAACGGCCTGGCGGTGCACGGCGGTTTCATCCCGTACGGCTCCACCTTCCTGATCTTCTCCGACTACATGCGCCCGGCGATCCGGCTGGCCGCGCTGATGGGCGTCCACGCGATCCACGTGTTCACCCACGACAGCATCGCGCTGGGCGAGGACGGCCCCACCCACCAGCCGGTCGAGCAACTGGCCAGCCTGCGCGCGATGCCCAACCTGGTGCTGATCCGCCCCGCCGACGCCAACGAGACCGCGGTGGCATGGAAGGTGGCGCTGGCCACCACCGGCAAGCCGGTGCTGTTCGCGCTGTCGCGGCAGAAGCTGCCCACGCTCGACCGCAGCCGCTACGCCAGCGCCGACGGCCTGCGCCAGGGCGGCTACGTATTGAGCGATGCGAAGGACGGCCAAAAGCCGGCGCTGATCCTGATCGCCACGGGTTCGGAAGTCAGCCTGATCGTGCAGGCCGCCGAGCAGCTCGAAAGCCGCGGCATCGCCGTGCGCTGCGTGTCGATGCCGAGCTGGGAACTGTTCGAGGCGCAGTCGCAGGCCTACCGCGATGAAGTGCTGCCGCCGGACGTCACCGCCCGGCTGGCGGTGGAACTGGGCGTGGCCCAGGGCTGGCAGCGCTACACCGGCGAGCACGGCGACATGCTCGGCATCGACCGCTTCGGCGCCTCCGCCCCGGCCGAGGTGCTGCTGCGTGAATACGGTTTCACCGTGGACAACGTGGTGCAGCGGAGCAAGGCATTGCTGGGCCAGTGACGCGTGGCGGTCAGCGCGGGGTTCGAGCAGCCTGCGGTGTCGTGATGACGTGTTCTTCTGAGGCCGAACAGCTGGTGGGCACGGATCTGCCCGCTGTTGCGCCCCCCAGTTTGCCTGCGAGCCGTTGCTGCAACTTCGCAACGAACGGAGCCACCTTGATCTGCGCCCGCGTCTTGCCGACCGGGATGGAGTCGGGCTTTACCCCGGCGCCGGCCTCTGCCTTCGGGCCGAGTGCGACTCGCCGGCATCACCCGGTGCCCGGAGCGTCCCCTGTCGATGCATTCCTGCTAGAACCGGTCGCGACTGTCACGGCGAGCATCACCTTGTTGAAGTAAAGCCGAGGCCCGCACTTGTCTGGGGCGGAGGTCGAGCTTCGGCCGCCTATTCCCCCGCCGGCACGCCTTGTGTGTCATTGCATCCTCCGCGCCCCCAGCGCCTTCCGCCGAATCCACTGCCCGAGCCACCCGTCCTTTCCATGAAAGTCGTGCCCGAGATCCTTAGTGTGAGCGTGCCGTGCCCCCACGCGCGCCCACGAACGTCGGCCCACTCCCCGGCGATGCTGTTGCCGTTGCGCGTGCCCTTGAACACGTTCGTCCAGGAGCGGCCGTCGTCACCGCTCATTCCGACCCACCAAAGAGTATTGCCGATTGCATGCAGGTAGTAAGTACCGCCATCATTTGCGGTCCAGCGCCCGCTGACATTCTTGGGCGCAGCACATTGCGCGTGCAGGGACGTGGGAAGCGCGGCGAACAGCGCAAGTCCCGCCAATGCGATGCTCGCTGGAATGAAGTTTTTCATCCGAATCTCCTTGTTCAAAAACATCCGCAAGGTAGCCAAAGAAGGGCGTTTCGATGAAACAGCCCTGTTTCATGATGGGGCTGCCGTGCGGAACCGGAGTCACCCTTCCGGAATTGCTGATCCTGTTTCGGTGATCCCGCCCCCATGCCGATCGATGGCTTGGTGACGCAAACGTACGCAAGTCATGTGCCATCAATCCCGCAACGTTGGTGCCGCTCCACGCCTGCGTGCCGGCGTGGAGCCGCTGCTGTGCCTGGGGCAAGATTGACCCATTTCATCCAGCATCCGGGTCATGCGTCACCCTCGCAGCTGACGGAGGCACGATTTTTTTGTCGTAGTCGAGAGTGTCGCACTTGCTCTTGCCGTTGACCCGCAAGCGAGCGGGACGCGCGTGCGGGTCTTCGTCGGCAGATTCCTTTTGAAGGAACCAGGCAACGCTTTGGCAGAGACTGGCCTAACCATCGGTCCAGATGCTGTCCAGGTACGCCGTGAACGGGTCGCCGGCGATTTCGAAGAAAGCCATCTTCAGCGTGATCCGGTCCTGCTCGAGAACCCCGGCGGCGCAATCGAGGACGCTGTTCGCCGCGGCCTTCTCCTCGTCGGTCCCCGCGTCGATGCCGTGGTAGAGGTGGCGGATCTCGACCGCGCCACGCAGTCCGAGAGGGCGCAGCTTGTTCATCCTTTCTTCCAGGTATTCCCACGCCAGGGCCTGGTTCATGCAGTCGGTCACGAAGTTGAACGTGAGGTTCGAGCGCATGGTCAGCCGGATCGGATCGCAGTAGGCCAGTTGCGTGATCGTGGTGATGTCTTCGTTGGCCAGCCTCTCGGCGACATCCGCGTTGACGCCGACCAGCTTGATGACATTGTCGTTTCCGGTCGCATCCTGCGCCTCGAGGCCGGATCGCAGGAGCGACATCCTGCGTATGTTGGTCAGCAGGACGCTCAGCGGAAAGGCGCCGGCGGAGAAGGCGGCAAAACTCCTGACGCTGTCGACGCCGGTGAAAAACGACGACATGCCATAGCCCAGCGGCACGGCGACGACGAGGCGCAGTACACCCCAGCAAACGTCCGACGGTGCAAGATCGAGCTTCCTGGAACGCTTGATGAAATCGTTGACGACCCACAGGTAACCGCCCGACAGCGCGTAGAGCGCCAGGGGCGGGAGCAGCACCGGCGCCAGTTCCCTGGCGACGGACCCGTTCAGGTACATCGCACTGCTTATTCCCACGTAGGACGACACCAGCCCGGCGACGAGCAGCAAGCTGGTGGCGGGGATGTAGCGTTTGCGCCCGTACCACCGGATGTAGAACGCATCGAATCGGTCGAATGCATTCTTCTTGTCGACGCGTTGGGTCCGGTGGAACATCGCGAAGTACTTGTGCCTGGCGTCGGCGCTCTGGCCGTCCATGATGTCTTCGCGCTTCGCGCTCCAGCCGACATACAGGAACCGCGCCACGGGAAGCATAATCAGGGCGGTTGCGAGGGCCACGAAGATGGCCAGGAGGGCGCCCGGCTCGACGGTGAAATTCCCCGCGGTCACGACGAAGACGATGGCCATGGGCTGCTCCGGCAATTGGAGTCTGTCGATGTCATGCGTCGAACACCTCGTCGCCGGTGGGCTCGTAGTGCGGCACGGCATTCATCTGGTGGCGCATGGTGGAAAGGGTCAGGTACATCCGCCGGCGCGCGCGGCTCTGGTTGCCCAGCGGGCGATGTTCGGCGATGCAGTGCCAGGGGTTGTAGGAAAGCCGTTTGGCGAACTCCAGCTGTGCCGGCGAGTCGAACTTCTGCCGCGGGATGCGCAGCGTCGCGACCGGGACGCGGGGTGACAGGCGTTCCGGCCACAGCACGCCGGCGTTCTCGATCGGCATCAGATGCGGATCGGTCTGCAACTGCAGCCGGACCTCGAACTCCACGTCGCCGGCATCCAGTGCGGCCACCATGGCGCTGCGCAGATAGTCGTCGGGCGGGCGCAGCGGCAGCCGCGGTATGCGCGTGCGCTTGCGCGTCTTCGGCCAGAACGAGTACTGCATCGCCCGGCCTTCGCCCAGCAGGTATGGCACGCAACTGAAGTACGGCGCCTCGAACGGGCTGCTCTGCGTCTTGGTCCACAAGCCCTGCATGACGAGATCCAGCACGTGCGGGCGGTGCAGGTTGAGGAAGTAGAAGATCTGCGCGTTCTTCACGCTCTCGATCTGCAGTTGCGCGTTGGCGCGCACGTCCGGCGTCACGAAGGTCGGCGTGGACACGCCGAACAGGTCCTGGGTGTAGCGCTCCTCGGCCATCAGTTTCGGCCCCGGCACGCCAAGCAGCTTGACCGAAATGCTCATGAAACCGACATCGTCGATGTCGGGCGTGACATACGGCCCTGGCCCGGAGAAGCGCACCCAGGCGCGGTAGCTGCCCGGCCGGGCGTAGATGCCGTGGCGCAATCGCTCCGGCAGGTCGTCGTGCACGATGAATTCGGCGCGCACGATGCCTTGCGTCTTGGTGTTGCCCCCGCGCTCGACGCCGCCGGGCTTCCACAACAGCTGCATCTGGGTGCGGAAGCTGGCGATGATCGAATCGACGAACTGCTCTTCGTCCGGCAGCGGCCGTTCCTCGGCGATCGCCAGGCCTTCGTCCGGCCGTCGGCGGTTGATCAGCCAGGTGACCAGGCGCGCGATCGGATCGCGCAGCACGGCGTCGAACGCCGGCCTCACGAACGGGTCGAAGCGGCGCTCGAACTGGGTCAGCTTGATCGACGCCCTGGCCACCGCGTTCAGCCATGCGGAGCCGGTGTCGGGCGGCGGTATCGGGCGACTGGTATTGGAGTTCATCGCAACGCCTCGTCAGCGAGCCGCGGCCAGGTAGCGCAGGGCACGAATGCCCGGAAGGAAGAAGTAGCCACCGCCCACCACGGTGGCGAACGGCGGCAGGCCCGCCACGCAGCGATCGGGGCCGCCGGGCTGCGGGATCGAGTAGCGATCGGTGCGCGTTCCATCGCTCGCGCTCACGCGGGGCCCCAGCAGCGGATCGCTCTCGGCGGTCAGCCCGTCGAACTTGGTGCCGGCCATCCAGGCGTTCTGCACGAACTCGAACTGGCGCGCGAGATTGGCGCCCAGGCAGATGAAGTGGATGCCGGCGTCCGCGCCGGGCGGGCCGGCCAGCGATTCCGCCAGTGAGGCGGCGCCGTATTTGCGTCCGCGGCGCAACAGCCGGTGGAACCGGGCGGAAGCGACCCGATCCTGTTGCAGCGCCTCGGCATCGAAGCCCAGCGTGCGGATCAGCCGCGACACGACGCCGCGCTTCCCTGCCGGCAGGTCGGCGTTGCGCGGATTGGCGCGGCGGATATGGGCGCCGAGCGGGCAGCGCAAACCCTGCGGGTCGGACTGGTAGGTGAAGTCATTCAGGTCCCGCGGCGATGCGGCGGTGTCCCCCGCTTCCGTCTGCGCGATCAGCGCCACGCCCGGCCGGGTGCGGCCGACCATCGCCGCCGCCAGCCGCTCGCGCTGGTCCTGGTCGCCGCCGGCCACCTTGTCCAGGAAGTTCCAGAAGCCTTGCACGTCCTGCTGCAGCTGGCGCAGCGCCAGGTAGCTGCCATTGCGCCCGAGGTCGGCCTTGTCCGGTGCATCCTCGGCCCGCGGCAAGGCGTCGGGGGTTCCGTCGCGCACGTCGAGCAGGGGGCGATCGGTGTAGCCGCCGTATTCGTTGGGGTAGCCCAGCACGAACTCGCCCAGGCAACTCCGGTTGGTGTACGCCCAACGCGACTCGTCGCGCGCCGGGAGCTGGCGTTCCCAGTCGAGTTGCGGCTGCGAGATGCCGTCCTTGAAGCCGAACGGTTCGGTGTCTATCGAATCGCTGGTCTCCAGCCGCGCCACGACCTCGAAGCCCGCCGCGCATTCGCGCTCGATCGCCTGGCGCCACGCATCGAGGCGGCCGGGCAAGGCGTAGAGCAGCACCAGCACGTGGGGCGTGCGCTGCCCGGTCCCCCACCGCCAGTGCTCCGGCGCACTGGGACCCACGTCGCCGAGGCGGCGCGCCTGGTTTGCGTCGCTGCCCATGCCGCACACGAACTCCGCCGCGAAACCATCGATGACGCTTTCGGCGAGCCCCAGCGTGCGCAATCCCTCGCCGCTCAAGGCGACCTGGAGCACGGTCTCCGGTAGCGGTCCGGCGGAGCGCTCGGACTGCGCTGCGCTCGTCACCGGCGCACCCCGCAGCCACGTCCGCGCGGCTTCGAGATCGCTGATCCGCAGCAGCAGGAAGCACGCCTCGGTGTGGTGCCCGTAGCCCGAGCGCAGCAGGCCCTGGATGTCGTCGCGATCGACCGCATGCGTCTGCGCGTTCATAACAGCCTCAGCCAGGCCAGTGCCTGGGCATCGCTCATCCGCTCACGCTGCAGGCCTTCGCGAATGCGCTGGTTGCGCTTCAGGTCGACCAGGGCCAGGCCGGGGTAGGCCTTGTACCAGACCTGGGTCGGGATCTGATGCCGCCGTTGATAGCGCTTGAAGCTTTGCTCGATGCGCGCGCCGCCGAGGATCAGCCAGCGCGTGCGGGGCCAGCCGAGGCCATTGCTGAAGAGCAGGTTCAGGCCCCAGCCCACCTTGTTGATGAAGTCGTCCATGTAGGCCTGGTGGCCGCCGTCGTAGTTGCTGGCGAACACGACCCGGCGCTTGCCGTCGATGAAGACCCAGCGCGCGAAGTGGATCGTCTGCACGCGCGCCAGGTGTCCGCGCGTGAACACGTGCCGGCAGGCGTAGTCCACCAGCAGCAGCAACACGCTCAGCAGTGCGCGGCGGAACCGCCCCGGCTTCAGCGTGCCGATCGCCGTGTACTGGTTCGACACGTCGCGATCCTCCAGATCCTGCAGCGCCTGCAGGGCACCGGTCTGCGGGCGCGGGCAGATTTCGGGGTCGCTGGTTTCGCGGGTCCGCAACAGATAGACGAGCCACGGCGAGAGCACGATCAGGAACGGCAACGCGATGATCCCGGCCACGGGCACGGCCACCGCGTTGGCGAGCTTGGCGATACGCCAGCGCAGGGGCGTGCGCTCCGGCGGCGACAGGGCGAGGCGGCCCGCGTGCTGCTCCGCCTCGACAAAGGCCATCAGGCCGCGTCGCGCCGCCTGTGCCTCGGCGCCCGAGGTTAGCGGTCGGCGCACCACCTTCGCGCTCAGCGCGCGCTGCAGCGCGCTTTCCTGGCGTATCTGCAGCACGCTGCGGCCGACCCAGTTCACGTAGTTCGCCGCCACCGGCGTGTCATGCGCAAGCATCCAGGCCAGCAGGTCGCCGTCTTCGTCGAAGCCTTCGCAGTGCGCAAAGATTCGTCGCAAGCCGGGCCCGGCACGCTGCGCCAGGTCGGCGAGCATGTGCCGTGCCGGTCCGTCGCAGTCGCCCATGAAGGCGAGATGGAGCGGCAGTTCTGGCACCCGCAGTCCGTACGCCTCGACGTCGGCCAGCGTGGGGTCGTCGAGCAGCACGAGCCGCGCGAAGTGCAGGCGCTCGAACGCGCCAAACGGCAGCACCGCGTTGCCCGGATCGGCCATGCCCGGCGCCGAGTTCATGCTCTCCAGCAACAGCCGCAGGCTGCCTTCGCGGCCGGCTGCGAGCGGTGCCATCAGCATGAAGCAGGACTGCGGCGTCACGGTCAGAACTTCAGGCAGAAGTCGATCAGGCGATCCTTGCCCCAGTACACCTTGCCCAGGTAGAAACCGTCGTCGATCAGCCGGATCTCGTCGCGGATCCAGTGCGCGATCAGCGAGGTGGCGGAGTAGTCGAGCACGATGCATTCCTTGCCATCGAGCCAGCTCGGCCCCTTGTAGACCTTGGCGACGATGGCTTCGACCCTGAAGATGCTGATGCTGTTCTTCAACACCCCCTTGGCCGCATCGAAGACCTTTCCCTGCCAGCCGAAGTGGTTGATGACCTCGGCAATGGTCTCGGAGTAGCGGGTGCCGGGCGCGATGATCGCCGTGCCCTTGGCCGCGCCATCGGGAATGTCGCCGGGTGGACTGGCGCGAAACAGGTCGTCCAGTTGCGCTTGCGACATGGCCAGCAATTTCGCTACGTCATAGGACATGGCAGTCTCCTTGGCGGTTTCCCGCGGTCAACAAGGCATCACTTCGTGCAGGCACGCGCCGCGCATCGCGCAACATCGCTTCGGCCGCCTTCTCGGCGATGGTGTAGACCGCCGCGGCAACGAAAATGCCGGGTATCCGCGGGAACACCGAGGCGTCGACGATCCGCAGGCCGCGCACGCCGTGCACCGAGAACGCACTGTCGATCACGCCGCCTGCGTCGGCGGCGCCGATGGGACAGGAACACGATGCGTGGTGGCCCCAGGCGGTGTTGCGCACGTAGTCGGCCAGGGCCGCGTCGCCGTCGACGTCCGGGCCGGGCGCGCACTCCTCGGCGATCACGCCGCCGGCGATCAGCGGTGCCGTCAGCCGACGCAGGAACCGGATTGCCTGCACGACAGCCTGCAGGTCTTCGCCGGCCGTATCGCTGCCTTCCTCGAAATAGCGGAAGTTCACCAGCGGCATGTCGCGTGGATCGGCCGAGCGCAGGCGGACCGTGCCGGCGCGATTGCGCGTATGCGCCTTGAGCACCGCCCAGGTCAGGTAGTCCAGATGCCGCGGGATGACTTGCGAATAGCCGTGGGCGTAGCCCTCGAACCGCGTCGGCAAGGCCATGCAGAAGATGTCCGGTTCCGGCAGGTCGGGCTTCGAGCGGCGGATCAGCGCGATCGCCGCGCCGCTGGAGCCGTACATGCCGGCATCCGGCCGGCGCCAGCGCTGCCACCACGACACGGGCGTGCGCGAGTCGCGCCAGCACCGCCAGAGCGGATCGTCGCGCTCGAAGCGCGCGCCGCGGAGCATCGCCCACGCGCATCGCATGCGATGCGTCACCGCCACTTCGTAGCGATCCTGCAGGTTGCCGCCGACGCCGGGCAGGTCCAGCCGCAGCGGGATGCCGTGCTCGCGCAGGTGCGCGGCCGGGCCGATGCCGGAGAGCATCAGCAGCTGCGGCGTGTTGAAGGCGCCGCCGCAAAGGACCACCTCGCGCCGCGCGCGCACCTGGCGCCGCTCACCCGCGGCATCGCTGCAGGCCGGATGCGCACGGTAGAGGCGCGCGCCCTTGAGGTACTCGACGCCGCAGGCGGAGCCCGCGTCGTCGAAGATCACCCGGGTGGCGAGTGCGTCGAGTTCGACGTGCAGGCGATCCGCGTGCCGGCTTGCCACCTGCCGCACGCGCTCGCGCGCGCCCATGCGTTGATGCCCGCAGGTGGACAGCGGCGTGTAGCAGAGACCCTCGAAGCTGCCGGGCCCCCAGCTGCGCCCGTTGGGGTCGCCCGGGCGGCGCACCCAGCGCAGGATGCTCAGCAGCGGCCGGGGCAGCGAGTGCACGAAGACGTGTGCGGATTCGGCCACCACGCGGACCATGGCCTCGTCGCCCAGCGCTTCCAGCGGCATCGCCTTCTCGATGCACAACCAGCCGTTCCAGCCATGGCCGGTCGGATCGAGGCCGAGGCGGCGCAGCGCGCGCCACACGGGTCGGTGGCGGCAGTTCTCGACACGCCGGACATGGCGGCGCATGCGTGAGGCCCGCCAGGACCGGTCGCCGGTGAGCTGCGCGATGTCGTCCCAGTCGGAGTCGTGCGGCGGCATGAAGATCATCGCGTTGTGCGCGGTGCAACCACCGAGCGCCGCCGCGCGCGGGTAGAAAACGCCACCGCGCGCGGCATCGTACTTGGGGTCGCACGCCTGGCGGTGTTCGTCGGCATAGTGGCGAACCTCGAAGCTCCAGCTCGTCGCCGCATTCTCGCTGGCGAAGGGGTGGAAGCCCGGCACGTCGTAGTCTTCCGGCAGGCGTTGCGCCTGGGCCGTGCACGGGTCGCCGCCGGCTTCGAGCAGGAACACGCGCATGCCGGCCTCGGCGAGACGGGCCGCCAGCGTGCCGCCACCGGCGCCGGAACCGACGATGACGTAATCCCAGGTGAGCTCATCGGTAGGTTCCATGCGAGCGGTTGCCGGAGAATCAGAACGTCTTGAGGAACTCGATCAGCGCGCGCTTGTCGGCATCGGTCAATTCCGGCACCTGGCCGAATGCCTTCTCGTCATCGCTCAGGCCCGCCTGCTGGTTGAACTGCGCCGTGCCGAAGTAGTGCCCGCGGTTGACGACGAAATCCGGGCACTTGCTCAGCCGCAGCATCGGCGCCTTCAGGTTCGCGAAGCGCTCGCGCAGGTCTTCGTCGCTGGCGTTTGCCGGTGCCTTGGCCAGGTCCAGCTGGAGCTTGAGCAGCATCTCGCCGGTGTCGCGGACATGGGCGGCGATCATCGCCGGGTCCGTGCTCTCGGCACGCAGCTTCAGGTTGGCGAGCAGTCCGACCGGCACGCC
This sequence comes from Lysobacteraceae bacterium, assembly GCA_040255835.1. Lineage (GTDB taxonomy): Bacteria > Pseudomonadota > Gammaproteobacteria > Xanthomonadales > Rhodanobacteraceae > Rhodanobacter. The sequence continues at coordinate 10,634 of JBDZVT010000012.1, forward strand.
CTTGGGAATCGGTCCGATCGTGATGTCGTCGCCATCGCCGACCAGCCACGGCAACCAGCGGTGCAGGCGGCCGCGCAGCCCCTGCAGTGCCTGGGGCGCATAGCCGGCCGGAATGACGATCTCGCTGCGCAGCGTGGTGCGGTCGATGGTGCCGGGCAGCTTGTCGCCCAGGACCGCGTCGCGCTGGCGCTTCTGCGGCCACAGCATTTGTTCGATCGAGGCCTCGAACACCTTCATGCGGCCCGCCACCGAGGGATCGCTGGAGAACGGACCAACCGCGTTGTTGAGCAGGAACGGCGCGGTGGACCACAGCCCGATCAGCGAGGGCACCCGCGTATAGCCGCGCCCGCCGGCCGGCATCGCGTAGGTGAACGGTTTGCCGGTGAACGGGTCGCTGAGAGTCACCGTGCCGACCGACGGCAGCTGCTTGTACGACTGCGACGAGAAGTTGTCCCAGATGTTGCCGGCCAGCGCATTGGTCGCCAGCGGGCTGCAGATGTTGGTGCGCAGCAGGGTTACCGGGATGCGCGCGTCGGTCGAGAGGTAGTTGCCCTGCAGGAAATCGTCCGCCTTGACGATCGCGCGCATCTGCGTCTTGTAATCGTCGCTCTGGGTCCACTTCCACCAGTGCCTGAAGCAGTCGAGGTAGCCGGCACCGGCGCACTTGTCCGGATTCAGGCCGAGATCGGCCGGTGGCCGGGGCGCCTTGCTCGAATGGCAACGGGCGCAGGTGTCGGCAAACACCTGCTTGCCATGGTCCAGCGTGGCCGCATCGGCGCCGAGGTACGCGGGGCCGCCGGGCGCGTCCTTCAGATAGTCCGGCTGCGCGGCCTTGAGGAAGAACAGCGCCGTGTTCGGCGTACCCATTTCCGTGGCTTGCCAGTAGCCGGAGTTCTTCTGCGCATCCGCGATCGCGATCGGCGAGATCGTCTTGCCGCCGATGACCGGGTTGAAATGCAGCAGCCATTCCTCGCCGAACACCCCGATGTTGAGATAGACCCGGTTGAGCGCGCCGAGCAGGCCGACCGAGTCGGCGCCGTCCTTCAGTATGTGGGGCGTGCGCACGGTATCCGGCGGGGTGTAGAACTCGGTCAGCGGGCCGTTGGCGACGAAGTCGTTGAGCTGCTTGTTGTTGCGCTCGCCCCCGGCGAGCTTTTCGTGCCACAGGCGCTTGCCCATTTGCAGACGGGACACGAAGTCGTAGAGCGCGTTCATCGTGCGCGGGTTGTTGATGTTGTCGGTCGAGACCAGCGACGTGTCCATCGTGCCCGGCCGATAGGTGTGCACGAGCTGGTACATGAAATTCGTGCGCCCCTCCGGCTTGTTCGAGTTGAACAGGAACAGGCGGTCGACCCACATGTATTGCGCGCCCACCGACGAACTGAGGTTGGCGTAGGCCGGATGCTCCGGATCGGCCGGCGGCTTCACCGGGCTGGGCCCGACATGGCAGAAGCCGCAGGACATGCCGACCCGGTAGGGACGGACCAGGTCCTTGCGGTTGTAGTAGGAAGGATCGGTGTAATAGCGCACCGGATCCCAGGCCTTGGCGGCCTTTGCATCGAAATCCGGGTTCGGGAACAGGCGCAGCCCGACGATGCCCGTCGCATAGCCGTAGAACGAACCCACCGGCTGCGTGGTGCCGTCGCCCAGCGGCTTGCCGCGCGAGCCGATCGCGACGCCCGGGTATTTGCTTTCGTCTTCGAATGGGTCCGGCGGGCAATCCTTGCCGCGCACGTCCAGCCACAGGCCGCGGCGGTCCTTGTCGGGGCCGGTCGCCTTCTCGAAACAGGGCTCGTTGACCATGCCGAAGCGATCCCAGCGGTCGTCCCGCGAGTAGCCCAGGCCCGGATACGAGCTGATGCTCTTCAGCAGGTCGAACGCGCCGAACGTGTAATCGCTCATCCGGTTCCAGAAGTAGTCGTTGCCGCCACTCCAGACCAGCCACATGTTGCGCCCCTTGATCTCCTCCGGCGTGAGCACCAGGCCGCCGTCCATGTCGTGGAAGTAGTCCTCCGTCGCCTGCGGAAACGACGCGCCATCACGCCCGGCCTGCTTCGCTTCGTCGAGCACCTTGCCGGGCTCGGGCTGCTTGTGCGTGGAACAGCCCGCGACAATCAGGCCCATCAGCACGAACATCCATCCGCACCGCCAGTGATACGTGGTCATTGCAATCCTCCTGACTTCACAGTGGCGATCGCGGCAGCGAGCGGCACGTCGACATTGCCACGGCGCACTTTCGGTTCGCGTTCGGGAGAACGCGCCGAATCGGCGGTGAGTCGCCCCGGGCTCGCGGCACGGCTTGCACGTTCTGGCCCCACGCAGGGTGGCCGGCAATGGCCACTCCCGCTTTGGGTCAGTTCAGCAACATCCATGCCACGACAGTCGTGCCCGCCACCGTGCCCGTTCAAGGGCTTGCTTCGCCGGGCGCGCGACGGAACCGGGTCATGGACGACCCAGCGAGCGATCAGGGCGGGTATGGCGTGCCCCAGTCCGGAAGCGTTCCAGGCCGGGGGTTGGACGACGTCAGCGGTGGCGATGAGGCGACCGCCGGCCGCGTGGACGCCGGCGGGCCGGGATGGCTAAAGGGCGGCGGCTTCGCGCGCCAGCCGTTCGATCCCGGCCCAGTCGGCGGCCGCCAGCTTGTCGGCGGGGGTGAGCCAGGAGCCGCCCACGCACAGCACGTTGGGCAGGGCGAGGAAATCCGCGGCGTTGGCGAGGCTGATGCCGCCGGTGGGGCAGAAGCGCAGCTGCGGCAGCGGGCTGGCCCAGGCGCCGAGCAGCTTGTGGCCGCCGGCCGGCACCGCCGGGAAGAATTTCAGGTGGCGGTAGCCGCGTTCGAGCAGGGCCATCGCCTCGCTCGCGGTGGCCGCGCCGGGCAGCAGCGGCAGCGCGCTGTCGTCGGCGGCATCGAGCAGGCGCGGCGAGACGCCGGGCGACACCGCGAAACGCGCGCCGGCCTGTTGCGCGGCGTGCAGGTCGGCGGCGCCGAGCACGGTGCCGACGCCGACCGTGGCGCCCTCCACTTCGGCGGCAATCGCGCGGATCGCATCCAGCGCCGCCGGCGTGCGCAAGGTCACCTCGATCGCCGGCGTGCCGCCGGCGACCAGCGCGCGGGCCATCGGCACCGCCGCCTTCACGTCGTGGATCACCACCACCGGGATCACCGGGGCCAGCCGCATGGTGGCTTCGATGACGCGCTGCCGGGCCTCAATGTCGTTCATGGCTTCCTCGTTGTCGCGCTCGTCGCAGGAGCCCGCTCGCGGGCGATGCCCTTGCTCTTGCGAATCCCGAATTCCTGGTAAAGGCATCGCCCGCGAGCGGGCTCCTACGGATGTGGGTCATGCAGGCGGGCATTGCCCGCCCTACGGAGGTTTCACAGCACACCGGCGCCGAGGTCGGCGCTGGTGGCAGCCTGGCGGAACAGGCCGAACAGCTCGCGGCCCATGCCGGCGTGTTCGTGCGACAGGTCGGCGATGTGCGGCAGGCGCGCGTCCAGTTCGTGCGCCTCCATCAGGACGTCCAGACGTCCACTGGCCGCGTCCAGCCGGATGATGTCGCCGTCGCGCAGTTTGGCGATGTTGCCGCCGGCCACCGCCTCGGGCGTCACGTGGATCGCCGCCGGCACGCGGCCGGAGGCGCCGGACATGCGCCCGTCGGTGAGCAGGGCGATGCGGTGGCCGCGGTCCTGCAGCAGGGCCAGCGTGGGGGTGAGCTTGTGCAGTTCGGGCATGCCGTTGGCGCGCGGGCCCTGGAAGCGCACTACCGCCACGAAATCCCGGTTGAGTTCGCCGCGCTGGTAGGCCGCGGCGACCTCGTCCTGGTCGTTGAACACGATCGCCGGCGCCTCGATCAGCAGGCGATCCTCCGGCACCGAGGAAACCTTGATCACGGCGCGGCCGAGGTTGCCGTCGAGCATGCGCAGCCCGCCGTCGGCGCGGAACGGTTCATCCACACCGCGCAGCGTGCCGCGGTTGCCGCTCTGCTTCGACACGGGTTTCCAGCGCAGCGTGCCGGCGTCGTCGAGATACGGCAGCTGCGCATAGCCTTCCAGGCCGGTGCCGAAGATGGTCTTGACGTCGCCATGCAGCAGGCCGGCGCCGAGCAGCTGGTCGATCAGGAAGGCCATGCCGCCGGCGTCGTGGAACTGGTTCACGTCGGCGTAGCCGTTCGGGTACACGCGCGCCAGCAGCGGGATCACGCCGGAGAGCGCGTCGAAATCGTCCCAGCGCAGCGCGATGCCGGCGGCCTGCGCGATCGCCACCAGGTGCAGCAGGTGGTTGGTCGAGCCGCCGGTGGCATGCAGGCCGATCACGCCGTTGATGATCGCGCGCTCGTCGATGTGGTGGCCGAGTGGCAGGTAGTGGTCGCCCAGCGCACTGTTCGCGGCGACGCGGCGCACCACCTCGGCGGTGAGCGCATCGCGCAGCGGCGTGTCCGGCGCGGTGAAGCTGGCGCCGGGCAGGTGCAGGCCCATGATCTCCATCAGCATCTGGTTGGAGTTGGCGGTGCCGTAGAAGGTGCAGGTGCCGGCGGTGTGATACGACGCGGCTTCCGCCTCGAGCAGCTCGGCCTTGCTCGCCTTGCCGTCGGCATAGGCCTGGCGCACCTTGGATTTCTGCTCGTTCGGGATGCCGCTGGGCATCGGGCCGGACGGCACGAAGGCGGCGCTCAGGTGGCCGAAGGAGAGCGCGGCGATCAGCAGGCCCGGCACGATCTTGTCGCAGATGCCGAGGAACAGCGCGCCGTCGAACATGTCGTGCGACAGCGCCACCGCGGTGGCCAGCGCGATCACGTCGCGCGAGAACAGCGACAGCTGCATGCCGGCGCGACCCTGGGTGATGCCGTCGCACATCGCCGGCACGCCGCCGGCGACCTGCGCGGTGAAACCGTTGTCGCGCGCGATCTGGCGGATCAGCGCGGGATAGCGCTCGTATGGCTGGTGCGCGGAGAGCATGTCGTTGTAGGCGGTGACGATGGCCAGGTTGGCGCGCTGGCCGTTGCGCAGCGCGTCCTTGTCCTCGCTGCCGCAGGCGGCGAAACCGTGGGCGAGGTTGCCGCAGGACAGGTGCCCGCGCCGCGGCCCGCTGCGATCCACCGCGTCGATCCGCGCGAGATACGCCGCGCGCGTCTCGCGGCTGCGCTCGCGCAGGCGTTCGGTGACTTCGGCGACGACGGGGTGCAGCGTGGTCATGATTCGTTCCGTTTGGATTGTAGGAGCGCACCGTGTGCGCGATGTTCTTGCCCGCCGCTCCTTGGGCGGGCTACGCCCGCCGTTCGCGCACAGAGCCTGCCCCGGACTCGATCCGGGGGTGCGCTCCTACGGGTGACGCCGTTGGCGCCGGTCACGGGCACCAGTACACCGCCACCGGTACGCGCTGCTGGGTCAGCACCGCGCGCACCGGGTAGTCGCGCGCGGCGCCGAGGCCGAGGCGGGCGTCGGCGAGCAGGTCGCGCTTGGTCTCGCCGCGCACCAGCAGGTACAGCGCGCCGGTGTCGAGCAATGTCGGCAGGGTCAGCGTGATGCGCGGCTCGCCGGCGGCGGGCGCGCGCATCGGCAGCACCCGCGCGGTCGCCTGCAGATCCAGCGCCGCGGCCAGGTGGTCGCCGCTGGGGAAAAACGACGCGGTGTGGCCGTCGTCGCCCATGCCCAGCACCACCACGTCGAACGGCAGCGGCAGGGCGGCGATGCGCGCCTCGGCGCCGGCCAGTCCCGCCTCCGGGCTGGCGTCGCCGGTATACAGCGGGATGAACTGCGCCCTGGCGGCGGCACGCTGCAGCAGGTGCGCGTGCACCAGCCGCGCATTGGAGCGCGCATCGCTTTCGGGTACCCAGCGTTCGTCGACCAGGGTTACCTGCACCTTGGCCCAGTCCAGTTCCTGGCCGGACAACTGTTCGAAGAAATCCTTCGGCGTGCTGCCGCCGGATACGGCCAGCAGGGCGCGGCCGCGTTGGTCCAGGCCGTGGCGCAGGCGTTCGGCCACGCGCTCGGCCAGGGCGCTGGCCTGCGCCTGGCATCCGGTGAAGCTGTGGGTGGTGACGTTGGTGGGTGCGGACATGGCGGGTTCGATCAGCGGCGGGGTGACGCGTTCCAGTGTGGGTGGGGCGGCGCAGGCAGTAGGTGAAGCGCGCGCCTATTCGTTGTCGTCGTGCCAGGTGCGACCGTCGCGCTCGATCAGCGCCACCGACGCGCTCGGGCCCCAGCTGCCGGCGGCGTACGGCCGCGGTGCCTCGCCGCTGTCGCTCCACGCGGCCAGGATCGGGCCGGCCCAGCGCCATGCCGCTTCCACTTCGTCGCGACGCATGAACAAGGTGGGATTGCCGCGCACCACGTCCAGCAGCAGACGCTCGTAAGCGTCCGGCTGCGACACGCCGAACGCCTCGGCGAAGCTCATGTCCAGCGGCACGTGGCGCAGGCGCAGGCCGCCGGGGCCGGGGTGCTTGATGGTCAGCCACAGCTTCACGCCCTCGTCGGGCTGCAGCCGCAGCACCAGCCGGTTCTGCGCCAGCGAGCCGGAGGCGGCGTCGAAGATCGAATGCGGCACCGGCTTGAAGGTCACCGCGATCTCCGACACGCGGTGCGCGAGGCGCTTGCCGGTGCGCAGGTAGAACGGCACACCGGCCCAGCGCCAGTTGCCGATCTCGGCCTTCAGCGCCACGAAGGTCTCGGTGTCGGATTTCGCGTTGCCGAGTTCCTCGCCGTAGCCGGGCACGCTGGCGCCCTCGGCCACGCCGGCGCGGTACTGGCCACGCACGGTGAGCTGGCCGGCGTTGCCCGCGTCGATCGGCTTGAGTGAGTGCAGCACCTTGAGCTTCTCGTCGCGCACCGCATCCGGCGCCAGCGACGAAGGTGGCTCCATCGCCACCATGCACAGCAGCTGCAGCATGTGGTTCTGCACCATGTCGCGCAGCGCGCCGGCGCGGTCGTAGTAGGCGCCGCGGTGGCCCACGCCCAGCGTCTCGGCCACGGTGATCTGCACGTGGTCGATGTGCGCGGAGTTCCACAGCGGCTCGAACAGCGCGTTGCCGAAGCGCAGCACCAGCAGGTTCTGCACCGTCTCCTTGCCGAGGTAATGGTCGATGCGGAAGGTCTGCGTCTCGTCGAACACCTGACCCACCGCGTCGTTGATCCGGTTGGCGCTGTCCAGGTCGCGGCCGATGGGTTTCTCCAGCACCACGCGCGACTTGCCCTGGTTGAGTCCGTAATGGCCCAGCCGCTTGCAGATGTCGACGAACAGCTCCGGCGAGGTCGACAGGTAGAACACCCGCACGTGCTCGGGCTCGGCGCCGATGAAGGCGGCGAAATCGTCCCAGCCCTCGTCCTTGCGCGCATCCAGCGGACGGTAGAACACCTGTTGCAGGAACTCGTCCAGCTGGCGCGCGTCGCAGATCGCGATCAGCGCCTCGCGCAGCTGCGCGCGATAGCTGGCGTCGTCCAGCGCCTCGCGGGCGACCCCGACGATGCGGCTGCTGGGCGGCAGCTGGCCGTCGAGGAAGCGGTGGAACAGCGCCGGCAGCAGCTTGCGCGCGGCGAGGTCGCCGGTGCCGCCGAAGATCACCAGGTCGAACGGCTCGACCGTCTGGGGGGTAGCAGTCACGCGATTACCTCGACTCGATGCCGGATGGCGGGCAGCGGGCCGGCGGGTGCCGTCCTGCCCGGGTTTTTCGCCGATGGTACCAGTGAAATACCAGATCGACCACCCGGTTGCATACGAATTCATCGCCGGGGCGGATTGCGCCGCTTTCGGCGGCTCTCCCGATCACCGTTCTCCCTGTGCGCAGGCCACAGATCGGAGTCGGTGGGGGCGACCACCGCGGCCGCCACCCACGCGAAGCCCCGTCCCGCTTGCGGCCGGTGGATCGCTATTGGTATGGTGCGCGCCATGGAAACCGCCCTGACCAAGGAATACCGCCGGATCTGCCGCGACCCGGCGAACCACCAGCCGCTGGCCTACCTGCGGCTGCGCCAGGCGATCCGCAACGTGGTGCAGCAGCGCGACATCGAGCCGGGCCACGCCCTGCCCAGCGAGCGCGACCTGGCACTGGCGCTGAAGCTGTCGCGCGTCACCGTGCGCAAGGCGATCGCCGGGCTGGTCGAGGAAGGCCTGCTGACCCAGCGCCACGGCGCCGGCACTTTCATCGCCGAGCGCATCGTCAAGCCGATGTCGCGGCTGACCAGCTTCACCGAGGACCTGCGCGAGCGTGGCCTGCGCCCGCGTTCGGAATTCTTCGAGCGGGTGATCGGCGAGGTGACGCCGGAGGAGTCGATGGCGATGAACCTCTCGCCCGGCTCGCTGGTGGTGCGCCTGCACCGCCTGCGCTACGGGCAGAACGAACCGCTGGCGATCGAGCGCAGCGTGGTGCCGGCCGAGGTGCTGCCCGACCCGATGCTGGTGCGCGACTCGCTGTACGAAGCGCTGGAACGACTCGGCTGCCGCCCGCGCCGCGCCCTGCAGCGCCTGCGCGCGGTGTCGCTGAACGCGCAGCAGGCGCGCCTGCTGCACGTCGCGGTGGGCAGCGCCGGCCTGAACGTGGAGCGGCGCAGCTTCCTGGACGACGGCCGCGTGGTCGAGTTCACCACCTCCTGGTACCGCGGCGACATCTACGACTTCGTCGCCGAACTGCACACCGACTGAAGGACCCGGCATGAATGCCAGCGACACCCTGATGTTCCGCGAAGCGCACGAATCGGCCGAGGTGGTGGCGCGCCAGTTCGCCGCCAACGAGGCGGTGGTGAGCGCGCTGGCGCAATCGCTGCGCGAGACGCCGCCGCGCTTCATCGTCACCTGCGCGCGCGGCAGTTCGGACCACGCCGCGGCGTATGCGAAGTACGTGTTCGAGACGCGGCTGGGTCTGGCCACCGCGTCGGCGTCGCCCTCGGTGAGCTCGGTGTACGCGGCCGAGCAGCGCTGGCAGGGCGCGCTGTTCATCGCCATCTCGCAATCGGGCAAGAGCCCCGACCTGCTGCGCACCGCGGAGGCGGCGAAGGTCGCCGGCGCGCGCGTGGTGGCGCTGGTCAACGTGGCCGATTCGCCGCTGGCCGCGCTGGCCGACACCGTGATCCCGCTGCACGCGGGCACCGAGCGCAGCGTGGCGGCGACCAAGAGCTACATTGCTGCGCTGGCCGCGGTGCTGCACCTGTGCGCGCGGTGGAGCGGCGACGCCGAGCTCGACGCGGCGTTGCCGCTCCTGCCCGATGCCTTGCGCAAGAGCTGGGATGCGGACTGGTCGAACCTCGGCAAGGGCCTGGCCGGCGCGCACAACCTGTTCGTGGTCGGCCGCGGCTACGGCCTCGGCATCGCGCTCGAGGCGGCACTGAAATTCAAGGAAACCTGCGGCCTGCACGCCGAGGCGTTCAGCTCGGCCGAAGTGAAGCACGGCCCGATGGCGCTGGTCGGGCCGGATTTCCCCGTGCTGTGCTTCGGTCAGGACGACGACACCCTGGCCGGCACGCTGGCGGTGGCGCGCGAGTTCCGCGATCGCGGCGCGCAGGTGTTCGTCGCCGCCCCCGGCCAGCACGGTCCCGGCACCTTGCCGGTGCCGGGCGGCCTGCCGCCGCTGTGTACGCCGCTGCTGATCATCCAGAGCTTCTACCGCGCCGCCAGCGAGCTGGCGCTGCGGCGCGGTTTCAACCCGGACGTGCCGCCGCATCTCAACAAGGTCACCGAAACGGTCTGATCGTGGGGCGGGCCATGCCCGCCGCTCGCTGTCACGCGGAAATCGGCGGACCGGCGGGTGTTCAATGTCTTCAACGGAATCCGTCATGCTGCATGCGCTCACCCACGCCCGCGTACTGACTCCCGACGGCTGGCACGACGACCTCGCCGTGCTGCTCGATGGCGAGCGTATCGCCGGCCTGCTGCCGCCATCCGATCCGCGCCTGCGCGATGCGCAGTCACACGATCTCGCCGGCGCCATGCTGCTGCCCGGTTTCATCGACGTGCAGGTCAACGGCGGTGGCGGTGTGCTGTTCAACGAGGCGCCGACGGTGGAGACGATCCGCCGCATCGGCGCGGCGCACCGGCGCTACGGCACCACCGGCTTCCTGCCGACCCTGATCAGTGACCGCGTCGAGGTGATGCGCGAGGCGCTGGCGGCGGTCGAGCAGGCGCTGGCCGAAGGCGTGCCGGGCCTGCTCGGCATCCATCTCGAAGGGCCCTACCTGGCACCCGCGCGCAAGGGCGTGCACGACGCGAAATATTTCCACGCGCCCGGCGCGGACGAACTGGCCCTGTTGTGCGCCCCCCATCGCGGCGTCCGGCTGGTCACGCTGGCGCCCGAGCAGGTACCGCTGGCGGATATCCGCGCGCTGGCCGCGGCGGGCGTGGTCGTTTGCGCCGGCCACACGGCGGCCGACTACGCCACCACCCGCGCCGCACTGGATGCCGGCGTGCGTGGCTTCACGCATTTGTTCAACGCGATGACCCCGTTCGGCAGCCGCGAGCCGGGCGTGGTCGGCGCCGCGCTGGACGACGCGGCGAGCTGGTGCGGCATCATCGTCGACGGCCACCACGTGCACCCGGCCAGCCTGCGCGTGGCGATCGCCGCCAAGGCCCGCGGCCGGATGCTGCTGGTCACCGACGCGATGCCGCCGGTGGGCGCCGATCGCCCCGACTACGTGCTCAACGGCGAAACCATCACCGTGAAAGACGGCATCTGCGAGACCGCCGCCGGCGTGCTCGCCGGCTCGGCGCTGGACATGGCCAGCGCCGTGCGCAACACCGTGCAGATGCTCGGCCTGCCGCTGGACGAGGCTGTGCGCATGGCCAGCACCTGGCCGGCCGAATTCCTGGGCCTGGGTGGAAGCCACGGCCGCATCGCGGCGGGTTGCCGGGCCGACCTGGTGGCGCTGGACGATGACTTCCACGTGCGTGCGAGCTGGCTCGGCGGCAACCGCCTGTAACGGCAGGTACGCGTTGGATCAGTTCGGATCGATGCCGTCGGCCTCGAGCGCCCGGCGCAGCGGTTCCAGCCGGGTCGCGTAGCGGCGCCATTGGCCGAGCGCGCGCGCATGGATCGGCTCGCGCACTTGGGCGCTGCTGGGGGTGGCCACCGCCGCGGTATTCCGTTCGGGGTGCAGGCAGGCTTCCTCGAACGCCAGGCCGCAGTGTTCCAGCACCCGGCGCAGGGTGGCTGCGGGTTCGGTCACCAGATCCGCATACGGCACCTCGAGCATGGCGCCGGGCAGGCGCGCCTGCCAGTGGTTGGCCAGCCGCATCTGCTGGCGATAGTAGTGCGCCAGCGCCTGCTGCTCGTAGCAGTAGGGCGAGGCGGTGCCGAACATCGCCTTGAGGTTGGAGTAGCACACGTCCATCGGCGCGCGCCGCAAATGCAGGATCGGCGCATGCGGCAACGCGCGGCGGATGAACGGGACCATGCGCAGGTTGGCCGGCAGCTTGTCGACGTAGAAGCGCCGCCCGCGCGCGCGCCATTGCGTCTGCGCCAGGTACCGCGCGCCCAGCGCGGCGAAATCCATCGGCCCGGCGGCGGCGACCGCCTTGCGCATCGCCGGCGCGCCACCCGGCGCGACATCGGCCATCCAGTGGAACTGGCGCGGGAAATCCGCCAGCTCGCCGGCGGAAACCACCTGCGAATGGGCACCCAGCATGTGGTCGAGCAGGGTCGAGCCCGAGCGCGGCATGCCGACGATGAAGATCGGCATGGGACCCTCGGCCGGTGCCGCCGAACCCTCGGCGCGGGCAGTCATGGCATCGGCCTGGGCGAGCAACTCGTCCGCCAGTGCCTGTTCGGCCGCGGCATCGTACGGGGCCAGCTCGTGCATCAGCGCGTTGCTGCGTTCCAGCGCGGCCCACGCCTGCTCGTGGTGGCCGCAGTCGTCCAGCGTCTTGAAGATCGCCGATTCGAACTTGGCGCGGGCCAGCGCGTCCGGCCTGGTGGCGGGGGGCGACGGCAGGCCTTCGAGCGCGGCGCGAAACCGCGCCAGATGGTTGGCCTGGGGCGTCTGCCGGCGCAGGTTGGCCAGGATCACCGCCGCGTCGCCGTGGCCGGGCCAGTGCTGCAGGCAGGTCAGCAAGGCGCTCTCGGCCTCGGCCAGCTGGCCGACGAACTGGTGCAGCATGGCGTCGAGGTAATGGCCGCGGCTGTCGTGGATACCGAGCGCCACGGCCCGGTCCATCAGCGCGCGGGCGGCCGGGATCTCGCCCAGCAGCCAGCGCAGGTTGGCCTGCTCGGCAAGTACCTCGGCCGGCGGCGCGGGCGCCCGGGCCAGGTGCGCCAGGCAGGCGCGCGCGCCAATGACCTCCCCCTGCGCCACCAGCCGCCAGGCCAGTTCGGCGAGCAGGGGCGCATCGTTGGGTGCCACCTCCACGGCCTCGAGCAGGGGTGCGCTGGCCGCGCGCATCCGGCCTTGCCGCAGGATCACCTCGGCCAGCTGCAGGCGGATCGGCACGTCGCGCGGCGCGAGCGGCGCGAGCGCGGCCAGTGCGGTCCGTGCCGCGGGCCACTGTCCTGCCTGCATCGCTGCCTGCGCCGTCGCGCGCAACCGCGCCATCAACGCGGCAGGGTCCGCATCACGCATGGGTGGAACATCCGTACGCTCGCTCATGGTGCCGGCGCCCCGGCCTCCAGCGCCTGCCGCAGCGGTTCCAGCTGGCGGGCGTAAGGTTGCCATTCGCCGAAGCCGCGGGTGTGGATCGGCTCGCGCACCTGCGCACTGCTGGGCGTGGCGACCGGGCCGGGGTGGCGTTCGGGATGCAGGCAGGCCGCTTCGGGCGCCAGGCCGCAATGCGCCAGCACGCGCGCGAGCTCCGCTTCCGGCTCGCGCACCAGCGTCTCGTAATGCACGTCGAGCATCGCGCCGGGCAGGTGCGCATGCCAGTGGCGGGCCAGCCGCGCGTATTGCGCGTAGTAGTGGGCCTGCGCGCGCAGGTCGTAGCTGTGCGGCGAGATGTTGCCGAAGAAGGTCCGCCAGTTGGAGAAGCAGACGTCGAGCGGGTCGCGCACCATGTGCAGGATCGGCGCCTGCGGCAAGGCCCGGCGGATGAAGCCGACCAGCTGGATATTCGCCGGCAGCTTGTCGATGTAGTACGCGCGGCCCTGTGCCCGCCAGCGGGTCTGTGCGAGATAGCGCGCGCCCAGTTCGGCATGGTCGAGTCCGCCGGCGCGCCGGGCGATCTCCAGCAAGCCGTACGGTGCCGCCGCCGGCACGTCGGTGAGCCAGTGCAACTGGCGGCGGAAATCGGTGATCTCGCCGGCCGAGGCCACCTGCGAATGGGCCGACAGCATGCGATCGAGCAGGGTCGTGCCCGAACGCGGCATGCCGACGATGAAGATCGGAGTGGGGCCGGTCGCCGCGGCGGGCGCGGCGGTAGCAGGTGCCATGGCGATGAGCGCGTCGGTGGTGGCGACCTCGCGCCGGGCATCGTACGGGTTGAGTTCGCGCATCAGCGCATTGCAGCGTGCGAGCGCGGGCCAGGCCTCGTCGTGCCGGCCCAGGTCGTGCAGCGTCTTGAACCGCGCGTATTCGAACTGCGCACGGACGAAGGCGAGGTCCGCCCGGTCGTCCGGCGGCAGGCGAGCCAGTTGTTCGCCCCACGCGTCGAGGCGGTTGTCCGCCGGCGTCTGCCGGCCCAGGTTGACCCAGGCCACGGCGGCGTCGCCGAACGACGGCCAGCGCGCCAGGCACTGCTGCAGCACGGCACGGGCCTGCACGGATTCGCCGCTGAACTGCAGCAGCATGGCGTGCAGCTGCAGCTCGCCGGGCGTGTCGAGGCCGGCGGCGAGGGCCCGTTCCAGCAGCGCCCGTGCCGGCGCGATCTCGCCGATCTGGTAGCGCAGGTGGGCCTGGGCCGCCAGCAGTTCCGCCGGCGGTCGGGGCGCCTGCGCCAGCAGGTCGAGGCAGATGCGCGCAGCCACCGTCTCGCCCGCGCCGAGCAGGCATCGGATCACCTTGAGGATCAGCCCCGCGTCGCGCGGGAGGCGGCGCGCCAGCTGCAGCATGCGCGCCGCAGCTTCGCGCAACCGGCCGCGGCAAAGCATCACCTGGGCCAGTTCGACCTGCGCGGCGAGGTCGTGTGGCACGCGCTGGACGAGGGTGGTCAACGCCTCCTCTGCCGCCTGCCAGCGCTGGCTGGCGATGGCCTGCCCGGCGCTTGTGCGCAGCCGGGTTTCCTCGGCGATCGGGTTCGCTTCAGTCATGGGCCGATGATAGCGGCCGATTCCGCAGGCTCTGCAAAAAAAAGAGCCACCGACCGTGGTCGGTGGCTCGACGTGGCCAGTGTGGGCCAGTTCCGCAGATCAGTAGTCGTAGCTTACCGACAGCCGCACCATGCGCGGCGGCTGGAAGTAGATGCCGTCGCCGTAGGCCGGGTTGACCAGGATGGCGTTGTTGTCGGGGTCGTAGCCGTTGGCAAAGGCCGGGTCGGTCTGGATGGCCTTCTGCTCGTTGAAGGCATTGAACACGTCCAGGTTGAACGCCAGCTTGTGGTCGGCGAACGACGGCGTGTAGTGCACGCCGAAGTTGAGCTGCTTCGTCCACGGCGTATGCCCGGCGTCGCCGGGGGCGATCCGCTCGCCGTGGCACCAGTGGTAGTTGCCGCTGCCGTAGTTGTTGTAGCCGGACGGGTCGCCGTCGGCACCCGGGCCATAGTGGTCGTCACCCGTGCCCTCCGGGCCGTAGTAACCCAGGCATTCCTTCGGGTAGCCCGACTGTGCCAGCACGGTGGCCGAGAGCAGCCATTCCGGGGTGACCTGGTAGGCACCGCGGATGCGGATCTGGTGTTTGCGCACGTTGGCGAGCTCGCCGTTGGCGCCGTCCATCAGCTGCCAGGTATCCCAGTCCTCGGTCTTGGACACGTCGGCCTGGCCGAAGTCCGAACGCACCTGGCCCTCGGTGTTGCCGAAGCCACGGCTGTAGGTGTAGTCGATGCGCGCCTGCCACACGCCGTCGAAGGGATGCTCCAGGTACAGGTTCAGCGAACCGGTCTTGCGCTTGACGCCCTGGATGTAACCCCAGTCCTGCTGGGTCATCGGCACCAGTTGGCTCGTGCTGCCATCGTCCGATTTCACCAGGATGGTATTGGTCTGGCCCGGGTTGATCAGGCGGCAGTAGGACGCGCCGTACAGCGAGTTGTAGTACCCGGAATCGGCATCGAACAGGTCGGTCGTGGTGATCATGCCGAGCTTCTGCATCTTGGTCTCGAGGCTGGTCGGCGAGCATTCGTCGTCGATGGCGCTCTTCAGGTCACGCCACATGGCCTTGGCACCGTAGACCCATTCCTCGTTGAGCTTCTTGTCGAAGCCGACGATGAACTCGTCCAGGTATTCCGGCTTCAGGTTGCGCGCGGTGACCTGCTCGGGATCCTTGGGCAGGCCGAACTCGCCGTCGGGCGAGGTGGCCGGGCCCAGTGCGGTGATGCCGGTCGGCACGCCGGTTTCCGGGTCCACGCCGGTGTAGCTGTAGCGGGTGGTGAGGTAGGTCGAGGCGTTCGCCGCGCGCTCGGCCGCGTTGTCCGGCAGGGCCAGGTAGTAGCGGCCCACGTTGCCGTAGATCTTGAACGAGGAGTCGCCGTTGACGTCCCAGCTGGCACCGATGCGCGGTTCCCACTGGTTCTTCTCGTCGACGAAGGCCTTGCCCACGTCGTTGTAGTTGGTGAAGTGGTCGTTGCGGACGCCGATGTTCAGCAGCAGGTTCGAGGTGACCTGCCAGTCGTCCTGCACGTAGTACGCCTTCTGCCGGGTGGACATGCTGGTTTCCCAGCCGATCTCGCGCTTCTGCACCACGGTGTCGGACAGGTAGCGCCAGTAGTAGTTGAGGTCCGGGTTGTCCGGGTTCTGCTGGTTCTGGCCCTGGTGGCTGGCGCTGTAGTTCATGTTGTCGATACCGACCGACAAGTCGTGGTCGCCCAGCCGGTAGTCGAAGTCCACGCGCAGGCCGTGGGTGGCATTGGTGGCCTGGTCGGAGAACCAGGCGGTGTTGGTCTGCGAGTTGGTGATGCCGAACGGTCCGGTGCCCGGCGGCAGGTAGGCGGGGTTCTGGTTCTGCGGCCGGGAAATGAACGGCAGCGGATTGGGGGCGTATTGCGTGGGATTCTGGAACTTGCCCTTGCCGTACAGGATGCTCAGCGTGGCGTCGTCGGTGATGTAGCTGGTGAAGTGGCCGATGTAGAACTGCGCGTTGTGCTTGTCGATGTCGTTCTTGGTCAGGTACTCGCCGCGGGTCAGCGACGGCGTGTCGAATGCATAGGTCGAACCGGCACCGTTGGTCTGGTGGTTCTTCAACATCGTCAGTTCGAGCAGGTTGTTGTCGGTGATGTTCCAGTCCAGTTTGCCGTACAGCTTGGTGGCCTTGTCCGTGTCGTAGGCAACGACCTGGTTCTGCGCCACCTGCACGTCGGTCGACTTGACCTTGTCGGTCTCCGCGGCCACGAACATGTACAGCTTGTCCTCGAGCAGCGGGCCACCCAGATAGGCGGAGTACGAGGTTTCCCACTGCTTGTTGTCGTTGCGGTACTGGTGGATCGTGCCAGCGAGACCGTCCGTTTCCGGTACGTACGCCACTCCGGTGGTCGAGGTCGGCAGGGTCGGGTTGCCGTAGCGGTTGTTGGTGGGGGTGCCCTCGAGGGCCCGCGGCTGCCATACCACCTGGGCGCCGAAATGCCACTGGTTGGTGCCACGCTTGCCGATCTGGTTGATCACGCCACCGTCGGAACGGCCGTACTTGGCGTTGTAGCCGCCGGTCAGCGTTTCCTGCTGGTCGATCGCGCCGTAGGGCAGCTGGAAGCCGCCCAGGTTCTTGTACGGCTCGGCGGTGTTGTAGCCGTTCACGTAGTAGGCGTTTTCGCTCACGCTGGAACCGCCGAACGCCACCAGGTTCTGGTTGGGATTGCCGGGGCCGGAGAAGAAGCCGCTGCCCGACACGGTGCCCGGCGCCAGCAGCGCGATCGACTCGGCATTGCGCACGACCGGCAGTTTCTTCAGTTCCGCGGCGGTGATCACCGTGCTGGAATTGACGCTGGTCACGTCGATCGGCGGAATGGCGGTGGCGGACACCGTCACCGTGCTCAGCGTGGTGGTGTTGACCGGCGTCGCGCTGAATGCGACCGCGACACCGGAGCCCGGGGACAGCGTCACGGTGCGGCTGTCCACGACGGCGCCGTCCTTCTTCAGCGAGACGGTATAGGTTCCCACCGGCACGTTGCGAACCTGGAACGTGCCCGAACTGTCGACCGTCACTTCGCGGTTGATGCCGGATCTGTTGGAGACCACGACGGTTTCCCCGGTGGCCGCGGGGGCCTGGCCGAAGATGGAGCCGGTGGTGGACTGGGCCATGGCGACGCCGCCAAGGCTGGCGCCCAGGGCCAGGGCCAGCGCGGTGCGGCGCCACCCCGAGACGCGGATTTCATGGAATTTCTGCATTGCGGATGGATCTCCCCGAGAGAAAAGCCCGAAGGCCAGATGGCGCGAACCGGTTTCCCGGTCACGTCGCGTGCCGACCGTTGCGTTCGATGTCGTCCATCCCGGTGCATGGCTCCCCAAAGCCCGTGCGTCGGTGGTGTGCAGGCGTCAGTAAGGCAAAGTCGACCCTGCCGAAAGTAATGCTCGGGGATTGCCATCGTCAATAAATTGTTTGTGAATCGTTCTAAAAACATGGGTTGGATACCGATTTCGCCCGTTTTCGGGACCAATCGGTGCGCGCCGGCCCCCCGAGGGGGCCGCGGGCGATCCCCGCCGCCGGCGGATTGCCCGCCGCCGCCACCACCGCTACAGTGGCCCGGTTCAGGTGTCCCGCGGGTTTGCGCCCAAGGGATGAAACGGGAAGCCGGTGCGCAGTGCTATCACTGCAAGGCCGGCGCTGCCCCCGCAACGGTAAGCGAGAGACTCGAACGGCAAGGGCCACTGTGCGATGCACGGGAAGGCGCCGTTCGCGGCCGGCGGATCACCGCCCGCCACTCGCGAGCCCGGAGACCGGCCTGGACGTTGCCTGGTGGCTCGCGGTGGGCGAGGCCGGACCACGGTCTGCCCGTTTGCCCGTCGTTCGGTCCTCTCTTCTTCGCCTGGCTGCCATTCCCTCAGGACTTGCTGCCGTGCGCGGGTGTGCGGCGAAGGAAAAACGAACATGAAGAAGACCTTGCTGGCCACCTTGCTGCTGGCCTGCACCTCCGCTGCCGGCGCGACCGGACAGGACCGCGCCACCGCGCTGGAGCCGGTGATCGTCACCGCCACGCGCACGCCGGTCAGCGTCGGCGACTCGCTGTCGTCGGTCAGCGTGATCAGCCGCGCCGACATCGAACGGTTGCAGCCGGTGTCGGTCGCCGACCTGCTGACGGGGCTGCCCGGCGTGAGTTTCGCCAACGCCGGCGGCTACGGCCAGCAGACCTCGCTGTTCCTGCGCGGCAGCAATTCGGCGCATACCCTGGTGCTGATCGATGGCGTGCGGATCGGTTCGGTGGCCAGCGGCCTGGCCGCGTTCGAGCAGCTGCCGGTGGAGCAGATCGAGCGGATCGAGGTCGTGCGCGGCCCGCGCTCGAGCCTGTATGGCGCCGACGCGATCGGCGGGGTGATCCAGATCTTCACCCGCCGCGGATCGCACGATGGCGGCCTGGCGCCGTCGCTGGCGCTCACCGGGGGCAGCCAGCACCTGCTGCGCGGCCAGGTCGGCCTGGCCGGCGGCGACGGACACGCCTGGTACAACGCAAGCGTGGGCGGGCAATACGCCGGCGGCATCAATGCCTGTCGCGTCGGCGCCGGCCAGGTGTTTGCCGGCTGCTTCACCGACGAGCCCGACCGCGACGCCTCGCGCAACCGCAATCTTGCCTTGAACGGCGGCTATCGTTGGCACAACGGCGCGCAACTGACAGCGAACTGGCTGCGCAGTCTGGGCGAGATCCATTTCGACGGCAGTTACCAGAACCGCAGCCGCACGGTGCAGCAGACCGGCGGGGCGGCGCTGGCGCTCGACCTGGCGAGCG
Organism: Lysobacteraceae bacterium; assembly: GCA_040255835.1. Classification (GTDB taxonomy): domain Bacteria; phylum Pseudomonadota; class Gammaproteobacteria; order Xanthomonadales; family Rhodanobacteraceae; genus Rhodanobacter. The sequence continues at coordinate 29,560 of JBDZVT010000012.1, forward strand.
CCTGGAAAAGCACGCTCGGCGTGGGGCAGAACCTCGACCGTTACGACAATTACGAGAATCGCGATTTCGTCGGCTACATCCAGTCGCGGCGCGACCAGGCCAGCTGGCAGAACGACATCAGCCTGGCGGCGAACCAGCTGCTGACGCTGGGCATCGACTGGCAGGGCGAGCGCATCGACAGCGACACCGGCTTCCTCGCCACCCGGCGCCACGACACCGGCATGTTCGCGCAATACCAGGCCACGTTCGGGCGCGAGGAGTTCGCCCTCTCGGCCCGGCGCGACCACAACAGCCAGTACGGCAACCACGACACCGGGGCGCTCGCCTGGGGCCATCATTTCGATGACGGGCTCAAGCTCACCGCCAGCTACGGCAGCGCCTTCCACGCGCCCACCTTCAACGATCTGTACTTTCCCTTCGGCAGCGGCAACCCGGACCTGAAGCCGGAGCAGTCGCGTAGCGCGGAGCTGGGCCTGAGCCGGCAGCGCGATGGCCGCAGTTGGGCGGTGAACGCGTACCAGACGCGGATCGACCAGCTGATCGCGCTGGACAGCCAGTTCTTCCCCGGCAACATCAGCGAGGCACGCATCCGCGGCGTGGAAGGCCAGTTCGGTACCTGGCTCGGCCGCTGGCAGCTGCAGGGCTACCTGACCTGGCTGCAGCCGCGCAACGAGGATGGCGGCCCGAACGACGGCAAGGTGCTGCCGCGCCGCGCGACGCGGACCGCGCGGCTGGACCTGGATCGCCACTACGGCGCGTTCGGCGTGGGCGCCACCGTCAACGCCGCCGGCCACCGCTACGACGATGCGGCCAATGCGCACCGACTGGGCGGATATGCCACCACCGACCTGCGTGCCAGCTGGCAGCTGGACCGCGCCTGGCAACTGGAGGCGCGGCTGGCCAACGCGTTCGACCGCCGCTACGAGACGGTCTGGTACTTCAACCAGCCCGGCCGCGAGCTGTTGCTGACCCTGCGTTATCGCCCCGGCGCGCGTTGATCGGCCGCGCGACTGAAAAATCCGGCGGGCGGTGCCCGCCTACACCGGAGCGCAGGGGCGGGCACCGCCTGCCGCCCCTGCATCCGCATGCATGCCACCCGTCACTGCCGCCGGCCGGACGGGTGCCGTTATGCTTGGGCGAGAGGGGAGAGCCACGTGAACGCATTCGCACCGATGATCCGCCGCCCGGTCGGCACCTCGCTGCTCGCCATCGGCCTGATGATCGCGGGGGTGTGGTCATACCTGCTGATCGGCGTGGCGGCGTTCCCGTCGATCGAGTTTCCCGGCGTGGCGGTGGTGGCGAGCATGCCCGGCGCCAGCGCGCAGACCATGGCCACCACGGTGATGGCGCCGCTGGAACGGCACATCGGACGCATCCCCGGCGTGCAGTTCATGTTCTCCAATGCCGGCGAGGGCCGCGCGCAGATCCAGGTGCTGTTCAACTACGGCCGCTCCACCGACGCGGCGGCGCGCGACGTGCAGGCGGCGCTCAATGCCGCCGCCGCGGACCTGCCGGCGGGCATGCCCTCGCCGCCGCAGTACTTCAAGTTCGACACCTCGACCATCCCGGTGCTGCTGGTGACGCTGACCTCCAGCAGCCTGCCGCCGGATCGCCTCTACGACCTCACCGACACCTTGCTCAAGCCCGCGGTGGCGCAGATCCCCGGCGTGGCCCAGGTGCAGGTCGGCGGTGGCACGCCGCACGCGGTACGCATCGCGCTGAACGCCAATGCGCTGGCGATCAAGGGCATCACCACCAACCAGGTCGCCAATGCGCTGCGCGCGGCCAACGTCACCTCGCCGCAGGGCATCCTCAGCAACGGCGTCAGCCAGATGACGGTGACCGCCAATGACGCGCTGCAGACGCCGGCGGATTTCGCCGCGCTGGTGATCGCCAGCCACGGCGGCGTGCCGGTGCGGCTGGCCGACGTGGCGACGGTGAGCGGCGGTCAGCAGGACCGGTACGCAGCGGCGTGGTTCAACGGCACCCGCGCCGTGACCCTGCAGATCAGCAAGCGCCCGGACGCCAACGCGATCGCCGTGGTCCAGGCGATCCGTGCGGCGCTGCCGGCGCTCGGCCATGCATTGCCCGCCGACGTGAAGATCACCCCGATCTTCGACCTTACCCCGACCACCGAGTCGGCGCTGCACGAGGTGGAGGTGGCGCTGGGCATGAGCATCGTGATGGTGGCGCTGGTGATGCTGCTGTTCCTGCGCCGGCTGCGGCCGACCCTGATCGCCATGCTCAGCGTGCCGCTGTCGCTGGCCGGCGCGCTGGTGGTGATGTGGATGCTCGGCTTCACCCTGAACATCTTCTCGCTGGTGGCGCTGGTGCTGTGCGTGGGTTTCGTGGTGGACGACGCGATCGTGGTGATCGAGAACATCGTGCGCCACGTCGAGCAGGGCATGGCGCCACTGCCGGCGGCGCTGACCGGCGTGCGCGAGATCGGCTTCACCGTGGTGTCGATCACGCTGTCGCTGATCGCCGTGTTCGGGCCGATGGTGTTCGGCGACAACATGTTCACCATGCTGATGCGCGAGTTCGCGGTGACCCTGGTGGCCACCATCGTGATCTCCGCGGTGGTCTCGCTGACCCTCACCCCCGCGCTGTGCGGGCGCAGTCTGGCGCACGAGCCGGCCGGCAGCCGCACGCCGGGGCGGCTGGAGCGGTTGGCCGAGCGTTTCGACAGCTGGCTGCTGGCGCTGTACCGGCGGTCGCTGGACTGGTCCATGCACCACCGCCGGCTGATGCGCTGGCAGCCCGCCGTGCTGCTGGTGCTGACCGGCGTGCTGGCGGTGCTGGTGGTGATGACCGCCGGCGGCGGCCTGATGCCGAAGGAGGACACCGGCCTGCTGCAGGTGCAGATCAGCGCCGGCCCGAACATCTCGCCGAGCCGGTTGACCACGCGGGCGCGCGAGGTGGCCGCGGTGTTCCAGGCCGACCCGGCAGTGCTGGACGTGTCCACCATCGTCAACGGCGGCAACGGCGCGCACCTGTTCGTCGACCTCAAGCCGCTTGGCGACGGCCCGGGCGACCGCCACGTGGACGTGCAGCAGGTGGTCGACCGCCTCGCCGCGCATTTCAAGAACGTCAGCGATCTCGATGTGGGCGTATCCGCGGTGCAGTTCTTCGGCGGCGGCGGTGGCGGCGGCCTGGGCGGCGGCAACGTCGGGCGCTATTCGTTCCAGCTCGACAGCCTCGACGGCACGCCGCTGCAGGACCCCACCCTGCACCTGGAACACGTGATGCGCGGCATGAAACAGTTCAAGGACGTCACCAGCAGCTTCGACGGCATCGGCATCCAGCAGATGGTGCAGGTCGACCGCGCCGCCGCCGCGCGATTGCACGTGAGCATGGGCCAGATCGATTCGGCGCTGTACAACGCGTTCGGCCAGAGCCAGGTGTCCACCATCTATTCGGACATCAACCAGTACCGCGTGGTGCTGACCAACGACCGCGGCGAATCGCTGAACCCGCAGGGCCTGCTCGGCACCTACGTGCGCAGCGCGCGCGGCGAGATGATCCCGCTGTCGGCGCTGGCCACCATCCAGCCGCACCTGGCGCCGGCCGCGGTCAGCCACTTCAACCAGCTCGAATCGTCCTCGATCAACTACAACCTGGCCGAGGGCATCACGCCGGCCGAGGGCCTGAAGCTGGTCGACCAGGCGATCTTCGCCGCCGCCCTGCCGGACGGCATCCAGCGCAAGTACACCGGCGAGAACCAGAACCTGGTCGACGCGCTCAACAACGTGCTGCTGTTGCTGCTGGCGGTGATCCTGGTGATGTACGTGGTGCTGGGCGTGCTGTACGAGAGCCTGATCCACCCGCTGACCATCCTGTCCACCCTGCCGGCCGCCGGCATGGGCGCCTTCCTCGCCATGCTGGTGACCCATACCCAGCTGACCCTGATGTCGGTGATCGCGGTGCTGATGCTGATCGGCATCGTCAAGAAGAACGCGATCCTGATGGTCGACTTCGCCCTGGTCGCCGAGCGCGAGCGCGGGCTGTCGCCGCCGGAGGCGATCCGCGAGGCGGCGCTGGTGCGCTTTCGGCCGATCACCATGACCACCCTGGTGGCGATGGGCGCGGCGCTGCCGCTGGCGGTGGGTTTCGGCTACGGCTCGGAGCTGCGCCAGCCGCTGGGCATCGCGATCCTGGGTGGCCTGCTGGTGTCGCAGCTGCTGACCCTGCTGAGCACGCCGGCGATCTACCTGTGGCAGCACGACCACCGCGAGCGCAAGGCCATGCAGAAGCGCATGCGCGAGGAGTTCCGCCGCGGCCGACGGCCGCCGCCGATGCCCGCCGTGCCGAAGGGCATGCCGGCGCTGCCCAAGTAGGCGGGATGCGGAATGGGGGATTCGCGACCAGCTGGCGAGCGGCACCTTTGCCGCCCGCGGTTCCTCCAAACCGTTCGCGCCGGGCGTAGCGCCGCAGGCGCGGAATCGAAGCGCCCCGCGGCGCGGCCCTTCGACTCCGCCGCTACGCGGCTACGCCCAGGGTGAACGGGATCTCCGGACCGGCTCGATCCCCGCAGCCCCTGCCTTCCGGCATGGTGCATACTTCAGGCACATACGCCCGCGGATGCCCGGTGGCATAAAGCCGGCATGAAAGGAACTCCCCTGCCCACCGCTGGTCTTGCGTATCTGGCGCGCGCGCTGCGCTGTGCCGACCTCCTGTTCCGGGTACCCGCGTGAATGTCTTTGCCCCGTTGATCCGCCGCCCGGCCGGCACCTCGCTGCTTGCCGTCGGCCTGGTGCTGGCCGGGCTGTGGGCTTATCTGCTGCTCGGCGTGGCCGCGCTGCCGTCGATGGATTTTCCCGGCGTCTACGTGGCGGCCAACATGCCCGGCGCCAGTGCGCAGACCATGGCCAACACCGTGCTGGCGCCGCTGGAGCGGCACCTTGGCCAGATTCCCGGCATCGACGACATGTACGGCAACGCCAACGAAGGCGCCGTGGGGATCTCGGTGCGCTTCAACTTCAGCCGCACCGCCGACAGCGCCGCGCGCGACGTGCAGGCGGCGCTCAATGCCGCGGCGGTCGACCTGCCCGCGGGCATGCCTTCGCCGCCGCAGTACTTCAAGTTCGACACCTCGCAGATCCCGATCCTGTTCCTCACCCTGACCTCCAGCGGCATGCCGCAGGACAAGCTGTTCGACCTTGCCGACACCCTGCTCAAGCCGGCCGTGGCGCAGATCGACGGCGTGGCCCAGGTCGAGGTGTTCGGCGGTACCCCGCATGCGGTGCGCATCGACCTGGACAACCGCGCGCTGGCCGCCAAGGGGCTTACCGCGAACGACGTGGCCAACGCGCTGCGCGCGGCCAACGTCAACTCGCCGCAGGGCATCATCAGCAACGGCCACACGCAGATGACGGTGAGCGCCAACGACGGCCTGCGCGAACCGGCCGAGTTCGCCGACCTGCTGATCGCCGAGCGCAACGGTGCGCCGGTACGCCTGTCGGACGTGGCGACGGTCTATTCCGGCCAGCAGGACCAGTACCAGGCGGCCTGGTTCAACGGCGCACGCACGGTGGGCCTGCAGATCACCAAGCGGCCGGAGGCCAACGCGGTGGCCACGGTGGCGGCGATCCGCGCGCGCCTGCCGCAGCTGGCGGCCTCGCTGCCGTCGGACGTCAACATGCTGCCGGTGTTCGACCTCACCCAGACCACCCAGTCGGCGCTGCACGAGGTGAAGGTCGCGCTGCTGATCTCGATCGCCATGGTGGCGCTGGTGATGCTGGTGTTCCTGCGCCGGATGCGGCCGACCCTGATCGCGATGCTCAGCGTGCCGCTGTCGCTGGCCGGTGCGTTCGTGGTGATGTGGATGCTCGGCTACACGCTCAACACGCTGTCGCTGGTGGCGCTGGTGCTGTGCATCGGTTTCGTGGTGGACGACGCGATCGTGGTCATCGAGAACATCGTGCGCCACATGGAACAGGGCATGGCGCCGCTGCCGGCGGCACTGAGCGGCGTGCGCGAGATCGGCTTCACCGTGGTGTCGATCACGCTGTCGCTGGTGGCGGTGTTCGCCCCGCTGCTGTTCGGCAACAACGTGCTGATCATGCTGCTGCGCGAGTTCTCGGTGACGCTGACCGCGGCGGTGGTGATCTCCGCCATCGTGTCGCTGACCCTCACCCCCGCACTGTGCGGCCACCTGCTCAAGCACGAGCCGGTGCCGACGCGGTCGCCCGGCCGCCTGGAACGGGCGGTGGAACGTTTCGACCGGGGCCTGCTGCGCCTGTACGAGGGCGCGCTGGACTGGGCCATGCGCCACCGCCGGCTGATGCGCTGGCAGCCGCTGCTGCTGCTGATCCTCACCTTCGCGCTGGGCGCGGCGGTGGTGAAGACCGCCGGCGGCACCTTCATGCCCGACGAGGACACCGGCCAGCTGCAGGTGGACATCGACGCCGACGCCAACATCGCGCCCACCGTGCTGGCCGAGCGCGCGTTGCAGGTGCAGCGCATCATGCAGGACGACCCGGCCGTGCTCGACCAGCTGACCCTGCTCGGCGGCAACGGCGCCGGCGGCGCGGTAGGCAACAGCGCGCGCATGTTCGTCGACCTCAAGCCGCGCGGCGACGGCCCGGGCGAGCGCGCCGACGGCATCAAGACGGTGATCGAGCGGCTGTCGAAACAATACGACCGGCTGCCCGACGTCAAGGTCGCGGTGACCGGCTCGCAGTTCCTCGGCGGCGGCGGCAGCGGCGACCAGGGCGGCCAGTACGAGTTCCAGCTCACCAGCAACCAGGGCACCGACCTGCAGCCGTGGGCGCTGAAGATGGTGCGCCAGTTGCGCACGCTGAAGGAGTTCCGCGACGTCACCAGCCCGTTCGACCAGGTCGGCAAGCAGCAGCAGCTGCGCATCGACCGCGAGGCCGCCGCGCGGCTGCACGTCAGCGTGGGCGCGATCGACACCGCGCTGTTCAGCGCGTTCGGCCAGCGCCAGGTGTCGCAGATCTACTCGGACATCAACCAGTACGCGGTGGTGCTCAACGCCGGCCCCAACGAGAGCCTCAGCCCGCAGTCGCTGCTCGACATCCACGTGCGCAGCGCGCAGGGGCGGATGATTCCGCTCTCCGCGGTGGCCACCATGGAGCCGGCGATCAGCCCGCTGCGCGTGCGCCACCACAACCAGCTGCAGGCGGTCACCATCAGCTACAACCTGGCCAAGGACGTCACCCAGGACCGCGGCGTGGCGCTGGTCGACCAGGCCGCCTTCGCGGTGCACCTGCCAGACGGGGTGAAGGTGGAATACACCGGCGCCAACCAGCGCCTCAAGCAGGCGCAGTCGAACGGCATGGTGCTGCTGCTGGGCTCGATCCTGGCCATGTACATCGTGCTGGGCATCCTCTATGAAAGCCTCGGCCACCCGCTGACCATCCTCTCCACCCTGCCCGCCGCCGGCGCCGGCGCGTTCCTGGCGATGCTGGTGACGCAGACCCAGCTGTCGCTGATGGCGATCATCGCGATCCTGATGCTGATCGGCATCGTCAAGAAAAACGCGATCCTCATGGTCGACTTCGCGCTGGTACGCGAGCGCGAACACGGCATGTCCGCGCCCGACGCGATCCGCGAGGCCGCCTTGGTGCGCTTCCGCCCGATCACCATGACCACCCTGGTGGCGATGGGCGCGGCGATGCCGCTGGCGATCGGCTTCGGCATCGGCTCGGAAATGCGCCAGCCGCTCGGCATCGCCATCGTCGGCGGCCTGCTGGTTTCACAACTGCTGACCCTGCTCAGCACCCCGGCGATCTACCTGTGGAACCACGACCGCAAGATCCGCAAGGCGGCGCGCAGGGAGCGCAAGGCGGAGAAGAGGCGGCGCAAGGCGTTGGGGCGTCCGCAGACGGCATCCTGAGCGGCGCGCCCTTGCCCCGCCTGCATCGTGGTTTCCATGCATGGCACGCGAACGGGGCCCGGGAACGAGGCTCGTAATGACATCGGTTGAACCGGAGGCGATCATCCGCATGCCTCCAGTCCATCTCATCGCGATGGCTGCCGCCTCAGAACGCCATGATCAGGCGCGCCGACATCACCTGCGCGCGGTCGCGCTGGCCGGCTTCGTAGTCGTAGTCGAACTTGAGCCTCGTATTCGCCGACAGCGTTGCGTCCAGCCCGACACCGATCAGGCCGCTGTAGCGCGACAGGCCGATGCCGGCCAGCGGCTGCCATTGCTGCATGCCGACGAAACTGGCGTCGAACACGTCGCCATGCGAGGCGAGGGTGCGCTGCCACTGCGCGCGCGCGCTGAAGTCGATGGCCCGTCCACCCTCCAGGTTCCAGTGCCGACCTGCGCGTACGCCCATGCCTGCCTGCCAGCGATCCACCGTCTGCGCGTTGCTGCGCAGGCCGAAGCCCCCCGCACCCTGCTCGACAAAGCCGTCGCGATCGATGCGCGCGTACTGCACGTTGACGAACGGAGTGACATGCCGGTTGCCGCGGCCGAAGCGCAGGCCGCTCTCGCCGTAAGCCACGTTGTACCTGCCGTCGTACCGGGTCCGCACGCCCTGCAAGCTGTTGCCCAGCAGAAGCTGCCTGCTGACATCCTGCTGGAAGCGGCCGAAGCCGATGCGACCTTGCGTGTACCAGTTTCCGTCGAGCCAGCCCGCGTACATCATGCCTTCGGTGCTGCGACTGTTGTCGCGGTCGAAACCCTGGTCCAGCCGCTGCTGCCCCCGGCTCTGGCCGAACGCGTAGCCGGCCACGCCGGATTGACCGATCCTGCGATCGTTGCCGACCAGCCAGCCGTTCAACTGGAAGCCGACGCCATCGAAACCGGCGCGCGCCATGTTGCCACCGACATTGAGGTTCTGCATCCACATGCCGAAGCCGTTGTCCTTGTCGAGCAGGTTGTCGAACCGATCGGACAACGCACGATTCGACGCATCGATCGCCTTGAACGTCATCGCCGCGCTGGCCGCATGCAACTGGCCGGACAGGCTTTGCAGCGAAGCCTGCGCCGCTTGGAGCGTGGGCGCCTGCTGGAACTGGCCGGCGGCACGCACGAAGTCGCCCGACACACCGGCGAGGTTGCCGGCCGCGATCCTGCCGTTCAACTGCTCGAAGGCGCCCTGCACACGCCGTGCGCTGCCCATGGAAGCCGCGGTGTAACTCACGCCGCGACCCGCAGCCGCCGTGGTCACGTCGAGGCCGGTGGTGTCCAGCCACACGCTGTAGCCGTCGTAATTGATGGTGGTCGCGGTGAACACTACGCCCGTTGCCTTGATCAACTGGGTGAAGGTACCGGTGACGCCTGCGCTCGCGGTAAGCACATTGGTATGGGCGTTGCTGACATAGCCGTTATCGGCACCGGTCACTTCCAACGTGCCGCCGTTCAGCGTGGCGGTACCGGCTACGCCGAGCTTGCTGCCCAGGTTGACGGCCAACGTCCCCGCAGATGACTGGGTGTAGTTGCCGCCAACGTTGGAATCACCTTCGTGGACGGCTACTTTGCCAGCGTTGGAGAGGTCCCCAGCTACGCCGGGAACGCCATCAAGGCTGCCGGAAGCGTTCACGGTTACGTTGCCGGAGAGTGTTTGCGTTGCCTGCAAAGACCCGACAGTGACAGATGTTTCGATGACGCCCTGCAGATCACTGCTATCGATGACCCAGGTGCCGCCACCATTCTTGACCAGAATTCCACCGAATGTGGTCGTCCCCGTCACCGCGTTCGAGTACAACTGTCTCGTGCCAGCGTTGCCATCAAGCGTCAGGATGGACTGAGCATTCGGACCAATTTTCAGGTCGCCATCAATGACGCCGCCGGTCACCAGAGTAGTGTTGTTGGCTACCGTCGGGTCCATTTGCACATTGCCAATAATGGTACCCGCGTTCGTCAGGTCAAGTACTCCATTTGACCCGTAACTACCATATGGACTGTGGATGGGAACGAAAATGCCGCATGCAAGTGTGATTGAGCAGTCTGCGGAGGGAGTTGCGGTCGCTTCGATGGTGGCGCCTGCGTCATTGGTCACGGTACCGCCTTGTTTCAGCACGATGCCAGCTGCCGTTCCGTTAATCCTGCTACCGCCAGTATTATTTACCAAGCCTGTCGCGCTTGACATGGTTCCCAGATAGATTGCGACGTTGCCGGAAATAAGGCTGTCGCCATCGTTGGTTACCGTACCTCCATCAAAAAAATAAGTCCCGAAACCACGTCCCGCAATGGTGCTGCCGCCCAGGTTGTTGACAACCGCATTTGCAGCCAACGTCTTGACACCACTGCTGATGAGGAGATTGAATGGCGCTCTGGCGCCTGAAGTAATTTGGCCGCCATCAGTATTGTTGACCAAGGTGGCATGGCCATCGATGGCGTCGTCAACCATCCCAGCGATAGTGCCGCCGGCATTGTTTACGGTGCCTTCGGTTGCTACACCTGTATAACCGCGAATGGTGCTGCCCGAACTATTGAGCAGGGTACTATTTGGTCCAAGGCTTACCGCGGGAAAGCTGGACCCGGGTTGCGAAAAATCGCTTTCGATAAGGCCACCGTCGTGATTTGTGACGATTGCCCCGTCGCCATAACCGCCGACCGCCGGCACGAAGGTAGTCGAGGTTGCAATGTGACCGGCATTGTCAAGCGCCCCTTGAGCTTCAATGAGCACTTGCCCTGAAACCGTTGCTCCCTTGTCAACTTGCAAACTGGCGTTCTGGCCCGCGCCGCCTACAACGATTCCAGACGCCATTTCTGCACCGGATACCATTTTCAGCGTGCCAGCTTTCACGGCAGTGCCGCCGGTATATGTATTTGCACCACTCATGGTCAACGTACCGTTACCCAGTTTCACCACGCTGCCGCTTCCGCTTATGACGCCGCCATAGCTCCAATCATCGCTACGATTGAATATCAGAGAGCCGTAAAACGTGTTGTTAATCACGTCGCCGGCGAGCGAGCCGGTTGTTCCGCCATCCCCGATCTGCAATGTTCCCACGCTGACCGTGGTGGCGCCGGTGTACGTGTTGGTACCCGTCAGGATCAGCGTGCCCGTGCCGGCGTGCTCCAACGAGCCAGTCCCGCTGACGTTACCGTCGTAATTCAGCTGGTCGCTGCGGTTGAATATCAGCGATCCGTTGTCCGTCACATCACCGACAATCGAACCGGCAGTGCCTCCATCGCCGATTTGCAATGTCCCTTCGTCGATCGTGGTGCCGCCGGTATAGGTATTTGTGCCGTTCAGTATCAGCGTGCCGAGGTCAGTCTTGACCAGTATCGAGTCGCCATCGAGCACGCTGTTGATGGTGGCAAAGTAGCCCGCACCGGCAGTCGTGCCATCGCCCACACGGATGATCGAGTGCATGGGATCGCTCGCGATGCCCACGAGATGGATCGTGTCACCTTGAATGTAGTAACCGTCACTGGCGAACTGTATGCCTGCTACGTTGATGTCGCCGTTGCCGTCGCTCACCGTGACCGCACCAGGTGCGGCCTGGAACACAGCGAAGGAGCGATCGCCGAAGGGCGCATTGGCCGCCCCATTGGCGTCAGTCCAGTTGTCGCTCGTGAGCGAGTTGCCGCTCTCCCAAGTCCCGCTGCCACCATTGATTGCCCGGTTGTTCTTGGGTCCAGCGTTGCCATCCCAGAAGCTGAAAGCCATGCCGTCTGCGTTGATCAGGTTGACCTGATGCGCGACCACGGTCTGCACGATCACGCTGGAAGAGGGAATGCTGCCCGGGGCCAGACCATTGTTTGTCAGCGTGCCGGTGTAGTTGAACACGCGGTAGATGCCCGGGCCGAAACTGCCACCCGCTGCGACGCTGACGTTGAGCGTGCCGTCCAGCACCAGGTCGCCATTGATGTTGGTGAGATCGTTGAGTGGGCCGCCCACCGTGTTGGCTTGACCAAAGGTGTAATCAAGCGTCGAGCCGGCAGACAGGCTGAGGTCGCCCTTGATGGTAAGAGTGCCGGTGGCACCATTGCTGCCGGGAGTCAGTGTGGCGCCATCGGCCACGGTGACATCGCCACCCAAGGTGCCCATGCCGCCCAATGCGGCACCGTTGGCGATGGCGATCGTGCCGGTGGCGGCTGACTGGTCGCCGTCGACGTACAGACTGCCGGCGTTCACCCGTGTGTCGCCGGTATAGGTGTTGAGGCCTGTCAGGGTCAAAGTGCCGTTGCCGGCCTGCACCAGCGAACCACTGCCGCTGACGATACCGCTGAACGTCATGTCGTCGCGGCGGTTGAACACCAGTAGTCCGTTGTCCGCCACGTCACCGAGGATCGCGCCGGCGGTGCCGCCGTTGCCGAGCTGCAAGACGCCGTGGCTGATCATGGTGCCGCCGGTATAGGTGTTGGCACCGGTCAAGATCAGCGTGCCGCTGCCGGCCTGTTCCAGCGAGCCGCTGCCGCTCACGATGCCGTCGAAGATCACGTTGTTGCTGCGGTTGAACACCAGCGACCCGCTGTTTGCCACATCGCCCACGACCGACCCAGTGGTGCCGCCGTTGCCAAGCTGCAGGCCGCCACGATTGATCGTGGTGCCGCCGCTGTAGGTATTGGCACCGGTCAGGGTCAATATGCCCATACCAGCTTGCTCGAGCGACCCACTGCCACTGACGAGGCCCTTGAAGGTCAAGTCGTCGCTGCGATTGAATACCAGCGATCCGCTGTTTGCCACATCGCCCACGATCGACCCGGTGGTGCCGCCGTTGCCAAGCTGCAGGACACCACGACTGATCGTGGTGCCGCCGGTGTACGTGCTGGCGCCGGTCAGGGTCAACGTTCCCTTGCCGGCTTGCTCGAGTGCCCCACTGCCGCTGACGAGGCCTTTGAAGGTCAAGTCGTCGCTGCGGTTGAACACCAGGAATCCGTTGTCGGTTACGTCACCGGTGATCGAGCCGGTGGTACCGCCATTGCCGATCTGCAGGATGCCGCGACTGATCGTGGTGCCGCCGGAGTAGGTGTTGGCACCGGTCAGAGTCAACGTGCCCTTGCCCGCCTGTTCCAGCGAGCCACTACCGCTGACGATGTCCTTGAAAGTCACGTCATCGCTGCGGTCGAACACCAGCGACCCGTTGTTCGTCACATTGCCGACGATCGAACCGGCCGTGCCGCCGTTTCCAAGCTGCAGGACGCCGCGACTGATCGTGGTGCCGCCGGTGTACGTGTTGGTGCCGGTCAGGATCAACGTGCCTTTCCCAGCTTGTTCGAGCGAACCACTGCCGCTGACGAGCCCCTTGAAGGTCAAGTCGTCGCTGCGGTTGAAGACCAGGAATGCATTGTCGTTTACGTCACCGGCAATCGAGCCGGTCGTGCCGCCGTTGCCGATCTGCAATGTCCCTTCGCTGATCGTGGTGCCTCCGCCGTAGCTGTCGGTGCCGGCAAGTACCAGCGTGCCTGCACCGACCTTGATCAGGTCGATCGAACCGCCGATGTCCTGGGGCCAGACAAGCGTGTCGCCAGCGCCGACGTCGATCTCGCCCCCGGCAAAACCGCTGCCGCCCGCCGGTGGCGGGGGTGGCGACGGCCTGACATTGGAGCCACCGCCACCTCCGCAGGCCGACAATCCGAGTGCCATCGCCACGGCAAACGCCACGGCACACGGCCGTCCATGCTTTTTATCGACCATTGGATCCCCCTGCGGATTCCATCTTGAGGTGCGACGCTTGGCTTGAAGAAAGCGAAAGAACTTGCGCGGCCTTTTCGAATCCTAGCTCTTTTGGGACCGTGGTGACGCAACAGACCGCCGGCCTCGATGCTGGGGCTACTGCATACTTCCGCAACATGGGTTCGGCTTCGGTCCCAGCGGCAAATGCTGAAACCGCCGCTGGCCGCAGGGCCGGTGAAAATAGGCGGCGTATTCGTCTACGAAGCGATCACCCGGGCGGCGGCAGGTCACCATCTCCATCGAGTTCCCGTTGCCCCGAAATGACGAGGAGATCGACCGGGAGTCGGGGCTATCCCTGTTCGACGCGTTCGGCTCACCGGACAAGACCCTGCATACCTTCCCGGGCAGCCATTTCATCGCGCCCGTGCAGCGAATCGATACCCGCTTCTTCGCCCGGCACCGGGGAAAGGGCGCGGGGCGCCTCGCGGCTGCGGATCGAAGAGGGTGGAAACAGCTACCCCGAGGCAACTACTTCCACCCGTTGATCAGCTGCCGAGGCTCAGAACGTCATGCTCAGGTTTGCAGACACCATCTGCGCATGATCGCGCTGGCCCATCTCGTAGTCGTAGTCGAACTTCAGCGAGGTATGCGCCGACAACCTCGCGTCCAGCGCGGCGTCGAACTCGCCGCTGTAGCGCGACAAGCCGATACCGACCAGTGGTTGCCATTGCTGCAGGCCGACGAAGCTGGCGTTGAACTCGTCGCCGTGCGAGGCGAGGGTCCGCTCCCATTGCGCGCGTGCACTGAAGTCGACGGTGCGACCGCCATCCAGGTCCCAATGACGGCCCGCGCGCACGCCCAGGCCGGCTTGCCACCGATCCAGACTCTGCGCATTGCTCCGGAGGCCAAAGCCACCGGCTCCCTGCTCGGCGAAGCCGTCGCGGCCGATGCGCGCGTACTCCACATTGGCGAACGGGGCGACGTTGGTGTTGCCATGCTGGAAACGCAGGCCGCTTTCGCCATGGGCCACGTCGTAGTTGCCACCGTACTGGGTTCCCACGCCCTGCATGCCTTCACCCAGCAGAATCTGTCGGGTGGTGTCCTGCTGAAAATGGCCGAAGCCGACGCGGCCCTGCGTGTACCAGTTGCCATTGAGCCAGGCGGCATACAGCATGCCCTCGGTGCTGCGGCTGCGGTCGTGATCGTAGCCCTGGTGCAGCCGCTGCTGCCCCTGGCTCTGCCCGAACGCGTAGCCGGCAACGCCGGAACGGCCGATCTGGCGGTCGTTGCCGACCAGCCAACCATTCAACTGGAAGCCGACATCGCTGAAGCCGGCGCGAGCCATGTCGCCACCCATGCCGAGGTCGTGCGTCCACATGCCGAAGCCGGTGCCCTTGTCGAGCAGATTGTCGAAGCGATCCGACAATGCGCGGCTGGATGCGCCGATAGTCTCGAAAGTCATCGCAGCGCTGGCTGCATGCAGCTGGCCGGACAGGCTTTGCAGAGAGGCCTGCGCGGCCTGCAGGGTCGGCGCCCGCTGGAATTGCCCGGCGGCCTGCAGGAAGTCGCCTGGCACGTCAGCGAGATCGCCGGTCGCGATCTTGTCGTCCAGTTGCTCGAAGGCACCTTGCACTCGTCGTGCGCTGCCGAAGGAAGCCGGGGTGTAGCTCACGCCATCGCCGGCGGCTGCGGTGGTTACGTCGAGACCGGTGGTGTCCAGCCACACGCTGTTGGCGTCGTAGTTGATGGTGGTTGCCGTGAACACCACACCGGTGTCCTTGACCAGTTGGTCGAAGGTGCCGCTGACGCCTCCGGCGGCGGCAAGGACATCGGTGTGGGTGTTGCTCACATAGCCGCTATCGGCACCCGTGATTTCCAGGCTGCCGCCGTTCAGCGTCGCTGTACCGGCCACATTGAGTTTGCTGCCCAAGCTGATGGCCAACGTACCCGACGACGACTGGACATAATTTTCACCTATCGCCGAATCCCCATCGTGAACGGCCACCTTGCCAGCATTGGACAAGGTCCCGGATACGCCGGGCCCGCCATCCAGCGTTCCCTGTGCGGCCACATTGACCATACCAGCCAGAACGGTGTTCGAATGCAATGCGCCGTTGTTTACGTCGGTCTCGATTACGCCCGACAGGTCGCCAGTATCGATATTCCAACTACCCGTACCCTCCTTGATCAGGGTGCCGGCAAACGTAGTGGTGCCCGAGACAGCACCCGAGTACGACTGTGGCAGGGCGTTGTCGCCATTGAGTGTCAGGGTGGCCTGCGGATTAGTGCCCAAGGACAAGTTTCCCTGGATCGAACTGCCTGCCATCAGGGTGACGACATTGGCCGCGTCGGCCTTGAGATCCACGTTGCCGATGAGCATGCCGCCATTGAGATTGCTTATGGTAGTTGTCCCACTATAGGCAACTATCGCTTCGCCGAGACCCTCAATGGTGGCGCCGTCGTTTGTCACCACGCCACCGCCGAACAGCGCGATCCCAGCGCCGGTGCCAGCACCGTTCCCGGAAATCACGCTGCCGTTGCTGTTGAGGATCGTCGCATCGGAAAACACCACGATGCCCGCGGCTCGTCCTTCGATTCTTCCGCCGTCCGTGTTGATGATGGTGGCGGAAACGGCTGATATACCGTCCCCGAGCTGCAGGTTGGTGGTGGTCCATCCAATGATGCTCCCGCCTGAGTTATTCACCGTGATTGCGCCACCAACGTCCGACGAGATTCCACGAGTGAAACCGCTGATGACACTGCCAGCGCCGTTGCTGATGCTGCCGCCATATCCCAGTTGGATTCCCTGATAGCTCCCGTCAATGCGCGCACCGTCACGGTTCACCACCGTGACGCTACCCGAGTCGCTGGATTGCACCGTGGCGTCGGAGACGGATTGGTGGATCGTGCCGGAGTTGTCCAGTGTCGCGCCGTCGTATAGAAAGACATTGTTGGGGAGATCCGCACCGGTGTCTAATTTCAGGATTTGTCCCGTGTATTGAGCGGAAGCGCTCCCTACTGAGATGCTCCCGGTACCGAGCCCAGTGCCGGCGAGGACTTTCAGAACACCCTGCTCTACGGTGGAGCCGCCGCTATAAGTGTTGGCTTGCGAGAGGATCAACGTACCCTCGCCGCTCTTGACGACACTTCCATAGCCGCTAATGAGTCCATCGAAGGTAACGTCGTCACTGCGATCGAATACCAGCATTCCATGGTTGACCACCACATCGCCTTCAATTGATCCGTGCGTACTGCCGTTCCCAATCTGCAACACGGAAACGCCGGACTGTATGCTGTTGACAGTGGTGCCGCCGGTATATGTGTTGTCACCTGTCAGGACCAGCGTGCCTGGTCCCATTTGTTCCAAGCTGCCGCCGCCGCTGACGAGGCCACCGAAAACTACGTCATCGCTGCGGTTGAACACCAGCGATCCATTGTCCAGCACATCGCCGGTGATCCATCCGTTTGTGTCGCCTACGCCAATCTCCAACGTTCCTTGGCTGATCGCGGTACCACCGGTGTATGTGTTGGCGCCCTTCAGAATCAATGTATCCTTGCCCGCCTGCTCCAGCGATCCACTGCCACTGACGATTCCGCTGAAGATCTGACCGTCACTTCGATCGAACACCAGCGATCCGTTATTCGTGATATCGCCAGTAATCCAGCCGGTCGTGCCTCCGTCACCGACTTGCAGCGTCCCCGCGCTGATCGTGGTACCGCCGGTATACTGGTTGTCGTTCCCCAGGATCAATGCACCTCCGCCCAACTTCACCAGCGAACCGTAGCCGCCAATCCGGCCATTGAACGTCATGTTGTCGCCGCGGTTGAATACCAGCGACCCGTTGTCCATCACGTCTCCAATGATCGATCCCGCCGTTGCGCCGTTGCCGATCTGCAAAGTGCCGTTGCTGATCGTGGTGCCGCCGGCGTAGGTGTTGGTGCCGCTTAGCGTCAACGTGCCCTTGCCTGCCTGCTCGAGCGAACCGCTCCCGCTCACGATTCCGTTGAAAGTCACATCGTCGCTGCGATCGAACTCCAGGAATCCGTTATCCGCCACGTCACCGATGATCGAGCCGGATACGCCACCGTCGCCGAGCCGCAACCTGCCGTTGCTGATCGTGGTGCCGCCGGTGTAGGTGTTGGTGCCCGTCAGCGTCAATGTATCGCTGCCGGCTTGCTCCAGAGAGCCGTCGCCGCTGACGATGCCGTTGAATGTGAAGTCGTTGTGGAGGTTGAACTCCAGCGATCCCTCATCCCGCACGTCGCCAACGATCGACCCGTCCGTCCCGCCGTCGCCCAACCGCAGTATGCCGTTGCTGATCGTGGTGCCGCCGGTGTACGTATTGAAGCCAGCCAGCGTCAGCGTGCCTTTGCCGACCTGCTCCAACGACCCGTTACCACTGATTGCGCCGCCAAACCGCACGTCCCCGCCGTGATTGAACACAAGGGAGCTGTTGTCCGTCACGTTGCCGGCAATCGAGCCGGTCGTGCCGCCGTTGCCCAACTGCAATGTTCCTCGGCTGATCAGGGTGCCGCCGAAGTACCCGTGGTCGCCAGTCAGCGTCAATGTACCTTCGCCTGCTTGCTCGAGCGAACCACGGCCAGTGACGGCGCCCGTGAACGTCACATCGTCCTTGCGGTCGAATATCAGTGATCCGTCATTTATCACGTTACCGGTGATCGAGCCGGTCGTGCCACCGTTGCCGAGCTGCAGCGTGCCGCCGGTGCCAAACATAAGCGGACCGTCATTGATCGTGGTGCCGCCGGTATACGTACTGTCGTTCGTCAGGATCAACGTACCCTTGCCGGCTATCGCGAGTGAACCTTCGCCGCTTATGATGCCCTTGAAAATCAGGTCATCGCTACGATTGAACACCAGCGATCCATAGTCCAACACATCGCCGGTGATCGATCCGTGCGTGCCACCGTTGCCGATCTGCAATCTTCCATTGCTGATCGTGGTGCCGCCGGCATATGTACTTGCGCCAGTCAGCGTCAAAGTGCGCTCACCCGCTTGCTCAAGCGAACCGCTACCTCTGACGGCTCCGCTGAAGGTCATGTCCTCCAGGTGGTTGAACACCAGCGTGCCATTGTCCAACACATCCCCGTTGATCGAACCGGTCACGCCCCCATTGCCAAGCTGCAGCGTGCCATGACTGATCGTGGTGCCGCCGGCGTAGGTGTTCGCGCCAGTCAGCGTCAACGTGCCCCTGCCGGCTTGCTCGAGCGAACCGTTTCCGCTCACGATTCCGCTGAAGGTCACGTCGTCGCTACGGTTGAACACTAGGGAGCTGTTGTCCGCCACGTCCCCGGCGATCGAACCGATCGTGCCCCCATTGCCAAGCTGCAACGTGCCATGACTGATCGTGGTACCGCCGGTGTAGGTGTTGGCGCCGGTCAGCGTCAACGTGCCTTTGCCGGCCTGCTCGAGTGAGCCGCTCCCGCTCACGATTCCGCTGAAGGTCAAATTGTCGCTGCGGTTGAATACCAGGAAGCCGTTGTCTTTCACGTCTCCCGTGATCGAGCCGGTCGTGCCGCCATTACCCAGCTGCAACGTGCCTTCGTCGATCGTGGTGCCGCCGGTATAGCTGCCGGTCCCGGTCAACACCAGCGTGCCGGTTCCATCCTTGATCAGGTCAATCGATCCCTGGATGTCATCGGCCCAGGTAACGACATCGTGGGAGCCGACGGTCACCTTGCCACCGGCAAAGCTGCTGCCGCCTGCTGGTGGTGGTGGCGGAGGTGGTGGCGCCGAAGGGGCGACGTTGCCCCCACCGCCTCCACAGCCCGCCAGCCCGAGTGCCGACGCCACTGCAAATGCGATCACGCACGGCCGATACCAGCGGCCGGTCATCTCGTGATTCGGCCGAGTCTTTCCCTTCGACTTTTCCATGTGCTTCCCCCTGAAGTCAGCACATTCTGAACTTGCATCGGTATTTTCGGCAACACCGCCTTCAGGCCAAGGTGTCTCGTGATGGGCATTATTCAAAGGACAAAAGCTTGGGATCGGCTCCAGGTGACTGGATATTGGGGGAAATCCTTATCCGGGAAATGGATCGGCATTTCCTTGTGGACCGGCCGCAGTTTTGCGATGACTCGTGCCTGGATCGTGCCGTTCTTAGATTGGTGTGCTGCCGCTCGAGCAGTTATCTCGTCGTCATGCAGCGTCATTGGCCGCCGTGCCCGCGCATCTGCTGCTTCACCGCGCCGGGGTCGTCAGGCGCGCCGTCTGGAACGCTTTGGACTGCCAGTCGCGCTTGCAGTGCAGCGGGGTTATGCCGCACTGTCCGGCGTAGTCATCCGCATGTCCCGCCCGCTGTGCAACGCCGGTGCGAGGGCGTTACGCAGGGTATGAAAAGCCGATGGGCCAGAATCCCGAACTGTTGCGCCGCCTGCTGCGCGCGAAGGACCGGATGGACGCGGCGTCCCACGAGGAGTGGCCGGTGCGGCGGCTGGCGCAGGTGAGTGCGGTGTCGGCGGCGCACTTCGCGCGTTCGTTCCGGGAGGCGTTCGGCGTGCCGCCGCATCGTTATCTGCTCACGCGCCGGATCGAGCGCGCCACGGCGCTGCTGCGCGATACCGACCTGCCGGTCACCGAGATCGCGCTGCAGACCGGCTGGAACAGCATCGGTACCTTCGGGCGGATCTTCCGCGACATCACCGGCGAGAGCCCGGGTGAGTTCCGCGCGCGCCAGCGCGCTGCCCTGCACGAGCGCGAGCGCGTCCCGGAGTGCATCGTGCGTGCCGCGCACCGGCCCGACCTCAGGAGCGCAGTTTCGGAGAAGCGGCGGAAGCAGGGCGCCGGGTAAAAAAGACACTCCAACCCACGGAGGTTCCATGACCCAAGGTGTCGATGTAGCCGGACTCTATGTCCGCGATCAGGATGAAGCGCTGGCGTTCTATGTCGGCAAGCTGGGCTTTGTCGTCAGCGCTGATGCGCGCAACGGCGACTATCGCTGGCTGACCGTGCAGCATCCGGAGCAGCCCTCGTTCCAGCTTGGCCTGTTCAGGCCGGGGCCGCCGGTGCACGACGCGGCGACCGCGCAGACGCTGTGCGAGATGGTGGCCAAGGGCGCGATGCCGCCGCTGGTGCTGGTGGTGGACGATTGCCGGGCGAGCTTCGAGCGGCTGCAGGCGCTGGGCGTGGAGTTCACCCAGGAGCCGACGAGCCGTTACGGCACGGTGGACGCGGGTTTCCGCGATCCCTCCGGCAACGGCTGGAAGATGATCGAGGCCCGCACGCAGGGGGCGGCATGAGCGCGGGCCAGTGGATCCGCCAGAGCCACCGCTGGCTGTCGATCGTGTTCACGCTGACCGTGATCGCGAACTTTGCCTGGCGCGGGATGAGCCCGCACGAGCCGCCGGCGTGGCTGACCTACTCGCCGCTGCCGCCGCTGTTCGCGCAGCTGTTCAGCGGCCTCTACCTGTTTGCCCTGCCATACATCACGAGGCGGCGCGGCCAGGCCTGAAGGCCGCCTACTGGCGGCCTCCGGCCACGCCCGGCCCGATGCTCGAACCGATGAAGTCGAGCATCTTCCCGTACAGCTCGGTGATGTTGGCCTCGTCGTAGAAGCCGTGCATCTCGCCGGGTTTCTCCAGCCAGACATGGGGCACCTTGCGCTCGAGCAGAGCCTCGTGCAGGTTGCGGCCCTGGATCGGCGGCACGCGCCGGTCCTCGCCGCCGACCACCAGCATCACGCGCGCCTTGAGCGCATCGAGCTGGTTGATCGGCGAGCGCTGCGCCAGCTGGGCCATGTCCTCGCCCAGCTGGCGCTTCAGGTAGTTCTCGCCGCTGATCGACTCGGGGATGTCGCCGCGCCGGTACATCAGGGGCAGGTCGTAGACGCCCACGTAGCCGATCGCACACCGGTACAGATCCGGCTCCTTCACGGCCCCTTCGAGCGCGGCGTAACCGCCGTAGCTGGCCCCGTAGATGCACAGCCGCTGCGGATCCGCGATGCCCTGGCCGATGGCCCAGCGGGTGGCGTCGGTGACGTCGTCCTGCATCTTGCCGCCCCACTCGCGCCAGCCCGCCTTCTCGAAGTCGTAGCCATAGCCGCCCGAGCCGCGGAAATTGACCTGCACCACGGCGTAGCCCCGCGTTGCGAGCGCCTGCACGTCGGGCTCGTACCACCAGCGGTCGCGCACGGAGAACGGGCCGCCATGGACCATCACCACCGTCGGCAGCTGCTTGCCCTGTTCATGGCCTGGCGGATAGCTCACGTAGCCCTGCAGCTTCATGCCGTCGCGGGCGCCGAACTCGAACGGCTGCTTGATCGCCATCCGCTGGGGGTTGATCCACGGTGCCCGCTGCAGCAGGGGCGAGAGCGTGCTGGTCCTGGAGTCGAACAGGTAGAACGTGCCCGGGTCGGCGTCGGCCTCCACCAGCAGCACGCTCAAGCGTCCATCGCGGGTGCCGGAGACGAAGCGCACGCTCTCGCCGGGGAACTGCTTCATCAGCGCCACCAGGGTGCGTGCCGCGGGCGACTGCATGTCGAACGGGGTGATGCCGGCACGGCCATCCATGTAGGTGACGCCGGCAATGTCGCCTTCGGCGAGGCCGCGCAGCAGCCCTTCGGCCTCGATGCGGGGGTTGTTCCAGACTTCCTGCAGCACCGGTTGGCTTTCGCTCCAGCGGCAGATGCCGAACCCGCTGGTTGCCCCCGGGCAGGTAAAGTAGGCGGCACTGTCGTCGCGGTTGAACGCGATCGGCACGGAGTTGCTGGAACCCAGCTCGGGCATGGGTTTCCAGTCGCTGCCGTCGAGCGGAAGCCGGAACACCTGGACGCCGCCGTTTTCGTCCTTGGCCCAGGCGAAGCGGATCCGCCCCTGATGATCGGCCACGAAGGTCGCATTGCGCACCGGCGCGGTGGTGAGCTTTTTCAGCAGGCCGGTGTACACGTCCATGCGCGAGGCGGTCACCATCACGCCCTTCTTGCCGCCGCCCTCCCACAGGCTGGTGGCCACCAGGATGTGTTTCGGGTCTGCCGGAATCGGCGCGATGAACTCGGCCGTGCCGCGCGTGCTGACCACCTTCTGCAGCAGCGAGCCGGTGCTCATGCCGTCCTTGCGCACGCCGAACAGCATCGCCGGTTTGCTGCCGTCGGCGTTGACGGCGTAGAGCTCGCCGGTGGGTAGCGGTTGGTCGTATCCGCCCAGGCGCGTCCCCACCGTGTACACCACGCGGGTGGGCGTGGCCCACCAGAAACCGGTGACGGCGTCCTGCTTGCGCGAGCGCAGCAGCTGCACGTTCTGGTCCGCGAGGCGGATCAGGGCCAGCACGCTTTCGCCCCGCACCACCGCCGTGGCGGCGATGTACTTGCCGTCGGGCGAGATCTTCACCTCGTCGTACTGGAAGTGCCGGGCAAGATCAGCAAGAGGCACCGGTTCAGCGTGCAGGAACGTGGCGCACGACAGCACCAGCGCGCCCATCCAGCGTCGTATGTCCATGGCGAAATTTCCCCTTGTCTGCCTGTGGCAAGACCGCCCCCCGCGGTCGCGCCGTGTGACTCTAATGCAAACCGCGCACGGATTCCCCCGCCGGCGCCGCCCCGATGCTGCGCAATGCTGGGCTGCGCATGCAGCTCAGGGCGATGACGCTGAGCAACAGGCCGGCGCCGGCGAACAGGTCGGTGAGCGAGACCAGCTTGAGCAGGCTGCCGGCGATCGCGGCCGAGATCGGACCGAGGCCGAGGAAGGTGAACATCAGCACGCTCATGGCGCGGCCCATCATCTCCGGCGCCACGCGGCGCTGGATCCAGCTGACGATGGCGATCTGCGCGATGCCGGCGAGCACGCCGGTGGCGGCCAGCAGTGCCGCGCCGGTGACGGTCGCGTGCACCAGCGCCAGCGCGGCCAGGGCCAGGCCGGCAAGGCTGTCGATGGTGAGCACCATCAGGCCGAGGCGGCCGCGCACGAAGCGGCTGGCGGGGCCCGACAGGAAGCTGCCCAGCAGCATGCCCCCGCCGTTGGCGGTCATCAGGATGCCCAGCGAGGCGGCGCCCAGATCCATCCGCGTATCGGCCAGCACCGGCAGGCCCACCTGCAGCGGCCCGCCGACGAACACCGAAACCACCGCCGCGTAGAGGATGAACGCGCGCAGCGGCAGGTCGGCCCAGATCATCCGCACGCCACTGGCCACGTTGGCCAGCACGCCGCCTGCCGCGGGTTTCGGATCGAAATCGCCATGCACGCGGATCAGCAGCAGCGAGCCCAGCGAGAAGGCGAAGCTGGCCGCGTCGATGGCGAACGCCAGGCCCAGACCTTCGGCATCCTGCACCGCCTTCGGCTGTGCGCCGTGCGCGCCGAGGCTGATCACCACCCCGGCCAGCGCCGGGCCGACGAACATGCTCAGCTGGCGCATGCCCATGACCAGTGCGTTAGCCGGCTGCAGCTGATCCTTGCGCACCAGTTGCGGCAGGATCGCCGAGCCGGCCGGGTAGGCGAAGGCGGTGGACAGGCCGATGCCCAGCGCGACCAGGTACACCAGCCACATGCGGATGTCGCCCAGCAGCACCAGCGTGGCGAGCAGGGCCACCAGCAGCGCATTCACCCCGCGCGCGGCCAGCAGCACGCGGCGCGGCGACAACCGGTCCACCACCGCGCCGCCGATCAGCATGAACAGTGCACGCGGCAGCGCCATCGCCGCCAGCACCAGACCCAGCGCGGCCGGGTTGCCGGTGAGCTTCAGCACCAGCCACGGCAAGGCGACCAGGGTGAACTGGTCGCCCAGCATCGAGATCGTGCTGCCGCCGAACAGCAGTCGGAAGTTGGCATTGGCGAAGACGGAGTCGCGGTGGACGGTCGGCATCGGGGGTTCCGGGTCGGCAGGTCGACGGCGCCCGAGGCGTGTCGGCGGGAAGGCGGTCGCGGGATTCGCAGGGCCGGCGTCACGCGGCATCGGCCAGGCGGGCGATGATCGCGCACCTCGCTGCGCGCCACCACTGTCATCGGCCCCCGTCGCGTGGGCCGGAAGTCATGCGCGCGGCACCCGGCGGCGCTTGCTAAGGTAAGCCCCCTTGCCCCAGGAAGGAGTGCACCGGATGAACCTGCGATTGCCGCGTCTCTTGCTGCTGGTTCCGCTGATCGCTTGTGCCGCGGCGGCCCCGCCCCCGGCGACGGCGGCCGAGTTGAACATCCCGCCGATCCAGTACCGCCAGCGCACCCTGCCCAACGGCCTGCAGGTGCTCAGCGTGGAGGATCACGCCAGCCCCAATGTGGCGGTGCAGGTCTGGTACCACGTCGGCTCCAAGGACGACCCGCAGGGCCGCTCCGGCTTCGCGCACCTGTTCGAGCACCTGATGTTCAAGAGCACCCGGCACATGCATGCCGAGCAGATGGATCGGCTCACCGAAGACGTCGGCGGCGCCAACAACGCCTCCACCGGCGACGACGTCACCAACTATTTCGAGATCGTGCCCAGCAACCACCTGCAGACCCTCTTGTGGGCCGAGGCCGAGCGGCTGTCCAACCTCAACGTGGACGAGAAGAACTTCAAGTCCGAGCGCGCGGTGGTGGAGGAGGAGTACCGCCAGAGCGTGCTGGCCAACCCGTACGGCAAGCTGTTCAATGCGATCGACCCGAAGTCGTACACGGTGCATCCGTACCGGCGCCCGGTGATCGGCAGCATCGAGGAGCTGGAGGCGGCCTCGCTGCAGAACGTGATTGACTTCCACAACACCTTCTACCGGCCCGACAACGCCACCCTGATCGTGGCCGGCGACTTCGACCCGAACGAGCTCGACGCATGGGTCGACCAGTACTTCGGCTGGATCCCGAAGCCCGCCACGCCGATCCCGCAGGTCAGCGCGACCGAACCGGTGCGCAAGCAGGACAAGCGCTACACCATCACCAGCGAGACCGCGCCGCTGCCGGCGGTGGCGATGACCTGGCTGATCCCGCCGGCCGCGGACAGCGCCGACCGCATCCCGCTGCAGGTGGCCGCCGCGCTGTTGTCGCAGGGCGACTCCTCGCGGCTGTACCAGTCGCTGGTGTATCGCCACCAGGTTGCCCAGGAGATCGGGGCCTATGCCGACACGCGGGTCGGGCCGGGCCTGTTCACCGTCTACGCGGTGCTCGCCAGCGGCCATGAACCGGCCCAGGCGGAGAAACTGCTGAACGAGGAAATCATCTGGCTGGCGACCCAGCCGATCGACGCCGCCGAGCTGGACAAGATCAAGACGCAGCTGCTCACCAGCGAACTGAAGCAGCGCCAGACCGCGCAGGGCCTCGCGTTCGCGCTGGGCCAGGCCAGCCTGATCGACGGCAACGTGCAGCACGTCAACGACGACCTGGTGGCGTTGCAGAAGGTCAGCGCGCAGGACGTGCACCGCGTGCTGCAGAAGTACGTCACCGGGGCCAAGAAGGTCACCATCGACTACCTGCCGCAGGCCAAGGCCGCGGCGGCCACCGCCAAGGGAGATGCGAAATGAGCCGCGCCTATCGTTTCCGCCTGGCCGTGCTTGCGGCCATTGCCCTGGCCGGCACGGCCACCGCGGCCGAGTTCCCCACCACGCCGCCGGCGCCGGGCCCGGCGCCGCAGCTGAGCGTCCCCACGCCGACGGCGCAGACGCTGGCCAACGGCCTGCAGGTGATCAGCGTGCGCCGCGCCAACCTGCCGCTGGTGACCGCGCAGCTGTGGGTGCGCCGCGGCGGCGAGATGGATCCGCCGCGGCTGGCCGGCCTGGCCGACCTCACCGCCAACCTGCTGAGCAAGGGCGCGGCGGGCAAGAGCGCGCCGCAGATCGCGGCCGCCGCCGAGGCTTTGGGCGGCTCGCTGGACGCCTCCGCCGGCTGGGACGAGAGCGCCATCGGCATCACCGTGACCACGCCGAAACTGCCGCAGGCGCTGGGCCTGCTGGCCGAGGTGGTGCGCCAGCCGGATTTCGCCGAGGCCGAACTGGAGCGCGCCCGCAACCAGGCGATCGACGACCTGCACCTGCAGCTGAGCCAGCCCACCGCGCTGGCCTCGCTGGCGGTCCACCGCGCCGTGTTTGGCGAAGGCGCCTACGGCCACTCGCGCCACGGCACGCCCGGCTCGCTCCAGCGCATCACCCGCAGCGACGTGCAGCAACTGCATGCCACGCTGTACCGGCCGGACAACGCGATCCTGATCCTCGCCGGCGACATCACCCCGGCGCAGGCGCGCGAGCTGGCCCAGGCCAGCTTCGGCGACTGGCGCAAACCGGCCACGCCGCTGCCGCCGCGCCCGGCCGGACGCGGCACCAGCCAGTTGCCGGCGCTGCTGGTCATCGACCAGCACGGCGCCGGCCAGGCCGGCGTGGTGGCTGCCCATCCCGCCCCGCGCCGCGCCGATGCCGACTACTACATCGGCAGCGTCGCCAATGCGGTGCTGGGCGGTTCGTACTCGGCGCGCCTGAACGAGGAAATCCGCATCAAGCGCGGCCTCTCCTACGGCGCGGGCAGCCGGCTGCAGGGGATGGGCGATGCCGGCATCTGGCTGGCTTCGGCGCAGACCAAGAACCCGTCCGCACCGCAAGTCGTCGGGCTGATGCTCGATCAGTTCAGGCAGCTGGGCGATACCCGCGTGGATGCCGACGAGCTGGCTGCGCGCAAGGCCACCCTGATCGGCGGCTACGGCCGCCAGCTGGAGACCACGGCGGGATTGGCCGAGCAGGTGGCGGACCTGGCGGTCTACGGCTTGCCGCTGGACGGCATCGGCACATACGTCGGCGAAGTGCAGGCGGTGACCCCGAAACAGGTCCGGAACTACGCCCGCAAGCACCTGGCGGCCGACGACCTGCACGTGGTGGTGGTGGGCGATGCCGCGCAGTTCGGCGCGGCGATCCGCAAGGAGCATCCGCAGGCGGTGGTGCTGCAGTCCACCGCGCTGGACCTGGACAGCCCGAGCCTGCAGGTGCCGGCGGGCGGCTGATCCCGCACGCACGAGGGAACCCCCGCTCCGGCGGGGGCATTCCCTGCCCGCGCATCGGTGGCGGGCCGCCGAAGCCAGCCGGTACGGCGGGCCCCTTGGTTTCACCTCGAGGCGACGTTATTTAGTGAACCATCGCGTTCACTATAATTCCGTTCAGTTTCCCCCACCCCGCTTCGAGGTCCCCATGCACGTCCCTTTTTCCGCCCGCCCGTTGGCGCTGGCGCTGGCGTTGTTTCCATTGGCCCTGCCCGCCCAGACGGCGCAACTGCAGCTCCAGGGCGGGCGCAGCTACATGGATGCCCACGGCACCACGGCGCTGTTCCTGGAGGCGGTGTTCGACGGCCACCGGATCGGCGACAGCCGCTGGAGCATCGCGCCCGATGTCTCGCTGGGCTGGATCGACGGCCGTGACCTGGCGCGTTTCCGCGGCAACCGCTACCCGACCCAGCCGGAAGCCTGGATCCTGGCCGGAGGTGCGCGCCTGCAGTACCGCGCGGCCGATGGCGGGCCGGGCCACTGGTTCGCCAGTTTCCAGCCGGCGCTCAACAGCGCGCGCACGCAGGCCCTGAGCAGCCCGTACGAATTCGTCACCACGGTCGGCTGGCAGGGCCGTCGCTTCAACTTCCAGCTGCGGCACATCTCCAACGCCAGCCTGCACAAGCCCAATCGCGGCGAGACCATGGCCCTGGTCGGCATCGGCTTCGATCTCTGAGGCGCCGGGCCCTCTGGCCCCCGCTGCCGCTCCACTCGAAGTTCCACGCCCCTGCCGCAGGAGTTCGCTCCTGCGGCGGGGGCGTGGGTCCGGCCTGCCGCTAGTGTCCGCCCGCGGCCGGCCGCGCCTTCGGCGTGAACGGCGGCTTGGCCAGCCAGATCACCAGCATCAGGCCGATGAAGATCCAGCCCAGTGCGTGGAACACCTCGTTGAAGGAGATCTGGAAACCCTGCTGGGTGATCATGCCGTTGATCACGCTGCCGCCCAGCTGCGGGTCGCCGTGGCCCAGCTGCTGCATCGCGTCGCGCGCGATCGGGCTGTACGGCGTGATGTGCTCGGCCAGCTGCTCGTGGTGGTTCACCGCGCCGCGGGTCCACATCAGCGTGGTGATCGAGGCGGAGAAACTGCCGCCCAGGGTGCGTAGGAAGGTCGACAGGCCCGAGCCGGCGGCGATCTCGTCCTGCTGCAGGTCCGAGAGCAGGATGGTCAGCGTCGGCATGAAGAACAGCGCCACGCCCAAGCCCTGCAGCAGCTGCACCATCGCCACGTGGTAGAAGTCGATCTGCAGGTAGAAGTCCGCGCGCATGAAGCAGGTCGCGCCCATCACCAGGAAGGAGGCCGCCGCGAGCAGGCGCAGGTCCATGCGGGTGGCGTACTTGCCCACGAAGAAGGTCAGCAGCACCGGGATCACGCCCAGTGGCGCGGTGGCGAAGCCGGCCCAGGTGGCGGTGTAACCCAGGTTCTGCTGCAGCCACAGCGGCACCAGCAGCGCGATCGAGAAGAACGCGGCATAGCCCAGCACCATCGCCAGCGTGCCGGTGGTGAAGTTGCGGTGGCGGAACAGCTTCAGGTCCACGATCGGGTCGGGGTCGGTCAGCTCCCAGATCAGGAAGATCGCGATCGCGATCGCCGAGATGATGCTGGCCACGATGATGAAGTTGGAGTTGAACCAGTCCGCGTCGTTGCCCTTGTCCAGCACGATCTGCAGCGCGCCCACGCCGATGACCAGGGTGATCAGGCCCACGTAGTCGATGCGCGGACGCTCGGTCTTCTCGACCTTGCCGCGCAGCTGGTTGGCGACCACCACGCTGGCGAAGATGCCGATCGGCAGGTTGATGAAGAAGATCCACGGCCAGGAATAGTTCTCGGTGATCCAGCCGCCCAGGATCGGCCCGGCGATCGGCGCCACCACCGTCACCATCGCCAGCAGGGCCAGCGCCATGCCGCGCTTGGCCGGCGGATAGATGCTGATCAGCAGGCTCTGCGTGATCGGATACATCGGGCCGGCCACCGCGCCCTGCAGCGCGCGGAACACCAGCAGCATGCCCATGCTCTGCGACACGCCGCACATGAACGAGGAAAGCACGAACAGCAGCGTGCACGCGGTAAACAGGCGCACCTCGCCGAAGCGGCGGGTGAGGAAGCCGGTCAGCGGCAGCGAGATCGCCATGCTCACCGCGAACGAGGTGATCACCCAGGTGCTCTGGTCGTTGCTCACGCCGAGGTTGCCGGCAATCGTCGGCAGCGAGACGTTGGCGATCGTGGTGTCCAGCACCTGCATGAAGGTCGCCAGCGACAGGCCGACCGTGCTCAGTGCCAGATTGGGTGGGCGGAATGGGGTGGTCATCGGGTTCGGTCAATGAAGAATGCGTAGGAGCCCGCTCGCGGGCGATGCTCCTGTGTTGATCTTTCAACGGGCATCAGAGCAAAAGCATCGCCCGCGAGCGGGCTCCTACGGGGTGTCTCAATGGTCGCCAGCCATGTTGGCGTGGACGATCTGCTTGATCGCCGCATCCGCCTTGGCCAGCTGCTGCTTGTAGATGTCGGTGCTGAAGGCCGGCTGCGAGGGTGTCTGGTGCGCCAGCGTGGGGCCGCTGCGGTCATGCAGGTTGACGTCCACGTTGAGCGACATGCCCAGCCGCAGCGGGTGCTGCTCCAGCTGCTTGGGGTCGGTGAACACCACCCGCACCGGGATGCGCTGCACGATCTTGATCCAGTTGCCGGTGGCGTTCTGCGCCGGCAGCAGCGAGAACGCGCTGCCGGTGCCTATCCCCAGGCTCTCCACCTTGCCGGTGTAGCTCACCGCGCCGCCGTAGACGTCCGATTCGATCTCCACCGGCTGGCCGATGCGCATGTCGGTGAGCTGGGTCTCCTTGAAGTTGGCGTCGATCCACACCTGGTGCAGCGGCACCACCGCCATCAGCGGCGTGCCGGGCTGCACGCGCTGGCCGACCTGCACCGAGCGTTTGGCCACATAGCCGTCCACCGGCGCCAGCAGTTGCGTGCGCGCGTCGGCGAGGTAGGCGGCCCGCAGCTGCGCCGCCGCGACCCGCACGTCCGGATGCGAGGCGACCACGGTGTCGTCGACCAGTACCTTGCTGGTCTGGTACTGCTGCTGGGCGGTGATCAGGGCGTTCTGCGCGGTAGTCAGCGCGTCGCTGGCGTGAGCCAGCTCCTCGGCCGAGATCGCGCCGGACTTGGCCAGCGCCACGCGCCGCTGGTAGTCGGAGCGGGCCTTGGCCACCGCGGTCTGGCGGGCGGCGACGTCGGCGTGGGCGCCGCTGACGCTGGAATACAGGCCGCGCACCTTGCGCACGGTCAGTGCCAGGTTGGCCTCGGCCTGGGCCAGCGCCACGTCGGCATCGCTGGGGTCGAGCTTCACCAGCACGTCGCCGGCATGCACCAGGTCGCCGTCGTCGGCGCCGATGCTGACCACGGTGCCGGGCACCTGCGGGGTGATCTGCACCACGTTGCCGTTGACGTAGGCGTCGTCGGTGCTTTCGTACCAGCGGCCATCGAGGAAGTACCACAGGCCCCAGCCGATCGCCGCCAGCACGACCACCACGCCGAGCAGGCGCAGCATCACGCCACGGGATTTCTTCGGCGCCGGCATCGGCGGCCTGGACTCGGTCTTGGCTTCGTTCGAGTCGGGGGAGGGTTGAGCGGACATGGGGGAAGCCTCAGCGATGCGCAAAAGTGGAAGATGACGATGCCGGCACGTCGGCCTGCGGCTGGTAGCCGCCGCCGAGGGCCTGGATCAGCTGGATCGAACGGTCGACCTGCTGCGCCTGCAGCGCGGCCACGCCACGGTCGGCGGCCAGCAGCTGCTGGCGCACGCTGAGCGCCTCCAGATAGCTGCCCACGCCGGCCCGGTAACGCTGCAGCGCGAGGTCCCAGGCCTGCCGCGCGGCGGCCTGCGCCCGCTGCTGGGCGGCGAGCTGCCGCTGCAGCGACTGGGTGGCCGACACGTCGTCGGCGACCTCATTCACCGCGCCGACCAGGGTCTGGTTGTACTGCGCCACGGCCAGGTCGTACTGGGCGTCCTTGGCCGAAAG
This sequence comes from Lysobacteraceae bacterium, assembly GCA_040255835.1. GTDB lineage: Bacteria > Pseudomonadota > Gammaproteobacteria > Xanthomonadales > Rhodanobacteraceae > Rhodanobacter. The sequence goes on from JBDZVT010000012.1 coordinate 61,045, forward strand.
GTTGGCGCGCAGCCGGCCACCGTCGAAGATCGGCAGGCTCAGCGAGGGTCCGAGCTGGTAGAAGCGCGCCGGCAGGGTGAACGGGTTGCCGCCGCCGAGCCGGATCACGCCGGCCATGGCGCCGATGCTGATGTTGGGCAGGAACTCGGTCTTGGCGGCCTTGATGTCCTTGCCCGCGGCCTCGACCCGCCAGCGCGCGGAGACCAGGTCGGCGCGGTGGCCGATCAGTTCCACCGGCAGGTTGTCCGGCACCGCCAGCTCGGCCGGCGTCAGCACGCGCGGGCGGGCGATCTCGTCGCCGCGATCCGGGCCCTTGCCCAGCAACACGGAAAGCGCGGAGCGGGCGGCATCCACCGCGCGGTCGGCCAGCGCGACCGCCTGTTCGTCGGTGGCCACCTCGGCTTCGGCCTGCTTCAGCACGATGCGGTTGTCGATCCCGGCGGCCACGCGTTGCGCGGTGAGCTGCTGCGACTGTTGCGCGCGTTTCAATTCGCCGGCGGCCAGGTCCTGCTGGGCGAACGCATAGCCGAGTTGCGCATACGCGCGGGCCACGTTGCCGGACAACTCGATGCGCGCGGCGCGGGCCTCGACCTCGGCGGCACGCGAGGCGCCCAGCGCGGCTTCCCACGCGGCGCGCTTGCCGCCCCACAAATCCAGGCCCCACTTGAAGCTGCCATAGGCGTAGCTGGCCACGTTGAAGTGGCCGCCGCCCGCATCGGCCGGCATCACCGTGGTCGGGATGCGCGCGCCGGACACGCTGGCGCCGGCATTCACGCTGGGACCGCGTGCGGCGTCGGCCAGGCCGGCGGCCGCCTGCGCGGCGCGGGCACGGGCATCGGCCACGGCCAGGCCGGGATTGTCGGCCAACGCTTCGCGGATGAGCTGATCGAGCTGCGGGTCACCCAGGACGGTCCACCAGTCGGCGCTCGGCCAGGCGGCGGTTGCCGCATCGCCGGCGTCGAGGTGCGTGGCGTGCAGCGAGGAGGGGTCGATCGGCGTGGCGGTCGGCTGCAGGCCGCCGCTGCTGGCGCAGGCCGCCAGGGCGAGGGTCAGGGCAGCCGCGGCCGCGAGCTGGGGCAGGCGCATGGGGAGGGGTCCGGAGAGAGTCATGACTTGTGGCGCAAGGCGTGCAATACGCGTTCGAGGTGGTGGTACAGCTGGGCCTGCTCGGTCTTGTCCAGCGAACGCTGGGCCGCGTCCATCACCCGCTGGCTGCACACCGAGGCGGTGTTCTGCCAGAGCGCGTGGCCGGCCTCGGTGAGCTCGATGCGCAACGCGCGACGGTCGTGTTCATGGCGGGTGCGGCGCAACAGGCCCTTGCGTTCGAGCTGGTCGAGCTGGCGGGTCATCGCGCCGCCGTCCAGCTCGACCGCGCGCGCCAGTTCGGTGGCCGAGGCCGGGCCCAGCAGGTGCGCCTTCTTCACGATCAGGTACTGGGTGAAGCTCAAGTCCAGGCCCTGGCTGGCCAGCTCGGCCTCGATCGCCCGCACGATTTCCGAGCGCACCATGGTGATCAACATGCCCAGGCTGGGCACGTGCGACGGGTCGGTGGGGGGCTGGTCGGGGGTGGGCAGGGGATTCATGCGGGCGCATTTTATGGCCCGGATTATATTTGTCAAGGCAAATATGTAACGGTTTATGTTTGTTTCAGCAACGAGATCACCGAAGGTGCGCGCGGCAGCGCGCCCATTTCGTCGGCGAGCCAGGCGCGCAGCGCCGGATCGCGCAGCTCGAACAGCTCGAACACGCCCAACGCGCGCAGCGCGGGCAATTGGGCCAGCAGGCGCGGCTCCATCTGGCGGCGTACCGGTTCGGGCGTGGCGGGGTCCAGCATCTGGTGGGCGCAGGCCACGAAGATCTCCAGTGGCGAGGCGGTCGGGCGGATCTTGGCGGGGAACGGTTCGATCGTCGGCATGGGGCATCCTGGGGGAAGGAGGGGCCAATGCAGTCCGGACGCGCGACGCGGGTGCGGCGTGACTGCGGCGCGGGCGGACGGCAGCGGGGATCCACCGGGCCCGAACCACGAGGGTAAACAGCGAGGGCGCCAAGCTGATAACGTTATTTGGTCAACTTGTATCGAGAACCGGCCATGACCGCCTCCAGCGAACAGACCCACGCCCTGATCGAGCAGGCCGGCGGCCCCGCGCTGATCGCCTACCGCCTGGAGCGCGAGGTGATCGGCGACGCCGACGAGGGCAGCCACGCGTTCGGCTGGCACCACCACCTGCGCGGGCAGTTCTTCTGCGTGGAGAGCGGCGTGGTCCACGTGCACACCGAGCACGGCGCATGGATGCTGCCGCCGCAGCGCGCGGGCTGGATGCCGCCGGGCGAGCGGCACATGGTCACCGTCAGCGGGCCGATGAGCGGCTGGGGCGCGTTCATCGCGCCGGACATCGACCACGGCCTGCCCGACGAGGCCTGCGTGATGGGCACCACCGAGCTGATGCGCGCACTGGTGCGCCGCGCCAGCGAATGGACCTGGGAGAAACAGCTGGCGCCGGAGCAGGAGCGCCTGATGGCGGTGCTGCTCGACGAGATGCGCCGCGCGCCGCGGCAGTCGCTGTACCTGCCGATGCCGCAGGACCGCCGCCTGCTGCGCATCGCCCAGGCCGTGCTGGAGCAGCCGCACGACAACCGCGGGTTGGCCGACTGGGCGACCTGGGCCGGGCTGTCGGTACGCAGCCTCAGCCGGCTGTTCCGCGCCGAGACCGCGCTGAGCTTCGCGCAGTGGCGTCAGCAGGCGCGGCTCAGCCGCGGCCTGGAACAGCTGGCCGAAGGCGTGCCGGTGGCGGCGGTAGCCGATGCGCTGGGCTATGTCAGCGTCAGCGCCTTCGTGGCGATGTTCCGGCGCAACTTCGGCCAGCCGCCGGCACGCTATTTCGCCCGGCACCCCGCGGCGGGCTGAGCGACGGGGCGCGGTACGACGAATCGATTGCCCACGCCACGAAACACGCGCACCCCGACCCGGCAGTCCGATGCGCGGCGCAGGGCCTATCATGGCGAGCGGCAGCGTGCGGCAGGCGACGGAGGCGACGATGCAACATCCCGAGGTGCAGGCGTTCTTCCACGAGCCGAGCCACACGTTCAGCTACGTGGCATGGGACCCGGACACGCGCAAGGCCGCGGTGTTCGACGCCGCGCTCGACTACGACGCGGCCTCCGGGCGCACCGCGCACGACGCCGCGGAAAAGATCGTCGCCTTCGTGCGCGAACATGACCTCGCGGTCGATTGGGTGATCGACACCCACGTGCACGCCGACCACCTGTCCGCCGCGCCCTGGGTGCAGTCGCAAGTGGGCGGCACGTTGGCGATCGGCGAGCACATCCGCGATGTGCAGCACGCCTTCGGCACGCTGTTCAACGCCGGCGAGGCGTTCGCCCGCGACGGCAGCCAGTTCGACCACCTGTTCACCGATGGCGAGCGCTATCGGCTGGGCGGGATCGAGGCGCAGGCGATCCACACGCCGGGGCATACGCCGGCGTGCATGATCCACGTGATCGGCGACGCGGCGTTCGTCGGCGACACCCTGTTCATGCCCGACTACGGCACCGCGCGCTGCGATTTCCCCGGCGGCGACGCCGCCACGCTGTACCGCTCGATCCGGCGCATCTTCGAGCTGCCGGGCGAAACCCGGCTGTTCCTGTGCCACGACTACAAGGCGCCCGGCCGCGACGAGTTCGCGTTCCAGACCACGGTGGCGGCCGAGCGCCAGGGCAACATCCACGTGCATGACGGCATCGGCGAGGACGAGTTCGTCGCCATGCGGCGAGCGCGCGACGCCACGCTGAAGGTGCCGCAGTTGCTGTTGCCGGCGGTGCAGGTGAACATGCGCGCCGGCAAGTTGCCGCCGGCCGAGGACAACGGCGTGCGTTATCTGAAAATCCCGCTGGACGCGCTGTAGCCGTCCACCCCCGTACCCGGAGCATGGCATGCAGATCCATCCGCTGGCCGGCGCGCTGAGCGTCAGCGCGCAAATCGACGTCGACGACATCGCGGCACTCGCCGCGCAGGGTTTTCGCGGCATCGTCAACAACCGTCCCGACGGCGAGGAACCCGGCCAGCCGGACAATGCCACGCTGGAGTCGGCCGCGCGTGCCGCCGGGCTGGCCTGGCGGCACATCCCGGTACCGGGCATGCCGTTCGCGCCGGCGACCGTGCAGGAGTTCAGCGCGGCGCTGCAGGAGCTGCCCGGCCCGCTGCTGGCGTTCTGCCGCAGCGGCACGCGCAGCAGCGCGCTGTGGGCGCTGCAGGCGCCCGGCCCGGCGGACGACGTCCTCGCCGCGGCACGCGCGGCCGGCTACGACCTGTCGATGCTGCGGCCGTGGCTGCGCTGACGTCTTGAGGCATCGCCGCGGGCGGCGCGACTGATCCGGCGTCGGGCTCGCCTGCCGCTTGCGGCACAATGCGCGCTGTTTGCCGCGGGAGGGTCGGATGTTCTTCGTGCTGTTGAGCGTGCTGTGCAGCGTGGCGGTGTCGGTGTTGCTGAAACTGGCGCGGCGCTGGCGCATCGACGTGGGCCAGGCGATCGCCTGGAACTACGTGGCCACCAGCGTGCTCACCGCGCTGCTGCTGCAGCCGGCGCCGGCGAGCCTGCGCGGTGCCGACGTGCCGTGGCTGGCGCTGGTCGCGCTGGGCATCCTGCTGCCGACGATCTTCCTGGCGCTGGCCGCGGCGGTGCGCCATGCCGGCATCGTGCGCAGCGACGCGGCGCAGCGCTTGTCGCTGCTGCTGTCCCTGCTGGCCGCGTTCGTGCTGTTCGGCGAGCAACTCTCCGCGTTCAAGCTCGGCGGCATCGCGCTGGGCCTGCTCGCCCTGCTGTGCATGGTCTGGCGCAGCGGGCACGCACCGACGAACGAGGGCGTCGCCGGCTGGCTGTATCCGCTGCTGGTGTTCGCCGGCTTCGGCGTGATCGACATCCTGTTCAAGCGCGTGGCCATCGCCGGCGTGGCGCTGGGCACCTCGCTGCAGGCGATGTTCGCGCTGGCGCTGCTGGTCGCCTTCGCCATGCAGCTGGGGCGACGCGCACGCGGCACCACCCGTTTCACTGTGCGCAGCGCGGCCGCCGGCCTGCTGCTCGGCCTGGCCAACTTCGGCAACATCCTGTTCTACCTGCGCGGCCACCGCGCCCTGCCGCAGCACCCGGCGCTGGTCTTCGCCAGCATGAACATCGGCGTGGTGGCGCTGGGTGCGCTGGTCGGCCTGCTGGCGTTCCGCGAACGGCTGAGCCGGCTCAACCTGGCCGGCGTGGCGCTGGCGGCGGTGGCGATCGGGGTGCTGGCGCGCGGCTGAGGGATCGCTCGCGCCGTTTCATCTCTCGCCCGCGAGTCGGGCGAACGCGCCCGGTGAGGCATTTTCGAAGCGGTCCAGCAGCAGCTTGACGAAGGCGGCCACCCGCGCGCTCAGGTGGCGATGCGAGGGATACAGGGCCCAGACTTCGACCGGGTGGTCGGCGAGCACGCCCCAGTCGAGCAGCCGGCCCGCGTCGATGTCGGGCTGGACCAGCGAGCGCGGCATCGCGGCCGCGCCCACGCCGGCGGTCACCGCATCGTGGATCATCGCCATCGACGACAGGCGCAACACGGTGCGCGTGGCGATGCGGCGCACGCTGCGCGCGCGACTGAGCTGCCAGGTCGCATCGGCAGGCGTGCGCGACAACGTGATCGCGGGCACCACGGCGTCACTTCTTCCCGCCGGCCGCGGCAGTGACGGTGCGGCCACGACCACCATCACGTCGCGCAGGAAGCAGCGGCCGGCCAGGTCGGTCGAGGGGTCGGGATTGGCGCGGATGATCAGGTCGAAATCGTCATCCACCGGATCGACGAAGCGATCCTCGGTGACCACTTCCAACTGCACCTGGGGATAGGCGAGCGCGTAGTCCGCGGCGATGCGGCCCAGGCCGCGCTGGCCGAACAGTACCGGCGCGCTGATGCGCAGTCGGCCGCGTGGCGTGCCGATGCCCCCGCGCAGCACTTCACCCACCTCGTCGATGTGTTCCAGCAGCGACTGCGTCCGTTCCTGCAACTCGCGTCCCTCCGGTGTCAGCCGGAGCATGTGGCCGCCGCGCTCGAACAGGCGCACGCCCAGCGCGTCCTCCAGCTGGCGTACCCGCCGCGATAGCGTGGCCTTGGGTCGGCCGGTGGCCCGGGCGGCGCGGCCGAAGCCGCCGTGTCGTGCCACGTCGTTGAAATCGGCCAGGGCGAGCAGATCCACGGGTGTTCCATCAGTGGGACGGTATGTCCAGATTATGCGGCTATCGGGGCGCTTCGTGAAACAGCAGGATGGTGCTGTCCACCCCCTCGAAGGAGAGTCCCATGAACATTCTCGTCACCGGCAGCACCGGCACCATCGGCAGCCTCGTCGTTCGCGGGCTGGCCGCCCAAGGCGCCAGCGTCCACGCGTTGACGCGCGATCCGGCCAAGGCGTCGTTTCCCGCGGGCGTCATCGCGGTCAAGGGCGACATGACCGACATTCCCTCGATGCGCGCGGCACTGAAGGAGGTCGACACGCTGTTCCTGCTCAATGCCGTGGTCGCCGATGAAGTGACCCAGGCGATCGGCACGCTGAGCCTGGCGCGCGAGGCCGGCATCAAACGCGTCGTGTATCTGTCGGTACTCAACAGCGATGCCTACAACGACGTGCCGCATTTCGCCGGCAAGTACACGGTGGAACGGATGATCGAGCAGTTCGACCTGCCGGTGACCGTGCTGCGCCCGTCCTACTTCATGCAGAATGACGCGATGCTTCGGGATGGCCTGCTGCAGCAGGGCCGTTACGGCATGCCGATCGGCAACGTCGGCGTGGCGATGGTCGACGTGCGCGACATCGCCGAGATCGCGGTAGCGGCGCTGCTGCGCCGCGCGCGAGCCACGGCGCCGCTGCCGCGCGAGGTGATCGAGATCACCGGACCGGACGTGCTGACCGGCGATGCGCTGGCGACGATCTGGTCCGGCGTGCTCGGCAAGCCGGTCACGCCCGCGGGCAACGACCTCGATGCCTGGGAGGCCGTCATGGCCGGCTTCATGCCGTCGTGGTCGGCCTACGATCTACGCCTGATGCTGGCGCGCTTCCACGTCGACGGCATGCTCGGCAAGTCGAACGCGCTGGAGATTCTCACCGGCTTGCTCGGCCATCCGCCGCGCCGTTACCGCGATCTTGCCGTCGAACTGGCCACGGCCTGGCAGGCGGGGTGAGGGCATGGGCGCCGGGCGAACGGCGCGGGCACACGGGGCGCCATCCATGCCCCGTGCTGCGTGAACCTCACGGCGTGCGCGATCCCGCATACGCCGCCACGGCAATCATGTCGTCGACGGTCAGCCGCGAAGCTTCCAGCCGCATCGGCGCGGCGGCGGGATTCGAACGCTGGCCAGCGCGGAACAGGAGCAGCTCGCGCACGATGTAGGTCGGCGAGCGTCCGGCCAGCGGCGGGACGGCGTCGGTGCCCCGCAGCGTCGCGCCGTGGCAGGACTCGCATGCTGGCGCCGCGCCGCTGCCGCTGGCCGCGATCACCGCGCCACGCGCGATGCTGCCGGGCGGCACGTAGGCGACATAGCGGGTGCGGCCGCTGCGGTATCGATAGTCATCGAAGGACACCGGTACCTCGACGATGCGCTCGCCCAGCGGTTCGCGCGCACCGTCCCGATCCGGCACCTGCACGAATTCCATCCAGTGGGTCTTCGGCACGTTCGCGCTTTCGACCACGCGCGTGTGCGGTACGAACTTCAGCCGCGAAAAATAGCCGGCGGCGAGCTGCAGATCGTCGTCGTTGAGGCTGCGCGCCTCGTCGGCCATGCCCTGCGTGGTGCGCGGTGCGCTCGCCCCGCGCTGCCCGTGCCGGAACGCGGCCACCTGTTCCAGGATGTAGCCCTTCGGCAAACCCAGGATCTGCGCGGTCGCGGGAACGCCGGCGCCATTCACCAGATGGCATTCCGCGCACGGCCATGGCCAGCCGGGCTGCCGAGCCAGCGCGACGATCGGCGGCGCGGGCGAATGATCCTGCGGGAACCAGTCGGGAACGAAGTGATCGACGTCCAGTTGCGCCTGCGTGTAACTGTGCGTGCTGCCCGCCACGTGAATGACTCTGGCCGGGTCGGACTTCGGCGCGTGCGGGTTCGGCGGGGGGAACTGCGGAAACGCCCATGCCTCGGCCGCGCTGATCTGCGCGTCTGGCGATTCCCCGCCAACCGGAGCGCCGGTGGCGACCATCGGGAACACCCCGGACAGAAGAGCCGTGGTGATGAGCGCCGTCCACTTCCCGCCTTCAATGCGCATGTCGTTCCCCTTGCCGGTTGAAAAACTCCACGACGCGTCGGCGTGAGCTGGCGCCATCGGTCACGAAGCCGGGCGGCCGGGTTCATGAGCAAACAAATGCCACCGCGCCGCGGGCGCGCGTGGGCTTGCACAAATCCGGCCAGCCGTACTGCTGCCAGTACGCGAGCATGCCGAGGCGTTGCGCGAAACCCTGGAAGGCGGGATCGCGGCGCGCCTGGCGTGACCACGGTTCCGGCTGCCACAACCAGTTCAGGTAGGCATCGGACAGGCCACTGTGGCCGCGTTCGTACAACTCGAAGGAACGCGCCGGTGCGCCGAGTTGCAGCAGGATGGTCGGCGCCCAGTCGTCGCCGGCGTGCGCGGCGACGATTTTCAATGCCGCCTGGCGTTGCGTGGCATCGCCGTACGTGCCGCGGTAGATCTCCTGCAGGTCCGCGGGAGAAATCCTGGTGCCCATCTTGCTCATGGAGCTGGCGAAATCCTGCGCGGATGCCTGCCGGTCGCCGTGCGCGGCATCGTAGAACTCCAGCATCAGCACGCCGAAGGCCGAATCCGCCATGCCGCCGCGGTGGATGTAGGCCAGGGCGCCGGCCTGATCGCCTTCGCGCCAGCGCAGCATGCTCTTGTAGAACAGCAGCAGGGAATTGGCCGGATCGTCGACGAGCGCCGCATCGACGCGCGCCTCCGCCGTGCGGGTGCGGCCCATGGCGGCGAGTTCGTTGGCGGCCCAGTAGTTCACCGCGGAGTTGGCCGGCGCCAGCGCCAGCGCGTGCCGCATCGGTTCCACCATGGCGGTGTAGTGGCGTTGCGAAAACTGGTTGTAACTGAGCGCGGCATAGGCTTCCGCGTCTGCCGGATCGAGCGCGAGCGCACGGTGGGCGGCCGCGTCGGATGTCTTCCAGCTTGCGGCCCAGTCGCCGGAGACATATTGCGGCAGGACCGCGTTGGCGACGGCGAGCTTGGACCACGCGCGCGCGAAGTCCGGATCGAGTGCCGTCGCCTGCTGCAACAAGGTGATCGCGCGCGGCAGGCTGTCGCCCACGCGACGATTCACCAGCTCCTGCGCGGTGACGAAATCCGCGTATGCGTCCGCGCTGCGGGTGGCCACCGGCACCAGCCGCGCGTTGCCCGCATCGCCCAGCACCACCTTCAGGTGCTCGGTGATCGCCCGGGCGATCCGTTCCTGCAGGTCGAAGATGTTGCCGAGATCGCCGTCGTAACTCTGCGACCACGTCTCGAAACCGTCGCGGGTGCGGATCAGTTGCACGCTGATCCGCACCGCCTGGCCCTGCGTGCGCACCGACCCTTCCAGCACGTTGGCCACACCCAGCGCCTTGCCGATCGTGCGCAGGTCGGCGTTGCGGTTGCCGTAGTAGAACGAGGAGGCGCGTCCGGCCACCTTCAGGTCCTGCACGCGCGCCAGCGCGTTCAGCAGTTCCTCGGCCATGCCGGCGGAGAAATAGCCGTGATCGTGGGCGGGACTCAAATCCTCGAACGGCAGCACGGCGATGGACTTGGCCGGAATGGTGGAACCCGGACGGTCGCCCAACCCGGCGCCCTTGCGCCATACGAACGCATTTGTCAGCAGCAGCACGACCGCGACCAGCAGCACGCCGATGATCCACTTGTCCAGCTTGCGGCCGATAGCGTGCGCGATGGAATCGCCCGCCGCGATCTCGCTCTCGCGCTTCAAGCCTTCGGGCGTGAATTCATAGAACCACGCGAACGCGATCCAGAACGGGAACCCGATGGCCGCCGCAATCAGGAACCAGCGCGTTGCCCAGTCCGGCAATCCGACCGCCGGGCTGAACTGCGACAGGCCCTGCCCGAACGCCCACGCCGCACCCGCGTACAGCATGCCCGCGCGCCATACGTTGCGGCGCTTGAGTTCGGCGAAAAGCGAAGACCGGGCGCTCATGGCGTGCCGGATTTCCACGGCGTGAGTGGCAGGTCGATCTTCTGCGCCGCCCGGGGCCGCCGCCACCCGGCAACCGCGTACGCGGCCGCCACGCCAGACACGTGGAGGCACCTGATTTCCCGCCAGAATCCCCGCTGGGCCATGGGCGTGCGCCGAGTCGCGAAAGCGCGTCGTCCCTGCCCGTTCCGCGGCGGCATTCTGGCATAGATCGCGGGGCTTTCCGCTGCCTTCGGGCAGTCCGTGGCCACGGCTTTGGCAGTTACGCAAGTTCCTGCGCAATGACTTCTGGCGGATGAAGGCGGGCCGTGGCCAAGCCTAAGCTCGGCGCTTCGCCCGCCGGATGCCACCCATGCGCAAACTTCCCCTCGCCGCGGTGCTTGCCGCGCTGCTGCTCAGCTCGAGTGCTTACGCGGACAGCAAGGACGACAAGGCGGCGTCCGAGTCGAAGCCGGAGGCGGCGCTGGTGCAACCGCAGTCCTCGACCAGCGAGGGTTCGGTGTCGGTGGAGGGCAAGCGGGTCGACTACAAGGCGGTGGCCGGCACGCTGGTGCTGCATGGCAGCGGCGACAAGGAGGACGAGCCGCAGGTCAGCATGTTCTACGTGGCCTATTTCAAGAAGGGCGTCGAGGCCAGCAAGCGGCCGGTCACCTTCATCTACAACGGCGGCCCCGGCTCGGCCACGGTGTGGCTGCACATGGGCGCGTTCGGGCCGAAGCGGGTGGTCACCAGCGACGACACGCACACGCCCGCGGCGCCGTACCAGCTGGTCAACAACGACTACAGCCTGCTCGATGCCTCCGACGTGGTGTTCATCGACGCGCCCGGCGCGGGCTTCAGCCGGCTGATCGCGAACGACGACGACAAGAGCAAGCGCGACGAGCAGATGAAGGATCGGCGCAAGGCGATCTACGGCGTCGACGGCGACGCGCATGCCTTTGCCCAGTTCATCACCCGCTTCCTGTCGAAGTACGAACGCTGGAACTCGCCCAAGTACCTGTTCGGCGAAAGCTACGGCACCACCCGCTCGGCGGTGCTGGCCAACATCCTGGAGAACGAGGACAGCGTCGACCTGAACGGCGTGATCCTGCTTTCGCAGATCCTCAGTTTCGACACCAGTATCGACGGGCCGGAGTTCAACCCCGGCATCGACCTGCCTTACGAACTGGGTCTGCCGACCTTCGCCGCCACCGCGTTCTACCACCACAAGCTGCCACAGCAGCCGGCGGCGCTGGAGCCGTTCCTGCGCGAGGTGGAGCAGTACGCGATGGGCGAGTACGCACAGGCGCTGATGGCCGGCTCGCGCCTGGACGATGCGCGCAGGCAGGCGGTGGCGGAAAAGCTGCACCAGTACACCGGGCTGCCGGTGGCGTACCTGCTGAAGGCGAACCTGCGCGTCAGCGGCGGCATGTTCGAGCACGAACTGCAGGCCGACGGCGGCACCACCACCGGCCGGCTCGACACGCGCTTCTCGGGCCCGGCGATCGATCCGCTGGGCAAGGCTTCCGAATACGACCCGCAATCCTCGGCGATCAGCTCGGCCTACGTGTCCGCCTTCAACGACTACGTGCGGCGCGACCTGAAATTCGGCCAGGGCCGGCAGTACCGGTTGTTTGCCGACATCGACCACTGGGACTTCTCGCACAAGGCGCCGGGCGTGCAGGGCGAGGCGCTGCAGTCCTCGACCAACGTGATGCCGGACCTGGCGATGGCGATGAAGACCAACCCCGATCTCAAGGTCTATCTCAACGGCGGCTACTACGACCTGGCCACGCCGTATTTCGCCGCCGACTACGAGATGCACCACCTGCCGATCCCGGCCAGCCTCGAGGCCAACATCAGCTACGCGTGGTACCCGTCCGGCCACATGGTGTACGCGCACGCGCCGTCGCTGAAGCTGCTGCACGACAACGTCGCCCGCTTCATCGGGCAGACCGACAACGTCAGGTAGGTCCGCGAACGGGTCTCGTCGGGCGGGCACCGCCCGCCATGTTTTCGGTGGGATGCACGCAAGAGCGGCGGGCAGTGCCCGCCCTGCGAAGTGCTCAGCGCCGCGAGGTGCCGTGTCGCGGCGCGGTGGAGCCGCGCACCACCAGTTCAGGGCTGAAGCCTTCGTTGGTGCGACGTGCCGGCTCGCCGTTGGCGGCGCGCTGCAGGTCGCCGATCAGGCGTTGCGCGGCGTGGCGGGCGATCTCCTCGGTGGCCTGGCGCGCGGTGGTCAGCGCCGGCCACGACTGCTTGGAGAACGGGCTGTCCTCGAAGCCGGCGATGGAGAGCTCGTACGGCACGTTGATGCCGTCCGAATGCGCCGCGGCCAGCACGCCGGCGGCGATCTCGTCGTTGGAGCCGAAGATCGCGGTGGGCCGGTCCTTCAGCGCCAGCAGCTTGCGCGCGCCGCGGAAGCCGTCGTCGAAGGTGAAGTCGCCGGGCAGGATCAGCTTGCGGTCCAGCGCGATGCCGTAATCCTTCAGCGCATCCTCGTAGCCCTGGTAGCGCTCCGGGCTGGAGCGGTGCTCGCGCCCACCCCACAGGAAACCGATGCGCTGGTGGCCGAGCTGGATCAGGTGCTCGGTGATCGCGTAGGCCGCATCGCGGTCGTCCACATAGACGCAGGGGTAGCCGTCGGCTGGGTCCTTGCGCGCGGAGATGATGCGGATGAAGGGGATCCTGGCCTCGCTCAGGGCGCGGATCAGTTCGGGCTGTTCGGACATCGGCGGCGCCAGCACCAGTCCGGCCAGGTGCGAGCGGCGCACCAGCGCGCACAGCTCCTCGGCCAGCTTGGGCGAGGATGAATCGCAGGGATGGATCTGCAGGCCGAAGCCGCTGGAGCGGCACACCGACAGCACGCCGCGCTGCAGGTTGATGATGTAGTGCGCGTTCGGGTTGTCGTAGACCAGGCCGATCGCGTAGGCACGCGTGCTGCGCAGGCTGCGCGCGGTGGGGTCGGGCTGGTAGCCGAGCGCGTCGATCGCCTGCTGCACCCGCTCGCGCGTGCGCGCATGCACCGAGGGCTCGTTGTTGATGACGCGCGACACCGTCTTGAGCGAGACGCCGGCGCGCTCGGCGACGTCCTTGATGGTGGCACTGCGCACCGGCAACCTCATGCATCGTGATGGAAAACACCCCGCGGGAACGCGGGGCGGCGAGCGCATGCTAGCGCATGCGGCTCAACCACGCGCCTGGCCCGCGCGGTGCCCGACCAGACCGTAGTAGAGGATGTACAGGTAGCACGGCGCCATCACGCCGAGGAAGGCCCACTGGAAGTCGACGTACTGCTTCAGGTGCACGTACACCTGCGGGATCAGCGCGCCGCCCACGATGCCCATGATCAGCAGCGCCGAAGCCGCCTCGGTGTGCCGGCCCAGGCCCTTGATCGCCAGCGGGAAGATCGCCGGCCACATCATCGCGTTGGCGAAACCCAGCGCCGCGACGAAGGCCACCGAGACGTAGCCGTGGGTGGCGAACGCGCCCACGGTGAACGCCACGCCCAGCACCGCCGACACCGCCAGATAGCGCTGCTGCGAAATGAAGCGCGGGATCACCAGCAAGCCCGCGATGTAGCCGGCCAGCATGCCCAGCATGGTGTAGGAGGTGAAATGCTTGGTCGCATCCAGCGGCAGGCCGAAGCTCTGGCCGTAGATGCCGATCGCGTCGCCCGCCATCACCTCCACGCCCACGTACAGGAACAGGCACAGCACCCCCAGCCACAGGTGCGGGAAGCCGAAGATGCTGCCGCCGCGGTGGCCGATCGCGTGCTCGTCGTTGGCGCCGGCCGGCTTCACCTCCGGCAGCGACGAGCGCACCACCCAGACCGCCAGCAGCACCAGCAGCGCGGCCATCACCATGTACGGCCAGTACACGCGCGCGGCGAAGCTGTCCAGCAGCGCGTCGCGCGCGGCCAGCGTGGGTGCGGTCTTCACCTGCTGCTCCAGGCTGTCGATGCCGCTCAGCACCAGCGCGCCGAACACGAACGGCGCCAGCGCGCCGGCCACCTTGTTGCAGATGCCCATGAAGGCGATGCGCTGCGCGGCGCTGTCGATCGGGCCCAGGATGCTGATGTACGGGTTCGACGCGGTCTGCAGCAGCGACAGCCCGGCGCCGATCACGAACAGCCCGACCAGCGCGCCGTGGTAGATACGGATGTTGATGAACTCGCCGAACAGCACCGCGCCGATCGCCATCACGAACAGGCCCAGCGCCATGCCGCGTTTCATGCCGGTGCGCCGCAGCACCACCGAGGAGGGCAGCGCCAGGCAGAAATACGACAGGTAGAACGCCACCGGGATCAGGAAGGCGCTGACGTCGTCCAGGTCGAAGGCGAGCTTGACGAAGATCGTCAGCGGCCCGTTGAGCCAGGTGACGAAGCCGAAGATGAAAAACAGCACGCCGATGATCAGCATCGGCCCGAGTTGACTGCGCTGGGACGGCGTGGCCGCCAGTGTGGTGCTCATGGACAAGAGATTCTCCCCGGGTGCCGTGCCGGCACCGAAGGCGCCGCTGTCGGCAATGTCCCCTTATTCCGCAAAAAGTGCAACGTTGTCAATCCGCGCCCCGAAAGTGGACACCGCGGTGCCGGCGCACGGGTTGCCGCGTGGTCCGCGGGCGGCGCTCCATGCGGCAGTGCACGACGGCCCGCCGCGCCGGCTCCAGTCATCGCATAGCGCTTGTTTCAGGGCTTCCACTGCGCTCCTCAGGCAGATTCGCAGCCTGCCATGACAGCTATGTTGCGACGCCACAGGATGCGCGCGAAAAATCTGCCGCGCCCCTGTTGACAACGTTGTCATTCTGGCCACAGACTCGGCCAACATCAGGCCAGCATCCGGTCGCGGCGAGCCGCCGCCCATCGCCGGGACGCGCCGGAGCACGGGAGATCGCCAGTGGGGGAAGTCGCCAACCAGCGCCATGCCGCGTCGCCGTCGACGACCGTGCCGGTCGGCGCGACGTCGACGGCGCCGGCGCCAGCGTCCGCCGGCGAACCGGGCCAGCCGTTCCTGGCCGCCGACATCGGCGGCACGCATGCGCGCATCGGCCTGGTCAACGGGCGTGGCGACGGTCGCCAGCCGGTGCGCGTGCTGCACTTCCATCGCTATGCCTGTGCCGACTGGCCCGACCTCACCGCGATGCTGCGCGACTTCGTGGCGCAGCTGGCGCACACGCCGCATGCGGCCAGCGCCGGCGCCATCGGCGAGTGCGCGGTGGCTTGTGCCGGCTACGTGCTGGACGACGCGATCGTCAACGGCAATCTGGCCTGGCCGGTGTCGATCGGCGCGATCCGCGACGGGCTGGGCATCCGCCAGTTGGCGGTGATCAACGATTTCGAGGCGGTGGCCTATGCCACCCAGTTCATCGACGCGTCCGAAACGCGCTGCATCATCGAGGCGCCCACGCCGCCGTCCGGCCCGGTGCTGGTGATGGGGCCGGGCACCGGGCTGGGCTCGGCGGTGCTGCTGCCCGGTTCCCCGCGCGCCCGCGTGCTGGCCACCGAGGCCGGCCAGATCTCGCTGGCACCCGGCAACGAGCGCGAGATCGAGATCCTGCGCCTGCTGCGCCGCGAGCGCAGCCACGTCTCGTTCGAAGATGCGCTGTCCGGGCCGGGCCTGCTCAAGCTGTATCGCGCGCTGGCCGAGCTGCATGGCCGTGCCCCGCGTTGGGGCACGCCGGCCGAGGTCACCGCCGCGGCGCTGGAGGGCCGCGATCCGGTCGCCCGCGAAGTGCTGGAGGTGTTCTGCGGCCTGCTCGGCAGCTTTGTCGGCGACCTCGGCCTGCTCTACGGCGCCCGCGCGGTCTACCTGGCCGGCGGCATCCTGCCGCGCATCCACGACTTCCTCCTGGCGAGCACGTTCGCCGAGCGCTACTTCAACAAGGGCGTGATGCGGGCGTGGCTGCAGCAGGTTCCGGTTCGACTGATCGAGCACGGCCAGCTTGGTGTCATCGGCGCCGCAAGCTGGTTTCTGGATGAAGGGCGCAACCCCAGGCAAGGAGCATGAGATGAGCCCGATCCCGCCCCCCGGCGCCACGCCAACCGCCGCATCGTCGTCCACGTCACCACGCGTCAACCACCGTCCGCGACCGCCGTCACGCCGGTCCCGATTCGAGCCAGCCTCTTAAGGGGAGGAACACCATGAACTACCGCAAGACAATGCTTGCCGCCAGCATCATCGCCGGTCTGTGCGTCTCCGGTGCGTTGTATGCGCAGGACAGCACCTCGGCGACCGCCGCCACGCCGGACAGCAACCAGCCGGAGAAATCCAACGTCAAGGAACTGGCCACGGTGACCGTGGTCGGCATCCGCGACAGCGAGGCCGAGTCGCTGGCCCTGAAGAAGGCCGCCGACGCGCACGTCGAGGTGGTCACCGCCGAGGACATCGGCAAGCTGCCGGCCAAGAACGTGGCCGACACCCTGCAGCGCCTGCCCGGCGTCAGCGTGGGTACCTCCAGCGCCGGCGAGGGCGGCTTCGACGAAAACGACCGCGTCAGCCTGCGCGGTACCGCGCCGAGCATGACCCAGACCCTGGTCGACGGCCACAACATCGGCACCGGCGACTGGTTCGTGCTCAACCAGACCGCCACCGTGGGCCGCAGCGTCAGCTACAGCCTGCTGCCGGCGGAGATCGTCAGCGAGGTGGTGGTCAACAAGACCTCCGAGGCGCGCCTGGTCGAGGGTGGCGCCGCCGGTACCGTCAACATCATCACCCGCAAGCCGCTGCAGTTCGACAAGCCGGTGACCGTGCACGCGTCCGTGGGCGGCGTCTACTCCGACCTGCCCGGCACCACCAAGCCGCAGTTCAGCGGCCTGTTCAACTGGAAGAACGACGAGGGTACCGTCGGCGTGATGGCGCAGGCGTTCTACGAGGAGCGCAGCCTGCAGCGCAACGGCCAGGAAGTGCTCGGCCTCGAGCAACTCGGCCCCGCCGACGCCATCGTCGCGGCCCACCCGGACCTCAACGGCGTCTACTTTCCCAGCCTGATCGGCAACGTGCTGTTCACCCAGAAGCGCAAGCGCACCGGCGGTTCGGTCGACGTGCAGTTCAAGCCCGCGGACAACGTCACGGTGAACCTCAACGGCTTCTACAGCAAGCTCAAGGCGGACAACTTCAACCGCAACTACATGATGTGGGCCACCCACTTCGTGCATGGCGCGACCAACCTCGAACCCGGCTACGTGGTCAGCAACAACACGTTGACGAATGCCTCGTTCTCGCCCACCAACGACGCGACCAACTACGGCATCTACGACCAGATCTCGCGCCAGGCCTCCGCCTCGACCCGGTTCTTCACCGCCGACGTCGACTGGCGCGCCACCGACAGCCTGAGCTTCTCGGCCCAGGTCGGCACCACCAAGGGCGAAGGCTCCAGCCCGAAGCAGGACGTGCTTGAACTGAACACCGCGCCGGGCACCGGCGCCTCGTGGGATTTCCGCGGCACCGGCAAGCCGGTCAACTGGGCACTGGGGCCCGACAACAGCTCGCCGGCGGCCTCGGGCGTCAGCGCCAACTGGATCTTCGGCGAGGGCGGCATCAACGTCGAAGACAAGGAGAACTGGGGCAAGATCGACGGCGAGTTCGACTTCGACAACAACACGCTGGCCTCGCTGCAGTTCGGCGTGCGCTACGCCGACCACACGCGCGAAAACCCGTATGCGTTCGCCCAGGGGCCGAACGGCGGCGACTGGAGCAACCCGGCCAACTTCCCCTCCGCCTTCAGCCACTACCCGGGTGACTTCGGCAGTTCGCTGGGCGGCTCGTTCCCGACCAACATCTGGTACTACTCGCAGGCCGACCTGGCCGCCTACGACTCGCAGTACGCCAACCGCGGGCCGGAGCGGCTGTACCCGAACGACATCTACAAGGTGCACGAGAAGGACGGCGCGGTCTACCTGCAGGCCAACTTCATCGGCGACCGCTGGAGCGGCAACGTGGGCGTGCGCTACGTGCACACCAAGCAGGCGGTGAACTACACCAGCACTTCGCCGCAGGAGACCGAGGTGGAGGGCCCGATCCTCGGCTCGGCGTTCTTCCCGGCTGGCTATTACTGGAACACCAACAACGCCAGCTACAGCAAGGTCCTGCCCAGCGCCAACCTGAAGTTCAACCTGACCGACGACGTGCTCGCGCGCGTGGCGGTGTCGCAGACGCTGACCCGGCCGGACTACTCGGCACTGGCCGGCACGGTGTCGCTGGACGACACCGGCCATACCGGCGTTGGCGGCAACCCGAACCTCAAGCCGCTGATCTCGACCAACTTCGACGCGGCCCTGGAGTGGTACTTCGCGCCACGCGGCCTGCTGTCGGCCGGCGTGTACGAGATGTCGCTGCAGAACTACGTCACCTTCGCTTCCGAGTCGCGCCTGTACAAGGACATGCCGGCCAGCACGGCGGCGGGGCACGATGTCTACTCGGCCTACCAGGTGAACATCCCCAGCAACGTCGACGGCAAGGTGCGCGGCGTGGAGCTGAACTACCAGCAGCCGATCGGCGACAACTTCGGCGTCGCGCTCAACTACACCTACGCCACCGGCAACGCCGACAACGGGCAGGACCTGCAGGGCACCTCGAAGAACACCGCCAATGCCTCGGCCTTCTTCGAGAACGACAAGTTCAACGCGCGGGTGAGCTACACCTACCGCTCGTCCTACTTCGCCGGCCCGGACCGCGGCGGCTTCTTCTACATGCAGGGCACCGGCTACCTGTCCGCGTCGCTGGGCTACAGCATCAACGACTGGATGTCGGTGTCGCTGGACGGCCTCAACCTCAACAGCCCGAAGCTGCGCTACTACGTCAAGGGCGACGGTTACGGCATCCAGCCGCGTTCGACCTACATCAACGGGCGCCAGTACTACCTCAACCTCCGCTTCAAGTTCTGAGGCAGCACCGCGGCATGGCGCGCCAGGGACGGCGCGCCGACACACTCCCCGTGCGGGCCCTCGGCATTGCTTGGCGGGCCCGCTTTTTTTTGGGCGTCGCGCGCGCGGCGCGTGACATCATGCAACCCTGGCGCCGGAGAATGCAGATGACCCGTCGATGCTTGCCGACCCTGTATGGCCTGCTCGCCTTGCTGGTGCTGTGGCCGCTGCCCTCGGGCGCCGCGGCGGCGCCGCGCGCGCTGATCCCGCTGCCGGCGCAGCTCACGCCGGGCCATGGCCAGTTCCGCGTCGATGCCGCCACCGCCATCGTGGTGGCCGACCATGACCCGGCCACCGCGCGCGCCGCGCATTACCTCATCGACCTGCTCGCGCGCACGCGCGGCCTGACCCTGCAACTTGGCGACAGCGCGAAACAGGCCATCGTGCTGCAGCGCGACCCGCGCGCGCCGGTGGCGCAGGCCGGCGGCTACGCGCTCGACGTCGACGATGGGGGCATCCGCGTCAGCGCGCGTGACGACGCTGGCGTGTTCCACGGCGTGGTCACCCTCTACCAGTTGCTCACGCCCGATGCCGCGCATGGCGCGGTGGTCGTGCCGGCGCTGTCCGTCCGCGACTGGCCGCGCTTCGCCTGGCGCGGCGTGATGCTCGATTCGGTGCGCCATTTTCAGAGCGTGGCCGAGGTCAAGACCCTGCTCGACCAGATGGCCCAGCACAAGCTCGACGTGCTGCACTGGCATCTCACCGACGACCAGGGCTGGCGCATCCAGATCAAGCGCTATCCCGAGCTGACCAGGATCGGCGCGTGGCGCACGCCGCCGGGCGCGGGCAAGGATGGCGAGCCGCAGCGCTACGGCGGTTTCTACACCCAGGACGAGATCCGCGACGTGGTGGCCTACGCCGCCGCCCGCCACATCACCATCGTGCCGGAGCTGGACATGCCCGGCCACGCGCAGGCTGCGGTGGCCTCGTATCCGCAGCTCGGCGTCACCGGCAAGCGGCCCGAGGTGTCCGTCGACTGGGGCGTGAACCCGTATCTGTACAACGTCGACGATGCCACCTTCGCCTTCATCGACCACGTGCTCGACGAAGTGATGGCGCTGTTCCCGTCCACCTACATCCACGTCGGCGGCGACGAGGCGATCAAGGATCAATGGAAGGCGTCGCCCGCCGTGCAGGCGAAGATGCGCGCGCTGGGCATCCGCGACGAGAACACCCTGCAGGGCTGGTTCATCGGCCGCATCGGCCAGTACCTGCAGCAGCACGGGCGCAAGCTGATCGGCTGGGACGAGATCCTCGAAGGCGAGAAATTGCCCGCCGATGCCACCGTGATGTCCTGGCGCGGAACGGACGGCGCGATCAAGGCGGCGCTGCTGGGCCACGACGTGGTGATGTCGCCCGCGCCGGATCTCTATTTCGATCACGTGCAGGGCGCGCTGGCCGACGAGTACGCCGGGCGCCTGGGCGTGCAATCGCTGCGCGACGTGTACGGCTTCCAGACCATTCCCGGCGTGCTCGACGCGCGCCAGGCGAAGCACGTGCTGGGCGTGCAGGCCAACTTCTGGACCGAGCACATGCCCAGCTTCGCGCATGTGGAACACGCCGCGTTCCCGCGGCTGGCCGCCCTGGCCGAGGTCGCCTGGTCGCCGCCCGGGCGGCTGGACTGGCCGGGCTTCCTGGCGCGTCTGCCGGCCCAGCTGGCGCGTTATCGCGCGCAGCAGATTCCCTACGCCGACAGCGCCTTCGCCGTGGACATCGCCACCGACCGCAACCTGGCGCTGGCCACCGGCCGCGCCACGGTGACGCTGGCCAGCCAGACCGGCTTCGGCGAAATCCGCTACACGCTCGACGGCAGCGCGCCCACGCCGGCTTCGCCGCAGTACGAGGCGCCGTTCACCGTGGCGCTGCCGGTGACCGTGCGCGCGGCCAGCTTCGCCGCCGACGGCGACGCGCTGGCCGCGCCGCGCCAGCGCGTGCTCAGCCACGCCGCGCTGCTCAGTCTGCCCGGCAACACCTTGCCCAACTGTCCCGGCAGCGATTTCCGCCTGCGCGTGCAACCCACGCCCGACGCCACCAGCACCCAGCCGGTTTACGCGGTGAACGTGTTCGACAGCTGCCAGCTGTTCCCCGCCACGCGCATGGACGGCGTCACGGCGATCCACGTCGACGCCGTGCGCCTGCCACGCAACTTTGCGCTGGCGCACGAGCAGAAGCTGGTGGTGTCGCGGCCGCATGCCACGGCGTTCGGCGAGCTGGTGGTGCATGCCGATCGTTGCGACGGCCCGGTGCTGGCCTCGATGCCGCTACCCGATCCCGCGCACAGCCCAAGTCGCTTCAAGCTCGACGCGAAACTGCCGGAACAGTCTGGCGAGCATGGCCTGTGCCTGATCTATACCGCGCCGATCGACGGGGCGCTGTATGCGCTGGAGAAGGTGTCGCTGCAGGCCACGCCATGAGTGCTTCGCATGCTCGGCGCGGTGCGGCTTCGACTCCGCCGCTACGCGGCTACGCTCAGCCCGAACGGTGGAGTTTCGTTCTCTCCCCAGCCGATCCCTCTGAGCGTAGCGCCGCCGGCGCGCACGCGGGGAGCGACCAGGGATGGTCGCGGCTTTGGGGAGCGAGGAAGTCGAAGAGCGCACGCATCACACCCGCCCCGCGACGCAACACCCAGCTCCGACGCCACGGCGCGGCATGAACGCGCGATCCCCACGCCTCGCCTCGCTCGACGCGCTGCGCGGCTGCACGGTGGCGGCGATGCTGCTGGTCAACGATCCGGGCGACTGGGGCCACGTGTACTGGCCGCTGG
>JBDZVT010000012.1:82994-89656 GCA_040255835.1 Lysobacteraceae bacterium
GCGATGCTGCTGGTCAACGATCCGGGCGACTGGGGCCACGTGTACTGGCCGCTGGAGCATGCGGCGTGGAACGGCTGCACGCCGACCGACCTGATCTTCCCGTTCTTCCTGTTCGTGGTCGGCGTGTCGGTGGCGCTGGCGATCCTGCCGCGACTGGAGCGTGGCGCATCCCCCGCCCAGCTGACCCGCGCGGCGCTGGGGCGCGCCGCGCGCATCGTGCTGCTCGGCCTGGCCATCAACCTGCTGGCGATGTGGTTGCTGCCGGACCGCGACATGCGTATCCCCGGCGTGCTCCAGCGGATCGGCGTGTGCTTTGCCGCGGTGGCGCTGTTCGCCATCCACACCCGGCCGCGCACGCAATGGTGCGCGATCGCGTTGCTGCTGCTCGGCTACTGGGGTCTGCTCGAACTCGGTGGCACGCTGGCGCCGTGGGCCAACATCGTCAGCCGCACCGACAGCGCGGTGTTCGGCCACTACGTGTGGTCGATCGATCCGCTCAGCGGCCGCGGTCACGATCCGGAAGGCCTGCTCGGCACGTTGCCCGCGCTGGCCACCACCTTGCTCGGCCTGCGCGCGGGCTGCTGGTTGCGGCGCGCACGGCTCCAGGCGTTGCTGCTGGGTGGGTTGCTGTGGCTGGCTCTCGGCGCGCTGTGGTCGCTGGCGCTGCCGTTCAACAAGAACCTGTGGACGCCCTCGTTCGTGCTGTGGACGGCCGGCTGGGCCGCGCTGGCGCTGCTGGCCTTCCACTGGCTGGTCGAGCGGCGCGGCTGGCCGCCGCTGGGGCGACGCTTCGGCGTCAACGCCATTGCCGCCTACGCCGGTTCCGAAATCATGCAGATCGTGCTGCCCGCACTGGGCCAGGCCACGTGGTACCGCGCCGTGTTCGCCGACTGGATGACACCGCGCTTCGGACCATACGCGCCGTCGCTGGCCTTCGCCGTGGTCTTCGTGGCGTTCTGGTGGCTGGTGGTGTGGGCGATGGATCGGCGCGGCATGTATCTCAAGTTGTGATTTCGCGTGCAGCGCCGGGGCCCTATCGGCGTTGGCGCATGGCCCGGATCAGCAAGCCCATCAACAGCAGGCCCAGCACCACGCCGAGCCCGGCGCCCCACAACGCACCGACCTCACCGCCGACCAGGTAGCCCGCGCCGGCACCCAGCGGAAACAGCAGCAGCACCGGCAGGCACCCCATCAGGACGCCTGTTGTATCGCGGTATCGGGCGCCGAGGGATGGCGCAGCAGCACCGCACGCGCGTGTTGCCATTCCGGCGCCGACAGTTCGATCAGCGCCGCCGGCTTGCCGCCGACCAGCGCGGCGATCGGCATGCCGTCGCGGTACAGCACGCGCGAGCCGGTCAGCGCCGGCACCTTGTCGCCGACCAGCACGGTGCCGACCAGGTTCAGCGGATCGCTGCCGCTGACGCAGACCAGCTCACCGTCGTCCGCGCGCTGGCGAATCGCGCGCAGCGGCGCGATCGCCTCGGGCAGGGCGAACTGCTCGCCGACCAGGCCCTCGACGAAACGGCCGCCGCGGATTTCGCCGCGTGCCTCCAGCCGGTGGTAGACGCGCAGCAATTCGCGCCACGACGGCAGCCACGGCGCCTCGCGTTCCAGCAGCTTCCAGAACACGACACCGTAGCGGCGCAGCAGGGTGCGGGCGATGTGTTCGATCGCCTCGGGTTCGACCTTGTCACCCGCGGCCGTCGTGCGCGCCAGTGCCCAGCGCCCCGCATCCTCGATCCCGCCAAAAGCGTGCCGGCGCATGCGCCGGTGCCGTGCGCCGTCGCGTTTCGCCGCCGGCAGCAGCAGGGCGCGCAGGCCGGCGAAACTGTCCGCGCTGATCCGGCCGGCGGCGACCAGTTCGCCCAGCGCGTCTTCCAGTTCGGTGCGCAGCAGGCGGGTGTCCGCCAGCAGTTCGTCGAAGAACAGGGCGCCGCGCGCCTGCAGCGCATCGGCCACGGCCTGGGCGCGCGAGGACAACAGGATGTCCTGGGGGTCGCCCGCGGCGACGGCCGTCCAGACGGCCATCTCCCGCCGGGGCAGCAGCACGATCGGCGTACTGCGCACCGGCCCGCCGCCACCGCCGCCGCCGCTGCGCAGCCGGCTCCAGGCGATGCGGCCGGCACGGCACAGCTCGTCCAGCCAGCTGATCGAGTAATCGCCCACGCGCGCTGGCAGGATCTCCGCTTCCCACGCGCCGGCCGCGGCCTCGTAACCTTCCAGCTGTGCCAGCGTGGCAACCAGCGCATCGGGGCCGTTCAAGCGGGTGGCTGCCGACACGTGCTGCCAGTCGAACAGGAAGCGCATCAGCGCACGCCGGCTGACCGGCTCGATCTCCCGCCGCAACCGGCCGATGGTGTAGCGATGGATGCGCGCCAGCAGGTGCCGCTCGCACCATTCGGTGTCGGCCGCATCGGCGGTGAAGCGGCCCTGCATCACGTAGCCTTCGGACTGCAGCCGTAGCAGCGCCTGCTCGACCTCGCCCGCGTCGACGTGCATCGACTGCGCCAGCTCACGCACGGTCACCGGGCCGAGCCCGCCGAGACGGTGGCGCACCAGTTCCAGCAGCGCGTCCTCGCGCGACCAAGCTTGCGCGGCGTATTCGGTGGGCGCGACGATGGGCGGTTGCATGGCGACGGCGGGATGCAGCGCCTGCCACAGCGGCAGGTTTTCCGCGGACGTCCAGATCTCTGTAGGAGCGCACCCTGTGCGCGATGCTTCTGCGCTGGATGACGACGAGCGATCGCGCACAGGGTGCGCTCCTACAGATAGGCGTGTTGCGCGCCTTGCCGTGGCGAGCGCGTGCAGTCGTTCGGCCCAGCCCGTGTTGGCATCGACCTCCGCGGCGGTGACGAAACCCAGCAAGGTCAGCGCCTCGTGCATCTCGTCGGCGTCGCGCACCTGCGGCCACGCCTCCTCGCGCACCGCGGCGATCGCGTCGGGATCGAGCCGGCCCAGGTCGTCGGCGCTGTCGGCGTTCCAGCGGCGGTTCTGCACCGCCTGGGTGCGGCGCTCTTCCAGCGGTGCATCGTCGAGGAAGGCATACGGCGCCGCGTTCAGCACCTCGGCGGCAAGCGGGCTGGGCGCGGTGAGGTCGCGCGCCACGATGGCGATCTCGCCGGCTTCGAGCTGGCGCAGGATCGCCAGCAGGCCGTCCACGTCCATCGCCTCGCGCAGGCAGTCGTGCATAGTCTGGTTGACCAGCGGATGGTCCGGCACCTCGCGCTCGCCCACGATGTTCTCCAGGCAGGCGACCTGGTCGGGGAACACCGCGGCGAGCAGGTCCTCGCTCTTCATGCGCTGCAGCGGCGGCGGCGTCTTCTTGCCGCCGGTGAAGCGCGGCAGCGCCAGCGCGGTCACCGCATTCCAGCGCCAGCGCGCGGGGAACAGCGGCGCGTCGAGCAGGGCCTGAATCAGAACATGCTCGGCGGTGTTCGAGTGCAGGTAATGCGCCACTTCCTCCAGCGGGAAACTGTGGCTGGTCGACAGCGACAGCACGATCGCATCCTCGGTCGCCGCCGCCTGCAGCTCGAAGTTGAACTGGCGGCAGAAGCGCTTGCGCAGCGCCAGCCCCCACGCGCGGTTGATGCGGCTGCCCCACGGCGTGTGGATCACCAGCTGGGTGCCGCCGGATTCGTCGAAGAAGCGCTCCAGCACCAGGGTGTGCTGGCTGGGGAGGACGCCGAGCGCGGTCTTGGCGCGGGCGAGGTAGTCGACGAGTTGCCGGGCGGCGGCGTCGTTGAGGCTGAGTTCATCGCGCAGCCAGGCGAGGGCGCGGGCGTTGCTCCCCTCTCCCTGCGGGAGAGGGGTTGGGGGAGAGGGTTCGGGCGTGGGGGAGTCTTCCCCGACAACCGTACCCTCACCCCAACCCCTCTCCCGCAGGGAGAGGGGCTCAAGCAGGGCAGATAGCTCCTCGCGCAGCCGCGACACCCCAAACGACAGCTCGTTGCTGCGCCCGGGCGCCTCGCCCAGCCAGAACGGAATGCTCGGCGGCGCGCCGTGCGCATCCTCCACCCGCAGCCGGTCACGCTCGACGCGCTGGATGCGATAGCTGGCGTTGCCCAGCTGGAAGATGTCGCCGGCCATGCTCTCGACCGCGAAATCCTCGTTCACCGTGCCCACGATGATCGCCTGTGGTTCCAGCACCACCTTGTAGTCGGCGGTCTCGGGGATGGTGCCGCCGGAGGTCAGCGCGGTGAGCCGCGCGCTGCGGCGCGGGCGCAGCTGGCGGTTCACCGCGTCGCGATGGATGTACGCCGCGCGCGGGCCCTGTCGCGTGGTGAAGCCTTCGGCCAGCATGCGCACCACGGCGTCGAAATCCGCGCGCGAAAGATCGCGATACGGATACGCGCGGCGCACCAGCGCATACAGCGCGTCCTCGTCCCACTCGGCGCAGGCGACTTCGGCCACGATCTGCTGGGCCAGCACATCCAGCGGCTGCGGTGGAATCACCAGCGCGTCCAGCTCGCCGCGGCGCACGCAGTCGAGCAGGGCGGTGCATTCGACCAGGTCGTCGCGGGTGGCCGGGAACAGCCGCGCCTTCGGCGTGCCGTCGATGCGGTGGCCGGAGCGCCCCGCGCGCTGCAAGAACGCGGCGATCGAACGCGGCGAGCCGAGCTGGCAAACCAGGTCCACCTCGCCGATGTCGATGCCCAGCTCCAGCGAGGCCGTGGCCACCAGCACCTTCAACTCGCCGCGCTTCAGCCGCTGCTCGGCGTCCAGCCGCAGTTCCTTGGCCAGGCTGCCGTGGTGCGCGGCGACGTGTTCCTTGCCCAGCCGCTCGGACAGGTGCCGCGCGGCGCGCTCGGCCATCCGCCGGGTGTTGACGAAGACCAGGGTGGTGCGGTGCGCCTGCACCAGCTGGGCGAGGCGGTCGTAGACCAGCTCCCAGCTGTCGTTGGACATCACCGCTTCCAGCGGCACGGGCGGGACTTCGATGGCGAGGTCGCGCGGGCGGGAGTGGCCCGTATTGATGATGGTGCACGGATCTTTGTGCTGGGCGCCGACCAGAAAGTCGGCGACCTTCTCTATGGGCTTCTGCGTCGCCGACAGCCCGATCCGCAGCAACCGCCGCTGGCACAGCGACTGCAGCCGCTCCAGCGACAGCGCCAGGTGCGAGCCGCGCTTGCTGCCGGCGATGGCGTGGATTTCATCCACGATCACCGCGCGCACGCCGGCCAGCATCGTGCGGCCGGAAGCCGAACCGAGCAGCACGTACAGCGACTCGGGCGTGGTCACCAGGATGTGCGGCGGCAGTTTGCGCAACAGGTTGCGCTCCACCTGCGGGGTGTCGCCGGTGCGCACCGCGGTGCGGATCGCCACGTCGGGCAGGCCGAGCCTTTCCAGCTCGGCGCGTATGCCTTCCAGCGGCGCCTCCAGGTTGACGTGGATGTCGTTGGACAACGCCTTCAGCGGCGAGACGTACAGCACCGTGGTGGCGTCGGCCAGCACGCCGCCGTGCGCCACGCCCTCGCGTACCAGGTCGTCGATGGCGGCGAGGAAGGCGGTCAGGGTCTTGCCCGAGCCGGTCGGTGCGGCGACCAGGGTGTGGCGGCCCGCGCGGATCGCCGGCCACGCCGCGGCCTGCGCCGCGGTGGGTGCGGCAAAGCTGCGGCGGAACCAGGCGGCGACCGCCGGGTGGAAGGCTTCGAGGGCTCGGAGGTCCATGCGCATCGGCACCGATTCGGGCGGTGGCGGGGAGTGGGACACCCGATCATATATGGGACCCGCGGCGCCGGCTGCAACCGACGCGCAGCGGTGCAAGGCCGGCATCGGCATGTCAGTATTCACGTTCGATCGGGATGTTCGCGCGGGAGCCGCCTGGGCGCGGTCGAACAGGAGACGGCAGTGCAGCAGGCGTCATCGGATGCGGGTGATGAAACGGCCGGCGTGACCGGCTGGCAAGCCATGGCCGACGGCCAGCGCCTGCTGCTGCGCGACTGGCCGCGGCACGACGCGCGCGGCGCCGTGCTGCTCGTGCACGGCCTGGGCGAGCACAGCGGCCGCTACGACCGCCTCGCCGCGTGGTTCAACCAGCGCGGCTATGCGGTGCGCGGCTATGACCAGCGTGGCCACGGGCGGTCGCCCGGCCGGCGCGGCGCGCTGCGCCACCGCGACGACCTGCTGGCGGACCTGGCGGCGGTCTATCAGGAATACGCGCGCGCCACACCGCATCAGCCGCTGCTGCTCGGCCACAGCATGGGCGGCCTGGTGGCCGCGCGCGCCGTGCTCGATGGCGCGCTGGCGCCGCCGGCGCTGGTGCTGTCCTCGCCGGCGCTGCGCAGCTGGGAATCGCCCGGGATGATCCGGCTGGCCAGCGTGCTCGGCCGCTGGCTGCCGAACCTGCCGCTGCGCAGCGGCCTGGATGCGGGCAAGCTGTCGCACGATCCGCAGGTGGCGGCCGACTACCAGGCCGACCCGCTGCGCCACGGCTGGATCACCCCGCGGCTGGCCGATTTCATCTTCCGCGAGGGCGCCGCCTGCATCGCCGACGCCGCCCGCCTGGCCGTGCCCACGCTGTTGCTGGTGGCCGAGAGCGACGAGCTGGTCGACCCCGCCGGCAGCCGCGCCTTCGCCAGGGCCGCGGCGCCGGGTGGGCAGCTGACCACGCGCTTCTTCGCCTCGCTGTACCACGAGCTGTTCAACGAAACCGAACCCGGCCG
>JBDZVT010000013.1:0-88784 GCA_040255835.1 Lysobacteraceae bacterium
TGCTGGCGTTGACCAGCGAGGAGAGGATGCCGATCAGGGTCGACTTGCCCGCGCCGTTGGGGCCGAGCAGGGCGAAGAAGTCGCCGGGCTGCACGGTGAGGCTGATGCCCTTGAGTGCTTCCACGCCATTGCGGTAGACCTTGCGCAGGTTATCGACGACCAGTGCCGGGGGGGAATCGTTTCGCGGAGCGGACATGGGCTACGCCAAAGGGGACAAGCCGCTTATTATACGGGGCTGACCACCGCCGTCCGGGTCCGCCCGACGCACACACTGTTTCGGGAATGCCATGGCCGACCACTTCCAGCTCCGTCTCGTCGACGGCTACATGCTCGCCCCGACGGTGCGTCATCTGGTGTTCGAGCGCGTCGACGGGCAGCCGCTGGCGTTCCAGCCGGGCCAGTTCCTGCAGGTGCACTTCCACTACGACGACGGCACGCCCACCAAGCGCAGCTACTCGGTGGGCAGCGTGGGCGACGGCGTCTCGCCCGTGCGGCGGATCGAGATCGCGGTGAGCTACGTGGAGGGCGGGGCAGCGACCAGGCTGCTCGGCGACCTGCCAGTCGGGGGCGTGGTCGACGCCAGCGGCCCCTACGGCCGCTTCTGCCTGCAGGAGGCGGACACCCACCCGCGCTACCTGCTGCTGGCCACCGGCACCGGCGTCACCCCGTACCGTGCCATGCTGCCGCAGATCGAAAAGCTGCTGGCCAGCGGCAACCGCGAGGTGGTGCTGCTCTACGGTGCGCGCAACGAGACCGAACTGCTCTACGGCGAGGAGTTCGAGGCGTTCGCGCAATGCCACCCCGGTTTCCTGTTCCACGGTTGCCTCAGCCGCGAGGCCCGCGCCGTGCCGCGCGCCGGCGATCGGGCCGGCCACGTGCAGAACGTGCTGCCCGAACTCGGGCCCAGTGCCGAGCGCGACATCGCCTACCTGTGCGGCAACCCCAACATGGTCGACGCCGCCTACGCCGCGCTGCAGGAGTTCGGCCTGCCGGTGCGCCAGATCCGCCGCGAGAAATACATTTCCTCGCGCTGACCGCTGCCACGGCCGGCTTTCACGATCACTCCACGCGGTCATCACGCGTTGCCGGGTATTGAGGGCGTCCGGGCCAGTGCGTCGTGCTGACCGGGCAATAGTGTGATGTGCATCACATTTCGCGACCTGCACCCTCGTTGCCCCTAAAGCCTGCACGGAGACTGCCGAAAGACGGTTGAGTCACCCCGTCATGGGCGGGGTCCGCACAAGAGGTGCTAGGCATGAGGAGTCCGCTGGGCAGCAGCATGATCGGTGGCGCGTGGACCGCGCTGGCATTGCTGGCCGCCTTTTCGGTCGCCGAGGCCGGCAATGGGCGCATCTCGTTCTCCGGCGCGGTGGTCCAACCGACCTGTACGGTGGCCGACCACCAGCTCGCCGTCAGCGTCGCCGTACCCGTTGCCGAGGCGCAGGCGCCGCAGCGGCTCGTCTGCGGCCAGACCGCCACCGACCCCGGCCGGCCCTATTCGCGCGTGGTGGTGGATCTCGATGCCGTCCGGGCCGCCGACGATCGCCTGCTCAACTACATGATCCGGCGTTCGTCCCCCGCTGTCGCGAGCAGCACGCCCTACAAGCTCGTCGTGCGCACCTACGACTGAGCGGGCCAGCCGGTTCCCTCACTGATAGAAGATGTCGAAGGTCACCGTGGCCTTGACCGCCCCGCCCGTAACGGTGGGCGCGGTCTGGAAGTACTGCGCGAAGTACGGGATCGAGGTCGTCGCGTTGGGCGGCGTCACCACGGTCTGGACCTCGAACTGCATCGGGTTGGAGTTGTTGTCCAGGATGCGCACCCCGATGCCGCCCGCGTAGCCCGCGCCCGAAGGCGCCACCACGCCGGTATGGCTGTCCGGGTTGGAGGTGTGCATGGTGATGCTGGCCACCGCCGTGCCGCTGGGGCAGCTGAGCTGGATCCGGAACGGTGTCTTGCCCGAGGTCGAGCCCACGGCGCCGAACGCGCTGGTGGTCACCGTCGGCAGGGTCACGTAGATCGGGTTGGTGACGATGGTGCAGCTCGGTGTGGTGAAGGTGATCGAGTTGCCCAGCCGGAAAGTCTCGGGGGTCAGCGTGTTTCCCGATGAGTCGTTCCAGCGCCAGTCGCCGAGATTGCCGGCCGCCAGCACGCTGCCGGAGGTGATCGGGCCGGTCTTGACCAGTTCCAGGCCGGACGTGACGCTGAAGGTCGACGACGAGATCGACTCGCTCTCCAGCGGGTAGCGCTTCAGATAGTCGTCCGGATGGGTGATGCGGTAGCTGAGGCCGGGAACGCCCGTCGCGTAGGTGGTGTTGTCCACGTTTCCGCCGCGGGCGTTGACCACGCCGTACGTCATGTTCTCCGTGGTCTGGAATATCCAGATGTAACAGCCGATTACCGGCGGATTCGCCGGCGAGGCCTGCGCCGAGGTGGCGATCACGGTCCCGTTGGGCGTGTCTGCAGCAATCGTGATGTTGGAGGGCAGGCTGAAGGTCACGGTGGTGGGCCCGCCCGAGGTGTAATGGCATTCGGCTCGTGCGCCGAGCGGGGCAAGCGCCAGCAGCAATGCCACCACCACCCACAACCAGTTGGCGCGCATCATGTTCCACTCCTGGCGACTTGCGCCGTGTCGCGTGACGGTTCGCAGGTGACTTCGATCTGCTCGATCGCGCCGGCGTCGCGCTTCGTCTTGTCCCGGGCTTTCAACTGGTACGGCAGCGAGCAGGTACGGGTCACGTCCTGGTCCTGCCACTGCACGCTGAGCCGGCCGGTGTCGTGCGGCACGCGCACCATGATGCGTCCGGCCTGGCCGACCACGCCGACGGGCGTGCCCTGCGCGTCATCCACCTCGGCGCCGAACGGCAGCGTCTTGCCGTCGGGCAGGCGGGTCTGGATCAGCACGAAGCGGCCGCTTTCGCTCTTGAACCTGACCAGCACCACCGCGCCCGCGCGCGGGGCGATCTGCGCGCTGGTGTTGTCCAGCTGCACGTCCAGCGACAGGCCGGTGGGGTCGATGTCGATCCGGTTGAGCTGGTACGGCGTCAGGTAGGGGATCAGCGCATAGCCGGACCGCCCGATCTTGAGGCCGGCGGCGTTGATGACCCGCGCGCCGGCCGCGTCCTGCGCCTCGACGATGCCCACGGTGTCTCCCAGCGGCTGGCCGAAGGTGACGCCGCCCGGGTGCGCCACGATGCCGCCGGCCAGGTTGAACGAGGCCTGCGAATAGCCGCTGCCCGCGCCGAAGCCGGCGTTGAGCTGCACGTGGCTGCCGCGATAGCCGGCATTGACGCTGCCGCTGGTGCCCACCGCGCCACTGTCGCGGCCGCCGTCGTGGGTGGCGGTGACGCCGTAGTTGAACTGGTCGCCGCTGCCGGCGGTGCCGCTGAGGGTGGCCTGTTCCTGGGTGGCGTCGCTGCTGCTGCGGCTCAGCGCGCCGGTGAGGATCGGCGCATGCGCGCCGCTGCCCAGCGGGATCGTGAGATTGAGCATGAAGCGGTTTTCGCTGCGCCCGAACAGATTGCGCTCGCGGCTGGCCGAGAGGTTGTAGTTCAGCCGGCCCACCGAGTTGTTGTAGCCGACCTGGAACTGGGTGTCGGTGCCGCCGCGGTTCCAGTAGTCACGCACCGAGCCGGTGACATAAAGCGAGCCGCCGGTGGTACCCAGGCGCTGGCTGAGGTTGATGCTGAAGTTGTCGCGCTGGCGGTCGACGCCGACGGTGTCCAGCGCGGTGTAGCGGACGCCGGCCAGCGCCGCCTGTTGCTCCGGGGTGAGCAGCCCGGCCACCGGCACGCCGTTGATCAGGATCGGCTGCGCCGGGCCGCTGGCGAACACCGGCAGGCCGCGCCGCGCGTAGTCGCGCGCCCGCGCGGCATCGCGCAGGGCCAGGTAGCCGCTGGTGGAATAGCGGTAGGCCGCCACCGAGAGCGAGGTACCGGTCGGCGCCACGATCTTGCTGTAGCTCAACCGCACGCTCTGGCCGGACATGGTGTCGAGGCCCGGGACGCGCGTGCGCGCGCCGGTGACGTCCATCGCGAACGCGCCGTAGCGGGTGTTCAGCGCGCCGCCCAGCAGCAGCGCGCCATAGCCCTGCGAACCCACCACGCCGGCATAGCCGGTCAGCAGGTTGGTGAAGCCGTGCTGCACGGTGGCCTGCAGCACGTTCGGTTCGTTCTCGATGGTCTGCTCGCGCAACTGTCCCGCCGCGATGCTGAAACGGTTCACGCCCGGGCGCAGCAGCTGCGGCACCGAGGCGTAGGGCACCGAGAAGGTGTGCACGCGGCCATTGGCCTCGGTTACGCTGACCTCCAGGTCGCCGCCGTAGCCGGTGGCGTAGAGGTCGTCGATCACGAACGGACCGGGAGCGACCGTGGTCTGGTAGATCAGCATGCCGTTCTGGCGCACCACCACCTTGGCATTGCTGTCGGCCACGCCACGCACGGTGGGTGCGTAGCCGCGCAGCGACTGCGGCTGCATGCGGTCGTCGGTGGCAATCTGCACGCCACGCAGCCCGAAGCTGTCGAACACCTCGCCGCCGGTCCACGAGTCGCCCACCGTCAGTTGCGCGCGCAGCGAGGTCAGGTCGCGCTGGGCGTAGGTGGCGATGTTCTGCCAGTGGTGCGTGGAGCCGGCCGCGCCGGAAGCCGACTGCCAGTCCAGCGTGGAGTCGTGGCGGACCCGCCAGGCGCCGAGGTTCAGGCCGGCGTCCAGGCCCAAGTAGGTCGAGGTCTGGTGCAGCCCGCCGGCGCTGGTGCGGTAGCTGTTGAGGTTGTAGTTGAGCAGGCCCGCGGTGACCCCCGCGTCCCAGTACTTGGGGTCGACATAACCGCGTGCCGCCTGGCCCAGGAACGCCTGCGGCACGCCGGCATCGAGGCGCAGGTCGGCCATGTCGAAGCCGAGGCTGGCGCCGGGGATGACGCGGGAGATGTCCACGCAGGCCGCGGGGTCGGCCATCTCGGCGAGCACGGAGTCGGCAAGATCGGCCGGGTGCAGCCCGAGCGTGTCCAGCAGCGCCGGCGTCACGCAGGGCGTGGCGCTGGCGTCGGGCGACGGCGCGGCCAGGCGCACGTCGGTGCGTCCGACCGGCGCCTCGTTGAGGAACAGGTCGACGCTGTAGGTTCCCGCCGGCACGAAGTTGCCGCGCTCGAAGCGCGACAGGTCGGTGGTGTTCTCGCCCGCGCCGGCCAGCATGCTGCGGTCGAAGTTGGCGTCCGCGGCGTCCGCTGCGGCACTGGCGTCGGCGTTGGCCGCGGCGGCGTGGGCGACACCGGCGCCGGCGGCCAGCGCAAGCAGGATCGACAACGCCAGAGGGCGGCAGCCGATTCCGCCCGGGCGGGTCATCGAAGCGCGGGCGCTTGCCCTGTTCACGGCGTGAGCGTCCCCTGGCTGGCGACGGCGGCGCCGAAATCGTTGATCGTGGTGTACGCCACGACGGTACCGGCCGGCGGCAGCTTCGCGGTGTCGGCCAGCGGCAGGCGCAGGGTCGACAGCGGCGCGACCATGCCGGCGTCGGTCCGCAGCGCGGCCTGGCCGGCGCCCAGCGAAACCTTGCTGAAAGTGACGTGGTACGGCGTCGGGTTGTGTGCGACCAGGGCGTAGCCTTGGCCGTCGGCGGCCACCGACCAGGTGACCTGCGAAGCGGCGGTCAGCGGGTTGCCGGCCAGGCCGGCGGGCCGGAAGAACAGCTTGAGCCGCGAGCGCACGGCGAACTGCAAGGTGTTCTGCGCCTCGCCGTTGGCGGTGCCGGGCTTGGGCGGAATCTCCAGCACGTTCAACCAGAACAGCGACTCGCGATCCTTCGGCAGGGGCTGGCCGGTATAGACGATGCGCAGGCTCTGGCCCTTGCCGGTATTCATGCGGAACAGCGGCGGCGTGACCAGGAACGGCACGCGCGCGGTATCGGGGGTGGAATCCGGGTTGCCCGCGTCGATCCAGGCTTCGACCAGGGCGGGTTGCTCGCCATTGTTGTTCAGGCGCACGGTGACCTCGCCGCCGGCGGCCGGAAAAACCACGCGGGTGCCGCCGATCACGACGCTGGCGTCGGCCGCGCCACCGAAGGTCGCGAGGGCGATCAGCGTGGCGCCAAGGGCGAGCAGGTTCTTCATCGAAAGATTCCCGGGTTGGCGGTGGTGGGTGCCAAGGCGAAGCGGCGCGCTGCAGCCGGTCTGGCGACTGCGGCGCGCCGGAGTCGCGCTTACTGGTAGCTCAGGGTGAAGCTGACGGTCGAGGCGACCATGCCGGCGGTGGCGGCGGCGGTGGCGGCGACATAGCGGGCGTTCATGGCCACGCTGCCGTTGCCGCCGGTGACCGTGATCGTCGGCGCGTTGGTGCCGCTGGAGGCGTTGATCACCGAGGCGCCGTTGAGCAGCTGCACCTGCACGTTGGAGCCGCCGGCGACGGTGTTCTTCAGGTTGCCGGTGCCGGCGTCGATGTTGGCGCCGCTGAAGCTCATGGCGGCGCTGGTGGTGTTGGCGTCGCAACCGGACAGCGCGATGGTGAACGGCGTGGTGCCGGCGGTGGCGCCCACGGTGCCCAGGCTGGCGGTCATCACGGTCGGCAGCGCCACGGTGGAGCCGTTGTTGACCGAGACCGTGCAGGTGTCGGACAGCACCTTGCCGGAGATGGTGATGGTGCCGCTGTTGGCCGCCTGCGCGGTCGGGGCGAAAGCGGTGGCGGCGATCACGGCAACCAGCGCGGTGGCGAGCAGAGTCTTGTTCATGGTGTTTTCCTCGTTGATGGATGGTTCGGGATTCGGCATCGCCGCACGAGGGGAGTCCCGGTGTCGGCAACGCGTCTGGTGCAAAAGCCGGTGGGTTCTTGTTGTCTGAAACTCATCCCCCCGGAGGAGTACGGACCACGATGTCCCGTGGCTTGCCGGGGCGTAAGCAACCGGCATGCCAATCGTCCTGGTCGTTCTGGGATCCCCTTCCGTGCCGCAGAATGCCGCGCGGTTTTCCCGCCGCAGGGCAAAAAATTGGCAGTGTTTGTCAGTGTTCCCCTACAGATCGCGTCACAAAAAGTGCGAACTGCGTCACAAATTGTACGGACTATTGGGGTTTGAGCAAGCCCACCTCATCCTGCCCATGAAGTTGTGTCAATGATGCTTGACATGCGTCGTCGCCCTTGGCTAGGCTCGTTCATGTCAAGGTCACTTGACTAACCTCAGATCGGAGCAGGCCATGAATCTCTTTCGCCGTTCGAGCCCCGCGGCCTTTCGCGGGTTGATCGCCATCCTGTGGCTGGGCGCGGCGGGTGCCGTGGCTGCCCGGCCCGCTGCCGCCGAGCAGGTCGGCACCTTGCAGGTGGAGCGCCACGGTGCGCACGGTCCGGCGGTGATCCTGATCCCGGGGCTGGAGGGTGGCCCCTGGGTCTGGCAACGCACCATCGAACAGTTGCAGAAGGACCACGTGGTCTACGCGGTGACGCTGGCGGGCTTCGACGGCGTGCCGGCACCTGAAGGCGGCGGCAACCTGTTCGACCGCGCCGACGCCTCGCTGCTGCAGCTGATCCGGCAGCACCGGCCCGACAAGCCCGTGCTGGTCGGCCACAGCCTGGGCGGCACGCTGGCGCTGCGCATCGCCGGCGAGCACCCCGAGCTGATCGCCGGCGTGGTGGCGGTGGATGGCCTGCCGGTCTTTCCCGGCATGGAGCGGGCAGGCGCGGAGCAGCGCAAGGCGATGGCCACGCAGATGCAGCGGCAGTTGTCGGCGGCGACGCCGGAGCAGTTCCGGGCGCAGTCGCTGGGCTACATGCAGAAGATCGGCGTGATCGATCCGAAGCTGGCGGCGCGCTACGCGCCGATGAATGCGCGCAGCGACATCAAGGCCAGCGCGCAGTACATGGCCGAGGACCTGGTATTCGACGGACGCCCGCAGCTGAAGCACGCGAACGTGCCGATCCTGGAGATCTCGCCGTACTACGCGCCGGACTTCAGCCAGCCGCCGCTGCGCATGAGCGAGGACCAGAAGAGCGCCTATTATCGGTCGCTGCTGGCGAACGCGCCCGACGTCACGGTCACCTCGATCAGCCCGTCGCGGCACTACGCGATGCTGGACCAGCCGGCGAAGTTCCAGCAGCTCCTGGAGGATTTCCTGGCCCGCGTCGGTACGCCATGATGGGGGTATCCATGCGGGGGCGGGAGGTTGGGACATGAACGACAGGCATTCCGGCGCGCTGAGCCAGCGTCGCCTGCTGGTGCTGCTCGGCGGGTTCGCGCTGGCGCTGGGCCTCGTCCTGGCAGGGGCCGGTGCGGGTTTCCGGCACCGTGACGTGTTCTGGGGCGGCGTGTGCGCCGTGCTGACCGGCCTGTTCTGGCTGGTCTGCGCGCGCCACACCCGGGAGGAGCCCATGCGGGCGGCGCAGCGTGGCTACGTGCGCGAGTTCCTGCCCGCCATGGCGGCCTACATGGTGCTGCTGTTCGCCTCGCAGATGCTGCTGCGGCAGGTGCACGCGGTACCGCTGCGGGTGCTGGTGGTGCTGTTGCCGATCGTGCCGATCGTGTTCGTGGTGCGCGCGATGGTGCGTCTGGTGCTGGCCAGCGACGAGCTTGAGCGGCGCCTGCAACTGGAGGCCATCTCGATCGCCAGCATGAGCGTGGGCCTGCTCAGTTTCGCCGCGGCGTTCCTGCGCGGTGCCGGCCTGCTGCCGGTGGACAACGCGCTGATGCTGGTGTTGCCGGCCCTGTTCGCCGCCTACGGCATCGCCAGCTGGTGGGTGCGGCGGCGTTTCCGCGATGAGTGAGCGCCAGCGAGGGCCGCGCGCGGGCGGGCGGTCGCCGGGGTGCCGGGCGTGAACAACCGCCTGCGCGAGCTGCGTGGCGAACAGGCGTGGTCGCAGGCCGAGCTGGCCGAACGGCTGGACGTGTCGCGGCAGACGGTAAACGCGATCGAGACCGGCAAGTACGACCCCAGCCTGCCGCTGGCGTTCAAGATCGCGCGCCTGTTCGGCCGGCCGATCGAGTCGATCTTCCTGCCCGACGAAGATCCCGCCGGGCCGCGGTGAGCGCGGCGCCGGCCGCGCACCTCAGCGCGGCGGCGCGGTCAGCTCCGCGGCGTCCAGCCTGCCGTCACGGTTGCGGTCCATCCGGTGGAACTGGCGGCGCAGGTTGTCCTGGAACGCCGACAACGATATCGCCTCGCCACGACGGCCGGGCAGCTCGTCCGTCCCCAGCACGTCGTCGCCATTGGCGTCCATCCGCGCGAAGCCGCGGCTCATGTACTGCACGTACTCGGCCTCGCTGACCCTGCCGTCGCCGTCGCGATCGAAGAACCCCAGGTAGGCCGCGCGCGAGTCCTGCGCGTGTGCAGCGGCCGCCAGCCACAGCAGCGGCAGCACGCACCAGTGCGCGCGCACGTTCAGCGGGCGCTGCCGTGGATGCCGATGAACTGCAGGAACTCGTTGCGCGTGCGCACGTCGTCGCGGAAGCTGCCCAGCATCTGGCTGGTGACCATCGACACGCCGCGCTTGTGCACGCCGCGGGTGGTCATGCACTGGTGGCTGGCGTCGATCACCACCGCCACGCCGCTGGGCTGCAGGGTTTCCTGGATGCAGTGCGCGATCTGCGCGGTGAGTTTCTCCTGCACCTGCAGGCGGCGCGCGAAGCCGTCGACCACGCGGGCCAGCTTGCTGATGCCGACCACCCGGTTGGTCGGCATGTAGCCGACGTGGGCGCGGCCGATGATGGGCGCCAGGTGATGCTCGCAATGGCTCTCGAACTGGATGTCGCGCAGCACCACCATCTGGTCGTAGCCGGCCACCTCCTCGAAGGTGCGCCGCAGGAACTCCGCGGGGTCCGATTCGTAGCCCGAGAACCAGTCCCGGTAGGCCCTGGCCACCCGCTTGGGCGTGTCCAGCAGCCCTTCCCGCGTGGGGTCGTCGCCGGCCCAGCGCAGCAGGGTGCGCACGGCGTCCTCGGCCTGCTGCTGACTGACTTCCTGGGAATGATGCTGCTCGTTCATGCGGGGGCCTCGGAGAGCTGATTGATCAGTTTAACGTTCCAGACCGATGCCGTCTGTGCCGCCGGGGTTCCCGGCCGAGGCGGGCATTGTTGGCCAGACCGGACATGATGTAATGTTTAGCGTACATAAAGTCCTGTGGAGCAGATATCATGTCCCGCAACTTGCGCTACCTCGTCCTGGTGCCGCTGTCCGTGGCGGCGTTCTACGTGCTGTTCGTCCTGCCCGACGTGGACCTGGGCTGGGCCGGCGGACTGGCCGTGCTCGGCGGCGCCTGGCTGGTCTGGTACCTGCTCTGGGCCACCCTCCAGGAATCCACCGCCGCTGCAGGCCGGGGCGAGTCGGCGCCGCCGGTGTCGCCGGGCGAGCAGCGGGCCTGGATCGGCCTGGTCTTCACCGCGGCCATCGTCGTCCATTACCTGCTGCGCGGCTCGCAGATGGTGGCCGACGATGGATCGATGGCGCCAGCGGCGTCGGCGATCGGCCGCCACATCGGCATGCTGGTGGTCGGCTGGCTGGTGGTGATGCAGCTGTTGCGGCGCCGCCAGCGCGACACGGTGGAACTGGACGAGCGCGACCGCCAGATCGAGGCGCGCGCCTGCGGCTGGGCGAGGGTCGGGCTGTCGGTGTTCGTGATCGGCCTGGCGGTCACGTTCGCGTTCTCGCCGCTGGAACGCCTCGCCTGGGCCCGTCCGATGGCGGTCGCCAACGTGCTGGTCGTCGGCCTGATGGCCTCATGCCTGCTCGAATACCTGGCCACCGGCCTGGCCTACTGGCGCGACCGGCGCGGCGCATGAGCGGCACGCCGATCGACAACAGCATCCGCAAGCTGCGCTTCGAGCATGGCGAGATGACCCAGCAGGCGCTGGCCGACGCCTGCGGCATCACGCGGCAGACGGTGATCGCGCTGGAGGGCGGCAAGTACGCGCCGTCGCTGGAGCTGGCGTTCCGCATCGCCCATGCGTTCGGCGTGGGGGTGGAGGACGTGTTCCGGTGGAAGCGCTGAACCCGCAGGGGCGCCCGATGGTGACGTGGAGCGGGACGGGCGGTGCCCGGCCTACGCGTCGGTGTCGTCGTCGCCTTCGTCCAGCACGGGCATGTCGCCGAGCAGTTGCTGGGTGACGTCGCCGGGCAGCGTTTCCACGCCGCGCAGCTTGCGTTCGATGGCGCGCGTGCGCTGGCCGGCGCTGTCGATGCTGTTGCGCACCGTATCCAGCTGCTTGCGGGTCTTCTCCAGCACCACGCCGAACTTGCCGAATTCGTTCTTCACCGCGCCGAGCAGCGCCCACACCTCGCTGCTGCGCTTGGCGATCGCCAGCGTGCGGAAACCCATCTGCAGGCTGTTGAGCAGGGCGCTGAGTGTGGTCGGGCCGGCCACGGTGACGCGATGCTCGCGCTGCAGCAGTTCGAACAGGCCCGGTCGCCGGATCACCTCGGCGAACAGGCCTTCGGTGGGCAGGAACAGCACGGCGAAATCGGTGGTGTGCGGCGGCGCGATGTACTTGCTCTTGATC
Source organism: Lysobacteraceae bacterium (assembly GCA_040255835.1). Classification (GTDB taxonomy): domain Bacteria; phylum Pseudomonadota; class Gammaproteobacteria; order Xanthomonadales; family Rhodanobacteraceae; genus Rhodanobacter. The sequence continues at coordinate 11,468 of JBDZVT010000013.1, forward strand.
CGCTTCGCCTCCTCGCGCACGCGCACCTCCAGCGCGCGGCCGGCGATCGCCGCCGCTTCGATGTCGGCGGTTTCCTGGGCCTCCAGCAGGCGCTGGTAATCCTCCATCGGGAACTTCGCGTCGATCGGCAGCAGGATGTGCTCGCCTTCGCCCTGGCCGGGCATGCGGATCGCAAACTCGACCCGCTCGCTGCTGCCCGGCACGGTAACCGCGTTCGACTCGTACTGCTCGGCGGTGAGCATCTGCTCCAGCAACGAGCCCAACTGCACTTCGCCGAGGATGCCGCGGGTCTTCACGTTGGTCAGCACGCGCTTGAGGTCGCCCACGCCGGTGGCCAGGCTCTGCATCTCGCCGAGGCCGCGCTGCACCGCTTCGAGCCGCTCCGATACCAGCCGGAACGAATGGCCCAGGCGCGTCTCCAGCGTGCTCTGCAGTTTCTCGTCCACGGTGGCGCGCATCTGTTCGAGCTTGGCGGCGTTGTCCTGCTGGATCGCGCCCAGCTTGGCCTCCAGCGTGGCGCGTACCTCGCCCATGCGCTTCTCGTGCTCGGCGCCGAGCGCGGCCAGCCGTTGCTGCTGCTGTTCGCCGAAGTGATTGAGCGCCAGCGTGGTTTCCTCGCGGCTCTTGCGCGCGTCCTCGGCCAGTCGCTGGGCCAGCGCCTGCAGGCCGGTGTCGGTGCGCTCGGTGAGCAGGTTCAGGCGCTGGCCGAAGCCGTCGATGCGCTCGGCCTGCTGCTGCGACATGCCGCCGAACTGCTCGCCGAGGTGGCCGCGGAAACGGTCGAAGCCCTGCTGCAATTCCTCGCGGCCGGCGCGCTGCTCTTCGCGCAGCGTGCGCTCGACGCGCGCGCTGTCCTCCTTCAGCGCATCCAGCTTGGCGATCACGCCCGCGTCGCCGCGGCCGCGCAGCAGCGTGACGAGCTGCAACAGCAGCACCAGCATCAGCAGGATGACGAGGACGATCTGCAGGATTTCGGCGAGCGGCATGGAACGTTTCCCGGGGTCGATGCATCCAGTGTACGTCGAGCCGTCTCACGGGCTGCGCCCGCGGTTCACGCCGGCGTGGCGGGCGTGGTGCATGATGGGCGGAGTGCTTGGGTTCAAGGAGAAGGTCATGGAGCATGTCCACGATTACCTGATCATCGGCGCGGGCATGGCCGCCGATGCGGCGGCCAAGGCGATCCGCGAGGTCGATCCGGCGGCCGACGTCGGCCTGGTGGGTGACGAGACCTCGGCGCCGTACCAGCGCCCGCCGCTCAGCAAGGGGCTGTGGAAGGGCGACAAGTCGCCCGCCGACGTCGACCTGGCCACCGCGGCCAGCGGCGCCAGCCTGCACCTCGGCCGGCGGATCGAGTCGCTGGACCGGCTCACCCACGTCGCCCGCGACGACCGCGGCGACACCTACCGCTATCGCCGCCTGCTGCTGGCCACCGGCGCCACGCCGCGGCGGCTGCCGTTCGAAGGCGGCAAGCGGCTGATCCATTACCGCACGCTGGCGGATTACCAGGCGCTGCATGGCTTCGCGCAGCCCGGCGCGTACATCGCCGTGATCGGCGGCGGCTTCATCGGCTGCGAACTGGCCGCCTCGCTGGCCTCGCTGGGTTGCAAGGTCAGCCTGCTGTTTCCCGGCGAGCTGCTGGGGGCGGGGCGTTATCCGGACGGGCTGGCGCGGTTCCTCACCGAATATTTTGCGCGCCATGGCGTGGACGTGCGGCCCGGCGCGCAGGTCACCGGCAGCAACCCGACCGATGGCGGCGTGGAGCTGAGCCTGTCCGATGGCACGCTGCTGCGGGTGGAAGCTGCCGTGGCCGGCATCGGCGTGACGCCGAACGTCGCGCTGGCCGAACAGGCGGGGCTGGCGGTGGACAACGGCATCCTGGTCGACGCGCAATTGCGCACCAGCGATCCGGACATCTGGGCCGCCGGCGACGTGGCCAATTTCCACAGCGTGAGCCTGGATCGGCGCATGCGCGTGGAGCACGAGGACGCCGCCGTCAGCATGGGCCGGCATGCCGGCCGCGCGATGGCCGGGATGGCGGAGGAATACGTCACCCAGCCGTTCTTCTACTCCGACCTGTTCGACCTCGGCTACGAAGCCGTGGGCTTGCTCGATACGCGGCTGGAGGTGGTCGAGGACTGGCGCGAGCCGAACCGCGAAGGCGTGGTGTACTACCTCGACGGTGGCCGCGTGCGCGGCGTGCTGCTGTGGAACACCTGGGACCAGGTCGACGCCGCGCGCGCGCTGATCGCCGAGCCAGGCCCGTTCGACGCGGCCTCGCTGCGTGGACGGCTGCCGCGCGGCGCATGACCGGCACGTTCACCCGTAGGAGCCCGCTCGCGGGCGATGTTTTTGCGCTGTTGTTGTTGCGAATCCCGAATCCGGGCCAAAAGCATCGCCCGCGAGCGGGCTCCTACGAGGGACCTCGGACTCAATCCACCCGGCAGAACACCGCCTTCAAATAACGCCCTTCCGGCACGTCGGTGCGGAACGGATGGTCGGCGCCGGCGCCGCGCGTTTCCAGCACCTGGATCGTGCGGCCGGCGTTCAGCGCCACCCGGCGCAGCATCTCCAGGAACTCCCCCTCGCCGACCAGGCCAGTGCACGAGCAGGTCAGCAGCAGGCCGCCGGGCGGGATGACGTCCAGCGCCATGCGGTTCATCGCGAAGTACTTCTTCAGCGCGTCCATCACCTTGCTGCGGTCGCGGGTGAGCTTGGCCGGGTCGAGGATCACCGCGTCGTACTTTTCGCCGCGCGCGGCGGCGGCGCGTACCCAATCGAAGATGTCGGCCTGCTCGAAGGTCACCGCGACGGCGTTCGCCTGCGCGTTGGCGCGGGCGACTTCCAGGATGCCCGCGTCCAGGTCCACGCCGACCGCCTCGCGCGCGCCGGCCGCCATCGCATGCACGGCGAAGCCGCCGGCGTTGCAGCACAGGTCGAGCACGCGCCGGCCCGTGGCCAGCTCGGCGAAACGCTTGCGGTTGTCGCGCTGGTCGGCGAAGAAACCGGTCTTGTGGCCGAGCCCCGGCGCGGCGTGGAAACGCAGGCCGTGCTCGCGCACCTCGAACGCCGCCGGCACCTCAGGGCTGCGGCAGTCGAACGATTCCTGTTTCTGCACGTGCGATTCGGCGAACCAGTACAGCCGCGCGCCGGGGAAATGCGCGAGCAGGGCGGCGTGGATCGCCTCGCGGAAGCGCCACATGCCGGCGGCGAAGTACTCGACCACGAGGACGTCGGCGTAGCGGTCGACGATCAGGCCGGAAAGGTCGTCGCCCTCGCTGTGCACCACGCGCCAGGCGTCGCTGACCTGGTCCAGCCGGAGCCAGTCGCGGCGCAGCCGCACCGCGCGGGCGATGCGCGCGGCGATCCAGTCGGCGTCGATGCGGGCCTGCGGATCGGTGTCCAGCAGGCGCAGCGCGATGCGCGCGTGGCCGTTCCAGAACGCGCGGCCGACGAACCGGTCCTTCGCGTCGCGCACCTCGACCACGCTGCCCGGCGGCAGTTTCGATGCCGGCCTGTGCAACTGCGCCGACCACACCCACGGATGGCCGGGGGCGCGATCGGATTTCAGGCGGATGACGGGGAGCGCGGCGGGGTTGTCCATCCGCGCATGATAGCCGGTGGCCGCGGTGCTCCTCCCGGCCGGCCTCAGCGGAAACGCAGGACCAGCCAGGACAACAAGGCCAGGAGATTGATGCCCAGCCGCGATACGGACGGGCCTGTCACGGCCAGCACGAAACCTTGGGTGCCCAGGTGCCAGTCGATGCCCAGGCGCGGCGCGGCCTGCAGCGTGGCGAACACGTTGACGAAGGCACCGCAGTGCAGGGCGTAGCTGAATACCGGCGTGGCCAGTAGTGGCACCTGCAGCAGTTGCGCCCAGCGCGACAGCCGCACGCCGTGCTCGGTGCCCGCGACCAGTTGCACGCCGGCGGCGAGCACGAAGCCGTACAGCGCCAGGCCGATCAGGGCGATCACGCTGTCATGCGCGCCCAGCGGCAGCAGCCGGCGCAACATGGCCGCCAGGCCATACAGCCCGCCGGCGATTTCGAAGACGCCGATCAGGCGGAACAAGGTGGTGCGCATGCAAGAAACTCCCGAAGGCAAAGCGGTGGATTGTAGGATCCCGCTCGCGGGCGATGTCCCTGCGGCATTCCGGGTCCGGGAAAGCATCGCCCGCGCGATGGCTCCTACGAGGGGGCGCCGAGCGCGTCGGCCAGCTCGTGCAGATCGGCGACGTGCTGTTCCCACCAGCGCGATTCGGCCACGAACGGGAACGCGGCGGGAAAGGCCGGATCGTGCCAGCGTGCGGCGATCCAGCCGGCGTAGTGCAGCTGGCGCATGGCGCGCAGGGCCGGCACCAGCGCCAGCTCGCCGTCGTCGAATTCGCGGAACTGACGGTAACCTTCGAGCACGGCATCCATCGCCCGTTCGTCGTTGGCCAGCATCCACAGGTCCTGCACGGCCGGGCCGGTGCGGGCATCGTCGAGGTCGACGAAGTGCGGGCCGGCGTCGGTCCACAGCACGTTGCCGGGGTGGCAGTCGCCGTGCAGGCGCAACTGGCGCACCGGGCCGACCGCCTCCAGCCGCGCGGCGATCGCCGCATCCAGGCGGGTCGCGGCCGCGCGGTAATTCGTCTGCAGCGTGGCCGGCAGCAGCGGGCAGGCGAGCACTGCGTGCATCGGCTGCCGCACCATCGTGTCGCGATCGAGCCGGCCGCGGTGGGCGAACGGCGCACGCGCGCCGACCCCGTGCATGCGCGCGATCAGCCGGCCCAGCCATTGCAACTGGTCGACCGCTTCCAGTTCCGGCGCGCGACCGCCACGGCGCGGGGTCAGCGCGTAGCGGAAGCCGTCGTGGTGCAGCAGGCTGCGGCCGCCGAAGTGCAGCGGCGCGACCACCGGCAGTTCGGCCTCGGCCAGTTCCCGGGTGAACGCGTGCTCCTCGGCGATGGCCGCGTCGCTCCAGCGGCCGGGCCGGTAGAACTTCGCGATCACCGGCGGCGCGTCTTCCAGGCCCACCTGCCACACCCGGTTCTCGTAACTGTTCAGCGCCAGCAGGCGGCCATCCGGCCACAGCCCGCAAGCGCTGATTGCGCCGAGCACCAGGTCCGGGGTGAGGCTGGCGTAAGGGGTGTCCGCCGTTATCAAGTGCCATGCCTTTTTGCGTTTGCCTCCTCTCCCTTCGGGAGAGGATTGTGACCGGAGGAAATCCCCTTGCGGGAAGGTGAGGGAGCGGGTTTTCGCAGAAATCCGTGCTCAACGCGTGCCCATGCCGCGCGCGGCGATCACCGCCATGGTGATGCGTGAGATGCTCACCAGCGCGCCGTCCTCGTTCTCGATGCGGATTTCCCACACCTGCGTGGTGCGGCCGATGTGCAGCATCTTCGCGGTGCCGGTGACCGTGCCCGAACGCACGCCGCGGACGTGGTTGGCGTTGATGTCCAGGCCCACCGCCAGTTCTTTGTCCGGGTCCAGCGTGAGCATCGCCGCGGTGCTGCCCAGCGTCTCGGCCAGCGCCACCGAGGCGCCGCCGTGCAGCAGGCCGTAGGGCTGGTGGGTGCGCGCATCGACCGGCATGGTGCCCTGCAGCCAGTCGTCGCCGATTGCGGTGATGCGGATGCCCAGCGCCTCCATCATCGTGTTGGCGCTCCAGCCGTTCAGGCGGGTCAGGTCGGTGGGTTGTTTCCAGAGGCTCATCGTTGATTCCCTTGCGGCGAGGAGCCCGCCGGACTTTGGTCGGCCGGGCTGCAAATCCGGCTGTGCGGTCCATGTTTCCGCCGATTCTTGCCCCATAGAACCACTATGGGGCGGCGAACCGTCGAAAATCTGGCCTCGCGCAGCCAGATTTTCGCCTCGGCCACCAAAGCCCGACAGGCTCCGAGCCCGCATTGTTGTCTGTCGCGTTCACGACGACAATGTTGCCGGTGCCCATCGTTACCCTGAAATCCTCCGGCCGGCAGTTCCCCGTGGCCATCGGCGAGACCGTGCTGGAAGCGGCGCAGCGCGCGGGCGTGGCGTTGCCGTATTCCTGCCGCGCGGGCGTCTGCGGCAGTTGCAAGGCCACCGTGCTGCAGGGGCACTGCGAATACCCGCGCAACCCGCCGCTGGCGCTCAGCGCCGACGCGGTGGCGCATCACGCGGTGCTGCTGTGCCAGGCCGTGCCGCTCACCGACCTGCTGCTGGAAGCGCGCGAGGTGCCCTCGGTGGAGGACATCGTGCGGCGCCAGCTCGGCGTGGAGGTGATCGACAAGTGGCGCCTGGCCCCGGACGTGATCGGCGTGCGCCTGCGCCCCGAGCGTGGCGAGCGGCGCCTGCGCCGGCTGCCTGGCCAGTACCTGGACGTGGTGCTGGAGGACGGCCGCCACCGCCCGTTCTCGATCGCCAACCGGCCGCACCCTGACGGCAGCATCGAACTGCACGTGCGCCACGTCGCCGGTGGAGGCTTCACTTCGTGGGTCAACGATGCCCTGCGGGTGGGCGACCGCCTGCGCGTGGAGGGACCGCTGGGTACCTTCGTGCCCCGCGAAGATTCGGAGCGGCCGATGATCTTCATGGCCGGCGGCACCGGCTTCGCGCCCGTGAAGGCGATCATCGAGCACTTCATCGCGCTGGGCACGCGGCGCCCGATACGGCTCTACTGGGGAGCGCGCAGCGCGCAGGAGCTGTACCTGCGTGAGCTGGCCGAGCAGTGGGCGCGCGAGGTGCCCGGGCTCGGCTTCCATCCCGTGGTGTCGGACGCCGCGCGCGCCGGAGGCCTGCGCGTGGCGCTGGTGCACCAGGCGGTGCTGGAGGACTGGCCCGACCTTTCCGGCCACGACCTCTACATGAGCGGACCGCCGGCGATGATCGATGCTGCGCACCCGCGCTTCCTCGCCGCCGGCCTGCCGGAAGACCGGCTCTACTACGACTCGTTCGAATATGCGCCCGACGTGCTGGCGCAGGTCATCGCCGGCCGCGCCGGCATCCACGACCTGCCGCTGTAGGAGCCCGCTCGCGGGCGATGCTTTTGGGCCGGAACTCGAAAAGCATCGCGCGCCAGCGCGCTCCTACCGGTTGCCCTTGGCCACCGGCAACTGCGCCGCGTGCCAGGCCAGCACGCCGCCACCCAGGGTGTGCACCTGCTCGAAGCCGGCCTTGAGCAGGCGCTGCGCGGCCTTGGCCGCATTGCCGCGGCCATCCTTGTCCATCAGCACCACCGGCAGGGACCTGGCGGCGGCGAGGTCCTTCTTTTCCGGGTCGAACTGGCTCATCGCCACGTGTTTCGCACCGGGCACGTGCATCTTCTCGAAATCGGCCAGCGCGGACAGGTCGATCAGCAGCGGGTTGTCGCGGTTGATCAGGCCGGTGAGCGCGGCCGGGCTGAGCTCCCTGATCTTGCTGAACATGATCCGCGCCTGGATGACCAGCAAGGCCACCAGCAGGATCACGAACAGCACCGACAGGGCGACATGGTTGCCGACAAAGGCGGGCAGCTGGTGCAGGAAATCGTTCATCGTCAATCCATCGGCACGCCAGGCGCGCCGGTCCGGGTAAACCGGCGATTATACGGGTTGCGCGCGGCGGTCGACGCCCCGGCTCATTCGCGCGTGATGTCCGGCAACCCGCTGGTCAGCCACCAGTGCTTGGCTTTCTCGTCGTAATGCCAGGTCTGGCGGTCGATGACGGTGCGCTCGGCCTGGGTGTGGATGTTGACCACGCTCAGCCGCACGGTCTGCTGCACCTCGGTCGGGCTGATCGGCACCGGGCCGCTGCCGTCGTCGTACTCGGTGACGCGCACCTGCTTGTAGCGCGCCCGGTCCAGATCGCTCAACGGGTGTTCGGCGCGGACTTTCGGATCGATGAACTGGGCGGCGCTGGCGAAATCGCCCCAGCGCAGCACGCCGCCATAGGCCGACAAGGTGGTGGTCAGCGAGCGGCTGCGTTCCTGCGTGGCGCAGGCGGCCAGCAGCAGGATCGACAGCACCAGCAGGATGTGCGGGATGCGGCGCATGGACGGTCTCCTCGGCGGTTGCCGCCCCATTCTGCCTCAATCACGCCACGGGGGTCGCTTCGCGCCGCTTGGCCACGAAGCGTGCCTCCAGCGTGGCGGCGGCTTCGCCGTCGGTGCCGGGCACCACGCATTCCACCGCGATGCGGGCGCGTCCGCGCGCGGCCAGCGTGTTGAAGAAGGTATCCCACTGCGTGTCGGGTGCGAGTCGTGCTTCGCTGCAGAAGTCCTGCCACAGCGGCGCGAGATAGCGCACGCCGGACTCGGCCACGAACACGTCGCACTCGATGCCGCGCCGGCGCAGCGCCAGCTCGACCAGCGCCCAGCCGCTCAGCGTCATCAGGCTGACCAGGCTGCCGCCGAACGCACAGCCCTTGTCGTTGACGTTCGGTGCCAGCGGTGCGCCCAGGCTCAGCGTGTCGGCGTCGTGGTGACGCAGCTGCAGGTCCATCGCCCGGGCCAGCGGGATCTCGTCGCGGATGAACTGGATCAGCTGCCGTGCGTCTTCGTCGGCGTGGTCGGGAACGGTGTTCACGGGGCTCGCAGGGTGTCGGGAAACCCCGCAGTGTAGGGCCGCCGCTACACTGGAGCCATGCCGGCCGACCAACCCCACCCGCCACCGTACCCGCAGGCACCGGTGCGAACCGGCGCCCTGCGCGGGCGGGTGCTCGTCGTCACCCGCCCGGTGGGCACCGCGGCGGCATTGTCCCGGCGCGTGCGCGCGCTGGGCGGCGTGCCGCTGTCGCTGCCGGGGTTGGCGCTGCGTGCCGCGAACGATGCGGCGGCCACGCGCGCGCAATTGCGCGCGGCGCTCGGCGACGAGCTGGTGGTCTTCACCAGCCCCGCCGCGGTGCGCCACGCCGCGGCGCTGGCCACGCTGCGCACGCGGGCGACCGTGCTGGCGGTGGGGCAGGGCACCGCGCGCGCCCTGCGCCGGCATGGGGTGAGCCAGCCGTTGTGCCCCACCCGGCAGGACAGCGAGGGCCTGCTCGACCATCCGCTCTTGCAGTCGCTGCGCCAGCGTCGCGTGGCGCTGGTCGGTGCGCCGGGCGGCCGCGGCACCCTGCGCCGTGAGTTGGCGGCGCGTGGTGCGCGCCTGCGCGAGGTACAGGTCTATCGTCGCGTGCCGCCGCGGCTCGATCGCCGCCACCTGGCCGCGCTGCAGGCGCTGCCGCGTTCGGCGCGCGTGTTGCTGTCCAGCCAGGAGGCGCTGCACAACCTGTGCGACCTGCTGCCGCCGGCGGCGCTGGCGCGCCTGTGCGGGGCCACCGCCGTGGTGAGCAGCGAACGGCTGGCGGCGGCCGCGGCTGCGGCGGGTTTCCGGCGTATCGTGCAGGCAGCCTCCGCGCTGGCCGAGGACATGCTGGCCGCGGCCGCGCGCTGACGCGGTTTTCACGCGCGGGCGCTACGAACGCAGGCGTATGGCCTGCTAGCATGCGAGCCATGAGCCAGCCAGATGAAGCCTCCGACTCGCCTGCCGCGCCGGCCAGCGCGCCCGCGCCGCGTGACGTGCCGGCCGAGCCGGTGATCGCCGCGTCCGCACGCCCGCGCCAGTCCCCCTCCACCCCTGCGTCCCGTCCGCGCGGTGGCGGCACGCTCGCGCTGGCCCTGATCCTGTCGCTGCTGGCGCTGGCCGCCGCGGCCTGGGTGGGCTGGCAGCAGTGGCAACAGCAGCGCGGCAGCACGGCCGATCGGCAGGGCGTGGCCAGCCTGCAGCAGCATGCCGAGGGCATCGATTCGCGCCTGGCCACGCTGGACGAGCAGCGCGCCAGCCTCGACCAGCGCATGGACGACGCGGCGGCCGTCAATCGTTCGCTGCGCGAGGAGCTGCTCGGCCAGGGCGAGCGCATCCGCAACCTGGAGGACGCGGTGGCCAAACTGGCGGAGAAGAGCCTCTCCGGTCACGACGCCATGCTGCTGGACGAAACCGATTCGCTGCTGCGCATGGGCGCGGAGCGCTACCGTTTGTTCCACGACGCGCAGGCGGCCGCAGCCGCCTACGCACTGGCCGACCAGACCCTGGCCGCCGTCAACGACGGGGCGTTCAGCGGCGTGCGCCAGGGCATCCAGGCCGAACGCGAGGCCTTGCTGAAGAGCCAGCCGCTCGATCCGGCCAGCGTGCTGCAGCAGTTGCAGGCCTTGCGCGGCGCGATCGGCGAGCTGCCGCTGAAACCGCTCGACGTGCCGGCCGGTGCGCAGGCCACCGATGCCTGGTCGCGCATCCGCCGCGCCCTCGGCAGCGTGGTCAGCGTGCGCCGCGACAACGGCGCGCCGCTGGCGGTGGCCGATGCGCGCTTTGCCCGCGAACTGGCCGCGCTGGACCTGGCGCAGGCGCAGGCCGACCTGCTCGCCCACGATGGCGCCGGCTATGCCGCGGCGTTGCAGCGGGTGGACGCGAGCCTGGCCGGCCAGTTCGACGGCGCCGCCGCCCCGGTGCAGCACGCTCGCGCCACGCTGCAGAAATTGCAGGACCAGCAAGCGGCCAGCGAAGCGGTGGAACTGGGCGCGGCCTTGCGCGAGTTGCGCAACCTGCGCGCCGTGCACGCACTCGCCCCGGCGCCGGCGCAGTCCGCGCCGAGGCCTGCCGGGTCCGCGGCGCGGCAAGGCGGAGCGCACCCATGAGGCTGTGGCGCTGGCTGCTGGTGCTGGTGATCGTGGCGGCCGTGGCCGCGTTCGGCTGGCACTGGGTGGCCGAGGATCCGGGCTACGTGCTGCTGCGCATGCGCGGTTGGCGGGTCGAGACCACGGTGGTCGCCGCGGTGGTGCTGCTGGCGCTGGCGTGGGCCGTGCTCGGCCTGGCCTGGACCCTGCTGCGCTGGCCGTTCGGTGCGTTCTCGCGGCGCCATCGCCGGCTCAGCCAGCAGCGGCTGGGCGAGGGGCTGGTGGCGCTGATCGAGGGCCGCCACGGCGACGCCGAGCGCGACCTCAACCGGGCCTCGCGGCTGGACAGCCTGCGCGGCCCGGCCCTGCTCGCCGCCGCCGAGGCGGCGTCCCGCCGTGGCGAACCCGGGCGCGCGCTGGAGTCGCTCGACCGCGCCTCGCAGCATGTCCCGCAAGCCGCCCGCGTGCTGCGCGCGCGCCTGTTGCGCCGCGAGGGCAAGCCGGCAGAAGCGCTGGCGTTGCTGGCCCCGGAGGCGGACAAGGGAACGCTCACCCCCGGCGGCTGGCGCGAACTGGCGCATGCGGCGCTGGAAAGCGATGACCTGCGTCGCGCCCGCGCCGCGCTGGAACCGCTGCAGAAAAGCGGCGCGCTGGGCAGTCGTGCCTATGCCGCGCTCGAGGCGCAGGTGCTCGCCGCCACCTTGCGGGCCGTGCCGGACGGCGCCGCGCTCAACGCCTTGTGGTCGCAGTTGCCCAAGGCGCAGCGGCGCGTGCCGGTCGTGGTCGAGGCCTACGCGCGCCGGGCTTCGTCCTTCGGGCTGGTGCTGCCGGCGATGGACGAGCTGGAATCGGCGCTGCGCCGCGAATGGTCGCCGCGCCTGGTCGAGGCCTGGGGCAGCCTGGCCGGCGGCGACCTCGAACCGCGCCTGCGTCGCGCCGAAGGCTGGCTCGACGCCCACCCCAACGACGCCAGCCTGCTGCTTGCCCTGGGGCGCATGTGCGTGCGCCTGAAGCTGTGGGGCAAGGCCCGCCAGTACCTGGAGCGCTCGCTGGCGCTGGAGCCCTCGGCCGGTGCGTGGGAAGCGCTGGGTGACAGCGCCGCCGGGCAGGGCGATGCCGCGCAGGCGCCGCAGTGCTATCGCCACGCACTGGCGATGACCCGCGGCGAGATCGTGCCCGGCACGCACGCCAGGCCGGACGCGGGCATCGACACCACGGTCATCGCGGTGGAAGAGCGCGACCAGCACGGCCTGCCGCGGCTGCGCAGCTAGGCGGCGCGGGCGGAACTTCGCTTCCGGCGTCCGGTCCGAACGGACTTCAGCCCACCAGGAACGCGCATGGAATCCAGAAACCTCCGCCGGTCGGCGCTGGCCTGCATCGGCCTGCTGATGGGCACCGCCGCGATCGCGGGATCGCCCGCGCCGGCCACGACGCCGGACAGCTACGCCAGCCCCGGCCAGCGCATCGACATCGGTCATGGACGCAGCCTCAACCTGCGTTGCAGCGGCAGCGGACCGATGACGGTGTTGCTGGAAGCCGGTGCGCATGCCGATTCGCAGAGCTGGTTCCGCGTGCAGCCGTTGCTGGAAGCGCATGCGCGCGTGTGCGCCTATGACCGCGCCGGCTACGGTTTCAGTGACGAAGGTCCGCTGCCGCGTGGCCTCGACGCAGACGTGGCCGATCTGCACGCATTGATTCGCGCCGGTGGCCTGCACACGCCGCTGCTGCTGGTGGGACATTCGCTGGGCAGCAACATCGTGCGGCGCTATGTCAGCGAATACCCCGCCGACGTGGCCGGAATGGTGCTGGTCGATCCGCCGGCGCAGGACCAGGGCCGCTTCCTGCCGGCCTCGTGGATGAAGGACGAAGCCACGCTGGCGAAGCAGCGCGACGCCTTCATCGCCGGCTGCGAGCAGGGTGCCGAACGCGGTACGTTGGAATCGCCGCCGCCGGCGCTGGCCTCATGCGTCGGTGGTCCGCTGCCGTGGCAGAGCGCGACAGTGGCGGCCGCCGATCACGCGCGCAAGCTGCGCCCGGCGTTCTGGCACACCTTGCGTTCGGAGCTGGCGCAGAACGTCTCGGTGTTCGCCGCGCCGGTGCCGGAAAACGAGTCGCACGGCGACATGCCGCTGGTGGTGTTGCAGGCAGCCGGTACCTACGCCGACGCGCCCGCTGCCATGCGCAAGCCGCTGGAGGCCGCGCGCGAGGCGACGCAGCAACGCATCGCCGCCAGCTCGACCCGCGGCACGCTCCGCCAGGTGGCCGACAGTTCGCATGATATCGAGCTGGATCAGCCCCAGGCGGTGGCCGATGCGGTGATCCAGGTGCTGGGGCAACTCGCCCCGGGCCCGGGGCTGACCGGGCCGGCTACAAGGCGGTGAGGTTGGCGTAGGCCGCCACCAGCCACTTGCTGCCCACGCCTTCGAAGTTGACCTGCAGGCGGGTGTGCGCGCCGCTGCCCTCGGCGCTGAGCACCACGCCTTCGCCGAAGCTGGGGTGGCTCACGCGCTGGCCGAGCTTCACCGGCAGCGACTCTTCCAGCGAGGGCGATGTCTCGCGTGTGCGGCCGGCGTACAGCGGCCGGGTCACGTGCACGCGGGGGCGCACCTCGTCGATCAGTTCGGCGGGCATCTCGGCCAGGAAGCGCGACGGGCGGGTCAGCATCTCGGCGCCGTGCATGCGGCGCGACTCGGCATGGCAGAGCACCAGCCGTTCGCGCGCGCGGGTGATGCCGACATAGGCAAGCCGGCGCTCTTCCTCCAGCCGGCCTTCGTCGTTGACCGAGCGCTGGCTGGGGAACAGGCCTTCCTCCATGCCGACCAGGAACACCACCGGAAACTCCAGCCCCTTGGCCGAATGCAGGGTCATCAGCTGCACGCAGTCCTCGCCTTCCGCGCCCTGGCTTTCGCCCGCCTCCAGTGCGGCATTGGAGAGGAACGCGCTCAGTTCGCCCAGGCCCGCGTCGATGTCCTCCGGCGAGCGCTCGAAGCGGCTGGCCACGTTGATCAGCTCGTCCAGGTTCTCCACCCGCGCCTCGGCGTTGCCGCGGCTGTCCTTCTCGTAATAGCCGCGCAGGCCGCTGTGGGTGATGGCGTGGTCGACCTGTTCGGCGAGGGGCAGGGAATGGCTCCCCTCCCGGCGGGGGAGGGGCTGAAAGGTCTGTGCCATCTGGTCGATCAGCGCCAGAAACCCCTTCACCGCATTCTTCGCGCGCCCGGCCAGCTCGTTGCCGCTGCCCAGTTCGCCCAGCGCCGCCTCCCACATCGAGGTGTCGTCGCGGCGTGCGCGCCGGCGCAGGATGTCGAGCGTGCGCTCGCCGATGCCGCGCGGTGGCGTGTTCACCGCGCGCTCGAAGGCGGCGTCGTCGTGGCGGTTCGCGGTGAGGCGAAGGTAGGCCAGTGCGTCCTTTACCTCGGCGCGGTCGAAGAAGCGCTGTCCGCCGTAGACGCGGTAGCCGATGCGGCGCTGGACCAGTTGCTCCTCGAAGTTGCGCGACTGCGCGTTGGAGCGGTAGAGGATGGCGCAATCCTGCGCACTGCCGTGCTCGTCGATGTACTCGCGGATGCGTTCGACCACGAAACGCGCCTCGTCCTGCTCGTTGTAGGCGGCGTAGAGCGCGATGCGCTCGCCGTCCTCGCCGGCGGTCCACAGCTGCTTGCCGAGCCGGTTGCCGTTGCGCTGGATGACGTGGTTGGCCGCCTGCAGGATGGTCGAGGTGGAGCGGTAGTTCTGCTCCAGCTTGATCGTGCGCGCGCCGGGAAAATCGCGCAGGAACTGCTGCATGTTCTCCACCCTGGCGCCGCGCCAGCCGTAGATCGACTGGTCGTCGTCGCCGACCGCGAAGACCTTGCCGGTGGCGCCGGAAAGTACCCGAATCCACGCGTACTGCAGCGTGTTGGTGTCCTGGAACTCGTCGATCAGCAGGTGGCGCCAGCGCTGCTGGTAGTGCTCCAGCACCGCGGGCTCCTTCAGCCACAGTTCGTGCGCGCGCAGCAGCAGCTCGGCGAAATCCACCAGCCCGGCACGGCGGCAGGCCTGCTCATACGCCGTGTAGATGTTGACGAAGGCGTGGGTCACCGGATGGTCGCGGTGCTCGATGGCGTCCGGCCGCTTGCCCTCGTCCTTCCACTGGTTGATCTGCCAGCAGGCCTGGCGCGGCGGGAATTTCGCCTCGTCCAGCCCGAGCCCGGCCACCACGCGCTTGACCAGCCGCTGCTGGTCGTCGGCATCCAGGATCTGGAACGTCTCGGGCAGGCCGGCCTCGCGCCAGTGCCGGCGCAGCAGGCGGTGGGCGATGCCGTGGAAGGTGCCCACGGTGAGCCCCTGGGTGCCGCCGGGAATCAGCGCGGCCAGCCGGGCGCGCATTTCGCCGGCCGCCTTGTTGGTGAACGTCACGGCCAGGATCGCCCACGGCGGCACGCCTTCGGCCTGCATCAGCCAGCCGATGCGGTGGGTCAGTACGCGGGTCTTGCCGGAGCCGGCGCCGGCCAGCACCAGGTAGTGCCCGGGCGGGGCGCAGACGGCTTCGCGCTGGGCTTCGTTGAGCGGGTCGATCAGGTACGAGACATCCATCGCACCCATTGTAGTGGCCGGCAACGAAAACCGCCGCGAAGTGCGGCGGTTTCCAGGCCCGGCGGTGCGTTTTCAGCGCTTCTGCATGAAACCGCCGATGGCCAGCAGCGCGCCGACCACGATGCCCACGATGCCGATCCATTGCGGCACGCCCTTGTCATGCGTGGCGGTGAGCTTGGCCGAACCGACCTGCACCAGGGTGTCGGTGTCCTGGTAGAAGGCATGCCCCGCGACCACCCAGATGCCTGCGGCGACGAGAATGATGCCGATGACGATCAGACCTGCACGCATGGCGTTCCCCTTGGAATGATGGTGGGTCGAGTATGCCCGAGGGGCCTGTACGGATGAAGTGAAGAAGCCCCACCAAACCTCGCCCAAAAAAGGGCCCCGAAGGTTAGGGGGAACCTTCGGGGCCGGGGCAGACGCGAAGACCCAGGGGAGAGGTTCGCGGCTGTGGCCGCCCAGGGAGGTGGGCTGGCCGCGGATGCCGTTGCGTGCATCCGGTGAATTAGATGCGGCCGGGTCGGGAAAGTTGCAAGGTTCCGGAAGAAATTCAACCGCGATTCATTCTCATGAAAAATTAACCCGCCAGCCCCTGTCCACGGCGCGGCAGCCGCTCAATGCGCCTCGTCCCAGTTGGCTCCCACGCCCACGTCGACCAGCAACGGCACGGACAGTGTCGCAGCACCGGACATCCGCTCGGTCACCGCGGCGCGGACTTCGTCGACCGCGTCGGCGCGCACTTCGAACACCAGTTCGTCATGCACCTGCATCAGCATGTGGGCGTCGTCGCGCCCGGCCAGCCATGCTGCCACCGCGATCATCGCGCGCTTGATGATGTCGGCCGCGCTGCCCTGCATCGGGGCATTCACCGCGGCGCGTTCGGCGCCCTGGCGCAGGCCGGCGTTGCGCGAGGCGAGATTGTCCAGGTACAGCCGGCGGCCGAAGATGGTCTCCACGTAGCCGTCACGGTGCGCCTGTTCGCGGGTGGCGTCCATGAACGCGCGCACGCCGGGGTAGCGCGAGAAATAGCGGCCCATGTAGTCGCCGGCCTCGCCGCGGTCCACGCCGAGCTGGCGGGCCAGGCCGAACGCGCTCATGCCGTACATCAGGCCGAAGTTGATCGCCTTGGCGGCGCGGCGCTGGTTGGTGGTGATGTCTTCCGGCGCCACGCCGAACACTTCCGCGGCGGTGGCGCGATGCACGTCGCCGCCGGAGTGGAACGCGCGCAGCAGGCCTTCGTCGCCGGACAGGTGGGCCATGATGCGCAGTTCGATCTGCGAGTAGTCCGCCGCCATCACCCGCCAGCCCGGCGGCGCGATGAAAGCCTGGCGGATGCGCCGGCCTTCCTCGGTGCGCACCGGGATGTTCTGCAGGTTGGGGTCGGAGGAGGAGATCCGCCCGGTCGCCACCGAACCCTGGTGGTAGCTGGTGTGCACCCGCCCCGTGCGCGGGTTGACGATGCCCGACAGCTTGTCGGTGTAGGTGCTGCGCAGCTTGGCCAGGCCGCGGTAGTCCAGGATCAGCCGCGGCAGCTCGTGGGTGTCGGCGATCGCTTCCAGCGCCTCCTCGTTGGTCGAGGGCTGGCCGGTGGGCGTCTTCAGCTTCGCTTCGAGGCCGAGCTCGTCGAACAGCACCGCCTGCAACTGCTTGGGCGAGTCGAGGTTGAACTCGCGCCCCGCCAGCGCGTACGACTGCTGCTGCAGCTCCAGCATGCGCTTGCCCAGCTGCTGGCTCTGCGCGCGCAGCTCGTCGCCGTCGATCAGCACGCCGCGGCGTTCCATCGCGGCCAGCACGGTCACCAGCGGGATCTCGATCTCCTCGTAGACACGTTGCAGCGACGGCACGCCCTGCAGCTTCGGCCACAGCGCGTGATGCAGGCGCAGGGTGATGTCCGCGTCCTCGGCGGCGTAGCCGCAGGCGGTGTCCAGGTCCACCTGCGAGAACGAAATCTGCTTCGCCCCCTTGCCGGCGACCTGTTCGTACTTGATCGTCTCGTAGCCGAGGTACTTCTTCGCCAGCGAGTCCATGTCGTGGCGCGTGGCGGTGGCGTTCCACACGTACGATTCCAGCATCGAGTCGTGTTTCAGGCCCTGCACCGCGATGTCGTAGTGGGACAGGATGTTGATGTCGTACTTGGCGTGCTGGCCGAGCTTGGGGCGGGTTGCGTCCTCGAAGACCGGCTTGAGCGCACGCAGCACCGCGTCGCGGTCGAGCTGCGGCGGCGCACCGGGATAGTCGTGGCCGAGCGGGATGTAGCAGGCCTTGCCCGGCTCCACCGCGAGGCTGATGCCGACGATGTCCGCGCGCATGGCGTCGATGCTGGTGGTTTCCGTGTCGAAGGCGATCAGTTCGGCATGGCGAAGTTTCTCCAGCCAGGCATCGAACCGGGTCTGCGTGGTGACCAGCTCGTATTCGCCCGGCGCTTGCAGGAGCGCCCCCTGTGCGCGATCGCTCTGCGCAGAAGCCGGGCGAGGAGCATCGCGCACAGGGTGCGCTCCTGCAGGTTCCGCTGGTCCATCCAGCTCCTTCAGCGCCGCCTTGAACTCGTAGCGCGTATACAGCTCGCGCAGCTGTTCCGTGTCGGGCTCGCGCTGCGCCAGATCGGTGGGACCGAATTCCAGCGCCACGTCGGTCTTGATCGTGACCAGTTTGCGCGACAGCGGCAGTTGCGGCAGCGCGGCGCGCAGGCTCTCGCCGATCTTGCCGCCGACCTTGTCGGCATGGGCAATCAGGCCGTCCAGCGACTCGTATTCGGCCAGCCACTTGGCGGCGGTCTTCGGGCCGCACTTGGGCACGCCGGGGATGTTGTCGATGGCGTCGCCGGTAAGCGTGAGGAAGTCGATGATCTGGTCGGGCCGCACGCCGAACTTGGCCATCACGCCGGCGTCGTCCATCACCGAGCTGGTCATGGTGTTGACCAGGGTGACCTGGGGGCCGACCAGCTGGGCCATGTCCTTGTCGCTGGTCGATACCTCCACCTCGATACCGAGCGCGCGTGCCTGCACCGCCAGCGTGCCGATCACGTCGTCGGCCTCGACGCCGTCCACGCGCAGGATCGGAAAGCCCAGCGCGCCGACGATCGCCAGCATCGGTTCGACCTGGGCGCGCAAGTCGTCCGGCATCGGCGGCCGGTTCGCCTTGTACTGGTCGTATAGCGCGTCGCGGAAGGTCGGGCCGGGCGCATCGCTGACGAAGGCCAGGTAATCCGGCCTGGCCTTCAGCGTGGCGCGCAGCATGTTGACCACGCCGAACAGCGCGCCGGTGGGTTCGCCCTGCGCGTTGCTCAGCGGCGGCAGTGCGTGGAAGGCGCGGTAGAGATAGGAGGAGCCGTCGATCAGGATGAGTTTGGGCATGGGCGCGATTCTCGCACGCACGGCGAAATGTCGCGTTTCACGGAAGCGCCCCGGGCGCGCTGCTATGCTGCCCACCCCATCGAGGTTGCCGCCATGAAGATCCCCGCCGTGCCGGTTGTTGTCGCCACCCTCTTGTCGGCCGCGGTGTTCGCCGCGTCGCTGAACGCCCAGACGGCCGCGCCGAGCCCGGCGCTGCCGCCGCCGGGGCTGGACGATCCCGGCGTGCAAGCCGGCCCGCCGCCGGCCGCCTCCTCGGCGGCGCCGGCGGACGCGCCGAAACCCGACCTGCGTCCGCTGACCCTGCCGGCGATGAAGAGCGGCGACAGCCGCATGGGCCGCCCCGCCGACGAGCCGGAGGTGAGCATCCGCCAGCAGGGCGACAACACGGTGCAGGAATACAGCCGCAACGGGCGCGTCTACATGGTCGTGGTCACGCCCAGACACGGCCCGCAGCAGACCTACATGGTCGATCCGCAAGGCCAGTGGGTGGACGAGCGCGGCCAGCGCCGCGCCACGCCGACCCTGTACAAGGTGCTCGAGTGGGGCAAGAGCCCGCCGGCGACCCGGCCCGACGACGGCGCGGTCGCCGCGCCGGCGTCCAGCAGCAGTCGCTGAAGCTCCCGGCGCAGCCGCCGTGCCGCTGCGCCCATCGGGTCGACCGACTCCTCCGGAGGGCATGCACCCTCGGCGAGGTGAGTGATGCCGCTGCGCGAAAGCTGGTTGCTGTTTGCCCTGGGCTCGGCGCTGTTCGCCGCGCTGACCGCCGTCTTCGGCAAGCTCGGCGTGGCCGGCATCAATTCCGACCTGGCCACCTTCATCCGCACACTGGTGATCGTGGTGGTGATCGCCGGCATCCTCAGCCTGCGCCAGGAGTGGCAGCAACCCGCGGGCGTGCCGCTGCACAGCTGGCTGTTCCTGGTGCTGTCGGGCATCGCCACCGGCCTGTCCTGGCTGTGCTACTACCGCGCGCTGCAACTGGGCCCGGTCAGCAAGGTGGCGCCGATCGACAAGCTCAGCGTGGCGCTGGTGATCGTCTTCGGCCTGCTGTTTCTCGGCGAAAAGCCCGGTCTGCCGCTGCTGATCGGCGGCGGCCTGATCGTCGCCGGCGCGATGGTGATCGCGTTGTCCTGAGCGCGGCTCAAGCCGGGTCGTCCAGCTCCGGATAGCGGCGGAAGATACCGTTCTCGTTGAACGGCACGCGTCGCGACGAGGCGAGGTAGTCCGCCACGCGCGGCCGCCTGGCCACGGTGGCGTGCAGCGCGTGCAGCAAGGGCAGGTCGGCGCGCATGCGCTGCATCGCGCGGGGAAACGCGTAGGTCAGCCCGCTCATCAGCTGGAACAGCGACAGGTCGACGTACGAGTGCTGGTGCAGGGCATGGTGGCCACCGCCGCGCTCCAGCACCTGCTCGAAATGGTCCAGGAACTTCGGCAGCCGCTGCATGCGCAGGTCGCCGGCGCGACGGAGCGCCTCCTCGCGCTGGTCCTCGTAATACAGGCCGCTGGCGATCGGATGGTGCGAGTCGTGCACTTCGGCCACGAGGTCGGCGATGGTCAGTTGCAGCTGGTTGGCGTGGAGCCGTGCGCTTTCGCCCTTGGGTGTCAGCGACAACTGGCGGCCCAGGTGATCGAGGATGTTCGCGGTCTGCGCGATCAGCAGCCGGCCCGCCTTGAGGAACGGCGGCGCGAACGGCAGCGGCCCGGGGTGGACGCCGTCGAGGTAGCGCAAGATGGCATCGTCGCCTTCCTCGCGCGCCACGTCGACGTAATCGGCGCCGGCATCCTCCAGCGCCAGCCGCACGAACTCGCCGCGGCCCTGGATGCCGCTCCAGTAATAAAGTTCGTAGCGCATGGCGGTCTCCGCAGCGGGATATCCGATGCTGCGGCGTGACGCTTCTACGCAACGTGTAGGAGCCCGCTCGCGGGCGATGCTCTTGCCTTTGCGAATCCCCGGGAAAAGCATCGCCCGCGAGCGGGGCTCCTGCGGGGCGTGCGCTCAGTGGCGGAAGTGGCGCATGCCGGTGAATACCATCGCGATGTCGTGTTCGTCCGCGGCGGCAATGACCTCGCCGTCGCGCATGGAGCCGCCGGGCTGGATCACCGCCACGATGCCCGCTTCGGCGGCCGCATCGATGCCGTCGCGGAACGGGAAGAACGCGTCGCTGGCCATCACCGACCCGCGCACCTCGAGTTTCTCGTCGGCGGCCTTGATGCCGGCGATCCTGGCGCTGTAGACGCGGCTCATCTGGCCGGCGCCGATGCCGATGGTCTGGCGGTTCTTCGCGTAGACGATGGCATTGGACTTGACGAACTTGGCCACCTTCCAGGCGAAGATCAGGTCGTGGATCTGCGCTTCGGTGGGCGCCTTGCGCGTGACCACTTTCAGGTCCGCCGCGGTGATCATGCCGGTGTCGGCGCTCTGCAGCAGCAGGCCCGAGCCGACACGCTTGGAGTGCATGCCGGGGTGTGCATCGCGCAGGTCGCCCTGCGCCGGCAGCGGGATCACCAGCACGCGCACGTTGCCTTTCTTGTGGAACGCCTTCAGCGCGTCGTCCGCATAAGCGGGCGCCAGCACCACCTCCACGAACTGGCGCTCGACGATGGCTTTGGCAGTGGCGCCGTCGACCTCGCGGTTGAACGCGATGATGCCGCCGAACGCCGAGATGGGGTCGGTCTGGAAGGCCAGGTCGTAGGCCTTGCCGATGCCTTCGAGGCTGACCGCCACGCCGCAGGGGTTGGCGTGCTTGACGATCACGCAGGCCGGCTTGACGAAGCTGCGCACGCATTCCCACGCGGCGTCCGCATCGGCGATGTTGTTGAACGAGAGCTCCTTGCCCTGCAGCTGGCGAAAGGTCGCCAGGGTGCCCGGTGCGGGATACAGGTCGCGGTAGAACGCGGCGCTCTGGTGCGGGTTCTCGCCGTAGCGCAGGTCCATCAGCTTCACGAAGCGGCCATTGACCTGGCCGGGGAAGGCGTCGTGCCCGGCGATCGAGTCGTGCGCCTCGTTGAGCTGCAGCGCGGACAGGTAGTCGCTGATCGCGCCGTCGTAGCTGGCCACGTCGTTGAACGCGGCCACCGCGAGCCTGAAGCGCGTCGCGCGGGTCAGGCCGCCCTGCGCCTCGATCTCCTCCAGCGCCGCGTCGTACTGGGCCGGCGAGGTGAGCACGGCCACGTCGTTCCAGTTCTTCGCCGCTGAACGCAGCATCGCCGGGCCGCCGATGTCGATGTTCTCGATCGCCTGTTCCAGCGTGCAGTCGGGCTTCGCCACCGTGCTCTCGAACGGATACAGGTTCAGCACCAGCAGGTCGATCGGCGCGATGTCGAGTTCTGCCATCACCGCGTCATCGGTGCCGCGCCGGCCGAGCAGCGCGCCGTGCACCTTCGGGTGCAGCGTCTTCACCCGGCCGTCCATGATCTCGGGGAAGCCGGTGACGTCACTGACTTCGGTGACCGCGATCCCCGCCGCGCGCAGCGCGCGCGCCGAGCCTCCGGTGGAGAGCAGTTCCACGCCTTTCGCCGCGAGGCGCTGTGCCAGCTCGATCAATCCCGTCTTGTCGGAAACGCTGAGCAGGGCGCGACGGACGGGAACGATGGCGGGGGCGGACATGGCTACTCCGGTATGCGGGGTTCGTGACGGGTGGTGGCGGCCGTGCGGGGAGTCCGGTGTGCGGTTTCGGCGCTGCCGAATCCGGCGCCCGGCTCCGGGTTCAAAGCAGGCCGTGCGCGGCCAGCTTCTTGCGCAGCGTGGCGCGGTTGATGCCCAGCGCCACGGCGGCGCGGCTCTGGTTGCCGCCGTGGAAGGCCAGCACCTCGCGCAGCAGCGGCACCTCGACTTCGCGCAGCACCAGGGCGTGCAGGCCCTCGGTGCATTCGGTGTCGCCGATGTCGGCGAGGTAGCGCCGCACCGTGCGGCTGACGCATTCGCTCAGGGCGCTGCTGGGGCCGTGCGCAAGCGCAGCTTGCGACGAGGTCGATACGGCAGCCTCGGCGGCAGGCAGTCTGGCGGCATTCACGGATACTTTCCCTCGCATGCGGTGCGGCGGCTGCGAGGGCCGCTGCGTTCACTGGTGACGGTTGATGCGTTCGCAGCTGGATCGAGTGCCGGACGGCACTCGGCGCGAGCAGTTGAGTCTACCCTTGTGCGCGGTCGATTTTAAGCCCCTCGACGCACGGGCGACGTTCCGCTCCGTTCAGCGCCCTCGTCACGGCCCGGCGTCCGCGGCCGGTCGCGAACGCCCCATGCCTGGCTGCTCCGTGGAGATCGTGGCGCCGTTCATTCGAAGCCGAACTCGAACGCGACCGCATTGTCGCCGGGATCCCTGACCTCCAGCAGCAGCACGGCGACGGCGCCGGGTGCCAGGCCATGGCGCAAGGTCGCAGGGTCGTCGAGATACTCCGCCGGTTGCAGGCGGCGCATGGCCAGTCGCTGGCCCTGCGCGTCGGACAGGGTGACCGTCACCACCGGATAGGGCTGGGCGAAGCTGGCGTCGTTGCGCACGCTGGCACTGATCATCAGCGCATTGGGCACGCTGGGATGCGCCTGCACGTTGCTGGCGAGCAGGCGCAGGCGCTCCGGCGCGGCCACCAGCGGCAGCCGGCAATGCAGCACGGCACAGCTGCCGCGCAACCAGCCGCCCACGGTCGGGTCGCGGATCAGCGCATCGCGCTTGGCCCAGGCCAGTTGCGCCAGCAACATCAGCGTCAGCACGCCGCAGGCCAGCACCCAGGGCCAGTTGCGCTCGCCCGAAGCGGCGCGCGTGCGATGCGGTTTGCCGCGCCCGCGCTTGTCGCGGCGGCCGCGCGATTCGCGCGCGAAGCGCGGCGCGAACACCAGCTGGGAAAAATCTTCGGGCAGCGCGTTCGCCTGCTGCTCGACCACCACCTCCGGCTCCGGTTGCGGCCGGTAGACCACCAGGTCCAGCAGCGGCGGTTCCAGCGCCGGCTCGTTGATGGGCAGTTCGACGAAAGGCTCGGGTGGCAACTGCTCGGTGAGCGTGGCCAGGCTGCCGAAACTGGCGTTGCAATGCCCGCACACCACATGGCCGTGCGCCTTCGCCAGCGTCTGTGCGTCCAGCGAAAACACGGACAGGCATTCGGGGCATTGGGTATACATGCGTCGCCGTTTCAGCCGCTACCGCGCAAGCTTAACAGGCCGCCCGCGGCATGCGGACGCGGCGGCGTCAGCGGCGACGCCGCCCGCTGATGCGCACCCAGTCGTCGCGAAGGTCTGCGCGCAGGTCCTCGAACCATTCCGCGTAACGCGCCAGCAATTCATCCTGCTGGCCGGCCAGGATGCCGGAGATCGCGAACGGCGCACCGGGCCGCGCCGCGGCGGCGAAGGTTGGGGCCAGCGCGTCGAGCGGGCCGGCGAGGATATTGGCCACGAACACGTCGGTGACGTGGCCCGGCCGGTTTTCGGGCAGGAACAGTGCCAGCCGGTCGCCCACGCCGTTGCGCGCCGCGTTGTCGGCCGAGGCGATGAGTGCCTGCGGGTCGTTGTCGATGCCGATGGCGGTGCCGGCGCCGAGCTTCAGCGCGGCGATGGCCAGGATGCCGGAGCCGCAGCCGTAGTCGGTGATCGACCGGTCGGCGAGCTCGAGCCCGTCGAGCCATTCCAGGCACAGCGCCGTGGTGGGATGGGTGCCGCTGCCGAACGCCAGGCCCGGGTCGAGCCGCACGACGACGCTGGTGTCATCATCGGCCGGCGGCTCGATGTTCCACGGGTAGATCCACAGCCGGCGGCCGAACGCCATCGGCTTGAACTGGTCCATCCACGCGCGCTCCCAGTCCTGGTCGGCGACGTCGCGGAAGCCGAGCTGGTCCGGCTCCAGCCACGGCAGCAGGTCGCCCAGTGCCGCGGCCAGCCCGCGCCGGTCGGCGTGCTCGTCGAACAGTGCGTCGAGCGTGATGGTCGGCCACAGCGGCAGCTCGCCCACGCCGGGCTCGAAGATTGCCTGCTCGTCCGGCGTCTCGGCCTCGGCGTCGCGCAAGGTGATCGACAACGCGCCGAGGTCCTCCAGCGCTTCTTCCGCGCGCGGCTGCTGTTCGGTGCGGACGACGAGGGAGAGTTCGAGAAAAGGCATGAGGCGAGGTTCGATGGCTGCAGGAGCGCACCCTGTGCGCGATGTTTCCCCGTTGCGTGACGAAGAGCATCGCGCACAGGGTGCGCTCCTACGGAAGAAAGATCAGCTGCCGGTGGCGGTCTTTTCCTTCTGCTCCGCCATCCGCTTTTCGAGGTAGTGGATGTTCTGGCCGCCCTGCTGGAAGCCGGCATCGCCCATGATCCGCTGCTGCAACGGGATGTTGCACTTGACGCCCTCGATCACCGTCTCGGCCAGCGCCAGGCGCATGCGCGCGATGGCCGTCTCGCGGTCCGGGCCGTGCACGATGAGCTTGCCGATCATCGAGTCGTAGTTCGGCGGGATGCGGTAACCGTCGTAGAGGTGGGTGTCCACGCGCACGCCGGGGCCGCCGGGCGCCTCGAAGCGCCGGACCGTGCCCGGGCTGGGCATGAAGGTGTCCGGGTCCTCGGCGTTGATGCGGCATTCGATCGCGTGGCCGCTGATCTCGATGTCCTCCTGGCGGATCGACAGCTTCTCGCCGCCGGCGATCAGCAACTGTTCGCGCACCAGGTCCACGCCGGTGATGAACTCCGTCACCGGGTGCTCGACCTGGATGCGCGTGTTCATCTCGATGAAGTAGAAGCGGCCGTTCTCGAACAGGAACTCGAACGTGCCGGCACCGCGGTAGCCGATGCGCAGGCACGCGTCCACGCAGACCTTGCCGATCTGCGCGCGCAGCTCGGGCGTGATGCCCGGCGCCGGCGCCTCCTCCACCACCTTCTGGTGGCGGCGCTGCATCGAGCAGTCGCGCTCGCCCAGGTGGATCGCGTGGCCCTGGCCGTCGGCGAGCACCTGGATCTCCACATGGCGCGGATTCTCCAGGAACTTCTCCATGTACACCTGATCGTTGCCGAAGGCCGCCTTGGCCTCCTGCTTGGTCATGGTGATGGCGTTGGCCAGGTGCGCCTCGGTGCGCACCACGCGCATGCCGCGGCCGCCGCCGCCGCCGGCAGCCTTGATGATCACCGGGTAGCCGACCTCGCGCGCGATGCGGATGTTGGTGTCCGCGTCCTCGCCCAGCGGGCCGCCGGAGCCAGGCACGCACGGCACGCCGGCCGCCTTCATCGCGCGGATCGCCTCGACCTTGTCGCCCATCAGGCGGATCACGTCGGCGGTGGGGCCGATGAAGATGAAGCCGGACTGCTCCACCTGCTCGGCGAAATCGGCGCGCTCGGACAGGAAGCCGTAGCCCGGGTGGATGGCCTGGGCGTCGGTGATCTCCGCCGCCGCGATGATCCGCGGGATGTTGAGATAACTGTCGGCCGACGGCCCGGGGCCGATGCAGATCGCCTCGTCGGCCAGGCCGACGTGCTTGAGGTTGCGGTCTACGGTGGAGTGCACCGCGACCGTCTTGATGCCAAGGCTGTGGCACGCGCGCAACACGCGCAGCGCGATCTCACCGCGATTGGCTATGACGACTTTTTCTAGCATGGGAAGCTCCGGAGGAGCAGGGCACGGAGCACGCGGCGCGGGGAACGGAAAAAGCGAGGGCTGTGCACTGCGCTTTTGATCTGTCCGTTCCCGATGCCGTGTTCCCCGTTCCCCGCCCGATCATCACGCAATCACGAACATCGGCTCGTCGAATTCCACGGGCTGGCCGTTCTCGATCAGGATGGCCTGCACGGTGCCGGCGACTTCGGCTTCGATCTGGTTGAACATCTTCATCGCCTCGATGACGCCCAGGGTGTCGCCGACCTTCACGTGCTGGCCGACCTTGACGAAGGCAGGCGCGCCCGGCGAGGCGGAGGCGTAGAACGTGCCGACCATCGGCGCCTTGACCACGTGGCCGGCGGGCAGGGCGTCGGCCGGCGCCGCTTCCGGCACGGCGGCCACGGGAGCGGCCGCAACCGGGGCTGGTGCGGCCGCCTGCGGGGCGACGGCCGGGGCCGCGGCCACCATCGGCGCGACACCCCCTTTGGGCACGCGCGAGAGGCGCACGACTTCCTCGCCCTCCTTGATCTCCAGTTCGGCGAGGTTGGATTCCTCGAGCAAGTCGATCAGTTTCTTGATTTTGCGCAAATCCATCGGATCAGCCTTTGGTCAGTCGCGCCGCCATCGAGGCGGCTGGAAGGAAAGCGGTATGGCCGGCGGGGTCAGGCCTCGGCCGGGGCGGGTGCCTGCAGGCGCTGCAGTGCCGCTTCCAGCGCCAGCGCGTAGCTGGCGCTGCCGAAGCCGCAGACCACGCCCAGCGCCAGGTCCGACAGGTACGAGTGGTGGCGGAACGGCTCGCGGGCGAACACGTTGGACAGGTGCACCTCGATGAAGGGGATCGCCACCGCCGCGAACGCGTCGCGCAGCGCGATGCTGCTGTGGGTATATGCGCCGGCGTTGCACAGGATCACGGCGGTGCCGTCGTCGTGAGCCTGGTGCACGCGGGCGATCAGCTCGTGCTCGGCGTTGGACTGGAACCACGACAGCTCATGGCCGGCCGCCTGGGCGCGTTCGGCCAGGCCCTGGTTGATCCCGGCCAGCGTTTCGCTGCCGTAGATCTGCGGTTCGCGCGCACCCAGCAAGTTGAGGTTGGGTCCGTGCAGGACCAGGATCTTTGCCACGAGACCACCCAGATTGCGTCCGGAGGCCCCGGAACCGGGCGCAGTGTGCGCG
Organism: Lysobacteraceae bacterium; assembly: GCA_040255835.1. GTDB lineage: Bacteria > Pseudomonadota > Gammaproteobacteria > Xanthomonadales > Rhodanobacteraceae > Rhodanobacter. Next base: position 38,703 of record JBDZVT010000013.1, read on the forward strand.
CCTCGTGCGATGTTGTCCAGTTCGCGGCAGTTCGGCGATGTTCAGCGGAGAACCGTGGCGATCGCCCTGCGCGGGCGTATGTTGCCGGGGCTCAGCGGGCGATCTCGCCCGGCGCCAGCCAGCGCTCCAGCCGAGCGGCGGACAGCACGCCGGCGTGCGTGGCGATAATGCGTCCATCGGCGTCGATCAGCACGCTGTAAGGCAGGATTTCGGCCTCATCTCCCAATTGCAGGGAGGTGCTCGGGGAGTCGAGACTGCCCAGCAAGATCGGGTAACTCACCGGTTGCCGGGTCAGAAATGCGCGAACGTGATCGGGCTGATCCATGGCAATTCCCAGCACGGTCACGCCCTGATCGGCGAACTTGCGCTGGGCTTCGTCCAGCGCCGGCACCTCCTGCAGGCACGGCGCGCACCAGCTTGCCCAGAAATTGAGCAGCAAGCGGCGGCCACGGTAATCACCAAGCGCGTGCGTGCGCCCGTCCAGGTCCGCCAGCACCAGCGCCGGCAGCGGTTGGCCGATCATGGCCGAGCTGGCCGGCGCAGAGGTGGCCGCGGCTGGCGGGTGGTGGCGCCGGTACTGGGCCAGCCCGCCACCGAGCACGGCGGCCAGTACCGCCAGCGACAGGATCAGGCCGGAGGTGCGATCGAGCATCAGCGCGCCCCGTCGGTCAGCGCCTGCTCGACCATCGAGGTGGTCAGCACGGTCGACAACTGCCGGCCGGGGCCGCCATCTTTCGGGAACACCACGTACAGCGGTACGCCCGGCGAGTGGTACTGCGCGAGGAAGGCACTGATCGCCGGATCCACGTCGGTCCAGTCGCCCTGCATGTAGACCGTGCCGGTTCGTTGCAGCAGGTCGCGGAAGCGCGGCGTGTCCAGCACCGTGTGCTCGTTGGCCTTGCAGGTAACGCACCAGTCGGCGGTCATGTCCACGAACACCGGCGTGCCCGCCTGGCGCAGCGCGGCCAGTTTCGCGGCCGAATAAGGCACCACGCCGTCGGCGGCGGGGCCCGCGACGGAGGGCGGCGGCACCTTGCTGAGCAGGCTCATCGGCACCAGCGTGGCGATCGCCAGCACGGCCACCGCCAGCTTGCTAATCATGCCGCGCGACCGGCTGCGCTCGAACCACCACAAGGTCATCGCCAGCAGCACCATCGCCACCAGCACCAGGCCCACCGCATCGGCACCGCGCTGGTTGGCCAGCACCCAAACCAGCCAGGCGGCGGTGAGGTACATCGGGAAGGCGAGCACCTGCTTGAGTGTTTCCATCCAGCGTCCCGGCTTCGGCAGCAGCCGCGCCACGGCGGGTACGAAGCCGATGGCCAGGAACGGCAGTGCGAGGCCGATGCCCAGCGCCAGGAACACCAGCAGCGCCGACAGCATCGGTGCGGTGAACGCGTAGGCCAGCGCGCCGCCCATGAACGGCGCGGTGCAGGGGCTGGCCACCACCACCGCCAGCACGCCGGTGAAGAAATCGCCTGCCGGACCGGCGCGCCGCGCCAGGCCGGCGCCGGTGTTGCCCAGCGAGGCGCCGAACTGCACCACGCCGGACATCGACAGGCCTACCGCCAGCATCACGCAAGCCAGCACGCCGACCACCACCGGCTGCTGCAACTGCGTGCCCCAGCCCAGCGCGTGGCCGGCGGTGCGCAAGGCCAGGATGCCCAGCCCCAGCGCGGCGAAACTGCACAGCACGCCGGCGGTATAGAACAGGGCATGGCTGCGCCGCGTGGCCGGGCTTTCGCCACTTTCCAGCACGCCCACCGCCTTGATCGACAGCACCGGCAGCACGCACGGCATCAGGTTGAGGATCAGTCCGCCACCCAGCGCCAGCGCCAGTGCGGCGAACAGGCTGGTGCGCAACGGGCCGTCGTTGGCGGCCGGTGGCAGCTCCTTGGCGGCACTGGTCGGCGTGCCGGTGGCGACCGCGCCGCTGCCCACATCAAGCTGCACCGTGCGCGTCATCAACGGGTAGCAAAGGCCGCCGTCCTGGCAGCCCTGGAAGGTCGCCTCCAGCGTCAGCGGCCCGGGGCCGACGGGAGCGCCGGCGAGCGCTACCGGTACCTCGACCTGATCGAAATACACCGTGACCTCGCCGAACTGCGGATCCTGATGGCGCACGCCGGCAGGCCACGCGGGCGTGTCCAGGTGTGCGCCTTCGGCGTTGTTCAATTTGAGCGTGGTGTGATCGCGATACAGGTAATAGCCGGGCGGCATCGTCCAGCGCAGCAGCAGTTGCTGCGGCCCCTGCGCCAGCGCCTCGAAACGGAACGCCTGCTCGGGCGGCAGCGGCGCCTGCGCCGTGCCGGCGGCCGCGGCGGACCCGCCGCGGCCGAGCTGGCCCAGCGCCGCGCCCAGCGAACCGGCTGCTGCAGTCGGTGCACCGGAGGCGGTCGGCAGCGCCAGATCGAGCTCCTCGGTATGCGGCGGGTAGCAGATCTTGGGGTCGACCTCGTGGCAGCCCTGGTATTGCACGCCGAGCTTCAGCCGGGTGGTGCCCGCGGCGACGGTGTAGGGAATGCTGGCGTCGATGGCGTGGCGGTAGGTCTCCACGTCGCCCAGGTATTCGTCGTGATGCTTCGTGCCGTCGGGGAGTTGCGCCTCGCCGAGGGTGACGCCGTCGCCGGCCTTGAACTTCATGCGGCCGCGATAGAGGTAGTAGTCCGGGGCGATCTTCCAGTGCAGCTTCAGCACGCCGGGGGTACTGGCGTCGGCGCTGAGCTGGTAGGCCTCGGTCACCGGCAGCAGCCCGTCGATTTCCTGCGCGAACACCGGCAGAGCGGCCAGCAGCAGGCCCACGCCCAGCAGCAGGCGGGCAAACCTCGGGCCGATGGACAACGATCGCATCACGACTCCGGAAACTATGAGGCCCGCGCGCGGGCAATGACCCATTATGGCGCAGCCGGTTCGCCGCGCCGTGGTGTGCTTCATTTGACCGCGCCGGGGAAAGGTTTGCTCAGTCCCGGCTGTGCTGGCGCACCCAGTCGAGATAGGCGGCGTGACCTTGCGCCACCGGCACCGCGATCAACTCCGGCACCTCATAGGGATGCAGTTCGAGCAGGCGGCGTTCCAGCGCCGGCAGGCGGGCCGCGGTGGTCTTGATCAGCAGCAGTTCCTCGGTGTCGGTGTGCACCGCTTCCTGCCAGCGGTAGGTCGACCGCACCGCGGCGATCCCGTTGACGCAGGCGGCCAGCCGCTCGTCGACCAGCGCCCGGGCAATCCGCCCGGCGCTGTCGCGGTCGGGACAGGTGCAGTAGCAGAGCAGGACGGTGTCGGGCATGCCGGCCAGCCTAACCGGGGCCGGCGCCCCTTGAAACCCGCACCCGACCACCCAATTAGTTCTACGTTCCCGGTCCGGACGTCTTGCAGCGGCGATTTGTGTCGCTAGAATTGGCACTCACTGACCCTGAGTGCTAACAAGATCGCCGGCCCGGGGTCTCGCCAGCCTTGTTCCACCTCAAACGACATCGGAGTCCTTCCATGAGCAAACTGCGTCCGTTGCATGACCGCGTCATCGTCAAGCGTCTCGAAGAAGAGCGCGTTTCCGCCGGCGGCATCGTCATCCCCGACAGCGCCACCGAGAAGCCCACCCGCGGCAAGGTCGTCGCCGCCGGCACCGGCCTGATCATGGCCGACGGCAAGGTGCGCCCGATGTCGCTGAAGGAAGGCGACACCGTGCTGTTCGGCAAGTACGCCGGCCAGGAAATCAAGATCGACGGCGAAGAGCTCGTGTTCCTGAAGGAAGACGACATCGTGGCGGTGATCGAGGGGTGATGCCCTCGGGGCCGATGGCCGGTTGAGCGCGACGAAAGTCGATAGCGCGCACGCCGGTCGCCTGCGGCTCCTTCTTGCAGCTCTTTCGTGACGTTTCCCATTCTTATTCAATTTTTTTGAGGCAAAAAAATTATGGCAGCCAAAGAAGTCCGTTTCGGCGAAGACGCCCGCGCCCGCATCTTGAAGGGCGTGAACACCCTGGCCAATGCGGTCAAGGTCACGCTGGGCCCGAAGGGCCGCAACGTCGTGCTCGAGAAGAGCTTCGGTGCGCCCACGATCACCAAGGACGGCGTGTCCGTCGCCAAGGAGATCGAGCTGGCCGACAAGTACGAGAACCTCGGCGCGCAGATCGTCAAGGAAGCCGCCTCCAAGACCTCCGACGTGGCCGGTGACGGCACCACCACCGCCACCGTGCTGGCGCAGGCGTTCATCCAGGAAGGCTTCAAGGCCGTGGCCGCCGGCATCAACCCGATGGACCTCAAGCGCGGCATCGACAAGGCGGTGACCGCCGCCGTCGGCGAACTGAAGAAGTTCTCCAACCCCACCGCCAACGACAAGGAAATCGCCCAGGTCGGCACGATCTCGGCCAACTCCGACACCGACATCGGCGACATCATCGCCAACGCGATGAAGAAGGTGGGCAAGGAAGGCGTGATCACCGTCGAGGAAGGTTCCGGCCTGGACAACGAGCTGGACGTGGTCGAGGGCATGCAGTTCGACCGCGGCTACCTCAGCCCGTACTTCATCAACAACCAGACCTCGCAGCAGGTCGAGATGGACGACCCGTACATCCTCATCCACGACAAGAAGATCTCCAACGTGCGCGAGCTGCTGCCCGTGCTCGAGGCCGTCGCCAAGGCCGGCAAGCCGCTGGTGATCGTGGCCGAGGAAGTCGAGGGCGAGGCGCTGGCCACCCTGGTGGTCAACACCATCCGCGGCATCGTCAAGGTCGCCGCCGTCAAGGCGCCGGGCTTCGGTGACCGTCGCAAGGCGATCCTGGAAGACATCGCCGTGCTGACCAACGGTCAGGTCGTGTCCGAGGAAGTGGGCCTGTCGCTGGAGAAGACCACCATCAACGACTTGGGCCGCGCCAAGCGCGTGGTGATCACCAAGGAAAACACCACGATCATCGACGGTGCGGGCGAGGCCGAGAAGATCCAGGCGCGCATCGGCCAGATCAAGGCGCAGATCGAGGAGACCTCCTCCGACTACGACCGCGAGAAGCTGCAGGAGCGCGTGGCCAAGCTGGCCGGCGGTGTTGCCGTGATCAAGGTCGGTGCCGGCACCGAGATCGAGATGAAGGAAAAGAAGGCCCGCGTCGAGGACGCCCTGCACGCCACGCGCGCAGCGGTCGAGGAAGGCGTGGTCCCCGGCGGCGGCGTGGCGCTGATCCGTGCGCTGAAGGCCGTCGAAGGCCTGAAGGGCGACAACGCCGACCAGGACCTGGGCATCGCGATCACCCGCCGCGCGCTGGAAGCGCCGCTGCGCTCGATCGTCGCCAACGCCGGCGAAGAGCCCTCCGTGATCCTCAACAAGGTCAAGGAAGGCCAGGGCAACTTCGGCTACAACGCGGCCACCGGCGAGTTCGGCGACATGGTGGCGATGGGCATCCTGGACCCGACCAAGGTGACCCGCTCGGCCCTGCAGCATGCCTCCTCGGTCGCCGGCCTGGCGATCACCACCGAGGCGATCGTTGCCGAGCTGCCGAAGAAGGAAGAGCACAACCACGGCGCCGGCGGCATGGGCGGCGGCATGGGCGGCATGGGCGGCATGGATTTCTGAGTTCTCCCTCGCCGCTGCGCGGCGACGGATCAACTCGGCGCGTTCGAGCGGCAGGGTTGCCGCTCGACGCGCCGGAAATCCAGAGGCAATACGAAAACCCCGCTTCGGCGGGGTTTTTCTTTGCTCTGGGTGGAGCGCACGGTCGGGCGCTATTGTGAATGCATATTTTATATGCATAATAGTTGCATGGAGATCAGCTTCGATCCTGGCAAGGCTGCCGCGAACTTCAAGAAGCACGGCGTGAGCTTTGCCCACGCGGAACAGGCGCTGCGGGATGTGCGGGCGCTGACGATGGACGATCCCGACGCGGTTGGCGAATGGCGCCAAGTGACACTGGGCATGGATGCGCTGGGGCGGGTGCTGGTAGTGGTGCACACGCAGCGCGGTGAGCGGACGCGCATCATCTCCGCTCGCAAGGCCAGTCGCGGCGAAACGAGTTCCTGCCATGCGTGACGAATACGATTTTTCCAAAGCCAAGCGCGGCGCGGTGCTTCCATCACCGGGCAAAACGCGCATCACCATCATGCTGGATACCGATGTGATCGAGGGCTTCCGTGCCCGCGCCGAAGCCGCCGGCACCGGCTACCAGACGGAGATCAATCGCGCCCTGCGCCAATACCTCGCCGAGGGCGGCGAACCGCTGACGCTGGCCGCACTGCGCCAGATGATTCGAGAGGAGCTGCATGCGGATTGAGTGGGCGGACACGCCGAAGACGACAAGCGGGCGCGGTGCATGACCAGTGAGTGACTGGCGCGTCATAAGGTGGCCAGAGGCGACAAAGGTTCTGCTTGCTCCACTGTGCGGCTGGTTTACGCGTGCCGCTTGCGGACAAACGTCGACGAGGAGGGAGCAGGTTTACGCACGGTGGAAGTTGTCGATACGCCTGCGTTTAGCGACAAGACTGAGCACGACATCCGAGGCCTAAACCGCACGCCCTGCCGGGCGCTGAGCTAACCTGGCTCGACTGACCGGGGCGCAGCCATGGCGAACGCGATCTTTACCTTCTCCGAAAGTTCGGCGTACGACGATCGACCGGAAATCCGCTATCACTTTCCGAAAACCTATCTCCGTCAGGTTGAACAGGCGCAGGGTGATTGGATTGTCTACTACGAGCCCCGACGCACGACCGGTCCATCCAGCGCAACGGGGCGCATGGCGTATTTTGCAATGGCCTTCGTAGATCGAGTAGAGCAAGACCAACAACTTCGCGACCACTACTACGCCTACATCAGGCCCAGCTCTTATCTGGAGTTCGACGACCCGGTGCCTTTCAGAGAGGGCGCGCAGTATTTCGAGTCGGCTCTGTTCAAACCGGATGGGTCGACCAACAAGGGCGCCTTTGGCCGCGCGGTGAGGGTGATTGGTCGCGAAGAGTTTGAGCTGATTCTGAGTGCGGGTTTTACGCGCAAGCGTGATGTGTGGGAGGGCATGGATGCGAAGGTGGCTGAGCCAGCTGCCGAGTACGTGGTGCGGCCGCGCATCGAGCAGATCCTATCCAAACCGTTCCGGGACGCCGCATTCCGCAGGCATGTGCGAAGGGCCTACTCGAACACGTGCGCGATAACCGGGCTCCGACTGATCAATGGCGGCGGTCGTCCCGAAGTGCAGGCAGCCCACATTCGACCGGTCGAGCACGACGGACCAGACTCGGTGCGCAATGGTATTGCTTTGACTGGTACTGTTCACTGGCTGTTTGACCGTGGACTGATGTCGTTGGACGATTCGTTCAACGTGCTGTTGTCGTCGCGCAGCATCCCGGAGGATATCGTCAGGCTGATTCCGGCTGATCGGAAGCTGCTTCTTCCAGTGAGTGAACAGGAACGTCCGCACCCTGCCTATCTGGCATGGCATCGGGAAAACGTCTTCAAGGGCTGAGTCACGTAACTGCGTCCGTGTTGCAGTGGGCCATCGAATCAAACTGGTGGCGCCTGCAGTTTGTGTAGGACGCCATCACCAGCAGTGTGGCGACAACGTGCAGTCCCAGTAGCGCACACCACAGAACCGTGCGAGCAACTCGTCCAGCGTCCCCCACCGTGGTAGCGATGAAACGTCTTCCTGCGTGGCAGGGCGCAAGTGCTGGAACTCGTGGAAGGCGATGTCGTCGATGGTCGGGCCGTTGCTGAACTGATACAGCTCGGCGTAGAGCGTGGGGACACCCACCTGTTCTGCGACGAAATGATCCCAGCTGTCGCAGCACTCGTGGAGCGCCTTCTCGATGGCATCGTTGTAAACGCCCTCAAGCAACAGCGCTCCACCGACCTTGTAGTTCGCCGCGTCCCGATACATGTAGACGAAAACACTGCGATCGCTTGGAGGCATCACGTACGTGCTCCCGCGTCCTCGGATTGATCGCTGGTCCGGTCAACCGAATGGGAGAACGCTTTGCGCGGGACTGTGATCGCATCGGTCACGGCGGCTTCCTTGACGGTGGGCGTTGAGCAGGGGCAGCCATGATCGACGCAGCCTCTGCTGGCAAGCGGCATGAGCTGCGCGATGTAATCGCCTTCTCCGCGAGCATCGCGCCGCGTCGTCTCATATTCCGATACGCGCGTGCGACGCCGACCCAGTTCAGTGGATCGTTCCCGCCGACTGCGCCAGCCGGCGTTGTCGTGCCCACGCCGTCACCGCACGCCAGTCAATGCGCCGTTGCGGAGCGTCCCTCGATCGTCGGAGGCGTCGCCCCGGCGTGCACCACGTGCGTCACCGCTGCGGCGGCGTCCAGCGCCTTGGCCAGCATCGAATCCAGCTTGCCGCCCATGCGCAGCTGGTCGACGGCGGCCATGGCCTGGTCCAGTTGCCGCTGCTCGTCGCTCTCCGGGCGCGGCGGGGAGCCGGGGGCGGTGGTGAGGGCGGCGATCGGCGGGCCGACCAGTTCGGTCAGCGCAAAGTAGGGGTCGTCGTGGATGCCGACGTGGGCCAGCAGCTTGCCGGGCAGCAACCAGGAGGCGGTGTCGACCGTGACCGGCTTGCCCGGCTGCTTCGGGTCGACCAGCAGCCACACGCCGGCTTGGCTCAACATGTCGCCGCCGTCGACGAAGCCGGTGATGTGGTAGCTGTTGCTGAGGGCGGGCAGGTGGTCGCCGTAGAACAGCACCACGCTGGGCCGCGCGCGCTTGGCGAGCAGCTTAACCAGCCGGCCGAGCTCGGCATCGGCATGCCGCAGGTGGTACAGGTAGGTCTGCAGCTCCAGCTTGTCGCGGCCCTCGATGCCCTCGGGCACTTCGATCGCGTCGCGCTCGGCGACCTGGGCCGGCGCGATGTCGTACGGCCCGTGCGCCTCGATGCTGATGGCGAAGATGAACTGCGGCGGGCCGCTGTCCTTCAGCTGCGCCATGATTTCGTCGGTCATCGCGCTGTCGGCCATGTACTTGCCGTCTTTCGGCGCGTCGGACGGGAACGAGGATTGCGACACGAAGCGGTCGAAGCCGATCGCATGGAACGCGGTGGTGCGGTTCCAGAACGCCGGGTCGTTGCCGTGCAGCGCGAGCGTGCGGTAGCCGTGCGCCCCCAGCGTGCGCACCAGGCTGGGCAGCGATTTGTGGCTCATCTGCAGGTAGGGGAACTGCAGGTTGTCGAAGTAGCGCAGCGAGAGGCCGGTGAGGAACTCGAACTCGGTGCGGATGGTGCCGCCGCCGAAGGTTGGCACGTGCAGCTTGCCGCTGGTGCCGTGCCGGGCCAGCCGGCGCAGGTTGGGGGCGAAATTGCTGTGCTCGTAGCCGCGCATGATCGTGGGGTCGAAGAACGACTCGCTCTGCACCACCACGATGTCGGGCAGCTCGCCGGTCGGCGCCGGCTTCTGCAGCGCCTGCTGCAGTGCCGGGACGGTTTGCGCGATCAGCCGTTCGGCGGCGGCCTGGTCGGGCTTGCGGTGGCTGCCGCCGTATTGCAGGTGGAACAGCATCAGCGAGCTGATCAGGCCCGAATGGTTGGTGGTGACGCGGGCCGACCACGGCTCCAGCCACAGTACGCGGGCGTTGTAGATCCTGCCCCAGGCCGACAGGCCCACCAGCATGCTGACGAACGCGGCAGCCAGCACGCCGGCGGCGGCGAGGCGCTTGCCGGCGGTGCGCCGGGGCAGCACCGGCGGCTCGTAACGCCACGCCAGCACGACCAGCGCCAGCGCCGCCAGCAGGGCCAGGTACGGCCACGGGCTGTGCGGCAGGTAGCCGGCCAGCAGATGCATGCCGCCCTTGCGCAACTGGCCGATCATGCGGAAGTCGTCCGGCAGCAGGGGCGTGCCGAGGTTGGCGACCTTGAGCGTGTTGACCGCGTAGACCAGGCCTTGCAGCGTGAACGCCAGGCCGAACGAGAGCCAGGCGCGGCGACTCCACGCCAGCAGCACGCCGGCCAGCAGCAGGCCGGGCAGCGCGTTGGCCAGCGGGAACCGCGGCTGGCGCAGCAACTGCGCCGTGGTGACGCCCACGCCGCCATCGACCAGGCCGGTCAGCAGCACGAAGGCCAGCGCCAGTGCCAGCACCAGCGCGATGCGCTCGGCCAGGGGCTGCCAGCGGCGGCGGGTGTCGGAAGGGTTCAGGGACATGTGGCGACTGCCGGGGCCGTCATGGAGAGTCTCCAAAATGTAAACAGGCGTCGATGAACGGGGAGTAGGCGGCAAGACGGCAAGTCTCGGGCCCACCGGCGCCCTGCGCAATGCCGTGCGGACGTGCGCCGTGCCGCGATGTGCGGCGGCGCGGGCGCGCTGCGGCACAATGGCCGGATGAACCCGCCCGAATCCGCCGCGCTGCGCGCGCTGATCGACGAACGCTACCGCGAGCTGGAGCGCCGCTGCCGCGCGGCCGGCGTGCCCCTGCACGACGATGCCGGCGTCGCCGAACGCATCCGCCGCACCTTGTTGGCCAGCGATTTCGCGTTCGACACCTGGTGCCGCCAGCCGCAGCTGCTGGCGCCCCAGGGGCTCGATCGCCTGCGCTCCGGCGCCGACGCCGGCGCCCGCATCGACGCCCTGCAGCTGCCTGACGACGAGGCCGGCTGCATGGCCGCATTGCGCCGCTTCCGCCACGCGGAGGCGCTGCGGCTGGTGTTCCGCGACGTCAACGCGCTGGACGAGTTGCCGGAAACCCTGTCCGCCACCAGCGTGTTGTACGAATCCCTGCTGGCCAGGGCGCTGGCCTGGGCCACCGACGCCATGGCCGCGCGCTACGGCCACAGTCGCAGCGCGGAGGGCGAGCTGCAGCATCTGCTGGTGATCGGCTTCGGCAAGCTCGGCGGCAGCGAGCTGAACTTCTCCTCCGACATTGACCTGGTGTTTGCCTACCCGCACGGCGGGCAGAGTGACGGCGCGCGGCCGCTGGACAACAGCGAGTACTTCGTGCGCCTCGGTCGCCAGCTGGTGCGCCTGCTCGGCGAGCCGACCATGGACGGCATCTGCGCGCGCGTGGACATGCGCCTGCGTCCGTTCGGCAACGCCGGCCGGCTGGCGCTGTCGTTCGCCGCGATGGAGCAGTACTACCAGAGCGAAGGCCGCGACTGGGAACGCTATGCCTGGATCAAGGGCCGCCCGGTGGCCGGTGACCGGGCCGACGGCAAGCAGCTGCAGGAGCTGCTGCGCCCGTTCGTCTACCGCAAGTACCTCGACTACACCGCCTTCGCCGGGCTGCGCGAGATGAAGGCGCTGATCGACGCCGAGGTGGCGCGCAAGGACCTGGCCGACAATCTCAAGCTTGGTCCCGGCGGCATCCGCGAGATCGAGTTCATCGTGCAGCTGGTGCAGCTGATCCGCGGCGGCCGCGAGCCCTCCCTGCGCGTGCGCGGGCTGCTGGCGGCGCTGGCCGCCTGCGAGGCGCGCGGGCACATCGGCGCGCAGCGCGCACGGCGCCTGCGCGAGGCCTACGCGCTGCTGCGCCGGACCGAGAACCGGGTGCAGATGCTGCGCGATGCGCAGACTCACGACATCCCCGGCGACGCGTTGAGCCGCGAGCGCATCGCCCTCAGCCTCGACTATGCCGGCTGGGACGCGCTGAATGCGGCCTTGGCCCACCATCGCGCGATCGTCAGCGAGGAATTCGCCGCCGTGCTGATGCCCGAGCACGGCCACGTGACGGCTGCGCCGGTCGCCGACGTGCGGCTGTGGGAACAGGCCTGTGACGAGACGCTGGATGCGGCCACGCTGGAGGCGTCCGGGTTCGACCCGGCCGCCGAACTGGCCGACGCGTTGCTCAAGCTGCCGCAGGCCTCGTCGGTGCGCGCGATGTCGCCGCGCTCGCGCGAGCGGCTCGACCGGTTGCTGCCGCAACTGCTCGGCGCCGCGCGCGCCACCCCGGCGCCGGTACCCGCGATGCTGCGGCTGTGCCGCCTGATGCAGGCGGTGGCGCGGCGCTCGGCGTACCTCGCGCTGCTCGACGAACAGCCGGCGGCGCGGCGCCGGCTGGTGCGGCTGTTCGCCGACAGCGCGTTCCTGGCCGAACGTGTCATCGCCCAGCCGCTGCTGCTGGACGACGTGCTCGACCCGCGCATCGACCAGCTGCCGCTGCGCCGCGCCGATATCGCCGCCGAGATCACCCGCGTGCTGGGCACGCTGGACGAGCGCGACGCGGAGACCGAACTGGAACGGATCACCGAGTTCCGCTCGTCCACGGCCTTCCGGCTGGGGCTGGCCTTCAACGACGGCCGTGTCGACGCCGAAGCCACCGCGCGCCGCCTGGCCGCGCTGGCCGAATCGGTGGTGGGCGCAGTACTGGCGCTGGCCGAGCGCAACCTGGTGGCACGGCATGGCCGGCTGCCCGGCGAGGGGTCGGGGTTCGCGGTACTCGGCTACGGCAGCCTGGGCGGCGAGGAACTGGGCTTTGCCTCGGACCTGGACCTGGTGTTCGTGTTCGACGGCCAGCGCGCCCAGGCGATGAGCGATGGCGAACATCCACTGGAGGGCTATCGCTGGTACCAGCGGCTGGCCCAGCGGGTGATGAACTGGCTGACCGTGCTGACGCGCGCCGGCCGCCTGTACGAGGTCGACACCCGGCTGCGCCCGGACGGTTCCAAGGGCCTGCTGGTGAGCAGCCTCGACGCGTTCGTGGCCTACCAGCGCAGCCGCGCGTGGACCTGGGAGCACCAGGCGCTGCTGCGCGCGCGGCCGGTCGCCGGCGATGCCTCGCTCAGCGCCGAGCTGGCGACGGTCCGGCGCGACATCCTGGCCGTGCCGCGCGACCCGGCGGCGGTGCGCGCGGAGGTCGGCAGCATGCGCCAGCGCTGGCGCGCCGAGCGCGACCGTTCCGACGAACGCCAGTTCGACCTGAAACAGGGCCTCGGCGGCCTGCTCGACATCGAGTTCGCGCTGCAGGGACTGGTGCTGGCGCACGCCGCGCGGCAGCCGGCGCTGCTCGGAGTCACTGCCAACGCCGGCCTGATCGAGGCCTGCCGCGTGGCCGGCCTGCTCGACGCGGAGCAGGCCGCGACCCTGGCGGCAGCCCACGCCGGCCTGCTGCAGCGTGCGCTGGCCTGCACCCTCGACCTGCGTTCGCGCATCGCCCCGCGCGATCCGCCGCTGGAGCGCCTGCGCGAGGGCGTGCACGCCGTCACCGATGCGCTGGGCTTCGCTTTCGCCCCGGGCGAGGAGACCCTGGCACCGCGCTGAGCGAGGGCGACGCTGCCCCTGCCGCGTCCGTGCGGCTGTCCCGCCCGAACCCTGCGGCCGCGGGCAGGCGCTCGCCGCATTGCGCGCAAACCGGCGGCTTTCACGGACCGCCCTCGCCGGCGCGTCCCGTGCGGCGCTTGTCTGGGTCCATCCCCGCAGGCAAGATCGACCATGGCCATGGGCTGGCGGCAGGGGCGGGATGAGGGGACGGGCGACAGGGGCAGTGGGGCCGTGGGTGCTGATCGCACTCCTGCTGGTGACCGGCTGGCTGGCCGCCGCGCCGACCGCGCGGGCGATGGACCCGCAGCAACCGTTCCACTCCTACGTGCTCGACCACTGGGGCGTGGAACAGGGCCTGCCGCAGATCACCGTGCTGGACATGGCCGAGGATCGCGCGGGGTTCCTGTGGCTCAACACGCAATCGGCCGTGGCCCGGTTCGACGGCACCCGTTTCGTGCGCTACGACCGCGCCAGCACCGGTGTGGACACCAGCATGCTGGGCGCCGTGTGGGCCGACCCGCATGGCGGGGTATGGTTCGGCGGCACCCGCGGCCTGATCCGGCAGCGCGCCGGCCGTTTCCAGGCGCTGGGCGGGCCCGCGGTCAACGCGATCATCGACGCGGGCGACGGCACGCCGCTGCTGGCCACGGCCGACGGCGTGCAGCGCCTGCGCGGCGACCGGTTCGAACCGACGGGGGAGGTCGGCGGGCCGGCCTTCAGCCTGTTGCGTGACGGCGGGCAGGTGTGGGTCGGCGGGGCCGGGCGCGTGTGTCGCCGGGGCGGCGACGGTGCGCCGGCCTGCATCGGCGCCGGGCCGGCATGGCAGCACGCGGTGGTCAACCACTTGGCGTTGCAGGATGGCCAGCTGTGGCTGGGCACGTCGGCGGGCCTGATGCGGATCGTGGATGGACGCTGGGTCGCCGCGCAGCTCGGCGACGGGCTCGATGCGCAGCCGATCGAAAGCCTGCTCAGCGACCGCGGCGGCTCGCTGTGGATCGGCACCGCCAGCGCCCTGTATCGCCGCCTGCCCGACGGCACGCTGGAGCGGGAGGACCTCGACGTCAGCCGGCGGCCGTGGGTGAAGAGCATGCTGGAGGATCGCGACGGCAACCTCTGGCTGGGCACCTACACCCGCGGCCTGTACCGGGTCTGGAACGGCTGGACGCGGCGGGTTTCGGTGCGCGACGGGGTGCGCGACCCGCTGGTGTGGAGCGTGCTGCGCGCGCCCGACGGCGCGATCGTGTTCGGCACCAATTCCGACGTGGAGGTCTACGACGGCCAGCGCGTCCGAACCCTGATTCCCGGCAGCGCGCTGCCCAACCCGTCGGCGTACGAGCTCCACTACGACGGCCGCCAGCGCCTGTGGGTGGGCACGCGCGGCGGCATCGCGGTGTTCGACCACGGCACCGAGGTCACCCCGCCGGCGCTGGCGGGGCTGCGCAACCTGCAGATCAACGACATCCACGAGGTCGGCGACGAGGATTTCCGGATCGGCACCTCCGCCGGGCTCTACCGCTGGAAACAGGGCAAGCTCACGCGCCTGGACCCGCGGGCGAGCGCGGCCGAGGCCATCGTGCGTTCGATCCTCATGCTGGGCCCGGAGCACCTTTACGTGGGCACCCGCGATGGCGTGCGCGAGTGGCACGACGGCCAGTGGACGCGGCCGGCGTGGGCCGAGCCGCTGCGCGGGCATTTCGTGACGAAGCTGGCGATGCTCAAACCGGGCCTGCTGGTGGTGGCCACCAGCGACGCCGGCATCGGCGTGATGGTCGATGGCCGCCTGCGCATGACCGGCCAGAAGGAAGGCCTGCCCAGCGACAACGCGTGGACGTTCGACCTGCTCGGCGGGCAGCTCTACGTCAGCTCGATGGACGGTGCCTGGCGCCTGCCGCTGGCGCAGCTGCCGCTGCCCGGTTCGCCGCCGCGCACGGTATCGCCGCAGCGCCTGGCCGGCGAGCAGCGCTCCACCACGGTGAACAGCCTGCACTGCTGCAACGGCGGTGCCCGCGCGCGCAGCGTGGTGGCGGGCGACATCATCTGGTATGCCACCACCGACGGCATCCTGGGCGTGGACACGCGTGCACTCGCTGCCCCGCCGTCGGCCCCGCGCGCGCAGGTGGTGTCGGTCGAACACGACGGCCAGCCATATTCGGGCGAACGGTTCACCCTGGAGCAGGGCAGCCGCGACCTGACCATCCACTACACCGCGCCCTACCTGCCGGTGGGCACCTTGCACTTCCGCTACCGGCTGGACGGCTACGACAAGGATTGGCAATACGCCGACGTGCGCCGCGAGGCGTTCTACACCCACCTGCCGGCCGGCAGCTACCGCTTCCGCGTCGCCGCCACGCTGCCCGGCGCCGGCGGCTACGGGCCGGAGGCCGGCATGGCGGTGGAAGTCACCCCGCACTGGTACGAGAACCTGCTGGTGCGCCTCGCCGCGGTCGCGGCGCTGGGCGTGCTGCTGTTTGCCCTGGCGCGCTGGAGCATGCGTCGGCAGCGCCGCCGCAACGCCTGGCTGGAGGAGCAGGTGGAACGGCGCACCGGCGAACTCTCGCGCGCGCTGGAGCGCCTGCGCGTCACCAACCTGGCGCTGGCCGAGGAGAGCCACACCGACACGCTGACCGCCTTGCACAACCGGCGCTACCTGCTGGCGCAGTTGCCCGGCCTGCTGGCCGGCGGCAGCCGGATCGGCGTGATGCAGATCGACATTGACCACTTCAAGCACGTCAACGACGCCTGGGGCCATGCGGCGGGCGATTCGGTACTGCGCGAGCTGGGCGGCAAGCTGGCGGAGTTGCGCCGCGACAGCGACATCACCGTGCGCTGGGGCGGCGAGGAATTCCTGTTGCTGCTGCGCGACGTCGAGGCCGACGACGTGCTGCGCATCGCCGAACGCCTGCGCCGCGACATCGCCGCCAAGGGGTTCGCCAATGGCCGCGGCGGCGTGATCCGGCTGACCTGTTCGATCGGCTTCAGCATGCATCCGCTGGCCGCGCATGGCGACATGGCTACGTTCGAGATGGCGGTGGAGCTGGCCGACCTCGCGCTGTACCGCGCGAAGTACCTGGGTCGCGATCGGTGCGTCGGCCTGCTGGCGACCGCGCCGCTGTCGCCGGCCGTCCTGGGTGAACCGCTGGCGCCGCAACTGGACGCCCTGCTCGCCGCGGGCCAGC
This sequence comes from Lysobacteraceae bacterium, assembly GCA_040255835.1. Taxonomy (GTDB): domain Bacteria; phylum Pseudomonadota; class Gammaproteobacteria; order Xanthomonadales; family Rhodanobacteraceae; genus Rhodanobacter. The sequence continues at coordinate 55,024 of JBDZVT010000013.1, forward strand.
TGAAGTGGATGCAACCGGGCGCGTAGGCCGCGCGCCGGCGGCACTCACGCGCGCGTCGCGAGCCCGGCCATCGTCGCCTCGATCCGCGCGCGTACCAGCGCGGCCACGCGGGCGGTTTCGCGCAGCGGCGGCTGCGGCGCGAGGCCGGGTGCATCGACGTCGTGCAGCAGGCCGGCCTCGCGCAGGGTCTGGTGGAAACGCGCGAGCCTGGGCGGCAGCGGCGCGCGGATGAAGGTGAGCACAGGGCAGCCGACGGCGCAGGCTTCGGAGAGCATGTTCACCGAGTCCGGCGTGACCACCAGCCGGTCGGCCCAGCCGAGCACGCCGGGGTAGGGATTGCGGCCGTCGTCCTGGCCGGCCCAGAGCAGGCCAGGTACATCGGCCAGCCGTGGCCGCAAGGTCTCGATCAGTGCCGGCGGCGTGCGTCGCGAACCGAGCACCAGCAGGCTGCCGCCTTCCGCGCGCTGGCGCGCCAGCAGGTGCCGGACCAGCGCATCGGCGTAGCCGGCATCCAACGCGATGCCGCGGCGCGGGCCGCCCAGCAGCACGCCCACGCGCGGGCGCGGCAGCTCCTCGAACTGCGGGCACGCGTCGCGGCCATCGGCCAGCCACTCGTCGTCGACCGTGTTGAGCGAGCCCAGCGTGGTCAGCACGTTGGCGCCGTGCAGGTCGTCGTGGCGCGGCGCCACCACGGTGTCCCACAGCGCGGGGTCGATGCGCGGGTCGAGGATCTGCACGGTGTGGCAGCGTCCCTCCGTCAGCGGCCGCAGCAGGCGGGTGAACAGGGCGGCGGCGCGTCCGCAGCCGATCGCCGCCGCGGGCCACGGCGGCGCGAACCAGGTTCGCTGGCCGGCCGGCAGCGCGAGCCGCCCGCCCACGGTCAACCGCGGTGCCAGCCACGACCACGGCGCGCGCGGCTCCAGCAGCAGGTGGCGGCGCGGCAGCTGCAGATGCTCGGCCAGCGCCAGCGCCTGACGCTGGTTGCCGGACGCCGCGTCGGTGATCACCCAGCATTCGCCGTGGAGCTTCAGCATGCGCAGGTCCGCGGCAGGATTGTTTCCCGAATCAACACGATGCGTTTCTCCGACGGCGGCCGGCCGCGCGCACCCGGCCGGTACACTGGGGTTTCCGGCCACGTGTCGGTGCGGCTCTCGCGAAGGATACCGTGCGACAGCCCGCAGCAGCTTTTCGTCCCGTTCAACGGAGTCAGTGCATGTCCTCATTGAAATACCTCTTCCTGGCCGGTCTGCTGGGTGCGGCGGTGTCCGCGCAGGCGGCGCCGGTGACCTACAAGTTGGACCCCAACCACACGATGGTGCTGTTCAGCTGGAGCCATTTCGGCTACTCCAACCCCACCGCCGACCTCGGCCTGGGCGAAGGCACGGTCGTGTTCGACGAGCAGCATCCGGCGCAGTCCAGCGTCGAGGTGACCCTGCCGCTGGCGCGCCTGGATACGCACGTGCCGGCACTGGACGAGCACCTGAAGAAGGCCGACTTCTTCGACGCCGCCAGGTATCCGGTGGTGACCTTCAAGAGCAGCAAGGTGGAGCCGCTGGGCAACAACAAGTTCCAGGTCACCGGGGACCTCACCGTGCACGGCGTGACCCGGCCGGTGGTGCTCGACGCCACGCTGAACCGGATCGGCCCGCACCCGATGGGCAAGGCACAGTCGATCGGTTTCGACGCCACCGCCACGCTCAAGCGCTCGGAGTTCGGGGTAGGTGCCTACGTGCCGAACGTCAGCGACGAGGTGCAGGTGCGCATCACCACCGAAGGCTCGGTGCCGAAGCGGGCGGCGCAGTAAGCCGCCGCCGCGTTCGCAAAAAAAGGAACCGCGCCGCTGCCGGCGCGGTTCCTTATTTTTGCCGCCGCGATTATTCCGATTTCACGCCGGCGTCCTTCATCGACTCCAGCCGGGCCAGGTCGATGCTGCCCACGGCCGCCTTCAGCTCGTCGATGCTGTCGGCGTGGCCGTTCGCCTTGACCGTGAAGCGCTTGCCGATGATCACGCTGTACTCGCCGGACCTGGACTGGTTGTCCCACTCCTCGTGGACGAGGTTGCCGTTGTCGCTGTGGGTCTTCTCGTAGCCGTGCTCGGTTTCCTTCTCTTCCTCCGGCGCCATCGCGCTGGCCATCGCGATGAAGCCCTTGGCGCCGCCGGTGTCGGTGACTTCCAGGGTGATGTGCTGGTTGTCGTCGCCGGCGTATTCGGCGCTCGCCTCGGACACCTGCATGCCCATCGCGCCGTTGCGTTCGGCCGAAATGCCGGTGCGCTTGAACTTGCCTACCGCCTCGGGCAGGAAGGTCTTGATCTGGTCGGGCGCCAGCGCCTCCACCGGCCCGGTGCTGCCGGACATCGCGCCCATCATCTTGCCCATCGCGGCTGACTGCGCCGCGGTGTCGCCGGATTTCTGCGCCGCTTCCAGCTCCTTGCCGGCCTGTTCGGCGCGCTGGCCCATCGCGGCCAACTTGCCCAGCGCGCTGTTGCCGTCGATGGTGACGGTGTCGCCGTTGCTGCCGGTCACCTGCATGCCGCCCATCGCCGCGCCACCCAGCGCGCCGACGAAGATCAGGCCCAGGACCAGGCTCACGATCCAGCCCAGCACGATCGCGATGATCACGCTCACCGCGGTATAGCCGCCGGCCTTATCCGGCGGGCACTGCATGGTGTGCGGCAAGCCCAGGTAGAGCAGGTAGATGCTGTAGATGCCGCCGGCAAGCAGGATCAGCAGGCCCAGCCACGGCACGATCACGCCGATGCCGGCGATCCACCAGGCGGTCCATGCGTAGGCCACCGTCTTCAGCGCCTGGATCAGGTTCGGCTTCGCGCCGAAGGTGCCGGCCAGCGCGTTGATGATCAGCGCCATCACGTAGACCAGCACCAGCGACAGGATGTAGCCCAGGATCATGCGGCCGATGCCCGCGCCGATGCCCGCGCGCACGGTGACGCCCAGGAAACTGGTGCCGATCAGGCTGCTCTTGATGAACTGGGCGATCACCGGCAAGGCCGCGATGATGGCGATGTAGCCCATGTACAGGCCGTTCACCGTGGCCGGTTCGGCGGCCGCCACGGGCCACTCGGTCTTGGGTGTGGTCAGGATGTTCTTTGCGCGCGCAATGAGCTTTGCGGAATCCATGGTGTGCTCCCGATCAGATGCCCGAATCCGGCGCGGGGCGCCGGAACATGGTTGATTTCCCCTTGTGCGTGATGCCGCTTGCTGCCGGCCGGCGGTGAAAAAGGCTGCGGCCCCGACCGCGGCTGCCGCCCCCTGACAGCAACCGCCAGCCTGCTACCATTTGCAGCCTGCTGTCCAGTCCGGAGTCCGCTGATGTCTTCCCCCGCTGTCGCGACGGTGCCCCTGGTGCCGGCAAATGCCGAAAATCGTTACGAAGTGACGCGGCGGGACCTCCCGCTGTCGTGCCCGATGCCGGGCATGGTGCTGTGGAACTCCCACCCGAAGGTCTACCTGCCGATCGTCGACGATGGCGGCGAGTCAACCTGCGCCTACTGTGGCGCGCATTACGTCCTGCGCGACTGATCCAGCGACCCGTTCGGCGGTCACTCATGGCATTTTTTTTGCTTCTTTTTTGCCATGAAAGCCGCCAGTCCTGAGCTCATGCCCAGCATCGCCGTGCCCGCCAAGCTGCTGACCGTGGTCCAGCTGATCCCCGCGCTGCATTCCGGCGGAGCGGAGCGTTCGGCGCTGGAGATCGCGCGCGCGCTGGTGCAGGCCGGCCACCGCTCGGTGGTGGTGTCCGCCGGCGGGCGGCTGGTGGAGCAACTTGAGGCCGAGGGCAGCGAACACGTCACGCTCGACCTGGGGCGCAAGTCGCTGGCCACCCTGGGGCGCATCGGCGCACTGCGGCGCCTGCTGCGCGAGTTGAAGCCGGACATCGTGCATGCGCGCTCGCGGCTGCCGGCCTGGGTGGGGTGGTGGGCGCTGCGCGGCATTTCCCCGCGGCCGCATTTCGTTACCACCGTGCATGGCTTCAACTCGCCGGGCCGCTACAGCTCGATCCTGCTGCGCGGCGAGCGCGTCATCGTGGTCTCGCAGACCTTGCGCGACTACGTGCTCAGCCACTACCGCTGGCTGGAGCCGGGCCGGGTGCGGGTGATCCCGCGCGGGATCGACCAGGAAGCGTTTCCCTACGGCCACCGGCCGGACGACGCGTGGCACAAGGCGTTCTTCGCGGAATTCCCCACGCTCGCCGGCGCGCCGCTGCTGACCATGCCGGCACGCGGCACGCGGCTGAAGGGCCACCACGACGCGATCGAGCTGCTGGCCGACCTCAAGCGTCGCGGCATCGAGGCGCGGCTGCTGCTGCTGGGCGTGGTCGAGCCCGGCCGCGAGGCGTACGTGGCCGAGCTGCAGGAGCTGATCCGCCTGCGCGGGGTCACCTCGCAGGTGGTGCTGTCGCCGCCGCGTGACGACATCCGCGACATCTATGCGCTGTCGGCGCTGGTGCTGCAGCTGTCGAACAAGCCCGAGACGTTCGGGCGCACCGTGATCGAGGCGCTGTCGCTGTGCCGGCCGGTGCTGGGCTATGCCCATGGCGGCGTCGGCGAACTGCTGGCCGAGCTGTATCCCGCCGGGCGGGTGCCGCTGGGCGACCGCGAGCGGCTGGTCGAGCGCGCGGCCGAGTTGCTGCGCGTGGCGCCGCCGATTTCGCCGTTGCAGAGCTACCGGCTCAGCGACATGCAGCAGGCCACGCTGGCGCTCTACGAGGAAGTGGGCCAGCCGCGATAGAAGAAAGCCACGGGATGTGGCTTTCTTCACGGTCCCGAGCGTCTGTTGCCGCGGCGCGCCTACAATGCGCGCTGGTTCCCGCCGGGCCCCGCCATGACTACCTTCGGCAGTTCACTCAAGGCCGCGCTGCTTTCCCCCCTGCTGCCGTTCTGGCTGGTGATCGCGTTGCTGCCGTTCGGCCGCAGCGCGGAGCTGGGTACGCTGCTGTGCCTGCTCGGCGTGATCATGCTGTTTGCGCGCGAACCGGCGGCGTTGCGCCAGCACCCTGGTGCGCAGCTGTTGCTGTGGCTGCTGGCCGCGTACGTGGCGGCCGCGCTGTTCTCGGCGGTGGATGCGATTCGCCCGGGCAAGAGCTGGGGCACGGTGGCCGCCTCGCTGCGCTACGTGCCGCTGGGGTTGTACGCGTGCTTCGCGATCCGCCGTGGGGCCCGGCTGCTCGACTTGTACACGGCGGTGGCTGCGGTGCTGGCGCTGTGGTGCGCGGACGCGTGGGTGCAGGCATTCACCGGCTGGAGCCTGGGTGGCCACCCGGAAGCCTTGCGCGTCTCGGGCATCTTCGGCGCCGACAACCTGAAGCTGGGTCCCAGCCTGGCGGTGTTGTCGCCGTTCGTGTTGTGGGTGGCGCGGCAGCGCTGGGGCCGGCCGGGGCTGGTGCTTGCCGCGGTGCTGGTGCTGGGCCCGGTACTGCTGGCCGGCTCGCGCTCGGCATGGCTGTGCTACGTGCTGGTGCTGGCGGGTTTCGCCTGGGGCGAGGCGCGCACGCTGTGGCGCTTCTCGCTGTGGTGCGCGGCGGCCGCGGTGTTGCTGGCGCTTGCCGGCGTGGTGGCGTGGAACAGCTCGGCACGCTTCCACGACCGCATGACGCGCAGCCTGCTGCTGATGCACGGCACCGACCACTCGGTGGACACCGCGCTCAGTGGCCGGCTCGACATCTGGCGGGTCGGCGCGGCGATGACCGCGGCCCATCCGGTCAACGGCGTGGGCGTGCGCGGCTTCCGCTACGCGTACCCGCGCTTCGCGCCCGCCGACGATCATTTCGTGGTGTCGGCCGAGGCGTGCGGCGTGGGCGAGGGCGCTTGCCACCCGCACCAGCTGGTGCTGGAGATCCTCACCAATACCGGTGCGCTTGGCCTGGCCCTGTGGCTGGCCGCCGTGGGCCTGGCGTGGCGGGCGTGGCGCCGGGTGGGCGTGGCGGCACGCGCGCTGGCATTCCCGGTGAGCCTGGCGCTGGGCGTGATGCTGTTCCCGCTGAACTCGCATCTGGCGTTCTATTCCGCCTGGTGGGGCCTGCTGTTCGCGTGGCTGCTCGGGTTGTGGTGCGCGGCGCTGTACGTCGAGCGCTCGCCCGCGCTCAGTACACCGGTGGCAGTCCCGGTGGCCGCGTCTTGAAGCGCTTGTGCACCCACAGGTACTGCTCCGGGGCCTCGCGCACCATCTGCTCGATGCAGGCGTTGACGCGGGCCGTGTCGGCGGCCGTGTCGGCCCCGGGAAAATCATCCAGCGGCGCACCCAGGCGCAGCACGTAACCCGAACCGTCGGGCAGGCGGCGGTGGAAGAACGGGATGACCGCCGCGCCGGACAGCCTCGCCAGGTGGTGGGTAGCGGTGATGGTGGCCGCCGGCACGCCGAAGAACGGTACGAACACGGTGTCCTTGCTGCGCATGTCCTGGTCCGGCGCGTACCACAGCGTGCCGCCGGCGCGCAGGTATTTCACGGTGCCGCGGATGTCGTCCTTGTCGAACATCGCCGCGGCATAGCGCAGCCGCGCGCGCAGCACCACCCACTCGAACACGGTCGAATCCATGCGCCGGTACATGCCGGCGATGCGGATGCGCTGCGACACCAGCCGGGCGCACAGCTCCAGGTGCGAGAAGTGGCCGCCGACCAGCAGCACGCCCTTGCCGCGCGCACGCGCCGCCTCCAGGTGCTCCAGTCCCTCGATGGTGGTCGGCAACGCGGCGATGCGCCGATCGCTGCCCAGCCAGCCCAGCGCGAACTCCACCATCATCATGCCGATGTCGCGCAGGTTGGCGTCCACCAGTGCCGCGCGCGGCGTAGCGTCGAGTCCGGGAAAACACAGCGCGATGTTGGTGGCCGCGATGCGCCGTCGTGCCGAGGGAACGCGTGCCACCAGCGCCCCGAGCCGACGCCCCAGCCACGGCAGCCACGCCTGCGGCAGATGCGCGATCAGCCAGACGGCCGCCGCGCCCAGCCAGGCCGGCCAGTGGCGGGGGGCGAGCAGCGATCGGGTGAACTCGGGGCGGGGCATGCCGGGCATCGTCGGCATTGTAGCGGGCCACCCCGGCGTGAGCTCGCCCCTGGCGCTGTCGCTATACTCGCGCGTTGATTGCAAGGATCGACCGTTGCGCTTCCTGTACACCCTCGCGATGTTCCTGGCCACGCCGGTGCTGGTGCTGCGCCTGCTCGTGCGGGGGCTGCGTTCGCCACCGCAACACCATCGACGCTGGCTGGAGCGTTTCGGCTCGTTCGAGGCGCCCGGCTTCAGTGGCAGCCTGTGGGTACACGCGGTGTCGGTCGGCGAGGTGAATGCCGCCGAGCCGCTGATCAAGGCGCTGCAGCGCAGCTACGCGAACGCGCCGCTGGTGGTCACCACGGTCACTCCCACCGGCGCCGCGCGCGTGCAGCAGCTGTTCGGCGACAGCGTGTTCCACGTCTACCTGCCGTACGACCTGCCATTCGCGGTGCGCCGCTTCATGAACCGGGTGCGACCGCGCCTGGCGGTGATCGTGGAGACGGAGATCTGGCCCAACCTCTACTTTGCCTGCCGCCGGCGCGGCATCCCGCTGATGATCGTCAATGCGCGCCTGTCCGCCCGTTCGATGCGCGGCTACAAGCCGCTGCGCAGCCTGGCCGCGTCGGCCTTGCGCTGCGTGAACGTGATCGCCGCCCAGTCGCGCACCGATGCGGCGCGTTACCGACTGCTGGGGGCCGCACCGCAGTCGGTGCTGGTCAGCGGCAACATGAAGTTCGACATGCCGATCCCCGACGGGGCGGTGGCAGCCGGCGCGGCGATGCGCGCCCACTGGGGCGCGCGGCGCCCGGTATGGATGGCGGCCAGCACGCACGACGGCGAGGAACTGGCGGCGCTGGAGGCGCACCTGAAAGTGCTGCAGCGCCTGCCCGATGCATTGCTGCTGCTGGCTCCGCGCCACCCCGAGCGGTTCCGGCTGGTGGAGCACACCGTGCGCAGCCTCGGTTTCCGGGTGGCCACGCGCAGCGCCGACGGCATACCGGCAGGCACCCACCAGGTCTGCGTGATCGACGCGATGGGCGAGCTGATGCCGTTCTTCGCGGGCAGCGACGTGGCCTTCGTCGGCGGCAGCCTGGTGCCCATCGGCGGCCACAACGTGCTGGAGCCGGCCGCGCTGTCGGTGCCCGTGCTGGTGGGGCCGCACACGTTCAACTTCGAGGAGATCACCCGCAGCCTGATCGAGCAGGGCGGCGCCGAACGGATATCGGCCGCCGACCAGCTCGGCCCGCATCTGCTGCAGCTGCTGCTCGATGCGCCCCGCCGGGAGCAGATGGGCGAGGCCGCGCAGCTGGTGTTCGAACGCGAGCGGGGCGCCGTGCAGCGCGTGATGCGGCTGGTGGACGGCCTGCTGCAGGAGTAGGCGGGCGGCGCCTTACTGCAGCAGCGCGTTGATGCTCTGGATGTCCTTGAAGTCGGCCGTGCCGGCCGCGTGCTCCAGCAGCAGCTTGTTCAGGATGAACTGGTGGCGGGCCTGCGAATAGGCGCTTTCGGACTGGGTCAGGGTCTGGATTGCCAGCAGCACGTCGGTGAAGGTCTGCGTGCCGACCTCAAAGCCGGCGCGGGTCGCTTCCAGGGCCTTCTGGCCGGACTCCACCGAGGCCTTGCCCGATTCCACCTGCGAGATGCCGGCGAGCACCGAGCGGTAGTAGTTGAGCGTGTTCTGGATCACCTGGCGGCGCTGCAGTTCCAGCGCATCGTTGGCGGCATCGCGCTGGTAGATCGACTGGCGCACGCGCGATTGCGTGTAGCCGCCGGAAAAGATCGGCACGTTGAGGGTCAGGCCGATGGTGGTCGAGGCCGGGCGCTCCGAGCCGAAGCGGGCCGGGTCCTGATACCAGCTGCTGCTCTTGCCGTAGTTCACGCTGGCGCTGAGCGTGGGCAGGTGGCCCGAGCGCGCGGCGGTAATGTTGTGCTCGGCGGTTTCCACGTTCTCCTGCTGTGCCAGCAGCGTGGGATTGTTCTCCAGCGCCTGCTTCACCCAGGCCTGCGGATCGCTCGGCGCGGGCGGGTCCATCGGCAGGTCGTCGCGCAGCTTCTTGAGGTCGCCCACCGGCTTGCCGGTGATGACGCGCAAGGCCTCGCGGTCGTTGTCCAGCGTGTTCTGCGCCGCGATCGTCTGGGTCTTGGCGTTTTCGTAGTAGGCCTTGGCCTGGTACACGTTGGTGATCGCCGACAGGCCGACCTTGTACTGCTGGTTGGCCTGGTCGTACTGGCGCTTGAAGGCGTCCTCGTTGGCCTTGGCGAAGGTCAGCTGGTCCTCGTCGTTGAGCACGGTGAAGTAGGCTGAGGTGACCCGCACCAGCAGGTCCTGGGCCGCGGCCTGGTAGGTCGCCTCCTGCGCGTTCTTGGCGGAGTGGGCTGCCTTGAGGTTGGCGTATTTGCTGAAATCGAAGAGGGTCTGGGTCAGCGTGGCGTTGAGGCTGCGCGTGCGCAGGTGGCCGCCATCGGAGGTGGTGCCGTCGGAAGCCAGCGGGCCGGTGCAGGTGTAGTTGCCGCTGCCGGCGGCGATGCCGTTGCAGAGGAAGCTGTTCGTGCCGGAGTCGAAGCCCAGGTCGTTCCCGCCCTGGTTGCCGTTGGCCTGCTGCAGGGTGAGCGAGCCGTCGATCTGCGGCAGCAGACCGGCACGTGCCTGTGGCACGCCTTCGCCGGTGGCAAGCCGCGTCGCGTCGGCCTGAGCCAGCACCGGGTCATTGGCGCGTGCATCGCGGTAGGCATCGAGCAGATCCTCGCCATGGCTGGGCGGCGAGACGGCGGCCAGCGCCAGGGCCAGGGTGAGCAGCTTCAAATGCATGGAATGCCTCGTGTCGATCGGGGGCGGCGGGGATGGGGACTAGAAAACGAATTGCGGGGCCGGTTCGGCGTGCACCAGGTACGGCAGGTCGGTCTCGAACAGGTTCTGCTGTCGCAGCACGCCATCCGCCTCGTGGACCAGCACGCTGGCGCGTTGCACCGGCGACTGTCCGCTCACCACGAACGCGCGACCGCCGGGCTTGAGCCAGGCGTGCCAGCGCGACGGGATCTCCGCCACCGCGCCGGTGACCACCAGCACGTCGAACACCCCGTCCGGCTGCCACGCGCGCACCGCTTCACCGGTGGCCAGGCTGACATTGCCGATGCCGGCGTGGCGCAGTCGTTCGCCGGCGGCGGCGGTGAAGTCGGCATGGATGTCCACGCTGACCAGTTGCGCCGACAAGGTGGCCAGGCAGGCGCTGAGGTAGCCCGAGCCGGTGCCGATTTCCAGCACCCGGTCGGTGGCCTGCACGTCCAACGCCTGCAGCAGGCGACCTTCCACCACCGGCTTCATCATCACCTCGCCGTGGCCCAGCGGCAGGCACAGGTCGGCGAAGGCCAGCTGCCGGTGTTCGGCGGCGACGAAATCCTCGCGGCGCACGCGGCTGATCACGTCGAGCACGCGGCCATCGAGTACTTCCCACGGACGCACCTGGTTCTCCACCATGTTCGTGCGTGCCTGTTCGAAATTCATCGCCATCTGTGCATGCCTGCGCTATCCCGGAAGAACCCGGAAGGATAAGCTTTGCCACCTGCCGCGACAATGGCGGCGCCGCTTGCGACGTAGCCTGACGGCTGCACCGCGGCACACGAAGTGCCGGAAGTCATCGGCGCCACCTGACGCCCGTCATCCATGCCGCAGCGGCCGCAATCGCGCCTGTCGCGGCCAGATTGCCGCAGCATGGCAAATAAATAAACCGAAGCGTATACTAAAGGTCGGTTATCTGCATTTTTGAAGGTGGAGGACATGAGTACCAGCGCGCCCATCAGAGCCCAGGGACCCGGCCGCCCGAAGGACATGGAGAAGCGTGCGGCCATCCTGGCAGCAGCCAAGGCGTTGTTCATCAGCAACGCCTTCAGTGGCACCAGCATGGATGCCATCGCGGCGGATGCCGGCGTGTCCAAGCTCACCGTGTACAGCCATTTCGGCGACAAGGACAACCTCTTCCGCGAAGTCATTCGTTCGCGCATCCAGGACTTGCTGCCGGAGGAAACCTATCGTTTCGACCCGCAGGTGGACATCCGCGAGACCTTGCTGCGCGTGGCGCTGACCCACGCCCACCTGGACTGCAACGCGGAAACCGTCGGCACCTTTCGCGCCATCCTCAGCGATTGCCGCCAGGGCAACCCGCGCTACGGCAAGCTGATCTGGGAAGAGGGCGCCGCGCGCACCCACAGCCTGATGGAGCGCCTGCTGCAGCAGGCGGTCGACGCCGGCAAGCTCGACATCGAGGACGTGCGCCGGGCCAGCATGCAGTTCCTCACCCTGATCAAGGGCAACCTGATGATGCGCCAGATGTTCGGTTGCACGAATTGCCCGGAGAGCTACCTGCAGGAAATCGAGACCACCGCGCGTGCCGGCGTGGACACCTTCCTGCGCGCTTTCCTGCCGCGCTAGCCGCCGGTTCTTCACCCGGCTTTTTCGGGTCGCCGCCTAGGCTTGGCTGATTTCCGTGCGCCGGCAGGCTGCAGCCGCCGGCGCCGTCCCGTCCGCAGGAGCAAGCCATGGCCAACAGCAAGCCGTTCGTCAGCGACATCGAAAACATCCGCAAGCGCGCGCGTCAGGACATCGACCGCGGCGCGATGACGGCCGGTTACGGCGCCGATCGCGAAACCATCGTCAAGCTGCTCAACCATGCCCTGGCGACCGAGCTGGTCTGCGTGCTGCGCTACAAGTACCACTACTACATGGCCTCGGGGATCAACTCGCAGGCGATCCGGGCCGAGTTCCTGGAGCATGCCAACGAGGAGCAGGGGCACGCCGACCAGATCGCCGAGCGCATCACCCAGCTCGAGGGCAAGCCGAACCTGTCGCCCGAGGGCCTGCTCAGCCGCAGCCATTCGGACTACGTCGAGGGCGAGGACATCGTCGACATGATCAAGGAGGACCTGGTCGCCGAGCGCATCGCGATCGACAGCTACCGCGAGATGATCGCCTACATCGGCGCGGACGACCCCACCACGCGCCGCGTGCTCGAAAGCATCCTGGCGGTGGAGGAGGAACACGCCGAGGACATGAATACGCTGCTGGAGCAGCTCGGCAAGAAGGGCGAGCCAGCCCGGCCGGGTCCGGCCCGCTAGGCGGGCTAGCCGCCGCCCGCGCGGCCGGCCAGGCGCCGCCGCTACCAGCCGGCCAGCACCAGCTTGCCGATGCTGTCGCCCGACTCCAGCCGGCGATGCGCCTCGCGCAGGTTCGCGGCGTTGATCGGCTGCAGCGTCTCGCGCCGGGTGCTCTGCAGCTCGCCGGCGTCCACCCGTTCGGCCACGCGGGCGAGGATGCGGCCCTGTTCGGCCATGTCGTCGGTCTTGAAGCGCGCGCGGGCGAACATGAACTCCCAGTGGATGCCGATGCATTTGGCCTTGTACGGGTCGCCGATGTTCAGCGCACCCTTGGGTTCCACGATCAGGCCCACGTGGCCCTGCGGCGCCAGCAGGGCGCCCAGTTCGTCCCAGTAGGCGTCGGTGTCGGCCAGGTTCAGCGCGGCGTCGACCTGGGGCAGGCCCAGCGCGGCCAGTTGCGGTGCCAGCGGCTCGCGGTGGTTCACCACGTGCTGCGCGCCCATCGCGCGGCACCAGTCGGCGCTCTCGGCGCGCGAGGCGGTGGCGATCACGGTGAAGCCCGCGCGCCGCGCCAGCTGGATCGCGATCGAGCCCACGCCACCGGCGCCGGCGATGACCAGCAACGATTTGCCGTTACCGCGGTGCTCGCTGTCGAACGGCATGCGCTGGAACAGCAGTTCCCATGCGGTGATCGCCACCAGCGGCAGTGCCGCCGCGTCGGCGAAATCCAGGTTGTGCGGCATCAACGCCGCCAGACGCGCGTCCACCGCCTGGAACTGCGCATTGCTGCCCGGTCGGGTGACGTCGCCCGCGTAGTACACGCGGTCGCCCGGCTGGAAGCCCGCCACGGCGGAGCCCACCGCTTCCACCACGCCGGCGGCGTCGTAGCCCAGCACTCTGGGCGAGGTTTCCACTTGTGGTTTCGGTGCGCGCAGCTTGGTGTCGACCGGGTTCACGGATACGGCCTCGACACGCACCAGCAGATCGTGTTCGCCCGCCACGGGCGTGGGCAGTTCCACGTCGAGCAGCGATTGCGGATCGTCGATTGGCAGGTAACGGTTGAGGGCGACGGCTTTCACGGCGTGGACTCCAGGGCGACGGGATGGACGGCGACCGGCGGCGGGTTGCGTTCGGCGAACGGGCCGTTCCAGTACGGGTAGTAAGGATACGGCGGCATCACCGCGCTGGCGGCATCCAGCCGCGCCATGTGCTCCGGTGCGAGCTGCCAGCCCACCGCGCCCAGGTTGTCGATCAGTTGTGCCTCGTTGCGGGCGCCGATCAGCACGCTGGAAACCGTGGGGCGCTGCAACAGCCAGTTGATCGCCACCTGCGGCACGCTCTTGCCGACGTCGGCAGCGACGGCGTCCAGCGCGTCGACGATGCGGTACAGGCGCTCCGCATCCATCGGTGGCCCGAACCCGGCGGTGTCGTGCAGGCGGCTGCCGGCGGGCAGCGGCTGGCCGCGGCGCAGCTTGCCGGTGAGCCGGCCCCAGCCCAGCGGGCTCCACACGATGGCGCCCAGGCCCTGGTCCTGGCCCAGCGGCATCAGCTCCCACTCGTAGTCGCGCCCGGCCAGCGAGTAATAGGCCTGGTTGGCCACGAAACGCGCGCGACCGTGGCGGTCGGCGGCAGCTTGCGCCTTCATGATCTGCCAGCCGGAAAAGTTCGACGCGCCCAGGTAGCGGACCTTGCCTGCGCGCACCAGGTCGTCCAGCGTGGCCATCACCTCGTCAACCGGCGTCATCGCGTCGAACTGGTGCAGCTGCAGCAGGTCGATCCAGTCGGTGCCCAGCCGCTTCAGCGCGCGCTCCACGCCACCGAGCAGGTGATGACGCGAAGCGCCTGCGTCGTTCGGGCCGTCGCCGGCGCGCAGGGCGAGTTTGGTGGAAACGATCGCGCGCTCGCGTCGGCCCTTCAGCGCGGCACCCAGGATCTCCTCCGCGGCGCCATCGGAATAGACGTCCGCGCTGTCGAACAGGTTCGCGCCGGCATCAAGGCAAAGGTCGACCAGGCGCTTCGCCTCGGCGACGCCGCTGCTGCCCCACGCACTGAACAGCGGCCCCTTGCCGCCGAAGGTGCCGGTGCCGAAGCCCAGCGCGGGGACCTTGAAGCCGGAGCGGCCGAGAAAGCGGTAATCCATGGTGAAACCTCGTGAGCGGGAAGAAAAGAGGATCAGGCTTGCGGACAGGCAGCGGCCGCGATGCCGCGATGGTTGCGCTCGCCGCATACGGCCAGCAGGGCGATGGCGAGGCCGGTGGCGGCAACCAGCGCCGCGGCCCACGGCAGGGCGGCGAGGCCGTGGCCGCGGGCGAGCGTCGCGCTGCCCAGCCACGCCCCCAGCGCATTGGCCAGGTTGAACGCGCCGATGTTGAGGCTGGAGGCCAGGCTGGGTGCGTCGGCGGCCTTGCGCAGCACCCACAACTGCAGCGGTGCCACGGTGGCGAATGTCGCCAGGCCGAGCAGGCCGATGAACAGCACCATCGGCCACGGCTGCGCCAGCAGCAGGCCCAGCGCCAGCAGCACCGCGGCCAGTGCCGCCAGGCTGCCGAGCAGGGCCGGAGCCAGCGCGCGGTCGGCGAGCCGGCCGCCCAGCGGGTTGCCGATCAGCATGCCCACGCCGAACACCAGCAGGATGGGTGACACCGCCGAGTCGGCGAAACCGGTGACGCGGGTGAGCAGCGGTTCGATATAGGTGTAGACCACGAAGACGCCGGCAAAGCCGAATACCGTGGTGGCGAGTCCGAGCAGTACCGGCGCGCCGGCGATGGCGCGCAATTCGGTGGCCAGGGCCACCGGCGCGGCCGCGCCGCGCGTCGCCGGCACCAGCCACGCCACGGCCAGCATCGCCAGCAGCCCCACCGCAGCCACCGCCCCGAACGCGGCGTGCCAGCCGAAATGCAGGCCCAGCCATGCCCCCGCCGGGACGCCCAGCAAGGTGGCCACGGCCAGGCCGTTGAACATGGTGGCGATGGCCGAGGCCTGCCGGTTGGGCGCCACCAACGAGGTGGCCACCACCGCACCCACGCCGAAGAAGGTGCCGTGCGCCAGCGAGGTGAGCACGCGTGCGGCCAGCAGGCTGGCATAACCGGGCGCCAGCGCGCTGGCCAAGTTGCCCACGGTGAAGATCGCCATCAGCCCCAGCAACACCGCCTTGCGGGGCAGCCGGCGGGTGGCCAGGGTGAGCAGCGGCGCGCCGATGAACACGCCCAGCGCATAGGCGGAAACCAGCAAGCCGGCGCGCGCGATGTCGACGTGCAGGCCGCCGGCGATCTGCTGCAGCAGGCCCATCGGCATGAACTCGGTGGTGCCGATGCCGAAGGCGCCGACGGCCAGCGCGTACAGCGCTGGCGGAGTGCGATTGGCGGGAGGGGACATGACCAGGAGCCCGATGCGGAAAGTGCATAGCCTGGGCACTGGCGCTTTCATTGAAAAGCACAAGAATGGCGAATCACTTTCAACAAATGGTTGAAACCATGGATCGCCTCGACGACCTCGGCCTGTTCCTGCGCGTGCTCGACCAGGGCTCGATCAGCGCGGCCGCCCGTAGTTTGGACATCTCCGTGGCGGTGGCCAGCCAGCGGCTGAAGCGGCTGGAACACACGCTGGGCGTGCGGCTGCTGCACCGGACCACGCGCCGCCTGCACGCCACGCCGGAAGGGCTGGAACTGGCCGGCCAGGGCCGTGCGCTGGTGGAGGACCTGGATGCGCTCACCGCCGGCCTGCGCCAGGGCGCGAGCGGTGTGGCCGGCACGCTGCGGGTCACCTTGTCGGCGGCGTTCGGCATCAAGTACATCTCGCCGCTGCTGCCCGAGTTCATGGCGCGCCATCCGCAACTGCACCTCTACACGCACCTGAGCGACGAGATGGTGGACGTGGTGGGCGCGGGCTACGACCTGGCCATCCGCATCGGCAGCCTGCGCGATTCCAGCCTGGTGGCGCGGCCGATCGCCAGCAACCGGCGCCTGCTCTGCGCCGCACCCAACTACCTGCGCCGCCGCGGCCATCCGCGCACGCCGCAGGATCTGGCCCGGCACGAGTGCCTGATCCTGGCCGGCCGGCAGGGTCGCCAGGACGAATGGCGGCTCATCGACCGCCGCGGCCGCGAGCATGCGGTGCGCGTGCGCGGTCGCTTCGAGACCACCATGGGCGAGCTGATCCGCGACGCCGTGCTGGCCGGCCAGGGCATCGCCCTGCATTCGCTGTGGCACGTGCACGAGGAGCTGCGCGCCGGTCGGCTGGAAGTGGTGCTGCCCGGCTACCGCTTGCCGGAGAGCGGCATCTGGGCGGTCACGCCGCAGCGCCGGCTGGTGCCGCCGCGGGTGCGCGCGTTCACCGATTTCCTGGTCGAGAAGCTGGGCGACCCGCCGCCGTGGGAGCGTGAGGCAGCCCCGTCGCGCGGCGGCGCCACGCGCCGTCGTCGCTGACGGTTGGCCGTATGGCTGGGTTGTAAGCTTGGGCTCCGCTCGCCACTCTCGCAGGAGCCGCCCGATGCAGAACCCCGACACTCCATCCGTCCCGCGGCGCGGCCTTCGTCGGGCCATCATGGCGGTGGCCGCCGTGCTGGTGCTGCTGATCGCCGCGACGATGTGGTGGTGGGATACCGAGCCGGCGCTGTTCGACCCGGTGGCAGTCACCCAGACCCGGATGCAGGAACTGAAACGGCCGGTCAGCACCGGAGCGACCACCACGGTTACCCTGATCACCTCGGTGCGCACCCTGCTGGACAAGCGCGGCGGCTACCTCAGCAACGACAAGCTGCCGCCGGGCGTGTTCCTGGACAACATGCCGAACTGGGAATTCGGCTCGCTGACCGCTTCGCGCGACCTGGTGCGCGCGTTGCGCAACGACTTCAGCCGTTCGCAGACGCAGTCCACCGAAGACAGGGACCTGGCCGAGGCCGACCCGCTGCTCAACAGCCCCAACGACCGCTGGCTGCTGCCCAGTTCGGAGAGCCAGTACCGCAAGGCGATCAGACATCTGGACGGCTATCTGGCGCGGCTCGGCGACGCCGCCGGCAGCAACGCGCACTTCTACGCCCGCGCCGACAACCTGGCCGATTACCTGCAGCTGGTCTCGGCGCGGCTGGGTTCGCTGTCGCAACGCCTGTCGGCCAGCGTGGGCCAGATCCGCATCGGCGACGTGGACGCCTCCGACCCGGCCGGCGCATCCACGGTGGCGGTACCCGGTGGCGGCCGGCTGGTGAAGACGCCCTGGATGAAGATCGACGACAACTTCTACGAGGCGCGCGGCTACACCTGGACGCTGCTGGAACAGCTCAGGGCGATCCAGCGCGACTTCGGCCCGATCCTGCGTTCCAAGCACGCCGACGTCAGCCTGGAGCAGGTGATCCGCGAACTGGAAGAGGCGCAGCGACCGCTGCACAGCCCGATGGTGCTGAACGGCTCGCCGTTCGGTTTCTTCGCCAACCACTCGCTGGTGATGGCCAACTACGTGTCGCGTGCGAACGCGGCGCTGATCGACCTGCGCGAACTGCTCAAGCGCGGCTGACGGCGCCCGGTCCATGAGCCCGGCGCGCTCGTGGACCGGATCGAGTTGCGACTCAGGCCTTGGGGCCGTGCTCGGCCTGGTAGCGGGCGATGCCGGCCAGGATTTCGGCCTTGGCCTCTTCGGCGCCGACCCAACCCTCGACCTTGACCCACTTGCCCTGCTCCAGGTCCTTGTAGTGCTCGAAGAAGTGGCCGATGCGCTGCAGCCAGTGCGGCGAGACGCCCTTCATGTCGTTGATGTGGGCGTAGCCGGGGAACACCTTGGGCGAGGGGATCACCACCAGCTTCTCGTCGGCGCCGGCCTCGTCGGTCATCTGCAGCATGCCGACCGGATGGCAGCGGATCACCGAGCCCACGGCCAGCGGCAACGGCAGGATCACCACCGCGTCCAGCGGATCGCCGTCGCCGCCCAGGGTGCCCGGCACGTAGCCGTAGTTGCACGGGTAGCGCATCGGCGTGGACAGGATGCGGTCGACGAAGATCGCGCCCGATTCCTTGTCCACCTCGTACTTGACCGGCTCGGCGTCCTTGGGGATCTCGATGATGACGTTGATTTCGTTTGGCACGTCGCGACCGGCGGCGACAAGATGCAGGCCCATGGGAATCCTCAAGCGGGGAAAAAACAGTCCGCTAGGATACGCCAAACCCTGTTGCATCGCAGCACCGGCTTGCTTCCGGCGCCGGCGTCAGCCCCGACCGGCCTGCCGGAACGGGCGCTCGCGCAGCCATTTCGTGGCAATCCACTTTTCGCCGCAGATCACCGGCAGGCCGGCATGCAGCGAGCTGGGGTCGCCACTTTCGTAGGCGAAGTAGACGGCCGAACCGCGGCGTGCGGTCACCGTCAGGCCCAGCTCGGGGAAGGCGGTGCCGCCGCCGAGCTCGGGCGTGTTGAGGTACATCACCACGCTGGCGATGCGCTGGCCGCCGGAGCGGGTGATGGCGTCGTAGCCGGGCAGGGTGGGATCGAACCAGTCGAAATGCGGCTCGTACTCCTGGCCCGGGCGGTAATGCAGGATCTGCAGCCCCTCGCCGTGGATGACCGGCAGGCCGAGCAGGCCGGCCAGGCGCTGCTCGATGCGCGCGACCAGCGGCAACTCGCCGATGGAGAAGAACATGCCCTCGCTGGTGCGGCGCTGGTCCACCTGCTGCTTGCCGTGGTCGTCGACGGTCATGGCGCGGGCCAGTCGCGGCCGCGCCAGCTCGATCAGCTCTTCGCACTCGGCCTCGGCCAGCAGGTTTTCCAGCACGCGCAGCGGCGGCTGGTTGACGCTCAGCGACACGCCGATGGAACGCGTGCCGACGGATACCGCCGGTGCCTCCGGGTGTTTCGTGCGCAAGCCGCGCGGCGCCGGGGCAGAGGCGCTGGCGTTGAGCGTGGCCAGCGGCAGCTTCAGCACCTCGGCGACGATGCTGCGGCTCTGCCGCGGATCGTAGCCGTTGTCCTTCATCAGCTTGAGCACCTCCGGCACGCCGTGGCCGGCTCGCGTGGTGGCGAGGATCCACTCGCGCAGTTCATGGCTGATGGCGGTGCGTGAGGACATGGCGGAGTTGGCTACGATCGGCACGCAAGCATACTTCAGCGTCCGCGCCGGTCGCACGCCGGACCGGCCGGCGTGCGACGTACCTGGCTACTTCAGCTGGTCCCACAGGAAGTCGTAGGCCATCGCGTGCATGTGGGCCGACTGCCGGTTGTCGGCACCGGCGCCGTGGCCGCCTTCGAGGTTCTCGTAGAACCACACGTCGGGGTGGCCTTGCGCCTGCATCTTCGCCGCCATCTTGCGCGCCTGCACCGGGCCGACGCGGTCGTCGCTGGTGGCGGTGTAGAACAGCACCGGCGGGTAATGGCCATCCTTCTTCACGTTCTGGTACGGCGAGAAGGTCTTGATGAAGTTCCAGTCGGCGGTATCCGGGTTGCCGTACTCGGCCATCCACGAGGCACCGGCGGAGAGGTGCGAGTAGCGCTTCATGTCCAGCAGCGGCACCTCGCAGGCGATCGCGCCGAACAGCTGCGGGTACATGGTGAGCATGTTGCCCATCAGCAGGCCGCCGTTGCTGCCGCCCTCGGCGCCCAGGTGCTTCGGCGAGGTGACGCCGCGCTTGATCAGGTCCTGCGCCACGGCGGCGAAATCCTCGTAGGCGCGCGGACGGTTGGCCTTGAGCGCCGCCTTGTGCCAGCGCGGGCCGTACTCGCCGCCGCCGCGGATGTTGGCCACCACGTAGACGCCGCCGCGATCCAGCCAGGCGCGCCCGATGCTGCCGCTGTAGTGCGGCAGCAGCGACACTTCGAAGCCGCCGTAGCCGTAGAGCAGGGTGCGGTTGGAGCCGTCCAGCCTGATGCCCTTGGGCGCGATCTCGAAATACGGCACGCGCGTACCGTCCTTCGAGGTCACGAAGTGCTGGCTGACGGTGAACTGCGAGGCGTCGAAGAACGCCGGCTCGTGCTTGATCGTCTCGGCCGGCACGCTGCCCAGCACACCGCGTTCGAGCGAGGCGGGGGCAAGGAAGCCGGCCACGTCGAGCCAGTACTCGTCGCTGTGGTCGGGGTCGGTATCGACCACGCTGATCGTGCTGAGCGCGGGTGCGCCGGGCAGCGCCTCGGGGTGCCAGCCGTCGTCGGGGCCGGCCATCCGCGGCGGGGTGAGCACCTCGAGCCGGCTCTTGACGTCGTCCAGCACGTCCAGGATCAGGTGGTTGCGGGTCCAGGCGTAGCTGGACAGCGCGGTGTGCTCGTCCGGCTTGAACAGCACGGTGAACTTGCGCTTGCCGGCGATGAAGTCGTCGAAGCGGGTGGCCAGCAGGGCGCCCGACGGATAGGTGGCGCCGCCGACCGTCCACGGCGAGCGCGTCTGCACCAGCAGCCATTCGCGGTGGGCCCGGGCGTCGGCATCGGTCGGCACGTCGAGCCGGGCCAGTTTGCCGTCATGGCGCAGGAACAACTCGCTGTGGAAGAAGTCCTTGGCCACCGACACGAAATCGCGCTCGTAACCCGGCGTGCGATCGTGGAACGCGCTCACCGCGAGATCGTCGTGCTTGCCTTCGTACACCGTCACGGCGGCCGACAGCGGCGTGCCGCGCTTCCACTCCTTGACGATGCGCGGGTAGCTGGAGGCGGTCATCGAACCGGGGCCGAAATCGGTGCCCACGTAGATGGTGTCCTCGTCGATCCAGCCGACGTCGCTCTTGGCCACCGGCAGTTCGAAACCGTCCTTCACGAAAGCCTTCTTCGGGATGCTGAACTCGCGCACCGCCACCGCGTCGCCGCCGTCCGGCGACAGCGACACCAGGCAACGCTCGAACTCGGGCTTCAGGCACTGCACGCCCTTGAACACCCAGCGCTTGTCTTCCGCCTTGTTCAGCGCGTCGATGTCCAGCAGTACTTCCCAGTTCGGCGCGGCCTTGCGGTACTCGGCCAGGCTGGTGCGGCGCCAGACGCCGCGCGGGTGGGTCTTGTCGCGCCAGAAGTTGTACAGCTCGCCGCCCATGCGGCTGACGTAGGGGATGCGTGCATCCGAGTCGAGCACCTGCAGGATCTGGTCGCGCGTCTTGTCGAAACCGGCGTCGCTGGCGAAGCGCGATTGCGTGCGCGCGTTTTCCTGCTTCACCCAGGCCATCGGGCGCGCGCCGTGGATGTCTTCCAGCCACAGCCACGGGTCGTCGGATGCGGCCGGCTCGGCGGCGGTCTTTGCGGGAGGGGTTTGGCTGGCGTCGGCGTGGTTCATGCCCGCCAGTGTGACGCCGAGTGCCAGAGTCAGCCAGACCAGTCTCATGGGATTTCCTCCAGTGCTGAAAGCGGATGGGATTGCCGGCGGTCGAGCGGACCCGCGCGGGCCTTCGCCATCGCTGAGTCGGTGCCGGTATTTGGCGACCGCGAAACGAAAATCCCGCCGTGGCGGGATTTCCGTTGGCGTCCGGGTCGCGCTGGTTACAGCAAGGGAATCAGCAGCAGCGCGACGATGTTGATGATCTTGATCAATGGGTTCACCGCGGGGCCGGCGGTGTCCTTGTACGGGTCACCCACGGTGTCGCCGGTGACGGCGGCCTTGTGCGCCTCCGAGCCCTTGCCGCCATGGTGGCCGTCCTCGATGTACTTCTTGGCGTTGTCCCAGGCGCCGCCGCCGGTGGTCATCGAGATGGCCACGAACAGGCCGGTGACGATGGTGCCGATCAGCACGCCGCCCAGCGCCTGCGCGCCGGCCTCGGAGGAACCGGCCAGCCACTTGAAACCGAACGCCACCACCACCGGCACCAGCACCGGCAGCAGCGAGGGCGCGATCATCTCCTTGATCGCCGACCTGGTCAGCATGTCCACCGCGCGGTCGTACTGCGGCTTGCCGGTGCCCTCCATGATCCCGGCGATGTCGCGGAACTGGCGACGCACTTCCTCCACTACCGCCCCGGCCGCGCGGCCGACCGCCTCCATCGCCATCGCGCCGAACAGGTACGGGATCAGGCCGCCGATCAGCAGGCCGATGATCACGTAGTGGTTGGAGAGGTCGAACGTGGTGGCGAAGCCGAAGTGCGTCTGCAGGTTGTGCGTGTAGTCGGCGAACAGCACCAGCGCGGCCAGTGCGGCCGACCCGATCGCGTAGCCCTTGGTCACCGCCTTGGTGGTGTTGCCGACCGCGTCCAGCGGATCGGTGACGCCGCGCACTTCCGGCGGCAGGTCGCTCATCTCGGCGATGCCGCCGGCGTTGTCGGTGATCGGGCCGTAGGCATCCAGCGCCACGATCATGCCGGCCATCGACAGCATCGCGGTCGCCGCGATGGCGATGCCGTACAGGCCGCCCAGCGCGTATGCGCCCCAGATCGCCGCGCAGATCACGATCACCGGCAGCGCGGTGGACTTCATCGAGATGCCCAGGCCGGCGATGATGTTGGTGCCGTGGCCGGTGCCCGACGCCGCCGCGATGTGCTGCACCGGCTTGTAGTCGGTGCCGGTGTAGTACTCGGTGATCCACACGATCAGCCCGGTCAGCACCAGGCCGATCAGCGAGCATTCGAACAGCGCGAGCTTGGAGGTCACCACGCCGCCGGCGTCGGTCAGGCCCTGCGGCAGCAGGTTGCCGGTGACGAACCAGAAGGCGATCGCCGAGAGCACCGCCGAGACGATCACGCCCTTGTACAGGGCGCCCATGATCGAGCCGCCGGCCTTCACCCGCACCACGAAGGTGGCGATGATCGAGGCGATGATCGAGACCGCGCCGATCACCAACGGGTAGAGCAGCGCCTGCAGGTTGTCGACGAAGGTCAGCCCGGCCAGCAGCATGGTGGCGATCACCGTCACCGCGTAGGTCTCGAACAGGTCGGCCGCCATGCCGGCGCAGTCGCCGACGTTGTCGCCCACGTTGTCGGCGATCACCGCCGGGTTGCGCGGGTCGTCCTCGGGGATGCCGGCCTCGACCTTGCCGACCAGGTCCGCGCCCACATCGGCGCCCTTGGTGAAGATGCCACCGCCCAGGCGCGCGAAGATGGAGATCAGCGAACTGCCGAAGGCCAGCCCCACCAGCGCGTGCAGCGCCGTCTCGCCGGTGACGCCGAGGTGGTTGAGCACCAGCCAGTAGCCGGTCACGCCGAGCAGGGCCAGGCCCACCACCAGCATGCCGGTGATCGCGCCGCCGCGGAACGCCACGTTCATCGCCGGGCTCAGGCCACCGCGGGCGGCCTCCGCGGTGCGCACGTTGGCGCGTACCGAGACGTTCATGCCGATGTAGCCGGCCGCGCCGGAAAGCACCGCGCCGATCAGGAAGCCGATCGCGGTATGCCAGTTGAGGAAGAAGCCGATCAGCAGCAGCAACACCACGCCGACCATGCCGATCGTGGTGTACTGGCGATTGAGGTAGGCGCGTGCGCCCTCCTGGATCGCGGCCGCAATTTCCTGCATCCGCTCGTTGCCCGGCGACCGGGCCAGGATCCAGCGCGCGGAAATCGCGCCGTAAAGAATCGCCACCACCGCACACGCCAGAACGATCCAGCCATACTGCTGCAGCATCTGAGCCTCCCCATAGGATTGTGAGTGGCCGTCCGGAACGGGCGGTCCGGGGGAGTATAAGCAGACCTTGTCGGCGCCACCGTTGTGCGACGCACCACCCCGCCGACCGGCCACGCGACAAGCAACAGGGCCATGCGCGGAGGCATGGCCCTGGGCTGGATGCCACGGGTCACCGCGGTGCGATCAACGCAGCGCCAGGTCCAGGATGATGCCGGTGGTGATCGCCACCAGCAGGAAATCATTGTCGGCGCGCACCCAGTGATAGCCGTACGGCGGCGGCCGCAGCCGGTAGTAGCCGTAGTCGCGCACGACATAGGTGGGACCGTAGTAGCGGTGGCCGCGCACCCAGCGCGTGTGGCGGTGGTGCGGCCGGATCGGGCGGTAGCCGTGGCGGCCGCGGTAGTCGCCGCGCCAGCCGTGGCGACGATCGTCGTGGCGGCTGTAGCGGTGGTCGGCATGGCGCCGTTCCACGTGGCGGCGGTCCTGGTGATGGCGCTGGCTGTACTGCTGGCCGCGGCGATCATGGTCGTGATGGCCGCGGTCGGCCAGTGCAAGCGAGCTGGTGCCGAGCAGGGCTACGGCGATGAGCAGGCGACTGACGAATTTCATCCCGGCTTCCTCCGGCCGCGATGGCTGCGGCGCACGTGGGTTCCGGGCCACCGTAGGAAACTGCGCCTGAACGCAACCCGGCCGGCGCGGCGTGGCGTTCAGGCACGCCGCGGCGGCTCAGCCGGTGAAAGCGGGGAGCCGCCGGGCAACGGGGACATTCTTCAGGCGCACGTAGCGGGGCAGCCCGTCCTTGCCGTACGGCAGCGGAGCCTCGCCGCGGATCAGCGGGGCGAGGTAGCGCCGCGCTGCCGCGGTGATGCCGAAGCCGTTACGGCGGATGAAGTTCTTCGGCATCTTCTTCTCGCGGTTGGCGATCTTCGCCAGCGCCGCCGGCTCGATCTTCCAGCGGTAGGGCGCATCGGCGCCGCGCACGATCACCGGCATCACCGCGTTCATGCCCGCCAGCGCGTACTGCACGGCGGCCTGGCCGACCGCGTAGGCCTGCTCGGCGTCGACCTTCGAGGCCGCGTGGCGCGCCGAGCGCTGCAGGTAGTCGGGCAGTGCCCAGTGGCATTTGTAGCCCAACCGCTGCTTCACCAGCGCGGCCAGCACGGGCGCGACGCCCCCCAGCTGGGTGTGGCCGAAGGCGTCGCGCGAACCGGCTTCGGCCAGGAACTCGCCCGCGGCGTTGCGCACGCCCTCGGAGGTGACCACGGTGCACCAGCCCACCCGTTCGACCGTGGCCTTCACCTTGGCCAGGAAGGCCGCCTCGTCGAACGCGTTCTCGGGGAACAGGATGAGATGCGGCGCCGCGTCCGCGCCCTCGCCGGCCAGCCCGGCGGCCGCGGCGATCCAGCCGGCGTGGCGACCCATCACCTCGAGGATGAACACCTTGGTCGAGGTCTCGGCCATCGAGGCCACGTCCAGGCTGGCCTCCAGCGTGGAGATCGCGGTGTATTTCGCCACCGAGCCGAACCCCGGGCAGCAATCGGTGACGGCAAGATCGTTGTCCACCGTCTTGGGCACGCCGATGCAGCGGATGTCGTAATCCATGGCCTTGCCCAGCTGCGAGATCTTCAGCGCGGTGTCGGCCGAATCGTTGCCGCCGTTGTAGAGGAACCAGCGGATGTCGTGGGCGCGGAACACCTCGATCAGGCGCGCGTACTCGGCGCGGTTCTCCTCCAGCGACCTGAGCTTGTAGCGGCACGAGCCGAACGCGCCGCCGGGCGTGTGGCGCAGCGCGGCGACCGTGCTGGCGGTTTCCTTCGAGGTGTCGATCAGCTCCTCGCGCAGGGCGCCGAGGATGCCGTTGCGCGCGGCGTAAACCGTGATGCCTTTCGCGCGAGCCGCCTCGATCACGCCGGCGGCCGTGGCGTTGATGACGGCGGTGACGCCGCCGGATTGGGCGTACAGCAGCTTGCCGGTGGCGGTTTGGCGGGCAGTGGCGGTCATGGGTTTCCTCGGATCGGTCGATGGGTGGTGAACGTGGTGGCGATGCCGTGCACGCCGATGATGTGGCGCTTTGCCGCTACGGCGGTGGTTTGACGGCATCCGGCGCAACGGCTAATTTTGTCGCCCAATTCCTTAGGTATCGGATGGACTGCCGCAGCGTGCGGGAGCCGGCCGAACGTGTGGAGCATTATGCGACTCGTCCTACTTGGTGCGCCCGGCTCGGGCAAAGGCACGCAGGCTGCCCGGCTGAAGGCGGCGCTGGGCGTACCGCATATCTCGACCGGCGACATGCTGCGCGCGGCGGTGGCCGCCGGCACGCCGATGGGGCTCAAGGCCAAGGCGGTGATGGATGCCGGCCAGCTGGTTTCGGACGACATCCTGCTGGGCATGCTGGAAGACCGGCTGGCCCAGGACGACGCCCGGGCGGGTTTCATCCTCGACGGTTACCCGCGCAACCTGGCCCAGGCCGACGCGCTGGACCACCTGCTGGCCAAGATCGGCCAGCCGCTGGACGCCGTGATCAAGCTCGAGGTGCCCAACGAGGTGATCATCGGCCGCTGCGAGATCCGCTTCCAGGCCGAGGGCCGCGCCGACGACAACCCCGAGACGGTGCGCAAGCGCCTGGCGATCTATGCCGAACAGACCGCGCCCGTGGCCGATTTCTACGCCGGCCGCGGCAAGCTGCAGGCGGTCGACGGGGTGGGCGAGCTGGCGGATGTCACGGCCCGCATCAAACACGCGCTGGCGTCCGCGTCCACCGCCGCCCACGGCTGACGCGCGCGGTTCCTTCGCCCCGCCGCCCAGCGGCCGGGGCGGTGCGCGGCGAGGTATTCCACATGCGTCTGCACATTCTCGGCATCTGCGGCACCTTCATGGGGGGCGTCGCCGTCCTGGCGCGCGAGCTCGGCCACGCGGTCGAGGGTTCGGACGCCAATGTCTATCCGCCGATGAGCACGCAGCTGCAGGCGCTGGGCATCGGCCTGATGAGCGGATACACCGCCACCCACCTCGAACCGACGCCCGACCTGGTGGTGGTCGGCAACGCGATGAGCCGCGGCAACCCCGCGGTGGAGCACATGCTCGACGCACGCCTGCGCTATGTCTCCGGGCCGCAGTGGCTGGGCGAGACGGTGCTGGCCGGGCGCGACGTGCTGGCGGTGGCCGGCACCCACGGCAAGACCACGACCACCAGCCTGCTGGCGCACCTGCTGGAAAGCGCCGGGATGGAGCCGGGCTTCCTGGTCGGCGGGGTGCCGGGCAACTTCGGCATTTCCGCGCGACTCGGCGCAGTGGGTCCGGTCCGGCCGGGGGGAAGCCCGGGTGTCGCCCCGCCGGTGACGGCGCCTTTCGTGATCGAGGCGGACGAGTACGACACCGCGTTCTTCGACAAGCGCTCGAAGTTCGTGCACTACCGCCCGCGGATCGCCATCCTCAACAACCTCGAGTACGACCACGCCGACATCTTCCCCGACGTGGCCGCGATCCAGCGCCAGTTCCACCACCTGGTGCGCACGGTGCCGGGCAATGGCCGGCTGATCGTCAACGCGCATGACGCACGCCTCGCCGAGGTGCTGGCCATGGGCTGCTGGACGCCGGTGGAAACTTTCGGCATCGGCACCGGCGACTGGCAGGCCAGCCTGGTCGAGGCCGATGGATCGGTGTTCACCGTGCATCACGGCGGCCGCCTGCTGGGCGAAGTCCGCTGGCACCTGCTCGGCCATCACAGCGTGATGAACGCACTCGCCGCGCTGGCCGCGACTGCCGCCGCGGGCGCCGACCCGCAGGCGCTGCTGCCGGCCTTCGCCCGCTTCGAGAGCGTCAAGCGGCGCATGGAGCTGGTCGGCGAGGTGTCCGGCGTGCGCGTCTACGACGACTTTGCCCACCACCCCACGGCGATCGCCACCACCCTGGCCGGCCTGCGCGCGAACGTCGGCGCCGCGCGCATCTGGGTGGCGCTGGAACCGCGCTCGAACTCGATGCGCCAGGGCGCGCACGCCGCGGCGCTGGCGCCTTCGCTGGCCGACGCCGACGGCGTGTTGATCCTGCAGCGCGATGAGTTGCCGTGGGACGCCGGGGCGGTGACCGCCGCGCTCGACGGTCGCGGCACCGCAGTGCCCACCGTCGACGCCCTGATCGAGGCGCTTGGCCGGCAGGTGCGCCCCGGCGACCAGGTGGTGTTCATGTCCAACGGCGGCTTCGAGGCCGCCCCGCGGCGCTTCGTCGAGCACCTGCGCGAGGGCTGATCCCGCGCGCGGACCGGAGCGGTCGGCACTGGGTACACTCGACCGATGGCCGACCGATCCACGCTGCCCGACATCCCGCTGTTCCCGCTTTCGTCCGTGCTGTTTCCCGGCGGGCGGCTGCACCTGCGCATCTTCGAGCCGCGCTACCTGGACCTGGTGCGCGAGTGCTGCCGCGACGGCAGCCCGTTCGGCGTGTGCCTGATCCTCGCCGGGCGCGAAAGCGGTGAACCGGCGGTGCCGGCGGCCATCGGCACGCTGGCGCGCATCAGCGATTTCCAGCGCGACGAGGACGGCTTGCTCGGCATCGTGGCCGAGGGCGGCGCGCGCTTTCGCGTCTCGCGCAGCCGCGTGCGCGCCGACGGCCTGCTGCGCGGCAACGCCGAGCGCTGGCCCGACGAATCGGCGCAGGAGGTACCGGTGGAATTTGCCCTGCTGCAGAGCATCCTGGAACGCCTGATCGAGACGATGGCGCCGCACTGGCGGCATGCCCCGCCCAGCGATTACGAGGACGCGAGCTGGCTGGGCTTTCGCCTGGCCGAACTGCTGCCGCTGGATTCCGGCGAGCAGCAACGCATGCTGGAGCTGACCGACCCGCTGCGCCGCCTGGCCGAGCTGCGCGACATCTTGCCGCGCTTCCAGAAGGCGTGAGCGGCGCGGCTAAACTGGGCGGGATCATCCGACGGAGCCGATTCGCATGAGTGCGCTCGCTGGCAAGACCCTGTTCATCACCGGTGCCTCGCGTGGCATCGGCCTGGCGATCGCGCGCCGGGCGGCGCGCGACGGCGCGAACATCGTGATCGCGGCCAAGAGTGCCGTACCCAACCCCAAGCTGCCGGGCACCATCCATACCGCGGCCGCCGAGATCGAGGCGGCCGGTGGCCGCGCGCTGGCGTTGCAGGTCGACATCCGCGAGGAGGCCGAGGTGGTGGCCGCCGCCGCGCGGGCGGCGGAGCACTTCGGCGGGATCGACATCGTGGTCAACAACGCCAGCGCGATCTGGCTGGCCGGCACGGCCGACACGCCGATGAAGCGTTTCGACCTGATGCACCAGGTCAACACCCGCGGTACCTTCCTGGTGACCCGCAGCTGCCTGCCGTACCTGAGGCAGGCCGCGAACCCGCACGTGCTGATGCTGTCGCCACCGCCGAACCTCGATCCGAAATGGTTCGCTCCGCACACTGCCTACACCATCGCCAAGTACGGCATGAGCCTGTGCGTGCTGGGCATGAGCGCGGAATTCGCACCGCTCGGCATTGCGGTCAACGCGTTGTGGCCGCGCACCGTGATTGCCACCGCCGCGATCGCCATGATCGAGGGCGTCAATGCCGCGCAATGCCGCCAGCCGGAGATCGTGGCCGATGCCGCGCACGCGATCCTGAGCCGGCCGGCGCGCGACTACACCGGCCATTTCGCGATCGACGAGGAGGTGCTGCGCGAAACCGGTGTGACCGACTTCGACCACTATGCTGTACAACCCGGCGCCGACTTGCTGCCGGACCTGTTCCTGGAGCCCGCATGACATCACCCGAGCAGGATCTGCTGGACCTCGGCAAACGTTACTGGCTGCCCGTCTACAAGCCGCGCGAGCTCGTGCTGGACCACGGCAGGGGCGCGCGCGTGTGGGACACCCAGGGCCGCGACTACGTCGATTTCGGCGCAGGCATCGCGGTGAACGCCCTGGGCCACCAGGATCCGGACCTGCTGGCCGCCCTGAACATGCAGGCGCACAAGCTGTGGCACGCCAGCAACGTGTTCTACACCGAGCCGCCGCTGCGGCTGGCCGAGGAACTGGTGCAGGCATCGGGGTTTGCCGAACGCGTGTTCCTGTGCAACTCCGGCGCGGAGGCGAACGAGGCGGCGATCAAGCTGGTCCGGCGCTGGGCCGCCTCGCGCGGGCGCGCAGCGGAGCGGCGCATCATCGTCACGTTCAAGGGCTCCTTCCACGGCCGCACCCTGGCCACGGTGACGGCGACGGCGCAGCCGAAATACCAGGCTGGCTACGAGCCGTTGCCGGAGGGCTTCCGCTACCTCCCGTACAACGACGCGGCCGCGCTCGAGTTGGCCCTGGCCAGCGGCGACGTGGCGGCGGTGATGCTCGAGCCGATCCAGGGCGAGGGCGGCGTGGTTCCGGCGGCCCCGGGTTTCCTGGAGCGCGTGCGCGAGCTGTGCGACAAGCACGACGCCTTGCTGGTGCTGGACGAAATCCAGTGCGGCATGGGCCGTACCGGCGAACTGTTCGCGCATGGCCAGGTCAGGCCCGACATCGTCACCCTGGCCAAGGCGCTGGGCTGCGGCTTCCCCATCGGCGCGATGCTGGCCGGACCCCAAGTGGCCGACACGATGCAGTACGGCGCCCACGGCACGACCTTCGGCGGCAATCCGATGGCCGCCGCGGTGGCGCGCGTGGCGCTGGCCAAGCTCGCCTCGCCGACCATCCTTGCCAACGTGGAGCGCCAGGCCAACGACTTGCGTGCGGGCCTGGCCAGGATCAATCAGCAACTGGCATTGTTCGACGAAGTCCGCGGGCGCGGCCTGATGATCGGCGCGGTACTGGCCGAGACGCACCGTGGAAAGGCCGGCGAGGTCCTCGACCATGCCGCGGCCCGCGGCCTGTTGTTGTTGCAGGCGGGTCCGGACGTGCTGCGCTTCGTGCCGCCGCTGTCCATCACCGACGAGGAACTGGCCGAAGGCCTGTCTCGCCTGCACGCGGCGTTGAGCGATTTTGCGGCAGGCTGAAACGATTGCGGAACCAGGAAAGGAGCGGCTCGTGAGATATCTGCACACCATGGTGCGCGTGCGCGACATCGACGCGTCGCTGCGCTTCTACTGCGAGGGCCTGGGCCTGCGCGAAACGCGTCGCATGGAAAACGCCCAGGGCAAGTTCACCCTGGTTTTCCTCGCCGCGCCGGAAAATCCCGAGGCGGAAGTCGAGCTGACCTACAACTGGGGTTCGACCGAGGATTACGGCAGCGCGCGCAATTTCGGCCACCTGGCGTTCCGGGTGGAGGACATCTACGCCACCTGCCAGCGGTTGATGGACATGGGCTACACCATCCATCGCCCGCCGCGCGACGGCCACATGGCGTTCGTGCGTTCGCCCGACCTGATCTCGGTCGAACTGCTGCAGGATGGGCATCTGCCGCCGCGCGAGCCGTGGGCTTCCATGCCCAATACCGGCACCTGGTGAGTCAGCCGCGCGCGTCGCGCAGGGCGCCGCGCGCGGCCTCCAGCGTGTCGGCGATGTCCTGGTCGCTGTGCGCACTGGACATGAATCCCGCCTCGAACGCGGAGGGCGCCAGGTACACGCCGCGCTTCAGCATGCCGTGGAAGAAGCGGTGGAACAGCGCGGCATCCGCGGCCGTGGCCTGTGCGAAGCTGCGCACCGTTTCGGCGCTGAAGAACAGGCCGAACATGCCGCCGACGCGGTTGGTGCTGAACGCCACGCCTTCGCCGTCGGCCACCGACTGCAGCCCGTCGCAGAGCAGGCGCGTGCGGGCGGCGAGGTGCTCGTGGAAGCCGGGCGCCTGGATCAGTTCCAGCATGGCCAGGCCCGCGGCCATCGCCACCGGATTGCCGCTGAGCGTCCCGGCCTGGTAGATCGGACCGGACGGGGCGATCTGCTCCATCAGTTCACGCCGGCCGCCATAGGCGCCCACCGGCATGCCGCCACCGATGATCTTGCCGAAGGTGGTGAGATCCGGTGTCACTCCGTAGTGCGCCTGCGCCCCGCCGAGCGCGACGCGGAAACCGGTCATCACCTCGTCGAAGATCAGCACCGCACCATGTTGCGTGCACAGGTCGCGCAGCCCCTGCAGGTAGCCGTCCACCGGCGGGATGCAATTCATGTTGCCGGCGACAGGCTCGATGATCAGACCGGCGATCTCGCTGCCTTGCCCGGCGAACAGCGCCTGCGCGGCGGCGAGGTCGTTGTAGGGGAGGGTGAGCGTGAGGTCGGCGTTCGCCTTCGGCACGCCCGGCGAGGTCGGCACGCCGAAGGTCAGCGCGCCCGAGCCGGCCTTGACCAGGAAACTGTCGCCGTGGCCGTGATAGCAGCCCTCGAACTTCACGATCCTGCTGCGACCGGTGGCGCCGCGGGCGAGGCGGATGGCCGACATGGTGGCTTCGGTGCCGGAGTTGACCATGCGCACCATCTCGATCGACGGCACCAGCCGCGCGATCGTTTCGGCCATCGTCACTTCCGCTGCACAAGGGGTGCCGAAGGAAAGGCCGTCGCGAATGGCGCGTTCGACCGCCTCGCGCACGGCCGGGTGGTTGTGGCCGGCGATCATCGGGCCCCAGGAGCCGACGTAGTCGATGTAACGCGAGCCCTCGACGTCCCACAGATAGGCACCATCGGCGCGGGCGGTGAAGAACGGCTCGCCGCCGACCGACTTGAACGCGCGCACCGGCGAATTCACGCCGCCTGGCAGCAAGCGGAGGGCACGCTGGAACAATTCGTGGTTGGTCGTCATCGGATTCTCAAGGTCTGGGCGGGGGAAACAGCTGGGCGAGGCGACGCGCCGCCTGGCGTACGTCCGCGGCTCCGAACAGCGAGGAAATGCTGGCGACGTAATCGGCACCTGCCTCGATCAGCAACGCGGCATTGTCCGGCGTGATGCCGCCGATCGCCACCCGGGCCACGCCAAGCGCGGCGCTTTGCCTCAGCAGATCGACCGGCGCGATCGGTGCCAGCGGCTTGGTGGAGGACGGATACATCGCGCCGAATGACACGTAGCTGGCGCCGGCCTGCGCGGCGGTCCGCGCATCAGCCAGCGAATCGCGACAGGCCACGCCGATGATGGCGGCGGGGCCGAGGCTTTCGCGGGCCGCGCGGATCGCGGCAACCGAGTGCGCCAGGTGCACGCCGTCGGCGCCGATGGCCTGCGCCAGCGCGACGTCCTCGTGGATGATCAACGGCACTCCGTGGTGCCGGCACAACGGCGCGATGGCCGCGGCCTCGGCATGCCGGCGCGCCTCGCCGGACTCCTCGTCCAGGTATTGCAGCAACCGCGCGCCGCCGGCCAGCGCTTGTGCCACCACGTCGAGCAGATCCGGGCGTGGTCCGTTGGTGATCGCGTACAGACCACCTCGTGCAAGCTTCGCAGAGTGTTCCAAGAGCGGGTTTTCCGTGGGTTTTGGGGGGAGAGGCTGTCGCCGTGCTTTCGCATTGTCGGTCGAGTTGCGAGAATGTCCTATTTCCAGTCATCCGAAGAATCCCGACCATGAGCCAGAGTTCTCCCGGCGCCGCTGCCACGCGCAAGTGGATGTGCGTCGTTTGCGGTTACATCTACGACGAAGCGGAGGGCGTCCCCGACGAGGGCATCCCCCCGGGCACGCGTTGGGAAGACGTGCCCGAGACCTGGACCTGCCCGGATTGCGGCACGACCAAGGACGACTTCGAAATGATCGAGATCGACTAAGCGTAGCGTTGCGCCCGCGAACGGCCAGACCCTGCCGGCGAATTGGCCGCGCCGGCTGCTCTGATGAACTCGCGCACGGCTGGTGCGCGCGGATCAGGAGCATCCCATGCTGCAGTTCATTCCTTTCGAAGACGACTGGGACGCGCTCGAGCGCATGAGCCCGGAGGCGCTTGTTCCGTATCGGGTGGGTTTGCTGCCTGAACCCGCTCCGGCGGCGAGGGCCGCAGGGGCCGAGGCCGTGCCGGCGGAAGCGCTGCGTCCGATCGCATCCATGGCATCGGCGGGCCCTGCGGACAGCTGATGGCCGGACGGCGGGAGTGGTGTCTCCGCGCGCGCCGGCATGAAGAAAATGCGCGCGGACACTTCCCTCGAACGCGAGGCGGCGCTATGATGCTCGCCCCTTCGACGAAGCGCTCTGTCGACGAAGATTCCGCAGCCAATCCCGCCGAGTTTTTTTTCACATGCGGGTGTTGACGAAGCGGGAAAGCGATGTAGAATGGGCGGCTCACCC
>JBDZVT010000014.1:0-87706 GCA_040255835.1 Lysobacteraceae bacterium
CGCGGGCGAGATCCACCACCGGCGCGAAACTGAAATCGACGCCGCTGGCGCGCAGTTCGCTGGCCATCACCCAGGCGTGCTCCTCGGCCAGGCGGATCGCCTCGTCGGGATCACGGTCATGCACGGCACCAATCGCCGCCAGCGGCGGCAACCGGGTGAAGCCGTCGCGGAAGCGCTGCACCGGGCCGCCCTCCTGGTCCACCGCGATCAGCAGGTGCTCGCCGCCGACGTCGCGGATCGCCTCGCACAAGGCCATCAACTGTTCGCGCGAGCGGTAGTTGCGCGCGAACAGCAGCACGCCGGCGACGCCGGGGGCGTGCAGCCAGCGTTTCTCGGATTCGGCCAGTTCCGGCCCGGCCACGCCGATCATCAACATGCGGCATCCTCGGCGGCGCGCTCGGCCGGCGACCACTGCCGGTACGGGTGCGCGATCAGGTTGACGTTGTAGTAGCGCGGAAGCCGACTCACCTCGCGGCCCAGCCACGACGGCCGCGGGAATGGCGCATCGACCGCCGGCAGCTCGACCTCGGCGACGATCAGGCCGGCGTTGTCGCCGCCGAACTCGTCGATCTCGAACAGTACGCCACCGACGCGGACATGGTGGCGGGTCTTTTCCAGCAAACCATCGCAGAGGCTCGCGAGCATGGCGCGCGCATCGGCCAGCGGTATCGGGTAGTCGAACTCGGCCCGCGCAATGCCGGCCGTGGCCGCCTTGATGTTGAGCCAGGCCTGCTCACCGGCCAGCCGCGCGCGCACCGAAGCATGCGCCAACCCCGCGCGCAGCGCCTGCGCACCGACCAGGTAACCCTGTGCGATCGCCTCGCTGCGCTCGACGCCGGCACGCCAGCCGTCGGTGGCCACCAGGAATTTGCGTTCGATCTCGATAGCCATGGAATCCGGATTTCAACCAGCGACAACGCCTGCAATGAAACGGCTTTTATTGAAGAGTGCGGCCATGGATGGCCGCCCGTTTGACTTTCGCGGTCAGGAAGACCGCTCGAATAAAGCAATGGATTCGACATGGGAGGTGTGCGGAAACATGTCCATCACGCCGGCCGAACTCAACTTGAACCCGTGCCGGTTGACCAGGATGCCGGCGTCGCGCGCCAGCGAGGCGGGATGGCAGGAAACATAGACGATGCGCCGGGTCGCCTTGTGCGGCAGGTACTCCAGCACCTGGTCGGCGCCGGCGCGCGGCGGATCGAGCAGCAGCTTGTCCCAAGGCTGGCGCGCCCACTCGGTGGCGCGCTGGTCCTCGAACAGGTTGGCCACGTGGAAGCGCGCGTTGGCGATGCCGTTGTGCGCGGCATTCTGCGCAGCGCGTTCGACCAGGCCGTGCTCGCCTTCCACGCCCACGACCTCGGCCACCCGCCGCGCGATCGGCAGGGTGAAATTGCCCAGCCCGCAGAACAGGTCGAGCACGCGATCGGTCGGCTGCGGGTCGAGCAGTTCCAGGGCGCGCGCCATCATCAGCTGGTTCATGCCAGCGTTGACCTGCACGAAATCCAGCGGCTCGAACTCCAGCTCCACGTCGGCAAAACGCGCGTCGTCGCTGCCGATGCGGAACGCCAGCCGCGGGTTCTCCGGCCACAGCGGGCGCACGCTGCTGGTGCCGCCCGGCTGCAGGTAGATCGCGAAACCGTGCTGCTGGCCGAATGCGATCAGCGCGCCCTGATCGCGCTCGCTGAGCGGCTGCATGTGGCGAAACACCAGCGCCATCAGCTCGTCGCCGGCGGCGAATTCGATCTGCGGAATGTCGTCCGCCGCATCCATCGTGCCCAGCAGGTCCGCCAGCAGGCCGACCTTGGGGCCCAGCGCCGGATGCATCACTTCGCACTGCCGGATCTCGGTGACGAAGCGCGGGTTCTGCTCCTCGCGGAAGCCGACCAGCACGCGGCCCTTCTTGGCCACGTTGCGCACCGACAGCCGGCCCTTGCGTCGATACGCCCACGGCTCGGCGGTGAGCGGCGCCAGCCACGTCTGCGGCGCGACCTTGCCGATGCGCTCGAAGTTCTCGGCGAGCACGCGCTGCTTGGCGGCGATCTGCGAAGGCGCATCGAGATGCTGCAGCGAGCAGCCGCTGCATTGGGCGAAGTGCCGGCACTTCGGCTCGACCCGATGCGGCGAGGCGGCGATCACCTCGATCGTTTCCGCCTCGTCGAAATGCCGATGCCGCTTGCGCAGCTTCGCCATCACCCGCTCGCCGAGCAAGGCTCCGCTGACGAACACCGTCTTGCCGTCGATCCGGGCCACGCCACGGCCGTCATGGCCGAGGTCGGTGATGTGTGCTTCGAAGGGAACGGACGAGACGGAGTTGGAACGTGACATGGGGCGCGGAAAGAAGGGCTGGCCGCTGATTATCACAGATCGGGCCAACGGACGCCCTGCGCGGTGCAGATCACGACGAGGCGGCGGAGCGCAAGGTCATTTCTTCTGCCAGGCGCCGGCGGCGTTCTGGTAATACCAGCCGGCGTGCGCCTTCTCGATCCAGGTCTTGGCGAAGGTGGCGCGGATCTGCGACTCCCACTCCGGATGGTGGTTGGCGCTGGCGATCTCGCGATACAGCGCGGCGCGGTCGCGGTTCTCGTCGGCCACCGCGGCATTGGCCTGCGCACGCTGGCTCAGCGGCACCTTGGCGGCGTCACGCATGGCCACCATGCCGTCATGGGTGAAACCGACCGCACCGCTGTCCAGCAGCTGGCCGAGGGTGCCGCTGAAGCGCTGGTGCATGCGCGCGCGGATCGCCTCGGTGGCGCTGGTCTGGACGCGGATGTCCGGCGTTTCGGCGGCCTGCGCGGCGGGGATCAGCAGGTCCAGCAGCATCGCCGAGGGATGGCTGCCGTCGTCCTTCGAAGCCGGCGGCGGCTGTTTCGCCTCCGGCTTGGCTTCGGAGCCCGCCTGGTCGAGCACGTTGCCGATGAACTGGTCGGCGGCCTTCTGCGCCGCGGCTTCGGGAAAGTACACGTTGATGGTGACGCAGCCGACCAACGCCACGGCCATGGTGGTCAGGATGACGTAGACGAGCTTGCGCATGACGTGACTCCGGTTGAAGGGGTGACTCAATGAATCTCGGGCCCGCTGCCGCCGATGGCGTCCTGCAGGCGCTTGACCAGGGTGGGCCAGTCGACCTCGGTCTGGTGGCCGATCACCTGCAGGCGCGGCAGGCCGCTGCCGTCGACGATAGTGTAGCCACCGTCGGCAGGCTCCAGCCCGCTCATCTTGCATACGGTACCTTGCAGCGTGCAGTTGAGGCCAATGCGGTGGTAGCCGAAGG
The DNA here is from genome assembly GCA_040255835.1 of Lysobacteraceae bacterium. GTDB lineage: Bacteria > Pseudomonadota > Gammaproteobacteria > Xanthomonadales > Rhodanobacteraceae > Rhodanobacter. Next base: position 3,275 of record JBDZVT010000014.1, read on the forward strand.
TCTTGAAGAGTTTCAGCACGGCGCCCTGCAGGCCCGCGGCGATGCCGCCGCCACCGACCGAGGTGAGGTTGTTCACCGCGCGCTGGCTGATCCGTCCACCGCTGCCGGCCAGCAGGCTGGCCTTGAACGCCATCGGACTCCAGTCGACCAGGCGCAGGCCCGCGATGCTGCCGTCCAGGCGCCCGGTGATGCTGCCGAAATCGAATACGCTGGTGATCGCGCCCAGGTCGAGTTGCTTCAGGGTGATGTCGGCATTGAGCACCGGGCTGGTGCCGAACGGTTGCTGCAGGGACAGCCGGGTGACGTCCACGAAGCCGTCGAACACGTGGGCGCTGAGGCCGCCATCGAGTTCCAGCCGGTTGTCGACCCAGCGCAGCGAGGGCACCGCACCGGCCAGCGTGCCGGGGAACGCCGGCCAGCCCATGGCCTGGCTGAACGCCTTCATGTCCACGCCGGTGAGCACCAGCGAGGTCGCCAGCCGCTCGCCGGCGGCCGCGGCGGGCGACCAGTCCAGCTGGCCGACCCGCAACTGGCCGCCCAGTACCGGCACCGCCAGCGGCTGCTGCAGGCTCAGCACCCCGTCGTGGCTGCGCCAGCTGGAGCGGGCCGAGCCGTTCTCGATGCGGTAGAAGCCCAGGCTGCGCCAGCCCAGCGTGGTGGCGGGCCGGTCGCCCTTGGCCGCCCAGTCCAGAGCGCCGTTCAAGCCGGCGATCGTCAGGCGTCCGCCGGCGTCGGCCAGGTCGAAACCCTCGGTCCTGAAGGCGAAGCTGCGCAGCCCGCCGGCGCGCCAGTCGATGCTCGCATCCAGGTCACCGGCGGTGGTGAGGTCCTGCAGGCCCATCGTGTCGAGCCAGGCACGGCCGTAGCGTTCGTATGCCGCGGGGAAACTCGCGCGCAGGCGTTCCAGGCGCAGCGTCTTCAGCGCGCCTCCGGCGTCGAAGCCGACGGCGCCGGTCAGCTGCAGCGCGTCGGCATCGCTGAAGCGCAGGCGGCTGAGCTCGACCGCGCCGTCCGCGGCGTTGGCATGCAGGTTCAACTGCACGGGGTGGTCGGGCAGCTTGGCGTAGAGCGGGCCCAGCAGCAGCTCGCCGCCGCGCAGGCTGGCGTCCAGGTCGACCTGCGCCGGGCCGTCGCCGGCGTCGAGGTTGAAGCGGCCGTTGCCGCTGACGCCCTGCCCGGCCAGCGTGCCGCCGGGCGTGTCGAAACCCACCTCGCGCAGGTTGAACTGGCCCGAGGAACGCAGGCCCGGATCGCGCATGTCCAGCGCCAGCTCGGCGTCCAGCCGGCCGCTGGTGGTGCGGCCGGACCAGACCGTGCCCAGCAGGCCCTGCAGCCAGCCGGCCGGCAGGTTCGTGACGCGGATCTGGGCGTGGCTGGGCTGGTCCAGCGGCAAGGCGCCGCTGAGCGTGGCCTGGCCTTGCAGCAAATTGACCTGCAAGGTGTTCGCGGCCTGGCTCAGCTGCACCTGCACCTGTGCATCGGCGAGCGCCCCGCCGGGCGCCCGGGCCAGCTTGAGGTTGCCATCCAGCACCCAGCCCTGGCGCTCGTTGCGGCGCAGCTCGCCGACCAGGTCCAGCGGCAGCCGACGCCAGCCCATGGCCGGCAGGTCCGCCTTGTCCGCGTGCAGCAACACCGTCAGCGCGCCGGTGCCGTCCTCGCCCAGGCGCAGCGTCACCGCGTCCAGGCGCAAGCCGGGCAAGCTGATCGACCTGGCCGACAACAGCACGTCCGCCCGCGCCGGCGTAAACCAGAACAGACCCAGCAGGAGCCCGCAGCACAGCGCGAAGCGGCTCGACAGGTGGCTTGAAGTCGGGTGCATCTCGGGCCATTCTGCCAAATCCAGATGAACGACAAGGATTTCGTCTTGAGCGAGCGCCCGGAATCTTGCGGATCGTCCACTGGGGAAGCCGCCCGCCCCCGCGTCCTGGTGGCGGACGACGATCCCGGCAGTTGCCGGTTCCTGGGGGACGGGTTGCGAAACCTGGGCGCCGCGGTGGAGACCGCAAGCTCCGGCGAGGACGCCCTGGCGCGTGCCCGCGCGGGGAAGTTCGACCTGCTGCTGCTCGACTGCCGCATGCCCGGCGGCGGCGCCCTGCACGTACTGGAGCAATTGCGCGGCGACGGCAACGATGCCTTCGCGGACGGCATCGCGGTGGCGACCAGCGCGGAACTGGCCCCACGCGACCGCACGCTGCTGCTGGCGGCAGGCTTCAGCGACATCCTGCTCAAGCCCTGCACGCTGACCGACTTGCGCCGCGTGCTGGCGCTGGCGCAGGCCGGGCCGCCGGCGTCCGTGCTGGACGATGGCGCGGCGCTGTGCAGCAGCGGCGATGCCACCACGATGCGTGCGCTGCGGCTGTTGCTGCGCGAGGAACTCGCGCTGTTGCAGCACGAGCTGGAGCAACTGCGTGGCGACCCGGCGGCGTTCGCCGAACGGTTGCATCGGTTGCGTTCCTCGTGCGGATTCTGCGGCGCCACGGCCCTGGCCGAGCAGACCATGCGCCTGCAGAGCCAGATATCGCCGCAGGGCCCCGCCCCCGCCGCGCTGGCCAGCTTCAACGCCGTGCTGCGCGCGACGCTGCAGGCGCTGGACAGCTAGCGGCGCCGGCTGGATCGCGATTCACGCCGAGGGTGTGTTCGGCCCCGCACGTCGCGACCCCGCCATCGACAGCACCCGCCATGCGCGCAACTCGGCGCCGCCCAGGTGGAAGCGGATGATCTCGCGCATCAGGTCGCGCAACGCCTTCAAGCCGCGCGCACCGGGCATGCGGTCCTGCGCCAGCGCCAGCAGGTCCTCGCCACGCAGGGCCCGGGCGGTGTCGGGAGCACAACGCCGCGCGCCCTCTTCGGCCCCATAGCGATACCAGGCGTCCGCATCCACCGCCTCGCCGGTGTCGGCCTCGTGCAGCAATTGCAGGCCATAGCCGGTGGCCTGCAGCAGGTCGCGCTCGAAGCGGCGCAGGCTCCAGCTGATCGACTCGCCCGCGGCCAGCCGGGCCAGCGTTGCGGCATAAGCGTCGAACAGCCGGCCCAGCGGATCCTGCCGCCCGGTCAGGCGCACGACCAGCTCGTTGAGATACAGGCCGGCCAGGGCCGCATCCCCTTCCAGCCGCTGCGGCGCGCCCACCGTTTCCACGGCGGTGAGCGTGGCCATTTCGCCACGCAGCAACAGGCCCAGCGCCAGCGGCTGGAACGGTTCGAGTTGCGCCCGACGCAACCGCGCACGTTCCCCGCGCACGCCCCGCGCCACCACCCCCAGCCGCCCGTGCTCGCGGGTCAGGCACTCCAGCAGCAGCGACGTCTCGCGATACGGTCGCGCGTGCAGGACGTAGGCAGGTTGCTGGTCGATGCGCATGGGGGAAATCAGGAGTGGGAGAAGGCGGAAAGCGAGCGGCAGCTGTCGTCCCTCTCACTTCTCACTCCTCGTTTCTCACTCCTCGCTCTAGTCGGTATAGCCGAACTTCTTGAGCATGTTCTCGTCGTCGGCCCAGCCTTCGCGCACCTTGACCCACAGGCGCAGGAACACCTTGCGCTCGAACATGCGCTCCATGTGGCGACGGGCGCCGGAGCCGATGGCCTTGAGCTGGGCGCCGCCCTGGCCGATCACGATGGCTTTCTGGCCGGCGCGCTCCACCCAGATCACGGCGTGGATCTCGGCGACGCCGTCCGGCCGATCCCCGAACTGCTCGATCTCCACCGTGGTGGCGTAAGGCAGCTCCTGGTCCAGCCGCAGCATCAGCTGTTCGCGCACCATCTCGGCGGCCAGGAAGCGTTCGCTGCGGTCGGTGACCTCGTCCTCGCCATACAGGGGCGCACGCACCGGCAGGCGCGTGACGATGGCCTGCTGCAGGGTCTGCAGGCCCTGCTTCTTGAGCGCGCTGACGTAGTGGATCTCGTCGTACTGGTGATGCCGGGCCAGCTCGGCCACGAACGGCAGCATCGCGGCCTTGTCCTTGTTCAGGTCGACCTTGTTGATCACCAGCAGGCGCGGGGCCGACTGCTCGACCAGGGCGGTATACAGCGCCTCGTCCTCGTCGGTGAAGCGCCCGGCTTCGATCACCTGCACCACCAGGTCCACGTCGCTGATCGCCGAACGGGCCGCGCGGTTGAGGCTGCGGTTCATCGCCCGCTTGGCACCCCGGTGCAGGCCCGGGGTGTCCACGTAGAGGATCTGCCCGGCCTCGTCGGTATGGATGCCCAGGATGCGATGGCGCGTGGTCTGCGGGCGCGGGCTGATGATGGAAAGGCGGAAACCGATCAGAGCGTTGAGCAAGGTGGACTTGCCCACGTTCGGGCGGCCGGCCAGGGCCACCGTGCCGCAGCGAAAATCCTCGTGCGGCAGGCTGCCATCGGCAAGATCGGGGGAGTCGTTCATGGCGGCTGGGTTCGGCAAGTCGGGGGGCAAGTGTAGTGCGTGGGTGGCGCGTGGGCGGTGAACAGGCGGCGCGCCGGCTCAGGATTCGCGGGCCAGTTCCAGCAATTGGCCGAGCACGCTCTCGGCGGCGTCCTGTTCCGCGGCGCGGCGGCTGCCGGCGGTGGCTGCCGCCACCAACGCCACCGGTTCGGCGATGCGGCAGGTCACGTCGAACGTCTTGGCGTGGTCCTCGCCGTGGCTGGCGACCAGCTCGTACTGCGGCAACGGCCAGCCGCCGGATTGCAGGTGCTCCTGCAGCCGGGTCTTGGCATCCTTGGACGAGCGCCGCAGCGCGGCGACACGCTCGCTGAAGAGCTCGCGCACGAGGGTGCGGCAGGCGTCGAAGCCGGCATCCTCGTACACCGCCGCCACCAGGGCCTCGAACGCGTCGGCGAGGATCGAATCGCGACGGAAACCGCCGCTCTTCAGTTCGCCGGGACCGAGCTTCAGCTCGTCGCCCAGGTCCAGCTCGCGCGCCACCACGGCCAGCGCGTTGCCGTTGACCAGTTGCGCGCGCAACCGCGACAGTTCGCCTTCACTGGCCTTGGGGTGCACCTCGTAAAGCAGCTCGGCGATGATTGCGCCCAGCAGCGCATCGCCGAGGAACTCCAGCCGTTCGTTGTTCGGCCTGCCTGCGCTGCGGTGGGTCAGCGCCAGCTCTGCCCAGGCCGGATCGCGAAAACGGTGACGGAGTTTCAATGCCTACTCGCCGACATTGCCCTGCAGCGGCACGCTCTTGCTGAAGTGCAGCAGGAAATCGATGTTGTACATGAACGGGATCTGCTTGTCGTAGGTCACCTGCAGCTGGTTGGCGCCGCCGGCATTGCGCTTGATGGTGATGTTGGACGGCTTGATGGTGGAGTCGTCCACGTACTGGAAGCCGAGCTTGAACATCAGGTTGCGGCGGATCTCGTCCAGCGACTTGCCGTTGGTGCCCTCGGTGGCGATCTGGTTCATCGCCTTGGTCACGCCCATGTATTCGGAATACGAGGGCAGCAATTTCATCGCCATGTAGGCGAAGAAACCCACCACCACGATGATGAGCAGGAAGCCGACCAGGGTGATGCCCGACTGTTTCGATTTCATAGTCCCCTCGCTATGCCGCCGTGGGCGGTCGATCTGTGGATGACAAGCCAGCCAGCGCAGCGCAGCCGGAAACCGGCACGCCGCTCATGCCTGCGGATTCTCGCACTAGTTGGCCACAGGCGGGAGCGGTCGCACGCGACCGCGTCACGTTTTGGCCACCACGGCATGGCGCTCAGTGGATGACGGTGCCGATGCGCGAGAAATCCACGCCGCCGGTGCCCCAGCCCTTCCAGCTCATCCAGATCAGGAACGCCTTGCCGGCCAGGTTCTGCTCCGGCATGCAGCCCCACCAGCGGCTGTCCTCGCTGTTCTCGCGGTCGTCGCCCATCACCAGGTAGCAGTTGTCCGGCACCACCGCGGGCATGTTCGCGTTGGGCACCGGCGGCGTGGGCATGCGGTCGGGCATGCGCGCGATCAGGTGGGTCACCTTGCCCAGGTGCTCCTTCCAGATGGTGGCGCCGTAGGCGAGCAGTTCCTCGTCGGCCGGGCGGGCGTGGTTGCCGGTGAACGGACCGATCTTCTCGGCGACGACCGGCTTGCCGTTGATCACGATCTCGCTGTCGCGGATCTGGATGGTGTCGCCGGGCAGGCCGATCACCCGCTTGATCCAGTTCTGGTTCGGCACCGGCACGCTGCAGTCGGCGTTGCCGCCGTGCACTACCGTGCCGTCGCTGCGCTGGCAGGTGAAGCCCGGCCAGCGGAACACCACCACGTCGCCGCGCTCGGGTTCGCCCAGGTCGAGGATCTTGTTGTTGAACGCCGGCAGGCGCAGGCCATAGGCGAACTTGTTGACCAGGATGAAATCGCCCACGTCCAGCGTGGGCATCATCGAACCGGAGGGGATGCGGAACGGTTCGGCCACGAACGAACGCAGCAGCAGCACCACCAGCACCACGGGGAACAGCGAGCGCGCCCAGTCCACCGGCACCGGGTCGCGGTACTCCTCGCCGGCGGCCTCCAGCCGCGCCTTGCGCTTCTTGTACAGGAACAGCCGATCCAGCCCCCACACCACGCCGAACAGCACGGTGAGGCCAAGCAGGATCGCGGCAAAGTCAAATTCCATGGGAGCTCCTATCGGAGCGGGGAACGGGAAACCGGGAGCGGACGACGGAGGGCCGGCCGAAGCCTGGCTTTACCCGTTTCCCGTTCCCGGTTCCCCGCTCCCCGCATCGCTATTTATCCACTTTCAGCACGGCAAGAAAGGCCTCCTGCGGGATTTCCACGCGCCCGACCTGTTTCATGCGCTTCTTGCCTTCCTTCTGTTTCTCCAGCAACTTCTTCTTGCGGCTGACGTCGCCGCCGTAGCATTTGGCCAGCACGTTCTTGCGCAAGGCCTTCACCGTCGAGCGGGCGATGATCTGCGCGCCGATCGCGGCCTGGATCGCCACGTCGAACTGCTGGCGCGGGATCAGGTCCTTCATGCGCTCGACCAGTTCGCGGCCGCGGCGGTCGGCGTGGCTGCGGTGCACGATCAGGCTCAAGGCGTCGACGCGCTCGCCGTTGATCAGCACGTCGGTGCGCACGAACGGGCCGGCCTCGAAGCGGTCGAAGTGATAATCCATCGAGGCGTAGCCGCGCGACACGGACTTCAGGCGGTCGAAGAAGTCCATCACTACCTCGGCCAGCGGCATCTCGTAGCTGATCTGCACCTGGGTGGCCAGGTACTGGATCGAGCGCTGCACGCCGCGCTTCTCCTCGCACAGCTTGATCACGCTGCCGATGTAGTCCGGCGGGGTGAGGATGTTGGCGATGATGACCGGCTCGCGGATCTCCTGGATCAGGCTGGAGTTGGTCGGCAGCTTGGCCGGGTTGTCCAGTTGCAGGATGGAGCCGTCGCTGAGCAGCACCTCGTAGACGACCGTGGGCGCGGTGGTGATCAGGTTGAGGTCGTACTCGCGCTCCAGCCGCTCCTGCACGATTTCCATGTGCAGCATGCCGAGGAAACCGCAGCGGAAGCCGAAGCCCATCGCCTCGGAGGATTCCGGCTCGAAAAACAGCGCGGCGTCGTTGAGGCGCAGCTTGTCCAGCGCCTCGCGCATCGCCGGGAAGTCGTCCGAAGACACCGGGAACAGGCCGGCGAACACGCGCGGCTGCATGGTCTGGAAGCCCGGCAGCGGGGTCGGCGCCGGCTTGCCGGCGTGGGTCAGCGTGTCGCCGACCGGCGCACCATGCACGTCCTTGATCGAGGCGTTGATCCAGCCCACCTCGCCCGCCGACAGCTTGTCCAGCTTCTTGCGCTTGGGCGTGAACACGCCGACGTCGTCCACCTCGTGGCTGCGCCCGGTGGACATCACCAGCAGCTTGTCGCCCGGCCTGATCTCGCCCTGCATCACCCGCACCAGCGAGATCACGCCCAGGTAGTTGTCGAACCACGAATCGATGATCAGGGCCTGCAGGCGGTCGGTGTCGCGCGGCTTGGGCGGCGGGATGCGCGCCACGATCGCTTCCAGCACCTCGACCACGTTGAGCCCGGTCTTGGCGCTGATCGCCACCGCGTCGGTGGCGTCGATGCCGATCACCGCCTCGATCTCGCCCTTCACCTTCTCCACGTCGGCGGTGGGCAGGTCGATCTTGTTCAGCACCGGCACCACTTCCAGGCCCATCTCCACCGCGGTGTAGCAGTTGGCCACCGACTGCGCCTCGACGCCCTGCGCCGCATCGACCACCAGCAGCGCGCCCTCGCACGCGGCCAGCGAGCGGCTCACCTCGTAGGAGAAATCCACGTGGCCGGGCGTGTCGATGAAGTTGAGCTGGTAGGTCTTGCCGTCGCGCGCGGTGTACGGCAGCGACACGGACTGCGCCTTGATGGTGATGCCCCGCTCGCGCTCGATCGGATTGTTGTCCAGCACCTGTGCTTCCATCTCGCGGTCAGCCAGACCGCCGCAGATCTGGATGATGCGGTCGGCCAGCGTGGACTTGCCGTGATCGATATGGGCAATGATGGAGAAGTTGCGGATCAATTCCATGGAGCGCGAGCGGCCTTTCGGTCGTGGTTCCGCCGCCAGGCACCATGCATGGCGACGCGTCGCCCGAAAGCGACGCCAACCCGGCATTATCGCATGGAACACCCGCCTGGCAGGCACCCGCGACGGCGTGGTGCGGGCATCGCCCCGGGCCGGCGGCGGCACCCGCCCGGGGCGGTTCCGGCTACTTGCCGTCCGGCACGGTCAGGCCGATGAACTGGCTCTGGTCGCCACGGCGTACCAGCAACAGCACCGTGCTGCCCGCCTTGACGTCCTTCGTCGCCGCCTCGAACTCGGCCACGCTGCCCACCTTGCGCTGGTTGACCATCAGGATCACGTCGCCCGCGCGCAGACCCGACTGCGCCGCCACCGGCCCGGTGATGCCGTCGATCACCACGCCCTGGCCATCCTTCAGCCCCAGCTGCTTGCGGGTGTCGTTGTCCAGCGACTGCACGCTCAGCCCCAGCGCAGCCGACCCGCTGCGGTCGGACGAACCGGCGGTGCGGTTGTCCACCGCATTGCCGTCCCGCTTGGCCTCGCCGATGGTCACCTGCAGGTTCAGTTTCTTGCCGTTGCGCAGGACTTCCACCGGCACCTTGCTGCCGGGCTTGGTCATGCCCACCAGCGGCGGCAGGTCGGCGGCCTGCTGCAGGTCGTGGTTGTTGTAGGCCAGGATGATGTCGCCGGCCTGGAGGCCGGCCTTGCCGGCACCGCTGTCAGGATCCACGTCGACCACGGCCGCGCCGACGCCGTTGTCGAGCTTGAACGCCTTGACGATGTCGTCGCTGACCGGCTGGACCGTCACGCCCAGTTGCCCGCGCGACACGTAGCCCTTGGTCTTGAGCTGCTGCACCGCATTCATTGCCACGTCGATCGGGATCGAGAACGACACGCCGAGATAGTCGCCGGTGTTGGAATAGATCTGCGAATTGATGCCGACCACCTGGCCCTGCAGGTTGAACAGCGGGCCGCCGGAGTTGCCGCGGTTGATCGGCACGTCGGTCTGGATGAAGGAGGTGTATGGCTGGTCGCGCTGGCCCAGGTTGCGGCCCACCGCGCTGACGATGCCCTGGGTCACGGTGTAGTCGAAGCCGAACGGCGAGCCGATCGCCAGCACCCACTGGCCCGGCTTGAGGCTGCGCGAATTGCCGATGGTCACCGTCGGCAGCGCGCCGCCGGCATCGACCTTGAGCAGGGCGATGTCATAGGTGGGATCCGTGCCGACCACCTTGGCGGTCAGCGTGCGGCGATCCTGCAGGCGCACGGTCACCTTGTCCGCATGGTCGACCACGTGGTTGTTGGTGAGGATGTAGCCGTCGCTGGAGATGATGAAACCCGAACCCAGCGAGGTGTGCCGCTGCTCCTCCGGCGAGGGCATCATCGGCATGCCGAAAAACCGCCGCAGCATCTCGGCGCCCGGATCGTTGGGCATGCCCGGCATCATCCGGCCCTGCATGCGCATGGAGCGGTTCGGCTCGCCGGTGTACTTCGCCTCCACGTGCACCACGGCGGGGGCGTTGTGCTGCACGATGCCGGTGAAATCCGGCAGGGTCGCGGCGGCGGCCGTCTGGGCCTGCACGGTACCGACCCCGGCCAGCCCCAGCAGGGCGCAACAGGCCAAGGTGCGCAAGATGGAATGGTTCATGGCTCCTCCTTGGGTTGAACTGCAACCGGCGCGAGCCGGCAATCACTGGCGGTGCGGCACAGGCGCCACGGTGCAGCCGGACGGCCGCACGGCGTCCCCCGCGCAGGGCGACGAAGGGACCACCCGATCAACACGAAACGTTTGCCGCCAAACCGCACCCGCCCGCAAACCTCAACGCCGGCCGGCACCGGCCTGGCGGGTGGCATCCGGCGTGCCGGGCGGTGCCGGGTCGAGCAGCAGCAGGTAGCTGCCGTCGTTGTTGTCCAGGGTGCGATAGCGGTGCAAGGCCGGGTACGCGGACAACCGTCGCGCGTCGCGCGACCGGCCATCGTCCAGGGCACCGAGGGTGGCCGAAGCCTGCTGGCTGAGCAGGCCGGCCGCATTGCCGCTGAGCCACGGCGGCACCGAAGGCGGCGCCACCGGCGTGCTCGCCGGGGTGGACAGGGCTACCTGGCTGCTCCCGGTCACCGAGGCGGCATCCACGCGCCCGGCATCACCCGCGGGCTGGCTGATCATCAGCGCCGCCGCCGCGACGCTGGCGGCGATCACGCCGCCGCCCGACCAGCGCAACCAGGCATGGCGCCGCGAGGGTGCGGCGGCCGCGGCCGTCTCCTGCTCGATGGCCTGCATCACCCGCGCGGCAAATCCGGCGGAGGCGCGCACGGAGACCTCGCGGCGCAAGCCGTCGCGGGCGAAGTGATAGCCGGACCAGGCCTGGCGCAAGGCTTCGTCGTGCTCGAGCCGGCGCAGCAGGAAACGCAGCTGCTCGACCGGCAACTCGCCGTCCATGCTGGCCGAGAGATTCTCGCGGGCGTCCTGGTGGGTCTGTGCCTGGTTCATGTCGGATCCTCGCGGCCAGACAGCAGTGGCCGCAGCTTTTCATCGATTGCCTCGCGCGCCCGGAAGATGCGCGAACGCACCGTACCGATCGGACAGCCCATCGCTTCGGCGATTTCATCGTAACTGAGGCCGTCCACTTCACGCAGGGTGATGGCGGTCCGCAGTTCCTCGGGCAACGCTTGGACAGTGGAAAACACCGATTGTTCAATTTCCTGGCGCATCAGCTCGTGCTCGGGGGTGGCGCCGTCGTGCATGCGCTCGGCCCCGGCCATGAACTCGGCATCGTCGGCGTCCACGTCGCCGGAGGGCGGCCGCCGGCCCATCGCCACCAGGTGGTTCTTGGCCGTGTTGACCGCGATCTTGTAGAGCCAGGTGTAGAACGCGCTGTCGCCGCGGAACGAGCCGATCGCGCGCCAGGCGCGGATGAACGACTCCTGCGCGATGTCCTCGCACTCGGCGTGGCTGCGCACGTAGCGGGAAATCAGCCCGATCAGCTTGTGCTGGTACTTGCGCACGAGCAGGTCGAAGGCGCGCTTGTCCCCCTGCTGGACCCGCTCGACCAGCGCGCGGTCCAGTTCGTTTTCGCCCATGCGGGCCGTGTCCATCGTCAATGCTGTCATCCGCTGAGGGTGCCTGGGGTGAGCTGAGCCGGCGCTGCATGTCCGGGGGAGAAGACACGTCCTGCGGCTCCTCCCCGTCGCGGGGCCGGCGCCGAACCGTATCCACCCACGCGAGTCCGGCACTGCGAGCCGGATTCTGCGCCCGGCCATCCGTGACCGGCCCCGGAGGCTGCTTTTCGCAGCCCCTTGAGACCGCCGGCGCCGCTCCAAGTTCAGTGTATTGAAGGACAGCTTCGCGATTCGTTATGGGGCCGCCCGGGCGCCGCTCAAGCCGGTTCGGCCTGCCTGGCCTCGAGCAGGCGCTGGCGCTCGGCCAGCATCTTCTCGAAACTGATCGGCTGCAACGGCCGGCAGAACAGGTAGCCCTGCAGTTCGTCGCAATGGTGGCTGCGCAGGAACTGCAGGTGTTGTTCGGTCTCCACGCCTTCGGCCACCACCGCGCGGTTGAGCCGGTGTGCCATCTCGATGGTGGCCCGCACGATCGCCTCGTCGTCCGGGTCCACGCCGATGTTGCGCACGAAACTCTGGTCGACCTTGATGCGGTCCGCCGGCAGCCGGCGCAGGTAGTCCAGCGAGGCGGCGCCGGTGCCGAAGTCGTCGATCGCGATGTGGCAGCCGAGACGGTGCAGCGCATTGAGGTTTTCTACCAGGTTCGGCGCCGCCTTGATGCTGATGCTCTCGGTGATTTCCATCTCCAGCAGGGTCGGGTCCAGCCCGGTCTCGCGCAGCGCGCGCGCCACCATCTCCAGCAACTGCGGCTCCATCAGCTGCACGGCCGACAGGTTCACGCCCAGGCGCAGGCGCAGGCCGTAGCGCTGCTCCCATTCGCGCGCCTGGCGGCAGGCGGTGTGCATCACCCATTCGCCGATCGATACGATGAGCCCGGTCTCCTCGGCCAGCGGGATGAACACCGCGGGGCTGATCATGCCCAGTTCGGGGTGCTCCCAGCGCACCAGCGCCTCCATGCCCACGATGTCCTCGGTCTCGGCATTCACCTGCGGCTGGTAGACCACGCGCAACTCGCCGTTGCCCTCGGCATGACGCAGCCGGGTCTTCAGGGCCATGCCGTGTTCGCGGGCGTACTCGGGACTGACCTCGTAGATCTGGAAGTTGTTGCGGCCCATGTGCTTGGCCGAATACATCGCCTCGTCCGCATGCTTGAGCAGGGTCTCGGCGTCGTTGGCGTCGTCGGGGAAGAAGCTCACGCCCATCGACACGGTGACCTGCAGTTCGATGTCGTCCTCCAGGAAGATCGGCGACTCCATTACCTGCACGATCTTCTCGGCCACGCGCAACACGTCGTCGTTCTTGACGATGTGGCGCAGCACGATGGTGAACTCGTCGCCGGCGTAGCGCGCCACCGTGTCGGAGGCGCGGATGCTGCCGCGCAAGCGCTGGGTGACGGTACGCAGCACCTGGTCGCCTGTGGCATGGCCGTAGGTGTCGTTGATGGCCTTGAACCGGTCCAGATCGACGAACAGCAAGGCGAAACATTCGCCGTTGCGCACCGCCTCGCGCAGGATCGCCTCCAGCCGGTCGTTGAACAGCAGCCGGTTCGGCAGGCCGGTCAAGGCGTCGACCAGGCCCTCGGCGCGGCCCTGCTCGCGGGTCCGCTGCAGTTCCAGAGTGCGGGCGAAACGCGCCGCCGCGCAGCGCAGCACCGGCTCGACCACCGCCATCTCGGCAAACCCGCGCCGGCTGCCGGCCAGCAGGGCACCCAGCACGCTGTGGCGCTCGTCGTACAACGGCAGGCCCACGAAACCGGCCAGGTCCAGTTGCTGCAGCAGCGGATCGACCGCGGCCAGCTTGCCGGCGTCGGACTGGTAGCGCATCGCCTGCCCGCCCAGCACCAGTTGCAGCGAACTCTGCAGGTATCCGGCAGGCCACTGCGCGTGTTCCTCGCGGCACAGTTGCAGGATCTGGGTGGGCGCATCGGCCGTCTCCGGCCGTACCGACCACACCGCCAGGTAATCCAGCGCCAGCTCGTCGAACAGCAGCTGCGCGCCGGCGGATTGCGCATCCACCCCGCTACCGGAGGCGAACAGCCGCGACAGCAGCGACAACGCCGCCTCCGGCCGCAAGTCGGCGCGGTCGCTGCGGAACTGCAGGGCCAGAGCCTCGTTGCCCCCTTGCTCGACGCGGCGCACGTTGACCTGGCCGGTGTCGTAGCCCAGCGAGGACTTGCGCCGGGCCGGATGCCATCGACGATCCGCCTCGGCAAAGATGTCGGTGGCGCCGTCGCCATCGAAACGCACCGCCTCGGCCAGCGCCAGTCCGGCCCATTCGCTGGCCGGCAGGCGACTGTGCCGGATCACCCCGGGGCTGACCTCGAGCAGGCGCCGGCTGCGCAGATCCGCCAGCAGCCACTCGCCGCCACCCTCCTCGAAGGCGCAACGCCAGTCGCCCGGTGCACCCCACGCCGCGGGCACGGCGCCCGCGCCGGCGGTGACCGGCAGACGCTGCCAGCGCGCCACCAGCTCGGTGGCGATCTGGCCGGCGCAGAGCCAATCGGCGATCCCCGGCGGCAGGCCGGCCGGACTGCACGTCGCGCCATCGGCCAGCACCGCGATCAACGGCGCCTCGGCGGCGCCCGGCAGCCGGCGCACCTGCTCGCAGGCGGCGCTGGCCTCGGCCTCGTCGCCGTCCAGCACCAGGACCATCAGCTGCAACGGTTCCTGCGCGGCCTTGCCCTCCAGCAGGATCGCCGCGTGGGAAATGTCGCGCGCGGAATGCAGCCGCGCATAACCGGCGCGGTCGAGTGCGTCGAACAGTGCCCGGCGCAGGTCGCGCTGGGCCGCCACCAGCAGGATGCCGGCATTCATGCGGATCGCCTCATGTGAGCCAGCGACCGTCGCGCAGACGCAGCTGGCGCGGCTTGCCGTCCTCGGTGCTGACCTGCGCGGCCAGGTCGCCCAGGTGGGCGGCCAGTGCCGGCGGCGCGTCGACCAGGACGACCCGCCGCAGGTGCCCCTTCGGCGCACGCGCCAGTTGTCGCAGCAGCGCCGCGTCCACCGCCGACAACGGCAGCTCCACGCCACGCACGAAATAGACGCCGAAGTGCATGCTCTGCTGCATGTAGCGCAGCGCGTTGCCGAGCCGCTCGCAGTCGGGCACGCGCGCATGGGCCTCGCGCAGGCTGCCCAGCCCCGTGTCGGGCTGCCACAGGTACACCGCCTGGCCACTGTGGCGTGCCAGCACGCGCACCTGCTCGATCAGGGCCTCGGCGTCCTTGCTCTGCAACACGACCAGACCGCTGGGCGCGGTCAGGATACGCTCGAAGATCTCGGCACCAGCCTGGGGTACGGCGGAGGCCATGGCGATGGTCATCAGTTTCGTCCTGCGGCAGGTGCTGAATCCGGGCCCGCGGCCAGCGCGGATACCGTTCGAGTAGCCGGGAACCGATCGACCCGCGTCGACCCGGCCCGGGTAGCCAATCGCATCCACGGTGATCGCCCGGGCGCCCGTGCGTGCGACTGATTCGGCGGATACCGTCCGCAACGGCCCGATTTCACACCGGCGTCACCAGCGGGTCAAGCGCATGCGTCACATCTCGCAATCGCGACCATGGAACGGTATGGTTCAGGCCTCCTCAACCATGTGCCGATCCCCATGTTCGAAGGATTGCGATTCAACCACTGGCAGACCCACGAGGACGACGGCCTGGTGACGCTCACGCTCGACCGCGCGGGCAGCAGCGTCAACGCGATCAACCGCGCCGTGCTGGACGAGCTGGAGCAGATCGTCGAGCGGCTGGCGATCGACATGCCCGCCGGCGTCATCATCCATTCGGGCAAGCCCGCGGGCTTTGCGGTGGGCGCGGACATCCACCAGTTCGTGGAGTACGCGCGCCAGGACACGGTGCGCGAAAACATCGAGCACGGCCAGCGCGTGTATGACGCCCTGGCCCGGCTGGCCTGCCCCACGGTGGCCGCGGTGCACGGCGCGTGCATGGGTGGCGGCACCGAATTGATCCTGGCTTGCCGCCAGCGCGTGGCGGCCGACGACGAGACCACCCGCATCGGCCTGCCCGAGGTGATGCTCGGCATCCACCCGGGCTGGGGTGGCACGGCGCGCCTGCCGCGGCTGATCGGCGCGGCCGAGGCGATGCCGGTGATGCTCACGGGCAAACCCCTTTCGGCCCGCCGCGCGCTCGCCCTGGGCGTGGTCGACCACCTGGCCCGGCCGCAGGAGCTGCTGGCCGAGGCGCGCGTGCTGTTGCGGCGAGCACCATCGCGGCCGTTCATGCGCCGCGCCAAGGCGTGGGCGAGCAACAGCTGGCTGGGGCGGCAGATCCTGGCGCCGATCATTGTCAAGCAGACGGCGGCCAAGGTGCGCCGCGAACATTACCCGGCGCCGTTTGCCCTGATCGACGTGTGGAAGCGCGGCGGCGGCGACATCCGCCAGCGGCTGAAGATCGAGGCCGACTCGGTGGCGCGACTGGCGCAGACCTCGACCGCGCAGAACCTGATCCGCATCTTCTTCCTGCAGGAGCGGCTGAAGGGCCAGGGCGCCGGCACCGACGCTGCGATCGCCCGCGTGCACGTGGTGGGCGCCGGCGTGATGGGTGGCGACATCGCCGCGTGGGTGGCGCTCAAGGGCATGGACGTGAGCCTGCAGGACCGCGAGATGAAGTACATCCAGCCGGCGCTGGACCGTGCCCGCAAGCTGTACGAGAAGAAGCTCAAGACTCCGGAGAAAATCGAAGCGACGGCGCAACGGCTGCGCGCCGACGTCGACGGCAAGGGGGTCGCCCAGGCGGACCTGGCGATCGAGGCGATCTACGAGAATGCCGAGGCGAAAGAGGCGCTGTACGCCACCATCGAACCGCAGCTCGGAGACGGTGCGATCCTGGCCAGCAATACCTCCAGCATCCCGCTGGACGAGCTGAGCGGGAAGCTCTCCCACCCGGCGCGGTTCGTCGGCCTGCATTTCTTCAACCCGGTGGCGCAGATGCCGCTGGTGGAAGTGGTGCGCCACGACCGACTCGACCCGGCCGTCGAGAAGCGCGCGCTGGCCTTCTGCAAGGCGATCGGCAAGCTGCCGGTCGCGGTCAAGGGCACGCCCGGCTTCCTGGTCAATCGCATCCTGGTGCCGTACCTGCTCGAAGCCATGCGCCTGTACGCCGAAGGCGTGCCCGGCGCGGTGCTCGACCGCGAGGCAACCCGGTTCGGCATGCCGATGGGGCCGATCGAGCTGGCCGATACGGTGGGGCTCGACGTCTGCGCTTCGGTGGGCAGGGAACTGGCGCCCTTCCTCGGCCTGGAGCTGCCGCCGGGCGTGGACGAACACGTCGCCGCGGGCAAGCGCGGCAAGAAGGATGGCCAGGGCCTGTACGTGTGGCAGGACGGCAAGCCGCAGAAGCCCGAGGTGGACAACGACTACGTGACGCCGCCGGACCTGCAGGAGCGGATGATCCTGTCCATGGTCAACGAGGCGGTGGCCTGCCTGGCCGACGAGGTGGTCGACGATGCGGACCTGCTGGACGCCGGCGTGATCTTCGGTACCGGCTTCGCGCCGTTCCGCGGCGGCCCCGTCCAGTACGTGCGCAGCGAAGGGGCGGACACCATCAAGGCGAGGCTGGAGCAGCTGGCCCACCGCCACGGCGAGCGCTTCAAGCCCAAGCGCGGCTGGGAGCATCCGGCATTGGCGCAGGCGACCGATCGCTGAGAGCTACGGCGGGCGAAGCTCGCCCCGCTCCCGCCATCACCACATCAGGTCGTCGGGCACGCCGTCGTCATCGGTGCCGACCGCCTCGGATGACACCAGCAGCGCCACGTGGCCGGCGTCGATCTCGCGCAGCTGTTCGGCCGTTTCGCGGCTCACCAGCAGGTAGCGGCCGGCGTGCTGCACCACGCCCAGCTCGCCGGCATTGAGCGCCGCCAGCTGGGCCGCATCGACATGGATGCGGCGGATCTTGCCGGCGTACTCGAAGTTGCGCACCAGGTCGGCCTCGGCCTTGTTCAAGGCCTTGCCGTCCAGCAGCCGCTGGATGCGCAGCTTGCGCTCGCGCCGCAGGCGGGCCTGCTCGGCGGCTTCGCGTTCGGCCTGCTTGCGCTCGCGCGCCTCGGCCTGGCCGCGCAAGGCGTAGGCCTTGGCCAGGTCGATCTCCTGCGCGCCCCGCGCCCGCGTCGGTGCCGCCGGCGGTTTGCCGGCCACGCGCTTCGGTTCGCGGTTGCGGTCGGATTGCACCTTCTTGACGAGGCCGCTCTTGAGCAGCTGATCACGCAGGGATTCGGCCATGCGGGTGTTCCATTGCGGTAGGTCGGGTCGAACCGGGCTCAGTAATGCGGCGGCGGCGGTTCGTCGTGGGGGTCGCCGCCCTGCGCCACGCGCATCGAGGCGATCTCGCCACGCAGGTCGCGCAGCGCGCGTTCCAGCGCGGCCAGGCGCTGCGACTGGTCGGCATCCGCCGTGGTCAAGGCCTGGACGGCGTCGTCCACGAAGGTCAGCTTGACCTCCATCTCGTCCAGCCGGCGCATGAGCGCGTCGTCGGCCGCGTTCACCGCGTCACCTGCAGGCTGCGGCCGCGACCGATGCCGTAGTAGGCCAGGCCAGCCTCCTCCACCACGGCCGGATCGTACAGATTGCGGCCGTCGAAGATCACCGCGCCGGCCAGGGTGTTGCGCAGGCGCGCGAAATCCGGGCTGCGGAAGGCCTTCCATTCGGTCACCACGACCAGCGCATCGGCGCCTTGTGCCGCCGCGGTCGCGTCATCGCACAACAGCAGGTCGTCGCGCTCGCCATACAGGCGGCGGGTTTCCGCCCGCGCTTCGGGGTCGAACGCCCGCACCCTGGCGCCGGCCTGCCACAAGGCCTCCAGCAATGGCCGGCTGGGTGCCTCGCGCATGTCGTCGGTGTTGGGCTTGAAGGCCAGGCCCCACAACGCGATGGTCTTGCCGCGCAACTCGCCGCCGAAATGGCGCGAGACCAGCTCGAACAGCTTGCCTTTCTGGCGCCGGTTGACCGCCTCGACCGCGTCGAGCAGCTCGGCCTGATAACCGTGGCTGCGCGCCGTGCGCTCCAGCGCCTGCACGTCCTTGGGGAAGCAGGAGCCGCCGTAACCCGCGCCGGGGTAGATGAAGTGGTAGCCGATGCGCGGATCGGCGCCGATACCCCGACGCACCAGCTCCACGTCGGCGCCCACGCGCTCGGCGATGTTCGCGATCTCGTTCATGAAGCTGATCTTGGTCGCCAGCATCGCGTTGGCCGCGTATTTGGTCAGCTCGGCCGAACGCTCGTCCATCACCACCAGGCGCTCGTGATTGCGATTGAACGGCGCGTACAAACGACGCAGTACCTCGATCGCGCGCGGGCTGGACGAGCCCACGATGATGCGGTCCGGCCGCAGGCAGTCTTCCACCGCCGCGCCTTCCTTCAGGAACTCCGGATTGGACACCACGTCGAACTCGACGGCAGCCTGGCGCGCGGCCAGTTCCGCCGCCACCGTCTCGCGCACGCGATCGGCCGTGCCCACCGGCACCGTCGACTTGTCGACCACCACCGCATAGCGGTCCAGATGCCGGCCCACGCTGCGCGCCACCGCCAGCACGTAGCTGAGGTCGGCGCTGCCGTCCTCGTCGGGCGGCGTGCCCACCGCGATGAAGATCAGCTCGCCGTGGGCAATCGCGGAAGCCGCGTCGGTGGTGAACTCCAGCCGCCCTTCGGCGTGGTTGCGCCGCACGACGGCATCCAGGCCCGGCTCGAAGATCGGGATCACGCCCTGCTTGAGGCCTTCCACTTTCGCCTCGTCGATGTCCACGCACAGCACGTGATTGCCCATCTCCGCCAGGCAGGCGCCAGTGACCAGGCCGACGTAGCCGGTACCGAAGATCGTTACCTTCATCATCGCGATGAATTCCCTGGAAAGTGAACCGCATATTCTAGCCGCGCCGACGCCGGTGGCGGAACGCGGTGCAAAAAGAAAGGGCGCGAATTGCTTCGCGCCCTTCGATGGACCGCGGCGACCAGCCGTTACTGGCTGTCGGAACCACTCGACCCGGCCGGCGTCGCCGCCGTCTTGACCAGGGTCACGTCGAAAATCAGCGTGGCATTGGGCGGCATCGGCGGCTGCGGCTCGGCACCGTAGGCGAGCGAGGCCGGGATGAACAGCTTGTAGTGCCCGCCGACCTGCATCAGCTGCAGGCCTTCGCGGAAGCCGGGGATCACGTTGGCCACCGGGATCGAGGCCGGCTTCGGACCATGCTTGGCGGAGGCGTCGAACACCTGGCCATCCAGGAACGAACCGGTGTAGTTGATTTCCACCGTGTCGTTCGGGCCCGGGCGAGCGCCGGTGCCGGGGGTGATCACCTGGTACTGCAGGCCGGAAGCCGTGGTCTTCACGCCCGGGGCGTTCTTGTTCTTGGCGAAGAATGCGTCGCCTTCGGCCTTGTTCTTGGCCGCTTCCTGGGCGCGCTCGGCCTCGAACTTGGCCTGCACCTTGGTCATGAAGGCCTCGTACACCTGCTTGGCGTCGGCCTCGCTGACGGTCGACTTCTGCCCCGACAGGGCGGCCTGGACGCCACGGGCCACGGCGGCGGGATCCATCTCCTCGCGCAGGATCGGCGGCACGCTCTCGCCCATCTTGTAGTAGCCGAACACGTAGCTGGCCTTGGCCTTGTCGACGGGGGCGGCGGCGCCGGTCTTGGCGGCCTGGGCGAATGCGCCCGCCGTCGTGCCCAGCGCAACGGCCATGGCGACAGCCGTCAACGTGGGGCGCAGAAAGTGCTTCATTTGTAACTCCCTCATGAATGGAAATGCCGGCAAGTCCGGCTGGACCCCGCATTGGAGGCAGGCGACGCATTGTGCGGTGCCGGGGTGTTCTTGGCAACGATCGCCGCTTGTGACCGTCAGACGGCATAAAGGTTCAGCGCAGCCGGCCCGGCGCCCGCCTGCCCCGCGCTCAGCCGGCGCCGTCCACCGGAGGTTCCGGCTTGTCCAGGGTCTCCTTGAGGGCGGCCTGCAGGCGCGCGTGCATGTGGACCAGGCCCCGCCACAGCACCACGGACAGCACCGCGCCCACCACCAGCAGGAAAATGGCGATGCCGCGCGGGGGCAGGATCGCCGAGCCCAGCGCGCTCAGCAGGATGCCCAGCAGCAACAGCGTGGCCAGCGGTATCACCCGCGCCAGGATGTTGCGGATGGCGTGCGTGTAGGACCGGGCGAAGCTCTCGCGAATCCCGATCTCGGCAAGCAGCATGCCCAGCGCACCCGCCTTGCGATAGACCGCGATCAGCATCGGCAGGGACAGGAACAGCGCGCATGCCCAGATCACCGTGTGCCGCATCTCGCGCCCGATGCCCACGGTGGAGAACCAGGTCCAGCCATGCGCGTTGACGTAGGCGCCGACCATGAACAAGGTCACCACCAGCAGGACGTTTACCGCGATGTGCCACAACAGCCGCCGCAGGATCGCCGCCAGCGTGGCGTTCTCGTTCACCGGCTTGAGATGCTCCAGCCAGCCGCTGTAGCTGGTGGCCAGCAGTTGCACCGAGCGCGGCGTGACCCGGCGCAACCCGCTGGCCACGCGATCGCCCGAGCGCGAAAGATAGGGCGACGCCGCCATGCACAGTACCGAGACCGCGACCGCCACCGGATAGATGAAATCGCTGATCACGCCCAGTGACAGGCCAAGCGTGGCGATCACGAAGGAGAACTCGCCGATCTGTGCCATGCCCAGCCCGGCCCGCAGCGCCGTGCGCGGCTCGTGGCCGACGACCAGCACGCCGAGACTGCAGGCCAGCGTCTTGCCGACGATCACCACCCCGGCGATCAGCAGCGCGGGCACCGCGTACTGCCACAGCATGGCCGGGTCGATCTTCAGCCCGATCGCCACGAAGAACAGCGCGGCGAACATGTCGCGCAAGGGCTCGACCAGATGCACCACCCGCCCGGCACTGCGCGACTCGGCCACCACCGCGCCCGCCAGGAAAGCACCCAGTGCCACGCTGAAGCCCATCCACACCGCCACCAGGCTGGCGCCGAAACAGATCCCCAGCACGCTGACCAGCAGGGTTTCGTCGCGGCCGAAACCGGCCACGTAGTCCACCAGTCGCGGCAACAGCAGCAGTCCCAGGATCATCCCGACCACCACGAACAGGCCCAGGTGCCCGATCAGGGTGAACGCCGCCTCCGCCTGCACCGAACCGCCGATGGCCACGGCGGTGAGCAAAGTCAGCATGACGATGGCGAGCATGTCTTCAGCCACCAGCAGGCCCACCACCAGCTGCGCGAACGGCTGCCGGCGCTGGCCAAGCTCGGACAAGGTGCGCGTCGCCACCATGGTCGAGGATAGCGAAATGATCGCGCCGAGAAACAGCGCATCCATGCCCTTCCAGCCGAACAGGCTGCCAATGCCGTAGCCGATCCAGAGCATCAGGCCGACCTCGCCCACCGCCACCAGCAACATGCCGATGCCGACGTCGCGCAACTTGCGCACGCTGAACTCCAGGCCCAGCGTGAACATCAGCAGCACCACGCCGAGGTTGGAGATGTCATCGATCGTGCGCGCATCGCCGACCAGCACGCCGGGCGTGTGCGGCCCGATCAGCACGCCCGCCAGGATGTAGCCCAGCAGCACCGGCTGGCGCATGCGCTGGAACAGGATCGTGGTGGCACCGGCCACCAGCATCACCACGGCAAGGTCCCGGATGAAACCGATTTCGTGCATCGACTGCCTTTGTTGTCGTCCTCGTCACCGCAGCATAAAGGAGCGTCGGCAAAGATCACGTTCGCCCGATGGCGGAGCCGGCAAGACGTGACGACGCGCACGCGTCCGTTCGTCGAAAAAAAGCTTGACGGGCAAGCGACCCCACCCTATTCTTCTCGGCTTCCAGCGGCGGGGCCATAGCTCAGCTGGGAGAGCGCCTGCATGGCATGCAGGAGGTCGGCGGTTCGATCCCGCCTGGCTCCACCAACGTTTGACCCAAGGCAAGTCCTTTGCGAGAGCCCGCACTTCCACTGCGGGCTTTTCGAAAAAGCAACGTCCCCATCGTCTAGAGGCCTAGGACATCACCCTTTCACGGTGACGACCGGGGTTCGAATCCCCGTGGGGACGCCAGGTTGGACCACGCAAGCTGGAAGCTGTTGCAACTGCGGAGTGGTAGTTCAGTTGGTTAGAATGCTGGCCTGTCACGCCGGAGGTCGCGGGTTCGAGTCCCGTCCACTCCGCCATCATGATCAGACAGGAAACCCGCCTCGCGCGGGTTTTTTGTTGTGTGTTTCCATGCGCCCACCATGGCTGCACTCTGCGACGCCCCCTACTCCGGACCGCTTTCGCGCGACTCCGGTTGCGGCTCCAGCGTGCCGATGGAGTGTCCCTGTTCGGCCAGGTACTCCAGCCATCGGGTCAGGAAACGGTTCATGCGCAAGCGGTGCTGGAACACCGAATGCACCGGCGAAAACGGCCCCAGCACCTGCCACAGGTGGCGCCCGGGGTGGCAGTGCAAGGCCTCGGCGACATGGGCGTCGGTGTACATGCGCAGTTGGGCCGAAGGCGCGCGGTGGCCGGTATGCGCATCGACGAAACCGTAGGTGAGTTCGAGCTCGATGGTGTACGGATGGTGCTCCTGCACTTGCAGGTGCACGTCCAGGCCGTCGTCGACGCTGGACACGTAGCGTCCGGCGGGAAGCTCCTGCGGGGCGAACAAGCGCGCGAGGCGATGATAGTTCTCCGCGTACAGGCCCATCAGGGTCTCGAACCGTCCGGGCAGCAGGCTGTTTCGATTGTCCAATACGGCACTCATGGGCAGCACACGACTCCGGTCAGGGTCAGAACATGGTCCGCTCGATGCCGAAGCGGTCGAAGATCTTGCTGGCGATCTCCTCGATCGACACGTGCGTGGTGTTGAGGCTGGGTATTCCGGTCTGGCGCATCAGCCGCTCGGCCTGCTCCAGCTCCCAGCGGCACTGCGCCAGGGTCGCGTAGCGGCTGCCGGAGCGGCGCTGTTCGCGGATCTGCGCCAACCGGACCGCGTCGATGGTCAGCCCGTAGAGCCGGTCCTTGTACGGCCGCAGGCGCGCGGGCAACTCGAGCTTTTCCAGGTCCTCGTCGGTCAGCGGATAGTTGGCGGCGCGGACGCCGTAATGCAAGGCCATGTACAGGCAGGTGGGCGTCTTGCCCGAGCGCGACACGCCGACCAGGATGAGGTCGGCATCGTCGTAATTCACGTCGATGCCATCGTCATGCGACAAGGCGTAGTTGGTGGCATTGATGCGCGCCTCGTACTTGTCGAAGTCGACCATGCCATGGGAGCGATTTACCGCGCCGGACCGCCGCGTCTGCAGTTCGTCCTCCAGCGGGCCGATGAATGGTGCGAACACGTCCAGCATCAGCGCGCCGCTGGTGGCCACGATGTCGCACAAGGCGCGGTCGGCCATGGTGTTGACCACCACCGGTCGCTGTCCGGTCTGCGCGTAGTTGGTCTTGATGCGCAACGCGGCCACTTCGGCCTTGTGCGGGTTGTCGGTGAACGGCAGCCGGTGCTTGTCGAACTGCACGCCCTCGAACTGCGCCAGGATGCTGTTGCCGATCGTCTCTGCGGTAATACCAGTGGAATCGGAAATGAAAAACACGGTTCGCTGCATGGGGGGCTTCCGCCGTCCGGGGGGCACTGGCTCGCACCTTAGCGCAAGGGAAAAACGCTGTCCCGGGTTGAACGCGCGTTGACTGGTATCCGGTTGGAATGACTTGGCGTGGCACTGGTCTTCTTGTGCTGCGCACCATCGACAGCGGACAATACCAGTTCTTTGCAGCACGCCCGCTCCCGTGGCATCGGCTGCCCACCTTCCGCCTTCCGAGGAGACACTCTTGAACGACTTGGTGCTTTGGCTCGACCAACTGCGCATGACCGACCTGGGCAAGGTCGGCGGCAAGAATGCCTCGCTGGGCGAGATGATCGGCAACCTGGCCAAGCTCGGTGTCTCCGTGCCGGGCGGCTTCGCGACCACCGCCGCCGCATTCCAGCAGTACCTGGAAAAAAGCGGCCTGGCCCGGCGCATCCGGGACCGGCTGGCCTCGCTCGACGTCGACGACGTCGACGCACTGGTCGCGGCCGGCAGGGAAATCCGCGGCTGGATCGTCGACACCGCTTTGCCCGCCGAGCTCGAGCAGGCGATCCGCGAGGCCTACACCAAGCTGTGCAAGGACGCCGGCGCCCAGGACATCGCGGTGGCGGTGCGCTCCTCGGCGACAGCGGAGGACCTGCCCGACGCCTCCTTCGCCGGCCAGCAGGAAACCTTCCTCAATGTGGTCGGCATCGACGACGTGCTGCACAAGGTGAAGGAGGTCTTCGCCTCGTTGTACAACGACCGCGCGATCGCCTACCGCGTGCACCAGGGCTTCAAGCACGAAGACGTGTTCCTGTCCGCCGGCGTGCAGCTGATGGTGCGCTCGGACGTGGGCGCCTCCGGCGTGCTGTTCACGCTGGACACCGAGTCGGGCTTCCGCGACGTGGTGTTCGTCACCGGCTCGTACGGCCTCGGCGAGATGGTCGTGCAGGGCGCGGTGAATCCCGACGAGTTCTACGTGTTCAAGCCGACCCTGCGCGCGGGCAAGCCGGCGGTGCTTCGCCGCAACCTGGGCGCCAAGCAGTTGCGCATGGTCTATTCCAGCGCGCCGGGCGAGCGGGTGAAAACCGAGGACACCCCGCCCGAACTGCGCAGCAAGTTCTGCATCAGCGATGACGACGTGCAGGAACTCGCCCGCCAGGCGCTGATCATCGAGAAGCACTACGACCGCCCGATGGACATCGAATGGGCGAAGGACGGCAACACCGGCAAGCTGTACATCGTGCAGGCTCGCCCGGAAACCGTGAAATCGCGCTCGCACGCCACCCAGTTGGAGCGCTTCCACCTCGGCGAGAAAGGCAAGGTGCTGGCCGAGGGCCGCTCCATCGGCCAGAAGATCGGCGCCGGCAAGGCGCGCGTGGTCCGCTCGCTGGCCGACATGAACAAGGTACAGGCCGGCGACGTGCTGATCGCCGACATGACCGACCCCGACTGGGAGCCGGTGATGAAGCGTGCCTCGGCCATCGTCACCAACCGCGGCGGCCGCACCTGCCACGCGGCGATCATCGCGCGCGAGCTCGGTGTGCCGGCCGTGGTCGGCACCGGCAACGCGCTGGAGCTGATCCCCGACGGCATCGACGTCACCGTGTCCTGCGCCGAAGGCGACACCGGCACGATCTACGAGGGCCTGCTGAAGTTCGAACGGATCACCGCGGACCTCGGCGACATGCCCGAGGCGCCGCTGAAGATCATGATGAACGTGGCCAACCCCGAGCGCGCGTTCGACTTCGGCCAGCTGCCCAACGCCGGCATCGGCCTGGCCCGCCTGGAGATGATCATCGCCAGCCACATCGGCGTGCATCCGAAGGCGTTGCTGGAATACGCCAAGCAGGACGCCGGGACCAAGGCGAAGATCGACGAGCGCATCGCCGGCTATGCCGGCCCGGTCGAGTTCTACGTCGATCGCCTCGCCGAGGGCATCGCCACCATCGCCGCCTCGGTCTACCCGAAGCCGGTGATCGTGCGCATGAGCGATTTCAAATCCAACGAATACGCCAACCTGCTCGGCGGCTCGCGCTACGAGCCGCACGAAGAGAACCCGATGATCGGTTTCCGCGGTGCCAGCCGCTACGTCGACGCGAGCTTCGCCGAGGCATTCGGCCTGGAGTGCCGGGCGGTCAAGCGCGTGCGCGAGGTGATGGGGCTGGACAACGTGTGGGTGATGATCCCGTTCGTGCGCACGCTGGACGAAGGGCGCAAGGTCATCGACGTGCTGGCGGAGAACGACCTGCGCCAGGGCGAACACGGCCTCAAGGTCATCATGATGTGCGAGGTACCGTCCAACGCCCTGCTCGCCGACGAGTTCCTCGACATCTTCGATGGCTTCTCGATCGGCTCCAACGACCTCACCCAGCTCACCCTGGGCCTGGACCGCGACTCGTCCATCGTCGCCGGCCTGTTCGACGAGCGCAACGCGGCGGTGAAGAAGCTGCTGGCCATGGCGATCCAGACGGCGCGCGCCAAAGGCAAGTACATCGGCATCTGCGGCCAGGGCCCCAGCGACCACGCCGACCTTGCCGAGTGGCTGATGGAACAGGGCATCGAATCGGTTTCGTTGAACCCCGACACCGTGGTCGATACCTGGCTGCGACTGGCCAAGAAGAAAGCCGGCTGACGCCGCGGCGCCCCGCCGGGCACGGCGGTTCTGCGCTGGAAACGGGCCGGGATCACCCGGCCCGTTCCATTTTCCCCGCCCCCGGTTTCGTGCGCCGCAGCTTGCCCGGTGCGGGCGCCGAGGCTAGCTTCCGTGCAATCGTTTCCAGTTTGCATTTGAAGCGCTCGCGGGCCTGGCCCGCGGCGCGGCGCGGAGCAGCGGATCTTGGCCAGGAACCAGCGCAACAGCCACGGCGACACCCGCAAGCGGCTGCTGGAGGCCACCGAGTGGCTGTTCATCGAATGCGGCTACGAAGCCATGTCGCTGCGCCACGTCACCGCGCGCGCCGGCGCCAACCTCGCGGCGGTGAATTACCACTTCGGCAGCAAGGAAGCCCTGATGCAGGAGGTGCTTTCGCTGCGCCTGGACCGGCTCAACCGCGAGCGCCTGCTCCTGCTCAGCACCTGCGAGCAGGAGCAGCCCTTCGCCATGGATGCCGCCGCGGTGCTGGCCATGCTGTTCATTCCGGCATTCCGGCTCAGCCACGGGGACGCATCCGGCCCGGCCTTCATGCGGCTGCTGGGGCGCGTCTACAGCGATCCGTCACCGTTCATCCGCAGCTATCTCGAAGCGCACTACCGGCCGATCTCCGGGCGCTTCTTCGAGGCGTTCTCGCGTGCGCTACCGGCCTTGCCCCGCCGCGAACTCGGCTTGCGCCTGCATTTCGCGCTGAAGGCGCTCTCCGGCATGCTGGCCGGCGAAGACATGCAGGAACTCATCGCCAGCCTGAGCCAGGGCGAGAAGTTCAACGATACCGAACTGCTGGCCCGGCTGGTCTCCCTGCTGGCGCCCCTCCTCACCGCGCCCTTCGGCACGCCGGAGCAGACCGAGACGATCGAGCGGGTGCTGGAGCTCGATCGTGCTGCGGCCACGGCCGGCGCCTAGGCGCGGGAGGCGCCAGGCGGGTCGATCCACGCCGCCAGATACGCAAAACGCCCCGAACGGGGCGTTTTGCGTATCTGGCGGAGAGGGTGGGATTCGAACCCACGGTACGCTTGCACGTACGCCTGATTTCGAGTCAGGTACATTCGACCACTCTGCCACCTCTCCGGTCGGGTGCATGGGCGCATGCGAGCCGCGAATCATACGCGAGCACAGGATTCGTGACAACAACCCCAAGCTTGCGGCATGCTGCCGGAGCTTGCCCTGACCAGAGCCCCATGATCGAACTCGGACACGGAACCCACGTCGGCTTGCGCCGCACGCGCAACGAGGACACCTACCACGCAGACGCCTCGCTCGGCCTGTTCCTGGTCGCCGATGGCATGGGCGGACACCAGCATGGCGAAGTGGCGTCGGCGCTGGTGCGCGACACCATGGTCGAACGGGTCGGTGCCGGCGCGAGCCTGGTGGAGGCGGTGAACGAAGCCGGTGAGCGGCTGCTGGCGCACACGCGACCCAGCTTCGACCTGCTGCCGATGGGCACCACGATCGCCGCGCTGCGGATCACCGGCGACGACTATGAAGTTGCCTGGGTCGGGGACAGCCGCATCTACCTGTGGCAGCGCAGCCTGCGCCGGGTCAGCCATGACCACTCGCTGGTCCAGGCGCTGGTCGAAGCCGGCCAGCTCGATCCGGCCCAGGCCGCGCAGCACCCGCAGCGCAACCTGCTCACCCAGGCGCTGGGGATCACCGCCACCGAACAACTGCGCATCGGCATGGCCAGGGGCGCGATCGAGCCGGGCATGACCTTCCTGCTGTGCAGCGACGGCCTCACCGAGTGCGTCGACGACGCCGAGATCGCCCGCACGGTCGCGCGCAACGACCTCGCCGCGCAGGAATGCGCCGATCAGCTGCTGCTGAACGCACTCGACGGAGGCGGCGACGACAACATCACCGTCGTCCTCGTGCGCTGCAGCTGAGCTCGCCGGCGGGGCCTCACTGCAACCGGCGCCACACGCTCTGGCCACCCGCGCTCTTGTCCAGCGCATCGAGCCGCCGCTCGTGCTCCAGCAGTTCGCTCGCCGAGGCGTGCAGCACGCGCGGACGCACCTGCAGGGTTGCCGGCGGCAGGACCACCGCGTGGTGCTGGACGACCGTGTCGAACTCCAGGTCCAGTCCCACCTGCCCCGAGGTCATGGCCAGGTAGACGTCGGCCAGCAACTGCGCATCGATCAGGCCGCCGTGGAGGTCGCGGCGCGAGTTGTCCACGCCCAGTCGCTTGCACAGGGCATCCAGGCTGTTGCGCTGGCCAGGGTAGCGCTCGCGCGCCATGGCCAGCGTATCGAGCACGCTGCAACGATCGGCAATGCAGCCACGGTCGGCACCGAGGCGAGCCAGTTCGGCATCGAGAAAACCGATGTCGAACGCCGCGTTGTGGATGATCAGTTCGGCACCCGCGATGAAGGACAGGAACTCGTCCGCCACGTCGGCAAACCGCGGCTTGTCGAGCAGGAACTCGTCCTCGATGCCGGTGACCTGGCGCGCCCCCTCGTCGATGGCACGATCGGGATTCAGATAGGTCTGGTAATGCCGCCCGGTGAGCCTGCGCTCGACCATTTCGACGCAGGCGATTTCCACCAGGCGGTGGCCCTGGCGCACTTCCAGGCCGGTCGTTTCGGTGTCGAGAACGATCTGCCTCATGCACCGCTCCTGATCGATTCGGCCTGCTCGCGCGCGGCACGGTCCACGCGTTCGTTCTCCACGTGGCCATTGTGGCCCCGCACCCATCGCCAGCGGACCTGGTGCGTGCCGACCGCATCGGACAGGCGCTGCCACAGATCCTGGTTCTTGACCGGCTTGCGATCGGCCGTGCGCCACCCGTTGGCGCGCCACCGCGGCAACCACTGCTCGATGCCCTGCATGACGTAGCGCGAGTCGGTGGTGAGGGTGACCACGCACGGTCGCTTCAGTGCTTCCAGGGCGGCGATGGCGGCCATCAGTTCCATGCGGTTGTTGGTCGTGGCGGGCTCCCGGCCGGCCAGCATCCGCTCGCCGCCGGGCGCACGCAGCAACGCGGCCCAGCCCCCGGGCCCGGGATTGCCGAGGCAGGCGCCATCGGTAAATGCTTCCACTTCACTCATGGGTGTTCAGGTGTCCCCTGTTGTCTGCAAGGCCGGGTTGGGCCGCGTGCCCGGCGACAGCCTGCCCGGCGCCGGCACCGGCAGCGCCACCGGCTTGATGCGCAATGGCGTGGCCAGTCGCCGACGCTTGCGTGCCAGCAGCACGTAACCACCGCCCAGCGCGCTGTCCGGCGCCGTCGGCGTTGCCGGCAACCCCGGCCAGCCGCGTCCCACGCGTCGGTCCAGTTCGATGTCCATGCCGGCATGGCGCAGCACGCGCTCCAGCTGCAGGGGAAGCTGCAGCCTGAGCGTCCGGCCGCGGGCGTGCCAGCGCAACCACGGCGACCAGCCGCTGACCGGATGCACGCCGGTCAGCGCCAGCACGCCGCCCGGGGCCAGCACCCGCAGCACATCCTCCAGCAGCGCCGAGGAGACCGGCGACACCTCCAGCGCATGGCGCAGCAACACCAGGTCGAACGCATCGTCGATGAACGGCAGCGGCTGGTCCACGGCGGCAAGCAGGTCGCCCGCGTAGCGGTCGCCATCGAGATGGAGGCGAACCCAGCTGCCCAGCATCGGCAGCGCCGGCGGCATTTCGTCGACGGCAACCCCCAGCAGCAGCGCGTGCGTACCGAAACAGCGCTGCAACTGGGGCGCGAGCACCCTCGCCTGGGCATCGCGCAATCGGCGCAGCGGTGCACTGGCGTAGATGTCGTTGTGCTGTCGACGCATGCAGCGGGCCCGGGTGCTTTCGCAAACCCGCAGTTTAGCCGCAGTGGGGAACCGATCGCAGTCGCCGCGGACCTGCCTCACGCATCTGAATGCCCGGTCTTCGTCTTAACGTCGTACTAACGAGCAGCCGCCGTTGCCCCTCTATAGTCGGGCGCTCCAGGCGGCCAGGTGGCCGCGTCGGCCGGCAAGCACCGGCAGCGACGCGCAACCGCTGTCGCCCCCCGACTACCCGGAACCGCCTTGCATCTTTTGCCACTCCCGGCCCTGACCGACAACTACATCTGGCTGCTTCACGACGATGAATGCCAGGCGGTCGTCGTCGACCCGGGCGATGCGGCCGTGGTCGAGCAGGCTCTGGAACGGCGCCAACTGCGCTTGCGCAGCGTGCTGCTGACCCACCACCACAACGATCACATCGGCGGCGCCGCCAAACTGCGGCAGCGCCACGGCGCGACGGTGCACGGCCCGCGCGACCCGCGCATCGACTGCCTGACGCACGCCGTCGGCGATGGCGACACCGTGACGCTGCCTGCGCCGAAGCTGGCATTCGAGGTGCTGGCGATCCCCGGCCACACCCTGACCCACATCGCCTACGTGGGCGCCGGCCTGCTGCTGTGTGGCGACACCCTGTTCAGCCTCGGCTGCGGCCGCTTGTTCGAAGGTACGCCGGCCCAGATGCTCGCCTCGCTGGAGCGCCTCGCGGCACTGCCCGGTTCGACCCGGGTCTGCGCCGGGCACGAATACACCCGGGCCAACGGCCTTTTCGCGAATGAGGTGGAGCCGGACAACGCCGAACTGCAGCGGCGCCGGGACGAGGTGGATCGGTTGCGCGCCGACGGCCAGCCCAGCCTGCCGGTCACGCTGGCGGAAGAACGGGCGGCCAACCCCTTCCTGCGGGTGGATGCCGAAGCCGTGGTCGACTGGTGCGCCCGGCGCGGCGTCGAAGGCGACCGGGTGGCCCGCTTTGCCGCCTTGCGGGCGGCCAAGGATGTCTTCCGCGCATGAACGGCGCCTGCCGACAGCTGCTGCTGCCGCTGGCGCTTTCGGTCGCGCTGGCCGCCTGCACCAGCATGCCCTCGCAGCCCACGCAGGCACCGGCACCGGTCGCCGCTCCCGTGACGGAGCCGGCCATCGCCATCAGCGCCCCCGCGGCGGCACCTGCCGCGGTGGCCGATCCGTGGGACCGGCTGCGCAGCAGCTTTGCCCTGCCCGGCTGCGATGCCGACCCTTCGGTACTGGCGTGGGCCGCGCGCTATACGCGCAGCCCGGCGCGGTTCGAAAGCTCCCTGGGCCGCGCACTGCCGCGCCTGACCTACATACAGCAGGTCGCGGAGCAGTACGACGTCCCGGGCGAATTCGTGCTGCTGCCGTGGGTGGAGAGCCGCTACCGGCCGGTGCGGGGGCGTCGGCACGACGCCGCCGGCATGTGGCAGATCATGCCGGTGACCGCGCGGGCGATGGGCCTGCGCGTGGATCATCATTACGACGGCCGCCTGGACATCCCTGCCGCGACGCACGCGGTGATGAAGCTGCTGCAGCAATACCACGACCGCTTCCATGACTGGCGCGTGGCCGACTACGCCTACAACGCCGGCGAGTTCAAGATACGCCGGCTGATCCGCCAGCACGGCACGCCGGCGGACAAGCCGGTGATTCCCGATCTGCCGGTGCGCCGCGTCACGCGCGAGCATCTGACCCAGTTGCTGGCGATCGCCTGCGTGATCCGCGAGCCGGCGCGGTTCCAGGTCAGCCTGCCGCGCCTGCCGGAAGCCCAGCATCTGGTACAGGCGGCCGTGACGCACTCCGTCACGGTGGCGCGCGCCGCCGAGATGGCCGGCATGCCGGAGGCGGCCCTGCGACAGCTCAACCCTGCGTTCCGTGGCGACAAGCTGGACGCGCGGACGGTGCGGTACCTGATGCTGCCAGCCGATCATGCCAGCGAGTTCGAAAACGCCATGCTCACCGATACCGCCTCCCCCTCGACGGCGGACCGGGACGGTGGCAAACCGGGTGGCGGGCGTGGCACCCACGTGGTCAGCCAGGGCGAAAGCCTGTGGCAGATAGCACAGGAATACTCGACCAGCGTCACGCGCCTGCAGCAGCTGAACGACCTGCCCCAGGGCCAGGCGATCCAGCCCGGCCAGGTACTGAAGCTGGACGACATCGACTGACGCCTGCTGGTCGCGGCTGGAATCCCAGGCGGCCATCGGCAGCGCGCACGAGACAGGCACGACGCGCCCCGCCGCAGGCGGGGCGCGGGGCAGCCGGGCGACGCCCGCTACAGCAGGTTCTTGTTGATCTTGATCTTGGTCTTGGCGCGCAGGGCCTGGAGCAGCTCGCGCGTCGCTTCGCCGGCATAGGCCTGTGCCATCTGCCGGTGCAACACCTCGCGGTCTTCCGCCGTGATCTTGCCCAGGTCACCGGGCTGCACCTTGTCCACCGCCACCATGGCGAAGCCGCCATCGCCCATGTCCACCTCGGCGAACCGGGGCTTGTCGGGTGCGGACGGATGCGGCAGCAGGAACGCTTCCTTCAGCACCGGCGCCGGCACCTGGAACGACTGGCCGCGCACCGCCTCGGGTACGCTGATGACCTTGGCGTCGAGTGATTTGGCTACCGCCGCCATGTCCTCGCCCTTGTGCAGACGGGCCAGCACCTCGTCGGCCTGCTTCCGGGCCGCCGCCGCGATGCGCTCCTGCAGGATGCTCTGCTGCACGCTGGCGCGGACCTCCTCCAGCGGCTTGGCCGCGGCGGGCACATGCTTGTCGACGTGGATCACGACCGAATGGTTGTTGCCCAGGTCGATCAGGCTCGAGTTGTTGCCCTGGACCAGCACGTCGTCGCTGAACGCAGCGGCGACCACCTTGGGGTTGGCTGCCAGGCCCTCGCCACCGCTTCGCGAGAACAGCGGCGTGTCGTGGATCGGCAGGTCGAGCGCGGCGGACGCGGGTTCGAGCGAACCGGGGTTGGAATAGGTCTGGTCCGCCATCTTGCCGGCCAGCTCGTTGTACTGGCGGTCGCGCTCGGCGCTGGTCGCCTCCTGCAGCAACTGGTCACGCACTTCGGCGAACGGCTTGGATTCGCCGCTGCGCACGTCGCGCAACCAGATGATGTGATAGCCGTCCGACGACAGCACCGGCTTGGAGATCTGCCCCTTCTGCAGCGCGAACATCGCCGAATCGAACGCGGCGTTGGTCACGCCCTTCTCGAGCCAGCCGAGGTCGCCGCCCTGGCGCCGCGAACCGAGGTCCTGCGAATCCTTTTCGGCCAGCTTGGCGAAATTCGCCGGCGTCGCCTCGGCGGCGATCTGGTCCGCCTTGGCCAGCGCGGTCTTCTGCTGGTCCGGCGTGGCATTGGTCGGCACGTTGATCAGGATGTGCGAGACCAGCCGCTGCTCCGGCTGCACGAAGCGCTGCTTTTCCTCTTCGTAGCGTGCCTTCAGCTCCTCTTCGCTGGGGGCCGCCTTGGGCTTGAGCCTGGCGCCATCCACTTCCACGTACTTCACCGAAACCTGTTCGGGATTCATGTAGTCGGCCTGGTGGGCCTTGTACCAGGCTTCGATCTGCGCATCGGTCACCTGCTTCTCGGCCGGATCGGGCTTTGCCAGCACGAAGTAGCGCAGGTCGCGCCGCTGGGTGGCGAGGGCGAGGTAATCATCGACGCGCTCGTCGCCGACGATGGCGCTGTCGTCGATCGCCTGCGGCAGCAGTTGCGTTGCCAGTGACGAGCGGATCTCATCCTCGAACATGGCCGAGGTCTTGCCGCTGTTGGCAAGATAGGCGCGGTAGCTGGTCGGATCGAACTTGCCGTTGACCTGGAAGGCGGGAATGCCGGCGATCGCATCGCGCAGCGACTGATCGGAAACGCGCATGCCCCAGTCGTCATTCGCTTGCAGCAGGAGCTGCTCGTCGATCATCGCGTCCAGCACGCGCAACTTGGTTTCCGGCTTCTCGAACATGGCCGGGTCGAACTGGTCGCCCTGCTGGGCACTGAACTGCTGCCGCAACTGGTTCATGCGGTTCTGGAACGCGTTCTGGCTGATCTCGCGCTTGCCCACCTTGGCCACGAAATTTTCGCTCTGCGAGGTGAAATAGCTCTCCATGCCAAACAGCGACATCGCCAGCACGGCGAGGCCCAGAACGATGATGGACGGCCACCCGTGCATCTTGTTACGCATTGCCTGCAGCATAGAAACCTTCCCGCAACGTGATTGGAAGCGCGCCAGGCGCATGATCCAGCCGAGGCAAGATGCCTCACCGGCGTGTACCGGGCGGCCACGGCACCGCCGGAACACGCCAGACCCACATGACAAGGGCGCCACGCGGGCGCCCTTGCTATACGTGGCGGAGTGGACGGGACTCGAACCCGCGACCTCCGGCGTGACAGGCCAGCATTCTAACCAACTGAACTACCACTCCGCACAATCTCGTGGGTGCTGTAGGGATCGAACCTACGACCACCGCCTTGTAAGGGCGACGCTCTACCGCTGAGCTAAGCACCCGAAACCAAGCGCAAGCCGCTTAGTTTAGGGCATCCTTCAGGGTCTTGCCAGCCTTGAACGCGGGCACTTTCGAGGCCTTGATCTTGATCGTTTCGTTGGTCCGCGGGTTGCGCCCGGTGCGCGCCGCCCGCTTGCGCACGGTGAACGTGCCGAAGCCCACCACCGAGACATCCTCGCCTTTCTTCAACGACTTCTGGATGGCCTCCAGATAGGCCTCCAGCGCACGACCAGCGTCTGCCTTGGTCAGCTCGGCCTTCTCGGCAATGGCATTGATCAGATCGGTTTTGTTCATTGAAAACTCCCTCGTTCGGATTTCGCCCACGCGACCCGTCGCGGGACGGATGACATGAGCATGGATGGTTGGCTGGTGCCAGAGCCGTGACGCACCTCCGCATCGCCTCGCCGACAAGCAAGAGCGGGGGCTGCGGTATCGCCTTTATACCAGTGCCTCGCCGCAATCCGCAACACAAGGCACAGCAACGTTTCCGGCCTGTCCGGCACCATTAAAAAGCGCATGCGCAGGCAGGTTTCCGGCATGAGCCGAAACTTCGCCGATCAACGTCGACACGGCCGCATCGAGGGTCGATCGCACGGGCAACCGAAGCGACGCAGTCGTCGCAGCGACCGATCCGCGCGAAAGAGAAAATGGCCTGGGAGAAGTTTCACCCGTCACGAACGCCTGCATCCGCGCACTCGAATCGGACCGTCGCATGGCAACCCGTGCACGCCGCGAGCGAGCATCCCGCCCGCCTCGAACCGGGCATCCCTGCCCCTGGCATGACTCGGCTCCGATCGGACGTCGAATCGGGAAACCGCCTCGCTCAATGCGTCAGCGAGTGTCCTTCCGTCGACTCCCCGGCGACCGGCGCCGGCGGCGTTTCGCTCGCCGGCTTGGGCTGCACCGGCCGCTCCAGCGCGATGTCGAGGACCTCGTCGATCCAGCGCACCGGGTGGATCTCCAGCGAGGCGGTGATGTTGGCCGGCATGTCCGCCAGGTCCTTCTTGTTGTCCTCGGGAATGATTACCGTGGTGATGCCGCCGCGATGCGCCGCCAGCAGCTTTTCCTTGAGCCCGCCGATGGGCAGCACGCGGCCACGCAAGGTGATCTCGCCGGTCATGGCCACCTCCGAACGCACCGGCACCTTGGTCAGCACCGACACCAGCGCCGTGCACATGGCGATGCCTGCGCTGGGACCGTCCTTGGGCGTGGCGCCTTCGGGAACGTGGATGTGCACGTCCAGCTTCTGGTGGAACTCCGGGTCGATGCCCAGCCGGTCGGCACGCGCGCGCACCACCGAAAGCGCCGCCTGGATCGATTCCTTCATCACGTCGCCCAACTGCCCGGTATGCACCAGGCGTCCCTTGCCGGCGACCACCGATCCCTCGATGCTGAGCAGTTCGCCGCCGACCTGGGTCCAGGCCAGGCCGGTGACCAGGCCCACTTCGTTCTGCAGCTCTTTGCGGCCGAAGTCGAACCGACGCACGCCGAGGTATTCGCCCAGATTCGTCGCGTCCACCTTGACGCTGCCTGCCGCAGCCTTCGACTTGCCGGCGGCGATTTTCGCCCGCGACGTCTTGGACTTGGCCTTGGTTTTCTTCACCTGGCCCAGGGTCAACTCCTTGACCACCTTGCGGCAGATCTTGGAAATCTCGCGCTCGAGATTGCGCACGCCGGATTCGCGCGTGTAGTAGCGCACGATGTCGCGCAGCGCCTCTTCGGCGACGTCGAGCTCCTCCGGCTTGAGGCCGTTGGCCTTGAGCTGTTTCGGCAACAGGTACTTGCGCGCGATGCCGAGCTTCTCATCCTCGGTGTAACCGGGGATGCGAATGACCTCCATGCGATCGAGCAGCGGCCCGGGGATGTTCAGCGAATTGGCGGTGGCGATCCACATCACCTCGGACAGGTCCAGGTCGACCTCGAGGTAATGGTCGTTGAACGCGTGGTTCTGCTCCGGATCGAGCACCTCCAGCAGCGCCGACGAGGGATCGCCGCGGAAGTCCATCGACATCTTGTCGATCTCGTCCAGCACGAACAGCGGGTTCCTGGCGCCGGCCTTGTTGATGTTCTGCACGATGCGCCCCGGCATGGAGCCGATGTAGGTGCGCCGATGGCCGCGGATCTCGGCCTCGTCGCGCACGCCACCCAGGCTCATGCGGACGAACTTGCGGTTGGTCGCCTTGGCGATCGACTGCCCCAGCGACGTCTTGCCCACACCGGGGGGACCGACCAGGCACAGGATCGGCCCCTTCATCACGGAAACGCGCTGCTGCACGGCGAGGTACTCGAGGATGCGCTCCTTCACCTTCTCCAGGCCGAAGTGATCGGCATCGAGGACTTCCTGCGCCACCTGCAGGTCCTTGCGCACCTTGCTGCGCTTCTTCCACGGCACGCCGACCAGCCAGTCGAGGTAGTTGCGCACGACGGTGGCCTCGGCCGACATCGGCGACATCTGGCGCAGCTTGCCGAACTCCTGCCGCGCCTTGGCCAGCACCGGCTTGGGCATGCCGGCAGCATCGATTTTCTTCTGCAGCTCCTCGACCTCGTTCGGGCCATCCTCGCTGTCGCCCAGCTCCTTCTGGATCGCCTTCATCTGCTCGTTGAGGTAGTACTCGCGCTGGCTCTTCTCCATCTGCGACTTGACCCGGCCACGGATGCGCTTTTCGACCTGCTGCAGGTCCATCTCGCCATCGACCAGCCCGATCAGCAGCTCGAGCCGCTTGCCCACGTCGGCCGTCTCCAGCACCTTCTGCTTGTCGGCCATGCGCACGGAAAGATGCGCGGCGATGGAATCGGCCACGCGCGAAGGGTCGTCGATGCCCGACAGGCTGGCCAGGACTTCCGGCGGCAACTTGCGGCTCTGCTTGACCAGCTGTTCGAACAGCGAGATCAGCGTGCGCGAAACGACGTCCAGCTCCCGCTCCTTCGCGTTGTAGGCGGGTTCGATGACCCGCGACCGCGCGGTCAGCATGCCGTCGTTCTCGCTGAAATCCTCGAGCGCCACGCGCGACTGCCCCTCCACCAGCACCTTGACCGTGCCGTCCGGGAGTTTCAGCAACTGCAGCACACCCGCCAGTGTGCCGACCTGATGCAGGTCGGAAACCTCGGGGTCGTCGATGTCCGGGCTGGTCTGGGCCACCAGCAGGATCTGCCGTTCTCCTTCCATCGCGCGCTCGAGCGCCCGCATCGACTTGTCGCGGCCGACGAACAGCGGGATCACCATGTGCGG
The DNA here is from genome assembly GCA_040255835.1 of Lysobacteraceae bacterium. Classification (GTDB taxonomy): domain Bacteria; phylum Pseudomonadota; class Gammaproteobacteria; order Xanthomonadales; family Rhodanobacteraceae; genus Rhodanobacter. The sequence continues at coordinate 41,522 of JBDZVT010000014.1, forward strand.
ATAGACCACCACGTCGCGCAAAGGCAGTACCGGCAGGGCGTCCAGCGCAACGGGGGCGGGGGCTTGCTTGGCCATGGAAAAGCGATTCCTCGAATTCTGGGGGTTTCGTCCCGACACTGCACCGGGCCTCTGTACACGTCAAGTGGAGGCGATTCCGGGGCAGCGCAAGGCTTGCAATGGCCCGGAAACGACGCGGCCCCGGTGGAAACACCGGGGCCGCACACGATCGCCACAGCCGGGTCGATCAGGCCGCGGCGTCGCCGCCATCGCCTGCCACGCGCTGCTGCAGGTTGCCGCGATAGATCAGGTAGGGCTCGGCCTGCCCTTCGATCACCGCATCATCGACAACCACCTTGCTGACGTGTTCCAGCGAGGGCAGCTCGTACATGGTGTCCAGCAGCACCTGCTCCAGGATGGTACGCAGGCCGCGGGCGCCCGTCTTGCGCTTGAGCGCCTTCTGCGCGATCGCGTCCAGCGCCTCGGGGCGGAATTCGAGCTCCACGTCCTCCATCTCGAACAGCTTCTTGAACTGCTTGGTGACGGCATTCTTGGGCTCGGTGAGAATCTTCACCAGCGCGGCCTGGTCCAGCTCGTCCAGCGTGGCGACGACCGGCAAGCGCCCGACGAACTCGGGAATCAAGCCGAAGCGCACCAGGTCCGCCGGCTCGACGTCCGCCAGCACCTTGCCCAGGTTCTGCGTGCGCTCCTTGCTGCGCACCTCGGCGCCGAAGCCGATGCCGGTGCTCTCGGAGCGCTGCTGGATGACCTTTTCCAGGCCGGCAAAGGCACCGCCGCAGATGAACAGGATGTTCTTGGTGTCGACCTGCAGGAATTCCTGCTGCGGGTGCTTGCGCCCGCCCTGCGGCGGCACCGATGCGAGGGTACCCTCGATCAGCTTGAGCAACGCCTGCTGCACGCCTTCGCCGGAAACGTCGCGGGTGATCGACGGGTTCTCGCTCTTGCGCGAGATCTTGTCGATCTCGTCGATGTAGACGATGCCCGACTGCGCCTTCTCGACGTCGTAGTCGCACTTCTGCAGCAGCTTCTGGATGATGTTCTCGACATCCTCGCCCACGTAGCCGGCTTCGGTCAGCGTGGTGGCGTCGGCGATGGTGAACGGCACGTTGAGCAGCCGCGCCAGCGTTTCGGCCAGCAGGGTCTTGCCCGAGCCGGTCGGCCCGATCAGCAGGATATTGGACTTGCCCAGCTCGATGTCGTCGCTCTTCTGGCGCGACTCCATCCGCTTGTAGTGGTTGTACACGGCCACGGCCAGGGCTTTCTTGGCGCGCGCCTGCCCCACCACGTACTGGTCCAGCGATTCACGGATCTCGCGGGGCTTGGGCAGCTGGGTATGGCCCGCGGCGGCCTTTTCTTCCAGTTCCTCACGGATGATGTCGTTGCACAGCTCCACGCACTCGTCGCAGATGAACACGGAGGGACCCGCGATCAGCTTGCGCACTTCATGCTGGCTCTTGCCACAGAACGAGCAATAGAGAATCTTGCCGCTGTCGCTGGAACGCCCCTGCCGGTCGTCACTCATACTCTCGATCCTGCTGGTAAATCCGGGTGCGCCGCGAGAATACCACAGGGCTCCGCGTCTGCCTGCAGACGCAGAGCCCATGGCGGGCACCCGGGTAAAGTCGTCGAATCAGGCGGATTTGACGGATTCCACGGCACGCCTGTCGAGCACTTCGTCGATCAGGCCGTAGGTCTTGGCATCCTCGGCGTTCATGAACCGGTCGCGCTCCATGTCCGCCTCGATCTTCTGCAGCGACTGGCCTGTATGCTCCACGTAGAGCTTGTTCAGCCGCTCGCGGATGTACAGGATTTCGCGCGCCTGGATCTCGATGTCCGTGGCCTGGCCCTGCGCACCGCCCGAGGGCTGGTGGATCATGATGCGGGAGTTCGGCAAGGCGAAACGCTTGCCCTTGGCACCCGCCATCAGCAGAAACGAGCCCATGCTGCAGGCCTGGCCGATGCACATCGTGCTGACCGCCGGCTTGATGAACTGCATGGTGTCGTAGATCGCCAGCCCGGCCGTCACCGCACCGCCGGGGCTGTTGATGTAGAAGTTGATGTCCTTGTCCGGGTTCTCCGACTCCAGGAACAGCATCTGCGCCACGATCAGGTTGGCCACCTGGTCGTTCACCTCGCCCACGAGGAAGATCACCCGCTCCTTCAACAGGCGCGAGTAGATGTCATAGGAACGTTCGCCGCGAGCGGTCTGCTCGACGACCATCGGTACCAGATTGAGATTCTTGATGGGATCCATGGTCATCACGCTCGCGACTGGGTGGTGGACGGTCCTGGCTGTGGTCAGGCGCTGGCTGGGCGCATCACGTCGTCGAAACTCAGTTCCTGCCGGGTGGTGTTGGCATGGTCGGCCACCCACTCGGCCACCTGGTCTTCCATCACGCGATTCTGCAGCCCGGACATCAACTGGGGGTCGCCGTTGTAGAGTTCAATGACCTTTTCCGGTTCCTCGTACGTCGAGGCGATCGCGGCCAACTGCTCCGCAACCCGCTTGCGGTCGATCTTGAGCCCCTGCTTGCGGGCGATTTCACCCATCAGCAGGCCGGCAACCACCCGCTTGCGGGCTATCGGCAACGCGGCATCGATCAACTGTTGCGGCGGCTGCTGGCCTTCGGGCACGTTGCCCGCGGCCAGGGTACGCGCCTCGGACTGCACCAGCATCTTCGGCACGTCCAGCTCGCCGTGCGCCTCGGCCAGCTTGCTGGCCACCTCCGACTTCAGGCGGGCCATCAACGCGGCCTTGAGCTCGCGCTCGAGGTTGGCGCGAACCTCCTTGCGGAAGGTCTCCAGGTCGCCGTCCTCGATGCCGAAGAGCCTGGCGAAATCGCCGTCGATCTCCGGCAGCTTCGGCTCCTGCACCTTGATGACGTGGAAGCTGACCTGGGCCGTCTTGCCTGCCAGCTGTTCGTTGCGGAAATCCGCGGGGAACTCGATCGCAGCCTCGAACTCGTCGCCGGCCACGTGCCCCGTGAGGGCCTCGTCCAGCGCCGCGAACAGGGTCCCCGAGCCCAGCACGCTGCCGGCACGCTCCAGCCCCTCGGCAGGGAAGCGGTAATCGCCCGCCGTGGCGGCGTATTCGAACATCACGAAATCGTCGGCCGCCGAGGCGCGCTCGACCTCCTCGAAGCTGCGCCGCTGCAGGCGCAGGGTTTCAAGCATCCGGTCGATGTCGGCGTCGGTGACCTCGGCCACGGCACGATGCACTTCCAGCGCCGAGACGTCGATCTCGGGAAACTCCGGCATGATCTCGAAGGTCGCCGTGTAGGCGATCTCGCCGTTCTCCGGGCGGCCGGTGGTGTTGATCGCCGGATTCGCGATCGGCTGCAGTTTCTCCTGCTCCACCGCCTCGCGCAGGGTGCTGCCGATCAGGTCGGAAAGCACCTCGCCCCGCACCTGCTCGCCAAAACGCTGCTTGATCACCGTCACGGGCACCTTGCCCGGGCGGAAACCCTTCAAACGAACCGTGCGGCCCATTTCCGCGATCCGCGCGCTGACCTGCGTCTCGAACCGCTCCGCGGGAAACTTCACCGTGAGCTTGCGCTCCAGCGAACCGACATTCTCAACCGAAACCTGCATGACGTCTCCTGGTACTACTTTTGTGTTGTGGCCCTGCCACAGGCGCCATGGCGGGATCCCCCGCCTGCAAAACCGAACGGACCATGGTGCGAAAGGGGGGACTCGAACCCCCACGGGGTTACCCGCTGGAACCTAAATCCAGTGCGTCTACCAATTCCGCCACTTTCGCGATGCCGCCGCCATCGACCACGCGTACGGGACACGGCGCCGGACGACCGTCGGCCGTTGCCGCCCACCGCCGCGGGAACCCTGCGGCACGCTCGCCCAAGTCGAGGATTCCCTTGTACGAAATCGGATCATTTTACGGTTGCGCGGCCTTGCAGCACAAGCCGGAACGTGAACGACCGCGGCCGCCCAAAAGCAGACAGGCGCCCGGTTTGCCGGGCGCCTGTCCTTGGAGTGGTGGGCCGTGAAGGATTCGAACCTTCGACCAATTGATTAAGAGTCAACTGCTCTACCAACTGAGCTAACGGCCCAGGAACTGGGTTGTGCCCGGAAAACCGGGGTGGAACTGGGGTGGATGATGGGATTCGAACCCACGACAACCGGAATCACAATCCGGGACTCTAACCAGCTGAGCTACATCCACCATCGTTTGATACTGGCGCGCCCGACAGGATTCGAACCTGCAACCCTCGGCTTAGAAGGCCGATGCTCTATCCGGTTGAGCTACAAGCGCAGTCATTACCAGTAGAACATGTTGCTGGTCGGGGTAGAGGGATTCGAACCCCCGACTTTTGCGTCCCAAACGCAACGCTCTACCAGACTGAGCTATACCCCGCTTTCGAGCCCTCGACACAAGCACCGTCGAAGCCTTGAAATGTTACGGGTGACGCCTGGCCCAGTCAATCCGTACAAGCCGCACCATCCACTTGAAACTGTCGTTTTCACCGCCGCGAAGCTCTCGTCGCGATGAAAACGAAACGGGGTGCAAGCACCCCGCTTCACCGAATAAAAATGGTGCGCCCGGAGAGATTCGAACTCCCGACCACCTAGTTCGTAGCCAGGTACTCTATCCAACTGAGCTACGGGCGCACTGAAAAAAACTTGTCATGCCGTGCGTCGATGCCGAAGCATCGAGGCGCTGAAGCAAGAGGCGGAATTATTCAGACTCCGCGCGCATGCGTCAACCCTTTTCGCAAAATTTCTTCATCTTCGATTCGACGTCCTGTGGATCGACGGCCGTTGCAGGAAGCCGTCGGCAGCAGCCCGCGCCGATGGCCTGCCCTCACTCACCCAGCGACGCGCGATTCTGCGCCGCGGGATCGCCGACCTTGCCCACCGGCGCGCCCGCGTCGCTTTTCGGCGGCGGTGGCGGCGGCGTCGATCCGCCCGGGGCGTTCTTGCTCCAGTCCGCCGGCGGGCCGGGCTGGCGCCCGGCCATGATGTCGTCGATCTGGTGCGAGTCGATGGTCTCGTACTGCAACAGCAACTCGGCCATGGTGTGCAGCTTGTCGAGGTTGGCCGTGAGCAGCTCCTTGCTGCGCGCATAGGCGCGATCCAGGATGCCGCGCACGACGTCGTCGATCTTGCTCGCCGTCTCGTTCGAGATGCTCTTGTGCTGGGTCACCGAACGGCCCAGGAAGACCTCGTCCTCGTCCTCACCGTAGGTGATCGGACCCAGTTCGTCGGACAGGCCCCACTTGGTCGCCATGTTGCGCGCCATCTTGGTGGCGCGCTCGATGTCGTTCGACGCACCGGTGGTGACCTTGTCGGCGCCGAAGATGAGCTCCTCGGCCACGCGGCCGCCGTACAGCGAGCACAGCTGCGACTCGATCGCCACGCGGTTGACGCTGTACTTGTCGCCCTCCGGCAGGTACATGGTGACGCCGAGCGCGCGCCCGCGCGGAATGATGGTGACCTTGTAGACCGGGTCGTGCTCGGGCACCAGGCGGCCCACGATGGCATGGCCCGCCTCGTGGTACGCGGTGAGCTTCTTCTCGTCCTCGCTCATCGCCATCGAGCGGCGCTCGCTGCCCATCAGGATCTTGTCGCGCGCCTTGTCCAGGTGGCTCATGCGCACCTCGCGGGCGTTCTCGCGCGCGGCGAACAGGGCCGCCTCGTTCACCAAGTTGGCCAGGTCCGCGCCGGAGAAACCCGGCGTGCCGCGGGCGATCGTCATCGCGTTGACGTCGCTGGCGATCGGCACCTTGCGCATGTGCACCTTGAGGATCTGCTCGCGCCCGCGCACGTCCGGCAGGCCGACCACCACCTGGCGGTCGAAGCGGCCCGGCCGCAGCAGCGCCGGATCGAGCACGTCGGGGCGGTTGGTCGCGGCGATCACGATGACGCCCTCGGTACCCTCGAAGCCGTCCATCTCGACCAGCAGCTGGTTCAGGGTCTGCTCGCGCTCGTCATGGCCGCCGCCCAGGCCGGCGCCACGGTGCCGACCGACCGCGTCGATCTCGTCGATGAAGATGATGCACGGCGCATGCTTCTTGGCCTGCTCGAACATGTCGCGCACGCGGCTGGCGCCGACGCCGACGAACATCTCGACGAAGTCGGAGCCGGAGATCGAGAAGAACGGCACCTTGGCCTCGCCGGCGATCGCCTTGGCCAGCAGCGTCTTGCCGGTGCCCGGCGGGCCGACCATCAGCACGCCGCGGGGGATCTTGCCGCCCAGCTTCTGGAAGCGGCCAGGGTCGCGCAGGAACTCGACCAGTTCGCCGACCTCCTCCTTCGCCTCGTCGCAGCCGGCGACGTCGCTGAAATTGACCTTGATCTGGTCCTCGCCCTGCAGCTTGGCACGCGACCGCCCGAAACTCATGGCGCCGCGACCGCCGCCACCGGACTGCATCTGGCGCATGAACCAGATGAACACGCCGACGATCAGCAGCACCGGCAACCAGCTGATCAGCAGGCCGATGAGCGAAAAGCCCTCGGACGGGTCCTGCCGCAGCTCCACGCCCTGCTCCTGCATCTCCTTGACCACCGCATTGGTGGAGAAGCCCAGCATCGGGGCAACGGTGCGGAACGCGCTGCCGTCCTTGAGCTTGCCGCTGATCGTGGGCGGCTGGTCGGCGCTGATCGTGGCGCTGGAGACGTTGCCGCTCTTCACGTTCTGCACGAACGCGCTGTAGGCCAGGTCGGATGAACGGCTGCTGTGGGGATTGAAGCTTTCGAACACGGTGAACAACACCACCGCGATGATCACCCAGAGCAACACGTTTTTCGCCGTTTCATTCATGAACAGTACTCGCCAGTGGCACGGCATCGGGCTTGCGCCCCGTCGCCAATGCATACACCTCGCGGGAACGCGCCCGCGAGGCCTTGGGTTTACGCATCGTCACGCGACTGAAGTCTGCGCGCAAGCAACGCAAGTAATCGTCAAAACCGACTCCCTGGAACAGCTTGATCAGGAACGAGCCGCCCGGCTTGAGCCACTGCCTGCTGAAATCCAGCGCCAATTCCGCCAACGCCATCGCGCGAATCTGGTCGGCAAGCGCCACACCGCTCATATTGGGGGCCAGATCGCACAGTACAAGATCCAGCCGATGCCCCTGCAGGCGGGACTCCAGCTCGCGCAGCACCGACTCTTCGCGGAAGTCGCCCTGCAGGAAATCCACCCCGGCGATGCTCTGCATCGGCAGGATGTCCAGCGCGAACACCTTGCCGCTGTCGCCCAGCCGGTTGCGCACCAGCTGCGACCAGCTGCCCGGCGCCGCGCCCAGGTCCACCACGTTGATGCCGGGCTTCAGCAACCGGTCGCGCTCGATCAGCTCCTCCAGCTTGTAGACCGCGCGCGAACGCAGCCCTTCGGCCTGCGCCTTCTTGACATATTCGTCGTTGAAATGTTCGCGCAGCCAGACTGCGCTGCTCTTGCTGCGTGCCATCGGTGAAGGAGGATCTGGTTGGGACGGGGCGGTTGCATGATACCCTGTGCAGTCCATTTACCGTGAACCTGGCCCGTCCCATGCCGCTTACCCCGTCGCAGATCCGTTACCTGCGCAGCCTCGCCCACGACGTGAAACCCGTCGTGCTGCTGGGCAACAAGGGCGCCACCGAGGCTGTAGTGAAGGAACTGGGCCAGGCCCTGGACATTCACGAACTGGTGAAGGTCAAGCTTTCCGGCGGCGACAAGCAGGAGCGGCAGGCGCAGATCGGCGTACTTGCCGGTGGTACCGGGGCGGAAACGATCCACCAGATCGGCCATGTCGTGGTGCTGTTCCGGCGCAACGCCGACGAACCGCGGATCGCGCTGCCCCGCTGATGGACCTGTCCCTGGACCAGGCCGAGGGTTATCTGCTGGTGCGCCGGGTCGACGCGCGCAGCGTCACCCTGCTCGACCGGGTCGTCGAGCACAGCTTCCTGCTCACCCCCGCGGGCCTCACCCAGGCCTGGCCGGTCACGGCCGCGGGCAAGCTGGACGCCGATGACGTGCCGGCAGTGCTGGCGCTGAAGCCGGAGGTGGTGGTGCTGGGCACCGGTGACCGCCAGGTGTTCCCGGCCGCCGCCTTCATGGCCGGATTCCTTCGCCAGGGCATAGGCATCGAGGTGATGGACAACGCGGCCGCCGCCCGCACCTACAACCTGCTTGCCGGCGAAGACCGCCAGGTCGTGGCCGGTTTCATCCTGCCGGACTGACCGGACCGCCGGTGGCCGCTGCTAGCGCGGTGGCAGGTAACTCAGCGGATCCACCGGGTTGCCGTTCTTGCGGATCTGGAACTCCAGCTCATTGCGGGTAGTGCCGGTGGAGCCCATCTCGGCGATCTGCTGCCCCGCGGTCACCTGCTGGCCTTCCTTCACCAAGCGCTTGCGGTTATGCCCGTAGGCCGACAGGAAACTGTCGTTGTGCTTGATGATCACCAGTTCGCCGTAACCCACCAGGCCGTTGCCGCTGTAGACCACCACGCCATTGGCGGCGGCGCGCACGGGATCGCCTGAATCGCCGGCGATCTCGATGCCCGGAATCGCATCGCTGCTGTTGAAGCGGCCGACTACGGATCCGCCGTCGACCGGCCAGCGCCAGCTCACACCGCCAGCCTCGCGGGCGGGCCCGGCGACGACGGGCTTGGCAACCGGCGGCGCCTTGGGCGGCGGCGCGGCCGAGACCCCGGCCACGGGCACCGCCTCCACTGGCGCCGGCTGCCCTTGCGGCACCGGCGGAGCGGGAGGATGGATGGAGCGGCCTGCGGCGGTGGTGGCCGACGCCGGTTCGGGGCTGGCCACCGGTTCGAACACCGGGGCCTGCGCGGCCGCTGCGGGTCGGTGGCCGGAAGCGGCCACCGCCGGCGCATGCACGCGCGCCGGCGGCGACAGCGTCAGGCGCTGCCCCGGCCAGATCGTGTACGGCGCCGCGATGGCGTTCCATTGCGCGAGGTCGCGGAAATCCACGCCCTTGCGGAAGGCGATGGAATAGAGGGTGTCGCCCTTTTCCACGACGTAGCTGCCGCCGGGGATCGGCGTGCGCGCCACCGGGGCGGAAGCGCCCCGCACCGGCGAGGAATAGCTGCCCGCGGCCGGCTCGATCACCACCGAACTGCGCATGGTGCCGCAGCCCGCCAGCAATGCCATCGCCACGACCAGGCATGGGAATCGGGCAGAATGATCCATGCGGGCCAGCATACCGAGGCGCGCGGTCATTTTCATGCGCGCGGCACCACCGGTCAGCGCGGCCACAGCCACCACGCCAGCAGCAGGGCGAGCAGCACCACGGCCACCCTGCCGATCCATTCGATGTTCTGGTGCAGGATGCGCTCGGCACGTTCGCCGAACAGGCGGATCAGCAGCGCCAGCAGCCACACGCGCTTGCCGCGGCCCACTGCCATGCAGGCCAAGAACGGCAGGATCGGCACGCCCACGATCCCGGCCGCCCAGGTCACGAACTTCATCGGGATGACCGGCTGCAGCGCGGCCAGCATCAGGGCGCCGAGCATGGCCATCCAATGCTGGTCCATGTCCACCCGCAGGTTGTCCACCCACGCCGTGATGACTTGCTGCATGTGCACGCTGAGCAGCGGCTTCACCGACTCGTAGGCCCAGTGGCCCAGTGCGTAACCCACCACCGACCCGAGCAGAGAGAACAGCAGCGACATGTTGGCGTAGAAGAACGCCTTGAGCCGCTTGCCGAGCATCATCGGCGCCAGCATCACCTCGGGCATGATCGGGAAGATGAACGCCTCGAAGAAGCTCAACGCGCACAGGTAGTGCACGGCGCGCGGCGCGCGGGCCCAGACCAGTGCGCGCGCGTAAAGCGGTTCGAACAGCCGCATCAGCCGATGCCGCCGAGCAACGGCACGAAACTGACCGCGCCGAGTTCCTCCAGCGCGAAATCACCCTGCCCATCCCCGCGCATGCGGATCAGGTTCTGCCGGCTCGGCGAGCCGACCGGCGCCACCAGCACCCCGGTCGGGCTGAGCTGCTCGAGGATGCGGGTCGGGATCGTGTCGCCGGCGGCGGTCAGGATGATGGCGTCGAACGGCGCCTCGTCCGGCCAGCCCAGCTTGCCGTCGTCATAGCGCGAGCGCAGGTTGGTCAGGCCCAGCTGGCGGAAGCGGCGGCGCGCCTGGCGCAGCAGCGCCTCGATGCGCTCGACCGTGTACACCTCGCCCACCAGCGCCGCCAGTACGGCCGCCTGGTAGCCCGAGCCGGTGCCGATCTCCAGCACCTTGCGCGGCATGTCCTTCTGGCCCTCGAAGTGTTCCAGCAGGGCTTCGGTCATGCGCGCGACCACCCACGGCTGCGAAATGGTCTGGCCGTGGCCGATCGGCAGCGCGTCGTTTTCGTAGGCATGCAGCTGCAATGCCTGGTCGATGAAATGATGGCGCGGCACGGTGCGGATCACCTCGATCACGCGCGGGTCGCGGATGCCCGCGTCCTGCAACGCGGCCGCGAGCCGGTTGCGGGCGCGCTGCGAGGTCACTCCCTCGCCCTTGAGCTGGGCTGCCGGCAACGGATAGGTGGTCATCGGTCAGGCCGCCTCGCCCTTGCGATGGCCCGCCATGCCGTCACTCAGCGTCTTCATCCAGCTGCTGACCTTGTCCAGCGCCTGGAACCGGGTCAGGTCCACATGGATGGGCGTGACCGAGACGAAGCCACGTCGCACCGCATTGAAATCCGTGCCCGGGCCGGCGTCGTCCACTTCACCGGCCGGGCCGATCCACCACATGGGCCGCCCGCGCGGGTCGGTCTGCGCAATGCAGGGCGCGGCGCGGTGGCGCCGCCCCAGTCGGGTAACCTCGAAGCCGGCAATTTCGTTCCAGGGCCGGTCCGGCACGTTGACGTTGAGGATCGTGTCGGCCGGCAACGGATCGACCAGCAGCCGTTGCATCAGCAACAGCACGGCTTGCGCCGCCGCGTCGTAATGCACGCCCTGGTGGTCGTCGCTGACCAGCGAGACGGCAATCGCCGGCAGGCCGAGAAAGCGCCCTTCCATCGCCGCGGAGACCGTCCCGGAATAGATCACGTCGTCGCCAAGATTGGCCGAGTTGTTGATGCCGGAGACCACCATGTCGGGTTCGTCGTCGAGCAGGCCGGCCAGCGCCAGGTGCACGCAGTCGGTGGGCGTGCCCGCCACGCGGTAATAGCCGTTGCCCATCGGCAGCACGCGGATCGGTGCATCCAGCGTCAGCGAATTGCTCGCCCCCGAACGGTCGCGATCCGGCGCCACCACGGTGACCTCGCCCACCGCCTGCAGGCGCTCGGCCAACACGCGGATGCCCGGCGCATCCACGCCATCGTCGTTGCTGACCAGAACTCGCATGATGCTCCGTCGAAAACTGCCTGCGCGCGCCGACAGCCCGGGCGCGGCGATTGCCTGATACGTGCAAGTCTACCGTAGCGCGCCCCCAAGTTTCACCGGGATTCATCGCATGGACTGCGCGCTTCTGGCTAGGATGGGCGGATGAAGCGACCCAGCCCGCCCCGGATCAGCGACGAGGACCGCCGCCTGTTTCGCGACGCCATCGGCGACGTGCAGCGACTCGCGCCGGTGGCGCCACCGCCCGCGGCAGGCAAGCCGGCACCGCGGCCGCGCATGTTCGAGGCAGACGAAGCGGCGGTCGCCGGCGAACTGCTGGAGATGGACTTCGATCCGGCTTCGCTCGAGGTCGGCGAGGAGCTGAGCTACCTGCGCGACGGTTATCCAGCCAGGCTGCTGCGCCAACTCAAGCGTGGCCAGTTCAGCGTGCACGACGAGCTCGACCTGCACCAGATGAACGCGGCCGCGGCCCGCACCAGCATGGTCGCGTTCCTCGCCGAGGCGAAGCGGTCCGGGGTGCGCTGCGTGCGCATCATCCACGGCAAGGGCCTGCGCTCCAAGGCAGCCGGGCCGGTGCTGAAGGCCCTCACCGACCGCCTGCTGCGCCGACGCGACGACGTGGTCGCGTTCGCCTCGGCACGCCCGGCGCAAGGCGGCACCGGGGCGGTGATCGTCTTGTTGAAAGAGCAGAAGTGAGTGGAGAGGAGCGAAAAGTAAGAGAGGAGCGGGCGCGCTCGTGCTTTCTCTCGCTCCTCGCTCCTTTTTCTCACCCCTCGCCTTTCGCCAGTTCGCGCACCACCACCGTGGCGTACGCGCCGGCGGGCAGCTCGAACGACAGCTCCAGCGTGTCGTCAGCCTGCCAATGCCAGCGCAGGTTCTGCGGGAGCAACCGCAGCGGGCGGCGCTCCTGGTCCATGCGCGCAGCGGCCAGCCCGCTGGCCAGGTCCTCGTCCCGTGCAGCGACTTCGCGCTCCAGCGCACCGGCTTCACCCTGGCTCGGCGGCTCGCCCTGCCCCCACAGCGGACCCGACGGATGGATGTCGGCGCGCGCCAGTCGCGCGGCCAGTTCGTCGTTGAACGGTTCCGGCCCGAACCATGAGCGCGAACCGGCCAGCGACCAGATCTCGCCGTCCATCGGCTGGTCCCACGCGTCGCGCTCGACCCGCGCCGCCAGCACGCCATTGAAGATGTGCGAACGCGCGGCCGACAAAAGGAACGATCGCTTGTCGCGATCCATCCGGCGCCCACCGAACATCGCCCGCGCCTGCGCCACGTTGCCGCCTTCGCGGCCGAAGCGCTGCTCGCCGTAATAGTTCGGCACGCCGCGCGCCGCGACCTGCTGCAGCACGGACTCCGCGAGCGCGCGGTCTCCGTGCGCGTCGCGCAGCACCAGCGCAAAACGGTTGCCGCGCAGAGCGCCGCGCTTGAGCTTGCGCGAATGCCGCCGGGCCGCCAGCACTTTCACCTCCGGGTGCGGGAAGGTCGACCAGTCAGGGTCGGGCCGGCCGGCCAGCTGCACCGAAAAGGTCTGCCGGGTCACGGCATGGCGATCCTTGAGGCCGGCATAGCCCACGGCCACCGGCGGCACGTCGGCGAACTTCGCCAGCTCGCGCGCGACCCAGTCGGTGTTGGCGCCACGCTTCTCCACCCACAGCAGCAGGTGCTCGCCGGCGCCGTCGGCGTCGTAGCCGAGGATCTCCTCGACCAGGAAGTCCTCGGGACTGGCGCGCAGGCGCGCAGTCAGTGGCGGTTCGCCGAAAGCATGAGGAAGTTCTTGCACGTCGAAATCCTGTAACAGCCATTCGGCTTCTTGTAAGAGCCCGCTGGCGGGCCCCTACAAGAGGAAGATCGTGGCCAGGCCCAAAAAGATGAAGAAGCCGCCGCTGTCGGTCATCGCCGTGATCAGCACGCTGGAGCCCAGCGCAGGGTCGCGGCCGAAACGCGCCATGCACATCGGGATGCCGACACCGGCGAAGGCCGCCAGCAACAGGTTGAGCGTCATCGCTGCGGTCATCACCAGGCCCAGCGACGCACTGTCGTAGAGCAGCCACGCCACGATGCCGATGACGCCGCCCCACACCAGACCGTTCAGCAGCGCCACGGCCATTTCCTTGCGCCACAAGCGCCGCGCGCTGTCGGCGCTGATCTGGTTCAGCGCCAGGGCGCGCACGATCATGGTGATGGTCTGGTTGCCGGAGTTGCCGCCGATGCCGGCCACGATCGGCATCAGGGCGGCCAGCGCCACCAGGCGCTCGATCGAGCCTTCGAACAGGCTGATCACGCGCGAGGCGATGAAGGCCGTCATCAGGTTGATCGCCAGCCACAGCCAGCGGTTGCGCACGCTGGCCCAGACCGAGGCGAAGATGTCCTCCTCCTCGCGCAGGCCGACCCGGCCCAGCGCCTCGCTTTCGCTCTCCTCGCGGATCACGTCCACCATGGCGTCGATGGTGATGCGACCGATCAGGTGGCCCCTTTCATCCACCACCGGCGCGGTCACCAGGTCGTAACGCTCGAACGCCTGGGCCACGTCGTAGGCGTCGTCGGTGGGGTGGAAGGTGTTGACGTCCGGCGCCATCACCTCGCTGACCATGCGCTCGGGGGAGTTGACCAGCAGCCAGTGCAGCGGCAGCACGCCGGTCAGCAGGTTGTCCTGGTTGATGACGAACAGCTTGTCGGTCTGCGGCGGCAGCTCTTCCCAGCGGCGCAGGTAGCGCAGTACCACTTCGAGGCTCACGTCCTCGCGGATCGTGACCATCTCGAAGTCCATCAGCGCGCCGAGCTGGTCCTCCTCGTAGGACAGCGCCGACTGCACCTGCTCGCGTTGCTGCGTGTCGAGGCTGGCCATCAGCTCCGGCAGCATCGCCGTGGGCAGGTCCTCGACCAGGTCGGCCAGTTCGTCCGCATCCAGCGTCTCGGCCGCCGCGAGGATCTCGTGGCGGTCCATGTCCGCGATCAGCGATTCGCGGACCGCGTCGGAGACTTCCAGCAGGATTTCGCCGTCGCGGTCGGCCTTGACCAGTTGCCAGACCGCCAGACGGTCATCCAGCGGCAGCGATTCGAGGATGAAGGCGATGTCGGCCGAGTGCAGTTCGTCCAGCTGCTGGCGCAATTCCGCCAGCGCGTCCGCCGGCAGCCGGCCGTCCTCATCGTGCCGGTGCAGCAGCTCGACGATGGTTTCGAGCCGGTCGTGCAGCCGGCTCGCGGCGCTGCGGGCTTCTACTTCGGTCACGCGCGCTCCAGCAGGACGCACGCTTGCGCGGCAATCCCTTCGCCCCGGCCGCAGAAGCCGAGTTTTTCGGTGGTGGTGGCCTTGACGCTGATGCGACCGACCTCGCTGTCCAGGTCGGCAGCCAGGTTTTCGCGCATGGCCTGCGCGTGCGGGCCGACCTTCGGCACCTCGCCGATCACGGTGACGTCGGCGTTGCCCAGCGTGTAACCATGCCGGGCCATCAGCACTGCCGCGTGACGCAGGAACTGACGACTGTCCGCGTCGCGCCAGCGCGCGTCGGTGGGTGGAAAATGGCGACCGATGTCGCCCAGCGCCAGCGCGCCGAAGATGGCATCGCACAGCGCATGGATCACCACGTCGCCATCGGAGTGCGCCACCACGCCGCGACCATGCGGCACGCGCACGCCACCGAGCATGACGTGGTCGCCCTCGCCGAACGCGTGCACGTCGAAACCGCTGCCTATCCTCATGAGCTTGTCCTTGCGAGCAGGAACTCCGCCAGCGCGAAGTCCGCCGCCGTGGTCACCTTGATGTTGTCTTCGGCACCCTCGACCAGCAACGGCGAGAAACCGGCCAGTTCCATCGCCATCGCCTCGTCGCTGACGGCCACTCCCTGCCGGTCTGCCTCGCGCAGGGCTGCCGCCAACGGGCCGCGCCGGAACATCTGCGGCGTGAACGCGCGCCAGCGCGACTCGCGCGACTCGGTACGTTCCACGCGCCCGTCGCCATCGGCGTGCTTGAGCGTGTCGCGCAGCGGTGCGCCGAGCAGGCCGCCGTCGCCCTGAGTGCCCTGCTCGATCAGGCGACCGATGTCGTCTGGCCGTACGCAAGGGCGCGCCGCATCGTGCACCAGCACGAACTCCTCGCTGCCCACACGCGCCGGCAGGGCGTCGAGCCCGGCCAGCACCGATTCGCTGCGCTGCGCGCCGCCGATGGCGGTCAACACCGGCTTGCCGCGCACGTCGCGCAGACCCGGCCAGTGACGGTCATCGGCCGCCAGCGTGACCAGCAGGCCACCGATCCGCGGGTGCGCCGCCAGCCGCTCCAGCGTGTGTTCGATCAGCGGCCTCCCCGCCAGCAACTGGTATTGCTTGGGCAGGTCGCCACCGGCCCGCACGCCACGCCCGGCCGCCGGTACCACGCACCACAACGCCGGGCCGGTCACGGCGATCCGCGCGCAGCGGATGCGGCTGGGGCCGGCGAACTGGCCGTGCGCGCGGGTTCGACCACCTGGTAGAACACCTCGCCGGGCTTGATCAAGCCCAGCTCGGTGCGCGCACGCGCCTCGACCGCCTGGTCGCCATGCTTGAGATCGTGCACGTCGGCGGCCAGCGCCTGGTTGCGCTTTTGCAGGCGCGCATTGTCGCTGGTCTGCTTGTTCACTGCCACGCGCAAACTGTCCACCTCCTGCATGCTGCCACCGCCGAACCACAGCTTCAGCTGCAATCCGGCCAGCAGCAGCAGCAACAGCAAGGCGACCCAGCGCAGCACGGCAGCGGGTCCGGGTCAGCCCGGCAAACGGCCGAGGTTGGGAAACGCATCCCGCCCGGCATAACGTGCGGACGAACCCAGCGCCTCCTCGATGCGCAGCAGCTGGTTGTACTTCGCCACGCGGTCGCTGCGGCACAGTGAACCGGTCTTGATCTGGGTCGCGGTGGTGGCCACCGCGACGTCGGCGATGGTGGTGTCCTCGGTCTCGCCGGAGCGGTGCGAAATCACCGCCGCGTACTTCGCCGCGTCGGCCATGGCGATGGCTTCCAGTGTCTCGGACAGCGTGCCGATCTGGTTCACCTTGATCAGGATCGCGTTGGCGATCTTCTTCTCGATGCCTTCGCGGAAGATCGCCGGGTTGGTCACGAACAGGTCGTCGCCGACCACCTGCACACGGTCGCCGATCGCATCGGTGAGCAGCTTCCAGCCGTCCCAGTCGCCTTCGGCCATGCCGTCCTCGATGGTGACGATCGGATACTGCTTCGCCCAGCTTGCCAGCAGGTCCACGAACTGCGACGAACTGTACTGCTTGCCTTCGCCGGCCAGGTCGTACTTGCCATCGTGATAGAACTCCGAACTGGCCGCGTCGAGGCCGAGCAGGATCTCGCTGCCGACCTTGTAGCCGGTCTTGTTCACGGCTTCGAGAATGGTGTCGATCGCTTCCACGTTGGAGCGCAGGTTCGGCGCGAAGCCGCCCTCGTCGCCCACTGCAGTGGCGAGGCCGCGGCCATGCAGCACGCTCTTCAGCGCATGGAAGATCTCCGCGCCGGCACGCAGCGCCTCGGCGAAGCTCGGCATGCCCACCGGCAGCACCATGAACTCCTGCACGTCGACATTGTTGTCCGCGTGCGCACCGCCGTTGATGATGTTCATCATCGGCACCGGCAGCGCGCCGGGCTTGCCGTGCGACAGATACTTCCACAGCGGCTCGCCGCGCGAAGCGGCCACCGCGTGGGCGGCCGCCATCGACACGCCGAGCAGCGCATTCGCACCCAGCTTGCCCTTGTTCGGCGTACCGTCCAGCGCGATCAGCTTGGCGTCCAGACCTTTCTGGTCGGCCGCATCGAAACCCTTCAGCGTGTCGGCGATCGTCGTATTGACGTTGGCCACCGCGTTCTTCACGCCCTTGCCGCCATAGCGCGACTTGTCGCCGTCGCGCAGCTCGACCGCCTCGCGCGAACCGGTGGAAGCACCACTCGGCACCGCCGCGCGGCCGAAACCACCATCGGCCAGGGTGACTTCGGCTTCCAGCGTGGGGTTGCCGCGCGAGTCGAGGATTTCACGGGCGTGGATGCGGGTGATCGTCGTGGTCATGGTTGTCCGTCGGTGAAGTGTTGTCGTAGGAGCCCGCTCGCGGGCGATGCTTTGCAGATCCCGAGCCCTGGCCCGCCAGCGGGCCCCTGCAGGATCTACGCGTCCTGTTCCAGGAAGCGGTGGCGCTTGGTCACCGCGTCCAGTTCCAGCAGGGTTTCCAGCAGCGCCTCCATCTTGCCCAGCGGCCAGGCGTTCGGTCCATCGGAGAGTGCCTTGCTCGGGTCCGGATGCGTTTCGGCGAACAGGCCGGCCACGCCCACGGCGACGGCCGCGCGCGCCAGCACCGGCACGAACTCGCGCTGGCCGCCGGAACTGGCGCCCTGCCCGCCCGGCAACTGCACCGAGTGGGTGGCGTCGAACACCACCGGGCAGCCGGTCTCGCGCATCACGCTGAGCGAGCGCATGTCCGACACCAGGTTGTTGTAGCCGAAGCTGGCGCCGCGCTCGCAGACCATGATGTCGTCGTTGCCCACGGCCTTGGCCTTGGCCACCACATGCTTCATGTCCCACGGCGCCAGGAACTGGCCCTTCTTGATGTTCACCGGCTTGCCGGCGCGCGCCACCTTCTGGATGAAGTCGGTCTGCCGGCACAGGAACGCCGGCGTCTGCAACACGTCGACCACCGCGGCGACTTCATCCATCGGGGTGTACTCGTGCACGTCGGTGAGCACCGGCACGCCGATCTGGCGCTTCACCTCGCCCAGGATGCGCAGGCCCTCCTCCAGGCCCGGCCCGCGGAAGCTCTCGCCGGAGGAGCGGTTGGCCTTGTCGAAGCTGGACTTGAAGATGAAGTGGACGCCGAGCCGGCCGGTGATCTCCTTGAGCGTGCCGGCGGTGTCCAGCTGCAACTGCTCGGACTCCACCACGCAGGGGCCGGCGATCAGGAACAAGGGCCGGTCGAGCCCGACCTCGGATCCGCAAAGCTTCATGCCACCGACTCCTCGGCCAGCTTCGGCCCCTTGTGCACGGCCTTGTATTCGCGCGCGGCGCGCACGAAGCCGCTGAACAGCGGATGGCCGTCACGCGGGGTGGAGGTGAACTCGGGATGCGCCTGGCAGCCGAGGAACCAGGGATGCTGCTGTAGCGGCAGCTCGACGATCTCCACCAGCAGGTCGTCCATCGACTTGCCGGAGATCACCAGGCCCAGGTCCTCGAACGCCTGCCGGTAGCGGTTGTTGAACTCGTAGCGATGGCGATGGCGTTCGCGCACCACGTCCTGGCCATACATCGCGCGCGCCAGCGTGCCGGCCTTGAGGCGGCACTCCTGCGCGCCCAGGCGCATGGTGCCGCCCAGGTCGGAGCGGTCGCTGCGCTGCTCGACTTCGCCGGTCGCCGTGGTCCACTCCGTGATCAGCGCGATCACCGGGTTCGGCGTGTTGCGGTCGTTCTCGCTGGAATCGGCGTCGGCCAGGCCGGCCACGTGGCGGGCGAAATCCACCACCGCCGCATGCATGCCGTAGCAGATGCCGAAGTACGGCACGCCGTGCTCGCGGGCGTACTTCGCCGCCAGCACCTTGCCTTCGAAGCCGCGCTTGCCGAACCCGCCGGGGACCAGGATCGCATCGGCCTTGCCCAGCACCCTGGCGGCGCCTTCGGCCTCGACCTGCTCGGAGTCGATCCAGTCCAGGTTCACGCGCGTCTGCTGCTTGATGCCACCATGGCGCAGCGCCTCGGCCAGCGACTTGTAGGCATCCTTGTGCTCGACGTACTTGCCCACGATGGCAACGGTGATCTCGTCCTTCGGGTGCTCCACCGCATCCACCGTGCGCTGCCACTCGGACAGGTCCGCCGGCTTGGCGGCCAGGCCGAGCTTCTTCACCACGATGTCGTCCAGCCCCTGCTGGTGCAGCCACAGCGGCTGCTTGTAGATGATGTCCACGTCGGCCGCGCTGATCACCGCCTGTTCCGGCACGTTGGTGAACAGCGCGATCTTGCGTCGCTCGCCTTCGGGCAGCGGCTGCTCGCAGCGGCACAGCAGGATGTCCGGCTGGATACCGATCGAGCGCAGCTCCTTCACCGAATGCTGGGTGGGCTTGGTCTTGATCTCGCCGGCGGCCTTGATGTACGGCACCAGGGTGAGATGCATGAACACCACCTTCTCCGGGCCATGCTCGATGCGCAGCTGGCGGATCGCCTCCAGGAACGGCAGCGACTCGATGTCGCCCACGGTGCCGCCGATCTCCACCAGCCCCACGTCGAAACCGCGCGTGGCCTCGTGGATGCAGTGCTTGATCTCGTCGGTGATGTGCGGGATCACCTGCACGGTGGCGCCGAGGTAATCGCCGCGGCGTTCCTTGCGAATCACGCTCTCGTAGATCTTGCCGGTGGTGATCGAGTTCTTGCCGGCCAGCCGGGTGCGCACGAAGCGCTCGTAGTGCCCGAGATCGAGGTCGGTCTCGGCGCCGTCGTCGGTCACGTAGACCTCGCCGTGCTGGAACGGACTCATCGTGCCCGGATCCACGTTGATGTAGGGATCGAGCTTCATCATGGTGACCGAGAGGCCGCGGGCTTCGAGAATGGAAGCGAGCGACGCCGCAGCGATGCCCTTGCCAAGCGAGGACACCACACCGCCGGTGACGAAAATCAGGGGGGTCATGGAAAGCAGCCGTGCGGGAAATTGGCATTTTAGCTGCAGAAGGCTCCGGCTGCGAGATGGCCTGCGAAAAATTGCGCCGGTCGGTTCATTTCCGGCGCGTCGCCGGGCAGGAAAACCCGGGCTGGCGCCTGCTAGCATGGCCGGATGAACAACCCCGTCCCCAGCCGCCTGGCCGCCTTGCGCAACGCGATGCAGCAGCACGGCGTTGCCGCCGTGCTGGTCCCCAGCGCCGATCCGCACCTCTCTGAATACCTGCCCGCGCACTGGTCGGCGCGCGAGTGGCTGTCGGGCTTCGACGGCTCGGCCGGCACCCTCATCGTCGGTCGCCAGTGGGCCGGGCTGTGGACCGACTCGCGCTATTTCGCCCAGGCCGAACGGCAACTGGCCGGCAGCGGCATCGAGCTGATGAAGCTGCGCGTGCCGCACACCGCGGAGCACCTGGAGTGGTTGCAACGACAGCTGGCCGACGGCGAGGTGCTGGCGGTGGCGGGCGACAGCGTGGCGCTGAGCGCGCAACGCCAGATCGAAAGCACGCTGCCCGCGGTGCGCGTGCGCACCGACCTCGACCTGCCCGGCTCGATCTGGGCCGATCGCCCGCCACTGCCGCAATCGCCGGTGACCGAACACCCCCTGGCCTGGGCCTGCGTCACGCGGGCGGACAAGTTCGCGCGCCTGCGCAAGGCGATGCGCAAGCTCGGCGCGACCCATCACCTGGTATCCAGCCTGGACGACATCGCCTGGCTGACCAACTTGCGCGGCAGCGACGTGGAGTGCAACCCGGTGTTCCTCGCCCACTTGCTGGTGTGCGCCGATGCCGGCGCCACCCTGTTCGTCGGTCGCGCCAAGCTCGACGACACGGTGGTGGCGGCCCTGGCCGCCGACGGCATCGGCATCGCCGATTACGCCGCAGTCACCTCCACGCTGCAGGAACTGGGCACGGGCGATCGCCTGCTGCTGGACAGCGGCCGGGTGGTCAGCGCGATCGCCGCGGCGATCCCGCCGGAGGTCGCCCGCATCGAGGCGGCCAACCCCAGCATCGCGTTCAAGGCGGTCAAGAGCGCGGCCGAGCTCGACCACGTCCGCGACGTGATGCGCCGCGACGGCGCGGCGCTGGTGCGCGGCTTCCGGCGACTGGAGCAGCGTCTCGCCGCCGGCATGACGGTCACCGAACTGGACGTGGACAGCCTGCTGCGCGAGGAACGCTCGGCCCAGCCCGGCTGGGTCGGCGAAAGCTTCGCCACGATCGCCGGCTACCAGGCCAACGGCGCGCTGCCGCACTACCGTGCCACGGCGCCATCGCACGGCACCTTGCAGGCGAAAGGCCTGCTGCTGGTCGATTCCGGCGGCCAGTACCTGGGCGGCACCACCGACATCACCCGCGTGCTGGCGCTGGGCGAGACCACCGCCGAACAGCGCCGCGACGCCACGCTGGTGCTCAAGGGCATGATCGGCCTCTCCCGCGCGCGCTTCCCCCGGGGCGCCAGC
The DNA here is from genome assembly GCA_040255835.1 of Lysobacteraceae bacterium. GTDB lineage: Bacteria > Pseudomonadota > Gammaproteobacteria > Xanthomonadales > Rhodanobacteraceae > Rhodanobacter. The sequence goes on from JBDZVT010000014.1 coordinate 62,945, forward strand.
GGCCCGCAACTGGACGCACTGGCCCGGGCGCCGCTGTGGGCGGCCGGCATGGACTACGGCCATGGCACCGGCCATGGCGTGGGCTACTTCCTCAACGTGCACGAAGGCCCGCACGGCATCCGCCCACCGGCCGCCGGCGGCGCGCTGGTGGCACTGGAGCCGGGCATGATCAGCTCGATCGAACCGGGCCTGTACAAGCCCGGCCGGCACGGCATCCGCCACGAGAACCTGGTGGTGGTGATCGAGGCCGACCGCACCGAGTTCGGCGAATTCCTCGCCTTCGAGACGCTCACCCTGTGCCCGTTCGATCGCCGGGCGCTCGAACCGAGCCTGCTCAACCCCGAGGAACGTGCCTGGCTGGACGATTACCACGCCGGCGTGCGCGCCGCGCTCGGCCCGCTGCTGGCCGACGCGGACCTGGAGTGGCTAAACCGCCATTGCGCCCCGCTGTGACGCGCGGCGCGGACTAGCCTCGCCGCGGCGGCACCAGCCGCAGCTTGGTGGGCGCGCCCTGCTGCTGGGGGGTGAGCAGCGCCTGGATCTCCTCGGCCCGCAGCGGATACGAATACAGGTAACCCTGCCCTTCGACGCAGCCGGCGCGCAGCAGGAAATCGTGCTGCGCCTCGGTCTCGATCCCTTCGGCGATGGTGACCAGGCCCAGGCTGCGCGACATCGCCAGCATCGCCTCGGTGATCGCCGCGTCGTTCGCATCCCCGGGCAGGCCGGTGACGAAGGAGCGGTCGATCTTCAGGTAGGTGACCGCCGGCAGCTTGAGGTAGGCCATCGAGGAATAACCGGTGCCGAAGTCGTCGATGGCCACGTCGATGTTGAGCATGTCCAGCGTCTGCATGGTGCGCTGGGTGTCGTCGCCCAGCCGCAGCATCGCGCTCTCGGTGATTTCCAGCAGCAGGCGGTGCGGCGAGATGCGGCGCGACTGCAGGGTACGGCTGACCCCGTCGACGAAGGACGGATGGCCGAACCAGCGCGCGGAGATGTTCACCGCCACGCGGATCGGCGGCACCCCGGCCAGGTCCCAGGCCTGGATCTGGGCGCAGGTGGCCTGCAGCACCCACTCGTCGATGCGACGGATCAGGCCCAGGCTCTCGGCCATCGGGATGAACTCGCCCGGCAGCACCTCGCCGCGCTCCGGGTGCTGCCAGCGCAGCAGCGCCTCCACCGCCAGGATGCGCCCGGTGCGCAGCTCGATGCTGGGCTGGAACACCAGGTGGAACTCGCCGCGGGTCAGCGCCTGGCGCAGCTCGGTCGCCAGCTGCAGCCGGCGCCGGTTGTCGGCATGCATCATCGGCGTGTAGAAGCGGAACGCGTTGCGCTCCTCGGTCTTGGCCGCGTACATGGCCGCGTCGGCGTTGGCGATCAGGGTGGCCGCGTCGTCGCCGTCCAGCGGGTAGCCGGCCACGCCGATGCTGGCGGTGAGCACGACCTCGTAATCGTCCAGCACCAGCGGCTCGGACAGCGTCGCCAGCAGGCGGTTGACGATCGCCCGCGCGTCCTCGCGCAGGCTCAGCCGCGGCAGCAGCACGGTGAACTCGTCGCCGCCGATGCGCCCGGCCACATCGCCGTCCGACAGTTGCCGGCTGATGCGCTCACCCACCTTCACCAGCAGGCGGTCGCCGATCGCATGGCTGTAGCTGTCGTTGACGATCTTGAAGGCGTCCAGGTCGATGAACAGCACCACCGCCGCCAGCCGCTCGCGTTCGGCCAGGGCGATCGCCTCGCTGCAATAACGCTCGAACTCGGCGCGATTGACCAGGCCGGTGAGCGGGTCGTGCCGGGCCATGTGTTCCAGCCGGCGCTGGTTGGCCTTCGCCTCGTGGATGTCGGTGCACACCGCCACGTAATACGTCACGTGCCCCTCGGCGTTGCGGATCGCGCTGAGGCTCAAGTGTTCCGGGTAGGTGCTGCCGTCGGCACGGGTGCTGAGCACCTCGCCGACCCAGTTGCCGCCGGCGGCCACCTCGTCCCAGATGGTTTTAGGCAGCGCGCGCCCGTCCGGCAGGCGGCGCGTGTCGCCCAGCCGCCGACCCTGCAGCGCCAGGCCGCTGAAGCCGGTCAGGTCGGTGTGCGCGGCATTGGTCGAGATGATCCGCTGCTGGGCATCGGCGATCACCACGCCTTCGGCGATGCTGGCCAGCGCCTCGGCCGCCACGCGGCGCTCCTGCTCCATCGCCACCCGCTCGGAGATGTCGCGGATGATCGCCTGGCATACCGGCAGGTTGCCCCAGCGGGCGATGCTGGTCTGGGTTTCCACCGGGCGGGTGCTGCCGTCGGCGGCCAGCAGCGCGTTGGTGGCGGCCCGCCCTGCCTGCTGGCCAGCCAGCGGCTGCAGGAACAGGTGCACGAAGCGGTCGCCGATCAGTTCCCTGGCACTGCGTCCGGTCCAGGCCGCCGCGGTGCGGTTCACGTCCAGGATGCGGCCGCTGCCCTCGTCCACCATCACGATCGCGTCGGCCGCGCTGTCGAACAGCAGCCGGTAACGCTCCTCGCTGCCGCGGATGCTTTCCAGGATGCGCCGCGCCATGCCCAGCCACACCGTGGCGGCGATGATGAAGGCACCCAGCACGCCCCAGAACAGGATCTGGCCCAGCAGCAGGGCGCCCTTGACCATCTCCACCGAGAACAGGTTGGTGCGCGGCGCCATGTAGGCGTTCAGCGCCCGGATGCGCTCGCGCCTGGCGTTGATCTGTGCGGCGGTCGGTCCGCCGGATCGGTACAGCTCGTTCAGCTCGTTGGCGATCGCATGCAGCTCGGCGATCGAAGCATCGGTGGAGCGCCAGGCCGCGATGGCCTCGCGCATGTGCGGCGCCCAGGACATGTGCTCCATCATGAAGGTCATGCCCGGGCGGGCCGCCGGCATCACGTTGCCGCGCTGGAATACCTTGAGGATCTCCTGCTGGTCGTAGTCGCCGGAGATCACCTCGTCGCGACCGCGGCGGTCGGCCTCGAGCAGGCCGTAGTTGTCAAAAAAACCGGCGAGGTCCGCCGGTGCACCGCTGATCGCGTAGTTGTCCAGGTCGATCACGGCCTGCTTCTGTGCCTTCGACCACACGCTTTCGCTGTTGAGGAAGCCGGCCAGCGTGACCTGCACCTGCAGCACGCCCCAGGTGAGCACCATGATCAGCACGATCGCGACGGCCAGCGCCCAGGCCAGCGGCATCAGCCGCCGGACCAGGGGTATTTGCAGGCTATGTGCCGGTATGTGCATCGTGTTCCTGTTCAGTGCATGAGGCGGTGCCTTCCCTGGCTCCAGTTCGGACGGGATCCCGTCTCACGCAGCCGCTTCGCTGGCAACCCACAGGTGACGGCAGGTCTTGATGCAGCGATCACCCAGCAGGACCATGCTCATGTAGCTGCGCTTGATGCATTCCCCCAGGTGCGCGACGTCGTTGGCGGAGGGCTTCTCGCCCATCAGGGTACAGACTATATCCAATGCCTCCCAGGGATGGACGTCGTCGTAGGCGGCGTGCAGGTGCAGCCAGCGCAGGCTCGCCGCGCGCGACGAAGGCTCGAAGCTCTCGCGGTACCCCTCGCTCTCGTAGATCATCCGCGACCACTCGCCGGTGACCCCCTCGATCGCGTAGTTGGTCGCCACCATGCCCGCAGCCAGGGTGCCGTGCGAGCTGACCTCCTCGCACCAGCGCGCCAGCCCGTCGGTGCCGTGCGGCGGCTTCTCGTTCAACAGCTGCTCGCGCGGCACGCCCGCGCCCTCGGCCCAGTTGAGCCAGTACTCGGCGTGGTTCTGCTCCACGCGGATGTTGCGCACCAGCCAGCGCCGCGCCTTGTCGTCTCCCGGACTGCGGCCGTAGCGGGTCTTGAGCAGGTTCAGCGCCATGAACGCCGGGAAGCGCTCGATGAAAGGCCACAAGCCCGCCATGAAATTCCAGGTGGATTCCCGATCGAGCTGGAGCGCCGTCATCATTTTCCAGATCGGATGGTCCAGCACCTGCTGCTTGGTGCTCTCGCAGTCGGCCACCATCTCCTGCGCCCATTGCGGATAGCTGGTCAGTTCGGTGAGCGGGCCGGTACGTTCAAAACGGGTGTTCATCTTCCATCTCCTTACAGGTGGGTGTTGCGGTGGTTCGCCTTGCCTGACCGCGCGCTGGACTGCTGCCGGTCTGATCGGGCATCGCCTGCGGCGGTGCCACGAAAAATGCCGCACCGAGTGTTCTGGCGGCGCGCGAGCAGCGTGCCGCGGTGCAGGGGTTGCTGTCTGGATACCATGTCGCACCCTGCCCGTTGACGCCAGTCGGCCGTCCGGGCGTCCGGATGCCTGGCCGGTTCCCGCTGTTCGCGAACGGGCCGGCGGCGATCACTGCGCGGCCACCGCGTTCCCGGGCAGGTCCTTGCGGTAGCGGGCGATTTCCTCCTCCGGGACGCCAGCGGCGCTCATGTCGCGCAGGGCCTGCTGCATTCGGGCCGTGCCGTCGGCGCGTCGCCCCATGCGCAGCAGGATCTGCGCGTGCAGGGCGCCAAGCACGGCGGCGCGGCCGGGATCGGCGGTGCTGGCCTGGTAGGCCGCCGGATCGACATGCTCGATCAGGGCCAGCGCCTCGGCCTGGCGACCCAACTGGCTGAGCACGTCGGCGCGCGCGACGCGGGCCGCCTGCACCGTGGGGCTGCGCTCGCCGGACACCGCGACCAGGCCGTCCTCGGCCGCGCGCAGGTCGGCCAGCGCGGCGTGCAGGTCACCGGCCTCCTGTTCCTGCGATCCAAGGTTGAGTTGCTCCACCAGGGTGTACTGGTGGCGGGCGCCCCAGCGTGCCAGCGCGCGTCGGTAGACGTCGCGCTGGACCACCAGCGCCCTGGCCTCGTCGCCGCTCAACGAGTACAGGTAACCCAGCGAACTCAATGCCGTGATCGTGCCCTGCCCGCTGGGTCCCTGCGTCGCCTCGTAATCCGACCGTGCCTGCTGCGTGGCCTCGATGGCCTCGGCATATCGGCCCTGCGCGCGCAGCGCGTCGCCCAGCCGCGAATGCGCCAGCGCCAGCACCGCCCTGCCCACCCGCTGCCGCGTGTAGGCCGGCCCTCCCAGCACCTCGCGGGCGATCCGCTCGGCCTCGCCGGCCCGGTCCAGGCGCAGCTGGCAGCCGGCAATGCCCAGCAGCAGGTGGGCTGACATCAAGGCATCGTCCGGATGCAGGATCTTCTGCATGGTCAGCGCGGCGTGGTAGTTGTCCAGCGCCACCTGCACCTGCAGCTGCTGGTAGGCCAGGTCCCCGCGCGCCAGATGCGAGCGCAGGCTCACCTCCGACACCGCCTGGCGGCGTACGCCGGCCGCTGCATCGGCTTCGTCCAGGCGCACCGTGGCCTCTTTGAACTGCGACATGTGCGCCTGCATCACCACCAGTTCGTACTCGGCCAGCAGGCTGCGCTCGTCGGTCGGGCCGAGTTTCCGGCGCAACAATCCGGACGCAGCCAGCAAGTGGTCCAGCGCCTTGTGATAGTTGCCGGTGCTGCGATAGGCGCGGCCCAGGGTCTGGTGCAGTCCCGCCGCCAGCAGCGGCGCCTTGCCGAAACGCTGGTCCACGCGCAGGGCGGCGGCATCGAGGATGTCGCCGAGGCGCGGGTTGCTCTCGTACCAGGCAGGCGAGTCGCCGCCGATGCCCGCGCCCAGCAAGTCCTCGTTGAGGAACTGGTTGGCGGCGGTGGCCAGCGCGGCCTGCCGCTGCGCCTCGTCGCGCGCCACGCGAATGCGCTCGGCCTGCCACAGGCTGGTGGCCAGGCCGACCAGCAAGAGCAGTACGGCCGCGGCAATCCACGGCCGCCGCGCACGGCTGCGCTGCAGGCGCTGCTCGGCGTGCAGGGCGCGCGCCTCGGCTTCGCGCAGCCGGCTGCGTTCGACCTGCCGCTCGGCGCGCCGGCGCAACCGGGTACACAGCTCGGCCACGCTGCCGAGCCGACGTACCGGCGTGCCGTCGGTGGCCGCGGCAATGTCCTCGCGCAGCAGCTCGTCGTCGACGTCGGCTTCCCAACCGGGCGCCAGGGGCCGCCGCAGGTCGCCCACCACCAGTTGGTAGAGCATCAGGCCCAGCGCATAGACGTCGCTCTGCACCGTGGGTTGCTCGCCGGCCAGCAGCTCCGGCGCCAGGTACAGCGGGGTCGCGCTCGAGTCACCCGCCTGGGTCAGGGTCATGCCCAGCGCGGTAATGCCCAGCTCGCGCAGGCGCCAAGGCTCGAGCAGTCGGCTGGAGCCGAAATCCGCCACCTGCGGCCGCCAGCCATCGCCGGCCGGCCGCATCAGCACGTTGGCCGGCTTGATGTCCTTGTGCAGCACGCCGATCTCGTGCGCCGCGGCGATCGCATCGGCGATCTGCAGGAACAGGTGCAGCCGCCGCGGCAGGTCCAGGCCGGCGAGGCCGGGCGAACCGGCGGCCCAGCGCGCCAGGTCCTCGCCTCCGTATTCGCATTCCAGGTAGAACGGCGCAGTGGCGAAGTTCCAGTCGATCACGCGCACGAAATCGTCGCGCCCGTCCAGGCTCTCGTGCAGCAGGCGGTGGATCGTGGCCTCGCGCTTGAGCGCGGCCAGGCACTCGCCGTCGCCGCTGAACTTGTACACGCGCTGCTCGCCGGTCTTGTCGTGGCGGGCCAGCCAGACCTCGTTGCCGTGCGCCGAAAGCAGCCGCTCGCGCAGGCGGAAATGCTCGCGCCCGGGCACGCCCTGCCCGGCCACCAGGTCCAGCACGCCGTGCAAACGCCGGCCGGCCACCGTGCGTTCGACCGGGCCACGCAGGCGATAACCGACCCGCGGCAAGTTGACGATGCGCTCGTGCCCGTCCGGGCCCAACGCCTTGCGCAGCTTGGCGACCGCATTGGCCAGCACGTTGTCCACCGTGGGCCGCCCACCCCACACCGTGGCGAACAGCTCCTCGCGCGGCACCACCTCGTCGGCCCGGTGCAACAGGCAGGCGAGCACCTGCAGCGGGCGTTGCTCCAGCTCCAGCAAGCGGCCGTCGACGCGCAGCTCGCCTCGCGCCTCGTCGAACTCGACGTTGCCGAAGGCGTACCGATAAAGCGGTTGTTGCTCGCCCTGCCCGGTCGGTTGCATAGGCACCCCCACGGGCACTATGCCGCAGATGGCGGCACGGCGCGAGCCGCGCCGCAGCGGCATCCGCGCCCGCCGTTAGGGATCGGTTAGACCGTCGTGACGACTTCGCCGGTCCCGGCATGCGCCAATCGGCGGCGCCCGCCCACTGCCGCGTAGCGTGCCATGCCAGCCCTGCCCCAACCGACCATTGCACTGCTGTCGATGCTGGCCTTCGCCGCCGGATGCGACCGCCGCACCAGCTGGGTCGACGTCGACGCCAGTGGCTGCAACGCAGCCCGCGTCAGTGCGATGAACCGCGATCGCGAGCTGCTGCACCAGATGGGCGCCGTGTGCGCGGTCAACGGCAAGGCCGCCACCGCCGACCGGCTGCGTTGCCACGGCCAGGCCCTGCAGGTGGCCTGCCGCGAATGGCCGCCCGCCGCACCACTGAACCTTCATTCGTCCGCGAGGTGACCCGATGACCACGCCAACCACCGCAAGCGCTGCCGCACCCGGCAGTCTCCTGTCCGCCCTGGAGGCCCTGCGCAGCCCGGCGAACCTCGCCCTGGTGGCGCTGGCGGCGGTCCTGGCGCTGGCGCTCTCGGCGCTGGCCACGGCCGGTTTCGCCGCCGGCAGCATCGGCTCGACCTTCGGCCTGTTGCTGATGATATTCGCCTGGCTGGTCGGCGAAGCCGGCTACTGCGCCGTGACGCTGCGTCAGTTGCAGACCGGTCGCGGACAGCGGCCCGCCGGCATTGCGGTCGCGGCGATCAGCGGCTTCTTCGCCGCGATCAAGGTGCTGCTGGCGATGCTGCTGCTGTGTCTCGCGATGCTGGTGTTGCTGCTGGCAGCCGGCGCGCTGTTCCTGGTCACCCAGATCCCGGGCATCGGGCCACCGCTCAACCATGTGGTGTTTCCGGTCGTGGCCCTGGTGGTGGGCGTGGCGCTGTACGCATTGCTGTTCATCGCCGTGCCGCTGGCGGCGGTGGCTGCCTGCAACGGGCGCTCGGTGTTCGGCATCGTCGCCACCACGGTACTGGTGATTCGCTCGCGGTTGTTCGACACCGCCCTGCGCGGCGTGTTGCTCAACCTGATGGCGGCGTTCGTGATCGTGCTTGCCGTGCTGATCGTCTCGCTCGGCGTGGCCACCTCCGGCGCGCTGCAGCAGATGGTCCACATCGGCCATGCCGGCTACGGCCAGCCGGGCGGCTACGGCAACGCCATGCTCGGTGCCTTGGGCGGCATGGCCGGCGGCCTGCTCGTCGCACTGCCCGGCTTGCGGGCGGCGGGTGCCTCCTCGCTGGTGCTGTACTTCCTCGCCTTCAGCATGGGCCTGGTGGTCTACGCCAGCGGCTGGGTGGTGATCTTCAACGACACCGCGCGCGACCTCGACCCGGCGGCCCTCGAAGCGCAGATGCGCACGCAGGCGGAACGCGTGCAGCAAAAGGCGCGCGCGGCCCAGGCCCGCGCCGCGCAGATGGCCCGCGAGCACGGCAGCGGCGCAGGCAACGGCACGCCGCCGGATGCGTGAGCGCGCCGGACCGCACCGTTCGGGGCACTTCCTTTTCCCTTCGACGAGGACCAGCACCATGCACACCACACAGCTTGCAGGTCTCCTGCTGATCGTCGGCCTGCTTTGCGCCTGCGGCGCGGACAAGCCCGGCGCAACCACCGCCGCGGGCGTCGGCCGTGCCGCGGCGTCGGCGGTGGCGTCGCCATCCGGCGACGCGTCGGCCGAGGAGGTTGCCGCCGCCGCGCGCGGCGACGTGGACTGCCCGGCCGATGCCGCGCCGCATGCCCCCGGCACGCCGGTGGACGACATCGTCGGCGTGCGCCCCGGCATGAGCTACGAGCAGGCCGCCAACGCGGTGATGTGCAGTGGCCCCTTGCTGGTGGTCAAGCCCGAAAACGGTCGCGGCTTCGAGATCAACACTTTCGGGCAGACCCTCCGCCAGGGTTTCAGCGCGCGCTTCGCCGAGCCGCGGGTGCACAAGAGCGGCCGCCAGATCGTGCAGGAAATGCAGCGTGATGCCATGGCGCGGGGCATGAATGCGGTCCGCCAGGACATGCAGCCGGGCCAGTCGAAGTGGTTCGTCGCCACGATGGGCATGCCGGGCCAGGAGAAAGCCATCAGCGTGGCGCGCGAGCAGTGGTTCGACCAGGATCGCAACCCCACCGTCGACAGCGTCGAACAGGCCCTGCTGGCGAAATACGGCGCCTTCACCGAACGCAACGACCAGGGCGATACCCACCAGCTGCGCTGGGCCTACGACCCGCGTGGACGCCTGATCACCGAAACCTCGCCGCTGTTCAACCAGTGCCACGGCGCCGCCGACCCGGACAGCGGCGTGAGCCTGTCACCGGACTGCGGCCTGGTGGTGGCCGCCCATGTGGTTCCGCTGCGCGGCAATCCGGCGCTCGCCCAGTACCTGCAGGTCGGCGTGGTCGACCAGGCCGGCGGCTACCAGGCATTGACCGACGCCCGGCAGGGCCTGCTGGCGATGGATGCCGAGCGCCGCGCGCAACAGGTGCGCGACGCGGGCAAGAACGCCCAGGCGCCCCAACTGTGAGGTACGCGGCCATGCGCATCAACCCGTTCCCCCGCCCGGGCACGCCGGTTTCCATCGGCCTTGCGCTGGCAGCGCTGTTGCTGGCCGGTTGCGGCCAACCGCCGGCGGCGTCGGGCACCGCCACCGCGGTGGGTGGAGCGGCCGCTGCGGCGGCAATGCCGGCGCAAGCGGCCGCGCCGGCCGCTGCCGGTACCGGCAACCTGGCCGGCCGCAGCGGCACGCTGAACAATCCGGACAACGCCACCATGGTGTTCCTCTATTACGACCTCGCCGGCATCCCGCCGCCGGTCGGTCAATGGGTGGAGGCCGACCAGCGCGTGCGCTACGCACCCGGCGCCGACAAGGCCGCGCGGCGCGCCGCCGTGCGGGCCGAGTTCGAGGCCGGCCTGGCGGCGGTGCGCGGCATAGGCGCGCTGCAGCTCACCGTGCAGGCCAACCTCAGCAGTTACGACCCCACCTACGGCGAGTTCACCGTGGGTGCGCTGTCCCCCGGCGCGGTCTACACCTTCAAGGCGCAGGATCAGACCGTGAACCTCAAGTTCGACAACGCGCTGGCCGCACAGAGCTGGAGCGTGCCGAAAGACCAGGCGCAGGCGATCGTCGACCGGATCGGCAACGACTCGCTGCTGCTCGACGCCAGCGTGCACATCCGCAAGGTGTTGCCCGGCCCCGGCGGCGGCACCGTGGTGGCGCACGTCGACTCGTGGCGCCTTCGCGACAGCCGCAGCGGCAACACCGTGGCGCGTGTCGACACCATCAGGGACTGACCGCAACCACCCATTCCCTCCACCAGCCCAGGAGCCCCACCATGATCCGAGTCCGTGCCCTCGCCATCCGCCTGCCCGCACTCGTGCTGGCCACGCTGTTCGCGCTGGCCATCCCGGGTACCCCCGCCCGTGCCGCCGATTGTGGCGGCGTGTCCTGTTTCGACGCCGGCCCGTTCGTCGCCGAGGTGACTTCGGTCAGCCCCTCCTGGGACCGCCTGCATCGCACCCACTACCTGCGCCTCAACGTGCGCTTCCGCAACACCGGCAGCACGCCCCTCTCGCTGGCCTTTCCGTGGCGCGGCGCAGCGACCATGACCGACAACTACGGCAACACCTACTCCATCGACTGGCGCTACCCGCAACGAATCACCGGCATCGCGGTGATCAGCCACAGCGGGGTCAAGGGCAACTTCACCATCGCGCCGGGATCGAGCCGCACCGCCAGCTGGATCTTCAGCCGCAGTGTCGGGTCGACGCCGGTCGGCAGCGTATTCGCCGCCGACCTGCCGGTGGAGGACCTGCAACCCATCCCCGGCCAGCAGAAAGTACGCGTGGGCAACCAGTACTCGCTGGACTTCCAGCAACTGCGCGGCGGCTCCCTGGGCCTGCTCGGCGATGGCAGCAACAACCGCGGCGAACAGGCCGCCGCGGGGGTGGGGTTGCTGCTCGACGCGCTGTCGAAAAAGAAGCACCGCTAGGGCCGCGGTGTACGCGCGCCGCCGTCGGAGCCCGCGGCTCGGAGTTCGACGAACCCGGCGCGGTTCCGGGGACGCGGACGGCTCCGATCAGTGGCCCGGCGCCACCGGCGCCAGCACCGCCTCGGTCACGCTGCTGCCGGCGTGGCCGAACACCGAATGACTCTCCTCGGTGCGGCGCGATACCGCCAGCAGGCGCGTGCCGACCTGCTGCAACGCGTAGTCGGTGGTGGTGCCGAACTCGATGCTGATGAGCAGCTTGCGCCCCTTGATCGCCAGTACGTTGCGTACCGCCACCGGCACGCCGTCGCCGCCCAGCCAGACGCTGAGCTGCCCGGTGTACTTCTTGACCGACATCTCCTTGTTCGCCGAGGCCGGCATCGGCACATCGAATACCAGCAGATGCACCGGCTTGCCATCGCGCACCTCGTCGCGCTGGCTGGCCAGGGTCGCGCCATCGAGCTGGCGCAGCAGCACCGGCGCGTAATTCACCATCGGCTGCACGTTGACCGGGCTCAACTGGCCGAGCAGGTCCTGGACCGGCGTGGGCGCATCCTTGTTCTTCGCGTTCACCGCCGCCTCGGCCGCCGCGCGCTGCAGCAGCTCCGGGGAAAAGTGCAGCTCCAGGCCATCAGTGCCGCTGCGCACGCCCAACTGCAACTGCGCGCGCTCGGTCTTGCCCTCCTCCTTCTTCACCGTGCTGTTCACCCGCGCCGTGGCCACCAGCGGCTGCGCCGGCTGCAACTTGCCCAGCGTGGCGCGCAGGTCGGCTACGGCATCGGCCCGGGCCAGCGCCGGCAAGGCCAGCGCAGCGAGCAACGCGGTGAGGATCAGGCGTGGAGTCATGGTGCGGTTCCGGTTGACAGGAGCGGCCAGTATCGCCTGCGCGAGCGGCGAGCACACCGCCGGTGATGCGGTGGGTTCGGACCATGCCGCGCGAATCCACCCGCACCCGTTTCAGGCCAGCGAGCGACGCAGGAGCGTCAAGGCCTTCGTGATGGCCTGCGGGTCGATGACGCCGTAACCGAACGTCACTGCCGGCGCGATCGCGCGTGTCATCGCATAGTCGGCGGTGGATTCCGCGCCCGGGGCGTGGCGCAGGATCGTCGGCATGAGCCGGGCCGCCCGCGCCGGATCACGCAGTCGCGCAGCCAGGTGCAGGCCAGCTTCGGATGGAATCGGCTGCAGCCAGCGGCCAAGCCCGCCCTGCAGGGCATCGAGCAGGGCCGCGCGACGCTCGGCGTAGATCGGCCGCATGTGGCGCACGTGCCGCGCCAGGTGGCCGTCACGGATGAAGGCGGCCAGCGCGGCCTGGGTGATGCCGTCGCAATGCGAGTCGACGCAGTGTTTGACCGTGACCAGCCCGCTGCGCGCCCACGCCGGCGCGACCACGAAGCCCTTGCGCAGCGAGGGGAACATGCTCTTGGAGAAGGTGCCGACATAGAACACCAGGGCGTCGCGGTCCAGCGTCTGCAGTGCGTCGAGCGGACGGCCGCCGAAGCGGAATTCGCCGTCGTAGTCGTCTTCGACGATGACGGCGTGATGGCGGCGCGCGAAATCGAGCAAGGCCGCGCGACGGCGCAGCGACATCGCCACGCCGGTGGGCGACTGGTGCGACGGAGTGACGCTGATGATGCGCACGTCCTCGGGCAGGCGCTCGACGCACAGGCCTTCGTCGTCCACCGGCAACGGCACCAGCTGCGCGCCGGCCGCGGCGAACGCGGCCCGCACCGGCGGGTAACCCGGCTCCTCCACCGCCACCTTCGTCTGTCCCGGCGTGACCAGCAGGCGGGCGATCAGGTCGAACGCCTGCTGCGCGCCGGAGGTGACGATCACGTCGTCGGCGCTGCAGGCCACCGCGCGGGCAAACGCCACGTGCTGCGCGATCGCCTCGCGCAAGGCGGGGATGCCTTGCGACGGCGCATAGGCGAACGGTTCGCGCGCGCTCCTGCGCAGCGTCTGCGCCATCAGCCGACGCCAGACCTCGTGCGGGAAATGCCGGTGGTCGGGAATGCCCAGGCGGAAATTGCGTTCAGGCAGGCTGCGCGCGGGCGACGGCTGCAGGAATGGTGTGCGCCACGCCGGCGCAAAACGCGATTCGTCCACGCCGGCGCGCACCGGCCGCGATCGGCGCCGCGCAAACTCCGCGACCTGCGGCCGGGCGCCCTTGCGCGGAACCACATAGCCCTCCGCGATCAACAGGTCGTAGGCGGCGACCACGGTATTGCGCGCCACGCCCAGCGCCGCGGCCACCTTGCGCGTGGCGGGCAGCGCGGCGTGCGGCGGCAGGCGGCCGTCCAGGATCGCCCCGCGCAATTGCTGGTGCAGCGCCTGCGTGAGCGTGCCTGCGCCGCGCAACTGCACGGGGAACGGGAAAACTGGCTCCATCGAATATCTCCCGAATGGATCAACCAAGGGTCCAGATTATGCCTAGAGTCTGCACCGTACGGGCATCGCCCTCCCCAAGCGAGACCAGACCATGACGAAAGCCATCTGCGAAACCTGCGGCACCCAGTACCCGAACACCCCCGCGCATTGCGCCGTGTGCGAGGACGAGCGCCAGTACGTCGGCGCGCATGGCCAGACGTGGACGACCCACGAGGCGCTGAAAGCAAGCTACGCGCTGCGCATGCAGGACGAAGCCGGCGTGCTCGGCATTGGCCTGGCGCCGGATTTCGCGATCAACCAGCGCGCGCTCTACCTGCCCACCGACGCGGGCAACATCCTGTGGGAAGCCTTGAGCCTGGTCACCGACGAGGCGGTCGCCGCGTTGGAGGCGCGCGGCGGCGTGGACCTGATCGCGATCTCGCATCCGCATTTCTACGCCTCGATGCTGGAGTGGAGCGAGGCGCTTGGCAACGTGCCGATCCTGCTGCACGAGGCGGACCGCGACTGGGTACGCCGGCCCTCGCCCAACGTGCAATTCTGGCGCGGCGACGCGTACCGGCTGTCCGATGCCGTGACGCTGATCCGCAGCGGCGGCCATTTCCCCGGCAGCACGGTACTGCACTGGAAGGACGGACCGCGGCCCGGCGGCGCGCTGTTCTCCGGCGACGCGCCGCACGTCGTGAGCAACCGCCGCCACGTCTCGTTCATGCACAGCTACCCGAACTTCACGCCGATGCCGCCCGAGGCCGTGCGCGGCATGCGCTCGCGCCTGGCCGGCTACGACTTCGAGGACGTCTACGGCTTCACCTGGGGCCGCAACATCATCGGCGGCGGCCGCGCCGCGGTGGATGCCTCGTTCGACATCTACCTTTCCGCCATCGCCGCCTGAGCCACGCCCATGACCACGCCATCCACCCGCCTGCACGACTATCTGCCCGCCCGCTTCAGCACCGCCGCCGCGCGGCACTGGGTGCCTTCCACCACGCCCGGCAAATCATCCAGCCCGCTGCGCTTCTTCGCCGACGATCGCGGCTTCGTCGAGCTGCTGCGCATGGAACCGGGCACGGTGATGCCGCTGCATCGCCACACCGGCGAGATCCACGCTTACAACCTCACCGGCACCCGCAAGCTGTGCACCGGCGAGCTGATCGGCCCGGGTGATTACGTCTACGAACCGCCGGGCAACACCGACTGGTGGAAGATCGTCGGCGACGAGCCGATGCTTGCACTGGTGATCGTGATGGGCACGGTCGAATTCCTCGGCCCCGGCGGGGTGGTGACCGGACGTGCATCGGCCAGCAGCCAGCTGGCGGATTACCAGCGTTACTGCCGCGAACAGGGGCTGGCGATCCCGGATCTGGTGGACTGATCGCGGCGAGGTCGGGCTGCTCAGGCAGAGTTTGGCCGACGCCTGGCCGCAACAGCCCGCCGCTTGCCCGGGGCGCACTTGACGGGGGTGGAACACGTGCCGCCGGACTGGCTGCAGCAGTGGTCGGTGAGATAGCCGATCAGGTCGTTCATCACCTCGATCACCGGCGCGTAATAGATGAAGCGTCCGCTCTGCCGACTGCTCACCAGGCCGGCGCGCGACAACTCCTTCAGGTGGAAGGACAACGTGGCGTTGGGCAGGCCCAGCTGCTCCGCGATCGCGCTCGCCGCCAGTCCCTCCGGCGCATGTTCGATCAGCAGCCGGTAGACCGCGAGGCGCGATTCCTGCGCTAGCGCGGCGAGAATGGTGATGGCTTGCCTGTTCTGCATGGTGCTACTCCCGGGCTGCTTCATACCAGCGTTTGCTGCGGTTGACGATGCGCACCACCGACAGCATCACCGGCACCTCGATCAGCACGCCCACCACGGTCGCCAGCGCCGCGCCGGAATGCACGCCGAACAGGCCGACCGCGGTGGCCACGGCCAGCTCGAAGAAGTTGCTGGCGCCGATCAGCGCCGACGGGCCGGCCACGCAGTGCGGCACGCCGAAGCGGCGATTGAGCCAGTAGGCCAGGCCGGCGTTGAAATACACCTGGATCAGGATCGGCACCGCCAGCAGCGCGATGATCGCCGGCTGCGCGATGATCTGCCGGCCTTGGAAACCGAACAGCAGCACCAGGGTGGCCAGCAGCGCGCCCAGCGACACCGGCCCCAGCCGCTGCAGCAGTTGCTGCAATCGCGCCTCGCCGCCGTGCGCCAGCAGCTGGCGCCGCAACAGCATGCTGAGCGCCACCGGCACCACGATGTACAGCAGCACCGACAGCAGCAGCGTGTTCCACGGCACCGTGATCGAGGAGATGCCCAGCAGCAGCGCCACGATCGGCGCGAAGGCCACCACCATGATGGCGTCGTTCAGCGCGACCTGGCTCAGCGTGAACGCCGGCTCGCCATGGCACAGGTTGCTCCACACGAACACCATCGCCGTGCACGGCGCGGCCGCGAGCAGGATCAGGCCCGCGATATAGGAGTCGAGCTGCGCCGCCGGCAACTGGCCGGCGAACAGGTGGCGGATGAAGATCCAGCCCAGCAGCGCCATCGAAAAGGGTTTCACCGCCCAGTTGACGAACAGCGTGACGCCGATGCCCTTCCACTGCCGGCGCACGCCGCCCAGCGCGCCGAAGTCGATCTTCAGCAGCATCGGAATGATCATCAGCCAGATCAGCACGGCGACCGGCAGGTTCACCTGGGCCACCTGCATGCCGCCCAGCGCCGCAAAGCCGCCGGGCAGCAGCTGGCCCAGCAGCGTGCCGGCCACGATGCACAGCAAGACCCAGAGCGTGAGCCAGCGCTCGAAGAAGCCGATGCGGGCGCCGTGCGGGGAAACCGCGTCGGCGGCGAGTGCGGCGGGTGGCTGGTTCATGCGCCGGCTCCCACGTCGGTGAGGCTGCCGATGCGATCGAGCGCCTGTTGCAGCTCGTCGCGCGCCAACGTTTCCACCGGCAGCTGCAGCAGCTCGGTGATCCGCCGTTCGATCAGCGCGTACGCACGCCGGAACGCCGCGGCGGCATCCGCGTCCCGCGCGGCGGCGGGATCGGGCAGGCCCCAGTGACTCTTCACGAAGTCGCCGAACAGCACCGGGCAGGCCTCGCTGGCGGCGTTGTCGCAAACCGTGATGACGATGTCCAGCGGCGGCGCGCCCGCTCCGGTGAAGCGGTCCCAGGACTTGCTGGCGAGTCCTTCGGTGGCGATGCCGTGCGCCTGGAGTTCCTCGATCGCCCGCGGATGGACGCGCCCGGTCGGCCGGCTGCCTGCGCTGAACGCCGCGAAGCGCCCCGCGCCCCGGTGGTTGAGGGTGGCTTCGGACAGGATGCTGCGGGCCGAATTGCCGGTGCAGATGAACAGGACACGACACGGGTGCATGAGTGGCGGTTCCGGGTTGGCTTCCATATTTCCATGATTATAGAATTGTCAAACCAACGCAACAGGAACCACCGTGCCGATCCCGGACCTGCCCCACATCGCCTCCGACGTGCTGGACACCCCCAGCCTGGCCAAGCTGGCCCTGCCGGCCGACGCCGGCCACCCGCCGCGCATCCTGATCCTGTACGGCTCGCTGCGCCCGCAGTCGTTCAGCCGCAAGCTGGCGCTGGAAGCCGAGCGCATCCTGCGCCAGTTCGGCGCCGAGACACGGGTGTTCGACCCGCACGAATTGCCCATCCTGGACAGCGTGCCGGCCAGCCACCCCAAGGTGCAGGAGCTGCGCGCGCTCTCGCTGTGGTCCGAAGGCCAGGTCTGGGTCAGCCCCGAGCGGCACGGCACGATCACCGGCGTGTTCAAGAACCAGATCGACTGGCTGCCGCTGGAAGACGGCAGCGTGCGGCCCACGCAGGGGCGCACGCTGGCCGTGATGCAGGTCAACGGCGGCTCGCAGTCGTTCAACGTGGTCAACACCTTGCGCGTGCTGGGCCGCTGGATGCGCATGGTGACCATCCCCAACCAGTCCTCGGTGGCCAAGGCCTGGCAGGAGTTCGACGCCGACGGCCGCATGAAACCGTCGCCGTTCTACGACCGCGTGGTGGACGTGATGGAGGAGCTGTTCAAGTTCACCCTGCTGGTGCGCGGCCGCAGCGATTACCTGGTCAGTCGCTACAGCGAACGCAAGGGCGCCGCCGCGGCAAAGGCGCTGACGGCTTCGGCCGAGGTACTGGAAAGCGCGGCGACGGCGGGCAAGCCCGCTTGCTGCAGCGGCAGCGCGTGCTGACCCCGCAACCCTCGTAGGAGCCCGCTCGCGGGCGATGCTTTCAGGCCGATATCCGGGATTCGAAGAGCATCGCCCGCGAGCGGGCTCCTACGAGGGGGCGTCCTCCGCTGCCACGAAGCCGCCGGTCTGCCGCCGCCACAGCCGTGCGTACAGACCCCCGTGCGCGATCAGCTCGGCGTGCGTGCCGGTCTCGACAACCTGCCCCTTGTCCAGCACCACCAGCCGGTCCATC
The DNA here is from genome assembly GCA_040255835.1 of Lysobacteraceae bacterium. Taxonomy (GTDB): domain Bacteria; phylum Pseudomonadota; class Gammaproteobacteria; order Xanthomonadales; family Rhodanobacteraceae; genus Rhodanobacter. The sequence continues at coordinate 80,828 of JBDZVT010000014.1, forward strand.
CGCGCGATGGTGGACAGGCGATGCGCGATGGCGATCACGGTCTTGCCCTGCATCAGGATGTCGAGGCTGTCCTGGATCGCCGCTTCCGCCTCGGAGTCGAGTGCGCTGGTGGCTTCGTCCAGGATCAGGATCGGCGCGTCCTTCAGCAGCACGCGGGCGATCGCGATGCGCTGGCGCTGGCCGCCGGAGAGTTTCACGCCGCGCTCGCCGACCAGGGCGTCGTAACCGGTGCGGCCCTCGCCGTCGGTCAGGCCGGGGATGAACTCGTCGGCGCGGGCCTTGCGCACAGCCTCGGCCACCTGCGCCTCGCTGGCGTCGGGGCGGCCGTAGAGCAGGTTGTCGCGGATCGAGCGGTGCAGCAGCGAGGTGTCCTGGGTGACCACGCCAATTTGCGAGCGCAGGCTTTCCTGGGTGACGCGGGCGATGTCCTGGCCGTCGATCAGGATGCGTCCGGCTTCGAGGTCATACAGCCGCAACAGCACGTTGACCAGGGTGGACTTGCCCGCACCGGAGGGCCCGACCACGCCGATCTTCTCGCCCGCGCGCACGGCCAGGTCGAGCCCGGCGATCACCCCACCCTGCTTGCCGTAGTGGAAATGGATGTTCTCGAAGCGCACGGCGCCGTTGGTCACCTCCAGCGGCATCGCGGCCTCGCGGTCCTGCACCGCGCGCGGCTGGGCGATGGTGGTGATGCCGTCCTGCACCGTGCCCACGTTCTCGAAGATGCCGTTGACCACCCACATGATCCAGCCGGACATGTTGTTGATGCGGATCACCAGTCCGGTCGACAGCGCGATCGCGCCCACGGTCACCCGGCTCTCGCTCCACAGCCACAACGCCAGCGCCGAGGTACCCACGATCAGGAAGCCGTTGAGCGTGGTGATGCTGGCGTCCAGCGCCGTGGTGACGCGGGTCATCCGGCGCAGCTTGTCGGTCTGATCCATCATGGCGTCGGCGACGTAGGCTTCCTCGCGGCGCGTGTGCGCGAAGAGCTTCAGCGTGAGCACGTTGCTGTAGCCGTCGACGATGCGGCCCATCAGCTTGGAGCGCGCTTCGGAGGCCTTCCACGAGCGCTGCTTGATGCGCGGAATGAAGATCCACAACAGGCCCACGTACGCGAACACCCACGCAAACAGCGGCGCGGCGAGCCACAGGTCGGCCTGCACGAACAGCACGATCGCACTGCCGGTGTAGATGGTGACGTACCAGATCGCGTCGACGATCTGCACCGCCGATTCGCGCAACGAGCCGCCGGTCTGCATGATGCGGTTGGCGATGCGACCGGCGTAGTCGTTCTGGAAGAAGCCCAGGCTCTGGCGGATCACGTAGCGATGGTTCTGCCAGCGGATGCGGTTGGTCAGGCTGGGCACGATGGCCTGGTTCACCAGCAGGTCGTGCGCGCCGATCGCCAGCGGACGCACGATCAGCGCCACGAAACCCATCCAGAGCAGTTGATTGCCGTGCCGCTGGAAAAAGTCCGCCGCCGGGACGCCCTTGGCCATGTCCACGATGCTGCCGATGAAACCGAACAGCGACACCTCCACGATCGCCACCACGAAGCCCACCACGATCGCCGCGGCGAACACCGGCCACACCTGGCGCAGGTAGAACGCATAGAAGCGCCATACCGACTGCGGCGGCATGCCGTCGACGGGTTCCTTGAACGCGTCGATGAGGGATTCGAACCAGCGGAAGATCATCGGTGCGCGCGGACAGCGGGGGGACCGATAGCGTGGATGGCGCCCGGCTTCGGCGCAAGCGCCGCAGCCGGGCGCCATCCCAACGGGACGGCCAGGCTAGCGGTCTTTCCGCCCGCGCCCGCCACGGGCGTGATCGCATTCCGACTGCGCCACGAACAGGACGATGAAAACGGCGATGATGGCTGCCCACATGGGAGTTCTCCTTTGAGATCGGGAAACGATGGTCACGGCTGCCGCGGTGCGCGCTGGTCCTGGCCGTTCTGGTGCAGCACCAGCGCCACCACCTTGCCCGCCGCGTCGCGTTCGAACTCCAGCCGCGCGTCGAACAGGGTGTAGAAGAAATGGTCCTTCGCCGCCGCATATACCGGGTAGGCGGCCTGGCCGGTGAGCTGGACGTAGAGCTGGTCGTGCACGACGGTGACAGCGAACTCCACGCCGGCGCCCAGCGCGTAGCGTCCGACGTAATCGTGCAGCAGCGCCGGGTCGAGCCGCACGCTGGGCGTGCCGTCCGCGGCGCGCACCGTGTCCGTGCGCGGCGCGTGCTGGTCGTGGCCGCCCTGGTGCAGGGTCAGGGCGTCGACCTTGCCGTCGGCACCGTGCGCGAAGTCGATGGTGATCGGCGCGATCCTGGCGAAGAAGGCACCCGGCGCGCTGGCGAACAGCGGTATCGCGCCCTGCCCGCTCCCCTGCACGAACAGCTGGTCGGCACGGCGGAACACGGTCATCGCGAAGTCCGGCGCCAGTCGGTACTGGCCGACGTAGGCATCCAGCTGCGGGCCCGACAGCGCGATCGCCTTGTGCACCACCGGCAAGGGTGCCGACGGCAGCAAGGCGGCGAAGCCCAGTTCCTCCGGCGCGCTGGTGGCATTGGTCAGGATCACCACGCCGCGCTGGCCGTCGGGCGTGAAGCCGATGAAGCTGCTGTAGCCACCGGTCTCGCCGTTGTGCCAGATCACGTCGCCGCCGGCCGTATGGTGGGTCATCCAGGCCAGGCCGATCCGGTCGCCGCCGCCGATGTCGCGCCGGGGCGCCTGCGCCAGCCGCATGGCCGAGGCCAGCGGCGTCTTCAACCGGCCCATGTTGGCCTGCAGGTAACGCAGCATGTCGTCGCCGTCGCTCAGCAGGCCGCCGGCGCCGCTGAGCGCGCCGAAGTCCCAATGTTTCGCGGGCTGCCCCACCTCGTCATGCCCCGCGGCCAGGCGCGCGCGCAGGGCGGGCGTCAGCTCCAGGCCGGTGGAATGCATGCCCAGCGGCGCCAGCACCTGGCGCTGCACCAGCTCGCCGTAGGAAAGCCCGGCGTGCTGCGCCAGCGCGTCGCCGAGCACGCCGAAGCCGAGGTTGGAGTACTCATAGGCCGCACCGGGATCGCGCGGCAACCGGTAGCTGGCCAGGAAGGCCTTGAGCCGGTCGCGGCCGTAGTCGGCATACGGGTTGCCGAGGTCCGCCGGCTGCAGGTTGCCCGGCAACCGCGGCAGGCCGGAGAACTGCTCGGCCAGCAGGCCCAGCGTGATCGCCTTGCCGTGGCGCGACGGCAGCTCGAAGCCCGGCAGCAGGTCGGCCACCGGCGTGTCCAGCCGAAACGCCTTCGCCTGCACGCCCTCGGCCAGCAGCAAGGTGGTGAAGGTCTTGGTCACCGAGCCGATCTCGAACACGGTCCGGCCGTCCGGTGCGCGACCGTCGGCCAGCTTGCCGAAACCGGCCACCTGGCTGCGGCCGCCGTCAACCATGACCACCACCATGGCCGGGTAGGTGCCCGCCTCCACGTACTGCTGCGCCACCTGCGCGATGCGCGGCGGCAGTACCGGTGGTGCCTCGGCCGCGGTGGCCGCGGTGGCCGCGCCCAGTGCCGCCGCCAGGGCCGTGCCCAGGATGAGTTTCATGCCAGGTTTCATTCCTCGCGTCTCCGTTTGGTCGGGGCGGCCGGCGCCGGGATGCCCTGCATCACCGTCGCCAGTTGGCGCCGATAGTTGGCAAGCGCGCGCCGGCCGGCCGGCGTGATGCACAGCTCGGTCAGCGGACGCTTGCCGCGAAAACTCTTCTTCACCTCGATCAGGCCGCCGGCCTCGAGCTTGCTCATGTGGCTGGACAGGTTGCCCTTGCTGAGTCCGCTGACCTGCTCGAGGAAGCCGAACTCGACCAGCTTGGCCCCCGACAGCACCGCCAGGATCAGCAGCCGCGCCGGTTCGTGCACCAGCCGGTCCAGCGCCATGACTTCGGTGATGTCGCCAGGCGTGCTCATGCCTCGCCCCCCTGCCCGGCACGCACCTGCTGCAGGCGCCGGCGCAGTTGCTGGAACTGGCCGTGCTCGCGCACGCCGTTGGCGATCATCGCCAGCGCGGCCAGCGGAAACATCAGCGCCACCAGCGACATCTGCGTCGCCTGCAGCGTGTGGGTCGTGCCGATCAGCGGGTAATAGCCGCCGCCACTGACCATCGCGGCCTGGCAGAACAGGAACACGCCCACGATGAAATCGAGCGGGCTGCGCAGCCAGCGCCACGCGGCCAGCACCAGCAGCCACAGCAGCGCCAGGTAACCGAGCATCCCCGGCGGCAGCGACCACGGGTGCGGGCGCGCGGCCGACGCCAGCACGGCGGTGATCACCAGCGCCACCAGCAACACCACGACGACGCAGAACCAGTGCATGCGCCGCTCCACCGGCGTCTCCTGCTCCTCGACGTGGCCCCAGCGCTGGTAGTAGCGCCGGGTCATCCAGCCCTTGGCCAGCAGCCACACCGCGGGAATCGCGATCAGTACCGCGCTGGCCACCGCCACGCCGTGCAGCAACTGCCCGCCGAAATAGGCGAGCAGGCACAGCACGCCGCCGAGCACGGAGGACAAGCCGCCGGCGTTGCGCGAATAGCGCGCATAGCTTCGGGTCAGCTCTTCGAGATCCTGCAGGCGATCGTGGACGTCGTCGATCATCGGGCGTTCCTTTCGTAGTTCACAAATAGGTTTGCACTACAAACTAGTTGACGTCAAGTGCCAAGCCGCAACGTCCCAATCTGAACGCCCGCCTTGCGGCCCCCGCGTCACCCCCGCGCAGGCGATTGACCGCCTGCCATGGCGCTCCGATCATGCGCGGATGCCCGTGCCGTACCGCTTCCTCCTCCTTGCGCTGCTGTGTCTGGGCAGCCTTGCCGTGCAGGCGCAGGGCGAAGCCGCACCGGCCGCCGCCGCGACCACCGCCACGCCGGCGCAGGCGCTGGAACTGCTGGACGGTCGCCTGGATGCGATCAAGGCGACGCTCAAGTCCAAGCATCCCGATACCCCGCTGGCCGACCTGCGCGGCGCCGCGCTGGCCGTGCAGGACCAGGCGCGCCAGCTGGCACTGGGCCTGGCGCCCCAGATGGCCGCTGTGCAGGCCCAGCTCGACGTCCTCGGGCCGGCGCCGGCAAAAGATGCACCGCCGGAGGCCGCCGGCGTGGCCGCGCAGCGCCGTCAACTGGACAAGGCCCTGGCCGGGCTGGATGCGCAGGTCAAGCAGGCCCAGCTGCTGGGCCAGAACGCGCTGCAGCTGGCCGCGCAGATCACCGGCCTGCGCAACGACGAGTTCCAGGCGCGGCTGGCCTCGCGCACGGCCAGCCCGTTCAGCGGCACGTTCTGGAGCCAGCTCTCGCGCACCCTGCCCGACGACCTGGCGCGGCTGGACCGGTTGGGCAGCCGCATCGCCGATGCCTGGCGCAGCGCCGGGCAAGCGCCCGGCCGTGCCGTGTGGTGGCTGTGCCTGATCGGCGCGGTGCTGTGCCTGGGGCCGGGCCGCTGGCTGCTCGATCGGCTGCTGCTGCGCCTGGCCACGCGGTACATGCCGGACGGCCACCTGCGCCGCAGCGCGATGGCCGCCGCGGTGGCACTGGCCGCGGTCCTCACCACCGGCATCGCCGCACGACTGCTTTACCTGGGCATGGGCCGCGACGACCTCCTCGCGCCGGATCTCGATGCGCTGGCGCGCGCGCTGGTGCGGCTGGTGCTGTTCGCCGCGTTCATCACCGGGCTGGGGCGCGCGCTGCTGTCGGCGCGCCGGCCCAGCTGGCGGCTGCCGCCGCTGTCCGACCTGGCCGCGCAACGGTTGCGGGCGCTGCCCTGGTGGCTGGGCGTGGCGACGCTGGCGTTCGGGCTGGTCGACCAGGTCTCGCGCACGATCGGCTCCAGCCTGCCGCTGACGGTCACCGCGCGCGGCGCGACCGCGCTGGCGATCAGCGGCCTGATCGGCATCGCCTGGCTGCGCCTGCGTGGCGCCCGGCGGCAGGCAGCCGCCGGGGGCGTCGCCGCGCACCGCCCGCTGTGGGTCGGCGTGCTGGGTGCCGGTGCGGCGCTCGGCGCCCTAGCCAGCTGGCTCGGCGTGGCCACCGGCTATGTCGCGCTGGCGTTCTTCGTGGCCATGCAGATGCTGTGGGTCGGCGTGGTGGTGGCCAGCGCGTGGCTGCTCGGCCACCTGCTGCAGGACCTGATCCATACCCTGCTGTCCCCGCACGAGCGCGGCGGCAAGCGCCTGCAGGCCTCGTTCGAGCTGGCGCCGCACACGCTGGAACAGGCGGCCACCCTGCTGACGGGCATCACCCGCGTGCTGCTGACCGCGCTGGCGATCGCCACCGTGCTGACCCCGTTCGGCGCCGGCCCCGGCGACCTGCTGGCCAGTGCCCTGCGCACCCTCGGCAACCTGAAGCTGGGCGACCTGCCGATCGACCCGGGCCGCATCTTCAGCGCCTTGCTGGTGCTGGTAGTGGGCTCGGTGCTGCTGCACATCCTCAAGCGCTGGCTGCGCGAGCAGTTGCTGCCGAAGTCGACGATGGAACCGGGCATGCAGGACTCGATCGCCACCCTGCTCGGCTACCTCGGCGGCCTGCTGGTGCTGGTGCTGACCTTGGCGGCACTGCACGTGGACCCCAAGAGCATCACCTGGATCGTCAGCGCGCTGTCGGTGGGGATAGGCTTCGGCCTGCAGGCGATCGTGCAGAACTTCATCTCCGGCCTGATCCTGCTGGTGGAGCGGCCGGTGAAGGTGGGCGACTGGGTCAGCCTCGACGACGTGGAGGGCGACATCCGGCGAATCAACGTGCGCGCCACCGAGATCCAGCTGTGGGATCGCTCCACCGTGATCGTGCCCAATTCCCAGCTGATCACCGGGAACGTGCGCAACGTGACCCAGGCCAACGCGCTGGGCCGCGTGCAGATCAAGCTG
>JBDZVT010000064.1:0-3786 GCA_040255835.1 Lysobacteraceae bacterium
CTGTACAAGAAGATGAAGGTGCTCGACCACCTGATCTTCCTGGGCGAGACCAAGGGCATCGGCCGCGCCGAGGCGCGCAAGCGCGCGCAGGCCTGGCTGGAGCGCCTGGGCGTCAGCGACTGGGCGCAGAAGAAGGTCGAGGACCTGTCCAAGGGCATGCAGCAGAAGGTGCAGTTCGCCGGTGCGCTGCTGCACGAGCCCGAACTGGTCATCCTCGACGAACCGTTCTCCGGCCTCGACCCGGTCAATGCGCAGGTGATGAAGGACATCGTGGTGGCGATCGCCGCCGAGGGTCGCACCGTGCTGTTCTCCACCCATGTGATGGAGCAGGCCGAGCGCATGTGCGACCGCATCGCGATCATCGCGCGCGGCGAGATGGTGGTGAACGGCACGGTGGCCAAGGTCAAGGAGGATTTCGGCGGGCGCCACGTGGCGCTGGGCTTCACCCACGACAAGGCGCGCGCCGCGAACATCCTGGCCGATCGCGCGCTGATCGCCCGCGTCGACGATTACGGTGCCTCCGCCGAGCTGCAAATGGCCGATGGCGCCGATCCCGAACAACTGCTCGCGGCGCTCGTGCGCGAGGGTGTCGGCTTGCGCCGGTTCGAGGTGGTCGAGCCGTCGCTGCATGCCATTTTCATCGCCAAGGTGGGCGCTGACGCCGCCACCGCCCACGCTGGAGTCGCCGCATGAAGAAGATCTTTGCCGTGGTCCGACGCGAGTTCGTCGAGCGCGTGCGCACCAAGGCGTTCGTGATTTCCACCGTGCTGCTGCCGGTGTTCATGGTGGCGGTCGTGCTGTTGCCCGCGCTGATGATGAGCGGCGGCGACCGCACCAGCCGCGTGGCCGTGGTGGATGCCTCGGGCACGGGGCTGGGCCAGCCGGTCCGCCATGCGCTGGAGGCGGAGCGAATCGGCAGCAAACCTGATGCGAAGCCTCGCTATGCGGTGGAGGTATTTCCCGCTACCACCGACACCCTGGCCAAGGTCCGTGACGACCTGATCGGCGAGACCGGCTTTTCCAGCAAGAAACACAAGGGTGGCTGGAATGGCGTGCTGGTACTCACGGTCGACACGCTGTCCAGCGGCAAGCTTTCCTATTACGGCGGGAATGTCGGTTCGCTGGAATCGATGGCCAAGTTGCAGCGCTCGGTGTCCAGCGCGCTGGCTGGCGTGAGGTTGGGCAAGTCGGGTGTGGACGAGGCGCTGGTCAAGCAGGCGATGAAACCGGCGAAGATGGATACGACCAAGGTCACCGACGGCAAGCAGACTGGCCAGAGCGGCACCGAGTCCTACCTGATCGCCTATTTCATGGGCTTCATCCTGTACATCGCGATCCTGATCTACGGCCAGCAGACAATGACCTCGGTGATCGAGGAAAAGACCTCGCGCATCATGGAGGTGCTGACCTCGTCGCTGACGCCGTTCCAGATGCTGCTGGGCAAGGTGCTCGGCGTGGGATCCGCGGGCCTGACGCAGATGGCGATCTGGGGGGGTACGGTGCTCTTGCTCAGCAGCCAGCGCATGCCGCTGGCCGGCATGTTCGGGATGAGCGCCGATGCCGCGCAGGCCTTCCCGATCCCGAGCATGCCGCCCGACCTGCTGGTGGTGTTCCTGCTGTATTTCGCGCTGGGCTTCATGCTTTTCGGCGCGCTCTACGCGGCGATCGGCGCGATGTGCAACACGATCCAGGAGACCCAGCAGTACGCGACCTTCGTCACCTTGTTCATCCTGGTGGGCTTTTTCGCGGTGTTCGCCCTGATCAAGGACCCGACCGGGTCGCTCGGCGTGACGATGTCCTACATCCCGTTCTTCGCACCCTTCACCATGCCGGTGCGCTGGTCGCTGAGCTCGGTGCCGCCGATGGAGCTGGCGCTGTCGCTGACGTTGATGGTGCTCGCCCTGCTGGCCTGCGTGTGGCTGGCGGCGCGGATCTACCGCACCGGCATCCTGATGTACGGCAAGAAACCGTCGTGGGGCGAGCTGTGGCGCTGGATCCGGGCCTGATGGCCGCCGCCTACACCCGGTAGGCCACGGTCTTCATCAGCATCGAGCTCAGGTGCATCAGCTGCGGCAGCGGAAACGGCAGCTCGATGCCGCCACGCTGCTGCGCGGCTTGGGCGTGGCGGATCTCGTCGGCCTGCATGGTGGCCAGCACGGCGCGTGAGCGCGCGTCCTGCGGCGGCAGCTTCTCCAGGTGTTTGGCCAGGTGGGTTTCCACCTGGCGTTCGGTTTCCACCACGAAGCCGAGGCTCACCGGGTCGCCGGCCAGCGCGGCGGCGGCGCCGATCGCATAACTGCCGGCGTACCACAGGGGATTGAGCAGGCTGGGGCGGCTGTGCAGTTGCTGCAGGCGCTCGGCGCACCAGGCCAGGTGGTCGGTTTCCTCACTCGCCGCGTGCAGCAGGTGTTCGCGGTTGTCGGCGTCGCGCGCCAGCGCGGCCTGGCCCACGTAGAGCGCCTGGGCGCAGACCTCGCCGGTGTGGTTGACCCGCATCAGGCCGGCGGCGTGGCGGCGTTCGGTCTCGTCCAGCGCGGCCTCGGCCACGCCGTCGGCGGGCGACGGGCGCGTCGCGGGCGGCGTGCCCGCGATCGCTTCCAGGGCGCGTTCGCCGGCCAGCAGCAGGCGGTCGAGGCGGCTCAGGTGACGGATGTTCATGATCTTCCAGGAGCTGGGGGTGGGCCAACCGTGCAGGGCTTCTCAAGCTCGCCGGCCTTCATGCTATCATTGCCGACTCACAGCTCGCCGGTCGGTGGGCTTGCGCCCTGGATGACGGCTCCGCTATCATCTTGCGCCTTTGTTCCACCGAAGCATGCTTCCCACCATGGGTACCGCCTCCCGGCGGTCGACAGGTATTTGAAATGAAAACGTTCAGCGCCAATGCCGACAACGTCAAGCGCGACTGGTTCGTGGTCGACGCCACGAACAAGACGCTCGGTCGCCTGTCGACCGAGATCGCCCGTCGTCTGCGCGGCAAGCACAAGCCGGAATACACCCCGCATTGCGACACCGGCGATTATATCGTGGTGGTCAATGCCCAGAAGGTGCATGTCACCGGCGCCAAGCTGGACGACAAGATGTACCACCGCTTCACCGGCTACGTCGGCAACCTGAAGACCACGAGCCTGAAGGACATGCTGGCCACCCACCCGGAGCGCGTGATCGAGATCGCCGTCAAGGGCATGCTGCCGAAGAACCCGCTGGGCCGCGAGATGTACCGCAAGCTCAAGGTGTACGGCGGCGCCGAACATCCGCATACCGCACAGCAGCCGCAGGCGCTGGAGATCTAAGGAAATGAGCATGACGACCCAGCAGAATTACGGCACCGGCCGCCGCAAGACCTCCGCCGCCCGCGTGTTCCTGCGCAAGGGCAGCGGCGCCATCGAAGTCAACGGCAAGTCGCTCGAGCAGTTCTTCGGTCGCGAGACCTCCTGCATGATCGTGCGCCAGCCGCTGGAACTGACCGAGAGCACCGGCAAGTTCGACATCAAGGTGACGGTCGCCGGTGGCGGCATCACCGGCCAGGCCGGCGCGATCCGCCTGGGCATCGCCCGCGCGCTGGTCGAGTACGACGAAAGCCTGAAGTCGCCGCTGCGCAAGGCCGGTTTCGTGACCCGCGACGCCCGCGAGGTCGAGCGCAAGAAGATCGGCCTGCACAAGGCCCGTCGTGCGACCCAGTTCTCCAAGCGCTAAACTGGAGTTCCACAGCCCCGTCGCCAAGTGGTAAGGCACCTGACTCTGACTCAGGCATTCGGTGGTTCGAATCCATCCGGGGCTGCCAAATCC
>JBDZVT010000065.1:0-3750 GCA_040255835.1 Lysobacteraceae bacterium
TGCCGTCGCGCAGCACGAAGCACACGTCCAGCGGCAGCGCCTCGCCGTCGTCCGGCACCTCTTCCTTGTACTGGCGGTAGATCCGCTTGGGCTCGAAGAACATCACCGGATCCGGATCGCGGATCGCCGCCAGCAGCAGGCCGTAGGCACGCGCGGGCGAGGAGGGGAGCACCACGCGCAGGCCGGGGATGTTGGTGAACAGGTGCTCGTTCGCCTCGGAGTGATGCTCCGGTGCGCGGATGCCGCCGCCCCACGGCGCGCGCCACACGGCCGGCACGGTGAGGCGGCCGCGGGTGCGGTTGCGCATGCGCGCGGCGTGACAGGCGATCTGCTCCATCATCGGGTAGATGAAGCCCTCGAACTGCGCCTCGGCGACCGGCTTCATGCCCTGCACGGCCAGGCCGACGGTGACGCCGGCGATGGTGGTTTCGTCCAGCGGCGTGTCGAGCACGCGCAACTCGCCGAACTTTTCCTGCAGGCCCTGGGTGGCGCGGAACACGCCGCCGTTGACGCCGACGTCCTCGCCCAGCACCACGACCGATTCGTCGTGGGCCATTTCGTAGGCAAGCGCCTGGGTGACCGCTTCGATGAGAGTGATTTGTGCCATGGCTTAGTGGGCCTTCTGGTCAAGCGAAAGAACGTAGTCGCGCTGCTTCTCGAGGTCGGCGGGCAGCTCCGCGAAGGTGTAGTCGAACATCGCCGAGACCGGCTGGGTCTTCGTTTCCAGATACGCGTTGACCTCGTTGTCCATCCACTCGTCGCATTCGGCCTTCCAGGCTTCTTCCCTGGCGTCGTCCCACACCTTCTTGGCCACCAGCCAGTTGCGCAGGCGCTTCATCGGTTCCTTGGCCCAGGCTTCGTCGACCTCCTCCTTGCCGCGATAGCGGCGCGCGTCGTCCGCGGTGGTGTGGTCGCCGAGGCGGTAGGTGACCAGTTCCAGCACGCTGCCGCCTTCGCCGTTGCGGGCGCGTTCGAGCGCGTCCTCCATCGCCTTGCGCACGGCGATGATGTCGTTGCCGTCCACCTGGATGCAGGGCAGGCCGGCGGCGATGCCCTTCTGCGCCAGCGTGGGCGCGCCGGACTGGATCTTGCGCGGCACCGAGATCGCCCACTGGTTGTTGACGATCACCGCCACCAGCGGCAGGTTCTGCGCGCCGGCGATGTTGATCGCGCCGTAGAAGTCGCCCTTGGACGAGCCGCCGTCGCCGATGGTGCACACCGCCACGCGCTTCTCGCCGCGGATCTTGAACGCCAGCGCGCTGCCGGCCGCGTGCAGGCACTGCGTGGCGATCGGCACGCTCCACGCGAAGTCGTGGCGCGCGGGCTCTTTCTGGTAGTCGTTGCCGCGCTCGTCGCCGCCCCAGTACATGTACACCTCGCGCGGCTGCACGCCGCGGTACAGCTGCGCGCCGTACTCGCGGTAGCTGGGCGCCAGCACGTCCTCGGGTTTCATCGCGCTGCCGATGCCGACGTGGGCGGCCTCGTGGCCGAGGCAGCTGGCGTAGGTGCCGAGCTTGCCGGTACGCTGCAGCGCGATCGACTTGGCATCGAACACGCGGGTGGACAGCATCAGCTTGTACAGCTCGACCATGTGGTCGAGATCCTTGGCGAACTCGGGCAGATCCTTGCGTACCTGCTTGCCTTCGGCATCGAGGTACTGCAGGTATTCGATTTCAAACTTGGCGGCGATGGTCACGACTCGCTCCGGAGTGAGGAAAGGGGGCTGGCCGGCGATCGTCCCGTGTTGAACGCGGAAACGATCGGACAAGACCGCGCTTGATAACAGGCGGGCATGTTGCGCTGCAAGGTACGGTGCAGCATGCGTCGGCGTACGGAATGGCGTTGCGGGCCTGATCCTGGACGCCGGATCGGCGCTGCGCCCTGTCCTGGATCAGGTGCGATCGCGGCCGCAACCGTTACCATGGTTTTTTTTCCACAGCCGTGACGCAGGCCATGAGCGACAACCAGCGCGATCTCGAAGCAGGCATCCAGACCGATCTCGACGGGCAGATCACCTATGGCGGCTACCTGCAGCTGGGCACCTTGCTGTCGGCGCAGCGGCCGCTGAGCGATCCGCCGCACCACGACGAGATGCTGTTCATCGTGCAGCACCACGTGGCCGAGCTGTGGATGAAGCTGATGCTGCACGAGCTCACCGCCGCGGTGGCCCACCTGCGGCGCGACGACGTCGACGCCTGCCTGAAGATCCTGGCGCGGGTGAAACAGGTGCAGCGCCAGCTGTTCGAGCAGTGGGCGGTGCTGGAGACGTTGACGCCCTCGGAGTACCTGGAGTTCCGCGGTGTGCTCGGCCCGTCCTCCGGCTTCCAGTCGCTGCAGTACCGCAAGATCGAGTTCACCCTGGGCAACAAGAACGCGGCGATGCTCAAGGTGTTCGCGCATGATCCGGCCGGGCAGGCCGAATTGCGCGCGGTGCTGGAGGCGCCCAGCCTGTATGACGAGTTCCTGCGCTACCTGTCACGCCGCGGCCATGCGGTGCCGGTCGAGCTGCTCGATCGCGACTGGACCCAGCCCTACCACCGCAACGCAGGCCTGCTGCCGGTGCTCAAGCGCATCTACGAGGGCCGTGCGGAGTTCTGGCCGGAGTACCACCTGTGCGAGCAGCTGGTGGACGTGGAGGAGAGCTTCCAGCTGTGGCGCTTCCGCCACATGAAGACGGTGGAACGCATCATCGGCCATCGCCGCGGTACCGGTGGTTCGTCCGGGGTGAGTTTCCTGAAGAAGGCGCTGGACCTGGAGTTCTTCCCCGAACTGCTGGACGTGCGCACCGAACTGGGCACCTGAAGCAGAACCGTGACGCGCTCAGCCGGCGAGCCCGGCGTCGAGCGCATCGGCGTCGATGCCGAATTCGCGCGACAGCGCCGCCAGGCCGATCGGGGTGGGGGTCAGCGCACGACTGCGCGGATGCCGGCGCAGCCAGCCGACGCGCTCGATCAGGCCGTGCGCCAGCTCGCGGCCCAGCGTGCCGCCGACATGATGGCGGCGCTCGGTCCAGTCCAGGCATAGCCGGCCGCGCAAGGTTTCCGGGCTGTCGGCGTCCAGCAGATCGAGCTGCTGCAAGGCTTCGCGTCCCGCCCGGCTGAGGCCGCAGCCGTCGCCATCGAGTTGCAACCAGCCGCGTTGCAGCAGCGACTCGCGCAACAGCACGCCAACATGGCCGGCCAGGTGGTGGTAGCACAGTCGCGCGCGCCACAGCGCCGGATCGCCCGGCCGCTGGCGCGCGGGTGGCCGCGGCATCAGGCTGGCCATCGCCTCCAGCGCGGCGGCTACGTCGGCGTTGGCCAGCCGGTAGTAGCGGTGGCGGCCTTGCGGCTCGACCGCGACGAAACCCTCGGCGACCAGCCGGGCCAGGTGCGCGCTGGCGGTGGCGGCACTGATGCCGGCCAGCTGGGCCAGTTCGCCGGCAGGCAGGGCGACGCCGTCCAGCAGGGCGGCCAGCATCGTCGCGCGGCTGGGCTCGGCCAGCGCCGCCGCGGGTTTGAACAGGTGTTCGGGCCAGACCGTCTTGCGCATGCCCGCAGTGTAAGTCGGCGGCCGCGAAGAGGTTTCGTCGGGCGACGAAGGATGGCCGCAGCGGCGCCGCGTCAATGCGCCGCAGGTTGACGACGCGCCGTGGGCCGGTTACATCTTCGACGCAATATCTTGCGACCACGTTGGCGACAGCTGGCGCATCACCTCGACGGAAACCTCATGACGACCAGCAACTCCACGGCCGCGCCGCTGCCGGAATAC
>JBDZVT010000015.1:0-87058 GCA_040255835.1 Lysobacteraceae bacterium
TGTCCGGCAGCGACAGCGGCACGCGCAGGGCCAGCGCCTCCAGCCCCGCGGGCAGTTCGATCTTCGCCCCCACCAGCACGATGGTGTGCGCGGCCGAGCGCTGCCGCTGCACGATCTCGCGCAGCTGGCGCAGGCTCATCGCATAGCCCAGCAGCGGATGGAAATCGAACATCAGGTAGATGCCCGGTTCGGCCTGCCCGCGAATCGCCTCCAGCGTGGCGGTGGCGTCCGGCGGTACCGCGCGCTCGCCCTGGGCAAAGTCGAGCCGGTTCAGGCCATCGGTCAGCGTCCAGCGCCACAGCGGTCGCAGGGCCTGCGCAATCACGTGGCGAAAGCAGTCGATCACCCGCTGCTCGTCCACCGTCTCGATCACCAGCAGCGGCGTCGCCGCGCGCACCAACGTGGTGAGGTCGTCCAGTTCGCTCATGCCGCTCCCCTGTGAGAAGCGCCAGTTTAGCGGGCGCCGGTGCTCGTGGCTTCACGCCGCGGTATACAGTGGCCGCGGTCCGTATCCGCCAAGTGCGATGCCTGCCTGCGCAGGCATGACGGCAGGAGGGTGGACTCGCACGCTCGCCCCGTCACCCCAGGTTCGTCATTCCTGCGCAGGCAGGAATCGCACTTCCTTCAACCAGCGAGAAAGCCATGGATCGGCGACAACCCTGTGTCTACATGCTGGCGAGCAGGAAGAACGGCGTCCTCTACATCGGCGTGACCAGCGACCTGGTCAAACGTGTCTGGCAACACAAGAACGATGTGGTGGAAAGTTTCACCCACCGCTACGGCGTGCACCTGCTGGTCTGGTACGAGCTCCACCCGACGATGGAATCGGCGATCCTGCGCGAGAAGATGCTCAAGCGCTGGAAGCGTGCCTGGAAGATGCGGTTGATCGAGGAGGGCAATGCCGGGTGGAACGACTTGTATCCGACTATCCTGTAGCCGCTGAAGTGCGATTCCTGCCTGCGCAGGAATGACGACGGCGGGGCCATATTGGTTCCTCCGGCATTTCCCGCTTTTTTGCCGTCATTCCTGCGCAGGCAGGAATCGCACTTGATCCGTAACTGCAACCCGGCGGAGACATCACCATGCACCTGCGCAGCGACAACTTCGACAACGGCCAGCGCATCCCGGCGCGCTTCGCGTTCGGCAAGCCGGGCGATCCGTTCGCGCTGTCGGACAACCACAGCCCGCACCTGGCCTGGCGCGACGCGCCGCCGGCGACGCGCTCGTTCGTGCTCACCTGTATCGACACCGACGTGCCCAGCCGCGGCGACGACGTGAACCAGGCCGGCCGCAGCGTGCCGGCGGACCTGCCCCGGGTGGAATTCGTGCACTGGCTGATGGCCAACATCCCGGCCGAGTGCGGCGAGCTGTCCGCCGGCGCGTGCAGCGACTCGATCACGCCGCGCGGCAAGCGCGAGCCGGCCGGCCCGCCGGGCAGTGTGCAGGGCGTGAACGACTACACCGGCTGGTTCGCCGGCGACGCCGAGATGGGCGGCGAATACCTTGGCTACGACGGGCCGTGCCCGCCGTGGAACGACACGCTGCTGCATCACTACCACTTCACCATCCACGCGATCGACGTCGCCGCGCTGCCGCTGGTCAAGGGCTTCTCGCGCGAACAGCTGCGCGCGGCCATGGCCGGCCACGTGCTGGACCAGGCCACGCTCATCGGCACCTACAGCATGAACCCCGCGGTGGCTGGCTGAACACGACAGGCGCGCGCGGGTGGCGGCGGCGGTCTCCTTCACGCCCGCGTGGCGCGTGCTGTGGGTGAATGGCGCCCACCCACCACGAGGGATCTCCCCATGTTGCACTACGCACTGGTTTTCCTGGTCATTGCGATCATCGCCGCGATCCTCGGCTTCGGCGGCATCGCGGGCGCCGCGGCAGGCATCGCGAAGATCCTGTTCGTCATCTTCCTGATCCTGGCGATCATCGCCTTCTTCCGCCGCGCCAGATAGCCTATCGTTCCTCCAGGAGACCGCCATGCCGGACAAGGTCATGAACCCGCAAGACACCCCCCCCAAACCCTCCGTCGACGAACGCATCGACGAACGCGCGGAGCGCGTCAAGCAAGCCACCTCGCAGGCGGTGTCCAGCGCCAAGGAAAAGGTCGACCACGCGGCCGACCGCGTGGAGCAGGGCTTGCACCACGCCACCGACAAGACGGCGTCGGCCGCCCACCGCACCGTCGACAAGGCGGCCGAGGTGGGCGAGCAGGGCCGCGCCGCCTATGAACGCACCCGCGATCGCGCCGACGAATTCCTCGAGCAGGCGCGCGAGTACGTGCGCGAGAAACCGATGCAGTCGATGGCCATCGCGCTGGGCGCCGGCTGGCTGCTTGGCCGGATCCTGCGGCGTTGAAGCGCTGATGCCCGAGCAGGGGGAAGCCACCCGCGAGACGGCGCCGGATCCGGCGCCGTCATCGTCTGGCCTGTTCGAGGACATCGCCCGGCTGGGCGCGGCCCTGAAACACCTGTTCGGCGCGCAGCGGGAGCTGCTCGCCGCCGAACTGGGGCTGGCGCGCAGCGCGGTGTCGTGGATGCTGCTGGCCGCCCTGGCCGCCACCGTGGCCGGCGTCGGTTTCGGCCTCACCGTGCTCGGCCTGGTCGGCGTGCTGCTGGTCAAGTGGCTGGGCTCGTGGGTCTGGGCCTTGCTGGTGCTGGCCGGCCTGCAGCTGCTGTTCCTGTTCCTGGCGGTGTTGCTGTTCCGCCGCTGCATGCGCTGGATGAGCCTGCCCGCGACGCGCGGCCAGTGGGGTGCGATGATGCGCGCGAGCGCGCGCAAGGTCGAGGCGGAATTCGCCGAGGGCCAGCCCACGCCACCATCACGCATCGCGCCGGGCGAGGAGGGCCGATGAAGATCGTCAGACAGCTGGCCCGGGTGCGCGCCGCGCAGGCGCGCATGACGCAGGCGCGCCACGAGGTGGGCGAGCCCGCCTCGGCCCTGCTGGCGCGCGGGCGCGAGTATCCGCTCACCACCGTGGGCCTGGCCGCCGGGGCCGGTTTCGCGCTGGGCAGTGTCGACGTGCATCCGCTGCGGGTGCCGGCACTGGCTTCGCTGGTCGGTGGCGGCCTGGCCGAGGCGCTGGCGCAAGGCGCCCGCCTGCTCGCCGGGGCAGCTGCCGCGGGCCTGGCCGCGCACGCCGCCGGCCCGGTCGATGCCGCCGGCGAAGCCGCCGCTTCGGCCGGGGACGTGCCCACGCCATGAGCGCCGAACCGGGGCAGCCGCCGCCGAGTGCGGACGATGCCGTGCACGAGACGACCTCGGCGGCGATGCTCTCGCACATGCCGGCCGACCCGTTGCTGCTGGGCAACCTGCCGCGGCCGCTGGCGCGCCGGCTGCACAGCGCGCGCGGCACGCGCCGGCACCTGCGGGCGATCCGCATCCTGCTCAACGCGATGCTGCTGCTGGCCCTGCTGTACACCGTCACGCTGACGCGCGCGCTGCTGATCCCGCTGGTGCTGGCCGCCTTCATCGGGCTGGCGCTCAACCCGGTGGTCGCCACCGGCGCGCGCCTGCACCTGCCGCGCTGGCTCACCGCCATGGTGCTGGTGATCGGCCTGGTGGCCGGCATCGGGACCGGGGTCGGCCTGCTGGCGCAGCCGGCGCTGGGCTGGTTCCACGGCGCGCCCTCGGCGATCCGCAGCTTCGTGCCCAAGTTCCGCAGCCTGACCAAGCCGCTGGAGGCCGCCAACCGCGCCACCCAGACCCTGGTCACCGGCAGCAGCTCCAGCGTGGCGAAGCCGCCGGCGCCGTCGCTGTCGATCAGCGCGTGGGACATCGTCTCCACCGCGCCCAAGGTGCTCGCCGCGGTACTCAGCGTGATGCTGCTGGTGTTCTTCTTCCTGGTCTACGGCGACACCATGCTGCGGCGGCTGGTGGAGCTCACCCCCAGCTTCTCCTACAAGCGGCACGCGGTCAGCATCGTGCGAAGTTTCCAGAGCGAGATCTCGCGCTACCTGCTCACCGCGCTGTCGATCAACACCTGCCTGGGCGCGATCACCGCCGGCATGCTGTGGCTGTACGGCGTGCCCGATGCCTTGCTGTGGGGCGCGGTGGCGATGTTCGCCAACTTCATCCCGTACGTGGGCGCGATCTTCACCACCCTGGTGCTGGCCTTCGTGTCGATGCTGTATGCCAAGACCGCCGAGCTGGACGTGTTCCTGCCGGCGCTCACCTTCGCCGCCATCACCATCGTGGAAGGCAACCTGATCACCCCGCTGATCCAGGGCCGCAGCATGCGCCTGTCGCCGATCGCGATCCTGCTGTGGCTGCTGGTGTGGGGCTGGCTGTGGGGCATCCCCGGCGCGCTGCTGGCCGTGCCGATGCTGACCTGCGCCAAGCTGATCTGCGAGCGCATCCGCGGCTGGGAGTGGTTCGCGCTGATCGTGTCGCGCTAGGGTGGCGACGCCGCCATGCGCGACGAACGACACCACCCGGGGTGCCCCATGACCGATCGAGCGATCAACCTGCGCGACAAACTGGCCCGGTTCAGCGAGCACTGGTCACCCCACGTCGTCGCGGAGATGAACGACTACCAGTTCAAGCTGGCCAAGCTCAAGGGTGAATTCGTCTGGCACGCGCATGCCGATACGGACGAGGTCTTCATCGTGCTCGAGGGCGCCCTGACGCTGGAGTTCCGCGACCGCTCGGTGCCGCTGGCCGCCGGCGAGATGTACGTGGTGCGCAAGGGCGAGGAGCATCGCCCGGTGGCCGCGAGCGAGTGCAGCGTGATGCTGGTCGAGCCGCGCGGGGTGGTCAACACCGGCGACGCGGGCGGCGCCCGTACCGCACCCAACGACGTGTGGGTGTAGCGCGCCGGCCGCCGAGGTTTCTCAAGGCGATGTCGCGCCGGCCGTCGTGGGCGTGATGCCGTGCGCGCGCAGCACGGCGGAGATGTCGAAGCGCCAGAGGTTGCGCGAGCCGTTCAGCGGCGACTGCAGGCGCCGTTGCAGCGAGTCCGCGTCGTCGCGCGGCTTGGGGAAGCCCATCTCGTCGCGGCGGTTGCTGGCCACGAACAGCTCGCCGAACGCCGGGCCCAGCGAGGGTGCATTCTCCAGCGCGCGGCTGTTGACCTCGCCGCCCAGGTGTTCGGGCTTGCCCCAGCCGCCATCGGGCCGGCGGAACACGATGTAGATGTCGGCGCGGCCCAGCGCATCGCCCTCGTCGCCGGCGTAGAGCAGGAAGCGCCCGGCGGGGTCGATCGCCGGATCCATGCGATTGTGCGCCAGCTCGCCCAGCGGCAGCCGTTCGGGTGCGGCATGGCCGTGGTCACGCGCCACGTAGATCTGGTACGCCTTGCCCGAATCCGCGCGATGGGCCGAGAAATAGATGTCGCCGTTGGCCGCCACCGACGGGTTGTAGATCATCGCGCCGTCGTTGAGCGCCCCGTCGACGTGTACCGGTGCGCCCCAGCCGCCGTGCGCCTGGCGTTCGACGTACCAGAGGTTGGTGCCGGCAAAGGACCGCCCGTTCATCGTCGCGCTGACCGGCGCGGCACCCGGTCGCGGCGGCCGGTTGGAGACGAAGTACAAGCGCCGGCCATCGGGCGACAGCGTCGGCTCGGAGTCGTGCCACTGGCCGGAGAACGCGGCCACCCGCGGCGGCGACCAGCGGCCGTTCGCGCGATGCGAGACCATGATGGTGTCGTCGGCCTCGGCGAAATCCGAGCGCATGAAATACAGCGTGTTCCCGTCCCGCGTGAGCGCGACCGAGGTTTCCTGCAGGCCGGTGGAGATCGTGCCGGGCCCGAGCAGTTCGCCGCTGCCTGCCGCGCGGGCAGTGGGCAGCGCGGCGAGCGCGGCCGCAAGACAGGCGGCCAGGGTGAGTTTGCGTGCGGACATGATGGTTCCTGCGATCAGCGGTTGCGGTGTGCGTCGAGCCACGGCGCCAGCGACACCTTCCAGATGTGGTTGTTGCCGTTGTCCCACGCGCGCATGCGCGCCAGGTCCGCCCGCGCCTGCGCGCTCGTGCGCGGGTAGCTCACCTTCGCCGTGTAGTTGCTGGTGAAGTACAGCGTGCGGCCGTCCGGGCCCAGGTGCGAACCCCAGGGCTCGTAGCGGTTCACCGCGTCGCCGAGGTCGACCGGCTTGCCCCAGCCCGCGCCGTCGCGGAAGGCGATGTACAGCCGGTCGGGCTGGTCCTTGCCGGCATAGTTGGCGTCGAACACGATGAACGACTGGTCCGGCGCGATCGCCGGGTCGAGCTCATGCGCGGCCGGATCGCCCAGCGCGAGGCGCTGCGGCGGCTGGTAGCGGCCGTCGCGCCAGGCGGTGCGGTAGAGGTGGAACTCGTGCGTGGCGTCGCGGCGCTGGTAGTACACGTCGCCGTTGGCCGCCACGCTGGGTGCATAGACGCTGGTGCCGACGTTCACCGCATCGGGCAACCGCTGCGGTTCGCCCCAGCCATTGCCGCGCCGGTCGACCCGCCACAGGTGGCCGCCACGGATGGCAGGGCCCCCCGCCACGTCGGCACGGTTGGAGGTGTACACCAGGAACGAGCCGTCCGGCGCCATCGCCGGATCGTGGTCCTGCCACTGCCCGGAGAACGGCGCGATCCGCGGCATCGACCAGCCCTCGCCGACGCGATGCGCTTCCATGATGAAACCGTTCCAGCCCGCCTGCTGATCGAAGTAGACGGTGGCACCGTCGGGCGCGAAGGTCAGGCAATCCACGCCGGACGGGCCGGAGATCGCGCCGGGGGCAAAGACCTCCGGCGTGGCCGTCGCCGGCGCCGCGTGGAGGCGGGCGCCCAGGCCCAGCGCGACGAGGCTGCAGGCGAACACGGTGAGTGGGCGACGGATCATGCGGGCTCCTCGGCCAAGGTGGTGCGCCCAGCCTGTACCCGGCTGCCACACGACGCCGTCGTTGTGTGACAAGCGGAAGCCCGCGATGACCAGCGGTTGCCGGCGCGGGACGATCGGCGCGAAAGGGCGGCGCGGGATGCGGTTTCGTCGCCCGGCTAGAAGCGGTACGACCAGCCCAGCTCCAGCACCGGGTACACCGCCTGCTCCCCGGCGCGGCGGGGTTCGCCATCCAGGCCGGTAGTCGCCGCCAGGCCGGCCTGCCCGTAAAAGCCGCTGGCCGTGGCGTGGTAGCCGATACCCAGGTACGCCGCCAGTTCGCGTCGCGAGGGCATGCGCGCCTGCACCCAGGCATCGCCCAATGCGTTCCTGCCGGGGGCGGGCGGGCGGGCCATGGCGGCCACCCGGATATCGTCGATCACCGCCCCCACCGACAGCAGCAGGCCGCCGGCCCGCGGGTGCCAGTCGAACCGGGCGATGGCCGCCTCGAACACGTCGCCGCCCGCCGGGTTCGCACCGCCGTGGCCGGCCGCGCGCGTCACACCCGTCCCCTCCGCAGCCCGCGCCATGCCGCACGGCAGCGCGAAGGCCGCGAGTGTCAGGATGAGCAAGGTGATCTTCTTCATGGCGGGCCCCCACCGGACAGACGCGACCGCCCCCTGCGACCGCCGTCCCCGCCTTTATCGCGCGATCCGCGCCGCCATGCAGGTCGCATTGCCCGAACTGCTAGCGCCATCAAGCCCGGAATGCGAACCGCTTCGCAAACGGCCGGCGGTGGTTCGGGACGCGCTGCTTTGTGGCAAACGGAAAGCCACCGTGACCAGCAGTCGCCAACACGGGGCAATCGTTCCCCTCGTCGGCAAATCGGGCCGTCCGACGCCGCGCGCACCCGGTAGGAGCGCACCCTGTGCGCGATGCTCTTGCTCTTGTTCATTCAGAGCGAAGAGCGGTCGATCGCCCGCACTTGTAGGAGCGCGCTTGCGCGCGATGCTCCTGCTCGGCGCGCCGGCACTTCAGAGCAAGAGCTTTCGTCTGCCTGCGGCAGCCGAGTTACTTTCTCTTTGCGTGGCCACGCACGCGCAGGAGCGCGTGCGAACGGCGAAGCCGGCCCGAAGGGCGGAGGGCAGGATGCCCGGAGTAAAGAGAAAGTAACCAAAGAGAAAGGCCACCCCGCTTGGCGCTTGCCGCCCATCCATGGGCGGCAAGTCCGTGAGCCGGGGCCGGGCTTTTCGACAGGGCATCCTGCCCTGGCGAAAAGGAGCCGACATCCCTGTCGGCTCCCGCTTCGCGGCCTGTCGCCCCCGACTCACCGCCGCACAGGGGCCCCGGATAGAGCAGCGGGCCATCCTGGCCCGCACTCGGTACACAACCGCTGCGCGGTTGCGAGAGCGGGGCGCAGCGGCAAAGGGAACGTCCTCTATCGGCCAGAAGCAGTCGCTGCTAGCTACTTTCGCTCTGGGTCTCCATTGGATAACGCGGCCAATATCACTGGTCTATAAAGACGCCCTAGTTGCCGCCTGCCCAGCCTATCGTTGCCATTGAAGCCACACGTGCCCGCGTTAGCTGTCCGCAACTTCTTCTTCGCCGCCAGGCGCGGCTTGCGCCTGAGCTTGTCCATCCGCCTCAGCCAGTACTCGGGCGTGCACGTACATGAACTGGTGAGCAATGCGAATTGGCAACCCGACGCCGTTGCCGTGATGAAACTGCGGCTCGTCCAACTGCGCCCCATAGCGGACCCGCAAGCGTTGGGCGATCTGTTCGGGCGCGATGAAGCCCGCGATGTAGTTGTACGCATCCCTGTCCAGGTCGGACCTGTGAGATAGGCCCGTATCCAGTTCCCACGCCTCGCCGACGAACGTGTCCAAGAACGTGTCGACCTCCTCAGCGCCCGCGTCGAGGCAGGCACTCAAGCGACTGGCGAGCCCCGCCGCGTCGACCTCATGCCACCATTCATACAGGGTGGGCGCTTGGAACCCGAACTGTCGGTACAGCGGTTCGCGCGCATCCGACTGCACGATGCGCTCCGTCACCAGCAGCGATCGCAACTGGCCGAAGCTGGCCTGGTCGAAGACCCAATCGTCGGGTGCCCGATGGGCACTAGGAAACATCCAGCGCAGGCACTCACTCGCGAACGGCAAAGGCGCCGCCACGCGCAGGACTTCGCGCGCGAGGTTCAATCGAGCCACTCCGTCCACCACGCTTTTGATCAGGAAATACATCACGATCGCGGCCTGGGTGAAGGGTCCTCCGGAGGAAAACGCACCGCGCTCGTAAGGGAACAACTCGCCATTGCGGGCCAGCAGCGGAGCGAGCGCCGAGGCGATGGGTAGCGGCAAATGCTCTTCATGCTGGCGAAGGCGCTGGACGAGCGAGGCTACCGCTTCGGGTGTGGCCAGCTCACACAAGGCCGCATCTTGCTCGGTGGGAGCTTGTGTCGGCAGCGCGTCCAGGAACTGCTGAAGCCGGCGATCGGATAGCTGGCTGGTGGACACGCCGTAGGCGAAAAACTTTTGGAAGTACGAACTTGAGCACACCCGCTGTTCGCGCGCCCACTCGGACTCCCACTCCGTCCCATAACCTATCCGCCCCATCCGCGGAAACAGGGCACTGAGCAGGCCCGAGAACATGCGCTGACGGCGTTCGGGGGTCAGCTCGCGCGTGGCCTCTTCGATCAGACGCCTGATCTGCTCCTGGCGCTGCTCACGCTCTTGGTCGCGTGCGCTCAGCAGAAGCGAGGCATTGTCGCGCAAGACCCGGTGCAGCTCGGGATGGAACAACCTCAACCCTTCGATCAGCATGAACTCGGAAATATTCACTTCACCTTTGACCAGCGGCAAGGCAAACAGCAGCGCATTGGCATACAAATGTGCCTGGCGCGGTGTTGCCAAGCTCTCTTCCAAGTCCCTGAAATGCAGAACGAACGCGTCCACCTGCGGTCGCGTCAATTCGATGCCGGCTTGGGCCAAGGCCTGATCGACCCCTTCGAAGACGAGCTTGCGCAAAGCAGTGGACTCAGCCGACGGCAAGTGCAAAGGCACCTGGATGATCTTTTCTAGAAAGGCGCGCCCGGCGGCATCGCTGCCAGCGCCGTAGCGCTCGCCCAAGGCAGCGGCGACCACGGTGTCGTCGAAGGCGAGCAAGTACGTCGTGCGCGAAAACCCGGCGGAAAGCTTGACCAGCTTGAATATGAGGTGCGTTTCGCCGCGGTCTAGCCGATCGATGTCGTCGATCAAGACCACCACCCGCAAATGTCCGTCCGCCAAAAACCCTTCCACCCGCGTCTTGAGCTCGTCCAGGGTTGTCGTGGACAAAGCTTCGCCCAAGCCGGTGGCCGCGTCCCCACCGTTAACCACGGACAACAGGCTTCCGTATTTTTTTAACGCCTCGCCGATCTCCTCCTTCTTAGAGGTCAGGCGCGCACCAATAGCCGACGCCAAAGTGCCGAAAAAACCACGCAGCAACTGGTCTTCTGAGGTGAAATGCCACGGATTAAAGCGCGTGACGACGACGTCTGGCCGCCCTGTCAGGTGCTCTTCGATCATGTGCAGCACCGAGGTCTTGCCATCCCCCCAAGGGCCGTAGAGGCCTAGGACCAGCCCGGCGGTGTCCGTCCGGGAGGCAATGGTGTCGGCGATGCGCTGCGCGAACAGAGCCCGCGAAAACCGATCTTGGGCGCTGGATTGAATAGGCAGGTCCGTGGAGTAGCTACCAGCGGGTGCATCTGCCCTGTCGGGTGGCGTTTCCGATGCTGGGGCTGGGGCCGGTGCGGGCTCCACTCGGGGCTTGGTTTGTGCCGGAAGAGTCTGACGGTTCCACCATGATTTCAGCTTTGCCAAAACACCCATTGTCTCGCCTCTGGCCACGTTCACGATTCGAAGTTGCGGTGGGGACTGGGTCAACGGCCAGACCAGTCCGGGGCCTGATTGTCGCCGAAGCTCCCGGTCACGACCGCCTGAACCAATTTCCGCCGTCGCCGTCCTTGCAGGCCAACTGCGGTCGTCCGAAGCTGGGGCGCGCCTGCGCCGGGCGCCGGCCACGAAGAAAGCATCTTCCCCAAACCAGTGCTAGCGACCCTGCCGCCCCGGCCAGTCAATCCAATCAGCAGCTTTCGGCGCTTGGCTCTAGTTCAACCCACGGTCGACCGGTAATGTCTGCTAAGGGTCGCAAGCAGTCGCCCAGCAGTTGGCTCTGCAACGCTTTGCTCTTGTAAAGGAACATGACAGGGCCGCGCGCGGTGCCGTGCTTTTGCTCCCGGCTCTTCTGAAGAGTGCGGGCCAGGATGGCCCGCTGCTCTACCGGGGCCCCTGTGCGGCGGTGAGTCGGGGACGACAGGCCGCGCAGCGGGCATCGGCATGGATGCCGATGCCTTTTCGCCAGCACATGGATGTGCTGTCGAAAAGCCCGGCCCCGGCTCACGGACTTGCCGGGCAGGCGAGGGCATGGATGCTCGAGTTGAGGCAACGCAGGAGAAGTTGCCCGATGCCCGACAAGCGCCAAGCGGGGTGGCCTTTCTCTTTGGTTATCTTTCTCTTTACTCCGGGCATCCTGCCCTCCGCCCTTCGGGCCGGCTTCGCCGTTCGCACGCGCTCCTGCGCGTGCGTGGCCACGCAAAGAGAAAGTAACTCGGCTGCCGCAGGCAGACGAAAGCTCTTGCTCTGAAGTGCCGGCGCGCCGAGCAGGAGCATCGCGCGCAAGCGCGCTCCTACAAGTGCGGGCGATCGACCGCTCTTCGCTCTGAATGAACAAGAGCAAGAGCATCGCGCACAGGGTGCGCTCCTACAGGTTGCGCGTCTGTCTGGCGAGGCCGCGTCGATGGGTGCGCGGGTCTCCGCAAACCTGCACGCGGCTCAGCGCAACCCCAGCACCGCCCGTGCCCCCGCCCGGAACCGCCGGCTCAAATCCAGCCTCGTGCCATCACGCAGCACCACTTCCGCGCCTCCCTTGAACAACGGATGCACCTCGCGCACGCGCGCCAGGTTGACCACGGTGCCGCGGTGGATGCGCAGGAACTGCGCGGGGTCGAGTTGCGCCAGCAGGTGGCGCAGGGTGTCGCGGTGCAGGTAGCGGACCGGGCCGACGTGGATGTGCAGGTAGTTGCCGTCGGCGCGGATCCAGTCGATGTCGTCGACGGCGAGCACGCGGATGTGTTCGCCGTGGCGCACGCTGAGGCGCTGGGCGTAGCCTTCGGCGGGCGCGACCTCGAGCGCCGGGCCGGCGGTGGCGTGCAGCCCCTGCCAGTGCTGGTTGACGCGGGCCATGGCCTGGTCGAAGCGGGCCTGTTCGATCGGCTTGAGCACGTAGTCCAGCGCCATCGCGTCGAACGCGCGCAGCGCATGGTCGGCGAAGGCGGTGGCGAACACGACCAGCGGCAGGCGGTCGGGGGCCAGTTCGTCGAGCAGCTCGAAGCCGTCCATGCCGGGCATCTGGATGTCCAGGAACAGCAGGTCGGGGCGCAGCACGCGCACGGCCTGCATCGCCTCGGCGGCGTTGCCGCATTCGCCGACGATCTCCACTTCGTCGTGCGTGGCCAGCGCCTGGCGCAGCGCCAGCCGGGCCAGCACCTCGTCGTCGACCAGCACGGTGCGCAGGCGCGGCGCGCTCATGCGGCGTGCTCGGTGTAGGGCAGGCGCACCTCGGCCCGGGTGCCGCCGCCGGGGATCGGACTGAGTTCGAGTTGCGCGGCGTCGCCGAACAGCATCTGCAGGCGCGAGCGGGTGTTGCCCAGGCCGATGCCTTCGCCGCCGCCGGCCGGCGCCAGGCCGAGGCCGTCGTCGTCCACGCGCAGGCGCAGCTGGTCGCCGTCGCGTCGGGTGGAGATGCGCAAGGTACCGGCGCCGGGCTTGTCCTGCAGGCCGTGGCGCAGCGCGTTCTCCACCAGCGGCTGCAGGATCAGGTTGGGCACCGCGGCGGCCAGCGTGTCGTCATCCACGTCCAGCTCGGTGCTCAGCCGATCCTGGAAGCGCACCTGCTGGATGCCGAGGTAGCAGGCGAGGAACTCCAGCTCGCGCGCCAGCGGCACCTGCGGTGCGTGGCGCTCTTCCAGGGTGAGGCGCAGGAAGTCGCTCAGGCGGGCAATCATCAGCCGCGCCTGCAGCGGGTCGGCCAGCGCCAGCGCCGAGATCGCGTTGAGCGTGTTGAACAGGAAGTGCGGCTGCAGCTGCATGCGCAGTGCCTGCAGTTGTGCCTGCGCCAGTTGGGTTTCCAGTTGCGTGCGGCGCAGGCGCTCGTCGCGCAGGTGGCGGCGCGATTCCATCCCGCGCAGCACCGCCAGGATCACCCAGTAGGTGAGCACGGCCAGGTGGAGGCTGTAGGCGAATTCCATGCCCACGTACTGGCCCAGCGTGCGTACCTGCATCTGCCCGGGTCCGCTCAGGTTCCAGAACAGCACCAGGTGCGCCAGCATCTGCAGCAGCGCCACGCCCAGGCTGGCCGGCACCTGCACCGCCAGGAAGCGGCGCCAGTCGTAGCCGGCGGTCCGCCGGCCCAGCCAGCCCACCAGCGGCACCAGCGCCATCCACAACCAGAAGTTGGAGAGGTTCCAGCTGAGCGCGCGCAGCCAGTGCGGCGGGTAGCCCTCGCTGATCGAGGACAGCCCGCTGCTCAGCGCATAGGAGAGCGCCAGCAGCGTCCAGAAGGCAAACGCCACGGCGTGCTTCTTCCCGTGGATGGTGTCGTGTCCGCTCACGCGATGCTCCCGCGCGCCGGTCGATGGGCGACGCGCCAGGACCGCAGTGTGTCGCCATGGCGCCGCACGGAACAGTGCAGGACGGCACGGCACCGGCACGATCCGTCACGGCGCGGCATGGCGGCTCAGCGCGCCGCCCGCTGCCGCAGCCACGGCGCCAGCGATACGCGATGGAGGCGGTGGTCGGGCGCGGTGTAGTACAGCATCGTGCGATCCGCGCCCAGGCGCGCCTCGTTGCCGGCCAGCCCCAGGTCCACCGGCGTGCTCCAGCCACCCGGCCGGGCGAAGGCGATGAACAGGTCGTTGCCGTTCGCCGGCGCGGGCGGGCGGTCGGAGCTGAACACCAGGAACGATTGATCCGGCGCCACCGCGGGATCGAAGTCCGAACAGCCGGCGCCGGTGCCCAGTGCCAGCGCGACCGCGTCCTGGTAGCGGCCGTGTTCGCGCCGGCTCACGTAGAGCCGGAAGCTGCCGTCGGCGGGATTGGCGCGCATGAAGTAGACGCTGCCGTCATTCGCCACCGCGGGCGAGAACGTCGTGCTGCTGGCGTTGACGTTGTCGGGCAGGCGCACCGGCGTGCCCCAGCCATCGCCCACGCGATCCACCCGCCACAGGTTGCCGCCGCGCCCGGGCCAGGCCTGGCCGCCCCAGGCGCCGTCCAGCGGCTTGCCCGTGCCGTGCGCCGGTCGGTTGGAGATGAACACCAGGTAGTGCCCGTCCGGCGCCATCGCCGGCTCCAGGTCCATCCAGCGGTCGGAGAACGCCACGTGCCGTGCCGCGGACCACACGCCATCGTGGCGATGCGCGGCGAACAGTCGGCGCGCGGCACCGCTGCCGCGCGCGAACACCACCGTGTTGCCGTCCGGGGAGAACGCGGGCGAGGCGTCGTGGGCCAGCGTCCATGGCCCGGCGACCGCCGATGTCGTCGGCGCGGTGGCGGCAAACGCGGACATGGCCGTGGCCAGCGCCAGGCCCAGCACAAGGATCAGGGGATAACGCGCGGATCGTCGTTTCATGCCTTCACTCCGGTGGGGATGCCGGCGAGGCTGGCATGGCGCGCATCGCGCGTCGCCGCCGCGATGACAGGCGGCACCGCCGCGGTGACGAGCGGCGTGTTCGCGGCGGCGGGAGGTCGACGGCCTTCATCGTCCGCCGTCACGCGCCGGATCATCAGCAAACTTCACCACCGTGTTGCTGCCGGGCCATTCCCGCTGCCGGACGGCATCGCCGTCGGCGGCTTGCCACGGCTGGCCCAGCCGGGAGATGTCGTCGTAGCGGCCCAGCCGTTCGAACGTGCGGATCTCGAACGGCAGGCCCTCGCCGCCCAGCGGTGAGCTCGCGTCGGCGACGTGGAAATGCAGGTGCGGGCCGGTGGATTCACCGGAGAAGCCCAGCGCGGCGATGACCTGGCCCACCCGCACGCGCTCGCCGACCGCGACGCGGATGCTGTGCTTGCGCAGGTGTTCGTAGAACGCGTAGCGCCCGTCGGGCAGCTTGAGCGCCACGTAGTTGCCCGCATCGTCCTCGGGCCGGTGACGGGTGCGCTGCGAGATCCGCGCCGGTTCGTCCATGCCGTCGCGCACCGCCGCCACGCGCGCATCGGCCACGGCCAGCACCTCCGCGCCGTGGCCGTACCACGTGCGGGCCAGGTCGGCGTCGCCGTCGGCGTAGCGGCCGTGTGCGTCCAGCTTCACCCAGTCGATCGCGTAGCGGCCGGGCAGGCGGGGCTGGCCGTCCACGCGGTAGAACACGCGCCGGTGGCCGCGCGGCCAGTCGGCGGCGTGGATCGCCAGCCACGGCCCGCCACGCAGCGGCGGCGCCAGCAGCGACGGGCGGGTCGTGGGCAACGGCAGCGGTGCGCCGGTGGCCTGCGCGCGGCTGCGTGCGCCGTCCACGCGGTAGCTCACCCGGTGGCGCAAGGCCTCCGGGCGGCGGTCGTCCGGCAACGCGAGGTCGACGAACACCACCGCCTGCTGGCCGGGCTCCAGCGGCTGCAGCGGCGTGGTGGGCCACATGGCCGGCCGCCCGCGCGCGGAGGCGGGCACCTCGCCGCGGATCACGGCCTGCTGCTCCAGCGCGTGGCCCGACCAGCGCGCCAGCGGCCGCCCGTCGCGCGCGTCCAGCACGGCGAGTTCTTCCAGCGTCACGCGCCGGCCGGAGCGGTTGGTCAGCCGCAGTTCGTAGTCGAGTTGCCGCTGGCCCTCCACGCGCACCGGCGTGGGCGGCACCGCGATCGCCAGATCCAGCCCGGCATCGCCGGGAGCGGCGTGCGCGCGCAGGGTGCCGGCGGCCAGCAGCAGGGCCAGGCATGCGTTGATCGCGGGATGACGTGGCATGGCGCCGCTCGCAAAGACAGGGTGCCCACGATGGCAGCGTTCGCCGCCGCTGTCGCCGCCGTGGTGACGACCGGCACCGCGCGGGTGACGAGCGGCAGCCGCGCCGTCGCGGGCGGGCGCCTTGCCGCCGGGGCGCGCCGGGCGCCCGCTCGTCACCCGCGATGCCGCGTTCGTCACCCGGTCGATGCGCGTCGGCGCCGCCTTGGCGCAGCCTTGCCCGGCGGCATTCCGACCGCGCAGGAAGAGGAGCGCAGCATGCGCAAGCAACGCAGGTTTTCCCTCGGCATGGCGTGCGTCGCCACGCTGGTGCTGGGGGTGCAGTGGACCACCGCCGCCACCGTCGTCCAGGCCCGGGGCGTGGACGGCGACAGCGCGCGCACCGAGGCCGCGGTGCGCGCGGTCGACCAGCACTGGATGGATGCCGAACTCGACGGCGACAGCGCCTGGCTCGACGCCATGCTGCTGCCCGAGTACCGCTCGGTCGGTGCCGACGGCACGGTGCACACGAAAGCCGCACTGCTCGCCCACGCGGCGAAGAACCGGGGCAACGACGCCGAGCGGCGCCAGGTCGAGGCGTGGCTGAAGGCGCACCCCTCCGGGCAGGCGGTGGTGATCCGTGGCGACACCGCGATCCTCACCTTCTACGACCCGAAACTCGGACCGCAGAGCGGCGTGCGTTCCGCCGACGTGTTCGTCTACGAAAACGGGAGCTGGCACGCGCTCTACTCGCAGCACAGCAAGGCCGGGGGTTAGCGCTCAGTCCGGCGCCACCCGTACCACCAGCTTGCCGAAGTTGCGCCCTTCGAGCAGGCCGATGAACGCCGCCGGGGCGTGTTCCAGGCCCTCGACGCGATCCTCGCGCAGCTTGATCCGGCCCGCGTCGAGCCAGGCCTGCATGTCGCTGCGGAAAGCGGCGAAGCGCTCGGCGTAGTGGTCCAGGATGACGAAGCCCTGCATGCGGATGCGCTTCTGCAGCACGCTGGCCACCAGCTGCGGGCGGCGATCCGGGCCGGCCGGCGGCGCGGCGTCGTTGTAGTGGGCGATCAGGCCGCACACCGGCACCCGCGCATGGTGGTTGAGCCGCGGCAGCACGGCGTCGAACACCGCGCCGCCCACGTTCTCGAAGTACACGTCGATGCCGTCGGGGCAGGCCGCGGCGAGGCGCCCGGCGAGGTCCGGCGCGCGGTGGTCGAGGCAGGCGTCGAAGCCCAGCTCCGCCACCGCGTACCGGCACTTGTCCGCGCCGCCGGCGATGCCGACCACCCGCGCGCCCTTGAGCCGGGCGATCTGGCCCACCACGGCGCCGACCGCGCCGGTCGCGGCGGCTACCACCACGGTCTCGCCCGGGCGTGGCTGGCCGATGTCGAGCAGGCCGACGTAGGCGGTGAACCCGGTCATGCCCAGGCCGCCCAGCGCCAGCGAAGGTTGCGCCAGCTCGCCCAGCGCGGTCAGCGTCTCGGCGCCGGCCACCGCGTAGTCCTGCCAGCCGGCGCTGGCCAGCACCAGCTCGCCGGGCCGGAAGCCCGCATGCCGCGAGTCGACCACGCGGCTCACCGTGCCGCCCATCATCGGCTGGCCGAGGGCCAGGCCCGGCGCGTACTCGGTGCCGGCCTCGTCCATCAGGTTGCGCATGTACGGATCGAGCGAGAGGTACAGCGTGCGCAGCAGGACCTCGCCCTCGCCGGGCGTGGGGATCGGGGCCTGGTCCAGGCGAAAGTCCTGCGCGGTCGGCAGCCCGCGCGGGCGGGCGGCGAGCACGATGCGGCGGTTGGTGGAGGCGTCTTGCGACATGGGGATGGCTCCGGCAGGGAAAGGGTCACCAGGCGATCTGTTCGCCATCGCGGAAGAAGCGGCCGGTCGGCGCCGGGGTCGCCAGGCTGGCGGCCCACACCACGCCGGCGGCGCCGACACCGACCGGCCGGCCGCCGGGGCCGCCCAGGTCGGTGGCGACCCAGCCGGGGCAGACCGCGTTGACCGCGATGCCGGTGCCTTCCAGCTCCGAGGCCAGCGTGCGGGTGTAGGCGTTGAGCGCCGACTTGGAGGCGCGGTAGGCCACGCAGTTGCGGCCGTTGGAGGTGCTGGCGGCGCAGCCGCTGGACACGTTCACGATGCGGCCGTAGCCGTGCCGGCGCATCAGCGGCAGCATCGCGCTGGTCAGCCGCCAGCTGCCGAACAGGTGGGCCTCCATGGCGCCCCGCGCGCGGGTGAGGTCGCCGTCGCTGGCCAGCGCGTCGTGGTCGTAGTAGCCGCCGGCATTGTTGACCAGCACGTCGAGCCGGCCGTAGGTGACGTCGATCCAGCGCGCCAGCGTGTCGACCTGGTCCTGCCGGGTGACGTCGAGCTGTACCGCGATCACCTCGCCGGGCGCGCCGGCCAGCTTGCGTGCCGCATGCAGGCCCTGGTCCGGATCGCGCGCGCCCAGCAGCACGGTCATGCCGTGCTCGCTGAGCTGGCGCGCCACCTCGAAGCCGAGGCCGCGGTTGGCGCCACTGACCAGGGCCACGCGATAGACCGGCGTGCTCGCCGGCACGCGGCGGGCGGGCCGGCTCATGGCGCGGCGCCGGTCTGCGCCACCGCGCTGCACTGTTCGTCGCCGCAGGCCTGCCAGCCGCCGCCGAGCGACTTGTACAGGGCCACGGCGCGGGTGTTGATCGCCGCCTCGGCCTGGGCCAGGTCGTCCTCGGCGGCGAGCTGGGTGCGTTCGGCGTCGAGCAGTTCGAGGAAGCCGGTGGCGCCTTCCTGGTAGCGCACGCGGGCCAGGTCAGCCGCGCGCTTGCTCTGCGCGGCCTGCTCGATCAGGTGGTCGACGCGGACGTGCTGCTGGTTGAAGCCGGTGACGGCGTTGTCGATGTCCTCGATCGCCTCCAGCACGGTGCGCTGGTAATTCGCCTGCGCCGCATCGGCACGCGCTTCGCTGGCGTGCAGGTTTGCGCGCACGCGCTGCACGTTGAGGCCGGCCCAGTGGATGCTCGGCATCAGCGACCAGGCGCGCGTCGACGGGCTGCCGAAGTCGTTGCTGCGCCCGGACAAAAAGCCGAGGAAGCCGCCCAGCGAAATGTGCGGGAAGAAATCCGCCTTGGCCACGCCGATCCGTGCGGTGGCGGCGGCGTATTCGCGTTCGGCCATCCGGACGTCCGGACGGCGCGACAGCACGTCGCCGGCATCGCCGATCGGCAAGGTCGTGGCGATCGGCGTGAAGCTCTTCGGCGACACGTCGATGTCGAGTTCGCCCGGGCGCTCGCCCAGCAGCACGGCGAGGCGGTACTCGCTGGCGCTGGCCTGGGTCTGCAGCACCGGCAGTTGCGCCTGCACCGCGCTGAGGCGGGCCTTCGCGCTGGCCACGTCCTGCTCCGCACCGGTGCCGACCTGCTGGCGCACCTCGGTCAGGTGCACGGTCTGGCGCTGGTTGTCGATGTCGCGCCGGGCGATGTCCAGCCGCAGCTGGGTGCCGCGCAGTTCGAAATAGTTGCGTGCGACCTCGGCCAGCAGGCTGACCTGGACATCGTGCAAGGCGGCTTCGCGTGCGCCGAGATCGGCGCCGGCCGCTTCCACCGAGCGGCGCACGCCGCCGAACAGGTCCAGTTCCCACGACGCATCGAAACCGGCCTGGTAGGTCGTGGTGGTGAGGCGCTGGTCGCTGAAACCGGGTTGCTGGCCGCGGCTGCGGGTATAGCTTGCGCCGGTGTCGATGGTCGGGAAGCGGTCGGACTTGGCCCCGCTGAGCAGCGCGCGAGCTTCATGCAGCCGCGCCACCGCGATGCGCAGGTCCAGGTTGTTCGCCGCCGCGCGCTGGATCAGGGCGTCCAGCGTCGGATCGTTGAACTGCTTCCACCATGCTGCCTGGAACTGCGCGTTGCTTTCCTGGGCCGCTTCCAGTCCCTGCAATTGCGGCGCGGGGATCTTCGCGGCGTGGTAGTCGGGGCCCACGCTGGCGCAGCCGGCGAGGATCAGGGCCGCGCTGAGCGCGGCAATCTTCAGCATCGTTTTCATCAGTGATTCTCCAGCGCCGGCTGCGCATGCGCCGCGGCGCGTTCGGCCGCGCGCGCCTCGCGGCGCTCGACCAGGGCGCGAATGACGACGTAGAACAGCGGCGTGTAGATCAGCCCGAAGATGGTCACGCCCAGCATGCCGGCGAACACCGCCACGCCCATCGCGTGGCGCATCTCGGCGCCGGCGCCGCTGGAGGTGACCAGCGGCACCACGCCCATGATGAAGGCGATCGAGGTCATCAGGATCGGGCGCAAGCGCAGTCTTGCCGCTTCCAGCACGGCTTCGTGGCGGGACATGCCTTCGAGCTGCAGTTCGCGGGCGAACTCCACGATCAGGATCGCGTTCTTGCACGCCAGGCCCACCAGCACGATCAGGCCGATCTGGGTGAAGATGTTGTTGTCGCCACCCGAGAGCCACACGCCGGCGATCGCGGACAGCAGCACCATCGGCACGATCAGGATCACCGCCAGCGGCAGCGACCAGCTTTCGTACAGCGACGACAGCACCAGGAACACCAGCAGCACGCACAACGGGAACACCAGCACCGCGGTGTTGCCGGCCAGGATCTGCTGGTAGGTCAGTTCGGTCCACTCGAAGCTGAAGCCGTTCGGCAGGTTGTCCTTGGCCAGCTTCTCCATCGCCGCCTGCGCCTGGCCGGAGCTGAAGCCGGCCGCGGGGCCGCCGTTGATCTCGGCGGTGGCGTAGCCGTTGTAATGCTGCACGCGGTCGGGGCCGGCACCCTGCTGCACGGTGACGAACGAACCCAGCGGCACCATCTGGCCCTGCGCGTTGCGCGTCTTCAGCTGCAGGATGTCCTGCGGCGTGTGGCGGAACGCGGGGTCGGCCGATACGTTCACCTGGTAGGTGCGGCCGAAACGGTTGAAGTCGTTGACGTAGAGCGAGCCCATGTAGGCCTGCATGGTCTGGTACACGTCGCCCAGGTTCACGCCCTCGGCCTTGGCCTTCTCGCGGTTCACGTCGGCATCCACCTGCGGCACGCTGACCTGGAAGCTGGAGAACAGCCCGGCCAGCGCCGGATCCTTGCGGCTGGCGGCGATCAGGTTCTGGGTCTGCTTGTACAGCTCGTCGAAGCCGCGGTCGCCGCGGTCCTCGATCTGCATGCGGAAGCCGCCGATCGTGCCCAGCCCCATCACCGGCGGCGGCGGGAACACCGCGATGTACGCATCCTGGATCGCGGCGAACTTCTGGTTCAGCGCGCCGGCGATCGCACCGGCGGAAAGATCCGCGCTGCGGCGTTCCTCGAACGGCTTCAACGTGACGAACACGATGCCGGAGTTGGTCGAGTTGGTGAAGCCGTTGATCGACAGGCCGGGGAAGGACACGGCGTGCTCCACGCCCGGCTGCTTCAGGGCGATCGCACCCATGCGCTGGATCACGTCCTCGGAGCGGTCGAGCGAAGCCGCGTCGGGCAGCTGCGCGAACGCCACCAGGTACTGCTTGTCCTGGCCCGGCACGAAACCGGTCGGCACGTGCGAGAAGCCGAACCAGGTCAGCGCGATCAGGCCGGCATACACCACCAGCGCCAGCTTGCCCTTGCCGACGATGCGCCTGACGCCGCCCACGTAGCGCTCCGAACCGCGATGGAAGACGCGGTTGAACGGGCGGAACAGCCAGCCGAACGCACGGTCGATGCCGCGGGTGAGGCGGTCCTTCGGCGCGTCGTGCGGCTTCAGCAGCACGGCGGCCAGCGCCGGGCTCAGGGTCAGCGAATTGAACGCGGAGATCACCGTGGAGATCGCGATGGTCAGCGCGAACTGGCGGTAGAACTGGCCGGTGAGGCCGCTGACGAAGGCGGTCGGGATGAACACCGCGCACAGCACCAGCGCGGTGGCCACGATCGGGCCGGTGACCTCGCGCATCGCCTGGCGCGTGGCCTCCTTCGGCGACTGCCCCAACTCGATGTGCCGCTCGACGTTTTCCACCACCACGATCGCGTCGTCGACCACGATGCCGATCGCCAGCACCAGGCCGAACAGCGACAGCGCGTTGAGCGAGAAGCCGGCCAGGTACATGATCGCGAACGTGCCGATCAGCGACACCGGCACCGCCACCAGCGGGATGATCGAGGCGCGCCAGGTCTGCAGGAACAGGATCACCACCAGCACCACCAGCAGGATCGCCTCCAGCAGCGTGTGCGCCACCGCCTCGATCGAGCCGCGCACGAACACGGTCGGGTCGTAGACGATGGAGTAATCCACCCCTTGCGGGAAGTCCTGCTTCAGCTGCGCCATGGTGGCGCGCACTTCGTCGGAGATCTGGATCGCGTTGGAACCCGGCCGCGCGAAGATCGGCAGCGCCACCGCGGGCTTGTTGTCGAGCAGGCTGCGCAGCGCGTAGTTGTTGGAGCCCAGGTCGACCTTGGCCACGTCACCCAGGTGGGTGACGCCACCGTCCGCGTCGGTGCGCACGATGATGTTGCGGAAGTCGTCCTCGCTGACCAGCCGGCCGCGCGTGTTGATGTTGAGCTGGAACGCGGAGTTGCTCGGCCCCGGCGGCGCGTTCAGCGCACCGGCGGCGACCTGCACGTTCTGCTCGCGGATCGCGTTGATCACGTCGCCGGTGGTGAGCGAGCGCTGCGCCAGCTTCTGCGGGTCCAGCCACACGCGCATCGAGTATTCGCCGGCGCCGAAGATCTGCACGTCGCCGACGCCGTCGAGCCGGCCCAGCACGTCCTTCACGTGCAACCGCGCGTAGTTCGACAGGTACAGCATGTCGTAGCGCTGGTCGGGCGAGGTGAGATGCACCACCATGGTCAGGTCGGGCGAGCTCTTCTGCGTGGTCACGCCGAGCCGCTGCACTTCCTCGGGCAGCTTCGGCAAGGCCTGCGCCACGCGGTTCTGCACGTCGACCTGGGCGTTGTTGAGATCGGTGCCCAGCGCGAATGTCACGGTCAACGTGAGCGCACCGTCGCTGGTGGCCTGCGAGGAGGTGTACAGCATGCCTTCGGCGCCGTTGATCTGTTCCTCCAGCGGCGTGGCGACGGTCTGCGCGATCACCTTGGGGTTGGCGCCGGGGTAGCTGGCGTGCACCACCACGGTGGGCGGCACCACTTCGGGGTACTCGCTGATCGGCAGCTGGAACACCGCGATGGAGCCGGTGATCACGAACAGCAGCGACAGCACGGCGGCCATGATCGGCCGGTCGACGAAGAATTGGGCGATGTTTTTCATGCAAAGAATCCTCGCGAGGCTTCTGCGAAGCCTCGGTTCTCTTGGCTCGTCATCCCGGCGAAAGCCGGGATCCAGTGCCGTTGCACTTGGAAGTCCGAGTCGCTGGATCCCGGCTTTCGCCGGGATGACGGCTTGGCACCTGTGTCGTTCTTGCCGTAGTGGCGTTACCCCGAAGGCCTTCCTCAGCCTTGCGGTTTCACCGGTGCCGTTGCCCGGGTCTGCGCCGTCCTCGAATCCACCTTCGGCGCATCGCCACTCTCAACCAGCGCCTTGTCCGCACTGTCCAGCCGGTAGCTCATCGCCACCTTCTGCGGATTCACCTCGACGCCGGGTCGCACGCGCTGCAGTCCGTTGACCACCACCAGGTCGCTCGGCCTCACGCCGCTGTCGATCACGCGCAGGCCATGGAACAGCGCCCCGGTATCGACCTTGCGGTACTGCACCTTGTGGTCCTTGTCGACCACGTAGACGAACTGGTTGCCCAGGTCGGTGCCGATGGCGCGGTCGTCGACCAGCACGCGCGACTGAGCCGGGCCGCTCTGCAGCTGCACGCGGGCGTACAGGCCGGGCGTGTACAGGCCGTCGGCGTTGTCGAACACCGCGCGCAGGCGCATCGTGCCGGAGCCGGTGTGCAGCTGGTTGTCGACGAAGTCCAGGCGGCCTTCATGCGGGTAGCCGGATTCGTCGGCCAGGCCCATCGCCGCCTCGATCCGCGCGTTGTGACCGGCCTGCTTCGCGCTGGCGCGCAGATGGTCGAGCTTGAGCCAGGTCTGCTCGTCGACGTCGAAGTAGACATAGACCGGATTCACCGAAACCACGCTGGTCAGCACGTCGTTGCTGGTGACCAGGTTGCCCGGAGTGACGCGGGCGTTGCTGACGCGGCCGTCGATCGGCGCGCGCACGGTGGTGAAGTCCAGTTTCAGCCGCGCCGCGGCCAGGGCCGCGGTGGCGGCGCCGAGCTGGGCCCGGGCGCTCTGCGCGGTGGTTTCCAGGCGATCGGCTTCCTGCTGTGCGATCGCATGCTGGGCCAGCAGCATCTCGCCGCGGCGCTGGTTGGTCTGGGCCAGGTTCAGTTCGGCTTTCGCCTGCGCCTGGTTGGCGACCAGCCGGTCGACCTCGGCCTGGTACGGGCGGGCGTCGAGCTGGAACAGCACGTCGCCCTTGTGCACCAGCGCGCCTTCGCGGAAGTGCACCGACTCGACGAAACCGTCGACGCGCGGCTGCACCTTTGCGGTGTTGACCGCTTCCAGTCGGCCGGTGAACTCGGCGCTGTCGCTGACCTTGCGGGTCAGCGCTTCGGCCACGGTCACCTCCGGCGGTGCGCCGGCGGCAGGGCCCTGGGCGCGGCTGTCGTCGCCGTGCAGCAACAGCCAGCTGCCCAGCGCACCGGCGGCGACCAGGGGTATCAGCATCCATTGTTTCTTCATGACGCACTCCCGATATCTCGTGGGCCGGGCGAGGGAAGCCTGGCGAGGGTCGAGAGAATAGGTGTACTTTCCGGTATAGAAAACCCGGTTCTTGCGCATTACACTCGTGCGTCCCAGTCACGAATCGACGAGGAATTGAAGCAATGGAAGACTTTTCCGCCATTTCGACCTTCGTCCGCGTGGTCGAAGCCAAGAGTTTCGCCGCCGCCGCCAGCCAGCTGGGCATGACCCCGTCGGGGGTCAGCCGGGCGGTGACCCGGCTGGAGGCCCAGCTGGGTGCCCGGCTCCTGTTCCGCTCCACGCGGTCACTGCGTTTGACCGACGACGGGGCCGCGTTCCATGCCCGTTGCAAGGAGATCCTTGCCGATCTGGCCGAGGCCACCGAGGCGCTCAACTACGCCAACAGCAAGCCCACGGGCAAGTTGCGGGTAGGCATTTCGCTGTCGGTGGGCCGCGCCGCGGTGATCCCGCGGCTGACCGAATTCGAGCAGCGCTACCCGGACATCCGGCTGGAGCTGTCGATGAGCGATTCGCCCAAGGACCTCAACGGCGAGGGCCTGGACTGCGCGATCCTGGTGGGTCAGCTGGAGGATTCGAGCCTGATTGCGCGCAAGATCGGTTATCTGCGCAACGTGGTGTGCGCCTCGCCGGAGTACCTGCGCAAGTACGGCGCGCCGCGCAGCATCGAGGACCTCAAGCAGCACCGCTGCATCAACTACGTGTATCCGAACGGCCGCCCGCGGCAGTGGCAGTTCGATACGCCCGGCGGTCCGCTGGAGGTCGACATCGACGCGCACATGCTGATCAACGACGGCGAATCGGTGCTGCAGGCGGTGGCCGCCGGCCTCGGCATCACCCAGATGCCGCGCATGCTGGCCGCGTGCATGCTGGACAAGGGCATGCTGGAAATGGTGATGACCGACACCGCCTCGACCGGCAAGCCGGTGTGGATCGTCTACCCCCAGAAGAAGCACCTGTCCGCCCGCGTGCAGGCCTTCATCGAGTGGGTGCGCGAACTGTTCGACCGCACCAACCAGTGCACGGTGGCCACGCCGCGCGCAGCCCGGGCGCCGATGGCACCGCGCGCCGCGGCCCGCGCGGCCGAGGAACTGGCCGCCTGAGCCGACTCAGCCGCGCGCCCGGAACAGCGTGACCCGGTCGGCGCGCGGCGGCGTGTCGGCCGCCAGCCAGGGCTGCGCGGCCAGCGTCGCCACGCATGGGCCGTGGGCGGCAACGCGCAGCCCGCGCCGCTGCGCTTCGCGGCGCAAGGCGTCCAGCACGGTGTCGAGCACGGCGCCGCGGAACGGCGTGTACAGGTAGAACAGCGTGCCGTGGCTGAAATCCGCCGCGCGCGCATCCCGGCACAGGAAACGCGCCCGCGACAGCCGCAAGGCGTCGGCTGCCGCTTGCGCGCACGCCACGTAGCGCGCCTCGCGCTCGACGCCGAGGGTGGCGGCCGGGCTGCAGATCGCGGCCAGCAGCGGTACGTGGCCCAGGCCGGAGCCGAGGTCGACCAGCACGTCGTGCGCATCCAGCCGCGCCTGCGCCAGCAGGTCGAAAATGTGCCGCGCCGGCGTGGGCTGGTAGGCCACCATGTCCGGCGGCAGCGGGGACGCGGCCGGGGACGGCGGGCGCAGTTGCAGCACGCCATCGACCAGCTCGTCGCGCCAGTCGTAGCCGTCGCCGTCGACGTGGCCCGCTCCGTCCAGGCATTGCCGCAGCAGCGCCGGCACCACGCCGCGACGGATCGCCTCGCGCGCGTGCGCGAAGCTGGCGGTATTCAGGGCCTCGAAATCCTCACGCAGCGCGGCGATGCGCCGCGCGAGCGGACCCGGGCCTGGCACGCCGCCCAGCTGCAGCAGCTCGAGCCGGTCGAACGCGTCGAGCCGCTCGCGCAGGCGATCGGGTTCACGCAGCGCCGCGTCGTGCTCCAGCGCATCGAGCCGTGCGTGCAGCGGTGACGGCGATCCGGGCATCGACAGGACGATCAGCCCCCGGCCGGCACCAGCCACAGCAGGGCCACGCCGAACACGATGCGATAGATCGCGAACGGGGTGAAGGTGTGTGTGCGGATGTAGCCGAGCAGCCACTTCACCGCGATGAAGGCGACGATCGCCGACACCGCGAAGCCGACCACCAGCGCGGTCCAGTCCTCGTGCGCGGCACCGCCGCCGTGCAGCACCTTCAGCAGCTCGTAGCCGGTGGCGGCGTACATGGTGGGGATGCCGACCAGGAAGGCGAACTCGGTGGCCGCCGCGCGGTTGCTGGTGCCGAACAGCATCGCGGCGAAGATCGTCGCCGCCGAACGCGAGGTGCCGGGGAAGATGCCGGCGATCATCTGCGCGATGCCGACCAGGATCGCCACCCGCCAGGTGACGTCGGTGCGATCCGGCTGGCGCGCGGCCAGCAGCTCGGCGCCGAGCATCCAGAAACCGCCGATCACCAGCGCCCACGCCACCGGCGTCACCGTCTCGGGCAGCCTGAAGCCCAGCTTCACCGCGATGAAACCGAGCACCGCGGTGATCGCGAATGCGGTCACCAGCTTCAGCAGGTAATCGCGATGGGCCGGGTCGCGCCAGCGCGTCAGCAATTGCCATATGCGCTTCCAGTAGATCAGCGTGACCGCGAGGATCGCGCCGGCCTGGATGCCGATGTTGAACAGGTCCGAACGCGCGCCCAGCCCGAACCGCTCGGCGATCAGCAGGTGGCCCGTGCTGGAAATGGGCAGGAACTCGGTGATGCCCTCGATGACGCCGAGCAGGATGACTTTGAGCAGTTCGATCACGGTAGGAATCCGTTGCGACAGGGAAAGTACCCGCCGGGCAGCGGCATAGCTTACGGGGTTGGCCGGCCGACGGCACGGCAAAAGCGCACCCATGGTGCGATAGTGGTCCGCCCCGATCCGCCCGTTGCCCGCAGGAGATCCGCCATGATCGAGCTCGTCATTCCCCAGCGTCGTCGCGACCTCGGCAGTTTCGAGGTCGGCCGCGTGTTGCCGTTCGCCCAGCGCCGCATGGTCGGGCCCTACATCTTTTTCGACCGCATGGGCCCGAAGCACCTGGCCCCGGGCCTGCCGCGCGAGGCGGACGTGCGACCGCACCCGCACATCGGGTTGTCGACCATCACCTACCTGTTCGACGGCGAGATCATGCACCGCGACAGCCTCGGCTCGGAGCAGGCGATCCGCCCCGGCGAGGTCAACTGGATGACCGCCGGCCGCGGCATCACCCATTCGGAACGCTTCGAGCGCTTGCGCCGCGAGGGCGGGCCGCTCGACGGCATCCAGGCCTGGGTGGCGCTGCCGGACGGGCGCGAAGAAATGGAGCCGGGCTTCTGGCACTACGCCAGCGAGGCCTTGCCGGTCTTCGACGGTGCCGGCGACGGCGTCGTCGGGCGGCTGATCGCCGGGCGCTTGGCCGGGGTGCAATCGCCGGTGCAGGTCGAATCGCCCCAGTTCTACGTGCACTGGCAGTTGCGCGCCGGCGCGCGGGTGTCGCTGCCGGCCGAGTATCCCGAACGCGCGGTCTACGTGGCCGGCGGCGAGGTGGAGGTCGACGGCGAGCGGATCGAACCGGGCAGCATGGCGGTGCTGGCGCCGGGCCGGTCCGCCACCATCGCCGCGTTGGGCGATGCGGTCGTCATGGCGCTCGGTGGCGAGCCGGTGGGGCCGCGCTACATCGACTGGAACTTCGTCTCCTCCTCGCCGGAGCGGCTCGACCAGGCCCGCGCCGACTGGGCCGCCGGCCGGATGAAACTGCCGGATCTGGACCACGACGAGTTCATCCCGCTGCCGCCGAAGCTGGGCGCGAGGCCGGAACCGATGTCCTGAGCCAGGTCCGGCCGTACCGATCGCCGGCCTGCGGGCGCTGATCGTGCGCCGCAGGTTTGCCGCCTGGCCTGCCGGCCGCACCCGGTGCGCACTGGAACAGTGCAAACCGCCAGTTTCGACGGGTGCGGATGGTGCGAACGCCAGGGCGCCCGCTGTGCCGCGGCGACGCCGACGCCGTCACGGCAACGTTTCACGTTCATGGCATGCCGCTTGCTGAGGGGCTGGTGAGGCCGCGCGTCCGCGTGGCCATGTCGTTGGTGCATGGACGTCTGGACGTCTGGACGGCCATTGCCACGACGCTGCCGGTTCGAGGATGGACTCATGAAGCGAAGCGGGATATCTGCGGCCGTGATCGTGCTGTGCGGCGCCATCACCATGCCGCTGCGGGCCGGCGAAGTGCCGGCCAGCCAGTGGATCGGCAGTGCCGGCGTGGTCAGCGACTACCTGTTCCGCGGTATCTCGCAGACCGATCGCAAGCCCGCGACGCAGGCCGGCGTGGAATTCGACCATGCCAGCGGCTGGTACGTCGGCGGCTGGGGCAGCAACGTGAGCTGGCTGTCCGATGCATCGACTGTTGCCGCGCCGGTGTCCAGCAGCGTGGAGCTGGATCTCTACGGCGGCTGGCGCGGCAGCTTCGGTGACGACTGGAGCGTCGACCTCGGCGCGTATCGCTACCAGTACCCGGGTCGCTACCCGGCAGGCACCAGCTTGCCGAACACCAGCGAGATCTATGCCGCGCTCGCCTGGAAGAGCCTGTCGCTGAAGTACGCGTACGCACTCACCACCCTGTTCGGCTATGCCGACAGCGAGCACAGCGGTTACCTGGATCTGTCCTGGAACCAGCCGCTGGCGCCGGGCTGGCAGCTCAACGCGCACGTCGGCCACCAGCAGGTGGCGAACGTGCCGGGCGCGTCGTACAGCGACTGGAAGCTGGGCGTGACCCGCAGCTTCGCCGGCCACTGGTCGCTGGCGCTGGGCTACTGCGACACCAATGCGCACCGCTCCGTCTACACCAATGCGCGCGGCCACTACCTGGGCCGCGCCACGGCGGTGCTGAGCCTGGCCAGGTCGTTCTGACATTCCACCCGGAGCTGCCCATGAAACTGATCACCAGCATCATCCGTCCGTACAAGCTCGACGAGGTCCGCGACGCGCTCACGCGCGCCGGCGTGTCGGGCATCACGGTGACGGAAGTGCGCGGCTTCGGCCGCCAGAAGGGTCACACCGAGCTCTATCGCGGCGCCGAGTACGTGGTCGATTTCCTGCCCAAGCTCAAGCTCGAGGCGGTGGTGCCCGACGCCCTGCTCGACACGGTGCTGGACGAGCTCCAGCAGGCGGCGCGCACCGGCAACGTCGGCGACGGCAAGGTCTTCGTCACCGGCGTCGAGCAGGTGATCCGCATCCGTACCGGCGAGCTCGACGCCGATGCGCTCTGACCCCATGGCATTTCGCTTGAGCGCCGAACCTTCCGTTTTCGTCATTCCCGCGAAGGTGGGAATCCAGAGCCTTGTGATTTCCGGAACGCATGAAGGCACTGGATCCCCACTTGACCGGCCCTGCGGCCGTTGGAAAGCGCCTCGCGGGGATGACGACTTCGGACCCACGCCACCCCTGACCTGCAACCCGCGAGGCTTTCCATGAAATCATTCAAGTTCCGTCGCGGCATCGGTGC
Organism: Lysobacteraceae bacterium; assembly: GCA_040255835.1. GTDB lineage: Bacteria > Pseudomonadota > Gammaproteobacteria > Xanthomonadales > Rhodanobacteraceae > Rhodanobacter. The sequence goes on from JBDZVT010000015.1 coordinate 29,936, forward strand.
TGGCCTGCTGCTGCTGCTCGCCGCGCCGCTGCTGCACGCCGCCACCCCCGCACCGGTGGTCGACAAGGGTGACGTGGCGTGGATGCTCACTTCCACCTTGCTGGTGCTGCTGATGACGGTGCCGGGGCTGGCGCTGTTCTACGGTGGCCTGGTGCGTGCGAAGAACGTGCTGTCGGTGCTGATGCAGGTGTTGACGGTGTTCTCGCTGCTGCTGTTGCTGTGGGTGGCCTACGGCTACAGCCTCGCCTTCGGCGGCGGTGCGGTGATCGGCGGCTTCGGCAAACTGTTCCTGCACGGCGTGACGAAGGACAGCCTGGCGGCCACGTTCACCGCCGGCGTGGCGCTGCCGGAGTACGTGTTCGTGGCGTTCCAGGCCACTTTTGCCGGCATCACCGGCGCGCTGATCGTGGGCGCGCTGGCCGAGCGCATGCGCTTTCGCGCGGTGCTGCTGTTCGCCGCGCTGTGGTTCAGCTTCGCCTACCTGCCGATCGCGCACATGGTCTGGGCCGGGCCGCGCGGTTTCCTGTTTGCCATGGGCGCGCTGGACTTCGCCGGCGGCACGGTGGTGCACATCAACGCCGGCGTGGCCGGCCTGGTCGGCGCCTGGCTGGTCGGACCGCGGCTGGGGTTCGGCCGGGAACCGATGAAGCCGCACAACGTGACCTTCACCATGATCGGCGCGGCGCTGCTGTGGGTGGGCTGGTTCGGCTTCAACGCCGGCTCCAACCTGGAGGCAAACGCCGGCGCGGCGCTGGCCTTCCTCAACACCCTGCTGGCCACGGCGGCGGCGGTGCTGGCCTGGTTGGCGGTCGAGGCGGCCCTGCGCGGCCACGCGTCGATGGTGGGCGGCGCCTCCGGCGCGGTGGCCGGCCTGGTCGGCATCACGCCGGCCTGCGGCACGGTGGGGCCGATGGGCGCGATCGTGATCGGCGCGGTGGCCAGCCTCTGCTGCGTGTGGGGCGTGACCGGACTGAAGAAGCTGCTGCGCGCGGACGATGCGCTGGACGTGTTCGGCGTGCACGGCATCGGCGGCATCGTGGGCGCGCTGCTGACCGGCGTGTTCACCGCGCCGGCGCTGGGCGGCACCGGCGCGGCGAGCTTCTCGATCCTCCGCCAGCTCGGCGTGCAGGCGCTGGGCGTGGGCATCACCGTGCTGTGGAGCGGCGTGGTCTCCGTGCTGGCCCTGCTGCTCGTCAAGCTGGTGTTCGGCCTGCGCGTGCCGCATGAAGCGGAGCGTGAGGGGCTGGACATTACCTCGCACGGGGAAAGCGCTTACGATGGGTGAATTGGCCGGGCCGGTCCTCACGGCTTGACCCTGGTTGGTGCAATCACCCGGGCGATTGCACCACCGTGAAACTCTCCGGTCCGACCCGGAAAGGCGCAAGCCGTTGCCACGCAACGCTTTCACGCGCTGGCACACGACTTGCTCAACCCGTTCATCCATCCCCCATCGAGGTTGCTCCATGTCCGCCGCCAACAAAGTGCTCGACCTGATCCAGGAACACGAGGTCGAGTTCGTCGACCTGCGCTTCGCCGACATGCTCGGCGTGCACCACCACGTCACCTTCCCGGCCCACGCGATCGACGAGTCGACGTTCGAGGACGGCAAGATGTTCGATGGCTCCTCGATCACCGGCTGGAAGGGCATCAACGAGTCGGACATGATCCTGCTGCCCGATCCGGACACCGCCCACCTCGATCCGTTCAGCGCGCACGTGCAGCTGATCCTGCACTGCGACGTGCTGGAACCGAGCACCATGCAGGCCTACGGCCGCGACCCGCGCTCGATCGCCAAGCGCGGCGAGGCGTACCTGAAATCCACCGGCATCGCCGACACCGCGTTCTTCGGTCCGGAGCCGGAGTTCTTCATCTTCGATTCGGTGCGCTGGCAGAACGACCCGGGCCGCGTGTTCTACGAGATCGGTTCGGAGGAAGCGGCGTGGTCGTCGCGCTACAAGTACGACGGCGAGAACCACGGCCACCGCCCCGGCGTGAAGGGCGGCTATTTCCCGGTCAGCCCGGTCGACTCGCTGGGCGACCTGCGCGCGGACATGTGCAAGGTGCTCGAATCGCTCGGCCAGAAGGTCGAGGTGCACCACCACGAGGTGGCGAACGCCGGCCAGTGCGAGATCGGCGTGAAGTTCAACACGCTGGTGAAGAAGGCCGACGAACTGCTGACGATGAAGTACGTCATCAAGAACGTGGCACACCAGAACGGCAAGACCGTCACCTTCATGCCCAAGCCGCTGGTCGGCGACAACGGCAGCGGCATGCACGTGCACCAGTCGCTGGCCAAGAACGGCGAGAACCTGTTCGCCGGCGATCTCTATGGCGGCCTGAGCCAGACCGCGCTGTGGTACATCGGCGGCATCTTCAAGCACGCCCGCGCGATCAACGCGTTCGCCAACTCCACCACCAACAGCTACAAGCGCCTGGTGCCGGGCTTCGAGGCGCCGGTGATGCTGGCCTATTCGGCGCGCAACCGCTCGGCGAGCTGCCGCATCCCCTACGTGGCCAGCCCCAAGGGCCGCCGCATCGAGGTGCGCTTCCCCGACCCGATGAACTCCGGCTACCTGGTGTTCACCGCGCTGATGATGGCCGGCCTCGACGGCATCCTCAACAAGATCGACCCGGGCGCGCCGGCCGACAAGGACCTGTACGACCTGCCGCCGGAAGAGGAGAAGAACATCCCGCAGGTGTGCTCCAGCCTCGACGCCGCGCTGGAAGCGCTGGACAGGGACCGCGACTTCCTGAAGGCCGGCGGCGTGTTCACCGACGACTTCATCGACGCCTACATCGAGGTGAAGATGAAGGAAGTGACGAAGTACCGCGCCAGCACCCATCCGCTGGAATTCCAGATGTACTACTCGCTGTAAGCGGGTTGTCCATGCGGTGTGGACAACGGGCGCCTCGGCGCCCGTTGTCATGTGCGCAACCCGCGGTCAGTGCGCTCCGGCGCAACCCGCGGTCCCGTCCGCTGCTGCATGGAGTGGCCACTGGGCCGCGCGGTATTTCGCCGCAACGCCCTCGAGCAGGGCCGCCAGGTCGGCAGCCCCGTGCCAGTGACCCGCGGCCATGACCCCGAGCGGATGCTCCAGGGTCGAGAGGTCGTCCAGCGGATTGGCGGCCGAGAGCACCAGGTCGGCCCGGTTGCCCACCGTCACGGTGCCGAAATGCTGCGCACCGGGTTTGGCCGTCGCGATCAATTGTCCCGGCAACCGGGTGGCCGCGGACAGGACCTCGAACCGGCTCAGGCCGGCCTGTTCCAGTGCGTGCAGGTCCTGGTGCAGCGAAAAACCCGGCACCAGTCCCGGCAGCGAGGGTGTGTCCGTGCCCGTGACCAGCGGAACCCCGGCGTCGTCGAGCGCCTTGATGAACTTCCCGAGGAACGCCAGCCGGGCATCGAGGCTGCCCGAGCGCGTCTCGTAGCCGCCGGCCCGCCACGCGATCCGGTCGTCGGGATCCAGGTAACGTGTCGTCGGCATGGCCATGAAAGCCTTCACCACTTCCGGATGGCCCCATTGCCGCGCGATCGTCGCGTAGGTGTTGAGGTCGGCCGTGACAAAGGCGCCATCGTGTTTCGTGAAGGCGACCGCGGCCGGAATCTGTTCCAGTCGCGGTGCCCGGTTGCCGACATCGGCGCCGGCCTGAAAGAACACGCTGTAGAGATATTCCTCGGCATGGGCGACCAGCAGCTGTCCCTCGGCGAGCTGGCGTTCGATGCCGACGCGGCTCACGCTGTGGCCGACCACCGGAAGGCCCTGCCTCTTGCCTTCGTCGACGAAGGCCTGGAAGACCTCCGGTGACAAATTGTCGTAGGCCTTGATGAAATCGTAGCCGTTGGTCCTGGCAAGACCGACGACGGCGCGCGCCTGGGCCGGGGAGGTGACCACGAGTTGGCCGAACTCCGGCGTGCCGTCGACCCGAAGGGCCAGATAGGTATGGGGGCCTGCCCGTGTGCCGCTGTTGAGCCGCGGAACCACCTGGTCGACAAATTCGTACGTCGCCCCACCCATGTTCAGCACGGTGGTGACGCCGTTGGCGAGGAACAGCACCATGTCGCGGCTCGTCGTGGAGTGCACGTGCATGTCGGCCAGGCCGGGCGAAAGGAAGGCGGTGCCATGTCCATCGATCACGTGCGCGTCGGCTGGCACGGCCAAGTGCCCGGCGATCGCCCGGATGGTGCCGCCTTCGACCAGTACCGATTGGTCGCGCAAAACCCGCTCGCGGTCCATCGGCACGACATTGACGTGTTCAAACAGGGTGATGCCACCGTCCGTGCGGGCAAGCGGGTTTGCCATGCCGGGCCCCGGAAGGCCGATGCCGAGTGCGGCGGCCAGCAGGAGCGCCCGCCCGCTCGCGAGGGGGAAGTGGCGCAGGCTGATGGTGTGCGCAAGGCGCCGCATCCGGGCCCCGAGACGCAGGCGGGCCCGCGCGGGAACGATCACTGGGTTCATCGAACGTTTTTCTCCTGACGCTGTTTCTTTCGTGGGGGCGTGGGGGTGGCGCGACCCGCTCGGCAGCCGGCTGCGAGGTGTCGGCGACCGGAATGGTTGGGCTTGGCGGTGCTGTGCAGCCGGCTCGACGCGGCACTTGAAGCGCTGGACGAGGGGCCGCGACTTCCTCGAGGCCGGTGGCGTGTGCACCGACAGCTTGGTCGATGCCTGCATCGGAATGAAGATGCAGGAAGTCACTAGGTCACTAGGCGCCGCGCCAGCATGCATCCACCGGGTTCCGGAGCATTACCCGCCGTGAGCGGGCACGCACGCGGGTCGGCTGCGGCGCCATTCGGCCTGCCTGGGCGGAGCCGGCGAAACGCGTGATGCGTGCTACTTCACGGCCAGCCATGCACGCGTGGCAACCACCAGGCATTCCACGCCGGCCTCCAGGGTGGGATGCAGCACCGGCAGGAAACGCGGGTTGTGGTTGGTGGGGATCTCGTTGAGCCGGTTTTCGGCCTTTGCCTTGGCGTAAACGTCCGGGTCGGTGCCGCCGACGAACCAGAACACCGAGGGCACGCCCCACTCGGCGCCGAACGAGCCGAAGTCCTCGCTGGCCGAGGTCGGCCCGGTCTGGCGGATGCGCTCGGCGGCAAAATGCCGGCGGAAGGCCTCGACCACGGTCGTCGTCGCCGCCTCGTCGTTGGTCACCAGCGAATAGTTGTCCAGCGGCGTGATCTCCGGCGGCTTCGGGGCGCCCGAGGCCGCCGCCTCGGCGTTGACGATGCGGGTGATCGCCGCCAGCACGCGCGTGCGCACGCCCTCGTCGAAGGTACGCACGTTGAGCTTGATCACCGCCTCGTCGGGGATCACGTTCTCCTTGGTGCCGGCCTGCAGCGAGCCGATCGTGAGCACCGCCGCCTCGGTCGGCGCCAGTTCGCGCGCGACGATGGTCTGCAGCCGCAGCACGGTCGATGCGGCCATCACCACCGGATCGATGCTGGCCTGCGGCATCGAGCCGTGCGCGCCGCGCCCGAACAGGCGGATCTGCAGGCTGTCGGCGGCCGAGGTGATCACCCCCTTGCGCCCGCCGATGGCACCGGCCGGGCCGACCATCACGTGCTGGCCCAGCACCACGTCGGGCTTGGGAAAGCGCTCGAACAGGCCGTCGTCGATCATCGCCCGGGCGCCTTCGGCGGTTTCCTCGGCCGGCTGGAACACCGCCATCAGGGTGCCGCGCCAGCTCTCGCGCGCCTGCGCCATCAGGGTGGTGGCACCGACCAGCCACGTGACGTGCATGTCGTGGCCGCAGGCGTGCATCACCGGCACGGTGTTGCCCTCGCGGTCGGTCGCGGTGACCGTGCTGGCATACGCTGCGCCGGTCGCTTCCTCGACCGGCAACGCGTCCATGTCGGCGCGCAGCATCACCACCGGACCCTCGCCGTTGCGCAGCAGGCCGACCACGCCGGTCTTGCCGATGCCGGTGGTCACCTCATAGCCGGCCGCGCGCAGGTGCTCGGCGGCCAGGCCCGCGGTGCGGGTCTCCTGCATCGAGAGCTCGGGATGCGCATGGATGTCGGTGTACAGCGCTTCAAGCTGCGGCAGCAGCGCCCGGAGATCTTCCGGCAGGGATTTCGAGGAAGGCATGGCTTTTCGTCCGTGGTGGTGGGCGCTTCGGGTGTCGATCGTGCCGTCACTGCTGCCGTGCGATCACCCGCCCGAGCGCATGCGCCAGCCCGTCGAAATCGCCCTGGTACAGGTAGCCGTTGACGTAGAAGCCGGGCGTGCCGTTGACGCCGCTGCGCACGCCGCCCATGAAGTCGCGGCGAACGTGGCTGGCGATGTCCGGGTTGCGCAAGGTGGCGGCCAGCGCCTGCGCGTCCAGGCCCAGCGCCCGCGCGCCGGCTTCCAGCCCGGCGGCGCCGGTGGCGACCCAGGCGTCCTGGTTTTCGTACAGCCAGTCGTGCATCGGCCAGAACTGCCCCTCGACCGCCGCCGCCTCGGCCAGCTCGGCCGCCATCTGCGCGTAGGGGTGCGCCTGGCCCAGCGGAAAGTGGCGGAACACGAAGCGCAGGTTGCCCGCGTAGCGATGTTGCAGCTGCTTCACCAGCGGATACGCCATGGCGCAGGCCGGGCACTGGAAATCGCCGTATTCCACCAGGGTCACCACGGCGTGGTCGTTGCCCTGGACGTGGTCGTGCGCGGAAACCGGCACGGCCAGCGCGGCTTCTTCGCGGAGCATCACGCCTCCCTCGCGTCGGCGGCCGGCGCGTCGATGGTTTTCTGGATGTTGTTCGCCGGCAGCGCTTCCAGCGCGTTGACGATGCCGGCGGCGCCCGGGTTCACGCCCATCGGCGACAGGTAGCTCCAGCGGATCACGCCCTCGCCGTCGATCACGAACAGCGCACGCCCGGCGATGCCGTGCTCCGCGTCGTAGACGCCGTACGCGCGCGCCACCTCGCCCTTGGGCTCGAAATCGGCCAGCAGCGGAAAGTGGTAGCGGCGCTCGCGCGCGAGCGCGGCGTGGCTCCACACGCCGTCGACCGAAATCGCCAGCAGCTGCGCGTTGAACCGCGCGAACTCGTCCAGCAACTCGTTGTACAGCGCCAGCTGGTCGCTGCACACCGGGCTCCAGTCGGCGGGGTAGAACGCGAGGATCACGTTGCGGCCGCGGAACTCCTTCAGCGCCACGGTCTGGTCGGGGGTGGAAGGCAGGGTGAAGGCCGGTGCGGTGGTGCCGGCGGCAAGCGGGGTCATGGCAAGCTCTTCGGTGGGAGGCGGCGATGGGCGGTCGGCGCGCGGGTGCAGGCTCCGCGGCGCGCACGGCCGCCCGTCGTCCGGGCGGTTCGCCCATCATGGGGCAGGGCACCGTTTGGGATCGGTGAAGAGCGCCTAGCGTGCCGGGCCCGATTCCTGGTGGCGTTCCTCGGCCACGGTGAGGATCGCCTCGGGCGTGGCCTCGAGCCGCTCGGGCGGGATCGGCTTGCCGCTCAGGTCGGATCGCCCGTAGCTGCCCTCGGCGATTTTCTGCAGCGCCCGCTCGATGTTCGCCAGGCGGCGCCGGTCCACGTCGTGCAGGGCCTGCGTGATTTCCACCCGCGACTGCATCTGCGCCCGCTCCTCGTCTTCGGCCGGCTCGTCGCCGTGTTCGCGCTGGTAGGCGCGCTCGCTGGCGAGCTGGCTTTCCTCGCCGCCCAGCAACTGCTTGCGCAACTCCAGCAGGCGCTGGCGCTGCTCCTCGATGAAATGCCGGCTCAGCCCGGCTGGCTCTGACATGGAAGGCTCCCCGCCGCGGCATGGCATGGCTGGCGTCGGGACACAGTGGAATCGGGCAGGTGAAGGCGGTGTCGCGGGCGGCGGCGCATTTTTCATTTGCACCAAAGCGAGTCATTGTCCATGATGGTGCAATGAACGAACCGGCGTGGCGCTCCTGGGCACAGCAACTGGCCACCGGCCTGGTGCAGGTCGACGCACAACTGCGCCTGGGCTGGCTCAACCCGGCGCTGATCGAGCGGCTGGAACTGGGCGTGCACCATCCGCTGGGCCAGCCGCTGGCCCTGCTGTTCGCCGACGGCGCCGAGGCCATGGCGCGGGCGGCGCGCGTGCTGCAAGGGCAACGCTCGGAACAGTGGCGCGCGGTGCCGCTGGCCATGGCCAACGGCCGCGAGATGCGCGCGGACATCGCGCTGCAGCCGTTCCAGGGCGGCCTGCTGCTGGAGGTGCATGCGCTGGCCGAGCCGCCGGCGACCGGCTCGCCGCTGTCGGCCACCCTGCGCGGGTTCGCGCACGAGGTGAAGAACCCGCTGGCCGGCCTGCGCGGCGCGGCGCAGCTGCTGCAGCGGCGCGTCGAGGGGGAGGACCTTCGCGCACTGGCCGGCATGATCATCGACGAGGCCGACCGGCTCGGCGCGCTGGCCAACCGGCTGCTGCACCACGACGGCGTCGCGCGACCCGGCCCGGTCAACATCCACCAGCTGCTGGAGCGCCTCGTCGACCTGCTGCAGGCCGAGCCGGTGCCGCCGGCATGGCGCCACGACTACGACCCCAGCGTCCCGGACGTGCACGCGGACGCCGACCGCCTGCACCAGCTGTTGCTGAACCTGGCCCGCAACGCGCTGGAGGCCGGCGCGCGCACGCTCACCGTGCGCACCCGCGTCGAGCACGGCGTGCGGCTGGGCGAGCGGATGCTGCGCATGGCGTTGCGGGTGGAGCTGATCGACGACGGCGCCGGCATCCCCGCCGCGCTGCGCGACACCCTGTTCGAGCCGCTGGTCTCCGGCCGCGCCGACGGTACCGGCCTGGGCCTGGCGCTGTCGCGCGAGATCGCGCGCGAGCACGGCGGCGAGCTGCGCGCCGCCAGCCGCCCCGGCGAGACCGTGTTCACCCTGTACCTGCCGCTGGAGCGTGCGCATGACTGACCGGACGAAACCACCGCAAGCGGCGCAGCCTGTCCGCAAGGCGCACTCCCCGGCCACGCGCGACCGCGCCTCGCCGCGGGACGGCAGGCATGGTGCGCAGCCGGCGCCGGCGACGGAAATCTGGGTCGTCGACGACGACCGCGGCGTGCGCTTCGTCCTGGTGGAAGCCTTGCGCGATGCCGGGCTGGCGGTGCGCGAGTTCGGCGACGCCGAAGCGGTGCGCGCGGCGCTGCACGACGCCCGCCCCGCGCTGCTGCTGGCCGACGTGCGCATGCCCGGCGAGGACGGCCTGAGCCTGCTGCGCGACCTGCAGCAGCGCGCGATCGGTCCGGTGATCGTGATGAGCGCCTACACCGACGTGGCCACCACCGCGGCGGCGTATCGCGCCGGAGCGGTGGATTACCTGGCCAAGCCGTTCGACCTCGACCACGCGGTGGCCGTGGTGCAGCGCGTGCTGGCGGGTGCGGCCGGCGCTCCCGCCGCGGCGCCGGCCGCGCCGGTCGTGCGCCACGCCCTGCTCGGCGACAGCGCGCCGATGCGCGAGGTGTTCCGGCTGATCGGCCGCGTCGCCGCCAGCGACCTCAACGTGCTGGTCACCGGCGAGACCGGCACCGGCAAGGAACTGGTCGCGCGCGCGCTGCACGAGGAAAGCGCGCGGCGCGACCAGCCCTTCGTCGCGCTCAATACCGCCGCGATCCCCAGCGAGCTGCTGGAGAGCGAGCTGTTCGGCCACGAGGCCGGCGCGTTCACCGGCGCCACCCGCCGCGTGGCCGGCCGCTTCGAGCAGGCCGAGGGCGGCACCTTGTTCCTCGACGAGATCGGCGACATGCCGCTGCTGCTGCAGACGCGGCTGCTGCGCGTGCTGGCCGGCGGGGAGTTCTACCGCGTGGGCGGGCGCGAGCTGATCCGCTGCGACGTGCGCATCGTCGCGGCCACCCACCAGGACCTGGCCGCGCGCGTCGCCGCCGGTGCGTTCCGCGCCGATCTGATGCACCGGCTCGACGTGGTGCGCATCGAGCTGCCGCCGCTGCGCGCGCGGCGTGGCGACATCCCGACCCTGGCGCAACACTTCCTCGCCGCCACCGCGCAGGAACTCAAGCTGCCGCCGAAGCGCTTCTCGAAGGCCGCGCTCAAGCAGGTCGCGCAGCGCGACTACCCCGGCAACGTGCGCGAGCTGGAGAACCTGTGCCGCCGGCTGGCGGTGATCGCGCCGGGCAGCGAGATCCTGCCCGGCGACCTGGGCGGCGGCGCGGACGCGGCACGCGGCGGCGAGTGGACCGACGCATTGCGCGACTGGGCCACCCAGGCGCTGGCCGACGGCGAGGCGGACATCCACGCGCGCGCCCGCGAAGCGCTCGACCAGACCTTGCTGCAGGCGGCGCTGCAGGCGCACGAAGGGCATCGGCAGAACGCGGCGCAGGCGCTGGGCGTGGGGCGCAACACGCTCACGCGCAAGCTGGGTGCCTCGCGTACGCGGCGGCGGTGAAGTTCGCGAAAGGCCGGCGGGCGGTGCCCGCCGCTTTCGCTTGTCCCGAATCCCGTACAAAAGCATCGCCCGCGAGCGGGCTCCTACGAGGGTGAAGGGCCCAGGGTGATGCGCAGGCGGTGCGTCGCTCCATCGGTGGCGAGGGTGACGGGTTCGGCGGCGTCCAGCGTCTGGCCGTCCATTTCCACCCGCTGCACGCCGCGGCAGACGTGGTCGGGGTTCTGCACCTCGATCTCGTGGAGCGTGCCGCGGTGGCGGTAGCTGAGGCGGAAGCCGGGCCAGGCTTTCGGCACGCACGGGTCGATGCGCAGCCGGTCGCCGTGCAGGTGGAAGCCGAGCAACGCCTCCAGCCCGGCGCGGTAGAGCCAGGCGGCGGAGCCGGTGTACCAGGTCCAGCCGCCGCGGCCGATGTACGGCGCCTCCGAATAGACATCCGCGCACACGACGTAGGGCTCGACCTTGTAGCGCGCCACCGCCTCGGCGCTGTCGCTGTGGTGGATGGGATTGAGCAGGTCGAACAGGCCTCCGGCGCGGTCGCCGTCGCCGAGCCCGGCCCAGGCGAAGATCGACCAGATCGCGCCGTGCGTGTACTGGCCGCCGTTCTCGCGCACGCCGGGCGGATAACCCTTGATGTAACCGGGATCCTTCTTGCCGCCCTGGTCGAACGGCGGGGTGAACAGCCGCGCCAGCCGGTGCTCGTGGTCGACCAGCAGGCGGTCGACCGACTCCATCGCCTGTAGCGTGTGCTCGCGACTGCTCGCCGCGCCCAGCACGCTCCACGATTGCGCGATGGTGTCGATGCGGCACTGCTCGCTGTCCTTCGAGCCCAGCGGCGTGCCGTCGTCGTAATAGCCGCGGCGATACCACGCGCCGTCCCAGGACTGCTCCAGTGCCGCGCGCAGCGCCGTGGCGTAGTCGCGCCACGCCGCCGCGCGCGCATCGCCGCGGGCCTCGGCTTCCGGCGCCAGCGCGTCGATGGTGGCGAGCAGGAACCAGCCTAGCCAGCTGCTCTCGCCGCGTCCTTCGGCGCCCACCGCGTTCATGCCGTCGTTCCAGTCGCCGGTGCCGATCAGCGGCAGGCCGTGCGCGCCGCGGGTCAGGCTGGTGTCGATCGCCAGCGCGCAGTGCTCGTACAGCGTCACCTGTTGGTCGGACACCTCGGGCTGGAAGAACGCATCGGTGGCGCCGTCGGGGATCGCCTGGCCCTTGAGGAACGGCAGCTTTTCATCCAGCACCGCGCGGTCGCCGCTGACCTCGACGTAATGCATCGCCACGTAGGCCAGCCACACGCGATCGTCGCGGATCTTCGTACGCACGCCCTGGCCGTGCGGCGGCAGCCACCAGTGCTGCACGTCGCCCTCCGCAAACTGCCGCCCGGCCGCGCGCAGCAGGTGTTCGCGGGCGAGATCCGGCCGGCTCACGCACAACGCCATCACGTCCTGCAGCTGGTCGCGGAAACCCCAGGCGCCGCTGGCCTGGTAGTACGCGGTGCGCGCCCACAGCCGGCAGGCGGTGACCTGGTAAAGCAGCCAGTCGTTGAGCAGGATGTCGAGCGCGCGATTCGGCGTGCTGACCTGCACGGTGTCGAGCAGGTCGTTCCATTGCGTGGCGATGCGGGCGAGCAGATCGTCGACATCGGCGTGGCGGTACGTCGCCACCAGCGCGCGCGCGGCATCCTCGTCGGCACCCTCGCCGAGCAGGAAGGTCAGGTCCAGTTGCGTGCCCGGCGGCAGTTCCACGCGCACCTGCAGTGCCCCGCACGGGTCCAGTCCGGCGCCGAGGCGGCCATCCAGCGGCTGGTCGTGACGCAGCGCCGCCGGCTGCGCGGGGTTGCCCAGCGCGCCGAGGAAACTGGCGCGATCGCCGCTGAGCGACTGCTGCGCCCCGGCCAAGTCGAAGAACGCCACGCGCCCGGCGTAGTCCGCGCGCCAACGGTTGCGGGCGAACAGCGCGCCGCTGGCCGCGTCATGCGTGGTGACCACGAACGGTGCCGGCGTGCTGCCGTTGGCGCCCAGCGCCCACCCCACGTAACCGGTCACCGACAGCCGCCGCGTGCGCGCGGAGCGGTTGACCAGGCGCAGGCGCGACAGCTTGACCGGATCGTCCGGCGCCACGCACACGGTCAGCGCCAGTTCGATGCCGTGCGCGTCGTTGCGCAGCTCGGTCCAGCCCTTGCCGTGGGTGGCGCCGCAGCGCGCGCCCGGCACGCGGATCGGCAGCGCGCCGGCACTCCACAGCGCGCCATCGTCGGCGTCGCGCAGGTAGATGATGTCGTGCGGCGGGTCGCTGACCGGATCGTTCGGCCACGGCGTCAGCGCGTTCTGCTGGCTGTTGGTCGACCAGGTGTAGCCGCCGCCTTCGGCGGTGACCAGGCAACCGAAGCCGGGGTTGGCCAGCACGTTGCTCCACGGCACCGGGGTGGGCCGCGCCGCGTCGAGCTCGATGCGGTAGGCGCGGCCGCGCTCGACGAAGCCGCCGTGGCCGTTGGGAAATTCCGGTGCCGGTTCGGCTGCGGCCGGCGCGGCGGCGGCCGTGGCGCGGATCGGCGGGGTGTCCGCCCGGCCGGCGTCGACCGGCGGGCCGGCGGGCGGGGCCGTCACCGCGCCGGCGTCGCCATCGGCCAGCAGGCGTGCGGCCGCCAGCAGGGCGTCGCGCTGCTCGGCGGCGATGGCGTCCTCGCGCAGGCAGAACAGCTGCGCCTTCGGCAGCGTGTCGCAGGGTTGCAGCTGCGCCTGCTGCGCGTCGAGGCGCGGCGCCAGCGCGTCGCGCGTGGCGCGGTCGTCGCCGAGCCGGTCCAGCACCACCACGTCCACCGCCAGCTGCTGCGCGCGCCACCAGCGCTGCGCCAGCAGCAGCGTGTCCAGCCGCGCCAGCGCCGCGGCACCGTCCACCCGCAGCAGGGCGATCGGGCGGTCGCCGGAGATGCTCATGCCCCACAGCGCGCTCGGGCCGCCACGGCCGCGTGCGCGTTCCCCGGGTGCGGGGCGCCGGCGTGCGTCGCTGACCAGCAGCGCGTCCTGCCAGCGGGCGAAGCGCGCCGCTTGCGCCTCGTCGATGCCGAACAGCTGGCGCTGTCCGCGCGCCCGCGCGGCGGCATCGGCGAACAGGCGCTCGGCGGCCTGCGCGTCGCGCAGGCGCGCGTGCAGCGCCAGCGCGCCTGCGCGCGAGTCGGCCAGCTGCGTCCACAGCAGCAGCACCACGCGCGCGCCCGGCGCCAGGCTGACGGTGCGGCGCAGCGCCCACACCGGGTCGAGCACGCAGCCGGTGGTGCCGGACAGCGCCACCCCCGGGGCCATCGCCAGCGCGTCGCGCAGCGTGCGGCCACGGCCGAGGAAACGTGCGCGGTCGGTCTCGCGCTCGGGCGCGCCGTCGACCTCGCCGGGCAGCTGCAGGGCCTGCGCCGCCCACACCGTGGCTTGGCTGTCGCTGCGCCGGCGGCGGGTGGCCAGCAGCAGCTGACGCGCCTCGTCCCAGTCGGTCTGCACGAACATCTTGGCGTAGGCCGGGTGGCTGTCGTCGTCGCCGCGCGGGCCCAGCACCAGTTCGGCGTAGCTGGTCAGCGACACGCGGCGGGGACGCTCGCCGTGGTTGCCCAGGCACAGCCGGCGCAGTTCGATGTCGGCATCGGGCGCGACCGCGATGTCCAGTTCGTGGTGCAGCGACTGGTGGCGACCGGCGTAATGCGCCACGCCCGGCGAGAAGCGCACCGCATCGTCCGGCCGCGCCACGCCCAGCGGCTGGGTGGTGGGCGACCACAGCGCACCGTCGTCCTCGTCGCGCAACAGCAGGAAGCTGCCCCACGGATCGGTCACCGGATCCTCGCGCCAGCGCGTCACCGCCAGCTCGCGCCAGCGCAGGAAGCCGGCGCCGTTGGCGCCCAGCATGGTGGTGAGCCGGCCGTTGCCGAGCAGGTGGCGGGGTGGCGGGGATGGGTCGGGGGACATGCGGACGAAGAGGCCATGCGGCGGGAAAAACCGCTCCAGCCTGCGGGGCGCGCCGGCAATGCGACGTGAAAACGCCGCCCTACACGCCGCGCACGCACTTGCCGCGGCACACTGGCCGGCGCTTTGCCGTTCCATCCATCTGCCGGGATGCCGATGCCCACGCTGTGTTCGCTGTCCGACGACGCCATGCTCGACCGCCTGCAACGCGCGGCGTTCGGCTATTTCCTGGAGACGATGAACCCGCGCAACGGACTGATCCCCGACACCTCGCGTCCGAACTCGCCGGTGAGCATCGCGGTGGTGGGGTTTGCGCTGGCGTGCTACCCGGCCGCGATCGAGCGGGGCTGGATCGAGCGCGCCGAGGCGGTGCGCCGCGGCCTGCTGGCGCTGCGCTTCTTCCACGACAGCGACCAGAGCGGCAGCCCCACCGCCACCGGCTACCGCGGTTTCTACTACCACTTCCTGGACCCCGACAGCGGGGTGCGGGTGTGGCGTTCGGAGCTGTCGATGATCGACAGCGCGCTGCTCATCGCCGGCATGCTCACCCTGGCCGCCTACTGCGACGGCAGCGGCGCGGAGGAAACCGAGTTGCGCGAGCTGGTGGAGGCGCTGTACCGGCGCGTGGACTGGCGCTGGTCGCAGGACGACGCGCGCACCATCTACCAGGGCTGGAAACCGGAGAGCGGCTACCTGCACTACGGCTGGGAGGGCTACAGCGAGGCGATCATCCTGTACGCGCTGGCGCTGGGCTCGCCCACCCACCCGATCTCGGCCGATTGCTACAACGGCTGGACCTCCACCTACCAGTGGGAGAACCTCTACGACCAGGATTTCCTCTACGCCGGCCCGCTGTTCGTGCACCAGTTCTCGCAGGCGTGGCTGGACCTGCGCGGCGTGCGCGACGCGTTCATGCGCGAGAAGCAGTCGGACTATTTCGAGAACAGCCGCCGCGCGGCGCTGGTGCAGCGCCGCTACGCCGAGCTCAACCCGCACCAGTTCGCCGGCTACGACCGCAACTGCTGGGGCCTGTCCGCCTGCGACGGCCCCACCGACGAGCAACTCGACGTGGCCAACGAGCAGCGCCACCTGTTCGGCTATGCCGCGCGCGGCGTGCCGTACGGCCCGGACGACGGCACCCTGTCGCCGCCGGCCGTGCTGGCCTCGCTGCCGTTCGCACCGGCGCAGGCGCTGGCCGCGCTGCGCACCATGCTGCTGCGCCATCCGCAGATCCTCAACCAGGATCGCCTGGCCACCAGCTTCAACGCCAGCGTCGACGGCGGCGCGGGCCGGCCGTGGATCTCGGCGGGACATTACGGGCTGGACCAGGGCATTGTCTTCATGATGATCGAGAACCACCGCAGCGAGTCGATCTGGCGTCTGATGCGCGGCTGCCACCCGCTCGCCAGCGGCCTGCGCAAGGCCGGCTTCAGCGGCGGCTGGCTCGACGCGCCGGCCGGAGGAGTGCGCTGATGGTCACCCGCTACGACGCCAGCATCAGCACCCCGCAGGACGACGACGAACGCGAGCGCCTCGCCGCGGTGGGGCCCACCTCGTGGAGCAATCCGGTCCCCGACGCGCCGTACCAGCTGGTGGTCCTCGGCGGCGGTTCGGCCGGGCTGGCGGCGGCCGATGCGGCGGCCACGCTCGGCGCCCGCGTGGCACTGGTCGAGCGCCACCTGCTCGGCGGCACCTGTTTCAACACCGGCTGTGTGCCCTCCAAGAGCCTGCTGCGCACCGCCGCGGTGTACGCGCAGATGCGCGACGCGGCGCGCTACGGCGCGCGGCCGCCGGCCACGGTCACGGTGGATTTCGCCGCCGCGATGGCGCGCCTGCGGCACATCCGCAGCCACCTGGCCGGCACCGTCTCGGTGCGCCACCTGGCCGAGCGCGGCATCGACGTGTACTTCGGCAACGCGCAGTTCACCGGCTCGGACAGCCTGGCCGTCAACGGCCAGCCGCTGCAGTTCCGCCGCGCACTGGTCGCCACTGGCGCGCGGCCGCAGATCCCCGACATCCCCGGCCTCAAGCAGGCCGGCTTCCTCACCAATGCCACCGTGTTCGACCTGACCGAGCTGCCGCCGCGGCTGCTGGTGATCGGCGGCGGCCCGCTGGGCTGCGAGCTGGCGCAGGCGTTCGAGCGCTTCGGCGCCAAGGTCACCATCGTGCAGAACATGCCGCTGTTCCTGCCGCACGAAGAACGCGACGCGGCGCAGACCCTGTCCGAGGCGTTTGCCCGCGACGGCATCGAGGTGCGCCTCAACACCGAGGTGGTCGCGATCCGCACCGAGGGCGCGGAGAAAGTGGTGGACCTGGTCACCGACGACTACCACAGCACGATCCGCGTCGACGCGATCCTGGCCGGCGTCGGGCGCCGCCCGAACGTGCACGGGCTGGCGCTGGAGGCGGCCGGCGTCGACTACGACGAGGCCGCCGGCATCACCGTCGACGACCACCTGCGCACCAGCAACCGGCGCATCTTCGCCGCCGGCGACGTCTGCCTGGAGGCCAAGTTCACCGACATCGCGGAGGAGTCGGCGCGCATATGCGTGCGCAACGCCCTGCTCGGCGCGCGCGAACGGCTCAGCGAGCGGGTGGTGCCGTGGTGCACCTACACCGACCCGGAGATCGCCCACGTCGGCCTGTACGTGCGCGAGGCGAACGCGCGCGGCATCCCGATCAAGACCTACACCATCCCGATGCACCAGGTCGACCGCGCGATCACCGACAGCGAGCAGGACGGCTTCGTCAAGCTGCACGTGAGCGAAGGCAGCGACCACATCCTGGGCGCCACCATCGTCTCGCGCGACGCCGGCGACATGATCAGCCAGGTCACCCTGGCGATGGTCGCCGGCGTGGGCCTGCGCACGCTGGCGAAAGTGATCCATGCCTACCCGACCAAGACCGAGGCGATCCGCGAGGCGGCGATGGCGTACAACCGCCGGCGGCTTAGCGGCCGCCTGCTGGCGCGCCTGCGCCGCTGCCTGCCGCGCTGAGGCCGGCTCACGCGCGCTTATCGCCACGGTGCTTAGAATCACCGGTTTCCACTTTCACCTCACACTCAAGGAACTCCCATGCAACTGGGCATGATCGGTCTCGGCAAGATGGGCGCCAACATGGCGCAGCGGCTGCTCAACGGCGGTCACCAGGTCACCGGCTTCGACCCCAACGCCGATGCGCGCAAGCAGCTGGAGGGCAAGGGTGGCGGGTCGGCCGCTTCGCTCGAGGCGCTGGTGCAGGCCTTGCCCGCGCCGCGCGTGCTGTGGCTGATGGTGCCCTCGGGCAAGATCACCGACGACACCGTCACCGCGCTGCTGGGGCTGCTGGACAAGGGCGACACGATGATCGACGGCGGCAACTCCAACTACAAGGATTCGCTCGGCCACGCCGCCAGGTGCAAGGCTCAGGGCGTCAACTACGTCGACTGCGGCACCAGCGGCGGCGTGTGGGGCCTGGCCGAGGGCTACAGCATGATGGTCGGCGGTGACGAAAAGGTCGTGGAAACCCTGCGGCCGATCTTCGAGACGCTGGCGCCCGGCAAGGACCAGGGCTGGGGCCGCGTCGGCCCGGCCGGTTCCGGCCACTTCACCAAGATGGTTCACAACGGCATCGAGTACGGCATGATGCAGGCCTACGCCGAAGGCTTCTCGATCCTCAAGCACAAGCAGGAGTTCGGCCTGGACCTCGCGCAGGTCGCCGAGATCTGGCGCTACGGCAGCGTGGTGCGCTCGTGGCTGCTGGACCTGGCCGCCGACGCGCTCACCAAGAACCCTCAGATGGACGGCGTCGCCCCCTACGTGGTCGACTCCGGCGAAGGCCGCTGGACCGTCGACGCCGCGATGGAACTGAGCGTCTCCGCCCCCGTCATTACCCTCTCGCTGATGGAACGCTACCGCTCCCGCGACAAGGACTCCTTCGCCGACAAGCTGCTGTCCTCGCTGCGCAACGAGTTCGGCGGGCACGCGATCAAGAAGGAGTGACGCTGGTGCGTGGCGCCCTCTGCGGGCACCCGCCCGCCCGTCATGCTTGCGAAGGCCGGCATCGCACTTCGACTCCCCTCGCACTGTCATGCCTGCGAAAGCAGGCATCCAGCGACTTTGGGGCGGCGGATGTTGCGCATGAGCAAAGCAGCCGGGTGCTTCTGCAGGAGCGCGCTTGCGCGCGATGCTCTTGCTTGGCGCATTGGCGTTTCGGAGCAAGAGCTTTACCTCGGCAGCCAAGTCACTTCCTCTTTGCGTGACCAACGACGTAAGGCGGGCACTGCCCACCGGCATTCCCCGCATTGAGAACCAGAAGCGATCGATCGCATCCGCACCTCCCACACCGCCATGCCTGCGAAGGCCGCCGCGCGACCCGACGATGCCCTGTAGGAGGGCATCTGTGCGCGATGCTCTTGTTTCATTCGAAGGCAACAGCGGTCGGTCGCCTTCGGCGACCGAGTCACTTTTCTCTTGCGGGGCCAAGAGAAAAGTAACCGCAGCTCCGCTGGCGCCTCAATCACAACATCCATGCCGTCGCCATGGGCTGAAGCGTGATTTAATTCGTCAGCGAACGCCTACAAGAAGCACAGCGTTCAGTCCGTTGCCAAGGGGGCGTGATGAGTCCGCAAGTCGATACCTTTGCCCGCATCATTCGGGAAAAACTTCCTTCGCACGAGTCTCCGGAAGCAGCGGCAGCAGCAGTCCGAAGTGACTTCGAAGCCATCGCGGGCCAGTTCTCCGATCAAAATATTGCCGACTTGGCCAGCGCGCTGGAAATTGTTCAGAGCACACTCGGAAACATCGAGATACTGCGCCGAAACTCCCTGATCAAGATTCACGAAGCCTGGTACGGCGGCCCGATGCCGGCAGATCAGCACTGGCCGGCCCTTCGCGGCTTTCTGGGGAACGCAAAGAACTGGGATCACGAGTCGATAGACTCGATAGACCAGAGTTCCAGCGAGGTTGTGTCGCTTCTCGCGAACCCTGCCGGTGAACAGTTTTGCTATCGCGGACTGGTGGTAGGTTACGTGCAGTCGGGAAAGACCGCCAACATGACGGCGGTTATCGCAAAGGCCGTTGATGCGGGCTACAACCTTGTTGTGCTGCTAGGCGGAACTACCAACAAGCTGCGCGCACAAACGCAGCGCCGCCTTGTCACGGACATCGTTGAGCGCCATCGTCACTTGTGGCAGCTGTATACGACCGTTGAAGACAACGGTGATTTCTCCGAGCCCGCGAACCGCCAGTTCACAATGCCAGTTCAGGGTCGCGCACAGCTTGTGGTCATGAAAAAGGAGACGACACGACTCAAGTCATTCTTCCGCACTATCGAGCGCACGCCAAAAACGATACTCAGGTCGCTCAAGACCCTGATCATCGACGATGAATGTGATCAGGCATCGGTAAACGCCGCGACCAACGAATCGGACATGACCCGAATAAACGAATCGATCAGGAAGATCATTCGCGCACTACCCGCCGTGTCCTATGTCGGGTATACCGCTACGCCGTTTGCCAACGTGTTCATCAACCCGTTCCCGCACAACAAGGACGAGCTCGACGATCTTTACCCCGAAGACTTCATTACCGCCCTGCCTCGGCCGAAAGACTACTTCGGTGCAAGGGATGTTTTCGGATTCGACCCGGACGATGCAACGGATGAAGGGGGGGACGCTGCCGGGCGCGACATGATCCGTGTCATCCCACAAGACCAAGTTGCGTTGATCCGACCAAGCGGGGCCAAGGCTCACGTAACTTTCTTTCCGCAAATCACTGCGGAACTCGAACGCGCGGTGCTCTGGTTCCTCATAACGTGTGCACTGCGTCGACGCCGCGGGCATGGTTCCTCGCACATGACGATGCTTGTTCACACGTCCCCGAACATCTCTCAGCACGACCGGATGGCCAAGGCCATCGATGCATGGAAAGTGGAGAACGCCCCCGGCCTGCGCAGTGGCTTCGGGAGTGTCTGGCAACGACTGGTGAATGTCTGGGAGACAGAGACGAATCGTGTCCCGCTGGAAGGCAGCGATGAAGGTTCACTGACGCCGCAGGATCTCCTGCACTGGCTGCAAGAAGCCCTCGAGCTTCTTGAAATAGCCGTCGAGAACGGGGAAAGCGTCGAACGGCTGAATTACACCGAAGCAGCAAAGACATATATTGTCGTGGGTGGGTCGGTACTCGCCCGCGGCCTGACGCTTGAAGGTCTTGCTGTCTCCTTTTTCCTCAGGACATCCCGGCAATACGATACCCTCCTGCAGATGGGACGATGGTTTGGCTTCAGGCACGGCTATGCGGATCTTCCGCGACTGTGGGCGACGGAAGACCTGATTTCCAACTTCCGGTCTCTGGCGCGCATCGAGGAAGAAATTCGCGAAGACATTGCGATTTACCACTCGCGTGGGGCTACGCCACTCGATTTTGCGGTGAAGGTTCGTGAAATTCCGGGACTGGCCATTACTTCGGCGGCCAAGATGCGCAGCGCTTATCGAACAAGCATCAGCTTCGAGGGCAAGCATGTGCAGACAATCCGTTTCGACCATCGCCAAGCAGGGATCGTCTCGAAAAACTGGTCCGCTGCGAGCCAGCTTGTCGATGACGCCAAGTCCTGCGGCAAGTATGACGCCGCACGGCACTTGTTCAGAGAGGTTCCGCTCACGACCATCCGCCGCTTCCTGCTGGAATTCAGCATTTGCGACAGACACCTGGACCTGAAACGGGACATGCTGCTCGACTATCTCGACAAGGCGTCAGCAGGCTTGGGGAAATGGGATGTCGCGGTCGTGTCTCCTGCTGCGGGCACGCCGTCGACCAGAAAACTCGGCTTCCTGGGCCATGTCCGTACCAATAAGCGCTCTCGCCTGGCGGAAACTGACGACTACGCTGACATCAAGGCATTGATGTCCAAGGGCGACATTCTGGTGGATGCACCAGGCAGTTCAATCGAAGGTGGCGACACTTGGTCGACCCTGAAGGCGAAACGGCCGGCCCTCCCGCTAATGCTGATCTACCCCATCGAGGCGAAATCGGAACCGCGCAAGTCGGGAAAATCCCGAAACCGCAATCCGACCCGTGTCGCGCTGGATGCCGTGGAAGACTTGGTCGGTTTTGGCATCGTGTTCCCCGGGTCCCTGGATCGGTCCGGTGGCTGGTACTCGGTGGAACTTGAGATCCCTACGCCCGAGGAGCTGGACGATGGCGGGGACCAAGAGACGGACAATGACTGAAAGACCCATCGAGCGCTGGAAGCGCCTTCGTAGTTCCGGTGTTGCCGAAACGACGCTGGAGATTCCGAGCCTGTCAACGGGCGTGGAGACTGGTTATGGTCCCGTTCGTTTCGCTCTAGGACTGGAAGGCCAGCCTCGCCTTCTCGTGCCCTGTGGCCCGGGCACGACGCTGACGACTAATCGCCCGAACGGGAAGCTCTCCGTGACGTTATCCCGGCTCACGCATGCCGGCCGCGCAACCATGTTCATCGACGTCATGAACACCGACCGTGGGCTGGACCCGGTCTTTGCGGAAATCGCAGACGAAATCGTTCATCGGATCGGCAACGGCGCGGCACCACTTGGCGCAGTAGAGGGAACTGTTGCGGACTTCCGGGAGCTACTTCGCGAAGCGAAAGACCAAAGCGTTCCCGACTGCAAGATTTACGGTTTGATCGGCGAGCTGCTCATCCTTCGCAACCTCGCTCAAATCACGCCGGCGGCAGTGGAAGCCTGGACCGGCCCCTACGATCAACGGCATGACTTCAGGCGCCGGGAAAACGCGCTGGAGGTGAAAACCTCCTCTCGCGCGGATGTAACTGCGGTCTCCATCAGTAGTTGCGAACAGCTATCGGAGCCTTCAGGGGGTTCACTGGTTCTCGTGCATGTGAGGGTGGAGCGCACAGACAATGGCGACCTTTTCGTTGCCGGCCTCGTTTCCGACATCCTGTCGTACGGCGTAGAAAGAGCGGCACTCGAAAGGGGACTAGCCGCTGTGGGCTGTCTCAATCCCGGCTCGTCCGAGTGGAATCGCATTCACTGCGGTCTCGAAGGCCTGACTGCCTACCGGGTTGGCCCGGGTTTTCCGCGTATCACTGCTGCCCAGTTCCCGAAGGGACAACTTCCGGATGGAGTAGATTCGATCGCCTACACGATCGACTTGCGCGCAGCCCAGCGGTTCATGATGCACGACAGGGATCGAGACGCTGCTTTTCGAGGGATAGTTGCGTGACAAGACTCCAGCTTTACAGCGAGCCATTTGCCAAGACGGGGAACATGGCGGCTGAGGGATTCAAGCGTTTGCTTGGTCGTCCGAACCATAGTCTGCTTCAGACACTGATCCGCGAAGGTATCCAGAATGTACTGGATGCCGCTCGCGATGACACAGGGCCCTCTGTACTGATCCGCCTTCGGTCGTTGACAGCGAGCCAGCGGAGCGTACTGAGCGAGCAGGTGTTGGCGGAACTTCCACAGGACGAAACGACGCGCGCCAACATCGACACTGCATTGGCGAAGCCTCGTCTACGCGTATTGGAGCTTTGCGACTTTGGCACCGAAGGGCTATCGGGCCCGACGCGTGCCGACATCCTGCATGCCGGCGACGAGTCGCTCAACTTCGTCAACTTCCTGAGAAATGTCGGGGCCGCGAGAGACACCCACCAGGGAGGAGGCACATATGGCTACGGAAAAAGCTCCCTCTATTCGATGAGCAGCTGTTCCACGATCATTGTCGATACCCGCACCCGCTGTGGCGGCCATGACGAACGCCGGTTGATGGGTTGCCACTTGGGAGAAGCCTTTGACGCCAAGGCAAATGATGGAAGTCGGCGACGCTTCACCGGACGCCATTGGTGGGGGGTGCTGGATGGCTTGGACTCCGTAGAACCGCTGACAGATAGTGCTGCCACTGCGCTATCCGGTGAAATCGGAATGCCTCCTCGGGACACGTCGCAGACAGGAACGTCCATCCTGATCGTCGACCCGCTGCTCGAAAACGATGATTCGCGTGCCGTCATTGACGATGTGGTCGAAACCGTCCTCTGGAACTTCTGGCCCCGCATGACGGCAACCACCCCAGCAAATCGCAAGATCAAGGTGAAGGTAGAGCTCGAAGGCGCAGAGATCCGCATTCCGGAGCCTGAACATTTTCCGCCGCTAGACCTGTTTGCAGCCGCCATGGCTGCACATCGCACCGGAAGCAACGAGCTCCAGCCAATCTGGTGCGGGAGACCCAAAACGCATCTGGGCAACCTGGCGATTCAGAAGGGGTTGCGAGCAACTCGACGCCCGCCCGCAACACATGAAGAATCCGTCATTCCCAAACAGGCTTGTCACATTGCACTGATGCGGCCTGTCGAGCTGGTGGTCAAGTACGTGGCTGGCGAACCATATCCGGACACGCGGTTCGAGTGGGCCGGTGTCTTCGTCTGCTCCGATAACGACGAGGTAGAAACCGCTTTCGCACTTGCCGAGCCTCCGGCGCACGACGACTGGGTTCCCGACAATCTTCCCAGAGGTCATGAAAAAACATTTGTCCGTGTAGCTCTTCGCCAGATTGACGAACTTGCCCGGACACATGCCAATCCGGCCATCACCCCGCCGGGTGCCAAGGAGCAAGGCCCTTCGCTGGCAGCAACAGCAGCCAGGATGGGAGCATTCCTGGAGAGAGTGTCGTCCACTGGTCCCGGGCGGCCGCCTCGACAACCCGGCAAGCCCTCAGCGCGCAAACCGCTATCCATATCAGCCCCGCGTTTTGCTGGCCTGCATCTGGACGATCGGGACAGGCCCATCGCCAGATTTCGCGCCGAACTTCACAACGACGCCTCGGACGCGGCTCTTTACGTGGTGGCGGAACCCTGTCTCGTTGTCGATGGAGGACCCACTGGGGCCGAAGACTTGCCCGAAGGATTCACTTTGGCTGTCCACCAGATCACGCTCGGCGAGCGTCGGATGTCGCCGGAAGGCCCGTGGATTCATGTTGGCCATGAGGCAGGCACTGTAGAGATTCTTGTCCCTACGGTTCCTGACGTCGCGATCGCCCTGAAGCTTCGGTTGCGTTCGGGCGCCCCCGCATGAACACGCGCGTAGCCTTTCCCTTTCTTGTTCTGCCCGATGACGCCATTCGGGTCGACCGATGGATGATCGGCGATCCCGGCGAGCCTCTAAAGGATGTAGCGAGCATTCTTGAAAACTGGGACTACGCACGTGATCTGGAAGTGGATTCGGTCGTCTCAATCGACTGGGAGCTTTGCGCAGAAGCGCTCCAGCTTCCCGCTGACCAACTGCAACTGAGAGTCGTGCTGCTCGCAGGCACGGGCGTTGGCAACCTGCCGCGCCGGCAAGACCGCGTATGCGAAAAGGTGGTCGACGCAATCACTTCGGAAGTGCAGCTTGGGTCCGTCATTCCGGGCCGAACGCTCTCGGGCCGCCTTCGTCTTTCGTTGCAAATATCGCTCGAAGGACCAACGAACAGCGGGTCCGCACTCTCGCCAAGAGTACGTGGAGCACGGCTGTGGCAGTCGTATGCCGACGTCCTGATAGAGGACGGTGGCGATTCCAGATTCCCGGTTGAGACCGTGAGCTTTTCGCGTTACTTCAAAGGGCAGCCACAGGAAGCCGCTCCGTGGTACCTGCATTGGCAGCCGAATTCGCTCCAGGCAGACTTCTCCGGTAGCGTACGGCTCTTCGTCAATTCCGACCGGGAAGAGGTTGCCTCGCGATTCGTGGAGGGCGACGGGCCCACATTGCAGGCGGTGCTGGGAGACGTGATGTCGCAGATGGCCGCGTCGGTTCTGGACAAGAATGACTGTGCAGACTTGCTCGCGGAATGCGAGGAAGGATCGGTAGGCAGGCAGATACAGAATTGGCTGGACATCGCCTTTCCCGGCCAAGAAGTTTCAAGCATCCGCGCAATGAGAGACCATTTCCCCGGTCGCTTTCACGCCACGATTCTGGCGGCCTCGGACATGGGAGGTTCCGAATGACCGTTCTGCTTTTGCCGCGACTGTCCGCTCTTGGCGTATCCGTCATCCTCGAATCCTCGGGCTCCACCGCGCTGACACCGGCTGCGAGTCGGACCATGCTCACCGACAGATCCGCGATGTTTTCATTCGCGGCCAGTGGAGGCAACCGGTCCGAGGCACAGGCCGACGCCATCGGCCTCAAATTGCGAGAGATTGCCACCAACGACGGATTTCCCGACAACCCGAGTCAGATTGCCAGATCAAAGTTTGATCGGGACGCCGCAATCTACCTCGGTACACTGCCGGAGCTCTCCACAGGCGAAGCATTGCGGGACGATGTCTGGTCCTTCATCGCCACGGTCACCGCGCCCGACATTGTTTCTTGGCGGTTCCCCGATCGCGCCACTCATCGATTCCAAGGGGGCGTGCGCAATGCCTTTCAGCGCCTGTGGATAAGGGGAACCACCCTCGATAGGGGAAGGGATCACGAAGACCGCTGGGGCCTCGTTCGGGCGCTGAGCGAAGATGCGCTCGTTCAGATTTTCGAACGGGCATCCATCGCGGGGAACCGCGCTATCGCTACTGCGATGGCCGAAGGGTGGGTAAGGGTGGCAACGCAAATCGGTCGCGGGGCCATGGAGCCAGTCATGCGCCGTGCTACCAAACTGCTGAGATTGCGAAACGAAGTGCTGGACGTTGCCGGGCTGCCGATGTACGAGCGTAACGCGCTCGTAGAGGAGTGTTTTGCGCTTGCACGGACAGTAGTCCATCAGTACGCCGATACCAGCGAAGAATCCGACGTACCTACTGCGATCGGTTGACAAACTCTCACCTCGTGAGAACGTAGTCGGCTGCCCAGCTGATCCAACCTTCCATACACGCCCTACCATGCAGATACCTGTCGTCGACATTTTCGCCGGCCCCGGAGGACTGGGAGAGGGCTTCTCGGCTTTTGTGCCCCGAGGGACGAACCACCCGCCATTCAAGATTGCCATATCCGCTGAAATGGAAGCGAATGCCGCCAAGACACTGCGGCTACGGGCGTTCTTTCGGCAATTTCCGGCGGGAGAGGCGCCGGGCAGCTACTACGAGTACGTGGCTGGAAACCGCAGCACTCCTTACACCGACGATACCGAGGAGCAGTGGATCGCAGCGGAGGAGGAAGCGCGCCAACTTACGTTGGGCACTTCCTCCGATGACGCCGAGCTGCGGGAGCGGATCAAGCGCATAGCAAAGAAGGGGAAAGAGTGGATTCTGATCGGTGGACCGCCGTGCCAGGCGTACTCGCTTGTCGGGCGAGCCCGCAACCGGGGTATCAAGGGATATAGCCCGGAGAAAGATCACAGGTATTTCCTCTATCAGCAGTACCTGAAAATCATCGACGAGTTTCGACCGACCGCGTTCGTCATGGAGAATGTGAAGGGTCTGCTTTCGGCGAAGCTAGACGGAAATCTCGTCTTCCCGGAAATCATCGAAAGCCTCGAACGACCGGGCGGCCGCAGTGGCCCGCGATACAGAATTATCCCTCTTGCGGTTCCAAAGGCCGGAACCGAGGAAACAGGCCCAAGCCCGCACAGCTACATCCTTCGAGCGGAAACTCTTGGAGTTCCGCAGGCCCGCCATCGAGTCGTCCTGCTTGGACTCGCGGAAAGCCTGGATGGCAGACAAGGCAAACTACTGGTTCCCAACGAGCTTCGTTTCAGCGTATCGGACGTGATTGGCGGGTTGCCTCCGCTGCGGAGTGGTACCACCGACATGAGGGCCGACAACTGGTCCAACATCGCTGCGGAACTGCTTGGATCCGTAGCCAGGGTTGCCATCGCATATCCGGAAGTTGTTGGAATACTGAAATCGGCCAAGGCCACGCTCAAGAAGGGTGATCCAGGGCAAGGCGGCCGGTGGATGAAGAGAACGGCAAAAAGCGACACCGTACCGAAGCACTTGGAAGCCTGGCTTATCGATGGACGACTCAACGGAATTCTCAACCATGAGGTTCGCGATCACATGAGGGAGGACCTGATGCGATATGCATACGCCTCGGCGTTTGCAGGCGCGTATGGCCGCTCACCTAGAGGAGCGGAGGAATTCCCGGTTCCTCTTCATCCGAACCACCGCAACTGGAAGAGCGGAAAATTTGTCGACCGATTCAAGGTGCAGCTCGAAGCTTATCCAAGCTCCACCGTAACCAGCCACTTGGCGAAAGACGGCCACTACTTCATTCATCCCGACCCGAAACAGTTGCGGAGTCTCTCGGTACGCGAGGCAGCGAGGCTTCAGACATTTCCCGACAACTATTTCTTTGAAGGATCGCGTGGGGCCCAGTTCCGTCAAGTCGGAAATGCGGTTCCACCGTGGATGGCTCGACAGATAGCGGAAGCGGTTTACACGTTTCTTGGAAACTGACCCGAAGGAATCTCGACCCGGGCCCGGCTCGAAAGGAGAAATCGTTCCAGACGTCGGAGCGCTGGCTCGGGGCGCTTTCTGAGAGCGCATTCCCAGATCACGGCAACTCGCCAGCCAAGCTTCCTCAGCTCCAGAACGACTCGGGCGTCACGTTCGGCGTTGGCACTTATCTTTGCGCGCCAAAACTCTGCACGCGTGGCTGGCTTCGTAGCAAAACGGCACCCTTGGTGACCATGCCAATAGCAGCCGTGGACGAAAATCACGGCATTGTGACGGCATAACGCGAGGTCGGGCCTTCCGGGCAAATTGCGGTTTGCAAGCGTGTAACGAAATCCGCGGCCATGCAGATATCGCCGAACCACCATCTCCGGCTTGGTATCCCGCGACTTGATGGAAGCCATCATTCGGGATCTGACTTCTGGAGAAACAATGTCCGTCATGCAAACCTTCCGCCAGAGTCAACGCGTCCGGCACGAGTGCCACTCTTAGATGAGGTCGAGGTGGCCATTGTAGGCTTCGTCCATCCTACCCAGCGGGCGACCGAGTGCGGGACACGATGGCTGCTGCTCTACGAGGTGCCTGCCTTCGCAGGCATGACGAGGTGGGGAGGTATTGGATGCGTGGTGGACAGAAGGTCTGCCCTTGAGCTGCCATATCCCCGTGCGCTACCTACGAATGATCTGCATGCGCGAGCGCGGCAAGTTCGTGGGCAACCCTTTCGCACGCCGCGACCAGATCGGCCACGATGCGCTCGTTCACGTCGAGCACTCCCTCGTACTCGGCGACGTTGCGCATGTGATGGCATTTGTCCAGCACGCGCCACACCTCCGGCCCCAGTCCAAGCGTATGCGGCAACACCTGGAACACGATGTAGCGCTGTCGGGCTCGGTATCCGTGCCGGCGCAGTGCGGCAAGGCACAAGGCGTGTGCGGCGTTGTAGGCGAGGTCGAAGCGGCTTTCCAGTGCGAGTGATGCGTTGCGTGCGTCGACCAACCGCGCCGTGCCGGATCGGAGCAGGCCGGCGAACTCTGCCGCATCCGTCGGCTCCGCCGCCAGTGATTTGCCGGTGCCGGCGAGGTTCTCAAGCGGCGAGGTCATGCTCGCCCCCGATCACCCAGAGCCGAGGCTGTGCCAGCACGCGGGTCACGAAACTGTTCCCTGCGGCAATGCGCTTGCGCAGCTCGGCCCGGGTGTAGAGCGTGGGATGGATCTCGCGGCCCAGGTGCTCGATCAGCGGATGGAGGGCGGCCATGAGGTCTGCATAGACCAGCGTATCGGACACCAGCATCAGGTCGATGTCGCTGGCCGCGGTATCGCTGCCCTTGGCCACCGAACCGTACACGAAGGCGGCCGAGATCTGTGGAGTCAGCGGCGCCAGCGCTTCGCGCAAGGGGGCGACCAGGCCGAAGGTCTTGCGCACGATGGACACCAGTTCGGCGTGGATCGGCGCGGCGGGATCGGCGCGATAGCGCTTCTGGTTGCCGACCGGTTCCACCGTGAGCAGGCCGCTGCCGGCCAGCCGGGCGACCTCGCGTTGCACCGCGCCGCTGCCGGCGCCGGTGGTCTGGATCAGTTCGCTGACGGTGAAGCTGCGATTCGGCTGCCCGAACAGGCAGCCGAGGACGCGCTGCTGGGTGGTGGTGAACAAGGCATCGGACAGGTTGGTGCTGGCGTAAAGCGCCGCCGCTTCACTGATTCTGCCTGCTTCATTGCCCATATTGGGCATGGTAATGCCCAATATGGGCATCTGCAAGACGGGCGACCAGCTTCACCGCAACCCGGAAGGCGCTGGATCCCTGCTTTCGCAGGCATGACGGGTTGGGTGTCTGATGCGGGGCCGCTACAGCAACCCCCCCTGCGCCGCTGCATAACTCAACCGCCCATCCACCACGTGCGCCGCCGAGGTGTACGGGTGCACCGTGGTGTGGGTGGTGTCGATGATGTGGACGACTTCGATGCCGCGCAGCTTGAGCACGTCGGAAACGATCGAGCGGTGGCAGCGCCACCAGACCACTTCGGCGCACATCATCGCGGTGCGCTGGCGGGCGGCGAGTTGCAGCAGTTCGGCGAGGCCTTGGGCGAATTCCGCGGTGGCGGTGTAGTCGGCGTAGCCCTGGAAGGAGGCGTTGCGCCAGGCGGTGTTGGGCGAGTCCGGTTGCACCTTGCGGCGGCCGCCGAGGCGGGGGATCCACTGGTAGGCGATGCCGTGGGCGGGCAGGGATCTGGCCAGGGCCTCGCTGGCGAAGTGCGGGTGGCGGCGCGAGCCGGGGAAACGGCGCACGTCGGCGATGGCCTGGATGCGGTACTCGTCGAGCAGGCCGAGGAACTCCGCCAGTGGCCGGGTGGAGTGGCCGATGGTCCAGACGGTGGCGGGGTCGGCGGGCATCGCGTCAGTCGATCTTGTGCAGCGCCGAGCCCTTGTGCATGGCGACGTGGTCGGTCTTGTCGCTCTTGATCTCGTACTGCGGATCGTCCTCGCTGCAGCGGCGCATGTGGCCCTTGTACTCGGTGTCGCGGGTGTGCACCTTGGTGATCTTGCCGGTGACGTGGCCGGCCTCGGAGTTCCAGCGCACGTGGTCGCCGACCTTGAATGCATGGCTCATGGTTGTGATGCCTCCGGACATGGCTTGAACCCCATTGAACAGCGCCGCGCGTGCAGGCGGGGTCAGCGCGCTAGAGCACGCCCTTGGCGCTGCTGCCGAAGGCGGTGATCAGGCGGGTGATGATCCACTTCGGCGACAGGTTGACGTCGGGGAAGTCGCCGACCGGTCGGTAGCACTCGTAGAAGCGCGGGTCGCTGGCGCGCAGCGGCGGGCAGCCGGGCTTGAGGTCGAAGCTGGTGGCGTAGCGGAACGGCCACAAGTCGAAGAACGGCAGGCTCTCGGAAACCGCGCCGATGGCCTGGTTGATGTCGGTGAGCACCGGCACCACCGGGCGGCGCGGCGCGATCACCCAGGCGTTCTGCGGCTCGGTGTCGCGCAGGATGGCCTGGCGCAGCTCGTCGGCGAAGGCGTGGTCGTAGATGATCACGCCGGACTCGGTGTTGTAGTGGTCCGAGCGCGGGTCGAAGTTGTGCGAGCCGACCATGCTGAAGTCGTCGTCGATCACGATCGACTTGGCGTGCAGGCCGCTGCGCCGCCCTTCGCTGCGCAGCGGCGCGGGCCGGTTGCCGCTGCCGCTGCCGAGCAGGTGGAAGCGGGTCTGGCGCGCGCTGGCGGGGGTGGCGGTGGCGGCGGGCACCTGCGCGGTGTCGGCGTCCAGGTTGGCCAGTTCGTAGTCCACCGCGGGGCCGGGGGCGTGCGGCTTCAGCTCGTGGATCTCGAAGCCGAACTTCTTCAGGTAGCGTTTGCGGTGCTTGTACGACATCGCGTAGACGGCGAAGGCGTCGGTGGAGGCCAGCGAGTTGGTCGACACGATCACCCGCGGCGGGTCGGGGCGCCGGTGCAGGCGGCGGAAGATGCCCTGGGCACGACGGCTCATCACCAGGTACGGCGTCTGCAGCAGCACCTCGTGGCGGGCCTCGGCGACCATGCGCATGATGTGGCGGGTGAACGCGGCGGTGCGCTTGCCGCCAGGGTCGTCGAGCTTGGCCGGCAGGTCGCTGAAGTATTCGACCTTGCTCACCTGCAGCGAGGGCTCCACCAGCCATGCCTGCAGCCAGGCCGGGTCCTCGGCGGCCTGCAGCAGCTGCGCGACCCGCTGCGGCCGGCGGTAATGCGGCTGCGGCCAGGTCGGCGCGGTGCGGTCGGCGAGGATGCGCCGGTTGACGTCGCGCAGATGGGTCAGCGGCACCGCGCGCTTGTGTTGCCAGAACAGCTCGAAGCTGGCCGCCATCGCGCCGGCGGCGGGGCCGCCGACCATCACGTCGCGGTCGACGTAGTTGAACGCGTCATCCCAGTTGAAGTAGCGGTCCTGGTAGTTGCGCCCGCCGGCGATGCCGATGGCGTCGTCCACCAGCAGCAGCTTGTTGTGCATGCGCTGGTTGAACTGCATGAAGCAGCACAGCACGCCGGCGGCGAAATCCAGCGGCGGCGTGCGCGCCTTGTGGAAGGTGGGGTTGTACAGCCGCACCTTGAGGTTGGGGCTGGCCCGCGCGAGCTCGTCGAGCAGGTCGAGGTCGCTGAAGGAGAACAGCTGGTCGGCCAGGATGCGCACCCGCACGCCGCGGCGGGCGGCGCGCACGAGCTCGTCCAGCACCAGCTGGCCGACGTCGTCCTGGCTCCAGATGTAGGTCTGCACGTCGATCGAACGGCGCGCGGCGCGGATCAGGTTGATCCGTGCGGCGAGCGCCGGCTCGCTGTCGCCGAGCAGAGTGACCACGTGCACCGGGTGCGCCGGGGTGGATGCGGCCAGCGCGCGGTCGGCCGCCTGCAGCAGCGGCGAGGGTTGCGCGCAGTGGTCGGCCCGGTGGCAGCTCTGCTGGCGGTCGACGGTGGCCGCCACCACCGCGTCGGCGCGGCGGATCTGCGCCTTGGACAGGGTGCAGCCTTGCAGCACGGTGGCCAGCAGGAGCAGCGGCAGGAGGAGGCGGCGAAGGTCATGCAACATCGCCGCATGATAACGGTTGGGCGCCGCGGTCCCGTGACGATGGACGGCGCGTGGGGCCCGGCGAAGGTGCGGGCGAGCGGTCATCCCGGCGCACGCCGGGAGCCAGGGCCTCGGCAACGGCATGGAGGCACAGGATTCCAGCGTGCGCCGGAATGGCGGGCGAAAAGGCTTGTGCGGAGCTTCCCTAGGGCGACCAGAACGCGTCCAGCCGCGCCTGGCCCGGCTCCAGCGGGCCGTCCAGATGCAGCACCGCCAGCGCGCCGGGCGGCATGCCGCGGAATTCGTCGGAGCGGCCCTCCACCAGCAGGGCGACCAGGCGCTCGACGCCGGGGTTGTGGCCGACCAGCAGCACGGTGTCGGCCTCGGCGTGCTGATCCAGCAGCACGAGCAGTTCGCCCGGTGTGGCCTCGTGGATTTCCTCGGCGATCCGCGGTGCCGGCGCGGTGTCGATCGCGGCCAGCGCCAGCCGCGTGGTTTCGCGGGTGCGGCGGGTCGGCGAGCACAGCACGCGCTGCGGGTGCAGGCCGTGCGCGGCCAGCCACAGGCCGGCGGCCTGCGCCTCCTGTTCGCCGCGCGCGCTCAGCGCGCGGTCGCGGTCGTCGCCGCCTTCGGCCATCGGCACGGCTTCGGCGTGGCGCAACAGGATCAGTTCGTGCATGGAGGGCTCCGGCGGAAAGGGGGCGCGAGGCTGGCGTCAGGACTGGCGCTTGATCCAGCGCAGCAGGGGCTTCCAGTCATCCTGGTGGCTGCGCACCTGTTCGCTGTGGTAGTCGAAGATGCCCTTGCCCAGCGCGGCCAGCAGCACGTAGGCCTGGCTGTCGCGCAGCTGCGCCACGATCGGGAACGGCGACTGCTCGGCGAGCTGGGCCAGCGCGTCCTGGCTGGCGTGGGTCCACGGCTTGAGCCGGTTGGCCACCAGCCCCACCGGCAG
This sequence comes from Lysobacteraceae bacterium, assembly GCA_040255835.1. Classification (GTDB taxonomy): domain Bacteria; phylum Pseudomonadota; class Gammaproteobacteria; order Xanthomonadales; family Rhodanobacteraceae; genus Rhodanobacter. The sequence goes on from JBDZVT010000015.1 coordinate 63,031, forward strand.
CTTGCCGCGGTGGATGCGGTTGATCGCGCGCAGCTCGTCGGTGAAGGCCAGCGTGGCGTCCAGGTCGAACGAGGAGGGCAGCACCGGCACCAGCAGCACGTTGGCCTGGTCGAGATAGGGTTCCAGCTCGCGTTCGCGGGCGCCGGCGGGGGTGTCGATCAGCAGTTGCGCGGTGTCCGGCGGCAGTTTCGCCAGCGAGCGGCGGCCGCCTTCGAAGGCCAGCACGCCGGGGACGTTCTCCGGCCGGCGCGCGGCCCAGCGGAAACTGGAACCTTGCCGGTCGGCGTCGATGATGGCGCTGTGCTGCCCTGCCTGGGCCCAGTGCGACGCCAGTTGCGTCACCAGCGTGCTCTTGCCGCACCCACCCTTGCTGCTCGCCACCAGCGTCGTAAGCATCGGATCGCCCCTGCCACGGAAGGTGGCCCAAGCCTAGCGGGCACGGGGGGAAAGGGGAACAGGCGGAGAGCTTGGGAGTGAGTGGAGAGGAGTGGGAAGTGAGAGAAAAGCGGCAGCCGCGGCGTGCGCCACCGCTCACCACTCACTTCTCGTCACTCACTCCTCGCTCTGCGCTCTCCGTCGGCGCCCAGTCGGCCGGCGGCTCGGTGGCGATGCCGGCGTCGCGCAGGGCGGCCAGCTGCAGGCTCATCTCGGTGCCGCCGTTGCGGGCCAGCGAGAGCAGGTGGCGGGCCAGCGGGGCGTCGTCCTGCACCCGCGCCAGCAGCTGGTTGAAGTTGCGCACCTGCCAGATCAGGCTGCGGCGGGCGTCTTTCGCCGCCTGCACCTGGGCCGGGTCGTCGACGAGCACCTCGGCCAGGTGCAGGCCCAGCGAACGGGCCAGCGGGCTGGAGCCCCATTGCAGCAGCTGGGCGAGCTTGAGGCAGTCGGCCTTGATCGAGTCGTCCTTGCCGGCGTTCTCGCACAGCTTGGCCACCAGTTGCAGGCTCGGCTGCGGCTGCGTGCTGGCGAGGCCGAAGATCAGCACCGTCTGCATGCCCACCGCGCCCGCCGCGTGCATGGGGTCGAGCGTGTCGGCCGGCGGCGGCAGCACGCCGACCGCATCGGCCAGCGCCTTCAGGCTGGTGCCGGCGTAGTCGTCGTACAGCTTGGCCGCGGCGGCGTGGCGCAGGGCTTTGCGCGCGTCATCCTGCTTGCGGTCGCGGGCGGCGAGGCCCAGCTTGACCAGCCAGGCCGCGGCGTTGTCCGGCGCCTGCTGCAGCAGGGTGTCCAGCGCGGCGGTGTTGGGGCAGTCGTCCGCCTTGGCGTCGCAATCGGCCAGCCGCGCCCAGCTGATGGCCGGGCCGGCACCGTCGGCCGCGGCGGCGCGCTCGATCAGCGCATGGAAGCTGTTCGCGGGCGGCTGGTTGAACAGCGGCCGGGCCAGCAGCGCGGCGCCCAGCAGCGGCATCGCATCGGCCCGCGGCGCGAGCACGCTGACCAGGTCGCGCTGGAAGGCCAGCTGCGCCTTGTCGCGCGCCTGCGCCGCCTTGGCCGTGGTGGTCGCCTCTTTCGCGGCGGGCGGGGTCTTGGCCTCCAGCGTCGGAGCAGCGAACAGCAGCCACGCGCAACCCGCGACGAGACAACGCATTCCAGGCATCGCGAACTTCCCTCGGCGGCAAAGGCGCCAGCATAACGGGTGCAGATTAAGCTCGCCTGATCGACGGTTCCCCGCGCGGCCGTCCGGACGTCCATGCTTGTTAGGATGCGGCTTTGGGCGCAGGACGACGCCCCTCATCACGCGGGAGAGGGTCGTGAATCATTACTCGTTATGGGCCGACGGTGCCCCGTGGTTTGCCGGCTGGGGCACGCTGGCCCTGATCAACGCGGCGCTGGCACAGGGCAAGAACCGCAGCGGACTGCTGTGGTTCCTGCTGTCGCTGCTGCTCGGCCCGCTGGCCACCTTGCTGCTGGTGCTGCTGCCGAAGGTGCGCTCGAAGATCTTCTGAGGGCCTCAGGTGGATGGGGCTGCGGCCGTCCCCTGTTACTCGCCCAGCGCCTCGCGCATGAACTCCGGCTGGGCCAGGGCGGCCTTGTGGATCTCGGCGTTGTAGTAGCGGGTGGGGAATTTCTTGGCCGAAGCGCCGCGTTCGCGGAAGCCGGACAGGTCGCCGCCTTTGCGCGCCATCGTGCAGCTCCACCAGCCGGTGGGGTAGCACGGCTGCGGGAACGGCAGTGTCTTGACCGCGGCGAAGCCGGTGGTGCGCATCGCCGAACGCATCGAGCGGATCAGGTCCAGGTGCGCCAGCGGCGACTCGCTCTGCTGCACCAGCAGGCCGCCGTGGCGCAGCGCCTTGTAGCAGCTGGCGTAGAACGCGGCGTTGAACAGGCCTTCGGCCGGGCCGACCGGATCGGTCGAGTCGACGATCACCAGGTCCACCGACTCCGGTTCGCACTCGGCCATGTACTTGATGCCGTCGATGAACAGCAGCTCGGCGCGCGGGTCGCCGTTGGCCTCGCACAGCTCGGGGAAATACTGCTCGGCCAGGCGGGTCACGCGCTCGTCGATCTCCACCTGCACGGCGTGCTCGACCTCCTCGTGGCGCAGTACCTCGCGCAGCGTGCCGCAGTCGCCGCCGCCGATGATCACCACGCGCTTGGCGCGCGCATGGGTGAACAGCGCCGGGTGGGTCATCATCTCGTGGTAGAAGAAGTTGTCGCGGCTGGTCAGCATCACGCAGCCGTCGATCACCATCAGGTTGCCCCAGTCGGTGGTCTTGTGGATGTCGATGGTCTGGAACGGGGTCTTCTCGGTGTGCAGCAGTTGCTCGGTGCGGAAGCCGATGGAGGACCCGGACGCCTGGTGCGCCTCGGTGAACCAGTGGGCTTCGGTGAGTGGGGCTGGCTGCGACATGGGATGTTTCCGCGAAGCGTGGGCAAAGAAGGTCAATTGTACCGGCAACGGCGGCTGACGTCCCGGCCATGGCCACCGTGCAGGGCGCCGCGCGGCCATTACAATGGTGGCCCGGCCGAACGTCGCGAAGGCGTGACGAAGGCCGGGCAAGCCCATCCGGCCCCGCGGCGTGCGAGGCTTCCGGCCGGCCGGCTTTCCGCTCGATCCGAACACCTTTCGTCAAGGCTCGCCGCTGCGACATCCCTGCTCCGTTTGCCCGAGGGAGGCTCCATGTCGAAGCCCTGGACCATTGCCACTGCCTGCCACGCCTACGCCGTGCCCCACTGGAGCGACGGCTATGCCGACGTCGACGCCACCGGCCACATCGTCATGCGTCCGCGCGGCGCCGACGGCCCGGCGCTGGCGCTGCCGGAGATCGTCGACCGCGCCTGTGCCGAGGGCCTGCGGCTGCCGTTGCTGGTGCGCTTCCCCGGCATCCTCGCCGACCGCTTGGCGCACCTGCGGGGCGCCTTCGCGCGTGCGATTTCCGAGCACGGCTACGCCGGCGGCTACACCGCGATCTACCCGATCAAGGTCAACCAGCAACGCAGCGTGGCCGGCGAGCTGGTTGCTGCCGGCGTGCACGGCTTCGGCCTGGAAGCCGGTTCCAAGCCCGAGCTGATGGCCGTGCTGGCGATGGCGCGGCCCGGCTCCATCGTGATCTGCAACGGCTACAAGGACCGCGAATACATCCGCCTGGCGCTGATCGGCAAGAAGCTCGGCCTGCGCGTGCACATCGTGATCGAGAAGCTGTCCGAGCTGGACCACGTGTTCGCCGAGTCGAAGGCGCTGGGCGTGGAGCCGCTGCTCGGCGTGCGCGTGCGGCTGGCCTCGATCGGCGCCGGCAAGTGGCAGAACACCGGCGGCGACAAGGGCAAGTTCGGGCTGTCGCCGCAGCAGGTGCTGCGCCTGGTCGAGCGGCTCGACGCGGCGGGCTTGAAGCACACGCTGAAGCTGCAGCACTTCCACATGGGCTCGCAGATCTCCAACGTGCGCGACATCGCCAACGGCATGCGCGAGGCCACCCGCTACTTCGTCGAACTCTCGCGCATGGGCGTGCCGCTGGAGATCGTCGACGTCGGCGGCGGCCTGGGCGTGGACTACGAAGGCACCCGCTCGCGCAGCCACAACTCGATCAACTACTCGCTGGAGCAGTACGCCAGCACCATCGTGCAGTCGCTGGCGGAGGCGGTGAGCGCCGAAGGCCTGGCTGCACCGCACATCCTCACCGAGGCGGGCCGGGCGATGACGGCGCACCACGCGGTGATGGTGGTCAACGTGACCGAGGTGGAGCCGGTGCCGGCCGGCAGCATGCCGCCGCCGCGCGAGGACGAGCCAGCGGTGCTGCGCCACCTGCGCGAGGTCCACGCGGCGCTGGACGAGCGCCCGCCGCTGGAGCTGTTCCACGAAGCCCAGCACCACCTGGCCGAAGGGCAGTCGCTGTACGCGCTGGGCCAGCTCTCGCTGGCCGATCGCGCGCGCCTGGACGAAATGTTCTATGCCATCGCCAATGCGGTGCGCACGCGCCTGCTGCCCGCCGAGCGCGCGCACCGGCAGGTGCTGGATGAGCTGGACGAGAAGCTGGTCGACAAGTACTTCACCAACTTCTCGGTGTTCGAATCGATCCCCGACGTATGGGCGATCGACCAGGTGTTCCCGATCGTGCCGATCGCCCGCCTCGACGAGGAGCCGACCCGTCGCGGCGTGATCGTCGACCTCACCTGCGATTCGGACGGCCGCATCGACCATTACGTGGAGGCCGACGGCGTCGACGTCAGCCTGCCGCTGCACGCGCTGAAGGATGGTGAAAGTTACCGGCTGGGCATCTTCATGGTCGGCGCCTACCAGGAAACCCTCGGCGACATCCACAACCTGTTCGGCGACACCGACGCGGTCAACGTGCGCATCGACGGCGACGGCTACGTGTTCGACCACCGGCGCCGCGGCGACACCACCGACCTGATGCTCGACTACGTCGGCTACGACCTGGAGGCCTTGCGCGCCAGCTACCGCGCGCGCATTGCCGACGCGGGCGTGGCGGGCGCCGAGGCCGACCGCCTGTACGCCGCGCTCGATGCCGGGCTCACCGCGTACACCTACCTGGCCGAAGAGACCCGCTGAGGGCCCGGCGGAGGTCGCGCCTGCCCCAAGGTCGGATGGCGCGCGGCGGCACGGCGCCTACAATTCCATGCATGGGCGCACCCGCGCCTCCGTTTCCAGGAGCAGTACATGAACAGTCTCGACGGCAAGGTCGCCCTCATCACCGGCGCGGCCAGCGGCCTCGGCAGGGCGATCGCCGAGTTGTACGCGAATCATGGCGCCAGCGTGGCGATCGCCGACATCAACCAGCAGGCGGCCGATGCGGTGGCGGCACAGATCAACGCCGCCGGCGGCAAGGCACTCGGCGTGGCGATGGACGTCACCAGCGAGGACGCGGTCAATGCCGGTACCGACAAGGTAGTCGCCGCGTTTGGCCGTCTGGACATCCTTGTCTCCAACGCCGGTGTGCAGATCATCAACCCGATCGAGCAGTTCGCCTTCGCCGACTGGAAGAAGATGCTGGCGATCCACCTGGACGGCGGCTTCCTCACCACCAAGGCCGCGCTCAGGCACATGTACCAGGATGACGGCACCGGCAAGAGCCGCGGCGGCATCGTGATCTACATGGGTTCGGTGCATTCGCACGAGGCCTCGAAGCTGAAATCCGCCTACGTCACCGCCAAGCACGGCCTGCTCGGCCTGGCCCGCACGCTGGCCAAGGAGGGCGCGCCGCACAACGTGCGCTCGCACGTGATCTGCCCCGGTTTCGTGCGCACCCCGCTGGTGGAGAAGCAGATCCCCGAGCAGGCGAAGGAGCTGGGCATCAGCGAGGAGGAGGTGATCCGCAACGTGATGCTGAAGGACACCGTCGATGCCACCTTCACCACGCTGGAGGACATCGCGCAGACTGCGCTGTACCTGGCCACCTTCCCCTCCGCGGCGCTGACCGGCCAGTCGATCGTGGTCAGCCACGGCTGGTTCATGCAGTGACGGCGTCCGCGCCGCCGGAGTCGCTGGCGGCGGCGGTCGCGCGTGATTACCGCACCGTCGCCCTGGTGTTGCAGGGCGGTGGCGCGCTCGGTGCCTACCAGGCCGGCGTGTTCGAGGCGCTGGACGAGGCCGGTCTGCAGCCGAACCGGCTGGCCGGCATTTCGATCGGCGCGCTGAACGCGGCGGTCATCGCCGGCAACGCGCCCGGGCGACGGGTGGAGCGGCTGCGCGAATTCTGGGAGGCGATCTGCCGCCCGCCGCTGTGGCCGGACGTGCCGGCGCTGCCGTGGCTCGACGCGGTGGCGTGGCCCACGGCCTGGCTCAACGGCATGAGCGGCCTGGCGGCGTGGCGCGCGATGACCGAGGGCCAGGCCGGCTTCTTCCACCCGCGCCAGCCGCCGCCGTTCCTGGGCGGGCACGCCACGCCGGGCAGCGTGAGCTGGTACGACACCCGGCCGCTGCGCACCACGCTGGAGCGGCTGGTGGATTTCGACCGCCTCAACGATGCGCGCACGATGCGCGTGGCGGTCGGTGCGGTGAACGTGCGCAGCGGCAACTTCGCCTATTTCGACAACCGCCGCGAACGCCTGCGGCCCGAGCACTTCATGGCTTCCGGCGCATTGCCGCCGGGCTTTCCGGCGGTGGAGATCGACGGCGAGTTTTACTGGGACGGCGGCATGGTCTCCAACACGCCGCTGTACGAAGTGCTCAGCGAACGGCCCGGCTGCGACACGCTGGTGTTCCAGGTAGACCTGTGGAGCGCCCGCGGTGCGCTGCCGCGCGATCTCGCCGGGGTGGCCGAGCGCAGCAAGGAGATCCAGTACTCCAGCCGCACCCGGCTGGTCACCGAGTTCATGCGCCGCACGCAGGAGCAGCGCCGCCTGCTGCACGACGTGATGGCGCTGGTGCCGGAAGACCGCCGCGGCGAGCCGGCCTATCGCCACGCCGAGGCGCGCGCGGCGGCGGCGCTGACCAACGTGATCCACCTGATCTACCAGAACCGGCCGCACGAAAGCCATTTCAAGGATTACGAGTTCAGCGCCGCCAGCATGCGCGGCCACTGGCAGAGCGGCCTGGACGACATGCGCCACACCCTGGCCCACCCGCAGTGGCTGGCCGCACCCGACCCCGGGCATCCCTTCGTGACGCACGACGTGCATCGCGGCGAGAAGGGTTAGGGATACCCATCAAGCCCCTGCTCGTCGTTCCAGCGGAAGCTGGAACCCAGCGCCTTCAAATCGTTGCGGAGGCACTGGATGACCAGACATTCGTCTGTTGAAAAGCGCTTCCGGCTTTCGCCGGGATGACGGCGTGTACAAACTTTCCCTGGCGGCCAGTGGACAGGGTCCGGGGCGTTTGCTACGCGTCGCGGGCGACCTGCAGCCCGGCCGGCGACTGGTTCACCGGCATCACCTCGATGCGGTTGATGTTGAGGTGCGGCGGCAGGTTGGCGATCCACCAGATGGTGTCGGCGATGTCGCCGGGGGTGATCGGGTGCGCGCCGGCGTAGAGCTGGTCGGACGCGGCCTGGTCGCCGCCGGTGCGCACCAGGGTGAACTCGGTTTCGGCCATGCCCGGCTCGATCGAAGTGACCCGCACGCCGCTGCCGTGCAGGTCGGTGCGCAGGTTCTGCGAGAACTGGGTGACGAAGGCCTTGGTCGCGCCGTACACGTTGCCGCCGCGGTAGGCGTAGCTGCCGGAGATCGAGCTGATGTTGATGACCGCGCCGCGGCGCTCGATTAGCTGCGGCAGCAACAGGTGGGTGATCGTGGCCAGCGCGGTGACGTTGGTGTCGATCATCTGCTTCCATTGCGCCAGGTCGGCCTGCTGCGCGGGCGCGGTGCCGAGCGCGAGGCCGGCGTTGTTGACCAGCAGGTCGATGCCGGCGAACGCCGCGGGCAGGGCGTCGTGGGCGGCGCGCAGGGCGGCCTCGTCGCGCATGTCGAACGCCTCCGCATGCACGCGGTCGGCGCCGTGGCGGTCCACCAGCTGCTGCAGGCGGTCCGCGCGGCGGCCGCTGGCGATCACCCGCCAGCCGCCGGCGACGAACCGCTCCACCGTGGCGGCGCCGAAACCGGCCGTGGCGCCCGTGATCCAGGCGATCTTGCCGTTCATGCCTACTTGCCTTCCTTCAGGGCGATGGCCGGGATGCCGGCGGCGGCGAGTTTCTGCTTGGTCGCCTCCAGTTCGGTGGCCGAACGGAACGGCCCCAGCCGCACGCGGTGATAGGTCTGGCCGCCGACGTCCACGGTCTGCACGTTGGCGACGAAGCCCTGCAGGGCCAGCTTGGCCTTCTGCGCCTCGGCGGCGGCGGGATCGGGGAATGCGCCCACCTGCAACAGGTAGCCGCTACCGCCGGCGGCCGGCTTCACCGCCTCGGCCGGCGCGGCGGTCACGCTCTGTACCGCCACGCCCGGCGTGCTGGCCGGCGCGGTCGCCGGCGCCGGCGGGGTGGCCTGCCGCTCGGCCTTGGCCTGCGCGCTGATCTCGGCGTCGGGAATGCGTACCTCCTTCTCCGACAGCACCGAGTAGAAGTCGTACTGTGGCTTCTTCGGCGCGCTTTCGCCGGCGGCCGGCTCCAGCACGCCCGGCTCGCTGCCGCGCTGGGCGGTGGCCTCCGGGTTGGCTTGCGGCCCGGTCGGCGTGCGCAGGCTGGTGAACAGGCTGCCGCGCATCACGATCGCCATCAGGATGGCGCCGATGGCGACGCCGATCACCGCGTAGCCCCAGCCGGGGAACCCGTTGCGGCCGTTGCGGACGGCCTGCCGACCCTTGCCCTTGCGTGCTGCCATTACATCTTCTCCGGGGCGCCGAGGCCCAGCAAATCCAGTCCGTTCCTCAAGACCTGGCGCGTGGCCACGATCAACGCCAGCCGCGCGTTGCGCAGGTCGGTGTCGTCCACCAGGAACTGGTACGAGTTGTAGTAGGTATGGAACGCATTGGCCAGTTCGCGCAGCCAGATGGCGATCAGGTGCGGTTCGAGGCTTGCCGCGGCCGTCTCGACCTGCTCGGGATACTTCGACAGCTCGGTCAGCAGGATCTGTTCGTGCTCGTTGTCCAGCCGGTCCAGATGGGCCAGGCCGGCGGCGAGGTCCACCGTGAAGCCCTTCTCCGGTGCCTGGCGCAGCACGCTGCAGACGCGGGCGTGCGCGTACTGGATGTAGTACACCGGGTTGTCGTTGGACTGCGAGCGCGCCAGGTCCACGTCGAACACCAGCTGCGAGTCGCTCTTGCGCGAGATCAGGAAGTAGCGCGTGGCATCCCGGCCGACCTCGTCGATCAGGTCGCGCAGGGTGACGTAGCTGCCGGCGCGCTTGGAGATCTTCACCTCCTCGCCGCCCTTCATCACCGTCACCATCTGGTACAGCATGTAGTCGGGGTAACCCTTCGGGATGCCGCAATCGAGCGCCTGCAGGCCGGCCTTCACCCGCGCCAGCGAGCCGTGGTGGTCCGAGCCCAGCACGGTGATGGCCTTGCCGTAGCCACGCTGCCACTTCGACAGGTGGTAGGCCACGTCGGGCACGAAGTAGGTGTAGGTGCCGTCGGACTTGCGCATCACGCGGTCCTTGTCGTCACCGAACCCGGTGGTGCGCAGCCACAGCGCGCCGCCCTCCTCGTAGGTATGGCCGTGCGCGACCAGCTCGCGCACGGTCTCCTCGACCTTGCCGTCGCTGTAGAGCGAAGACTCCAGGAAATAGGTGTCGAAGCCCACGCCGAACGCCTGCAGGTCCAGGTCCTGCTCGTGGCGCAGGCTGGCCACGGCGAAGCGGCGGATCGCGTCGAGGTCGTCCACGTCGCCGGCACCGACCACGGTTTCGCCATCGGCCACCACCGACTCGCGATCCAGGTAGGCGCGCGCCACCTCGGCGATGTAGTCGCCGCGGTAGCCGTTCTCGGGCCAGTTGCTGTCTTCCGGGGTGATGCCGCGCGCGCGCGCCTGCACCGATATCGCCAGGTTGGCGATCTGCACGCCGGCGTCGTTGTAGTAGAACTCGCGCTTCACGCTCCAGCCGTTGGCATCGAGCAGGCGGGCCACGCAATCGCCGATCGCCGCATTGCGGCCATGGCCCACGTGCAGCGGGCCGGTGGGGTTGGCCGAGACGAATTCCACACCGACGGTCCTGCCGCCGCCGCTGGTGTTGCGGCCGTAGGCGTCGCCTTCGGCCATGATCCGGCGCAGCTCGGCGTGGTAGGCGCCGGCGGCGAGGAAGAAATTGATGAAGCCCGGGCCGGCGACCTCGACCTTTTCCACCAGCGTGTTCGCCGGCAGCGCGGCGACGAGTTTGGCGGCCAGTTCCCGCGGCTTGGCGCGCGCCGGCTTGGCCAGCAGCATCGCCGCGTTGCAGGCGAAATCGCCGTGTTCGCGGCTGCGCGCGCGTTCGATCACGAAGGCGGGGATGGCCAGTTCGGCCGGCAGGGTCGCGTCGTTCTGCAGGGTGTGGATGGCTTGCAACACCAGGTCGCGCAGCTGTGCTTTCACGGGTGGGATCGGTTTCGTGATGGAACCGGTAATCCTATCAGACCGCGGCACCGGCACTGGCACCGCGGGTGGCTCCGGTCGCGCAACCCGCGTCGTGTTGCACTGCGTCGTGCCTTCCTGTGGATAACTCTGTGGGGAAATTTCCAGGCCTCGCCCGGAGCGGCTCCGGCATGCCGCGATTTTTACCGACACGCAAGAAATTACTGAGTTAAATCATATTGTTGTGGTGACAACTTGGTATGGGACTGGCGATCCGGCCGGCAAGCGGCTGTCGCTGCGTTTTGTGCATAAGTTTCGGCCACTTGGCGGTCGCTTTTGCGCCGGGAAACACGAAGCGGTGTGGCATGCCGCATCGCGGCAAGGCCCTGTCGCTCGCGTGCGGTGGGTCGGGGATCTGCCGTCGCCCGGCGGCCGCAGGTCGCGGCCGGTCGTTCAGAGCAGGCCGCGCGAGGCCATCGACACCGGTTCGCCGTGGCCGATCACCAGATGGTCGAGCACGCGCACGCCGACCAGGTGCAGGGCATCACGCAGTTCGTGGGTGATCGCGCGATCGGCGGCGCTGGGTTCGGCCACGCCGGAGGGGTGGTTGTGGGCGAAGATCACCGCGCAGGCGTTGTGGTGCAGACAGGCGCGCACCACCTCGCGTGGGTGCACGCTGGCGCCGTCGACGGTGCCGCGGAACAGCTCCTCGAACGCCAGCACGCGGTGGCGATTGTCCAGGTACAGGCAGCCGAACACCTCGTAGGGCAGGTGACGCAGGCGGGCGCGCAGGTAGTCGCCGCTGTCGCGCGGGTTGCCCAGGCTGGGCTTCTCCAGCAACTGCTCGGCCAGGCTGCGCCGGGCCAGTTCCAGGGCGGCGGCGATGCGCGCACGTTTCGCCGGGCCCAGCCCGCCGGCGCGGATCTCCCGCTCGGGCCGGCCCAGCAGGGCGGCCACGCCGCCGGCGTTGGCGAGCAGCTCGCGGCCCAGCGCGATCGCGTCCTTGCCGCGGCTGCCGCTGCCCAGCAGCACCGCCAGCAGTTCGGCGTCGGACAGTGCGGCACTGCCGCGGGCCAGCAGCTTCTCGCGGGGTCGTTCGCCTTCGGGCCAGTCGCGGATACTCATGCCGGACAGCTTGGCGGGGGTCGCCGCCGCGGGACAGCGGTGGCGCGGATTGAATCTTAGTAAGCTAGGCGTCTGCCCGACTGTCAGGCCCGCCTTACATGAGCCTCGCCCAACGCCGCATCCTGCTGGGAGTGTCCGGCGGCATCGCCGCCTACAAGAGTTGCGAACTGGTCCGCCGGCTGCGCGAGCAGGGCGCCGAGGTGCGCGTGGTGATGACCGCGGGGGCGGAACATTTCGTGGGTGCTGCGACGTTCCAGGCGCTTTCCGGCCAGAGCGTGCGCACCAGCCTGTGGGACGCGCAGGCCGAGGCGGCGATGGGCCACATCGAGCTGGCGCGCTGGGCCGAGCGCATCCTGGTGGCGCCGGCCAGCGCCGACGTGATCGCCCGGCTGGCCCACGGCCACGCCGATGACCTGCTCAGCACGCTGTGCCTGGCCAGCGCCGCACCGCTGTACCTGGCGCCGGCGATGAACCAGCAGATGTGGGCGCACCCGGCGGTGCAGGCGAACCTGGCCCTGCTGCGCCAGCGTGGCGTGCAGGTGCTGGGGCCGGCGGCAGGAGAACAGGCCTGCGGTGACGTCGGTTCCGGTCGCATGCTGGAGCCGCACGAATTGCGCGACGCGCTGGCCGCCTCGTTCCGCGACGGTGCGCTGGCCGGGCTGCGGGTGGTGGTCAGCGCCGGTCCGACTTACGAGGACATCGATCCGGTGCGATTCATCGGCAACCGCAGCTCCGGTCGGATGGGCTTCGCGGTGGCCGCGGCGGCGGCGCAGGCCGGTGCCTCGGTGAGCCTGGTGGCCGGTCCGGTGAGCCTGGCCACGCCGGCGGGGGTCGCGCGGCGCATCGACGTGCGCAGTGCCGCGCAGATGCATGCGGCGGTGCTCGAAGCCTGCCAGGCGGCCGACATCTACATCGGCGCGTCGGCGGTGGGCGACTATCGGCCGGCCAACGTCTCGGCCCTGAAGCTGAAGAAGAGCGCCGGCGCGCCGCTCTCGCTGCAGCTGGAGGAGAACCCGGACATCCTGGCCGGCCTGGCTGCGCAAAGCGGGCACCCGTTCCTGGTCGGCTTCGCCGCGGAGACGCATGATGTGGCCAGTTATGCGCGCGGCAAGCTGCGCAGCAAGGGGCTGGACATGATCGCGGCGAACCAGGTGGGCGACGGACTCGGTTTCGAGGTCGCCGAAAACGCGTTGACGCTGTACTGGGACGACGGCGAACTGGCCTTGCCGCGCGCGACCAAGGACGAGCTGGCGCGCCAGCTGGTCGCCCACGTGGCCGAACGCTACCGGGCGACGCGCGGATGACCATCGACGTCGAGCTGAAGATCCTCGACCCGCGCCTGGGCGACAGCATTCCGCTGCCGCAGGCAGCCACCCCCGGCAGCGCCGGCATGGACCTGCGTGCGGCGCTGGAACAACCGCTCACCCTGGCGCCGGGCGCGAGCGCGCTGGTGCCCAGCGGCATCGCCATCCACATCGGCGACCCGGGCTGGTGCGCGTTGATCGTGCCGCGCTCGGGGCTGGGCCACAAGCACGGCCTGGTGATGGGCAACCTGGTCGGCGTGATCGACGCCGACTACCAGGGCCCGCTGATGATTTCGTGCTGGAACCGCGGCGACGCGCCGTACACCATCGCCGTCGGCGACCGCATCGCCCAGTTGCTGCTGGTGCCCGTGGCGCAGGCGCGGCTGCAGATCGTCACTGAATTCACGCCCAGCGAACGCGGCACCGGGGGCTTCGGCTCCACCGGTATCCGATAGCATGGGCACGGACAGGCGGCGCGACCCGGAGTGGTCGTGCCGCCGCGCAGTTTCAGCCGCGGGGGAGGAGCATGGCACCAAAAATCGCGAAGCGGCGACTGTCGCGGCCTGAGGTCGACTGGTCGGCCATGCTGCCGCTGGCCGGTGGCACCCTGCTGTTGCTGCTGGGGCTGTTCTGCGCCTGGCAGACCTGGCTGATCGCCGACGAGCACCACGCCGACGAGCGTGTCCACGCCGCGCAGGCGCAAGCGGTCCAGGCGGTGGCCGGCGAAGTGGCGCGCCAGCGCGGGGAGGTGCAGAAGGCGCTGGCGCTGGTCGACCCGGCGACGGTGATGAACGACCCGGCCCGCTCGGTCGCCACCCTCCGTCTGCGGCTGCCGCAGGCGCGGCAACTGGAGCTCTACAGCGGCGACCTCAAGGAGGTGCTGCGCGCCAACTACCGCGAGTTCGGCTACGCCAAGGCAGCGCAGCTGATGGCTGCGCAGACGGCCGAGGGCGCGCCGCCGGTGCAGAGCGTCTACTACGGCAATGGCGATCGCCGGCTGAGCATGGTCATGCCGCTGGGCACGCCGGACCAGACACAGGCCTGGGTCTGGGTGGAGCTGCCGTTTGCCGGTGTCCAGCAGGCGTTCGACGCGATCTCGCCGGCCGGCGGCCGGCTCGACCTGCGCCAGGGCGACGAGCCGGGCAGCGTGCAGCTGTTCTCCAACGGCAGCGCCTCGGCGCAGACCGGCAGCAATAGCGTGCCGGTGCCCGGCACCGCCTTCCGCGTGGGCGCGGGCCTGCCCGATGCCTTCATCGTGCTGCCGCATTCGTGGTGGCTGAGCGGCCTGCTGGGCCTGCTGGGCCTGACGGGCGCGGGTTACCTGCTGTGGCTGCGTCGGCGCCGGGTGGCACCGGAGCCACCGCCCGAGGAGGAGCCGCTGGTGGCCGAGGTCACGCCGCCGCGTCCGCGCCAGCGTGCGCCGGCCACCGCCGGCCCGGTTCCGGCGCGCGCGGCCGCCGCGCCGGCTCCGGCGGAAGCCGCCGCGGTGCAGGTGGATCCGAGCATCTTCCGCGCCTACGACGTGCGCGGCGTGGTGGGCAAGACCCTGGACCGCCACGTGGCCCGGCTGCTGGGCCGGGCGATCGGCGCGGTGATGGCCGAGCGGGGCCTGCGCGAGATCGTGATCGGCCGCGACGGGCGCGTCTCCGGTCCCGAGTTGGCCGGGGCGCTGGCCGATGGCCTGCGCGAGGCCGGCGTCGACGTGATCGACCTGGGTGCCGTGCCGACGCCGGTGGTGTACTTCGCCACGTACCGGTTCAACACCGGCTGCGGCGTGGCGGTCACCGGCAGCCACAACCCGCCCGACTACAACGGCTTCAAGATCGTGGTGGGCGGCGAGACCCTGGCCGAGGACGCCATCCAGGACCTGTACCGGCGCATCGCCAGCGGCGCGCTCAGCCAGGACGGTCACGGCGGCCTGCGCCAGGTCGACGTGGCGCCGGATTACATCGAGAAGATCGTCTCCGACGTGCTCGCCGAGCGCCCGCTGAAGGTCGTGGTCGATTGCGGCAACGGCATCCCCGGCGCGATCGCGCCGCAGGTGCTCGAAGGCGTCGGCTGCGAGGTCGTGCCGCTGTACTGCGATGTCGACGGCAGCTTCCCGAACCACCACCCGGACCCGTCCGACCCGGCCAACCTGCAGGACCTGATCCACGCCGTGCGGCAGACCGGGGCGGACCTGGGCCTCGCCTTCGATGGCGACGGCGACCGCCTGGGCGTGGTTTCCCGCGCCGGCGAGATCATCTACCCGGATCGCCTGCTGATGCTGTTCGCGCGCGACGTGCTGTCGCGCCAACCGGGCGGCACGGTCATCTACGACGTCAAGTGCACCAGCCACCTCAAGGCGCAGATCCTAGACGCCGGCGGCAGTCCGCTGATGTGGCGCACCGGACATTCGCTGATCAAGGCCAAGATGCGCGAGACCGGCGCCGAGCTGGCCGGCGAGATGAGCGGGCACTTCTTCTTCAAGGAGCGCTGGTACGGCTTCGACGACGGCATCTACGCCGCCGCGCGGCTGCTGGAGATCCTCGCCGGCGACCTGCACGGACGCAGCCCGGAGGAAATCTTCGCCACCCTGCCCAAGAGCTTCTCCACCCCCGAGCTGAAGGTGGCCCTGGCCGAGGGTGAGCACTACCGCTTCATGGATCGGCTGCGCGAGCGCGCCAGCTTCGAGGACGCCTCGGTGATCGGCATCGACGGGCTGCGCGTGGACTGGCCGGACGGCTGGGGCCTGGTGCGCGCATCCAACACCACGCCCGTGCTGGTGCTGCGCTTCGAAGCCGACAACGAGGCGGCGCTGAAGCGCATCCAGCAGCTGTTCCGCCGGCAGATGCTGGCGGTCGACCCCGCGCTGAAACTGCCCTTCTGAAAGCCCGGGTCTCGACGAAGTCGGGCCCGTTCCCGATGACTTCTCCCCCGCAGGGAAAGATGTCCGCAGGACAGCTGAGGGTCCGCGTCGCCGCCTAGTTCTTCCTGGGCAGGTTCGGCCAAACCCGCGGGATCGAGCCGGCTACTGCGAGGCCTTGTCCTGCTCGGCCTTCAGCTCGCGGTAGCGGGCCAGCTGCTTGACCTGGTCCTGCACCGTCTGCGCGCGCAGCGCCTGCTGGCGCTGCAGGGTGGCGCGCAAGCCGGTGACCACGTTGCGTTGCGCCGCGACGCTGTCGGTGAGGAACTTCGGCACCGGCTTCTTGGCGTTCTCGATCTCGGCGGCGCGCGCCAGCAGGTCGGCCAGCGCCTTTTCCTGGCTGCGCAGGTTGATCCGGGTGGTGTGGATCTGCTGGTCGACCGTGTCCAGCGTCTGCTGCAGCGAGATCCGGTACGACTCCTCGTCCGGATAGGCGTCGAGCATCTGGGCCTCGGCCGTGGCCACTTCCTGCGCGGCGCGCCGTTTGGCCGCCTCCGCCTCGGCCAGCTTGGCCGCGGCGGCGCGTTCCTCGGCATTGAGCTGGCGCGGCACGCGGCGCACCACCAGGCCGCGGTCGTTGACCAGGTCGTAGCCGTACTTCATCGCTTCGGCGGTGAGGCTGTCGCTGTAGTGCACCAGGCCCTGGCCGTCGTACCACTTGTAGCGCACGCTGCTGGTGTTCTGGGCGAACGCGGCAAGGCTCGCGGCCATCGCGACGGCAGCCAGAATGGGCAGTGATTTGCGCATGGGGTCTCCTGTTGGCCCGAGTATAGCCGCGTCCGCCATGCTGTCTGGTCGCCCATGGCGCCGCTGTGACCGGGTTGGCTGGAGTTTATTCGCCGCTGCATGAACCGTGCGCGGCATCGGCCGCGGCGGCACCCCGCGGCCGGCCGCTCAGCGGCGCACGCCGTAGCGGGCGCGGTAATCCAGCAGCCGCGCGTGCTCGGCAGCCAGCTGCGGCTGTTCGCCGGCGTACTCCAGCACGTCGTCGAGGCTGGTGATGGCGACGACCGGGATGCCGTATTCGGCGGCGACTTCCTGGGCGGCGGAGCGGTCGCCCTGGCCGCGTTCCTGGCGATCCAGCGCAATCAGCACGCCGGCCGGCGTGGCGCCGTGGGCGCGGATCAGCGCCAGCGACTCGCGCACGGCGGTGCCGGCGGTCATCACGTCGTCGACGATCAGCACGCGCCCGGCCAGCGGCGCGCCGACCAGGCTGCCGCCCTCGCCGTGATCCTTGGCCTCCTTGCGGTTGTACGCCCACGGCAGGTCGCGCCGGTGCTGTTCGGCCAGCGCGATGGCGGTGGCCGCGGCCAGCGCGATGCCCTTGTAGGCCGGGCCGAACAGCATGTCGACCTCGATCCCGGCATCGATGAGCGCGGCGGCGTAGGCACGGCCCAGGCGCGCCAGCGCCGCACCCGAATCGATCCGGCCCATGTTGAAGAAGTACGGGCTCTGCCGGCCGGACTTGAGCGTGAACTCGCCGAAGCGCAGCACCTGCCGGCGCAGGGTCAGTTCGATGAAGTCGCGTTGGTAGTCGTGCACGGTCGTCTCGCTGGCATGGCGGCGGTGCGCGCATGGTACACGCGCTGGTGCCGGCGGCCGGGGTTGTTATGATCGCCCGGTCCGTCGACCGGGAGTAGCCATGCGCATCATCAGCCTCAACGCCAACGGCATCCGCTCGGCCGGCAGCAAGGGCGTGTTCGAGTGGCTGCGCGAGCAGCGGGCGGACGTGGTCTGCCTGCAGGAAACCAAGGCGCAGGAAGGCCAGCTGACCGATGCGATGTTCCGCCCGGACGGCCACCACTGTTTCTACCGCGACGCCAGCAGCAAGAAGGGCTACAGCGGCGTGGCGATCTACACCCGGCGCGAGCCGGACCGGGTGCTGACCGAGCTGGGCTGGGACGAGTTCGACAACGAAGGCCGCTACGTCGAGGCGCGCTTCGGCAACCTCAGCGTGGTCTCGCTGTACTTCCCGTCCGGCTCGTCCGGCGACGAGCGCCAGCAGTTCAAGTTCAAGGCGATGGAATGGATCACGCCGATCTTCGACGCGTGGCTGAAAAGCGGCCGCGATTACGTGATCTGCGGCGACTGGAACATCGTGCACACCCGCAACGACATCAGGAACTGGAGCTCCAACCAGAAGAATTCGGGCTGCCTGCCGCAGGAGCGCGCGTGGCTGGACCTGCTGTTCCACGAGCGCGGCTGGGTCGACAGCTTCCGCGCGATCAAGCCCGATGCGGTCGAGTACACCTGGTGGTCGAACCGCGGCCAGGCGCGGGCGAACAACGTGGGGTGGCGGATCGACTACCAGGTGGTCACGCCGTCGCTGCGCGACCGCCTGCTCGGGTGCTCGATCTATCGCGACCAGCGCTTCTCCGACCACGCGCCGTACACGGTCGACTATGCCGACTGAAGCCGCGGCGCGACGGTCGACGAAGCCGTCGGTGTGGCACGCCTTCACCCAGCCGGCGGCGTGGACGATGTGCCTGCTGGGCTTTTCCTCCGGCCTGCCTTTCCTGCTGGTGGCCGGCACGCTGGCGTACTGGCTGAAGGAAAACGCGATCGAGCTGGCCGACATCACCATGATCGCCAGCGCCGGCCTGACCTATGCGTTCAAGTTCCTCTGGGCGCCCCTGCTCGACCATGGGCGCATCCCCGGTTTCGCGCGCCTGGGCCAGCGGCGCGGCTGGCTGCTGTTTGCCCAGTTGGGCGTGGTGGCCGGGCTGCTCGCGATGGCCGCGCTGACGCCGCAGCATCTGGCGGCGTTCGTGGTGGCGACGCTGGCGGTGGCTTTCTTCGGCGCGACCCAGGACATCGCGGTGGACGCCTATCGCATCGAGATCGCCCCGGTGGAGGACCAGGGTGCGCTGGTGGCGACCTATTCGCTGGGTTACCGCATCGGCCTGCTGGTCGCCGGTGCGGTGGCGCTGATCCTGGCCGACCACATCGCATGGCGCGTGGTCTACGTGATGATGGCGCTGGCGATGCTGCTGCCGATCGGCACCACGCTGGTGGCGCGCGAGCCGGCCGTGCTGCGCGTGCGTGCCGCGCGCTGGCGCGACGCGATGCGCGAGAGCGTGGTCGATCCGTTCGCCGATTTCTTCCGTCGCTACGGCTGGGCGCTGGCCGGCGTGACGCTGCTGTTCCTGCTGCTGTTCAAGATGCCCGAACAGGCCACCATCGGCGGCATCATGAGCCCGTTCTACCGCGACATGGGCTTCTCCAAGACCGAGATCGGCACCATCACCAAGATCTACGGGATCTGGATCGGCATCGTGGGCGTGTTCATCGGCGGTGCGGCGGTGGCGCGCTGGGGTGCATGGCGGCCGCTGGGCGCCACCATCGTGCTGTGCGGCTGCAGCAACCTCATGTACCTGCTGCTGATCGCCTACCCCGGCAACCTGGCCATGCTGACCCTGGTGATCTCGGTGGAGAACCTCACCCTGGGCATGCTGGGCCCGCCGACGGTGGCGTTCCTCTCCTCGCTGGTCAACCAGCAGCACACCGCCACCCAGTACGCCTTGCTCAGTTCGCTGGTCAACCTGCCGGGCAAGCTGCTCGGCTTCTTTGCCGGGGGCATCGCCATGACCGCGGGCTATGGCGGCTACTTCGTGCTTACCGTGCTGGCGGTGATCCCCGCCATGCTGCTGTTCGCCGGGCTGTGGCGACGCTTTCGCGGTTTCGAGCTGGCCCGGGCAGCGCCTGCCGCCGACGCCTGACCGCGCAGTGGCGCGGATCACAGCGCGATTGCCAAGTCAGCCACGGAATCCCCACCTCACGGCGCCGGTTCACCGGGGATGTGCAAACATCGCGGCACAGGGCAGGTACAGCCGGAGCGACGCTTGTGCCGGACATGATCGTTCATCATATCGATGGCCTGCTTGCCGAACGTATCGCGGCGCTGGCCAAGCTGCGCCAGTGCTCGGTCAACGACGTGATGCTGGATGCCTTGCGCAGCGGCCTGGGCATGTCGGTGGCGCAGCAGTACAGCGAAAGCCTGCGCGATCCGCACGCCCTGACCGTGCTCGATGGTCACTGGGAGGCCGCCGAGCGCGGCGCATTCCAGGAGGCGTTGATGGCGCTGGCCAGGACACGCCCGACCCAGCTGGCGCCGGAGAGCATCCGTTACGACGAGCCGGGCGGCGGCGCGGAATAGACCGCCCCGAGCACGCGCGGCCCGCGCGCACCGGTAACGGCCGGCAGGTTGCCGGGCAGCTGCAGCAGGCGCTGGCGCGCCAGCCACGCGAATGCCGTCGCTTCGAGGAAATCCGGGTCCACGCCGCAGCTGGCGGTGCTGGCCAGATGGCGGGGCGCCAACGATTCGCCCAGGCGCTGCATCAGCCGGGCATTGTGCACACCGCCGCCGCAGGCCAGCACCTCCATCGCGTCCGGAGCGTGCCGCGCCACCGCTGCGGCGACGCTGCGCGCGGTCAGTTCCAGCAGCGTGGCCTGCACGTCGGCGGGCCCAAGCGTGGCCAGCGGCGCGTGCGTGGCCAGCCAGTCGAGGTGGAAATATTCCCGGCCCGTGCTCTTGGGCGGCGGCAACGCGAAGTAGGGATCGGCCAGCAGGGTGTCGAGCAGCCCCGGCAGGACCCGGCCACCGGCGGCAAAGGTACCGTCGCGGTCGAACGGTTCGCCCCGATGGCGCAGGCACCACGCGTCGAGCAGGCCGTTGGCCGGGCCGGTATCGAAACCGCGCACGCTGCCGTCGGCGGCCAGCACGGTAAGGTTGGCGATGCCGCCAAGGTTGAGCACGGCGCGCGGGCGTCCCGGCGTGGCCAGCAGCATGGCGTGCAAGGCCGGCAGCAGCGGGGCGCCCTGTCCGCCGGCGGCGACGTCGGCGCGGCGGAAATCGGCCACCACCTCGATGCGGCAGCGCTCGGCGATCACGCTGGGGTCGCCCAGCTGCAGGGTGAACGGATATTCGCCGCCGGGCCGGTGGCGCAGGGTTTGTCCGTGGGAGCCGATGGCGCGCACCGCGGCGGCGGCGGTGCCGGCGCGTTCGAGCAGTTGCAGGGCAGCGTCGGCGAACTGGTGCCCGATCGCCACGTCGAGCCGGCCCCAGGCATCGAGGTCGAGGGGGGCCTCGGCCTGCGCCACGGCCAGCATGCGTTCGCGCAGATCCGCCGGCCACGGGTGGGCATGACTGGCGAGGGTATCCGGCTTGCCTTCGCGAAAACGGACCAGCACGGCATCGATGCTGTCGGCGCTGGTGCCGGAAATCAGCCCGATGTAGAGCGCCGAATCGTCTTCAGCCACGCGCAAGGGCAGCTCAGTTGTCGTGGTTGGCGGGGGCGTTGGCGCGGGCCAGCCGGATCCGGCTGTCGAGCTCGGTCAACCGTGCCAGTTGCGGCTTGACCACCTGCGATTCGAACCGGGCCAGCTCGGCGGCGGGCAGGGGTTCGGGCTTGGGCAGGGTCACCGTCTGCGGGTTGCGCTGCACGCCGTTGACGCGGAACTCGTAATGCAGGTGCGGACCGGTGGCCAGCCCGGTCATGCCGACGTAACCGATCACCTCGCCCTGGCGCACCCGCTCGCCCACGTGCTGGCCCTTCACGAAGCGCGACATGTGGCCGTAGGCGGTGCTGATGGTCTTGTTGTGCTGGATCACCACGAAATTGCCGTAGCCGCGTTCCCAGCCGTGGTACTTGATCACGCCGTCGCCGGCGGCATGGATCGGCGTGCCCTTGGGCGCGGCGTAATCCACGCCCTTGTGTGCCCGCATGCGGCCGAGGATCGGGTGCATGCGCGCGCTGGTGAACTTGGACGAAATGCGGGTGAAGTCGACCGGGATGCGCAGGAAGGACTTCTGGATCGGACGGCCGTCCTCGCTGAACCAGCCGTAGCTGCCGTCGGACTTCTTGAACCGGTAGGCGGTATAGCGCTTGCCCTGGTTGATGAACTCGGCGGCCACGATGTCGCCCTGGCCGTAACGCACGCCGTCGCGGTAGACGTCGTCGTAGATCATGGTGAAGCTGTCGCCCACGCGCAGGTCCTGCACGAAGTCGATGTCGTACTTGAACAGGTCGGCCAGCTTGCCGATCATCGCCGCGTTCAGGCCGGCCTGATCGCCGGCGGCGTACAGGCTGCTGCGGATCACGCCGTGGGCCACCTGCTCGCGCCGGTCGATGTCGCGCTGCTGCAGGGCCAGCGTGGGCTGGGCGCCGTCGAAACGGACGATGGCACGGCTGCTGGCGTCCGGGTCGAAGCGGAAGCCCTTCAGGCTGCCGTCGCTGCCGAGCAGGAAGTCGAACTCCTCGCCCGGGTGGATGCTGTGCAATGCGCTGCGGTGACCACCTGCGGCGTCCATCACCTTCTGCAGGTCGCTCATGCCCAGGCCCTGGGCGTTGAAGATGTCGGAGAGGGTCTGCCCCGGCTTTACCCGCACCACCTGCCAGTCGTCGACGGTGGAGACCGGTGCCTGGACCAGATCGGCCTTGGGCAACGCCAGCGGCAACAAGGTGTGCGCCACGGGTGCCGGCGCCGGCCGCATGGCATTGGCCCACGATGGCATGATGAAGCCGGACAGCAGCGTGATCAGCAACGCCGTGCCGGCGAGCATCCAGTGTTCACGGTGCCAGCGGATCGGCTCGACATCGCTCGAGCGGTTGAATGACCAGTGCGAACAACGTTCGTAGAAATGGCAATGGAGACGCTGTGCCTTTCGACAAATGGCCTGCTTGCGCGCCTGCAGCGCGCCCATGTTCTCGTCGGCCATGCCGTTCCACCCCGTACCGCCCAACCCAAAACTCGGCGTACCATAACGGTGATGTGTAGAGAGCGTCAATGCCTTTGCCATCAATGGTTTGCGATCCGTTTCGGATTAACGCACAATTAACTTCCGGCGCACGCGGCGAGTGGCTACGGCCTCTCTGTTTCGCCTCTCCGGTTCATCTTCCATGCCTCATCCAGCGAGAAATCCATGAGCGAGCCCGAGCAGGCCCTGTCCGCGATTGCGCGTGGTGCCGACGAAATCATCAAGCGGGAGGAACTGGTCGAGCGGCTGAAAACCGGACGGCCGTTGCGGGTCAAGGCGGGCTTCGACCCGACCGCTCCCGACCTGCACCTCGGCCACACGGTGCTGCTCAACAAGATGCGCCAGTTTCAGGATCTGGGCCACCAGGTCATCTTCCTGATCGGCGACTTCACCGGCATGATCGGTGATCCGACCGGCAAGAACGTCACCCGCAAGCCGCTCACCCGCGAGGATGTGCTGGCCAATGCCGAGACCTACGCCGACCAGGTCTACAAGGTGCTGGATCGCGAAAAGACCGAGTTGCGCTTCAACTCCGAATGGTTCGACAAGATGTCGGCCGCCGACATGATCCGGCTGGCGGCCCAGCACACCGTGGCGCGCATGCTGGAGCGCGACGACTTCACCAAGCGCTATGCCGCCCGGCAGCCGATCGCGATCCACGAATTCATGTACCCGCTGACGCAGGGCTATGACTCGGTGGCCCTGAAGGCGGACGTGGAGCTGGGCGGCACCGACCAGAAGTTCAACCTGCTGATGGGCCGCGGGCTGCAGGAGCATTACGGCCAGCCGCCGCAGATCGTGCTGACCATGCCTCTGCTGGAGGGGCTGGATGGCATCAACAAGATGTCCAAGTCACTGGGCAACTACGTTGGCATCAACGAGCCCGCGATCGACATCGTCACCAAGACGATGAAGATCGGTGACGAGTTGATGTGGCGCTGGTTCGAGCTGCTCAGTTTCGAGGTGTCGCTGGACGAGCTGGCGCGGATGAAGCGCGAGGTCGAGGGCGGCCAGCTCAACCCGCGTGACGCCAAGTTGCGCCTGGCGCGTGAGCTGGCTGCGCGCTTCCATGACGCGGCCGCTGCCGAACAGGCCATCGCCGCCTGGCACGCCGTCGTGCGTGGCGAAGGCGATACCGCGTTGCTGCCGCAAACCGAAATCGCGGTGCCGGTCGAAGGTCTGCGCCTGGCGGCGCTGCTCACGGCCGCCGGCCTGACGCCCAGCAACTCCGAAGCGACCCGCAAGCTCAAGGAGCGCGCGGTACGCATCGATGCCGCCGTGGTGGAGGATGCGCAGCAGATCTTCCATGCCGGCTTCGAAGGTGTCCTGCAAGTGGGCAAGCGCAATTTCGCCCGGGTACGCCTCGTGGGTGCCTGAACCGTTCACCGCGGCGGCGCGGAAATTCGCTTTTCGTCGCGGAAAACGCTTGCCAAAAAATTTGCAGGCCGTATGATTCGCGGCCCACGCCGGCTCGGCGACAGCGCAACCCTCGGCAGCTCCGCGAACTTCACATGCGGGTGTTGACGAAGCGGGAAAGCGATGTAGAATGGGCGGCTCACCC
>JBDZVT010000001.1:0-298144 GCA_040255835.1 Lysobacteraceae bacterium
GTACACCGGCCGCAACGGGCTGGTGGCGCACGAGTGCATCCTCGACCTGCGTCCGCTGAAGGACGCCACCGGCATCGGTGCAGAGGACGTGGCCAAGCGGCTGATCGATTTCGGCTTCCACGCGCCCACGCTGAGTTTCCCGGTGTCCGGCACGCTGATGGTGGAACCGACCGAGAGCGAATCGCGGATCGAACTGGATCGCTTCATCGACGCGATGATCCAGATCCGCGACGAGATCCGCGCGATCGAGGAAGGCAAGCTCGACCGCGAGGACAACCCGCTGAAGAACGCCCCGCACACCGCGACCATGGTCAGCGCCAGCGAGTGGACCCACGCCTACCCGCGCGAACTGGCCGCCTTCCCGCTGGCCAGCCTGAAGCTGCAGAAATACTGGCCGCCGGTGGCCCGCGTCGACAACGTCTACGGCGACAAGAACATCATGTGCGCCTGCATCCCGGTGGACGCGTACAAGGAAGCGACGGAAGAAGCCTGAACGGGCAGCGCCGGCTCAACCGGTTGCAACCTGCGACACGCCCTCGGGCCGCACGTTGCCGACGTGCGGCCCGCGCCACGTGCATTGCGCTGCCCGTGTCGACAACACCAGCGCGACCTGGTGCTCGACGCGCATGCGCGCGACCTTGGCGGCGAACCAGGCCTTGGGTCCGGCCAGCAGCACGGCACAGACCGCATCGGTCCGCCGAAACTCGTCGATACTCTGGCGCAGGTGTGCCAGCAGCCGCTCGCTGAAGGCGTCGTTGAGGGCCTCGACGCGAAACGGCGGGGCCACGTACTCGTCGAGCATGTCGGCCAGCAGCGTCGCCACCCGCAACCCCAGGCGCCGGTTGTGGCGCGCTACCTCCGGTGCTCCCGCCGGCGCCTGCCAGGCACCGTCGATCGCCTGGACCAGGGCGTGGAACTCGCGGCGATTCAGCGGCCGCTGCTGCAGCGGCAACCCGCGTCGACCGATCAGCCATGCCTGGTCCGCCGCAGGCAGTGCATGCGAGCGGTGCGTGGCGCGGTCCATCGCCTCGCGCGGGGCCAGGCCGTCCGCGCCCAGCAGCTCTGCCAGCGCCTCGCGCGTCAGTGGCTGCGCCCGTGCGCTGCCGTCCGCCGCGTACCAGCGGCGATATTCCAGCGTGGTGGCGGAAAACAGGTCGCGCGGCGGCTTGACCGTGGCACGTGCCTCGTCCGCGTCGTCGAGCGCGGGCGCCACGGCACGCAACCCGGCCGCCTGGGCGGCGGCAATGCGATCGAGCAGGATTTCGGCCCTGACCAGGTGCTCGTGATAGGCCGCGTGGCGGTCGCAGGCCTCGCGGGCCGGCAGGAAGAGGAAACGAAGACGGGCACCCTGGTTGCCGATCACCGATGGCCCGACACGGGCGACGAAAACTGTTCTGGGCGCGCGCACAAACCGACCTGTTCGCCGGGCCTGCCGCGACTGTCCTGCCGCGATGGCCTGGATCTGATGGACTGCCCGCCCTCACCGGGCGGCCTCGCGCCAACGATGGCACACGCCGAAGACAGGGAATGTGGCAGGGAGCGCACTCCTGCGATGATCCCTCTCGGTGAACGGCGCGATTACCGCCACCTGCGCAAAAGCAGGCATCATGGGCGGCTCGCTACCGGCCCGCCTCGGACCACGACTGACGACCTGCCCATGACCACGACCTGCCCGCCCCCTGCCGACCTGACGGATGCCGAATTGCTGGCGCAGGTGCGTGCCGCCACGCAGCTGCTGGAGACGGTTGCCGACGACCGCGCGCTGCTCGATCGGCTGCCCTCAGCCGAACGCCAGCGCCTGCACCAGACGGTGGCGCGGATGTACCACCCCGAACCGGGCGCCCGCCGGATCCGCCTCAAGGCCGCCGAGAAGCAGCGCCACGCCGCGCGCATCCAGGCCGAGGACAGCGTGCTGGAACAGACCGGCATCCGCGCGCTGCGACGGCGGCCGGTATTCACCACGCCGAACATCTTCGCGCCGGAGGGGTTCGTCGCCCACGACATCCCGCCCGACCACGATGCGGCGCAGCCGCGCGAATCGGTCGAGCCACGCCACTGCTACGTGTGCAAGCAGAAGTACACGGCCGTGCATTTCTTCTACGACCAGCTCTGCCCGACCTGCGCCGCACTCAACTACGCCAAGCGCGGCGAGCTGGCCGATCTGCGCGGGCGCGTGGCCTTGCTGACCGGCGGGCGGGTGAAGATCGGCTACCAGGCCGGCCTGAAGCTGCTGCGTGCGGGCGCCGAACTGCTCGTGACCACGCGCTTCCCGCGCGACTCGGCCGCGCGTTACGCCGCGGAACCGGATTTTGCCGAATGGGGGCATCGCCTGCAGATCTACGGACTGGATCTGCGCCACACGCCCAGCGTCGAGGCGTTCTGCCAGGAGCTGGTGGCGACCCGCCCGCGACTGGACTTCATCATCAACAACGCCTGCCAGACCGTGCGCCGCCCGCCGGATTTCTACGCGCACATGATGGAGGGCGAAACCGCCGCGCTGCACGACCTGCCCGAACACGTGCGCCAGCTGGTCGGGCACTACGAGGGTCTGCGCGGTTCCAGCATCCTGCCGCAAGGCGCCGGCACCGACATCGGCGAGCGCGATCCGCGGATCCCGGGCCTCACCCGCGCCGCGGAACTGTCGCAGGTTCCGCTGCTGGCGGAGGAGTTGCTGGCGCAGAGCCACCTGTTCCCCGAAGGCCGGCTCGACCAGGACCTGCAGCAGGTCGACCTGCGCCAGCGCAATTCATGGCGATTGCTGCTGGCCGAGGTGCCGTCGGTGGAGCTGCTGGAAGTGCAGCTGGTCAACGCGATCGCGCCGTTCATCATCAACGCGCGGCTGAAGCCCTTGATGCTGCGCACGGCCGAGCGCGACAAGCACATCGTCAACGTGTCGGCGATGGAAGGCCAGTTCTACCGCAACTTCAAGACCACCCGACATCCGCACACCAACATGGCCAAGGCCGCGCTGAACATGATGACGCGCACCTCCGCCACCGACTACCACAACGACGGCATCCACATGAATTCGGTCGACACCGGCTGGGTCACCGACGAGGACCCGGCGGAACTGGCCGCCAGGAAGGTGCGCGAGGAGCGCTTCCATCCGCCGCTGGACATCATCGACGGCGCCGCGCGCATCGTCGACCCGATCATCAGCGGCATCAACACCGGCGAGCACGTGTGGGGACAGTTCCTGAAAGACTATCGGCCCACCGACTGGTGAGCCGCACTGGCGCACGGGCGGCGACAATCCGTTTCCCCCTTGCCAGTTCCAGGCGGCCGGACTCAGCCCTATCTTCTGCGTTGGCGCCGCCCTGGCGCGATGACTGGAGGCATACCGCCATGATTGAACGCAGACCCTTTGAAACCCTGGGCGGAGCCGACCACGGCTGGCTCCAGGCGAAGCATCATTTCTCGTTCGCCGGCTACAACGACCCCGCGCGCATGGGCTGGGGCGCGCTGCGCGTATGGAACGACGACACCATCGCCCCGCAAACCGGTTTTCCGCCGCATCCGCACGCGGACATGGAGATCATCACCTACGTGCGCGAGGGCGCGATCAGCCACAAGGACAGCCTGGGCAACGAAGGCCGCACCGAGGCCGGCGACGTGCAGGTGATGAGCGCAGGCAGCGGCATCACCCACGCCGAGTACAACGTGGAGCCGGGCACCACGCGCATCTTCCAGATCTGGATCATCCCCGACGAGAACGGCAAGCCGCCATCGTGGGGCGCGCGGCCATTTCCGAAGGGTGAGCGCTCAGGCCGCTTCGTGACCCTGGCCAGCGGCTTCAAGGAGGATACCGAAGCGTTGCCGCTGCGCACTGACGCGCGGGTGCTTGGCGCCACGCTCAAGGCCGGCGAATCCACCGACTACACGCTGGCCTCCGGCCGCTACGCCTACCTGGTGCCGGCCACCGGCAAGGTGGAACTCAACGGCGTGACGCTGCACGCCCGCGATGGCGCGGCGATCCGCGACGAATCCCGGCTGACGGTCACGGCGCTGGAAGATGCCGAGCTGGTGCTGGTCGACACCGCCGCCTGAATCGCAAAAGGCTGATCCATCGAGCATCCCACCCACCGCCGTTCTCCCTGAGCGTAGGCCCGAAGGGCTGGAGTCGAAGGGTCCCCCATGCAGGGTGGCCCTTCGACTTCGCTGCGCTACGCTCAGGGAGAACGGTGGTGGACGTCGTTCGCACGAACACCAGCCAGGCGAGCTGACGACATGAAGTGGCTCAAGCGCTTCGCCACGGGAACCGTCGTCCGCCCGCCCGATCATCAGGCGAAGCGGGCGACCACCGCGAATTCGAGCGCAAGGCCCGGAGTGTGCGCGCCGCTGCCGACCCGTAGATTGAGCCTTGCGCGATAATCCACGGAGCACAGCCATGAAAACCTCCAACAAACCAGGCGGCCCTGCTGCCGCCATCCTGGCCGATCCACGCTGGGCCGCGCTGCAGGCACGCGATGTCCGTGCCGACGGCACGTTTTTCTATTCGGTGCGGACCACCGGCGTGTATTGCCGACCATCCTGCGGCGCGCGGCCGGCACGGCCGGAGAACGTGGCGTTCCACGCCACCGCCGCCGACGCGGAGCGCGCCGGCTTTCGCCCGTGCAAGCGCTGCAAGCCGGATCAGCTGTCACTGGCCGGCCAGCACGCGGCCATGGTCACCGCGGCGTGCCGGGCGATCGAACAGGCCGAGACCGCGCCCACCCTCGAGCAGCTGGCGAGGCCCAGCGGGCTCAGCCCGTTCCACTTCCACCGCGTGTTCAAGTCGATCACCGGCGTGACGCCGAAGCAGTACGCCACGGCGCACCGCACCCGCCGCGTGCGCGACAAGCTGGAACACGGTGCCTCGGTGACGGAAGCCATTTTCGACGCCGGCTACAACGCCAGCAGCCGGTTCTACGAAACCGCCGACCAGGTGCTTGGCATGACGCCTTCGAGCTATCGCGCCGGTGGTGCCGACAGCGACATCCGCTTCGCGATCGGCCAGTGTTCGCTGGGCGCGATCCTGGTGGCGCAGAGCGGGCGCGGCGTCTGCGCGATCCTGCTGGGCGACGATCCGGATGCGCTGGCGCGCGAGCTGCAGGACCGCTTCCCGAAGGCGTGTCTGATCGGTGGCGACCGCGAGTACGAACGACTGGTGGCGCAGGTGGTGGGTTTTGTCGAGAAGCCGACGATCGGTCTCGACCTGCCGCTGGACGTGCGCGGCACCGCGTTCCAGCAGCGCGTGTGGCAGGCGTTGCGCGACATCCCGGCCGGCAGCACCGCCAGCTACAGCGAGATCGCGCGGCGCATCGGTTCGCCCAGGGCCACCCGGGCCGTGGCCCAGGCGTGCGCCACGAACATGCTGGCCGTGGCGATTCCCTGCCACCGCGTGGTGCGCAACGACGGCACATTGTCCGGCTACCGCTGGGGCGTGCCGCGCAAGCGCGCGCTGCTGGAACGCGAGGCGCAGGGATGAACGCACGACTTCAGGCGTGTTCCGGAGTGGATGCGCGGGTGCGGGAGTACGACTGGGCGGGCGTCGCCGACGAGCTCGACGAGTACGGCAACACGGTGCTGAAGGCACTGCTTTCGCCGCCGGAGTGCGCCGAGCTGGCGCGCATGTACGTGGACGAGGGCAGGTTCCGCAGCCACGTGGTCATGGGCCGGCACGGCTTCGGTCGTGGCGAATACCGCTACTTCGCCTACCCGCTGCCCGGGCTGGTAGACACGTTGCGCAGCGCGCTCTACCCGCGGCTGGCGCGAGTCGCAAACCGCTGGAATGCGTCGATGGGGCTCGCAGTGCGCTACCCCGCCACGCACGCCGAGTTCATCGATCGCTGCCACGCCGCCGGCCAGCGGCGCCCTACCCCTTTGCTGCTGCGATACGGCGCGGGCGACTACAACTGCCTGCACCAGGACCTGTACGGCGAACACGTGTTTCCGCTGCAGGTGGCGATCCTGCTGTCCGAGCCGGGGCGCGATTTCCAGGGCGGCGAGTTCGTGCTCACCGAGCAGCGCCCGCGCATGCAGTCACGCGCCGAGGTGGTGCCGCTGCGCCAGGGCGACGCGGTGGTATTCGCCGTGCACCAGCGTCCCGTGCAAGGGACACGCGGCTGCTACCGGGTGAATCTGCGCCACGGCGTCAGTCGCCTGCGCAGCGGCCACCGCCACACGCTCGGCATCATCTTCCACGACGCCACATGATCACTACCGACCTGTTCCCTGCCTCCCACGCGAACACCCCGGACGAGCCCCTGGGCGAAAGCGCGGTGGTGCTGCGCGGGTTTGCGCTGGGCGACCAGGCGGTGCTGTTGCAGGCCATCGACCGCGTCGTGGCACTGGCGCCGTTCCGCCACCTGGTCACGCCGGGCGGCCAGCGCATGTCGGTGGCCATGAGCAATGCCGGGGCGCTGGGGTGGGTCAGCGACCGCCGCGGTTATCGCTACGAAGCGTCCGATCCGGACAGCGGCAAGCCATGGCCGCCGATGCCGGAAGTGTTCCAGCGGCTGGCCACGGCCGCAGCCAGCCGCACCGGGTTTGCCGGCTTCGTTCCCGATGCCTGCCTGATCAACCGTTATGAGCCCGGCACCCGGCTGAGCCTGCACCAGGATCGCGACGAGCGCGACTTCAGCCATCCGATCGTGTCGGTGTCGCTGGGCATCCCCGCGGTGTTCCTGTTCGGCGGCCCGCGTCGTGCCGACCCGGTACGGCGCGTACCGCTGGCGCACGGCGACGTCGTCGTGTGGGGTGGCCCCGCACGCCTGCACCACCACGGCGTACTGGCGCTGAAACCGAACCATCACGCGGGGCTGGGCGCGGTTCGCATCAACCTGACGTTTCGCCGGGCGGGCTGACGCCGAGCCGGTGGCCGTAGACCAGCTTGCCGCCCAGCCAACCGGCCACGCCCAGGCACAGGAAGCCCGCCACGCTCAAACCGATCGCCAGCAGACCGGGGGCGATCAACGTGGTGCCATGCAACCGCAGGAACAGGCTGGTCACGTAACAGGCCAGCGCGCACATCACCATGAGCATGTGACGGTTGACGTCCTTGATCGCCGGGCTGTCCGGGCCGAGTTTGGCGAGTTCGAGAAAGCCGGCCAGCATGGCGGGAATCGAGAGCCCGATTCCCGCCACCAGCACGATGCCCGCAAACCGCCACGCCGGCTCGCCCCAGGCCAAGCTGGCCAGATCCGCCGCGGTGGCCAGCGACCAGCAGGCGACCGGGAAATGCACCAACGCCGGATGCAGCGGGTGGCTCATGGCAGTCGCTCAGGCCAGCAGCAGGCTGAGCAGGGTCAGGAAGCCGACCACGGCCACGCCCGCATGCACGAACACCACGGCCTTCGGCGCGACCTGCTTGCGCAGGTGGAACGAGGCCAGGAAGAAACCGCCCAGCGCCGCGAGCACCAGCAAGGCCAGAGCGGCGACCAGTCGGCCCGGTGCCGCTCCCTGCAGCAGCACGAGAATCAACAGGACCAGGCCGCAGGCACCGAGCAAGGCGTGCAGGATCGAAACCGCCCATGGCGCCAGCTTGCCGCGCAGGACGCTCGAAGCCAGCACCAGGCCGCCGATGGCGGCAATTGCAAAAACCAGAATCGCGTAGATCAGCATGTTGTTCCCCCGGGTGGTGCGTTGATGGAATGGACCCGCCGATCGGATGCGGCAGCAGCCGCAAAGGTTCCCGCCCCCGCTGGCTGCCGGCGGCCAGCGACCACCGTGCAGGTGCCCGTCGTGCCGCCGCTTGCTACCCTCGCCGGATCACCCGGTTCGCGAGGCGAAGCATGACCCACACCCATGGCATCCACACCATTGACACCGGCTTCGTGCGACCGCGCTTCGACGCGGCGTACCTGATCGTCGAACATGGCCGCGGCGCGTTCATCGACTGCGGCACGAACTTCGCCGTGCCGCGCATGCTGGCGGCGCTGGAAAGCGCCGGGATCACCGCCGCCGCGGTGGACTGGCTGATCCTCACCCACGTGCACCTGGACCATGCCGGTGGCGCCGGCGAGCTGATCGCCCGGTTGCCGAACGCGAAGCTGGTGGTGCACCCGCGCGGAGCGCGCCACATGATCGACCCCTCCGCACTGTGGGCCGGCGCCAGCGCGGTATATGGCGAGTCGGTGATGGAGCAGACGTACGGGCGGCTGCGGCCAGTGTCGGCCGGGCGCGTGGTCGAGGCCGCGGACGGCCACATCGTCGACCTGGCCGGCCGCGAACTGCGCTGCCTCGACACACCCGGCCACGCGCGCCACCACATCGCCATCCACGACGCGCGCGCCAACGTCTGTTTCACCGGCGACGTGTTCGGCCTCTCGTACCGCGACTTCGACACCGCGCAGGGTCCGTTCATCCTGCCCACCACCTCGCCGGTGCAGTTCGACCCCGAGGCGCTGCACGCTTCGATCGACCGGCTCGTCGAGCTGCGGCCGCAGGCGATGTACCTCACCCACTACGGCCGCGTGGACGCGGTGGAACGGCTGGCCGCCGACCTGCACGCGCAGATCGACGCCATGGTCGCCCTGGCCCGGGGCGCCCACGGCCGGCCCGATCGGCACGCCGAGCTGGTGGAATCGCTCACCGGGCTTTACGCGACCCGCGCCGAGGCGCATGGCTGGCAGCAGGGCCGCGAAATGCTGCGTCAGCTGCTCGG
Organism: Lysobacteraceae bacterium; assembly: GCA_040255835.1. Taxonomy (GTDB): domain Bacteria; phylum Pseudomonadota; class Gammaproteobacteria; order Xanthomonadales; family Rhodanobacteraceae; genus Rhodanobacter. The sequence goes on from JBDZVT010000001.1 coordinate 8,645, forward strand.
CATGGACATCGAGCTGAACGCGCAGGGGCTGGAGGTGTGGCTGGATCGCTGACCCCGCGACGGCTTCACTTTCCGCGAGCGTCCTGCCGTTCCTTCACCAGGCGTGCCTCGAAGCGCGGTTTCGCCGCTGCGGCGTAGGCCCGGCAGGCGCCGGTGTCGACCAGGGCCGCGGAGGAATGCCCGCGATCGCGGGCGGCGATCTTCTGCATGAAGCCGCTGGCCTCGGGGTGCGGAGTGATCAGGATATCGCACGGCAAGGCGGCGATGGTCGCGAAGGAACGGCGGAAACTCGCCACCCGGGCCGGGTCGTCGCTGTAGCGGAAGCCGTCGCGACTGAGCGCGGTCAGGCTGTCGACATAGGCCAGACCGAAGCAACGACCCTTCTCGCACGAACGCCAGGTCCACGAGGTGCTGCCGGGCGTGTGGCCGGGCGTGTAGTGCGCCGTGACCGCTATCGGCCCCACCTGCACGTCCGCGCCGTCGGCGACCACTTGCACCGTGGCCACCGCCGGATAAGGCGTGGCCATGCCGTACTGCGGATCGTCCGGGTCGTCGCCGCCGGAGCGAAGCTCCCTCGCCCCGGCTGCGCTGGCCGCCACCGCGGCACCGCTGTCGTGCGCCAGCCTGGCAATGGCACCGGCATGGTCGAAATGGGCATGCGAGTTGAGGATCAGCTTGACGTCGTGCAGGCGGAAGCCGAGCGCGCGGATGTTCGCCTCGATCTGCGGCGCATTCCCTTCCAGCGTGCCGTCGATCAGCACATGGCCCTGCGGCGAGGTGATCAGGATCGCGCTCAGCCCCTGCGTGCCCACGTACCAGGTGTTGCCATAGATGTGGAACGGCTGCCGTGGCGCGCTCCAGCGCGCATCATGCGCCTGCGCGAAACCTGCCGCGGCCAGGCCGGCGGCGAGACACAGCACGCGGAGAAAAGGATTCATGCCGGGGCTCCATGGAAACGGGACCGCCATGGTGGGCGGCGACGCGGCCCTGGCGCGGGCGCGTCGCTGGCAAATTGCGGGCAGGCGGGCTCAGGCCAGCCGCGTGCCGTTGGGCACCGGGCGTTCGACCGCGGTGAGCACCACGCCCTCGTCGGTCGGAAACCCGGTCAGCAGGAATTGCGAGCGGAACGGGCCGATCTGCTTCTCGGGAAAGTTGATCACGCCCACGATCTGCCGACCGAGCAATTGTTCCGCGGCATACAGCGCCACGATCTGGGCGCTGGTCTTGCGCTCGCCGTAGGGGCCGAAATCCGCCCACACCTTCCACGCCGGCTTGCGCGCCTCGGGAAACGGCTCGACCCGGGTCACCGTGCCGGCGACGATCAGTACTTTCTCGAAATCCGCCCAGCTGATTTCGGGAGGCATGCCTGCATTCATCCTTCCAACCTCGTCTTCAGGCCATCGCGGCCCTGCTGCCACCAGTAGCTGGCCTGTGCCACAAGATACCCGAACGGCCGATGGGTGTTGCCCAGGCCGTAGTCGGCAAAACGCTTCCAGCCATCGTCGCCCTCGGCGATAGCCGCCGCCAGCAGCTCGCCCGCAGCACAGGTCGGCGCCAGGCCGTGGCCGCCGAACGCCTGCGCCCACCAGAGCCCATCGTCGCCACCGCCGACCTGCGGCATCTGGTGCCGCGCGTAGCTCATCAGGCCCGACCAGGCATGATCGATCCGCACGCCGCGCAGTTGCGGGAATACCCGCAGCAGATCCCGCAGCAGCAGGCGTTGCACGGCCCGGGGGGAGCGGTCGAGCACCGAGATGCGGCCGCCCCACAACAGGCGCGTGTCCGGCAAGGCGCGGTAATAATCGAACGCGAAACGGCTGTCGTAGACCGCCGCGCGGGTACGCAGGCATTCGTCCAGCCGCACACCGAGCGGTTCGGTGACCATCACGTAGGTCGCGATCGGCAGGATGGCCCGGTCGATCGACTTGCGCAGGCCGGCCAGATAGCCGCCGCAGGCCAGCACCACTTGGTCGGCCAGCACCTCGCCCTGCGCGGTGCGCACGCGCCATTGCAGCCCTTCGCGCGCAAGGCTGCGCACGCCACTGCGCTCGTGGATGCGCACGCCCTGCCCGGCCGCCGCGGCGGCCAGGCCGATCGCGTAGTTGAGCGGGTGCAGGTGCAGCGCATCGCGTTCGTAGAGGCCATCGTGGTAACGGTCGGTACGCACCAGTCCGCGCAACTCTGCCTCGGGCAGCCATTGCCAGTGCACGCCGTAATGCTCGGACAGCAGTTGCTGGCGCCGGCGCAGCACTGCCGGGTCGCGGAACCAGTTGGCCCAGATCACGCCTTCGTCGACCGCGTCGCAGGGGATGGCGTACCCGGCAATGCGCCGACGAATGCGTCCCACCGCCTCGGTGGTCAGCCGGAACAAGGCCTGCGCCCGCGCCTCACCCGCCTGGTCGAGCAGCGCTTGCTCACCCAGCGAGAACCCCGCGAACACGAAACCGCCGTTGCGGCCGGAAGCACCAAAGCCGACCTGCTCGCGCTCGAGCAGGACCACGTCGTGTACGCCGCGTTCGGCCAGGCCCAGCGCCGTATTCAGGCCGGCAAAGCCGCCGCCGACCACGACCACCCGCGCGTGCGCCTTGCCGTGCAACGGCTCCCAGGCCGGATGGCTGGTGACCGTGGCGCGGTAGTAGGAGATGTCCGAGGGTTTCATGCCGCGCAGGCCGACGCCGCACCGGGGACGTACGCAAGCGTGCCCTTCATCGGTGACCGGCGCCGCGGCTCAGAGGCGGCCGAGGAACTCGCGCACGGTGGGCGCGAGCGTGGGATCCTGCATCGCCATGTGCATGGTGGCGCGCACCAGCCCGGCCTTGTTGCCGCAGTCGAAGCGGGTGCCTTCGAAACGGTAGGCCAGCACCTTGCCCTGCTCCTTCAACAGCGCCTCGATCGCGTCGGTGAGCTGGATCTCGCCGCCGGCCCCCGGGGTGGTCTCCTCCAGCAATCGGAAGATCCGCCCGGGCAGCACGTAGCGACCGACCACGGCCAGGTTGGAGGGCGCCTTGGCCGGCTTGGGCTTCTCGACCATGTAGCGGATCAGGGCGCTGCGCTCGTCGACCGGGGTGGCATCGACGATGCCGTACTTGTCGGTGTCCTCGTGCGGGACTTCCTCCACGGCGATGACGCCGGCGGCCTGCGCCTGCGCCAGCTCGGCCATCTGCCGCAGCGCGCCGCGGCCCTTGCCGTTCCAGATCAGGTCATCGGGCAGGATCACGCCGAACGGCTCGTCGCCGACCACCGGCTTGGCGCAAAGCACGGCGTGCCCCAGGCCCAGCGCCTCGGGTTGGGTCACGAAGATCGCCCGCACGTTGCGCGGCAAGGTGCCCTGCACCAGGGCCAGCAAGTTGGCCTTGCCCTTCTCGTGCAGCTTGGACTCCAGCTCGTAGGCCTTGTCGAAGTAGTCGGCAATGGCGTGCTTGTAGCGGTTGGTGACGAAGATCAGCGTATCGGCGCCTGCATCCACGGCCTCGTCGACGGCGTACTGGATCAGGGGCTTGTCCAGCACCGGCAGCATCTCCTTGGCGACCACCTTGGTCGCCGGAAGAAAGCGCGTGCCGAGTCCAGCGACGGGAAACACCACTTTTCGCAGGGGCTTGCTCACTCATTGATCTCCGGGTTGGCGCGACGGATCGACACCACGTTGTCCGGCTGTGCCGATTCGCTCCAGCGGAACGAAGGCAGCAGGCTGGACACGCAGCGGCGTAGTTCTTCCTCGTTGAAAACGTCGGCCGCTTCGGCTGCCTTGTGCAGCAGCGCCTGCAGCAACTCCCACGACACCTCCCGGTGTTGCGCCAGGAAAATCTTGGCATGCGCGGTGGCGCTGTAGTTCTCCAGCGGGTGGAACAGTTCCTCGAACAGTTTCTCGCCGGCACGCAGGCCGGTGTAGACGATCGGGATCTCGCTGCCGGGCTTCTTCCCTGCCAGGCGGATCATCTGCTCGGCCAGGTCGCGGATCCTCACCGGCTCGCCCATGTCCAGGGCGAAGATCTCGCCACCCTCGCCGATGCTGGCGGTCTGCAGGATCAGCTGGCAGGCCTCGGGGATGGTCATGAAGTAGCGGGATATCTCCGGGTGCGTCACGGTAACCGGCCCGCCCTCGCGGATCTGCCGGCGGAACAGCGGCACCACCGAGCCGGCCGAGTCCAGCACGTTGCCGAAGCGCACGGTCATGAAGCGGGTATCGGCGTGTGCGTCGAGGTTCTGGCAATAGATTTCGGCCACGCGCTTGCAGGCGCCCATCACGCTGGTCGGGTTCACCGCCTTGTCCGTGGAGATCAGCACGAAACACTCCACCCCGGTCGCGCAGGCGGCATCGGCCACCGTGCGGGTGCCCAGCACGTTGTTGCAGAACGCGGCGCGCAACTGCCCCTGCAGCATCGGCACGTGCTTGTAGGCCGCGGCATGGAACACCACCTGGGGCTTGGTCTCGGCAAACACCTTGCGCACCGCCGCCTGGTCGCAGCAGTTGGCCAGGACGCCATCGAGGATCAGCTCGGGGAAGTTGCTGCGCAGCTCCTGCGTGATCCGGTACAGGTTGTACTCGCTCAGTTCCACCACGGTCAGCGCGTGCGCACCGAGCCGCGCGACCTGCCGGCACAGTTCCGAGCCGATCGAGCCGCCACCACCGGTAACCAGCACGCGCCGCCCGCTCAGCGTGTTGCGGATCGCGGTCCAGTCCAGCTCCACCGTGTCGCGACCCAGCAGGTCCTCGATCGCCACCTCCTTGATCTGGTTCAACTGGGCGCGACCGGCCACGATGTCCTCGATGCGCGGCACCGTGCGGTAAGGCAGGTCGGTGCTGTCGCACAGGGCCACCACGCGGCGCATCTCGGCCGTGGTGGCGCCGGGCATGGCGATCAAGAGCATGTCCGCCGCCGCGCTGCCCACCAGCTCGGGCAGCTGGTCGAGCCGGCCCAGCACCGGATGGCCGTTGATGCTGGCGCCGCGCAGGCTGGGCATGTCGTCCACGAAGCCGACCACGGCATAGCGGTTGTCACGGCGCAGGTCGCGCGCCAGCACCTCGCCGGCGCGGTCGGCGCCCACGATCAGCACCCGTTTCGCGTCGCTCCCCCGGAACAGATCGGCACGGCTGTCCTTCCAGTAGCGATAGGCCAGTCGCGGCCCGCCCAGAAACACGGCGAGCAGGCCGGGGTACAACACGAACGTCGAGCGCGGCACGCCCAGCAGGCGATTGTAGAAAAACAGGCACAGGCCAATGGCCAACGCGCCGATGGCCACGGCGCGCACGATGTTCCACAGATCCGGCAGGCTGGCGAAACGCCAGACGCTCCGATACAGCCCCGTCCAGCGGAAGATCAGGCCCTGTACCAGCAGCACCAGCGGGAACTCCAGCAACTGGAAGCTGAACACCTCGTCCGGGCGCAAGGTGTAACGCAACCACTTGGCGATCCACCACGCCAGCGCCGCCATCAGCAGGTCGTGAACCACGACCGCCACGCGCGGATGAATGAAGCCGACAAGCTTACGCAGTGACATGGAGGTCCTTGCTCGGATGACGTCGCACCATGCGACGCTTCAGGGTCAACCAGATGATCGCCGCGCCTGCATAAACGGCCATGGTAATGGCCGGCGCGGCGTGCAGATGACTGCCGGCCAACCAGGCCAGCGGGGCCGCCACCAGCAGGTTCCAGCCAAGATACGCCGCGTCCACCCGGGCATGGCTGCCGGCGCGGCGCGCCAGCCACTGGTAAAGGTGCTCGCGATGGGCACTGTACCAGCGGCGCCCGCGCCATATCCGTGTCAGCAGGGTGAAGCTGGCATCCGCCACGAAGGCGGACGACAAGATCAGCGTGGGCCACAGCCACGCCGGTTCCGTCCTCCACAGCATCGCACTGAACGCGAACACGAGCAGGCCCACGCTGCCGCTGCCCACGTCGCCCAGGAAGATCCGCGCCGGCGGCCAGTTGAAGCACCCGAACGCCAGCGCCGCGGCCGCCAGGCAGGCGGCCGCGAGTGCCAGCGCAGGCTGGCCCGCCGCCCACGCCAGCACCGCCAGGCCGCTGCCGACGAAGCCCGCCTGCTGTGCCAGCAAACCATCGATGCCATCCATGAAGTTGTGCAGGTTGATGCTCCACGCCCCGCCGACCACCAGCAGCGGCAGCCACCACCAGGCGACCGACCAGGCCTGCAGGCCGACGCAGAGCAAGCCGCAGGCCAGCAGTTGCACGGCCAGCCGTGGCCAGGCCGGAAGCGGGCGATGGTCGTCCCACCAGCCGGCCAGCGCCACCAGCAGCAGGGCCAGGCACGTAAGGCCCAGCAAGCCGGGGGTCGGAAACGCCGCGCGCAGGCTCCAGGTCACACCGGGCAGGCAGGCCAGCATGGCGATCACGATGCCCACGCCGCCACCGCGCGGGGTCGGCAACTGGTGCGACCGACGTTGCCCGGGCAGGTCGAGCATGCCCCGGCGATGTGCGTAGCCGATCGCGCCGCGCACCAGCAGCGCGGTGATCAGAAAGGCCGCCAGCAACCATCCGATGGTCATCAGCATCGTCATGTCACTCGCCGGCCACTCCATGGATCGGGCGGATCGTGCTCCAGCTCTTGCAGCTGGGACATTGCCAATGGTGGGCCTTGGCGCCGAACCCGCAGCGGTTGCAGCGGTACATCGCCTGCCCTTCGAGCAGCTTGCGGGTGAGGTCGCGCAGGATCAGGAAATTCTCCCGCGCCTCGCCCTCGATCTTGTCCATCGTGGCGTCGAGCAGCGTCATCAGACCGCGCACCGACGGCCGCTGGCGCAACTGCGCGGTGAGAAAGTCGATCGCCGCGCGTTCGCCATCACGCTGGCGATAGAGATTGGTCAGCGCCAGGATCGGCGAGACACCGTGGTAGCGCCCGACCATGTTGCGCAGGAAGGTCTCGGCGCGATCCATCTGCTGGGCGCGGGCATAACTGTTGAGCAGGGGCGGCAGGATGTCGGGCGTGAAGGCACTGTCGGCCCGGATCGCCGCCTCGAGAGCATCGATGGCTTCGGCATGCTGGCCGTCCTCGGCATGCAGCCGCCCGGTGATCATGAAGGCGCGCACGCAATCCGGCTGGCATTCGAAGGCCTGATGCAGGTACTCCCGCGCCTCGGCGCGGGCGCCATGCTGGCGCGCGCGCTCGGCCAGCTCGCAATAGAACTGGGCGATCATCGGCGCCTCGTCCTCGCCGGTCATCACCTCCAGCCGTCGCGCGTGCTCGATCGCCTTGTGCCAGTCGCGTTCGTGCTGGTAGATGGCGATCAGGTGGCGCAGCGCCGAAGGCGCATGCGAATTCATGGCCACCAGATCGGCGAACAGGGCCTCGGCGCGATCGAGCAGGCCCGAGCGCATGTAATCCTCGCCCAGTTCGAGCAGGGCCACCGTCTTCATCGCCTCGGACAGGCCCGGCCGCGACACCAGGTGCTGGTGCAGCCGGATCGCCCGATCGACCTCGCCGCGCCGCCGGAACAGATTGCCCAGGGCGAGATGCGTCTCCACCGTGTCCCGGTTGTACTCGGCGAGTTTCAGGAAGACTTCGATGGCCTTGTCCTGCTCCTCGTTGAGCAGGTAGTTCAGGCCGCGGAAGTAGTCCGACGACAGTTCGCTGACATCGACACCGGCACGGCGCGCGACCACCAGGCGCGAAGCCCACCAACCCAGCACGAACGCGACCGGGATCAAGATAGCCAACACGTACAGGGGATTCATGGCTTGACTGGCGGCTTCCGGTCCGCACCCGGAGTCCTTCGCGAACGTCGTGGCCGCACGCCGAGCCACGCCGTGACCCCACCGAGCAGCCAGCCCACCACGAGCGCTCCCAGCAAGGCTGCCCCCTTGGGCAGCTGCAACTGCGAGAAGCCGAAGTCGTAACCGACCATTTCGGCGTTCAGTGCACCCAGCACGATGCCAGCGGCGACAAAAACAGCCAGGATGATGAGGGCAAGCAATCGCATGTCCGAACTTTACCCGATTGGCGCAGTCCGGCACAGGCGCCGGCCGATGCGCTCATCGCAGGCACAAAAAAGGCAGGACCGGCTCGCGCCGCCTGCCTCGGATTTGCTGCCGTGAGTGGCTCAACCGGAGTTCTTCTCCAGATCGAGATTGACGCGCTCGCGCAGCTCCTTGCCTGGCTTGAAATGGGGAACGTGCTTGCCCGGCAGTGCCACGGCCTCGCCGGTCTTGGGGTTGCGCCCCATCCGCGGCGGCCGGTAATGCAGGGCGAAGCTGCCGAAACCGCGCACCTCGATGCGCTCGCCCTGTGCCAGAGCCAGGCTCATCTGCTCGATGACGCTCTTGACGGCCATCTCGACATCGGCAAACGCGAGGTGGGTCTGGCGCCTGGCCAGCGCTTCGATCAATTCGGATTTGGTCATGGGCCCCAATGTCCGTGACGTGAAACGGCGGGGCGGCGACGTGCCGCCCCGCGTCGTGCCTGCAACGAGAGATCAGTCGGCCTTGTTGAACTGTTCCTTCAGCAACGCGCCGAGCTTGGTCGTGCCACTGGCGGCCGAAGAGTAGTCCACCGCGGCCTCGGGTGCGTCTTCCTCGTCCTTGGCGCGAATCGAGAGCGCCAGCTGGCGACCCTTGCGGTCCATGCCGGTGAACTTGGCCTCGACCTTGTCGCCCACCTTCAGGTGCTGGGTGGCGTCGTCGATGCGCTCCTTGGCGATGTCGTTGGCGCGCAGGTAACCCTCCACGCCCTCGCCCAGGTCGATCACGGCACCCTTGGCGTCGACTTCCTTGACGGTGCCGTTGACGATGCTGCCGCGCGGATTGGCCGCCATGAACTGGCCGAACGGATCCTGCTCCATCTGCTTGATACCGAGGCTGATGCGCTCGCGCTCCGGGTCCACCGCCAGCACCACCGCCTCGATCTCCTCGCCCTTCTTGAAGTCGCGCACGAGATCCTCGCCCGATACCTGCCAGGAAATGTCCGACAGGTGAACCAGGCCGTCGATGCCGCCCTCCAGGCCGATGAACACGCCGAAGTCGGTGATCGACTTGATCTGGCCGGAGACCTTGTCGCCCTTCTTGTGCATGGCGGCGAAGGCTTCCCACGGGTTCGAGCGGGTCTGCTTGATGCCCAGCGAGATGCGGCGACGCTCTTCATCCACGTCCAGCACGGTCACTTCGGTCTCGTCGCCGACCTGCACCACCTTGGCCGGGTTGACGTTCTTGTTGGTCCAGTCCATCTCGGACACGTGCACCAGGCCTTCCACGCCCGGCTCGATCTCGACGAAGCAGCCGTAATCGGTGACGTTGGAGACCTTGCCGAAGATGCGGCTGCCGACCGGGTAGCGACGCGAGATGTTCACCCACGGATCGTCGCCCAGCTGCTTCAGGCCCAGCGACACGCGGTTGCGCTCCTTGTCGTACTTCAGCACGCGCACGTCCAGCTCGTCGCCGACGTTGACCACCTCGGACGGATGGCGCACGCGCTTCCACGCCATGTCGGTGATGTGCAGCAGGCCGTCGATGCCGCCCAGGTCCACGAACGCGCCGTAGTCGGTAAGGTTCTTCACCACGCCCTTGACGACGGCACCTTCGACCAGGCGCTCCAGCAGCTTCTCGCGCTCCTCGGAGAACTCGGTCTCGACGACGGCGCGGCGGCTGACCACCACGTTGTTGCGCTTGCGGTCCAGCTTGATGATCTTGAACTCGAGTTCCTTGCCCTCGAGATAGGTGGGCTCGCGCACCGGGCGCACATCGACCAGCGAACCCGGCAGGAACGCACGGACGTCCTTGATGTCGACGGTGAAACCGCCCTTGACCTTGCCGGAAATCATGCCGACGATGGTCTCTTCCTTGTCGAACGCCTGCTCCAGGTCGTCCCACACCATCGAGCGCTTGGCCTTCTCGCGCGACAGCTTGGTTTCGCCGAAACCGTCTTCCAAGGCTTCGAGGGCTACCTTCACCTCGTCGCCAACCTGCACCTCCAGCACACCTTCCTCGTTCTTGAACTGCTCGATCGGGACGATGCCTTCGCTCTTCAGGCCGGCATTGATCACGACGACGTCGTTGCGGATTTCCACGACGATGCCGGTGACGATGGCGCCGGGCTTCAGCTTGGAGATGGCCTGCTGGCTCTGTTCAAACAGTTCGGCAAAACTTTCAGTCATGTTGATTCCATAGTGGGAAAAGACCTTGGGTCCGCTGCGCGGGTTTGGTTGTTGCGCACGAACTTCCCGGTCCACCGGTTGGGGGTGCCTTCGCCGGCCTTGCGGGCCGAAGTCGTCACCGTGGGTCAAAACCCCCTGCCGCGGCAGGGGCACAAAAACCGCCGCGCAATCCCGGTCAGGACTGCACGACGGCAAGCACTTTCGCAACGACCTCATCGATGGGCATGCCGGTGGTGTCCACCAGCACCGCATCATCGGCGGGCCTGAGTGGCGCGACCGCACGCGAAGCATCGCGGCTGTCACGCGCCTCAATCTCGCGTTGAAGGCCGGCAAGTGTAACGCTGAGCCCCTTTTCCTTCAACTGCTTATAGCGCCTTTTCGCCCGCTCGGCGGCGCTGGCGGTGAGGAAAACCTTGAATGGCGCATCCGGGAAGATCACCGTGCCCATGTCACGCCCGTCCGCGACCAGCCCGGGCGACCGGCGAAAGCCCAATTGCAACGCTACCAGGGCTTGCCGGACGCTGGGCATCGAGGCGATCGCCGACGCGGCCGCCCCGGCGGTCTCCGTGCGCAATTCGTCGGTGGCATCGTGACCATTGACCAGCACCCGGGTGCCACTACCCGCCTCGCCCGCACGGAACTGGATCTTCGTGGCCTGCGCGCAGCGGGCCATGGCCTCGGCATCGGACAGGTCCAGCCCGGCCATGCCGGCGGCGTAGCCCACGGCGCGATAAAGCGCCCCGGAATCCAGCAAGCGCCAACCCAGGCGCTCGGCCACCAGGGCGCTGACCGTGCCCTTGCCCGACCCGGACGGCCCGTCGATGGTGAGCACGGGAACGGCGGCGGCATGAGTCATCGAAGGCATCCTGGCGGCATGGAGAGCGCGCAGTCTAACGCGTTGACCCTCCCACCCACGCGTGCTATCTACCCGTTTTCCGCTTGCCCGGCGTGGCCTCAGCCCCATGAACGATCTGCGTCGCGAGTTCGAGCAAGCCGCCCGGGATGTCCAGGGCCTGGCCAGACGCCCGGACAACGACACCTTGCTCAAGCTCTACGCCCTGTACAAGCAGGCTACCGAGGGGGACCTCAGGCGGAGCCAACCGGGCTTTTTCGATTTCGTGGGCACCGCCAAGCACGAGGCGTGGGCGCAATTGAACGGCGTCCCCGCCGATGAGGCCATGCGCCGCTACATCGCCCTGGTACACCAGCTCCTGGCCTGACCTGGCCGGTCCCGTCGCTACGTTCGACCTCTTCCGCTTGCTTTTGCAGGCCCGATCCCGGCACATTCATACGATCGTTTGAAGCCGCGCGGTCCGCATGAACTATCCCAACCTCTTCTCTCCCCTGGACCTGGGCCATGTCACGCTGCCCAACCGCATCCTGATGGGCTCGATGCATACCGGGCTGGAGGATCACGCCCGCGACTACGACAAGCTCGCCGCCTTTTTCGCCGAACGCGCCCGCGGCGGCGTGGGCCTGATGGTCACCGGCGGCATCTCGCCCAGCATCGAGGGCTGGTTGAAACCCTTCGGTGGCCGGGTCTCGATGCCCTGGCACAAGCCGCGCCACCGCAAGCTCACCCGGGCCGTCCATGGCGAAGGCGGCCGCATCTGCATGCAGATACTGCACGCCGGACGCTACGGCTATCACCCGCTGTCGGTGGCGCCCTCGCGCATCAAGTCGCCGATCACGCCGTTCACCCCGCGCGCGCTGTCACCCCGCGGGGTCGAGCGCACCATCGAGGACTTCGTCCGCTGCGCACAATTGGCCCGGGAGGCGGGCTACGACGGTGTCGAGGTGATGGGATCGGAGGGCTACCTGATCAATGAATTCATCGCCGCGCGCACCAACCAGCGCGACGACGCCTGGGGCGGCGATGCGCGGCGGCGCATGCGCTTTCCGGTGGAGATCGTGCGGCGCATGCGCGAGGCCGTCGGCCGCGACTTCATCATCATCTACCGCTTGTCGATGCTGGACCTGGTCGAGGACGGCCAGGCCTGGGACGAGATCACCACCCTGGCCAAGGCCGTCGAAGCTGCCGGCGCCAGCATCATCAACACCGGCATCGGCTGGCACGAAGCGCGCGTGCCGACCATCGTGACCAGCGTACCGCGCGCCGGCTTCGCCTGGGTCACGCGCCGGCTCATGGGCGAGGTGGCCATCCCGCTGGTGGCCACCAACCGCATCAACATGCCGGAGGTGGCCGAACGCATCCTGGCCGACGGCGACGCCGACATGGTTTCGATGGCGCGGCCACTGCTGGCCGATCCGGCCTGGGTGAACAAGGCCAGGGCCGGCCGCAGCGAGCGCATCAACACCTGTATCGCCTGCAACCAGGCCTGCCTTGACCATGTGTTCCAGAACAAGCGCGCCAGCTGCCTGGTCAATCCGCGCGCCTGCCACGAAACGGAGCTGAGGATCGAACCGGCCGGCGTGCGCAAGCGCATCGCGGTGATCGGCGCCGGCCCCGCGGGCATGGCTTGCGCCAGCACGCTGGGAGAACGCGGCCACCACGTGACCCTGTTCGACCGCGCCGACGAGATCGGCGGCCAGTTCAACCTCGCCAAGCAGATCCCGGGCAAGGAAGAGTTCCACGAAACCCTGCGCTATTTCGGCCACCAGTTGCGCGACAGCGGAGTCGAGGTGCGCCTGGGCGAAACCGCCGAAGTGGTCACGTTGCGCGCCGGCGGCTACGACGAGGTGGTCGTCGCCACCGGCGTCACCCCACGCCGCGTCAATTTCCCCGGCAGCGACGACCCGCGCGTGCTGGGTTACCTCGACGTGTTGCGGCTGCATCGACCGGTAGGCGCAAAGGTGGCCATCATCGGCGCTGGCGGCATCGGTTTCGACGTGGCGGAGTTCCTGGTCGAACACGCCCCCTCGCCCACCACCGATATCGCCCGCTGGACCCGCGAATGGGGCGTGGACATGGCCCCGCGTTCGCGCAGTGGCTTGCTGGTCGCGCAACCGGAGGCACCGGCACGGCAAGTATGGTTGCTCCAGCGCAGCGAAGGGCGTCCCGGCGCCCGGCTCAACAAGACCACCGGCTGGGTCCATCGCGCCACCCTCAAGGCGAAGCAGGTGATCATGCTGGGCAAGGTCGGCTACGAGCGCTTCGACAACCAGGGCCTGCACATCACCGTCGATGGCGAATCGCAGATCCTGCCGGTCGACAACGTGGTCGTCTGTGCCGGGCAGGAACCGGATCGACGATTGGCGGATGCCCTCGTCGCCTCCGGCATGACCGTGCATGTCATCGGGGGTGCCGACGTGGCCACCGAACTCGATGCCAAGCGCGCCATCGCGCAGGGCACCGCCCTGGCGGCGCGGCTTTGAGCTGACGATGGCGATGGCGACGCCGGCATGGCGCGCCACAAAAGAAAGCGCCCCGCAAAGTGCGACGCATCAACATGGGCTCAGGGGGGGAGTTGAACCAGATGTCGTATTTAGCGTCGCTGCGGGGCGAGGGCCACCACCACTGGGGGAGGGGATAGTGGGGTGACGCGAGCATTTTATGATCGACTGAATAAAGTATCTAATATATATTTAGGCTCTTTTTTATTCGATCCAAGTATATGTTTGATCTCCGCCAGCTGCGCTATTTCGTCGCCGTCGCCGAGGAGCTGAGCTTCACCCGGGCGGCCCTGCGCCTGCACCTGTCGCAGCCCCCCCTTTCGCAGCAGATCAAGTCGCTGGAACAGGACCTCGGCGTACGCCTGCTGGAACGCAGCAAGCGCCACGTCTCCCTGACGGAGCCGGGCCGGGTATTCCTGGAGCAGGCCAGGCAGATCCTCGCCAAGGCAGACGAGGCGCGCAGCCAGGTCGTTGCGGCGGCCGCGGGCCACAGCGGCCACTTGCGGCTGGCCTACACGGTATCGGCGTCGTTCCACCCCGCCCTGCCGCGGATTCTCCTGCGCTACGGGCAGGTGGCGCCCAAGGTGGGACTGAAGCTCAACGAGATGTACACCGAGCCGCAGTTTGCCGCCCTGCTCGGCGGCGAGATCGACGCCGGTTTCGTCCGCGGCGAACCGGTGCACCTGCAGGACGCGCGCGACCTGCGGCTCAGCGTGATCGATCGCGAGCTGTTGCTGCTGGCCATGCCGGCGGGTCACCGGCTGGCCGGCCGCAGCAGCGTGGGCCTCGCCGAAGTTGCCGGCGACGCTTTCGTGTCGCAGCCGCGCGCGCTGGCCGCGACGCTGTACGACCGCCTGGTTGCCCTGGCGCAGCACGCGGGGTTCCAGCCGGCCATCGTCCAGCACGCCCAGCAGATCAACGGCTTGCTGGCCCTGGTCGCCGCCGGGTTGGGGTTGGCGCTGGTCCCGGCGAGCCTGCGTGCGGTGCGGCTGCCCGGGGTCGTCTATGTGCCGCTGGAAGATCCCGACGCTTTCCTGCTGCTGGCCGTGGCTTGCCGGGCCAATGATCCCTCGCCGGCGCTGCAGCAGTTCCTGGCCACCGTGACCGAAGTGGCCGTTACACCGGGCTTGTGACGCGCCGCGGGTCTCGCTATACTTGGGAGCTTGAATTTTTTCATCTGGTACCAGGAGCCGGCCGTGAAGGTGCTTAATTCTCTGAAGTCCGCCAAGGCGCGGCATCGCGACTGCAAGATCGTGCGTCGTCGCGGCAAGGTTTTCGTGATCTGCAAGAGCAACCCCCGCTTCAAGGCCCGCCAGCGCTGAGTCATCGCGCACGTGCCAGCAGAAAGGCCGCTTGCGCGGCCTTTTTTGTGCGCGCAGGAAACGGTTCGTCAGCCGTCTCCTGCAGTCAGCACGGCCAGCGGCTTGCCGGCATCGCAGGTCCGGCAGGCACCCCGGAGGCACCTGCCACCCCCGCCACCACGCAAGGCGCCCTGCCCGGGGCCATCCGCGGTCCGGGCCGGATCTCCGGATGAGGGACGCTGCGCTCCTTCAGAGGTAACGGACGTCGATGATCTCGTAGTGCTTGACGCCGTTGGGGGCGGTGAACTCGAAGCTGTCGCCTGCACTCTTGCCGATCAGTGCGCGGGCGATGGGCGAGGAAACGGCGATCAGGTTCTGCTTGATGTCCGCTTCCAGGTCACCCACGATCTGATAGGTCACTGCGGCGCCGCTGTCCTCGTCCTCCAGGTCCACGGTCGCACCGAAAACCACCCGCTTGCCGGCGTTGAGGCGAGAGACGTCGATGACTTCGGCGGTCGAGAGCAGGCCTTCAAGCTGGGCGATGCGCCCTTCGGTGAAACTCTGCAGTTCGCGTGCCGCGTGGTACTCGGCGTTCTCCTTGAGATCGCCATGCGCCCTCGCCTCCGCGATGGCCGCGATGATGCGCGGGCGCTCGGTGGATTTCAGCCGCTCCAGTTCCGCGCGCAGGCGTTCGGAACCTGTCTTGGTGATGGGGGCACGACTCATGCGCTCAGCTCCTGATGCAGTTCCTGCAGACTGTGGACCTCGCCACTGCCACGGAAATCCAGCGAGTGCACCAGCGCGCGGGCACCGGCCACCGTGGTCGAATAGGTGACGCGATGCTGCAGCGCCTCGCGTCGGATCGAGAAGGAGTCGGCGATCGCCTGTTTCCCCTCGGTGGTGTTGACGATGTAGACGATTTCGCCGTTCTTGATCGCATCGACGATGTGCGGGCGGCCCTCCAGCACCTTGTTGATGCGCTCGCACTGTACGCCATGCGCGGTCAGGTAAGCGGCGGTGCCGGCGGTCGCCACCAGGCTGAAGCCGCGGGCGATGACTTCGGTGGCCACCGGCAACAGCCGCTCCTTGTCGCCGTCACGCACGGACAGGAACACCTTGCCCAGCGAGGGCGGCCGGATGCCCGCAGCCTCGTGGCCGCGCGCGAACGCGGCGCCGAAGCTGCGCCCGACACCCATGACTTCGCCGGTGGAGCGCATCTCGGGCCCCAGGATGGGATCGACGTTCTGGAACTTCAGGAACGGGAAGATCGCCTCCTTCACCGAGTAGTACAACGGGATCACCTCACGGGTGGCGCCCAGGCTGGCCAGGCTGCGACCGCCCATCACCCGCGCGGCGATCTTCGCCAGCGGCACGCCGGTGGCCTTCGAGACGAAGGGCACGGTGCGCGATGCCCGCGGATTGACCTCCAGGATGTAGACCGTGTCGCCCTGGATCGCGAACTGGGTGTTCATCAGGCCGACGACCTTAAGCTCCCGCGCCATCGCGCTGACCTGGCGGCGCAGCTCGTCCTGGATCGTCGCGCTCAGCGAATACGGCGGCAGCGAGCAGGACGAATCGCCCGAGTGCACGCCGGCCTCCTCGATGTGCTCCATGATGCCGCCGATCAGCACGTGGCCCTCGGCGTCGGCGATCACGTCGACGTCGACCTCCACGGCGTGGTCGAGGAAGCGGTCCAGCAGCACCGGCGAATCGTTCGACACCTTCACCGCATCGCGGATGTAGCGCGACAGGTCGGCGTCGTCATGCACCACCTCCATCGCGCGGCCGCCCAGCACGTAGCTGGGGCGTACCACCAGCGGGTAGCCGATCTCGCGGGCCAGCGCCAGCGCCTCGTCGGCATTGCGCGCGGTGCGGTTCGGCGGCTGCTTCAGGCCGATCTTCTCGATCATCTGCTGGAAGCGCTCGCGATCCTCGGCCAGGTCGATCGAGTCGGGGCTGGTGCCGATGATCGGCACGCCGGCCGCCTCCAGCGCGCGCGCGAGCTTCAGCGGAGTCTGGCCGCCGTACTGCACGATCACGCCCCTGGGCTTTTCGAGGTGAACGATTTCCAGCACGTCTTCCAGCGTCACCGGCTCGAAATACAAGCGGTCGGAAGTGTCGTAGTCGGTCGACACGGTTTCCGGATTGCAGTTGACCATGATGGTTTCATAGCCGTCCTCGCGCAGGGCGAGCGAGGCATGCACGCAGCAATAGTCGAATTCGATGCCTTGGCCGATGCGGTTCGGACCGCCACCCAGCACGATGATCTTGTCGCGCTCGGTGGGCAGCGCCTCGCACTCTTCCTCGTAGGTCGAATACATGTAGGCGGTGCTGGTGGCGAACTCGGCGGCGCAGGAATCCACCCGCTTGTACACCGGGCGCACGCCCAGGGTGTGGCGCAGGTGGCGCACGGAGGCTTCGTCGGTACCCAGCAGCTCGGCGATGCGCGCGTCGGAAAAGCCGAGCCGCTTGAGTTCGCGCAGGCGCGGAGCGTCGAGCGCGGTGATGCCCTGGCGTGCGATCTCTGCCTCGGCCAGCACGATGTCCTCGAACGCGGCGAGGAACCAGGGATCGACCCGGCTGAGCTCGAACACCTCGTCCAGCGACAAGCCGGCGCGGAACGCATCGGCCAGGTGGAACACGCGGTCGGGGCGCGGCTCGCGCAGTTCCCGCTTGAGCACGGCCAGGCCGTCGTCGGTGGCGATGTCCAGGCCGGTGGGGTTGAGGCCGGTCTTGCCGGTCTCCAGCCCGCGCAAGGCCTTCTGCAGCGATTCGTGGAAGGTGCGCCCGATCGCCATCACTTCGCCGACCGACTTCATCTGCGTGGTCAGGCGAGCGTCGGCTGCAGGGAACTTCTCGAAGGCGAAACGCGGGATCTTGGTGACCACGTAGTCGATCGAGGGCTCGAACGACGCCGGGGTCAGCCCGCCGGTGATGTCGTTGTCCAGCTCGTCCAGCGTGTAGCCCACCGCCAGCTTGGCGGCGACCTTGGCGATCGGGAAGCCGGTGGCCTTGGACGCCAGCGCGGAAGAGCGCGACACGCGCGGATTCATCTCGATCACCACCACGCGGCCGTCGACCGGGTTGATGCCGAACTGCACGTTGGAGCCGCCGGTATCCACGCCGATCTTGCGCAGCACCGCGATGGAGGCGTCGCGCAGGCGCTGGTATTCCTTGTCGGTGAGGGTCTGCGCCGGCGCCACGGTGATCGAGTCGCCGGTGTGCACGCCCATCGGATCGAGATTCTCGATGGCGCAGATGATGATGCAGTTGTCCGCGGTATCGCGGACCACTTCCATCTCGAACTCCTTCCAGCCCAGCACGGATTCGTCGATCAGCACCTCGTGGGTGGGCGACATGTCGAGGCCGCGCTTGACGATGATCTCGAACTCTTCCTTGTTGTAGGCGATGCCGCCGCCGGTGCCGCCCAGCGTGAAGCTGGGCCGGATGATCACCGGGAAGCCGAGCCGGGCCTGGATCTCCACGGCATGCTCGAAGCTCTTGGCCACTTCCGACTGAGGGCTTTCCAACCCGATTTCGGTCATCGCCTGCTTGAACAGCTCGCGGTCCTCGGCCATGCGGATGGCCTCGCGCCGGGCGCCGATCAGCTCGACGCCGTACTTCTCGAGCACGCCGTGGTCGGCCAGGTCCAGCGCGCAATTCAGCCCGGTCTGGCCGCCCATCGTCGGCAGCACCGCATCCGGGCGTTCCTTGGCGATGATGCGTTCCACCGTCTGCCAGTTGATCGGCTCGATGTACACCGCGTCGGCGGTGTCCGGGTCGGTCATGATGGTAGCGGGGTTGGAATTGACCAGGATGACCCGGAAGCCTTCCTCCTTCAGCGCCTTGCAGGCCTGCGCGCCGGAGTAGTCGAACTCGCAGGCCTGGCCGATCACGATCGGGCCGGCGCCGATGATCAGCACGCTCTTGATGTCGTTGCGCTTGGGCATCTCAGCGGGCCTCCTGCATCAGCTGGGCAAATCGTTGGAACAGATAGCCCACGTCGCGCGGACCCGGGCTGGCTTCGGGGTGGCCCTGGAAACAGAAGGCGGGACGATCGGTCAACGCGAAACCCTGCAGCGAACCGTCGAACAGCGAACGATGGGTCAGCCGCACGTTGGCAGGCAGGCTGGCGGGATCGACTGCGAAACCGTGGTTCTGCGAGGTGATCAGCACGCGCCCGTCGTCCAGATCCTTGACCGGATGGTTGGCGCCGTGGTGGCCGTACTTCATTTTCAGCGTGCGTCCACCCAGGGCCAGGCCCATCAGCTGATGGCCAAGGCAGATGCCGAACAGCGGAACCCTGGCGTCGAGCAGCGCGCGCGTCGCCTCGATCGCGTAATCACACGCCGCCGGATCGCCCGGGCCGTTGGAAAGAAAGACGCCATCGGGCTGCATCGCCAGCACTTCGGCGGCAGGAGTCTGCGGTGGCACCACGGTGATGTCGCAGCCCTGCTCGGCCAGCAGGCGCAGGATGTTGAGCTTGGTGCCGAAATCGTAGGCGACCACCTTGAAGCGCATCGTGGGCTGGTTGAACGCCGCGCGGTCGAGGTCGTAGCAGCCCTGGTTCCAGGCATAGTGCTTGCGGGTGCCCACGACCTTGGCCAGGTCCAACCCGGCAAGGCCGGAGAACCCGCGCGCCTTGGCCAGGGCGGCATCAGGCTCGACCTGCTTCCCCGCCACGATGCAGCCGGACAGCGCCCCTTTCTCGCGCAGGATGCGAGTCAGGCGCCGGGTGTCGATCCCGGCGATGGCCACCGTGCCGTGGTCGGCGAGGTACTCGGGCAAGCTGCGCGTGCAACGCCAGTTGCTGGCCCGTCGCGGCACGTCACGCACGATCAGGCCGGCGGCATGCACGGAGCCCGACTCCACGTCTTCCTCGTTGACGCCGGTGTTGCCCACGTGCGGGTAGGTCAGCGTGACGATCTGGCGGGCGTAGGAGGGATCGGTGAGGATCTCCTGGTAGCCGGTCATGGCCGTGTTGAAGACCACTTCACCGACGGTTTCGCCAAGGGCGCCGATGGCGTAGCCGTGAAAAACACTGCCGTCTTCGAGGGCCAGCAGGGCAGGATGAGGCATAGGGGGACCGCCTTTTTGATGCAGCAAAGTCCGCAAGCCGCGATATTGCTGGCTTGTGGATCTTGGAGGGGAAGCTTTCCGGGCGGGTCGCAATGATAGGCTGCGGCCGCGTTCCTGTCCACCTCGGCGGCGCCCTGAACCGCGCGATACGCCATGCATCGCCGACCCCGCGCGGACGGTACACTAGAGGTCATTTCAAAGGAGCTGAACGTCCCATGGGTGCCGTCGTACTGCTGGATCCCGCGCGTCTCGATCGTCCGGATACCGTCATCCAGCACGAGCCTTTTCCTTTCATGATCGCCCACGGACAACTGCCCGACGAGGTGCGCGCGGATCTCGACCGCGACTTTCCGCGTTATGCCAGCGCCGGGTTTTTCCCCTACGAGGCGGCCGACTGCGGCCCCAGTGTCAATGCGCTGATCGACAACCTGACTTCGCCCGCGTTCGCCCGCGCCATCGGACAGCGCCTGGGCATCGCGGGCCTGGACCAGTACCCCACCCTGGTCACGCTGTGCCGCATGCTCAACAAGCGCCACGGCACGATCCACACCGACAGCAAGTCGAAGGTCGCCACCGCCCTGCTCTACCTCAACGGGCGATGGCCCGATACCAGCGCCGGTTGCCTGCGTTTCCTGCACAGCATGGACGACATCGACGCCATGGTGCTGCCCGAGCTGATCCCGCTGTACGGCGAGTTCGCCGTATTCAAGCGCTGCGACAACTCCTTCCACGGCCACTTGCCGTTCGAGGGTGAACGACGCGTCATCCAGGTCGCCTGGCTCACCAGCGAGGAAGAGAAGCTGCGCAAGACCCGCCGCGGCAAGTTCTCACGCGCATTCAAGAAGATCTTCGGCGGCCTGGACCGGAAGCTCGGCGCCGGTCGGGACCGCAACGCGTCGCACCGCGACTGATCCCGGACAAGAGGACAGCGCCGGCCCACGCGATCGCTTCAGCGCAGCCCGGCGATCACGTCATCCAGATGCCACTCGCCGGGCGGTTGCCCCGCGAGCCAATGCGCTGCCTGCAGGGCCCCGCGCGCGAAGATCGAGCGGTCGGTGGCGCGATGGACCAGCTCGAGCCGTTCGCCGGCGCCGATCAGCATGGCCTGATGCTCGCCCACGATGTCGCCGCCGCGCACCACGGCGAAGCCGATGCTGCCTTCGACCCGTTCACCGCTGCGGTCAAACGCCGTCGGAGTCTCCAACGTGGTGTGGCGCGCGGCGGCCGCTGCCTGGCCGAGCGCCAGTGCCGTGCCGGAGGGTGCATCGCGCTTGCGGCCGTGGTGCGCCTCGACGATCTCCAGATCCCAGGTCGGCAGGGCCGACGCGGCTTCGCGCAACAGCCGCTTCAGCACCGCCACGCCCATGCTGAAGTTGGCCGCACGCAGGATCGCGATCTTGCCCGCGGCATCGCCGAGGCGCGCCGCGAGCCCATCGTCCACGCCGGTGGTGCCGCTGACCAGGGCAATGTCGTGCGCCAGACAATGGTCGAGTGCCTGCTGGAGCGCGGCGGCGCCGCTGAAATCGACGATGACGTCGATCGGCGGCGCCTGCGTCCAATCATGGGTGTATCGAAGCGTGCCGCTTGCCGCACCGGGCACCGGCTGGCCGTCATCGACGGACCCCTGACGCACCACCGCGTACACCAGTTCGGCATCGTCATCCGCACGCAACAGGTCGAGCAAGGCGCGGCCCATGCGGCCGGAGGCACCGTTCACGGCGAGTCGCAGGGGGCGTGTCATCGGGGTCGCATTCCTCGGGATCCGGCGTACATCCTAACCGGGCGCCAGCCGCCCGGTCTGATCCGTAGCCGATGACGGTCCCGGGCGTTCGACGGACCACCCGCCTTCAGGCGGTCACTCTGGACCAGAACTTCTTCACGCCGTCCACCCAACCCTTGGCGCGCGGCGTGTGCTTGTCGGCGTCTCTGCCGGTGAAAGTGGCCTCCAGCGATTCCAGCAACTCGCGCTGCTGGCGGGTCAGGCGCACTGGCGTTTCCACCACGACCCGGCAGATCAGGTCACCGTGCCGGCTGCTGCGCACCGACTTGACGCCACGGCCGCGCAAGCGGAACTGGGCGCCGGTCTGCGTCTCCGGCGGAATGGTGATCGGCACCTCCCCCTCCAGCGTCGGCACCGGCAGCTGCGCGCCCAGCGCGGCCTGTGAAAAACGGATCGGCAACTCGCAATACAGGTCACTGCCGTCGCGCTGGAAGATCGCATGTTCGCGCACGTGCACTTCCACGTAGAGGTCTCCCGCCGGCGCGCCGGCGGGGCCGGCCTCGCCCTGCCCGCTGAGCCGGATGCGATCGCCGTTGTCGACGCCCTCCGGGATCTGCACGGAGAGCGTACGGGTTTCCTCGATGCGCCCCTCGCCGCGGCACTTGCGACAGGGGTTCTCGATCGCCTGGCCGGTGCCGCCGCAATGGGGGCACGCCTGCTGGATCGAGAAGATGCCGTTCTGCATGCGCACCTGGCCGTGGCCATGGCAGGTCGCGCACCGGGACACCTTGCCGTCGGCCGAACCGCTGCCGTTGCAGTGGTGGCAGTTGACCTGGGTGGGGATCTCGATCTGCTTGCCGACGCCGAACACGGCCTCCTCGAGATCGAGCTCCATGATGTAGCGCAGGTCCGAACCGCGACGCGGCCGGCCGCGGCCGCCGCCGTTCCTGCCGAAGATGTCCCCGAAGATGTCCCCGAAGATGTCGCCCACGTCACCGAAGCCGGCGCCGCCGCGACCACCCATGCCGTGCTCGAACGCGGCATGGCCATGCTGGTCGTACATCGCGCGTTTGGAGGCGTCGGACAATACCTCGTAGGCCTCCTTGGCCTCCTTGAACTTGTCCTGTGCCGTCGGATCGTCCGGGCAACGATCCGGGTGGTATTTCATGGCCAGCCGACGAAAGCATTTTTTCAGTTCGACTTCGGTGGCCGTGCGTTCCACTCCCAGCACTTCGTAGTAATCACGCTTGCTCATTCATGCATCCACACTGCTTGTCACGCCCGTAACGCACCATCGGCAGACAGCCCGCGCCGGGCGGATTCCTGGCGCGGGCTGGTCGTTCGGCCGTGCCGATGACGGCATTTCTTACTTCTTGTCGTCTTTCACTTCGGTGAACTCGGCATCGACCACGTCGTCGGGCTGGGCCGAGCCGCCCGGTGCCGACTGCGCGCCAGCATCGGCCGGGCCACCCTGGGCCGCAGCATAAAGTGCCTGCGCCACCTGCTCCAGCTTCTCGACCTTGGACTCGATCGCCGCCTTGTCGTCACCGTCCTTGGCCTTTTCCAGATCCGACAGCGCGCCCTCGATGGTGGACAGCTGGTCCGGCGGCACCTTGCCGCCATGCTCCTTCAGCGCGCTGCGGGTGGCGTGCACCAGCTGGTCGGCCTTGTTGCGGGTGGCGACCAGCTCGTGGAACTTCTTGTCCTCTTCCTTGTTCGCCTCGGCGTCGGCGACCATGCGCTGGATTTCCTCGTCGGACAGGCCCGAGCCGGCCTTGATCTCGATCTTCTGTTCCTTGCCGGTCTTCTTGTCCTTGGCCGACACGTGCAGGATGCCGTTGGCGTCGATGTCGAAGGTGACCTCGATCTGCGGCATGCCGCGCGGCGCCGGGTCGATGCCCTGCAGGTCGAACTTGCCCAGCGACTTGTTCGCGCTGGCGCGCTCGCGCTCGCCCTGCAGCACGTGCACGGTCACCGCGGTCTGGTTGTCGTCGGCGGTGGAGAACGTCTGCGCGGCCTTGGTCGGCACGGTGGTGTTCTTCTCGATCAGCTTGGTCATCACGCCGCCCATGGTCTCGATGCCCAGCGACAGCGGGGTGACGTCCAGCAGCAGCACGTCCTTGACCGAACCGCCCAGCACGCCGCCCTGGATCGCCGCGCCCACGGCGACGGCCTCGTCCGGGTTGACGTCCTTGCGCGGCTCCTTGCCGAAGAAGTCCTTCACCGCCTCCTGCACCTTGGGCATGCGGGTCTGGCCGCCGACCAGGATCACGTCGTTGATGTCGGACACGCGCAGGCCGGCGTCATTCAGCGCGGTGCGGCACGGCTCGATGGTGCGCTTGACCAGGTCCTCCACCAGCGCCTCGAGCTTGGCCCGGGTCAGCTTGATGTTGAGATGCTTTGGGCCGGACGCGTCGGCCGTGACGTACGGCAGGTTCACGTCGGTCTGGTGGTTGGAGGACAGCTCGATCTTGGCGCGCTCGGCCGCATCCTTCAGGCGCTGCAGCGCCAGCGGATCCTTGCGCAGGTCGATGCCCTGCTCCTTCTGGAATTCCTCGACCAGGTAGTCGATGACGCGCATGTCGAAGTCTTCGCCGCCGAGAAAGGTGTCGCCGTTGGTGGCCAGCACCTCGAACTGCTTTTCGCCGTCGACTTCGGCGATCTCGATGATCGACACGTCGAAGGTGCCGCCGCCGAGGTCATAGACCACGATCTTGCGGTCGCCGCCCTTCTTGTCCAGGCCGTAGGCCAGCGCGGCCGCGGTCGGCTCGTTGATGATGCGCTTCACTTCCAGGCCGGCGATCTTGCCGGCGTCCTTGGTCGCCTGGCGTTGGCTGTCGTTGAAGTAGGCCGGCACCGTGATCACCGCCTCGGTGATCGTCTCGCCGAGGTAGTCCTCGGCGGTCTTCTTCATTTTCATCAGCACCTTGGCGGAGATTTCCTGCGGCGCCATCTTCTTGCCGTCGGACGTCTGCACCCAGGCATCGCCATTGTCGTGCGGAATGATGCCGAACGGCACGATGTTCAGGTCCTTCTGCACCTCGGCGTCGTTGAACTTGCGGCCGATCAGGCGCTTCACCGCGTAGAAGGTGTTTTTCGGGTTGGTCACGCTCTGGCGCTTGGCCGAGGCGCCCACCAGCACCTCGCCGTCCTTGGTGAAGGCGACGATGGACGGCGTGGTGCGATCGCCTTCCGAGTTCTCGATGACCTTGGTCGTGCTGCCGTCCATGACGGACACGCAGGAGTTCGTGGTGCCCAGGTCGATGCCGATGATCTTGCCCATGTTCATGCTCCGAATCTATTGGCGGCCCGGTGGCCGCGATGGTTTCCAGATGGGGTTTTTGCCGTAGCGGTTCAATGCCGGCGGCGGCGCTCGGGTCCGCTCAATCCTTCGCCACGGCGACCAGCGCCGGCCGCAGCAGGCGATCGTTCAGCACGTAGCCTTTCTGCAGCACGCTGACCACCGTGCCCGGGGCTTCCCCCGGCGCCTCGACCATGCTCACCGCGTGATGACGTTCGGGATCCAGCGGCTGGCCCACGGGGTCGACCTGGGTCATGCCATGGTTCTCGGCGACCTTGAGCAGGGCTTTCAGGGTGAGGCCGAGTCCCTCGCGCATGGCGGCGATGTCGCCGCCCTCGACGGCCAGGCCGCTTTCCAGCCCGTCGTACACGGGCAGCAACTCGCTCAGCAGCTTCTCGTTGGCGAAGCGCCGCGCCTGTTCGAGGTCCCGGTGCAGGCGACGGCGCTGGTTTTCGATCTCCGCCTTCTCGCGCAGCACGGTCTCCTGCAACGCGGCATTGGCCGCTTCCAGTTCGGCCACGCGATCCTGCAGCCGGGCCACATCGCCAGCGGCAGGGGAGGCCTCGGCTACTCCCGGATCCACAGTCTCGTCATGCGACTGCGTGTCGTTGTTGTGCATGCCTCACTCCCAACAAAAAAGTTCGCGGCCGGCACCAGGGCCCGCCATCCAGTCAACCAGAAATCCCGCCTCTGTCGCCGGTTATAGGGTCACCGAGACACGATTCAAGGCGTCGCTGAGCAATCCGGCCGTCGCCTGAACGACCGGGATCACCCGCTCGTAGGCCATGCGCGTGGGGCCGATCACGCCCACCGCGCCGAGCATCCGCCCCTGCGCCCCGTAACTGGCCGTCACCACGCTGCAGCCGTCCAGGGCCGCGAAGCCCGACTCCTCGCCGATGAACAGCCGCACGCCCGGCGCCTTCGCGCAGACTTCCATCAGCTGGAGCAGCTCGTTCTTGTGCTGGAACGCGTCGAACAGGTCGCGCAGCCGTTGCAGGTCGGCCAGTTCGGCGCAGGCCATCAGGTTGGTCTGCCCGCTGACCAGCATGTCCGCATCGCCGGCCTGCGGCGCAAACGAGGCCGTGGCCAGCTCCACCGTGCTGGCCAGCAGCCGATTGAGCTCGCTGCCGGTCTCGCGCACCTCCGCCAGCAGGTGGGCGCGGATATCGTCCACGCGCAGCCCGGCGAAGTGGCTGTTGAGGTAGTTGGCTGCCCGCTCCAGCTCGCCGCTGGCCAGTGGCTTGGCCAGTTGCACGATGCGGTTCTGCACCTGGTTGTCGGTGAACACCAGGATCACCAGCACGCGCGCATCGGGCAAGGCGACGAAATCGATGTGGCGCAGCGGAAAGTCCGCTTGCCGCGGCACCGTCACCACGCCCGCGAACCGGGTCATCGCCGAGAGCAGGGTCGACACGTTGCCGAGCAGGTCGCGGGTGGTGGACGGCTCCGGCGGCAGTTCACTGCGCAGGCGTGCCAGTTCGGCGCGCGGCAGGGGTTGCAACTCGATCAGGCTGTCCACGAAAAGACGCAGACCGCGGGGCGTGGGCACGCGGCCGGACGAGGTATGCGGCGAGGCCACCAGGCCCGCATCCTCAAGGTCCGCCATGATGTTGCGGATCGTCGCCGGGCTCACGTCCAGCCCCGACGACCGCGCCAACGTGCGCGACCCCACCGGCTCGCCGTCGACCAGATACTGGGAGATCAGCGCACGCAGCAAGCGGCGGGTGCGGGCATCGAGGTCATGGCCGTGTGGAAGGATCATGTCCGTAGCAATTCCTGAGACTGGACAGAAATAAGGTCTGGGCGCCCGGCTTGCAAGCGAACGCGGTGTTTTGCCCGCCCGTGCTCCCGCTACAATTCTCCCCTCCCAGCGCCGACCTGCCCATGCTCACTTCGCTCTATGTCCGCCATTTTGCCGTCGTCGAGGCCGCCGAGGTGTCTTTCGGGCCCGGCCTGACCGTGGTCAGCGGCGAGACGGGTGCCGGCAAGTCGTTGCTGGTCGACGCGCTGATGCTGCTGGCCGGCGCGCGCGCCGACAGCACCATGATCCGGGCGGGGAACGACCGCGCCGAACTGGCCGCGGAATTCGACCTGGCCGAGTTGCCGGATGCGCAGGCCTGGTTGCGCCGGGAAGAACTCGACGAAGACGGCGCCTGCCAGCTGCGGCGGGTGCTTCGCGCGGAGGGCAGCTCGCGCGCCTGGATCAACGGCCGTCCCGCCAACGCGCGCCAGCTCGGCGACCTGGCAGCCATGCTGATCGAGATCCACGGCCAGCATGAACACCAGGCGCTGCTCTCCCGCCCTCACCAGCTGACCCTGCTCGATGCCTATGCCGGCCACGACGAGTTGCTGGCGCAGGTACGCCACCTGTCGGAGCAGTGGCACGAGCTGAACCGGCGCATGCACAAGCTCAGCGGCGGCGAAGACCGTGAACTGCGGCTGGAATTGCTGCGCCACGAGCTGGCGGAACTGGAGCAATGGGCGCTGCCCCCCGCCGAACTGGCCGAACTGGAAGCCAAGCACAAGCGCCTGGCCAATGCCGACCGCCTCGCCGAAGGCAGCGCCGGCGTGGTGGAACTGCTCGATGGCGAGGGCGAGTTCGCCCTGCGTCGGGCGCTCGGTCGCGCGCATGCCGAACTGGGCAAGCTCGCGGCCCTGGACGACCGCCTGGCGCCCTGGCTGGAACTGCTCGACAACGCGGGGATCCAGTTGGGCGAGGCCGCTGACGGCCTGGGCCGCTACGCGCAGGACGTCGATCTGGACCCGGCCGCCTATGCTGCGTTCGACCAGCACCTGAGCCACCTGCATGCGCTCTCCCGCCGCCACCGGCTGCCGCCGGAGGCACTGCACGAAAAGCTGCTGGCGCTGCGCGCGGAACATGCCGAGCTCGAAGGTGCCGGCGATGCGCTGGAGCAGTTGAGCGGTCGGCTCCAGCGCCTGCAGCAGGACTTTATCCGCGCGGCCGACCAGCTGAGCCGGTCCCGCGCGACCGCCGCAACCCGGCTCGGCGAGGAAGTCACCGTGCTGATGAGCGAGCTCGGCATGGCCGGCGGCGTGCTGCGCGTCGACTTGACCCCCACCCCCACCGACGAGCCCGACGCCCAGGGCCGGGAGCGCTGCGAACTGCTGGTCAGCGCCAACCCGGG
Organism: Lysobacteraceae bacterium; assembly: GCA_040255835.1. GTDB lineage: Bacteria > Pseudomonadota > Gammaproteobacteria > Xanthomonadales > Rhodanobacteraceae > Rhodanobacter. The sequence goes on from JBDZVT010000001.1 coordinate 36,648, forward strand.
CCAGCCGCCGCGGCCGCTGCGCAAGGTTGCGTCCGGCGGCGAACTGGCCCGTATCAGCCTGGCCATCGAAGTGGCCACGCTCGGCAAGGACTCGATCGGCAGCATGATCTTCGACGAGGTCGACAGCGGCATCGGCGGTGCGGTCGCCGAAGTGGTCGGCCAGAAGCTCCGGGCGCTGGGAACCCGCCGCCAGGTGCTGTGCGTCACCCACCTGCCCCAGGTGGCCGCGCAGGGCCACGCCCACCTGCGGGTAAGCAAGCAGAGCGACGAGGACACCACCCGTACGCGCATCGAACTCCTCGATGCCGCCGGACGGCGGGACGAACTGGCGCGCATGCTCGGCGGCGTGGAGATCACCCGCGAGACCCGGGCCCACGCCAAACAGATGCTGGACCGGGCGCAGACCGCCTGAACGCGCGGTGCGCCGCGCTCACACCGTCGGCAAGAGGCCCCGTTCGGTCGCCATCCGGTAGAGATCCAGTTCCGATCCGGCGCCGAGCTTGCCCATCAGGCTGGCGCGATGGATGTACACCGTTTTCTGCCCGATGCCGAGATCGGCGGCCACCTGCTTGGGCGTGCGCCCGCCAGCCAGCAACAGGAACACCTCGCGCTCGCGGGCCGTCAGCCGGTTGACCGGGTCGAGCGCGTCGTTCGGTCGCTCGGTACGCCGCTGGCGCAGGTCCGAACTCAGGAAACACTCCCCCTGCATCACGGCACGCAAACCTGCCACCAGTTCCTCCGGCGCCACGCCCTTGGTGACGAATCCACTCGCGCCGCGGCGCAGTGCTTCGGAAACGTAGGGGTCGCCGTCATGCATGCTCAGTACCACCACGCGGGTGGCCGCATGCACGCTGAGCAGGTGTTCGATCAGGGGCAACCCGCTGCCATCAGGCAGCGACAGGTCCAGCGCCACCAGGTCGGGACGCCAGTGGCTCACCGCCTCCACCGCATCGTCACCGTTGCGGCATTCGGCGACCACTTCCAGGTCCGGTTCCAGTTCGATCAGGCGCTTGAAACCCTCTCGAACGATGGCGTGGTCATCGACCAGAACGATGCTGTGCATCGGCGTACTTTGACACAGGAAGGCGCGTGGGGAACAGCACGCCTCCCTACCGGCCGGGCGTGCTGCGCCGCGCGCGGCGCATGTACCATCGCCCGATGCGATTCAAGCCCTCCCTCCTGCCCGATTCCGGGCCCGTCATCGGCGCAGGCTACCTGGTGTTGTGGCTGCTGCTCGGCGCGACCGCGCAACCCTACTGGATGCTGCCCTACGGGCTGCGCTTCGCGGCGCTGCTGCTGGTGCCGGTGCGCCACTGGGGCTGGCTGCTGGGCGCGGAACTGCTCGCCTCCGCCGGCGTCGGCTGGTGGCACGGGGCGCCGCCGGGCCTCGCCACCCTGCTGGCGGACGTGCTGCCGGCCTTTCTGGTGATGATGGCCTGCATGTGGTTGCTGCGCCGGCTGCATCTGCACCCCAGCCTGCACAGCCCGCAGGACGTGACCCGGTTGCTGCTCTCGGTGGTCCTGGTCGTCACCGTCACGACCGCCGTGGACGCCGGCCTGCTGGCCCTCAGCAGCAAGTCCGAAACCTCCGAGCTGATGGTCCGCGTCATCGCCGAGGAGCTGCTCAGCCACTACCTGGCCATCCTGCTGGTGGCGCCGGTGCTGATCATGCTGCTGCACACGCGGCTGGAACGGGCCTCGGTGATGCGCCTGCTGATGGACGTGGTGCTGGTGCTGGTGCCCTCCATGGCCATCCTGCTGGTGCTGTCCGAACGCGCGGCCCCGCAGCCGCAGTTCGCGCGGGTGCTTTCGCTGGCGCCGGTGCTGTTCTTCGCCTTCCGCCATGGCTGGCGTGGCGCCAGCCTCGCCATGCTGATCACCAGCCTGGGCATGACCCTGGTGGACGTGCACCTGGGGCATACCCCCTCCACCGCCGCCGCCTACCTGTTCCTGGCCGTGGCCGGCACCGGCGCGCTGATGCTCGGGTCCGCCACCGATGCGCTCAGGCGCAGCAGCGAGCGGGTGGCCGAGCAGAACGTCTACCTGGGCGCGGTCAACCGCCGCCTGGACCACCTCGCCCACCAGCTGCGGGACGCCGCACGCGGCAACCTGCAGGCGGACGAGAACCAGCGGCGGCATCTCGCGGCCGAGCTGCACGACGAACTGGGCCAGAACATCACCGCGATCCAGACCCACGTGAAGCTGGCCCAGGCCCGCCTGCACGAGGTCGGCCTGGATGACGTGAGCACCTCCATCAACACGATCCTGGGCCACATGCGGCGCGCCCTGCACCGCCTGCTGGACGATCTGCGACCGGCGATCCTGGACGAGTTCGGCCTGCTGCGGGCGCTGGATGAGGGCCCGATCCGCGACTTGCTGACCAGTGCCGGGATGCGCTACTGCGTGGAACTGCACGGCGATCCACGGCTGCTCGACGACGACACCCGCACGGCGATCTACCGGCTGGCCCAGGAAAGCGCCACCAACACGGTCAAGCACGCCTGCGCCAGCGAGTTCCGGCTGCGGCTGCGCATCGGTGAACGCAACGGCGTCGCCATCGCCCTGCTCGACCTCCGGGATGACGGCAGCGGCCTGCCCAACCGCCTGCCGCGCGGCGGACGGGGCCTGCAAGGCATGCGTGACCGGGTTACCTCGCTCGGCGGTCAGTTCCGCCTGCGCACTGACCACCCGGGCGTGCACCTGCGTATTTTGTTGCGCAGCAACAAGAGCAGCGCCGAGCGGGGGCGCCCGAACTAGGAATTTTTCCGATATGCGTAACGTGAAGGGCCCGTTACGATGTCGTCATCGATGTGGGGGAACCGCCGTCGTGAGATGGCGGATCAGGGTCACCGTGGGGACGGTGGTCCTGAGAAAACGGCAGGATGCCGTTTCGCTGTCGCCAGGCCATGGATGCGCTCGCGAATCCCGCGATGCGCTGCCCGCCAGGCGAGGCATCAACCGTAGGCGGACAGGAGTCCACCTGCGGTTTTTTTCGTTCGGGACAGGCCGCACGGGGCGGCACCGTTCATTCCTTGCGGGTGCGCTGCTTCGGCCGCACGTAAAGCACGAGGCTGTGGTCCTCGATCACGTAGCCGTGCTTGGCGGCGATCTCGTGCTGCAGGCGCTCGATCTCGTCGCTGATGAACTCGATCACCTTGCCGCTGTCCACGTCAATCATGTGGTCGTGGTGCTTGCCGCGATCGAGTTCATAGACCGCCTGACCACCCTCGAAATTGTGCTTGACGATGATCCCCGCCGCCTCGAACTGGGTCAGCACCCGGTACACCGTCGCGAGCCCGATATCCTCCTTCTGGGCCAGCAGGTGCTTGTACACGTCCTCGGCGGTCAAGTGGCGCTCGCTCTCCTCGTCGAACACCTGCAGGATGCGCATGCGCGGATGGGTCACCTTGAGTCCGACCCGGCGCAGCTCTCTGGTTTCCTGTTCCATAGCTTCTCTCCGCACACGGCGCCCCTGGGCCGGTAGTGTATCATCCGACACCTTCACGACCCTGGACGCGACACGCATGCAAAAGCTGATCACCCTGCCGGTTGCTGCACTGCTGGCATTCGCCGTCGCCGGCTGTCACATCGCTTATACGCCGGACGTGCAGCAAGGCAACCTGCTGGACAAGAAGATGGTGGATCAGCTGAAGCCGGGGATGACGAAGCACCAGGTGCTGGTGCTGCTCGGCACGCCGTCGGTACGCACCCCGTTCGACAACAGCCGATGGGATTACGTCTCGACCCAGTCCCGGCGCGGCAGCAAGCCCAAGGTCCGCACCTTCCAGCTGACCTTCAACAACGACACCCTGGTACGCACCGAGGGCGATTTCTTCGCCCGCGATCCGCAGCAACTGATCAAGGAAAGCCGCAAGTACAACTCGGGGTATCCGGCCACCGAAACCGAAGGCGACAAGAGCAAGTCGCCCGACGACAAGAAAAACGATGGTGGCCTGGGCCAGGGAACAGACGGCAGCCACTGAGGCCGCCGACCGATCCATCGGCTTTCAGCGCGAACGCCGGCGACGCGCCTCCATCGGGTCGAGCACCAGCGGCCGGCAAATCTCGATGCGATCGCCGTCGCGCACGATCTGCCCCGGCGTGACCTTGTGCCCGAAGATGCCCAGCCGGGCGGGGTCCACGGCACCTTCCGGCAGCATGGCAACGATGCCGCTCGCCGAGATCGCCTCGCCCACGGTGCAGCCGTCCGGGACCTGCGCGTGGCGACGCACCACCTGCGCCCCGCCATCGGCGAACACCACCTCGACGGCGATCCGGGACTCAGCCATGGAGACGCTCGGCCTCGCGGCAGAAGTCATCCACCATGCGACCGGCCAGGCCCTGGAAGCCGAGTCGCAAGGCGGCACCGCCGAGCTTGCCCGCGTAATCGAAATCGAGCGCAAAGGCGACCTTGCACCCGGCATCGCCCAGCGCCGTGAAGTCCCACACCCCGTGCAGGCTGCGGAACGGTCCCTCGACCAGGTTCATCTCCAGTCGCCGCGGCGCATCGAGCCGGTTGCGGGTGGTGAAACTCTGGCGGAAACCGGCAAATTTGAGATCAAGCCGCGCCACCACCATGTCCTCGCCACGCTCCAGCACCTGGGCGCCCGCACACCAGGCAAAGCGCTTTGGGTATGCTTCCACATCGTTGACCAGGTCGAACATCTGCGCGGGCGAATACTTCACCAGTGCGCTGCGGCGTATTTCAATCACAACCACCTCTCGGGTCTGTGCATTCCTCCATGAATGCGAAGCTCCAGTGAGCGTCCCTCCAGGACGCGCTCCCGACATCATGCGTCGCTCCGCTGGGGCGACGGGCAATGCGGCCGCCCAGAGGCCCGAAGTTTAGCGGACATGGCCAAGAGCAAGGACAAGGACACCAAGGGCGGCGGCACGATCGCCCTGAACAAGCGCGCGCGCTTCGAGTACCACATCGACCAGCGCTTCGAGGCGGGCGTGGCCCTGCAAGGCTGGGAACTGAAGGCGTTGCGGGCCGGCCGCATCAACTTCGGCGACAGCTACGCGGTGGTGCTCAGGAACGAGGTCTTCCTGGTCGGCTGCTCGATCCCGCCGCTGATCAGCGCATCCACGCACGTCATCGCCGAGGACCGGCGCAGCCGCAAGTTGCTGCTCCATCGCAAGGAGATCGACCAGCTGGTGGGTGCGGTCGAGCGCAAGGGCTACACCCTGGTACCCACGGCGATGTACTGGAAAGGCAACAAGGTCAAGGTCGAGATCGGCCTGGCTCGCGGCAAGCAGGAACACGACAAGCGCGAGACCGAAAAACAGCGCGACTGGCAGATCGAGAAGCAGCGCACCATGCGCGCGCACAACCGCGCCTGATCACGGTCCGGCTTTCCACCCGAGCCCCGCGGGCGGGGCATGGGCCGGCGCATCAGGCGAACGGGTCGTCCAGCACGATGGTGTCTTCGCGGTCCGCACCGGTGGCGACCAGGGCCAGGCGGCAACCGGAGAGTTCCTCGACGGCGCGCAGGTAGGCACGCGCGGCCGGCGGCAGCTTGTTCCAGTCGCGGATGCCCGCGGTGGACTCCTCCCAGCCGGGGAACTCCAGATAGACCGGCTTGCACTCATCCCAGCCGTCCGCATCGAGCGGCGCCAGTTCGCGACGCTTGCCGCGGTATTCGTAGGCGATGCAGACCTTGATGGTGGGCAGGCCGTCGAGCACGTCGAGCTTGGTGATAGCCAGGCCGTTGATGCCGTTGATCTGGGTGGCACGCTTGAGCGCAACCAGGTCGATCCAGCCGCAGCGGCGCGGACGGCCGGTGCTGGCGCCGAATTCGTTGCCCTTCTTGCGCAGCAGCTCGCCCATCTCGTCGTTGAGCTCGGTGGGAAACGGACCGCTGCCCACGCGCGTTGCATAGGCCTTGCAGATCCCCAGCACGTAGTCGATGTCCTGCGCGCCCACCCCGGTGCCGGCCAGCGCACCGCCGACGGTGGTGTTGCTGGAGGTCACGTAGGGATAGGTGCCGTGGTCGATATCGAGCAATGCGCCCTGGGCGCCTTCGTACAGGATGTTGCCGCCGTCCCTGCGCACGTCGTGCAGGATGGTGGCGACGTCGTCGACCAGCGGGCGGATGTATTCGCCCCAGGCCAGCGCATCGTCCAGCACCTTCTGGTAGTCGACCGGCTCGGCCTTCAGCCACTGGGTGAGAATGAAGTTGTGGTAGTCGACGGCCGTCTTCAGCAGCGCCGGCAACTCGTGCGGATACATCAGGTCGGCGACGCGGATGGAGCGGCGGGCGACCTTGTCCTCGTAGGCCGGGCCGATGCCGCGGCCGGTGGTGCCGATCGCCTTGCCGCCTGCCGCGATCTCGCGGGCCTTATCGACCGCGATGTGGTACGGCATGATCAGCGGCGTGGCCGGACTGATCTTGACGCGCGAACGCACCTCGACGCCGTTGGCCTCCAGTTCGCCGATCTCGTTGATCAACGCCTCCGGGGAGAGCACCACGCCATTGCCGATCAGGCACAGCGCGTCTTCGCGCAGGATGCCCGAGGGGATCAGGTGCAGCACGGTCTTCTTGCCCTTGATCACCAGCGTGTGGCCGGCGTTGTGGCCGCCCTGGAAACGCGCCACGGCGCCGACCTGTTCGGTCAGCAGGTCGACGATCTTGCCCTTGCCTTCGTCGCCCCACTGCGCGCCCAGGATTACGACTGACTTGCCCATGTGAACTCTCGTCTCGTTGTTTGCCGCCCCGCCACGGGGCGGCAGGGTGAACGCCATTCGCCGGATCGATGCCGCCTACTTCCGCGCCGAAGAATCGTCGAAGTAATGCAGGAACGGCGAGTCAGGCTTGAGGATGAGCACGCCGTTGCCGGTCTCCATCGAGGCACGATAGGCCGCCAGGCTGCGATAGAAGGCGTAGAACTCGGGATCCTTGCTGTAGGAATCCGCATAGATCTGCGCCGCCCTGGCATCGCCCTCGCCCTTCACCTTGGCTGCGTCGCGGTTGGCGTCGGCTTCCAGTACCTGGGCCTGGCGATCCGCGTCGGCCTTGATCCGTGTGGCCGACTCCTGGCCGGTATAGCGCAGTTCGTTGGCCAGCTGCAGGCGCTCGGCGCGCATCCGCTTGTAGACCGATTCGCTGACCTCGTTGGGCAGGTCGATGCGCTTGATGCGCACGTCCACCACCGCAATGCCCAGGTTCTTGCGGGCCGATGCGTCCGTCTGCGCGCGCACCCGCTCGGTGATGTCCTTGCGCCCGCCCGAGATCAGGTCAGGCAGGGTCCGCGCATTGAATTCGAAGCGCAGCGCGTCCTTGACGATGGGGGTGAGCCGCTGCGCGGCCTGCAACTGGTCACCGCCCGTGGCGCGGTAGTAGGCCGCGTTGTCGGCAATGCGCCACTTCACGTAGAAGTCGACGTTGACGCTCTTCTTCTCGGAGGTGAAGTAGCGCTCCGGCGGCGCCTCCAGCGACAGGATGCGCTTGTCGAAATGGATCACCTGCTGGAGCACCGGCAGCTTGAAATGCAGGCCGGGCTGGTAGTCCGTGTGAATGATGCGGCCAAACTGCAGGACCAGCGCACTGTGGCCTTCGCGCACCACGAACAAGCTGCTCAGCCCGAGCAGGATCACCACGACGGCGACGAATGCGGCGACGATCCGGTTCATGGCTGGGCCCCCTTGTCGCCGGCGCTGGGCGCGATCGCGCCGACCTGGGTCGTGCCGGCCGCGGGCGCGGAGCCCGGCGCCGAAGGCAGGTTGATGATGTTGCGGCCGCTGGCGTCGTCGACGATCTTGGTGTTGCGTGCCATCACCTCTTCCATGGTCTCCAGCCACAGCCGCTTGCGGGTGACCTCCGGTGCCGCCTTGTACTGCGCCAGCAGCAAGTTGAAGCGATCCGTGTCGCCCTCGGCACGGGCGATGCGCTCGGCCTTGTAGCCGGCGGCTTCGGCCGCGATGCGGGCCGCTTCACCACGTGCCACCGGCACGACCTTGCTGGCGTAGGCCAGCGCGGAGTTCTCGATGCTCTGCTTGTCTTCGCGGGCGTTGTTGACGTCGTCGAACGCGTCCTTCACCTCGTCCGGCGGCGCCACGTTCTGGAAACTCACCTCGGTTACCCGCAAGCCCGAGTCGTAGCCGTCCAGGGTGTGCTGCAAGGCCTGCTGCGCCTGGGTGACCAGGTTGGCACCGGCCGCCGACAGGACCTGGTCCATGTCGCTGCCGCCGATCACTCCGCGCACGGCCGCTTCGGCGGCGGCACTGATGGTGCCGTCGGGGTCGGTCAGCGAGAACAGGTACTTGCGCGAATCATCGACCTGGTACTGCACGGTGAAGTCGATCGTGATGATGTTCTCGTCGCGGGTCAGCATGGCGACCTTGTCGGTGACCGAGCGGATGCGCGTGGCCTCGACCTTGGTGACCGATTCGATCGGCTGCGGAAACTTCAGGTGGAAGCCGGGCGGCAAGGTGCGCGAGTACTGGCCGAAGCGCAGCACCACCCCCTGCTGGCGCGCCCCGATGATCGTGTAGCTGCTGAACAGCAGCCCCACCACGATCAGCACCAGCACGCCGGTGAGCAGGCCACCGGAGCCCTGGCCGAATTTGCCGCCGCGGTTCTTCAGCTTGGCCAGCAGGTCGTCCAGCGGCGATTTGCCGGAGGATCGCTTGCGGTTCCACGGATCGTTCTGCCCGTTCTTTCCGGGTTCATTCCACGCCACGAGTCAGTCTCCTTGAAGCCGTCGGGAGGCCGGCAACGACGGCCGGAACATGCCTTTTTCCACCCCGCACGCGGCGAGGCGACCATCGGATCGCCCATGCCGCCACGGTCCGCACAAACGTTGCGCATTCTAGCAGAGCAGGCCGAAAACCGTCCGGCCGCAGCCGATCAACCCGTCGCGCTCAGCAATTCCCGCAGCAGGCGCGCCTCGGCGCCTTCGCCACCGCTGAGCGGGGCGATCACGCTCCGCGGCGCGTCGATGCGCAGCCGCCAGCCATGCTCGTCCACCTGTTCCGCGCTGATCGCCCCGGCCGCCTTCAGGCGGGCGTGCAGCCGGCCGGCGGACAGGGGCAGGTGCAGCGGCGACTGCACCCGGTCACCGCCCAGCACTTCGCCCAGTGCCTGGCGCAACAGGTCGACCCCGGCGCCGGTGGCGGCGGACAGCCATACCCGCACCGGCTTGCCCGCGGCGTCGCGCTCGATCCGCGGTTCCGCTCCGGCCAGATCGATCTTGTTCATCACCTGCAACTGCGGGACCTCACCGGCGCCGATGTCCTCCAGCACGGTGTCGACCACGCGATGCAAGCGTGCGCGCTCCTCGTCGGCAGCGTCACCGACGTGCAGCAGCAGGTCGGCGTCGCGGGCCTCGGCCAGGGTGGCTCGGAACGCAGCCACCAGATCGTGCGGCAGCTCGCGAATGAAGCCTACGGTGTCGGCGATCACCGCCGGGCCGCAGGCCAGGTCCTCGATCTTGCGCACGGTGGGGTCGAGTGTGGCGAACAACTGGTCGGCAGCGTAGACCGAGCCACGGGTCAAGGCGTTGAACAGGGTGGACTTGCCGGCGTTCGTGTATCCGACCAGGGCCACCCGGGGCACGGTGTTGCGCAGGCGCGAACGGCGTTGCTGGCCACGCTGGGTCTGCACCTTCTCCAGCCGCCTGGTGAGCATCTTCACCCGCAGCGCCAGCAGGCGGCGGTCGGTTTCCAGCTGGGTTTCACCGGGGCCGCGGTTGCCGATCGCGCCGCCGCGCTGGGCGTCCAGATGGGTCCAGCCTCGCACCAGCCGGGTCGCCAGGTGCTTGAGCTGGGCCAGCTCCACTTCCAGCTTGCCTTCGTGGGAACGAGCGCGTTGGGCGAAGATGTCCAGGATGAGGCCGGCGCGGTCGACCACGCGCACACCCAGGTGTTTCTCCAGGTTGCGCTCCTGCACCGGGGTCAGCAGGTGGTCCACCAGCACCAGGTCGGCCTGCAGGGCACGGGCCGCCTCCGCGACCTCGTCGGCCTTGCCGCTGCCTATGTAGTAACGCGGATTGGCGTCGTCGACGCGCGCGCCGATGGTCGCGAGCACCTCGGCGCCGGCAGACCTGGCCAATTCGGCGAATTCCCCCGCGCGGCGCGCGGCATCGCCTTCGCCGCGCGAATGCGGAAGCACCAGGACGGCACGGTCGCCTCTCTTTTGCCGGTCAAACACGGTAAGGCAGAATCCTGCGGGAACAGTCCCCCTTCATGTGGACCGACTCCCGCCCAATCAAGTACCCGCTTCGACGGCTGCCGAAGTGTCGGCCTGGTGCTCGTGGCCATCGTGGCCGTTGCCGATGCGCACGTTGCGGCTCGGCACCACGGTGGAAATGGCGTGCTTGTACACCATCTGGCTGACCTGGTTGCGCAACAGCACCACGAACTGGTCGAACGACTCGACCGTGCCCTGCAGCTTGATGCCATTGACCAGGTAGATGGCCACGGGCACGCGCTCGCGGCGCAACGCATTGAGAAACGGATCCTGCAACGACTGCCCCTTGGACATTTCTTGTTCTCCCCTTGCCACGACCAGACCGGAGAAAAGACGCCACTGGCGCCCCGGCCCAACATGACCGGATGTTAACTGCTTTCAAATGCTTGATGAAAGAAGATTTTTGCACCACGAGGGTGGACTGGGTCACGCCGACGACACGAGGCCGGCCGAACCGGCGAGAAACAGGGCCACTGCAGCGCCAACCCGCCGCTCCAGGCCGGGCCGGTCGGGATCGAAGATCCGCGCACCCGCGTCGCTGCGCAGCCAGGTGATCTGGCGCTTGGCCAGCTGGCGGGTGGCGAAGATGGCGCGGTCGCGGAAGGTGGCTGCGTCCGTACGGCCGTCCAGGTGCTCCCACGCCTGGCGGTAGCCGACCGCGCGGATCGCCGGCAGGTCCGGGTGCAGGTCGCCCCGCGCGCGCAGCATGCGCACCTCGTCGAGGAAACCCTCCCCCAGCATGGCGTCGAAGCGTTCGGCGATGCGCTCGTGCAGCACGCGTCGGTCGGCCGGCAGCAGCGCCAGCTTCAGCACACGCCACGGGAAGTGCCCGGTTGTGCCGCCACGCTGCAATTCGGACAGCGGCCGCCCGCTCAGCTCGATCACCTCCAGCGCCCGCTGCAGGCGCTGCACGTCATGGCAGCCGATGCGGCTGGCCGCAGCCGGGTCCAGCGTCGCCAGCCGCGCATGCATGGCCGGCCAGCCCAGCCGCGAAGCCTCGGCCGCCAACCGGGCGCGGGTCGCCGGATCGGCTTCGGGCAGATCGGACAAGCCCTGTTGCAGCGCGCGGAAGTACAAGCCGGTACCGCCGACCAGCAGCGGCACCCTGCCCCGTGCGCTGATCCGCTGCATTACCGGCAGCGCATCGGCGCGGAACTCGGCGGCCGAATACGGCTGGCCCGGGTCGCGGATGTCGACCAGCGCGTGCGGGTGCCGCGCCAGCGTGGCCGGGTCGGGCTTGGCCGTGCCGATGTCCATGCCGCGGTAGACCAGCGCCGAGTCGACGCTGACCAGGTCCAGCGGAAACTGCCCGCTCAGCGCACACGCCAGCGCGGTCTTGCCGGAGGCGGTCGGGCCCATCAGGAAGATGGCGAGGGGGCGGGTATCGAGCGGCATCGCGACAGTTTAAGGGCTGCCGCCACGCAAGAGGCCCGCGTCGGCGACGCGGGCCTCTTGCGTGCGACCAACGGGCGGCTTACTTCGCCGGCACGCCCATTTCCGCCAGCAGGTTGTCGGCGTGGTCGAGGTGGTGCATCACCCAGAGCATGTACCGCACGTCGACCTGGATCGAGCGGTTGAGCTCGGGGTTGAACAACCAGTCGCCGCTGACCGACTCCCAGTTGCCGTCGAACGCCAAGCCCACCAGCCGGCCTTTCGCATCCATCGCGGGCGAGCCGGAGTTGCCGCCGGTGATGTCGAGGTCGGCGAGGAAGTTGACCGGCAGCGTGCCCAGTTTCGGCGAGGCATAGCCGTCGAACGCCTTCGCCCGGATCGCGGCCAGCTGGGCCTTCGGCGAATTGAACGGTTCCACCCCGGTGTCCTTCTCCAGGATGCCTTGCGCAGTCGTGAACGGTGCGTAGCTGACGCCGTCGCGCGGCGCCACGCCCTGCACGTTGCCGAAGGTGACGCGCAGCGAGCGGTTCGCATCCGGGTAGACCGGCAGCTTCTGCGAATCCCTCCACGCGATCATCGCCTGCATGTAGCGCGGGCGCAGCTTGCTCATCTCGCCGTTGCGGGCGTCGCCTTCGTCGTCCAGCACCTTCAGCTGCGGCTGCACCGCGCGAGCGAGCCTGAGCATGCTATCGCTGCTGGCGTCGATCGCCTTGCTGTCGGCAGCGAACCACTTCATGCGCTCGTCGACGTTGCCAAGCTTGCTGCCGGCATACAGCGCGGCAACTTTCTGCTTGAGCTGCGCCTCAGTCTTCGCGCCATCCAGCCAGGCGTCGAGCGCGGGCAGACGCTGCGCCTGCGGCAAGGCCACGTAGCGCGTGAGGCCGTAGACCATGAACTGCTGGTCGACGCTCGGATCGAAGCGGCGATCCATCTGCTTCAGGCCGCCTTCGATGCGCACCCAGTCGCGTTGCTGGTAACCGGCATCGCGTTCGAGGTCGGCCTTCGGCCGCTCCTTCGCCAGATGGGTCAGGCGCACCGCCGTGCTGAACATCGACGCGCGGGTCACCAGGCCGATGGCCAGGTCGCGATCGCGGGTGGCCTGGTTGGCGGCGATCTGCCGGCGCAGCTTGCCGATGTCAGCGGCCAGCGCGGCGTTTTCCGCGCCGCCCTGCTGCTTCAACCAGGCCTCCAGCTCCGCCTCCTGCGCGCGCTTGACCGCCACCGCGTCGGCGCGGTGCAGGCCTTCGAGCTGGCCACCGAAGTTCTTCAGGTAGTTGTTGAGGCCGGCGACCATGCTGGCGTACTTCACCGCCACCTTCGGATCGGCCTTGCCGGCGGCGTTGATGATGTCCAGCGTGTCCTGGTAGACCTTGATCTGGGTCGGGTACATCCAGTCGATCGAACCTTGCACCTCGTCGGCGAGGCGGTAGCGGTTGGTGCGGCCCGGGTAGCCGACCACCATCACGTAGTCGCCCTGCTCCACGCCCTGCGGGTTCACCTTCAGCACGTGCCTGGGGTGATACGGCACGTTGTCCTTCGAGAAGGCAGCCGATTTGCCATCCTTCGCGACGTAGGCGCGCAGATAGCCGAAGTCGCCGGTGTGGCGCGGCCACATCCAGTTGTCGACGTCGCCGCCGAACTTGCCGATCGACGCCGGCGGCGCGTAGACCAGTCGCACGTCCTTGATCTCCAGCTGCCTGATCAGCTGGTAGCTGTAGCCGCCGTGGAAGGTGTGGACGTCGCAGCGGTAGCCCTCGCTCTCGCACGCCTTGACCTGCCCCTTGATCGCCAGCTCGATCGCCTTGTAGCGCTCGGCGCCGCCCATCCCGTCGGTGAGCTTTGCGGTGACCTCCCTGGTCACGTCACGGATTTCCTCGGTGACGAAGATCCGCGCAGACGGGCCGGCGGAGAGCTCGTCGGCCTTCGTCCTGGCCAGGAAGCCGCGTTCGATCAGGTTGTTCTCCGGCGTGGAGTTCAGCTGCAGCGCGCCGTAGACGCAATGGTGGTTGCTCACCACCAGCCCTTCGGGCGACACGAAAGAGGCCGTGCAGCCGCCCAGGCTGACGATCGCGCCCATCGGGTAGGCGGTGAGATCGGTCAGCGTCGTCGGGTCCAGTTTCAGGCCGTGCTGCTGCAGCGTGGGCGCGATGCCCGGCAACTGGGCGGGCTGCCACATGCCCTCCACGGCATGGGCGGACGAGATGAGACCGAAGGATACGGCTGCGGCAAGCAATGGACGGCGCACGGAGATCTCCTGACAAAAAAAGCCGGCCACGAGGGCCGGGCGGCAACGCAATAACCTGCGACTTATGCCCGAGCCGGACGCCGGCGGCATATGCCGCAAGTCATGCTGCGACGTTCGGCGCGCCGGTTCCGGTGCGTCGGCCGCCCGGCTGATGGCAGCCGTTGTCCGCGGGCGCTCTATAATTGGCGTTTCCCCGCCCGCTTCGCGGGCCAACCGATGGATTCCCCATGCCGCAGACGATGAAAGCCCTGGTCAAGCGCAAGCCCGAGCAGGGCATCTGGATGGAAGAGGTGCCGGTGCCCGAGGTCGGCCCCAACGAGGTGCTGATCAAGCTGGAGAAGACCGCGATCTGCGGCACCGACCTGCACATCTACAAGTGGGACGAGTGGAGCCAGCGCGTCATCAAGCCCGGCCTCACCATCGGACACGAGTTCGTCGGCCGCATCGTCGAGATCGGCCCCGGCGTCACCGGCTACAAGATCGGCGACCGCGTGTCGGCCGAAGGCCACATCGTCTGCGGCCATTGCCGCAACTGCCGGGCGGGCCGCCAGCATCTGTGCCCCAACACGGTCGGCATCGGCGTGAACCGCAACGGCGCTTTCGCCGAGTACATGGCCATGCCCGCATCGAACCTGTGGCCGATCCCGGACCAGATCCCCTCCGAGCTGGCCGCGTTCTTCGACCCCTACGGCAACGCCGCGCACTGCGCGCTGGAATTCGACCTGATCGGCGAGGACGTGCTGATCACCGGCGCCGGCCCGATCGGCATCATCGCCGCCGGCATCGCCAAGCACGTGGGCGCGCGCAACGTGGTGGTCACCGACGTCAACGACTACCGCCTGAAGCTGGCGGCCGACATGGGCGCCACCCGCGTGGTCAACGTGGCCAACGCCTCGATCAAGGACGTGATGAAGGACCTGCACATGGAGGGCTTCGACGTGGGCCTGGAGATGAGCGGCAACCCGCGCGCCTTCAACGGCATGCTCGACTGCATGTATCACGGCGGCAAGATCGCCCTGCTCGGCATCCAGCCCAAGGGCGCCGGCATCGACTGGGACAAGGTGATCTTCAAGGGCCTCACCCTGCAGGGCATCTACGGCCGGCGCATGTACGAGACCTGGTACAAGATGACCCAGATGGTGCTGACCGGCTTCCCGCTGCAGAAGGTACTCACCCACCAGATCCACATCGACGACTTCCAGAGGGGCTTCGACCTGATGGACGCGGGCCAGTGCGGCAAGGTCGTCTGTTCCTGGAGCTGAACGGGCCGGCGACGAGGTGCCCGTCGTCGCCGGCTTCGCGGTATCTGCGTAAACTCCCCGTGGCCGGTTGCTCCCGGTCGCAGGGAGGGCCCTGCGTGGTGTAGCCGGCCCTCGACGCGACCGGAAAGTCCGCATGAACACACTACGCTCCCTGGCGGAAGCCCGCCTGGCGACCATCCGCGACCAGGCCCGGCGGCTGTACCGCTCGCACCGCGCGCGCAAGTTCGCGCTGACCGCCAGCATCGTCCTCGTGGTGTTCGGCCTGCTTGGCTTCTTCGCCGCGCCGCCGCTCATCCGCGACCAGATCGAAACGCGCGCCAGCGCCGCCCTGTCCCGGCCGGTGACCGTGGGCGCGGTGCACTTCAACCCGTATACCCTGCGCCTGCAGCTGGATCGGCTGCACATCGCCGACCGCGACGGCCTCGCGCCGTTCGTGGACATCGACGAGGCGGTGATCAACGCCTCGTGGACCTCGCTGCTGCGCCGCGCGCCGGTGCTGGACGAACTGCGCCTGCAACATCCGCGGATCCACATCGTGCGCACGGCTGACGGACGCTTCAACTTCACCGACCTGGTGGAGAACTACGCCGGGAAACCCGTCGATCCCGAGGCGCCACCGGCGCGCTTCTCGCTGTCCAACATCGGCGTGCACGCAGGCGACATCCAGTTCGACGACCGGATGGCCAAGGCCAGCCACCACGTCGAGCAACTGGAGCTGGGCATCCCCTTCATCGCCAACCTGCCCAGCGACACCGACGTGTTCGTGCAGCCGCTGCTGTCGCTGCGCGTGGACGGCAGCCCGCTGCGCATCGACGGTCATACCAGACCCTTCGCGGATACCCGTGAAGCGGTAATGCACTTCCAGCTCGATCAGCTGGAGCTGCCGCGCTACCTGGCCTACGTCCCCCTGCCGCTGCCGGCGGCCGTCCTCCAAGGGCGGCTCAGCGGCAATCTGGACCTGCATTTCGTGCAGACCCGGCCGGTACCGCAACTGCAGTTGACCGGTCACCTGCGACTGGACGACTTCGTCCTCGCCGGCAACCAAGGCGATCCCATGCTTGAACTCGGTCACGGCAGCGCCGAGCTGGTCGACGTGCAGCCGCTGCTTTCGCGCTACCGCCTGGGCGCGCTGCAACTGGACGGGGCCCGGCTCCACTACACCCGGGGCGCGGACGGCCACGACAACTTCGACAGCCTGACCACGCCGGCTGCATCCGGCAGCGATGCCGCACCGACCGACCTGCGCATCGCCACGCTGTCGCTGGCCGCCAGCGCCATCCGCTACACCGACGCCACGCAGCACAAGCTCGGCCTCGATGACTTGCACGGCACCTTGCAGGGCCTGAGCCTGCAGCCGGCACCGGCCGGCCAGATCGACCTGGCCGCGCGGCTCGCGGGCGGCACGCTGTCGGCCAAGGGTACGCTGGATCTGGCTGCCGGTCGGCTGGCGGCCCGGCTCGGCATGAGCCAGGTGGACGTGGCCCCACTGCAGTCCCTGGGGCCGCCGATGGCGGCACGGGTGAGCAAGGGCAAGCTCGACGCCAGCGGCCAGTTGCGGCTCGACTGGGGCAAGGCACTCGATGTGCAGCTGACCGACGCGCAGGCCACGCTGGCCAACTTCGCACTCGAAGCGCCGTCGAAGGGTGCCCGCGCCCCGCTGGCCTGGGGCCGGCTGCAAGCGGAAATCCGCCTGTTCGACCTCGCCGGCCGCCGCGTGCA
Source organism: Lysobacteraceae bacterium (assembly GCA_040255835.1). Classification (GTDB taxonomy): domain Bacteria; phylum Pseudomonadota; class Gammaproteobacteria; order Xanthomonadales; family Rhodanobacteraceae; genus Rhodanobacter. The sequence continues at coordinate 53,456 of JBDZVT010000001.1, forward strand.
GCTGGGTAGCGTCAGCGCCAGCAAGCTCGACCTGGCGCTGCAACGCCGGCGCGACGGTGCGATCGATCTGCTGGAACTGCTCTCGCCATCGGTCGGCACCGGAAAGGCTGACGGCGCGGCGCCACGCGACCCGCCGTGGCGCTGGAGCATGGCCCACCTCGGCCTCGACGACGGCGCGCTCGACTTCACCGACTTCGCCGCCGGCGCCAGGCCCGTTAGCGTGTCGCTCAAATCGCTCAAGGGCGGCATCGACAACCTGGGCGACCCGCTGGGCGAAGCGCGTGCGTTCCAGCTGCAAGGCGCGATGGGCCGTGGCACGTTCGCCGCCAGCGGCAAGCTGCGGCTCTCGCCTCTGGGCGCCAACCTGCAACTGGACGCGAAGCGGCTGGACGTGGCCCGTTTCGAGCCCTACATCAGCGTGCCGTTGAACGTGACCATCGGCGGCGCCCGGCTCACCAGCCACGGCAAGCTGCACTACGACGAACGCGGCGACACGCCCCGACTGCGCTACCGTGGCAATGCCGCGCTGGAACGCGTGCGGGTGCAGGACAAGCTCACCGGTGACGACTTCCTGCGCTGGCGCACGCTGAGTGCCGCCGATCTCGACGCCGAGATCGGCCAGGGGCCGCCGCGCGTGCACGCGGGCGCGATCGCGCTCACTTCGTTCTATGCCCGCATGATCGTCAACGCCGACGGCAGGTTGAACCTGGCCGACGTGGTTGCATCGCCCGAGTCCGCCCCGGTATCCGTGACCCGCGCCGCCAGCACGCCGATCGCGACCCAACTGCCGCGTGCCACCGCCGCGATCACGCCCGCGCCCGCCGCGGCAAGCTCCGCGCCGGCCACGCCCGCGGCCGACATCCAGATCGGTGGCCTCACCCTGGTCAATGGCCAGCTCAACTACACCGACAATTTCATCAAGCCCAACTACACCGCCAACCTCACCAGGCTCACCGGCCGGGTCGGCGCGTTCGGCACCACGCCGGGCAGTCCGCCGGCGGCGCTGTCGGTCCAGGCGGCACTGGACGACGACTCGCCGGTGGACATCGACGGCAGCATCAACCCGCTGCAACCGGTGGCCTTCCTGGACATCAAGGGCAAGGCCAACGAGGTCGAACTCACCCGTCTCGCCGCCTACTCCACCCGCTACACCGGCTATCCGATCACCGCCGGCAAGCTCGACATGGACGTCCACTACATGCTGGACAACCGCAAGCTCGACGCGGACAACCACATTTTCATCACCCAGCTCACCTTCGGCGCGCGCAACGAGAGCCCGGGCATCAAGCACCTGCCGGTGAAGCTGGCGGTGGCCTTGCTCAAGGACACCCAGGGCAACATCGACGTGAACGTGCCGGTGTCAGGCTCGCTGGACGACCCGCAGTTCAGCCTGGGCGGCCTGATCTGGCGTGCCTTCGGCAACCTGATCGCCAAGGCCGTCACCGCGCCGTTCCGCCTGCTGGCCGGGGCCTTCGGGGGCAACCACGAGGACCTCGGCTACGTCGAGTTCGCGCCGGGCTCGGCCGTACTCGACACGGAGGCGCAGGCACGCCTGGGCAAGATCGTGACCCTGCTGCAACAGAAGCCTTCGCTCAAGCTCGGCATCATCGGCCGGGTCGACCCGAACAAGGACCAGGATGGCCTGCGCAAGGTCACCGTGGAAAACCTGGTGCGCCGAGAGAAGGTGCTCAGGACCGCCGGCAAGGACGCGGACACCTCCGATGCCGCGCTGGCAGCAGTCAGCGTCACCCCCGACGAGTACTCGCGTTACCTTCGGCGCGCCTATCGCCACGATGAGCTGCCGGACAAGCCGCGCAACTTCCTCGGCCTGAAAAAGTCGCTCGAGCCCGACGAGATGCGCAGCCTGATGGAGACCGCCGTGCCCGTGGACGCCGGTGCCATGCGCGCGCTGGCTGAACGCCGCGCCGCGGCAGTGCAAGCCTGGCTGAAGGGCAAGCTGGACGACGCGCGCATGTCGGTGCAGGAGCCGCAGCTCGACGCCGAGGGCATCGACGACAAGGGCAAGACCACGCGCGCGGATTTCAGCCTGAAGCAATAGCGCCGCGCGGGCCCTCCACGGGCTTCCTTCCCCCCGTCGCGCCAAGCGGTCAAAATAGAGCTTTGTCCACGGGCCGGAATCTCCATGAGCTACTCAGCCAAGGCGCGTTACGCCAGCGAACTCCAAGCCATCCGCGACCAGGGCCTGTTCAAGGCCGAGCGCATCATCGTCTCGCCGCAGTCGGCCGAGATCGAGCTGGAGGGCGGCCGCCGCGTGCTGAACTTCTGCGCCAACAACTACCTCGGCCTGGCCGACCATCCGGCAGTGATCCAGGCCGCCAAGGACGCGCTGGACACGCACGGTTTCGGCATGGCCAGCGTGCGCTTCATCTGTGGTACGCAGGACCTGCACAAGCAGCTCGAGGCGAAGATCGCCGACTTTTTCGGCACCGACGACACCATCCTCTACGCCGCATGCTTCGACGCCAACGGCGGCCTGTTCGAGCCGCTGCTGGGCGAAGAGGACGCGGTGATCTCGGACGCGCTCAACCACGCCTCGATCATCGACGGCATCCGACTGTGCAAGGCCAAACGGTACCGCTACGCGAACAGCGACATGGGCGACCTGGAAAAGCAGCTGCAGGCCGCCGACGCCGCCGGTGCCCGCACCAGGCTGATCTCGACCGACGGTGCGTTCTCGATGGACGGCTTCATCGCCAAACTCGACCAGATCACCGCGCTGGCGGAAAAATACGGCGCGATGGTGCACATCGACGAATGCCACTGCACCGGCTTCCTCGGCGATACCGGCCGCGGCTCGGCCGAGGTCAACGGCGTGATGGACAAGATCGACATCTTCACCGGCACGCTGGGCAAGGCGCTGGGCGGCGCGCTGGGCGGCTTCACCACCGGGCGCGCCGAGATCATCGAGATGCTGCGCCAGCGCTCGCGTCCCTACCTGTTTTCCAACTCGCTGCCGCCGCATGTGGTGGCTGCCGCGATCAAGGTGTTCGACATGCTCTCCAGCGCCGGCGAGCTGCGCGAGAAGCTCAAGGAGAACACGCGCCATTTCCGCGAGGGCATGACGCGCGCCGGCTTCGACATCAAGCCGGGCGTGCACCCGATCGTGCCGGTGATGATCTACGACGCGCCGAAGGCGCAGGCCATGGCCGCCGAGCTGCTGGAAGAAGGCATCTACGTCACCGGCTTCTTCTACCCGGTGGTGCCGCAGGGCCAGGCGCGCATCCGCACCCAGATGAGCGCGGCGCACACCCGCGAGCATCTCGACCGGGCCATTGCCGCGTTCACCAAGGTGGGCCGGAAGCTGGGCGTGATCGGCGGCTGACGCCACGTCATCTGCGTGGGATGGCGCCGCCCGCCGGCGGCAAGGCGGCCGAAGGTGCCTGCCCGAAGTGGCCGGACTCAGGCTTTGCGGGTGTCTAGCGCTTCGACTTCTTCCGCACTCAACCGGCGCCACTGCCCTTTCGCCAGCTCGCCCAGTGCAAGCGGGCCGATCGCCACCCGGACCAGTCGCAACACGTCGAAACCCAGCGCGGCCAGCAGCCGGCGGATATGCCGGTTGCGACCTTCGTCCAGCACCACCTCCAGCCATGCATTCCTCGCGCCGGCACGCAGCAGCGCGGCGCGGCGCGCCTGCAGCAGTTCGCCGGCATCCTCGACGCCCACCCGCATCGCTTCCAGCACGGCAGCGTCCGGCAGGCCGGCCGCCTGGACGTGATAGGTTTTCTCCAGATGGGTGGCAGGGTCGGTGATGCCCGCCGCCCAACGGGTGTCATTGCTCAGCAGCAACAGTCCCTCGCTGGCCTTGTCCAACCGACCGACCGGACCCAGCCAGGGCAATCCGGCGGCGGCCAGCGCCGTGTAGACCGTCGCGCGGCCATGCTCGTCGGCTGCACTGACCACGGTGCCGCGCGGCTTGTTGAACGCGATATGGACATACCCGGCCTGGTGCACGGGTTTTCCATCGACGGCAACCAGCCGGCCCTCCATCGAGGTCGGATGCTGGGGATCATGGACCACCCGGCCGTCAAGGCTGACCCGCCCCGCACGGATCCACTGTTCTGCCTGGCTGCGCGAGCACACGCCAAGCTTGGACAGCACGCGGGCAAGCCCGTACCGCGGCGGTTGCGTCGGCTTGGGCACGCGTGCCGGGCGGAAGGAGGAAGGACGGGACATCGCGCAAGCGTATAGGCCAAGGCCTCGGGGCAACAAGAATCGGCGCCACTGCGCACAAAAAAAGCCCGGCCGGAGCCGGGCTTTTTCCTGTCTGCTACCGAGGTTCGATTACTGCTGAACCTGCAGCTCCGTACGACGGTTCTGCGCACGGCCCGCATCGGTGTCGTTGTCGCCGATGGGGTTGTTCTCGCCGTGGCCGATCGGGCCTTCCAGACGGCTGGCATCGATGCCATGGCTGGTCAGGTAGTTGTAGACGATCGAGGCGCGACGCTCGGACAGCTTCTGGTTGTACGCGTCCGTGCCCTTCGAGTCGGTGTAGCCGGCCACGGTCACGTGCACCTGCGGGTAGCGCTGCAAGGTGTCGACGGCCTGGTTCAGCACCGAGATCGAATCGGCGGTCGGCTCGGCGAGCGACTTGGAAATGTCGGTCTCACCCACCTTCGGACGATCGAACTTGAAGTTCACGCCACGCAGGTCGATCACCACCTTCTGCGGGCAGCCATCCGGGCCGACGATCGTGCCGGCGGCGGTGGCCGGGCACTTGTCCTCGCAGTCGTTCACGCCGTCCTGGTCGCTGTCCATGGTGGAGCAGTCGGCCGGCGGCGGAGCAACCGGGGCTTCCACCGGCGCGGGGGCGGCAGCAGGCGTGCCGAAGCGCGTGACCACGCTGAAACCGAGCAACCAGTCACCGTAGCCGTCTTCCTGGGGCTGGGACTTGTTGTCGAAGTCGTAGCGATAAGCCGCTTCCAGGCGGAAATCGGTGCTCGGACCGACCGCCTTGGACACACCGCCACCGAGCTCGGCGGCAGGCGACCAACCGTCGGCCAGGTACGAGTGGTGATGGCTGCCCATCACGCCGGCCAGTACATACGGCCGCCAGGCGTTCCAGTCACCCGCGTAGAAACGCGCGACCGCACCGACCGAATTGCTGATCCACTGCCGGTCGCTGTGGCCGGGGCCGGCCCCGATAAGCGCATTGTCGATATGGCGATTGGTATGGTCGACAAAGAAGTCGAGCGACATGTTGGGCGAGAAGTAGCGGCCGATGCCGAGACCGAAATAGAACTGGCGGCTGTTGGTATTGCGGTCGCTGTCGTTGTAGTAACCGCCCACGGCCGGCGCGATGTACCAGCGCCCGTCATAGGTCGAAACGGCGCTTTCGCTGCTCGAGGTATCAGCCGGCGCGGCGGCCGAGTCCTGCGCGTGAACGGCACCTACGCCGCCCAGGGCGAGCGCGATCAGAAAATACAAGCCCTTACGTTTCATCAGGTGTCTCCTCGATTATTAAAATTTGAGTCCGTTCGACCCATACCAGAAAGTCGCACGTCAGAACTTTTAACCTGTCCAAAAGGCCCTACCGGCCCGTGCTTGACTTGTCTGTGACAAGCGGCACGCATTGTAGCAAAAACGTTAAGTTGCCAATCCTGTCGCACACGCCATTGCAACCATTCGGTGCAAGATCATTCAGGTAAGCGATCGTGCCGGACCGCCCCCTTCACCGGGCGGCGGGAGCGCGAAGAACCGTCCCGCCGCCAGGCCTGGTTCATCTCCCGGCCGGAAGGAATCTTCCATGCCGGCCGTGCCTACAATGTGAAGAGACCCATGAATTGATGCAGCGGCATCGTGTCCAGCCGCTCCGGATCGCACGTGGCGTCCATGATCGCCTTGACCCGGTGGGCCGGCAGTTGCTCGCGCATGGCCGCCTCGAACTTCCGCAGCAGGACGGGAATCCCCTCCGCCCGGCGCTTGCGGTGGCCGATCGGATAATCGATGGATACCTTCTCCGTGCTGCTGCCGTCCTTGAAGAACACCTGCACGGAATTGCCGATGTAGCGCTTGGCCGGATCGAAGTAGTCGCGGGTGAACTGCGTGTTCTCGACCACCGACATCTTGTCGCGCAGGGCGTCGATGCGCGGGTCGGCGGCGACGTCGTCGTTGTAGTCGCTGGCCACCAGGCGGCCGAAGATCAGGGGCACGGCGACCATGTACTGGATGCAGTGGTCGCGGTCGGCGTAGTTGGCCAGCGGCCCGGTCTTGTCGATGATGCGGCAGCCCGCTTCCTGGGTCTCGATCACGACCTTCTCGATCTTGTCGAGCTTGCCGGCCACCTCGCCGTGCAGCTTCATCGCGCACTCGACCGCAGTCTGCGCGTGGAACTCGGCCGGGTAGCTGATCTTGAACAGCACGTTCTCCATCACGTAGCTGCCGAACGGGCGCTCGAACTCGAACGGCTTGCCCTTGAACGCCACGTCGTAAAAGCCCCAGGTCTTCGCGCTGAGCGCCGACGGATAGCCGACTACGCCGCGATACACGGCATTGATCGCATGGGTGACCGCACGACGGCAGGCGTCGCCGGCCGCCCAGCTCTTGCGCGGCCCGGTGTTCGGCGCGTGGCGATAGGTGCGCAGCGCGCCGTTGTCGATCCAGCTGTGCGACACCGCGGTGGTGATCTGCTCCCGATCGCCACCGAGCATGGCGGTGGCGACGGCGGTGGATGCCAGCCGCACCAGGATCACGTGGTCCTGGCCGACCCGGTTGAAGCTGTTCAGCAGCGCGTAGCAGCCCTGGATCTCGTGCGCCTTGATCGCGTAACCCAGCACGTCGCGCACGGTCAGCGGCTGGCCGCCTTCGCGTTCGGCCTTGCGGCTGAGGTAATCACCCACCGCCAGGATGCTGCCGAGGTTGTCCGACGGGTGGCCCCATTCGGCGGCCAGCCAGGTGTCGTTGAAATCGAGCCAGCGGATCTGCGTGCCGATCGCGAACGCCGCCTGCACCGGATCCAGCTCATGGCTGGTGCCCGGCACGCGCGCGCCGCCCGGCAGCGTGGCGCCCGGCACCACCGGGCCGAGGTGCTTCACGCACTCGGGGAACTTCATCGCCATCATCGCGGTGGCCAGCGAATCCAGCAGCATGTAGCGCGCCGTGTCGTAGGCCTCCTTCGAGTCGACCTGGTAGTCGACCACGTAATCGGCGATGTCGACCAGCGGCTGGTCGGGATCGGGACGGACGGCGGAACGGATGTCGTGCGCACTCATGGCAGGATCTCGTGGCGAGGGAAAACCGCCATTTTAGCTGACTGGCACCCAACGCGTTGCTTGACCGCGGAGCGCGCGCGCCGCGACAATCGCCGCCAGCCCAAGAGGGAGTAGTTCCCGCGGCAAGCCTTTTTCCGCGGTGCGACGATCGTCAGCACGAGCGAGCAATCGCTCCGGTCGTCCGGCAGCCATCCTGCGAACAAGACTTTTGTGGCGGACACGGGCCGCGCGCGTCCGTGGCTGCCGCATCGTTCGACGCGCACGGACTTCCCGATGACCCTCGCTGCTCCCGATTTCCTCTCCGGCCTGCTCACCATCATCCTGCTCGATCTCGTGCTGGCGGGCGACAACGCCATCGTCATCGCGATGGCCGCGAGCCGGTTGCCGAAACACCTGCAGAAGAAGGCGGTGTTCTGGGGCACGTTCGGCGCCGTGGCGGTACGTTTCCTGCTCACCGCCATCGTGGTGTTCTTGCTCAAGCTGCCCGGCCTGATGCTCGCAGGCGGCCTGCTGCTGCTGCCGATAGCGTGGCAATTGCTGAACCATGGCGACGACGACGGCCCGGACATCAAGGCGGGCAACACGTTCTGGGGCGCGCTGCGCACGATCATTGTCGCCGACGCCCTGATGGGCCTGGACAACGTGCTCGCCATCGCCGGCGCCTCCAAGGGGCACCTCGGGCTGGTGATCATCGGTTTGCTGGTCAGCGTGCCACTGGTGGTGTGGGGCTCGACCCTGATCCTGAAGCTGATCGACCGTTTCCCGATCATCATGTACATCGGCGCGGCGGCGATCGCCATCACCGCCGGGCGCATGATCGCCCACGATCAGTTGCTCAGTCCATGGTTCGAAGCGCACGCCTGGGCGGCGTACGGCCTGGATATCCTGGCCATCCTGGTCATTTGCGGTGGCGGATGGCTGGTCCAGCGTCGCAGGCGCCGACTGCGGCAAGCCGGCGCGTAAGGGGGGCTTCGCCGGGGCCTTCTGCACGGCACGGTGCCAGTCCGGCGACCTGCCGCGCCGCGTCGACGGCAAGTCCCGATACCACATGACGGGGCGCAAGGCGGAGGGAGAGCCGCTTCCCCCACCTTGCCCCGCATCTTCTAACGCTTGTCGATCGGCACGTAGGCCTGGTCCTCGGGCCCGGTGTAGTTCGCGCTGGGGCGGATGATCTTGCCGTCCTGGCGCTGCTCGATCACGTGCGCGCTCCAGCCCGAGGTGCGCGCGACCACGAACAGCGGGGTGAACATCGCGGTGGGCACGCCCATCATGTGGTACGTGCTGGCGGAGAACCAGTCGAGGTTCGGGAACATTTTCTTGACCTCGGCCATCACCTTCTCGATGCGCTCGGAGACGTCGAACAGGGTCGGGTTGCCGCCCTCCGTGCACAGCTTGCGCGAAATCTCCTTGATGATCTCGTTGCGCGGATCGGACACCGTGTACACCGGATGGCCGAAGCCGATGATGATCTCCTTGCGCTCCACGCGGGCGCGGATGTCCGCCTCGGCGTCGTCGGCGTTGCGATAGCGGGCGATGATCTCCATCGCCACCTCGTTGGCGCCGCCGTGCTTGGGGCCACGCAGCGCGCCGATCGCACCGGTGATCGCCGAATACATGTCCGACCCGGTGCCGGCGATGACGCGCGCGGTAAACGTGCTGGCGTTGAATTCGTGTTCGGCGTACAGCACCAGCGACTTGTCCAGCGCCTGCGCGTGCAGTTCGCTCGGCTTGCGGCCATGCAGCAGGTGCAGGAAATGGCCGGCGATCGAATCGTCCTCGGTCTCGGTCTCGATGCGCTTGCCATTGTGGCTGAAGTGGTACCAGTACAGCAGCATCGAGCCGAAGCTCGCCATCAGGCGGTCGGCGATCTCGCGTGCGCCGGTGACGTTGTGGTCTTCTTTTTCCGGCAGCACGGTGCCCAGCACCGAGCAGCCGGTACGCAGCACATCCATCGGGTGGGTGGAGGCGGGAAGCAGCTCCATCGCGGCCTTGACCGGCGCCGGCAGGCCGCGCAGGCGCTTCAGCTTGGCCTTGTAGTTCTGCAGCTCGGTCCAGTTCGGCAGCACGCCATGCACCAGCAGGTAGGCGACTTCCTCGAAGCAGCCCTTGGCGGCCAGGTCATGGATGTCGTAGCCGCGGTAATGCAGGTCGTTGCCGCTGCGGCCCACCGTGCACAGCGCCGTGTTGCCCGCGGCCACGCCGGACAGGGCGACGGATTTCTTGGCCTTGGGTAGAACTTGTGCGTTGTCGCTCATCGCATCCTTCCTCTCAATTGTTGAACGTTTCGGCTGGCGATAGCCGCGGGCACTGCCCGACTGGCTTCACGTGCAATTGCAATGGCATCGACTTGGGGCCGATGACCTTTTCATTGACCGACACCCAGCACTCCCCCAGCGTCGAGCAGAAACAGATGTCGATCGCCACCCGCCCCGAGGTGGCGTCATGGAACTGTTTCCAGAGCCGTTCGTCCGGGAAACGGATCGCCTGCAGGTCCTCGCCGGGACTCAGCACGCCGTGGTTGATGGTCGTCATGATGTAGTCGTGCGGCTGCATGCCCAGCGCGACCAGCACGTGGTCCCAGTCGACCTGCGGCTTGCCGTCGACAATGACCTGCACGCTGCGCACGAGCGCGGGTCCGACGCCCTTGTTGCTGACGGTCAGAGCCTGGGCCAGGTCGTTGTTGCCGCTGACCAGGTACGGCCACACCTGCGCACGCACCTGCTGGCGCTGGATGTAGGCGGTGTAACCGGCGACGACCAGGGCCAGCAGGCCGACCAGCGAGGCGATGACGACGCCCAGCGCATCCCAGTATTCGCCCCGGCTGCGCGGGGTCGCGTTCACGGGGGACGGCTGCCCGGACATGGGCTCAGCCCTTCCGGCCGCCGGCAAACAACTCGTCCAGCTTGTCCTCGTAGGCGTGGTAGCCGAGGAAGTCGTACAGCTCCTCGCGCGTCTGCAAGGTGTCGATGATGTGCTTCTGCGTGCCCTCGCGGCGGACGGTTTCGTAGAAGTGGAGCGCGGCCTTGTTCATCGCCCGGTACGCGCCGCAGCAGTACAGCGCGATGTCCACGCCGGCGTCGCGCAGTTCGTCGGTGGTGAAGAACGGGGTGGAGCCGAACTCGGTGAGGTTGGCCAGGATCGGCACCTTCACTGCCGCCTTGAACCTGCGGTAATCGTCCAGCGTCTTCATCGCCTCGGGAAAGATCATGTCGGCGCCGGCCTCGACGTAGGCCACCGCGCGCTCGATCGCTGCGTCCAGGCCCTCCGCCGCCGCCGCGTCGGTGCGCGCCATGATCACGAAGTCCGCGTCGCTGCGCGCGTCGACCGCCGCCTTCACCCGGTCGACCATCTCCTCCTTCGGCACCACTTCCTTGCCCGGGCGGTGGCCGCAGCGCTTCTGGCCGACCTGGTCCTCCATGTGCACCGCCGCCACGCCCGCCCCCTGGAAGGAACGGATCGTGCGGGCGATGTTGAACGCCCCGCCCCAGCCCGTGTCGATGTCGACCAGCAGCGGCAGGCCGGTGGCATCGACGATGCGACGGGCGTCGACGAGCACGTCCTCCATCGTCGAGATGCCCAGGTCCGGCATGCCCAGCGAATTGGCGGCCACGCCGCCGCCGGACAGGTACAGCGCCCGGTAGCCCACGCGCCGGGCCATCAGGCCGGCGTAGGCGGTGATCGCGCCCATCACCTGCAGCGGTTGCTCGGCGGCAACGGCGGCGCGGAAGCGCGCGCCCGGGGATGCTGGCTGTGCCATCTGACCTTCCTCAAAAACGTTCATTTTAGCCCACCGTGGCCCGGCCGGGACGGCACTGCCGGGTCCTGCCCGGCGCCCGATCGCAATTTCTTGCGTGACGAATCCGCCGCGGCCCCGTACATTCGGGCCGATGAGCACATCGACTCCTCTTGCCAAACGCATCCTGTGGGGCCTCGTGATCGGCGTGGTCGCCGCCGTGGTCACGCTCGGCATCGGCCAGTGGCACCCGCCCACGCTGGCGCTGATGCAGAAGATCTCCGGGGCGGTGTTCGACCCGTTCGGGCAGATCTTCCTGCGCATGCTGTTTTTCGTGGTGATCCCGCTGGTGTTCAGCTCGCTCGCTTCGGGGGTGGCCCAGCTCGGCCGGCTGGATCGCCTCGGCCCGCTGGCCGGGCGCACCTTCGTGCTGTTTTTCGCCAACATGCTGATCGCGGTGGCGATCGGTCTGGTGATGATGAACACGGTGCAGCCCGGCCATCACCTGGACGAACAGGCGCGCGGCCAGCTGATGCAGGAGTACGGCAGCAGCGCGCAGAAGACGATCGACACCAAGGCCGCCCAACCGAGCATGAGCTTCGGCACGCTGGTGGAAATGTTCATGCCGCGCAACCTGGTCGGCGCGGTGGCCGGCCCCAGTCGCGACGCGCTGGGCGACGTGCTGCCGCTGATCCTGTTCGCGATCCTGGTCGGCGCCGCCGCCACCCGGTTGCGCGAGAAGGAGCGCAAGCGCGTGCAGGTCGCGCTGGACACCCTCACCGACCTGATGACCAAGATCGTCGGTTTCGCCTTGGAGCTGGCGCCGTACGCGGTGCCGGCAATGATCTACAGCGTGATCGTCAAGGTCGGCGTGGACGTGCTGCTGGCCTTGTCGGTGTTCGTGGTCGGCTGCACCGTGGCGCTCGCCCTGCACCTGTTCGGCACCATGTCACTGTGGCTGCGCTTCCTGGCGAAGCGGTCGCCGCTGGGGTACTTCCGCCAGATCCGCGCCCTGCTGATCACCGCGTTTTCGACCAGTTCCAGCAATGCCTGCCTGCCCGCCTCGCTGGCGGTGGCGCACGACGAGTTGAAGCTCAACCCGAGCACCGCCGGCTTCGTGCTGCCGCTGGGCGCCACCATGAACATGAGCGGCACGGCCCTGTTCGAGGGCTGCGTGGTGCTGTTCGTGGCGCAAGCGTTCGGCGTCGAGCTGTCGATGAGCCATCAGGCCATCCTGATGCTGCTGTCGGTACTCAGCGCGGTGGCCGTCGCCGGGATTCCCGGTGGCTCGCTGCCGATGATCGCCGGCCTGCTGGCCACCTTCGGCATCCCGCCGGAAGGCATCGGCATCATCATCGGCGTCGACCGCGTGCTCGACATGATGCGCACCACGGTGAACGTGGGCAGCGACATCGTCACCGCCACGGTGGTCGACCGACAGTTGCGTGGCCGCTTCGCGACGAATTCGTAAGCCCTTCCAACGTCGCCCGGAGGGCTTGAAGCCGGCCGCTTCGCCCGCATCTGCGTAGTACCCGCAAACCGATAGCTACAGCCAATCAAACCCATGCCAACAATCAATTAGATTAATTGGCTGGAGGCTCGTAGCATAGCTTTCGTTGTCCAACCACCACGGGAAGCCAAGCAGATGTCCCTCATCAACACCGAAGTGAAACCGTTCAAGGCCCAGGCCCTCAAGGCCGGCAAGTTCATCGAAGTCAGCGACGCCGACCTGAAGGGCAAATGGTCGGTGGTGTTCTTCTACCCGGCCGACTTCACCTTCGTCTGCCCGACCGAGCTGGAAGACCTCGCCGACAACTACGCCGAATTCCAGAAGCTGGGCGTCGAGATCTACTCGGTCTCCACCGACACCCATTTCGCGCACAAGGCCTGGCACGACACCTCCGACGCGGTGAAGAAGATCAACTACACCATGGTCGGCGACCCCACCCACCAGATCTCGCGCAACTTCGACGTGCTGATCGAAGCCGACGGCATCGCCGATCGCGGCACCTTCGTGATCGACCCCGCGGGCAAGATCCAGATCGTCGAAATCACGGCCGGCGGCATCGGCCGCGACGCGTCCGAACTGCTGCGCAAGGTCAAGGCCGCGCAGTACGTCGCCGCCCACCCGAACGAGGTCTGCCCGGCCAAGTGGAAGGAAGGCGAGAAGACCCTCGCGCCGTCGCTGGACCTGGTCGGCAAGATCTGATTTTTCGCTGCAACGATGTCACGGACCCGGGCGCGGCGCGCCCGGGCTCCCGCAGGATGCTTGTGCCAGCGGCCCGCGTCCGGCCTGCCCCCTCCCCCGTCAGGTCGCCCCCTCCCCAAGGCGCCGGCCGCTGCCACAAGCCTCCCGCCTCCCCAAGCTTTCCGTTTCGGAGTGTTCGCCATGCTCGACGAAGCCCTCAAGACGCAACTGAAGTCCTACCTGGAAAAGCTCACGCAGCCGATCGAACTGGTCGCGTCGCTGGACGACGGCGCCAAGTCGCGCGAACTCGACGAGCTGCTGCAGGAGATCGCCGCGTTGTCGGACAAGATCACCCTGCGCCGGGACGACAGCGAAACCCGCAAGCCCTCGTTCGCGATCAACCGCGTGGGCACCGACATCGGCGTGCGCTTCGCCGGCATCCCGATGGGCCATGAATTCACTTCGCTGGTGCTGGCCCTGCTCCAGGTCGGCGGCCACCCGTCCAAGACCTCGGCCGACGTGATCGAGCAGGTGCGCAACCTCGATGGCGAGTTCACCTTCGAGACCTATTTCTCGCTGTCCTGCCAGAACTGCCCCGACGTGGTGCAGGCGCTGAACCTGATGAGCGTGCTGAACCCGAACATCCGGCACGTGGCCATCGACGGCGCGCTGTACCAGGACGAGGTGGAAAAGCGCCAGGTGATGTCGGTGCCCACCGTGTTCCTCAACGGCGAGCTGTTCGACCAGGGCCGCATGAGCCTGGAGCAGATCCTGGCGAAGATCGACACCGGCTCCAGCGCCCGCGAGGCGGAAAAGATCAAGGCCAAGGATGCCTTCGACGTACTGGTGGTCGGCGGTGGCCCGGCCGGCGCGGCCGCGGCGATCTATGCCGCGCGCAAGGGCATCCGCACCGGTATCGCGGCCGAGCGCTTCGGCGGCCAGGTGCTGGACACCATGGCGATCGAGAACTTCGTCTCGGTCGACTACACCGAAGGCCCGAAGCTGGGCGCGGCACTGGAGCAGCACGTCAGGAACTACGACGTGGACATCATGAACCTGCAGCGCGCCGAAAAGCTGGTGCCCGCGAGCCAGCCGGGCGGCCTGATCGAGGTACGGCTGGCCAACGGCGCCTCGCTGAAATCGAAGACGGTGATCCTTTCCACCGGCGCGCGCTGGCGGCAGATGGGCGTGCCGGGCGAGGACGAGTACCGCAACAAGGGCGTGGCCTACTGCCCGCACTGCGACGGCCCGCTGTTCAAGGGCAAGCGGGTGGCGGTGATCGGCGGCGGCAACTCCGGCGTCGAGGCCGCGATCGACCTGGCCGGCATCGTGGCCCATGTCACCCTGATCGAGTTCGACGACAAGCTGCGCGCCGACGAGGTCCTGCAGCGCAAGCTGCGCAGCCTGGCCAACGTGGACATCATCGTCGGCGCGCTCACCACCGAGGTGCTCGGCGACGGCCAGAAGGTCAGCGCGCTGGTCTACAAGGATCGCGCCAGCGAAGAGATGCACACCCTCGAGCTGGAAGGCGTCTTCGTGCAGATCGGCCTGCTGCCGAACACCGAGTGGCTGAAGGGCACGCTGGAGCTGTCCCCGCGCGGCGAGATCGTCATCGACGAACGCGGCCAGACCTCCGTGCCCGGCGTGTTCGCCGCCGGCGACGCCACCACGGTGCCGTACAAGCAGATCGTGATCGCGATGGGCGCCGGCTCCACCGCCGCGCTGAGCGCGTTCGACCACATCATCCGCAGTCCCCTGGCGGTGCCGGCCGAAGCCGAGGCGGTGGCGGCCTGACCCGGCGCCGCGGCGGCGCGCGGCAGCCGCCGCGTGGCCGCCAGGGTGCGGCTATGCTCGGGCAACCGTTTCGGCCACCTTACGGCTTGCCCGACATGACCCCGTTGCAGCAATTCATCGAGACCCATTCGCGATGGTTCGTGCTGACCGGCGCCGGCATCAGTACCGACTCCGGCATCCCCGACTATCGCGACCGCGAAGGCGAGTGGAAGCGCGCGCCGCCGGTGACGCTGCAGGCCTTCATGCACGAACACGCCACGCGCCAGCGCTACTGGGCGCGCAGCCTGGTCGGCTGGCCGCATTTCGGCCGCGCCCGGCCCAATCCCGCGCATCTTGCGCTGGCACAACTGGAACGTCGCGGGCAGGTCGAGCTGCTGGTCACCCAGAACGTCGACCGCCTGCACCAGCGCGCCGGCAGCGCGCGGGTGGTCGACCTGCACGGGCGGCTCGACGAAGTACGCTGCATGGCCTGCGACTGGCGCCTGCCGCGCGAGGCGTTCCAGCAGCAACTGGTCGAACGCAATCCTGCCTGGCAAGACCTGGATGCCGCGATCGCGCCCGATGGCGACGCGGACCTGGACGGCCAGGATTTCGCCCGCTTCGCGGTGCCGCCGTGCCCGCGCTGCGGCGGCATCGTGAAACCGGACGTGGTGTTCTTCGGCGAAGGGGTGCCGCGCGAGCGGGTGGAGGCGGCGCATCGCGCCCTGGACGCATCCGATGCCGTGCTGGTGGTCGGCTCCTCGCTGATGGTGTATTCCGGCTACCGGTTCGTGCAGGCCGCGGCCAGGGCCGGCAAGCCGGTGGCGGCGGTCACGCTGGGCCGCACGCGCGCGGATGCGCTGCTCAGCCTGAAGGTCGACCAGCGTTGCAGCGATGCCCTGGCGTTCATGCTGGACGCCGAACCGCTGCCCGCCACCTGACCGGCGCGGAGTAACCTTGGCGCGCTTCCGGCGAATTCCATGGCAGGCAGCGACGCCGGCTGCGGCGCGCACAACCATCGACCACCCGGAGGCTCCCATGTCCAAATATCGCAAGACCGCCGAAGCCCTCGCCCGGCTCACGCCCGAGCAATACCGGGTCACCCAGGAATCCGCCACCGAGCGGCCGTTCGACAATCCGTTCAACGCCCACGCCGAGCCCGGCCTGTATGTCGACATCGTGTCCGGCGAGCCGCTGTTCAGCTCCCTGGACAAGTTCGACAGCAGCTGCGGCTGGCCGAGCTTCACCCGCCCGGTGCTGGGCGAGCACGTGGTCGAGAAGCACGATGCCAGCCACGGCATGATCCGCACCGAAGTGCGCTCGCGCGACGGCGACAGCCACCTGGGCCACGTTTTCCCCGACGGCCCGCGTGCCGGCGGCGGCCTGCGCTACTGCATCAATTCCGCCTCGCTGCGCTTCGTTCCGCTGGCGCAACTGGAAAGCGAAGGCTATGGCGAGTTCCTCCACCTGTTCGACCGCGCGGGGGACGACGCATGAGCCCGGCCAGCGAACGTGCCATCCTGGCCGGCGGCTGCTTCTGGGGCATGCAGGAACTGATCCGCCAGCAGCCCGGCGTGCTGTCCACCCGCGTGGGCTACTCCGGTGGAGACGTGCCGAATGCCACCTACCGCAACCACGGCAGTCACGCCGAGGCGATCGAGATCACCTTCGACCCCGCGCGCATCAGCTATCGCCAGTTGCTGGAGTTCTTCTTCCAGATTCACGACCCGAGCACGCCAAACCGCCAGGGCAACGACCGCGGCGCCAGCTATCGCTCGGCGATCTTCCACACCAGCGAGGCGCAGCGTCGGATCGCGCTGGACACCATCGCCGACGTCGACGCCAGCGGGCTGTGGCCGGGCAAGGTGGTGACCGAGGTCGCCCCGGCCGGCGATTTCTGGGAGGCCGAGCCCGAGCACCAGGACTACCTGCAGCACTTCCCCACCGGCTATACCTGCCACTTCATCCGGCCGGGCTGGAAGCTGCCGCGCCGCGGCGAGTCCGGCTCCGCCGGCTGACCCGGCTGGCGCGAACCGGATCGATCGGGCACAGTGCGGTGCTGCCGCCGACGGGCCAGCACCGCACATGGATGCCTTCAGCTACCTTTCCGTATTGCTCTCGATCATCGTGGGCCTGGCGATCACCCAGGTGCTGCAGGGCCTGCGCGGCCTGATGCTGGCGCGCTCCAGCGCCACGATGTACTGGCCTTCGCTGGCATGGGCCATCGTGCTGCTGGTGCTCGACGTGCAGGTCTGGTGGGCCATGTACGACCTGCGCCTGCGCCAGGACTGGAGCTTCCTGGGCTTCTCCGTGCTGCTGGCGCAAACCGTGCCGTTGTACCTGCTGGCCGGGCTGGTCCTGCCGGACATCACCGCGGGTGAATCGGTCGACCTGCGCCGGCATTACTACGCCAACCACCGCTGGTTCTACACCTTGCTGGTGGTGCTGCTGGTGATCAGCCTCGGCAAGAGCTGGATGCTCCATGGCGCCCTGCCCCGGACGCTGGACACAGGTTTCCAGCTGATTTTCATTGCCGCCTCCGTGCTGGGCGCATGGACCTCGCGCGAGTGGCTGCACAAGGCGCTGGTGGTTTTCAGCGCCACGCTGGTGGCCGCCTACATCGCGATGCTGTTCGCCCACCTGCGCTGAACGCTTCAGCGCAGCAGCGTATCGACCGCCTGCCGGGCCATCGTGGACACCACGCGGAACAGCATGCCGAGCACATACTCGACGAAGGCCACGGTGATGTTGGCCGTGGCCGCCACGGTGCGGCCCATGAAACGCATGATCGCGGTGATCAGGTTGCGGATCATGCTGGCCAGCCGCAGCGACTGCAGCGCGCCGGAATAGAGCAGCCGCGCCAGCGTGTCCAGGATCGTGGCCCCGCCCAGCACCGCCAGGCCTGCGCCGTGGCCGACCGCGGTGAGGATCCAGTCCAGCGCGCGGAGAATCCAGCGCAGCGCGGTCGCCGACAGCATGATGCCGGGGCCGCCGACCGTCGCCGCCATGTCCAGCCAGGCTTCGGCCTGCTCGAAGCTGCCCGGCCCGTCGTGCAGCACCGGCAGCCCGCGCCACGTGGCGTCACCGACCGAACGACGATACTGCGGCATCAGGTGCGCTTCGATGGAAACGAGCGTGCCCGGACCCTTCATGCGATAGGCGGTGTCGCGCCAGGGCACGTGGCTGTAAGGGTAGACCGGCACCATCGGCACCAGGTCGGTGTCGTGGTACACACGGTGGATCGCGTCGGCGCCCAGCCGTCGCGTGAGGTACTGTGCATGCCGCTCCACCCCGGCGCGCGGCGCGCCGAAGGTGTACAGCTGCAGCTTGCAGCCGAGGTCGCCCAGGCTGTCGGCCACCAGCGTGGCGATCGCGCCACCGAGGCTGTGGCCCACCACGTGGATCGTGTCGACGTTGGCGGGCGAGCCGATCGCCTGGCGGATCTGCGGCAGCAGGGTCTGCGCCGCCGCCCAGAAGCCGGCGTGCACGGTGTAGCCGCTCGGTCCGGAAACGCCGGCCATGCGCAGGTTGCTGAGCCAGTCGTAGGCGCTGGTCTTGAAGGTGCCGCGGATCGAGACCAGGCATTCCCGCTGGCGCGCGTTCCGGCCGTGCGCCACGTAGCCGAACCCGGTGCGCTGGCGGATCGGCGAACTGCCCAGCCCGGTGGAACCGGTCAGCCGCGTGCCGCCCACCAGGTCGAACGCCTCGCGGGCTGTGGGCGCGGCGGTCGCCGCATCGATCATGTCGGTGGACAGGCGCAAGGCATAGGCGCTGTCCGCAATCTCGGCGGCCTGCGCCGGTGAAAGGTCGTTCGACATCCGGTATCCCCCCCTTCGGTTGCCCCGTCCGGGCTCAGGTCGCCTTGCAGATTCCGTAGTGCGTGCCCTCGAAATCGGGAGCGCGGGTCAATTCGCATTCCAGGTTGAGCGGCTTGCCGTCGAGCTCCGAATCCGGCTCGTAGGAGTTCTTGGTGTGCCGCCAGGCCGTGTAGTCGTGGCCGTCGTAGCGGATGGTGATCTTCTGCAGGATCACCGGCTGGTGCGGCACCGCGCGCAACACGCCGGGGCGACGCTCCACCACCGGAAAACTGAAACGGCCCTGGGCATCGCTCTGCGCATGCGCCGGCGGCACCTCGTTCTTGTTGTCCGACCACACCACTTCCTGCACCAGCTCGGCACCTTGCACCGGCTTGCCGTCGCGCAGCACCGTGCCGTGCACCTCGGAAAAAAGCACCAGCGGACTGGACAACCCCATGGCGCACCCCTCGGACAAAATGAAAGCCAACAAGAAAAACGCCGCCGCCGCGACCGTGCCCGGTCGGCGCCAGCGGCGATGTCGCGTGCCCGTGCCTGGTTTTCCCACCTGCATCGCCCCGCCCCGGCCCTCGACTGCCCCTTACCGTACCGACAAACCGGCGCCGAAAAAAGTGACCGCCTTCGCGCACGACAACACGGCGGCGGGAAAGGTTACCCTGCACCCACTGCGACCCTGAGGCCTGACCATGAGCAAGGGCACCCACGATTACCTCGGCGACGCGCGCAATGAATCCATCCGGATCAGCGTCAACGGCGAGCTGTTCGCGCGCGAGGAGGCGCGCGTGTCGGTGTTCGACAGCGGCTTCGTGCTCGGCGACGGCGTCTGGGAGGGCCTGCGCCTGCACGACGGCGGCCTGCCCTTCCTCGACCAGCACCTGGACCGGCTCTACGAGGGTGCCCGCGCGATCGACCTCGACATCGGGCTGGACCGCGCGGCGCTGACCGCGCGCATCCTCGACACGCTGCGCGCCAACGGCATGCACACGGACGTCCACATCCGGCTGATGGTGACGCGCGGGATCAAGGCCACGCCGCACCAGGATCCGCGCTTCGTGCTCGGCGCGGCCACCATCGTCATCATCCCGGAATACAAGCAGCCGCTGCCGGCCACGGTCGAGCAAGGCATCCGCCTGGCCACCGTGCACGTGCGCCGCGGCGCGCCCGACGTGCAGGATCCCAAACTCAACAGCCACTCCAAGCTCAACTGCATCCTGGCCTGCATCCAGGCGCAGAAGGCCGGCGCCGACGAGGCGCTGATGCTCGATCCGCACGGCTTCGTGGCCACCTGCAACTCCACCCACTTCTTCATCGTGCGCCGCGGCCAGGTATGGACCTCCAGCGGCGACTACTGCCTGGGCGGCATCACCCGCGCCAACGTGATCGCGCTGTGCCGGGACAACGGCATCCCGGTGTTCGAGAAGAACTTCAGCCTCACCGAGGTATACGGCGCGGACGAAGCCTTCGTCACCGGCACCTTCGCCGGCGTGGTGCCGGCACGCGAGATCGACGGCCGCGCCATCGCTGGCGGCCGGCGCGGCCCGATGGTGGAGCGCCTGCAGCAGCTGTACATGGCGCTGGTGGAGCAATCGAGCCGGGAGGGGCCGCGCGCATGAGCGCGCCGGGCGAGGGCCTGCGCATCGCGATGTGGTCCGGCCCGCGCAACATCTCCACGGCGATGATGCGCGCGTGGGAAAACCGCGGCGACACCGTGGTGACCGACGAGCCGTTCTACGCCCACTACCTGCTCGCCACCGGCGTGCAGCACCCCGGCCGTGACGACGTGCTGGCCGCGCAAAGCAGCGACGCGGGCGCGGTGGCGGCGATGCTGACTGGCCCCATCCCCGGCGCGCGGGCGATCTGGTACCAGAAACACATGACCCAGCACCTGCTGGCGGGCATGCCGCTCGACTGGCTGGATCGGGTCTGCAACTGCTTCCTGATCCGCGCGCCGGAGGCGGTGGTCGCCTCCTTCACCATCCAGCGCCCGGACGCGGCGGCATGGGAGCTGGGTTTCGAACAGCAGGCGCGCCTGTTCGCCCGCGTCTGCGAGCGGCTGGGCCACGCGCCGCCGGTGATCGATGCCGGCGACGTGCTGCGCGATCCGGCCGGCATCCTCGCCGCGCTGTGCGGGCGGCTGGGCGTCGGCTTCACTCCACGCATGCTGCACTGGCCTGCGGGGCCGCGCGCCAGCGACGGGGTATGGGCGCCGCACTGGTATGCCGCGGTGGAACGCTCCACCGGCTTCGCGCCTTGTCGCGACCCGCCGGCCACGCTGAGCCCGTTCCAGCGCCGGCTGGCCGACCAGGCCCGCAAGCACTACGAGCAGTTGGCACCGTACCGGATGCTCGCCGCGGGGCGCTAAGCCGCCGCTCCCCCGACCGAGTTCAGGATGAAGCCCACGGTGCGGATTCGCCCAGCAGCTGGCGCAACCGGGCATCGTCCATCGCGGCCAGCTCGTCCTCGGCCACGCGCAGGTTCTCCGCGGCCAGGGCGAGCTGGCGGATCTCCCCGTCGCCGGCGTGCGAGAACACCAGCAGCACGTTTCCGTACGAAGCGTCCAGCAGCGCAGCCTGCCAGTGTCCGCCCCGGGAGTCGTCGAAACTGCGCATGTCCGGGTCCCGTCGTGCCGAGTGATCCGCCGATTGTATCGGCGCATCCCGGCGCTGGCGTCGATCCTGCCGCGGCCCGTTCGTCGCATGGGTACAGACCGGCCATTCCGGCCGCGTTCACCGCAGGAGCCTGCCATGTCCTACATCGACGGTTTCGTGATCGCCGTGCCCGACGCCAACCGGGAGCAGTTCATCGCCCACGCACGCCGCTTCGACGCGATCTTCCTCGAATTCGGCGCCACCCGCGTCATGGAGTGCTGGGCCGAGGACGTGCCCGAAGGCAAGCTCACCGACTTCCGCCGCGCCGTGCAGGCGAAGGCGGGAGAATCGGTGGTGTTTTCCTGGATCGAATGGCCCGACAAGGCCACCCGCGACGCCGGCATGGAGAAGTTCATGAAGGATCCGCGCATGGAGGATGCCAGCCAATGCCCGTTCGACGGCAAGCGGATGATCTTCGGCGGCTTCACCCCGGTGGTCAGCCTGCCGGACGGCGCGTAGCCGGCGACCACGTCCGGGCCACGCAGGCAGCCGCGGCCCGGCAAGCACCCGTGAGCTCCGGCATGTGGCCTCCGCCCCGCCGGTTGGCCATACTGCACGCCAACCGGTACGCCCTTACGGCCGGATGTTCCCTGCCGGCAACCCATGACTTCCAAGCTGCCCCCGCTCGCCGATGTGCTGGACCTGATGCCCGACGCCGTCTGCGTGGTCGACGCCGAAGGACGCCTGCTCTACGTCAACGCCAGCTTCGAGCGTATCCTCGGCTACGCCCCGGCCGAGGTGCTCGGCCGGCCGATTTTCGAGCTGGTCCACCCCGACGACCGCGCGGCCACCCTGCGGCAGGCGGAGCAGGTCATGGAGGGCGAGCCCCAACGCAATTTCCGCAACCGCTACCTCCACCGCGATGGCCACAGCGTGGATATCCAGTGGTCGGCGCGCTGGTTGCCCGAGTACGGCGTGCGCATCGGCGTGGCCCATGAAGTGACCGAACTGCGCCGCAACGAGCGCGAGCTGGAGCATCGCGCCAGCCACGACACCCTGACCGGCCTGCCCAACCGCCACCGCCTGTACACCGAGCTGCAATACGCCATCGCGCATGCCGCTGAAACGGGCGACGGCCTGGCCGTGCTCTACCTGGACCTGGACGGGTTCAAGGCCGTCAACGACCGCGGCGGCCACGGCACCGGCGATCGCGTGCTGCGCGAAGTGGGCCAGCGATTGCAGCAGGGCCTGCGCCAAGGCGACCTGGTGGCGAGGGTCGGCGGCGACGAGTTCGTGGCGGTGCTGCCCGGCTGCCGCGACAGCCGGGCCGCCCTGGTCGTCGCCGACGACCTGCGGGCGCGGCTGGCGTCGCCGTGCACCTTGCCCGACGGCCCGTTTCGCCCGGACGCCAGCATCGGCATCGCCTTTTTCCCTCGCGACGGCACCGATGCCGAGACCCTGCTGGCCCACGCCGACCGCGCGATGTACATGGCCAAGCGTCGCCGCCAGGAGCAGCTCGCGAAGGCCTGAGGCGACGTATTCCATGCCCGCCAGCGGACCTGGCATGGCGCGATGTCGATCCGCGGCGCGCCGGTTCGTCGCAGAGGTGGCATACCGCCTGCAACCGGGAGAAACCGCATGAGCCCCAAGAACACGATCTGCCTCTGGTATGACGGCACCGCGCTGGAGGCGGCGACGTTCTACGCCAACACCTTCCCCGACAGCACCGTGGGTGCCGTCCACCGCGCGCCGGGCGACTACCCCGCCGGCAAGCAGGGCGACGTGCTGACGGTGGAATTCACCGTCATGGGCATCCCGTGCCTGGGCCTGAACGGTGGCCCCGGCGTGCCGCACACCGACGCGTTCTCGTTCCAGGTCGCCACCGACGACCAGGCCGAGACCGATCGCCTGTGGAACGCGATCGTCGACAACGGCGGCAAGGCCAGCGCCTGCGGCTGGTGCAAGGACAAGTGGGGCTTGTCGTGGCAGATCAGCCCGCGCATGCTGATCGGCGCCATCACCCACCCCGACCCCGCGGTCGCCAAGCGCGCATTCGACGCCATGATGGAAATGGGCAAGATCGACATCGCCGCGATCGAAGCCGCCATGCGCGGCTGACCATGGCCGGCGTGCGCCACCGTGTCCGGGCGCAGCCGCGCGTCGCGCCCGTTCGCGGGCGCGCACCGCGCGCGGCGGCAAGGTAGCCGGGCATGCCCACGGACCTTGCCACGATGCCGCTCGCGGAGCCGGAGGCATCCGGCGCGCATCCCGGCCGGTTCCGCATCGAATCGGTCGACCTGCTGCGCGGCATCATCATCGTCCTCATGGCGCTGGACCATGTCCACGATTTCTTCGGCGCGCTCGGCGCCAACCCGACCGACCTGGCCACGACCACGGCGCCGCTGTTCCTGACCCGCTGGATCACCCACTTCTGCGCCCCGGTGTTCTTCCTGCTCACCGGCACCGGCGCGCGGCTTTCGCTGCAACGCCTGTCGAAGAACCAGCTGTCGCGTTTCCTGCTCACGCGCGGGCTGTGGCTGCTGTTCCTCGAGGTGGTCGTGATGCGCTTCGCGCTGCAATTCAACCTCGACTACCGGGTGACCATCATCACCGTGCTGTGGGCGCTGGGCTGGTCGATGATCGTGCTGGCCGGGCTGATCCATCTGCCGGACCGGGCGATCGCGACGTTCGGCGTGGTCCTGGTGGCCGGCCACAACCTGCTCGACGGCATCCCCGCCAGCGCGTTCGGCAGCTTCGCGCCGCTGTGGTCGGTGCTGCACGCGCCGGGTTTCCTCCTCGACACGCCGCGCCACGTGGTGTTCATCGCCTACCCGCTGATCCCGTGGCTGGGTGTCACGGCGCTGGGCTACACGCTGGGGCAGGCGTACCGCTGGGCTGACGGGCGACGCCGCGCCCTGTTGCTGCGGCTGGGCCTAGGGCTCGGCGCCGGTTTCGTGCTGCTGCGGCTGCTGAACGTGTACGGCGACCCGCTCCCCTGGTCGGTGCAGAAGTCGCCGATGTGGACGCTGCTGTCCTTCCTCGACACCAACAAGTACCCGCCATCGCTGCTGTTCCTGCTGATGACGCTGGGGCCTGCCTTGCTGCTGTTGCGCGCGTTCGACGGCGGCGTGCCGCGCTGGCTACGGCCGGCGCTGACCATCGGCAAGGTGCCGCTGTTCTTCTACGTCCTGCACTTCTACCTGATCCACCTGCTGGCGCTGGCGGCCTGTTACCTGCGCTTCGGCAGCGTCGAGGGCATGTTCCGGTCGCCGGACCTGGGCCATTTCCCGTTCACCGCGCCGCCGGGCTGGGCCGCCAGCCTGCCCGTGATCTACCTGCTGTGGGCCGGCGTGGTGCTTGCCCTCTATCCATTGTGTCGCTGGTATGCCGGCATCAAGCGACGACGCAAGGACTGGTGGCTGAGCTACCTGTGATCGTCCCGAAGATACCCTGCCATTCCCGGAGCCTGGCCATGATCCCCGTCGTCACCGTCTTTGCCTCATCGCCCGATCGCGGCCGCGGCCTCGCGCGCGACATGCGCGTGCGCTGGGCGCTGGAAGAAACCGGCCAGCCCTACGAAACCCGCCCGGTATCGTTCAAGGCGATGAAGCAGCCCGCGCACCTCGCCCGCCACCCCTTCGGGCAGATTCCCACCTACGAGGAAGACGCTCTCGTGCTGTTCGAGTCCGGCGCCATCGTGCTGCACATCGCGCAGCGCCACCCGGGCCTGCTGCCGGACGATGCGAATGCCCGGTCACGCGCGATCAGCTGGATGTTCGCCGCGCTCAACACGGTGGAGCCGCCCATCCTCGACCTGCAAAACGCCGTGTTGCTGGAAGGCGACAAGCCTTGGTCCGAGGCACGCCTGCCGCTGGTCAGGGAGCGCATCCGCACCCGCCTGGACGCCCTTGCCGCCCGCCTCGGCGACGCCGACTGGCTGGACGGCGCGTTCAGCGCCGGCGACCTCATGATGGTGCACACGCTGCGGCGCCTGAAGCCGTCGGGCCTGCTGGACGAGTACCCGACCCTGGACGCCTACGTCGCCCGTGGCGAAGCACGCGCCGCCTACCAGCGCGCGTTCGCCGCCCAACTGGCGATGTTCACCGGCAAACCGCCGACCGCTTGCTGACGCACGCCGCCGGCGGGACGAAAGTTCGGGGGCCGCTGCCCTGCCCCTTCAGAAATCGGACCGGCCGAACCGCGCGACTCCCTGGTTCATGCCGGGCGGGTCGAGCGTGCTCAGGTCCAGCTCGATCGGCGTGCCGATCCAGTGCGCCAGCGTCGTGTGGTCGGCCAGGTCGTCATCGGTGAGCGGATGGACCAGCCCGGTCAGGCCCGAGGCCTCGATCAGTTCCAGGATCGCCGGCAGCGCTTCTTCCGTGTAGTGGATCTCGAACTGCGGGATCGGGTGCGGGCCGGCCTTGCCGTCTTTGAGCTGGCCGACGAAGAGCAAGCGGGGGATCGCTCCCGAGGTCATGCGCTCGATCAGGTCGCGGCGCATGGCCTCGGCCGCGGCGCGCGTCCCGGGCACGTAGTAGATGTGCGCGTGCCAGGGCGCGCCGTGTTCGCTCATGTCGGTCCTCCGCTCATCGGCCTCACGCATCGGCCATCAACTTGCCGGCCTTGGCCCAGCCATCGCGCGGCACTTCGCTGATCAGAATATCCACGCTTTCCGGCGGGCAGGCCAGCGTCTCGGACGTGGCCCGGGTCACTTCGCGCACGAACGCGCGCTTCTGTTCCACGGTGCGGCCGGGGAGCATTTCGAGGTGCAGGGTAGGCATGGTGTTCTCCGTTTGCAGGCCCCGGATCGGGGCGGCGGCCATGGTGCGCCCTGCTCGCGACTTGATAAACATGCCATGATTTGACCCATTTCAAACCTGCAGGTTGTCAATCATGAACAAGCTGGCCGGCATGGAGATGTTCGTCCGGGTGGTGGAATGCGGCAGCTTCACCGCTGCCGCCGAGCTCAGCCGGGTCTCGGCCACCATGGTCGCCAAGCACGTGCGCGCGATCGAGGACCGGCTGGGCGCGCGCCTGCTCCACCGCACCACGCGCCGGCAGCAGCTCTCCGACGTGGGCCGGCTCTATTACGAGCGCTGCAAGCAGGCGCTGGCCGACGTGGAACTGGCCGAGGCCAGCGCGTCGGAATTGCAGTCCAGCCCGCGCGGCCGCCTGCGGCTGGTGGCGCCGGTGAGTTTTGGCAGCCACAGCCTGGTGCCGGCGCTGGGCGAGTACATGGCGCGCCACCCGGAAGTCAGCGTGGAACTGGCCCTGGACAACGGCCGACCCAGCCTGGTCGACGGGGGATTCGAGCTGGGCGTGCACATCGGCGACATCAACGAACCCGGCCTGGTCGCCCGGCCGCTGCAGCCCTACCGTCGACGCCTGGCCGCGGCGCCGGCCTACCTGGAACGCCATGGCCGGCCCGACCATCCCCGGCAGCTGGCCGCGCACGAATGCCTGGGCCTGTCGTACTGGCGCCGGCACGACCTATGGCGGCTGGTCGGGCCCGGCGGCGCCACCTGCAACGTCGCCGTGCAAGGCCGCTTCACCGCCAACCAGGGCAATGCCCTGCGCGTTGCCGCGCTGAACGGCATCGGCATCGTGCTCCAGCCGGAGGCGGTGCTGGCCGACGACCTGGCCACCGGCCGCCTGTTGCCGGTGCTGCCGGACTGGTCGCTGGCGCCCTCGCCGATGTACCTGATCTACCCGCAGAACCTGCACCCCACGGCCAAGCTGCGCACCGCCATCGACTTCCTGCTCGAACGGTTCGGCCCTGCGCCCGTTCATTGACGGGGTGCCCCCGCGAGGCATGTTGCCGATGGCCGGCCCGGGACCGGCAGCGATGAATCCCCACCCGCGACCCTATTTCTTGCGGGGATCCGCCAGCCCCTCGTCCGACGCCGCGATGCCGCTGCGCAGTTGCTGCACGCGTTCGGCCAGTGCGCGCAGGGCGTTGCGGGTTTCCTCGAAGATCGCCTCGTCGCGATCCAGCGCCTCGTGGCTGGTGGCGTACGGCTCGTAGTAGCCGACGTAGCGATCCACCTGCGACTTGCCGCCGGCCTCGACCAGGCCCGTTTCGCTCAGCCAGTTGGCCAGCGCGTGCCGCGAAGCCTGCGCCCCTTCGGTATCGCCGTGGACGACCACCGCGAAAGCGCGCCTGGCCAGGTGCTGCGGGTAATCCCAGCCAGCGAGTTCGATCGCCTTGGCCAGTTCGGGGGTCTTGCCCCGGGTGGAGGTGGGGTCGGGGTTGCCACCATCGGCACAAACCAGCCGGTCGAGCATCAGCTTCAGCACGGAGGGGGCCTGGTTCCAATGCACGGGCGCCAGGATCATGACGCCGTGTGCCGCGACCCAGCGCGGATAGATCTCGCCCATCCAGTCCTGCGTCTGCCCGAGGCTGTGGTTGGGATAGCACGAGCAGGGCCAATGGCACAGCGGCATGGCGGTCGAGACGCAGGCCTTGCACGGGTAGATGGTGCGACCGTACTCGGAGGTCAGGCGGTTGAGTTCGAGCACGTCGCACTCGAAGCCCAGGCCCATCGCTTCCTGCCTGGCGGCCTCGAGCAGGCGGTAGGTCTTCGACATTTCCCCGGGGCAGGTGTGCTCGCTGCGCGGGGAGCCGCAAACGAGCAGGAGGCGGCTCGGCGTGCCCGGCTGCTTCTGCCGCTCCTGCGCTGCCTGTATCGCGTCGTGGACCGACCGCCATTCATCCGACAGTTCGTAGCCGGGGTCCTGGTAGCCCGGCCCGGCCGGCCGCGTGCGCGGGGATTTCCTGCCGTGCCGGTACGCATCCCACGCGATTTCGGCAAGGGCCAGGATCTGCGCCCGCAGCGGGTCGAACGCCGGGTCCAGGAACTGCTGCTGGTAGCGGGCGATGAAGGCGGCGCGATCCAGCTTGGGATCGGGTTGCCCTTTGCGAATGGAGGGGCTGGCCATTCCCCAATGTGTCGGTCGTGGCGTGACGGGTACGTCGAAAAAAAAGGGATGCGGCAAAGGCTCCGCTACATTGGGTCCGATCGCGAACCCGGGGCCGGCATCGCGTCGGCACCGCCGGCACGTCCGTTCGCGTGCACCTCCACGACCATCATGGCGGCCTGCTTTCCCCAGCTCGTCGTCCGCCGCCGCAGGACGTCCCATGCCCCGCAAGAACACCCTGAAACTGGCCACGTTCAACCTCAACGGCATCGGCAGCCGCCTGCCCCACCTGCTCGACTGGCTCGGCAAGGAGAAGCCCGACATCGTGGCCTTGCAGGAGCTGAAAGCCACCGACCAGGCCTTTCCCGCCGACGCCCTGGAAAACGCCGGCTACGGTGCGATCTGGCACGGCCAGCCGTCGTGGAACGGCGTGGCGCTGCTCGGCCGGGACACCACCCCGGTGGAAAGCCGCCGCGGCCTGCCCGGCGACCCCGGCGACAAGCAGAGCCGCTACATCGAAGCCGCCATCCACGGCATCGTCGTCGGCGGCCTCTACCTGCCCAACGGCAACCCCCAGCCGGGGCCGAAGTTCGACTACAAGCTGCAGTGGATGGAGCGGCTGCGCCGCCACGCCGAAACCCTGGTGGACGCAGCGCACCCGGTCGCCTTGATGGGCGACTTCAACGTGATTCCCACCGACGAGGATGTCTACGACCCCAAGTCCTTCCGCAAGGACGCGCTGCTGCAGCCGCAGACACGGCATGGCTGGGAACGGCTGCTGGAGCAGGGCTGGACGGACTCGCTGCGGCAGCGGTTCGGCGACGGGCGCATCTACACGTTCTGGGACTACTTCCGCCAGCACGCGGAGCGCGATCGCGGGCTGCGCATCGATCACGTCCTGCTGAACCCGGTGCTGGCGAAACGCCTTAGGAACGCCGGCGTGGACCGCTGGGTGCGGCTGCAGGAAAAGGCCAGCGACCACGCCCCCACGTGGGTCGAGGTGGCGGCGGGCTGAGGCTTGCCCTCACCCCGCCGCAGGCATCCGCACCGTGGTCAGGCGGCGGGCATGGCCGTCATGTCCATCCAGAACGGACCCCAGATGTGGCCATCCGGATCGGCCAGGTCGCGGCCGTACATGAAGCCCAGCTCCTGCACGGGATTGATGTCGGCGGTGCCGCCGTGGGCCGCGGCCGCCTTGAGCATGGCGTCGACGGCCTCGCGGCTTTCCAGCGCCAGCGCCAGCGATACCTCGCTGGAAGTGGGTGGCGGAATCGGACGGTCGGTGAACGTGCGCCACTTGGCGTGGGTGAGCAGCATCACGTAGATCGCCTCGCTCCATACCATGCAGGCGGCGGTCTCGTCGGTGAATTGCGGGTTGTTGGAAAAGCCCAGCGCTTCGTAGAAAGCCATCGAGGCCGGCAGGTTGGAGACGGGCAGGTTGACGAAGATCATGCGGGACACGGCGGATTCCTCTGTGGAGTGTGCCAGGGCGACGAGCGGCCGGGCCGGAAATCGACAACCGATGCGGCAGGCACCGCCTCGCCATCGAGCCCGATCGACGGCAATGACCCCGCGGCCCACCGGCCCGCGTCAGCGCCGCGCACCGCCGAGCTGCCCGGTCGGCATGGCCGCCGCCAGGACGAGTTCCGCCAGCGCCCGGGCAAGGTCCGCCTGCCGGAACGGCTTGGCCAGGCGGGCGAGCCCCACCGTGTCGTCCGCCGGCCCGCTGTAGCCGGTGATGAGCAGTACCGGCAGTTGCGGCTGCCAGCCGTGCAGGCGGCGCGCCAGTTCCGCGCCATCCATGCGCGGCATCTTGTAGTCGGTCACCACCAGATCCACCGGCGTGCCGTTGCTGATCTTGTCCAGCGCCTCGGCCCCACCGCCGGCTTCCACCACCCGATGGCCCAGCTCGTGCAGCATGGCTGCGATGCCCTGGCGCACCAGCTGCTCGTCGTCCACGAGCAGGATGTCCAGCGCCCGGGTGGCGGGCTGGCGCGGGGTCGCATGCACCTCGCGCCGCGAAGGCGTTGCCGTGGCGGCGGAAGCCGTGGGCAGCCACAGTTCGACTCGCGTGCCCTGCCCCGGCGTGCTGGCGATCGAGAAGTGGCCGCCGAGCTGGGCGGCCAGGCCGTGCACCATGGACAGGCCCAGCCCGGTGCCGCGGCCGGTTTCCTTGGTCGAAAAGAAAGGCTCCACCGCGTGCGCCAGCGTCTCGCTGTCCATGCCGGTGCCGGTGTCGACCACGCTCACGCGCACGTAGTCGCGTGCCGGCAGCTTCACCAGCTCGGGGCCGGGCGCCACCACCTCGGCGACGATCGTCAGTGTGCCACCGGCAGGCATGGCATCGCGGGCGTTGACGCACAGGTTCAACAACGCCAGCTCCAGCTGGTTGGGGTCGGCCAGCGCCTTTGGCAGGCCAGGCCCGCTGCGCACGCGCAGTTCGATGGCGACGCCGATCGAACTCCGGATGAGGTCGCGCATGCCGTCGAGCAGCGCCACCATGTCCACTGCCTGGGTCTGCAGGCTCTGCCGCCGTGCGAAACCCAGCAGCCGCTGCACCAGCGTCTTGGCTCGCTCGGCCGATTGCATGGCGCCGTCGATCAGGCGGGCGGCGCGGGCGTCGGCATCGCCGTAACGCCGCTGCAACAGGTCCAGCGCGCCGGTGATCGGCATCAGCAGGTTGTTGAAATCGTGGGCCACGCCGCCGGTGAGCTGCCCGATCGTCTCCAGTTTCTGCGCCTCGTGCAGCTTGGCGAGCGCCTCCTGGCGGGCGGCGGTTTCCTCGCGCACGCGCTGTTCGAGGGTGGCGGTCAGCTCGCGCAGCGATTGCTCGGTGGCGCGCTGTTCGGTCACGTCGGTGTGCACGCCGACCCATTCGACCACGGCGCCGTCGCGGTCGAAGGTGGGAATGGCGCGCGTGCCGAAGATGCGCCACTGTCCGTCCGCCACGCGCAGGCGATGCTCGAACTGGAACTCGCGCCGCTCCTCCACCGCGGCCTTCCACGCCGCAAGCGTCGGACCGACATCCCGCGGGTCCACTGCGCGCGTCCAGCCGCGCCCCTGGTACTCGTCCCGGCGCTGCCCGGTGAGCGCCGCCCAGGCCGGCTGCTCGCCCTGCATCTGGCCCTGCGCGTCATTGGTCCACAGCACGCCCTGCACGGCCTGGACCGCCGCGCGGAAGCGTTGCTCGCTTTCGTACAAGGCATCCAGCCGCGCGCGTGCGTCGTATTGCCGGCGGCGCCCGCGCAAGGCGGCCTGGGCCAGGCTGACCAGCGTCGTGGGGTGGAACGGACGCTCCAGGAACGTGACGTTGCCCAGCACGGTCAGCAGCCGGTTGGCGGCGGGGTTGCGCTCGATGCCGCCGCGGCTGGTCAGCAGGATGAACGGAAAATCCGACCATTGCGGCTGCGCCGCCAGCCAGTTCGCCATCGCATGCAGGGCGGCCTGCAACAAGTGTTCCTCCGTCACGATCGCGAGGCCTGCGCCGGCCTCCATGCCGTTTACCAGCTCCTCCAGCGACGGGCATGCGTGGGAGCGAAGCCCGGCTTCGGCAAGGATCGCGGCCGCCACCTCGGCGTCGCGCCCTCGCGGCGCCAGGATCAACGCGCGTTCGGAGAAGGCGGGGATCACGTTCGATCCGGGAACAGGCGGCTTTCGGCATCGGCGCCGGCAAGCGTCGGCACGCCACGCAGCACGCCCTGGAACTGGGTCAACGGCTCGCCCAGCTGGAAGCCCCCGGCGCCGATACGGTATTCGCGAATGGTGTCCTCGTGCGCGCTCGCGCGCTTCTTCACCACCGATATCGCCCGGCGCACCCGGCCTGCCGCCTCGAAGTAGCGCAGCAGCACCACGGTATCGGCCAGATAGGTCACGTCCACCGGCGTCTTCATGTCGCCCACCAGCCCGTGCTGGGCGACGGTGAGGAAGGTGGTCACGGCGCGCCGGTTGAGAAACTGCAGCAGCTCGTGGACGTGCAGCACCAGCGCCTGCTCTTCGGGCATGGCGGCCTGGTAGCCGTTGAGGCTGTCGATCACCACCGTACGCACGCCGGCCTCGACATGCTGGCGCGCACGCGCCGAGAACTCGCCGGGCGTCATCTGCGCCGCATCCACCTGTTCAATGATCAGCTGGCCCTGCTCGACCATGCGGCCCAGGTCCAGGCCGACACCCAGGGCGCGCTGGTGGAGCAGCCCGAGCTCCTCGTCGAACACGAACAGCGCCGCGCGCTCGCCGCGCGCGACCGCGCCGGCGATGAAGGTCAGCGTCAGCAGCGACTTGCCGGTGCCGGCCGGGCCGAGCACCAGCACGCTGGAGCCGCGCTCGATGCCGCCGCCGAGCAAGGCATCGAGCTCGGCGGACGCGCTGCCCAGCTGGTCGCGGTCGTAGCGGTCGCTGCCCCGATGGCCGGCCACCAGGCGCGGGAATACGGTCACGCCGCCCTTGCGGATCACGAAATCGTGGTAGCCGCCGCGAAATTGCCGGGCGCGATACTTCAGCACGCGAAGACGGCGACGCTCGGCGCCGTAGTCGGGCGACAACTCCTCCAGCCGGATCACGCCATGCGCGATGCTGTGCACGGTCCTGTCGGTCAGTTCGCTGCTCAAGTCATCCAGCATCAACACGGTCGCCTCGTTGCGCGCGAAGTAATGCTTCAGCGTCAGGATCTGGCGTCGGTAACGCAGCGAGCTCTGCGCCAGCAGGCGGATCTCCGACAGGCTGTCGAGCACCATGCGGTCCGGGACCACGCGTTCGTAGGCTTCGAAAATCCGGCCGGTCGTCTCGCCCAGTTCCAGGTCGGAGGAATACAGCAGGCTCTGCTGCTGCGCCTCGTCCAGCAGGTTTTCCGGCGGCACCAGTTCGAAGATGTCCACCCCCTCCAGCGACCAGCCATGCGAGGCCGCCGTGGCACGCAACTCGGCCTCGGTTTCGGACATCGTCACGTAGAGCACGCGCTCGCCGGCATCGCGGCCCGCCAGGAGGAACTGCAAGCCGATCGTGGTCTTGCCCGTGCCCGGGTTGCCCTCCAGCAGGAACAGCCGGCCTTTCGCAAAACCGCCTGCCAGCACATCGTCCAGCCCGGCGATGCCGAGCAGGGCATGGTCAGTCAGATGCTCGTCCAAGATGACATTCCTCCCGCATGAAAAGGCAGGGCCATATCGAGGCGCGCCTTGCGGCAATACGAACGCAGAACCGGGTTCCGGCGCCGGCCCGGCAAACGGCCGGCGAAGACCGTCGCCGCGCCCATCCTCGGGCATGCGGACGTGAAGGGAATGTCACGCGCAGCGCAGGCTAACCCTCGCCTCGCCCCGCGCCCTCGCGATTGCGTTCGTAGTGGCGGGCCAGCGGAAACGTGGGCAACCAGCTTTCGCGGCGGATCGTCCAGACTTCGTAGGTCGGCGTGAGCTGGTCCGGTGCATCCAGCGAGCCCAGGTGCACCTCGATCTCGTCGCCGGAGCGGGAGAAAACGGACGAGCCGCACCGCGGACAGAAATGCCGCCCGGCGTAGTCGCGCGTCTCGCCCTCGATCGCCACCGCTTCCTGCGGAAAGATCGCCGCCGCGTAAAACAACGCCCCGTGGTGCTTGCGGCAGTCGAGGCAATGGCAGATGCCCACCCGCCACGGTTCGCCCGATGCCCGCAGGCGGACATCGCCGCACAGGCAGCCGCCGGTGAATGTGGTCATGGTGCCTCTCCTTCGAGGGAACTCGCCGGAGCGGTCAGCCTACTACCCGACGTCATGTTCAGCCGCGCGATCGCAGGACCATCCAGGCCATCAGCAGCACGGCGACCAGCACGCCGACGGACGCCAGGCCCAGCAGCGGGGCGAGCGTTGCCTCGGGTGCCACGTTGCCATAAAGCAGCACCAGGCCGACGACCATCGCCAGCGCTGCGAGCTGGTGCAGGTAGAACTGCAAGCCGGCGACCCGCCCGGCCGCGCCGACAAGCCACAGCTTGTGGACCAGGGCGTAGATGAAGGACACCACGAACCCCACCAGCAGGATATGCGCGTGCGCGACGAACAAGGCATGGTCGTGCGAAGCGGCCATGTAGATGCCCAGGCCCATGCCGGCGATGGCATAGGCGAAACCGCAGAGCAGAAACTTCCGGTCGAGCGTCATGTCTTTTCCCCCGGGTTGCCAGTGACCGGCATCGATGCCGCACAGCGCGCTGCCGGCCGCGCGTCGCCGCCGGACGATTGTGCTACAGATGAAAACACGACGGCACGGGCACCACCCGGCACCCGTGCCGTCGCCGGAGACCGGCTCAGGCGACCTTGGGGAAGTCCAGCGTGGTGTCGTTGATCCGGTTGACCATGTTGGTCAGCAGGATCGCGCTCACCACCAACGGGATCTCCACCAGCTGGCGATCGTCGAAGCCGACGGTCCGCAGCGCGTCGACCGCCGCGGCATCCACCGTGCCACGCTGCTGCACCAGGCGCAGCGCGAACTTCACCAGCGCATCGATGCGCGCATCCCCGGCGAAGGAGCCCGTGCGCAGTTCGCGCGTCTGCTCGGCCGTGTAGCCGGCCAGCTGGGCGGTCATGGTGTGCGCGGCCACGCAATAGTCACAGCCGGTGGCCTCGCTCACGGCCAGGTTGATCGCCTCCTGCTCGCGCCGGGACAGCGAGCTCTTGGCCAGTGTGGCACCGGTTTCGAGCACGTGGGCGAGCATGGCCGGCGCATTGCTGCCAATGGTGGCATACAGGTTCGGCACCTTGCCGATGCTGCGCTTGATGGTGCCGAAGAGCTCGGCGGTCGCCGGGTCGGCCTGGTCCGGGGTGACGGTGTGCAAACGGGTCATGGGTAACTCCTGTGGAAGAAGGAAACGGCGTTGCCTTGGGCATCCACCGGTGGAGACAATGGTGGGCGTCGCGCCCGCGCCGTCGTGTTCCGCGCGTCTCGATCATGGTTTCGTTCGTCTTGAGGTGACCGATGGACAGTCTGAGTGCGC
The DNA here is from genome assembly GCA_040255835.1 of Lysobacteraceae bacterium. Classification (GTDB taxonomy): domain Bacteria; phylum Pseudomonadota; class Gammaproteobacteria; order Xanthomonadales; family Rhodanobacteraceae; genus Rhodanobacter. The sequence continues at coordinate 88,650 of JBDZVT010000001.1, forward strand.
TGGTGACCTCGATGGGCCTGCACGGGCGAGTGGACCTGCTGTGCCGCTTCGCCGGCGCGTGGTCGGCGCCCCACCCGGGAACGCCCCCGGGCCAGGTGCCCTACCACGTGGCGCTGGCCGGCGAAGGGGTACTGGAAGTGGGCCGCGAGCGGCGGCCTTTCGTGGCGGGCGACCTGGTGCTGTTTCCGCGCGGCAGCGCGCACACCATGCGGCACGCGGACGGCGCCACCCTGACCTTTGCGGAAGCGCGCCGGCCGCGGGGCCGCCTGGTCGAACTGGCCAGCGAGGCGACGCACAGCGATTTCGACGTACTCTGCGGCACCTTCGAGCTGGGCCGGCACCACGTCTTGCTGCTGCAGGCCCTGCCCGAGGTGGTGCACCTGCACACCAGCGGCCGCGATGACTACGCCGGCCTGCACGTGCTGATGCGCACCATGCGCCACGAAAGCCTGCAGGACTCGCCCGGCGGCGACGCGGTGATCGCCCACCTGTCCGCCGCGCTGTTCACCCTGGTGGTGCGCACGCTGATGGATGAGGGCGACCTGCAACAGGGCCTGCTCGCCCTGCTGATGAACCCGCGCGTGGGCCCCGCGCTGGCCGCGGTCATTGCCGCCCCGGCCGAGCCGTGGACGCTGGAACGGCTGGCCGATGCCAGCCGCATGTCACGCGCCAGTTTCGCGCGGCACTTCGCCGAACTGTCGCCGGCCACGCCGATGGACGTGGTCACCGCCCTGCGCATGGACCTCGCCGCCCGCCTGCTGCGCGAAACCCCGCGTCCGATCGCGCAGATCGGCGAAGCCTGCGGCTACACCTCGCGCGCCGCCTTCGGACAGGCGTTCAAGCGCGTGCACGGCACCAGCCCCGCCGCCTTCCGCCGCCAGGGCGCCGCGGCCCTCGACTAGAACCCTCCCCGGCTATTGCCCGTCGGGCTCCCACCGCAGCAGGTCGCCCGGCTGGCACTCCAGCACCTCGCACAACGCCGCCAGAGTGGTGAAACGCACGGCCTTGGCACGCCCGTTCTTGAGCACCGCGAGGTTCGCCGGGGTGATGCCGATGCGTTCGGCCAGGGTGCCGACCGCCATCTTGCGCCGGGCGAGCATGACGTCGATGTCCACCACGATGGCCATCAGATCACCTCGTCCAGTTCGGATTGCAGATACCTGGCCTGGGAATCCAGCGCCACCGCCTGCTTCAGCAGCATCCGCAACACCAGCACGATCAGCGCCACGCCGGCGACCACCAGCGACGCGCCGCACACCATGGCGATCAGGCCCGGCGCTATCTCGTCACCGGGCGTGGTCCGGTTGCTGTGCGCGGCCACCACCGCGATGCCGAACGTCAGCACCGAGGCCGCCGCGATCGCGCCGATCACGATATCGACATAGCGAAAGGCCGCCAGCGAAAACACCGTGCCGCGCCGGACCATGGTCAGCAGCCGCCAGATGCATACCGCGGTCACCTGCATCGTCGACACGCCCAGGATGACGATCACCACCAGTGGAATGCGCACGTCCGCGCGCGCCGATTCCAGGTCCTGCCACAACAATGGCGCGATCACGCCCTGCACCACCAGAGAACCCGCCAACGCCACCGCGATCACCACCCGCAGCGCCAGCACCGCCAGATTTCCCATCGCCGCTCTCCCCATATCGTTTGGTGATCGTAATATATCGCTAAACGATAGTTTTGCAATGCTTGGCGATATGAACGCCTCCGCCATTGCATCCACATGCGACGCGCTTCGACGAGTGGTTGAAACCCCGCTCGATTACCTCCGCCTTCCGGAGTCATATCAGTCGTATGATCCGCCGACCAGGGGCAGGGGGCATACCACCCACGCCGGAGAAACGACATGACAGACAAGCACACAGGCAGCTGTTTTTGCGGTGCCGTGGAGATCGAGGTCTCCGGCGTGCCCGAAGCGATGGGGTACTGCCATTGTGGTTCGTGCCGCTCCTGGTCGGCCGGACCCGTAAATGCATTCACGTTGTGGAAGCCCGCCAGCGTCCGGGTTACCAGGGGCGCGGAGTTCGTCGGGCGTTTCCAGAAGACGGAAACCAGCGATCGCCAGTTCTGCAAGCAATGCGGCGGGCACCTGATGACCGACCATCCGACGCTGGGCCTGACCGACGTCTACGCCGCCACCATCCCGAGTCTCGACTTCGTGCCCGGCGTCCATGTGAACTATGCCGAGACCGTGCTGCGGATGAAGGATGGCCTGCCCAAGCTGAGAGACTTCCCGGCCGAGCTTGGCGGTTCCGGTCAAGCCATGCCGGAGTGACGCTCGGGTGGCAGGGCCCAGGGACGGGCCATCGTCCTGACGCTCGTGCGATGAAAGCGTCGACGCGCCGTGACCATCGAACCCGGGTCACGCCCGGCCTCCTCTGACTCCATCGAACCGGGCATCACGCCGCGCCATCCGGCGATTGGCCCCGCCTCCTTCCTGATCTATGCTCACGCCCCGGCGTCGCAAGCCGCCTCCGGGTCCGCGGGAAGGGTTCAACCCACTTGTCGATCGCTGGCCACCATCAACCTTTGTGCAGCCGGGATTGCGGACCTTCGGCATTCATTGCATGGAGGTTGTCATGAAGAATCTGCCCGCCCGTCCGCACCTGGACCATCTCAAGAAACAGGCCAAGCGCCTGCTCGAGGACGTCCGCCACGGCGTGCCCGATGCGCTCGAACGCGTTCGCCTTGCCCTGCCCGCCGCCGCCCGGCTCGACCATGCCGCCATCGGCGCGATGGAGCTGCGCCTGCACGACGCACAGTCCTGCATCGCACGCGAGTACGGTTTCGGCTCGTGGTCGCAACTGAAGGATTACGTCGCGCTGCAGGCCGCCGCGGTCGACACGCTCGCGCGCAAACGCCAGTGGATGCGCTGGGCTTTCGGCCAGGGCTACCAGACCGCCAAACCCGCATTGGCCGAGCGCCTGCTGCACGAACATCCGGACCTGCTGGCCGGCGAGCCGGTGCTGGCCTGCGCCATCGGCGACCTCGCCACGGTGCGGGCCGCACTCGCGGCCAACCCCGCCTGGGCCAGCACCGCGCGCGCCGACAACGGCATGCCGCCGCTGGCCTGCACCACCTTTTCCGGGCTAATCGCCCTGCCCGCGTACGCGCCGGGCATCCGCGCCTGCGCGGACCTGCTGCTCGACGCCGGCGCCGATCCGGATACGCGATGGATCGACCCGGAGCTGCCGCACGATCCGCTCAGCGTCCTGTACGGCGCCGCCGGTCGCAACCACGACATCGCGCTCACGCAGCGTTTGCTGCAGGCCGGGGCCGACCCCGACGACAACGAGTCGCTCTACCACGCCACGGAAATCGCCGACGGCACCATCGTGCGCCTGCTGCTTGAGGCTGGTGCCCGCGTCACCGGCTGCAACGCACTGTTCCGCGCGCTCGACTACGAGCATCCGGATACCGTGCGCCTGCTGCTCGCCCACGGCGGCGACCCGAACGAAGCGGGCCCCGACGGCTGCCCCCTGCTGCACGCGATCCGCCGCCGTCGTTCCCCGGCGACCATCGGCCTGCTGCTGGACGCCGGCGCAGATCCTTCGGCACGCAACGGGCACGGCATCTCCGCCTATCGGCTGGCGCGCGGCCTTGGCCTCGCCGAGGTGGCCGGGCGGCTCGTGCAGGCCGGCGCGGTAGCCGACGAGCGCCCGCACGACGCCTTTCTCGGTGCGTGCGCGCGGGGCGATCGCGCCGTCGTGCAGGCCATGCTGGCCGACGACCCGGGCCTCATCGGCGCACTGCCGCCAGAGGCGTTGCGCCTGTTGCCGGAGATGGCTGCCGGCAACGACGAGGACGCCGTGCGCGTGATGGTCGAGGCGGGCTGGCCGATCACGGTGCGCGGCGGCGACATCGACGGCAGCGCGCTCAACTGGGCGGTATTCCGCGGCAACGCCTCGCTCGCACGCTTCCTGCTCGCCCACGGCGCGCGTCACGACGAACGCCACGGCTTCAACGACAACGTCTACGGCACGCTCAGCTTCGCGTCCCAGGCCGAGACCACACCCGGCGGCGACTGGCTGGCCTGCGCGGAGGCATTGATCGAAGCCGGCTCGCCGCTGCCGGAGGAGCGCTACGTGTTCCCGGAAGAGATCGCGGCGTACTTCGAGGGGTTGCGCAAAGCTGCGGGGTGAGCGCAGCGGCGCAGCATGAAAGAAGGGGGGCCGACCCTCAGGGTGAACGGACCTGCCGGCAAGCCTCCCCTCCGTTCCCGCTGAGCGTGGCCCGCGCAGCGGGCGGAGTCGAAGCGCCGCCCGGCGCTTCGAGGGCGATCACATCGCCGGCGTGGAAGGTGCCGCGGCGGTGCTCGCAGCGGCCGGCTGCGTGTTCCCGGACGGGTACTGGCCGACCTGCAAGGCGAACTGGGTCTGGCCGGCCGGCTTCGTCGCCGCGTCGACATAGACCTGGATCACGTAATTCGTCGCCGTCGCCACCGACTCGGTCCAGGTGTTGGCCCCGGTCGCGCTCGTATCGACCAGCGCCTTGTCATGGGTCTGGTCGGTCACCTTGAAGTGCAAACCGGGGGTGTTCGAGATGAGGTTGATCTTCATCGTCATGCCTGCCGCGATGGCCACGCTGAAGTTGTGCGCGGTGGCGCCGGGCAGCAACGTCACTGCCTGCTGCGCCCATGGGTTGCCGGCCTCGAACGTCATCGCGGTGGTGGGCACCTGCAGGTCCTCGACGCCGTACTGCCCGACCTGCAACGCGTACTTGGCGGTGGTGTCCGACGGCATCGCAGCGCGGTCGATGTAGACGCGGATCCCATACGTACCGGCCGTCGCGTTCGGCAGGGTCCAGGTGGTTTCGCCGGTCTTGCCCGTATCCAGCAGCAGCTTGTCGCTGGTCTGGTTCTCCACCTTGAAACGCACGTTGGGATTGCGGGTGAGCAGATTGAGCTGCAAGGTCTTCCCCGCCGACACGGCGACGGTGTAATCCACTGCACTGTCGGAATGCGAGAGGTTGCCGATCTCCTGCGCCCAGACGCTGTTGGCCGGGAAGGTCACCGCAACGGGGCCGTCGGCCAAAGCCGGCAGCGAGACGCAGGCAGCAGCCAGGGCCAGGCTCAAGCCCAGGGCGCTGCGAAACACACGAAAACGTGACATGACTGGAATCCTTGGTTGATGGGTGTGATCGGCGATCCCCGCCTTGCATCACCGCAACCGCGAAGATGCCGCCGTCCCCTGTGCGTGGCCGTGCCTCACCCCTGAGTCAGCGCCGTGTGCGGCACCATACGCCGGTCGCGCGAGGCTTGCCAGCCAGGCGAAGGGAGCCCGGCCAGTTGTCAGGCCCCCGAAGGCAAACCTGCCGCGGGGTGACTCCGTTTGGAATACCGGCGCCGTCACGCGCGGCAAGCGCCGTGCCGTTCTCATCTAGGCCCGCACTCACAGGTTCGCCGCGCAGTGCAAGGGAAGATATCGGTCATCGACATCCATGGTTGCGCAGTGCCACTGCACCTGCCTGCCGTCCCGCAGGGCAACCAGCAGCACATGGCGCCCGGCAAGGTGCTCGTCCGCCGTCGCTGCGTCGAACGTGAGCAGCAGGCTCCCCTTGACCACTTCGACTTGGCTCAGGCCGTGCCCTTGCAGGCCCGCGGGCGGGGGCAACGCAGCGGCCTGGTTGTTCTCGGGCAGCCTGCCGTGGTCCTGCAGGTAGACCTCGACGGCACTTCGTTCAGGCGCAACCGACGCGAACGCCTCGGCCACCTGTCTGCGCAGGTCGTTGACCTGGTCCAGCGACATGGCGATCCATGCCAGCGTCACCACCGCGATCCCCGCCGTCGCGAACACGAGCAGCAGAAACGTGCCTCCCCGCTTCGCGTTCCGTACGGGCGACAGCACCGCGTCGGCGTGGGCGACCCGGCGCAGTTGCCTCGCCGGCACCCTGTCCGGCTTGCGCGGCATCGCCAGGCGCACCACCAACACCGATGCCACCACCATGAGGAAGGTAAAAAAGTACGTCTGCCAGCCGACGATGAGCCAGAAGACGCCAGGCCTCTCGTCATGGCTGTAGCAAATCCGGTGCAAGGAATGCCGACCCGCCGCGCACGCCACCCCGTCCAGTCCCCTGGTGGCCACCCAGGCATAGCAGCCCGCCAACACGACCAGCAGCGACAAGGCCATCAAGAAGTGGGATGCCCTCTCCAGGCCCTCCCTGTCAGTGAAGAACCGCGCCCAGGCAAGCCACAGGATCACCCCGAGGGCGAGCAGCAATACCGCCGCAAGGAAGGCGGCATTGGAATGGACAAGACGCAGCAGGTGTTCCATGCACAAGGTCCTTTTGCAGTTCGATGCGACTGAGGCAATCATGCCCGAGTTGGTTTCCCCGGCAGGCGGATGCTGCCGTCACGCGGGAGCAACCCCGGGGCATTAGGATGTCCGATCATCCGGACGCGAGGAAACAGGCAAATGAAGAAGCTGGCAAACGCGCTCATGCTTGCAGCTCTCCTGGCAGGCGCCGCGCATGCGCAGACCAATGCAGGCGAACAGGCCTCCGACCCGAATCTGCCCTTCACCATCACCAAGGTCGCCAGCCTGGACGTGCCCTGGCGCATCGCCTTCCTGCCCGACGGCCGCATGCTGGTGACCGAGAAAGTCGGCCGCGTCCAGCTGGTCACGCCGCAGGGCGCCAAGACCGAACTCCAGGGCGTTCCACCCAGCTGGTTCCAGGGCCAGAACGGCATGCTGGGCGTCTTCCTCTCGCCCCATTACGCCACCGACCACAACGTGTACCTCACCTACGTCGCCCCGGGCGACTACGGCGGCGGCCTCGCGCTGGGTCGGGGCCGGCTCGTGCTGGACGGCAAGCCCCGGCTGGATGATTTCCAGGTGCTGTGGCGCCAGATGCCCACCGGCAAGGGCGGCCAGGCCGGCGCGGCGGTGGCGTTCTCACCGGATGGCAAGTACCTGTTCCTCAGCGTGGGCGACCGCCAGCGCTTCACGCCCGCGCAGGATCCGAACCAGCCCGTAGGCAAGATCCTGCGGCTGACGCTGGACGGCAAACCTGCGCCGGGCAATCCGTGGGCCGGCAAGGTCGGCGCCCGCACCATCCCCTTGATCGATCCGCCGGCCGACACCGAGGCGGCCAAGAAAGCGCCCGTCGTCAGCACCTATACCTTCCCTGGCCCCAACCTCACCCCGTCCGAAACCTGGGCCACCGGTTTCCGCACGCCGTACGGCCTCGCCTTCGGCCCGGACGGTCGGCTGTGGGAACTCGAGCATGGCCCGCGCGGTGGCGACGAACTGAACCTGGTCCAGCGCGGCAAGAACTATGGCTGGCCGCTGGTCTCCTACGGCAAGAACTACGACGGCGTGCCCATCCCCAACCCCGATACGCGGCCCGACCTGGTCAAGCCCGTGATCTACTGGGTGCCGGTGATAGCGCCGGGCAACCTCATGTTCTACAAGGGCAGCCTGTTCCCGCACTGGAAGGGCAGCGCCCTGATCAGCGGCCTGGCCAGCGAGGCTATCATCCGCGTCACCTTCGACGGCAAGGGCGGCGCCACCGCGGTCCAGCGCTGGGACATCGGCAAGCGCGTGCGCGATATCGAGGAAGCGCCGGACGGCTCGCTGTGGATGGTGGAGGATGCCAGTCCCGGCGGGCTGTATCGGCTCACACCGAAATGATTCGACGGGTCAGTTGATGATCTCGCCGAGACCGATTTCCACGCGGCGCCTCAGTTCCCGGATGAACTCCGCGTCGTAGGGCTCCCAGCTGTCGAGCTCGCCCACGATCCTCAGCGGCGCCGCGCTTCGATAGGAGCGCGTCGGGTTGCCGGGGAATTTCTTGTTGGTGACGTTCGGATCGTCTTCGAACACGCCGGTGGGCGCGATGACATAGACCCGCGGTCTTCCCGTGCCGAGCGCCATCTCCGCGGCAAGGCCGGCCCCCTTCGGCACGGCGGTGAAATAGATGTGGTTCATCACCACACGGCTGTCGTAGTTGGAGGTGAACCCGGCCATCAGCAGATCACCCACGGAAAGATCCGCCTTCGTCCCGTGGTAGAACGGCCCCTCCACGCGATGGCAGTTCCCATGCGAAACCGGAACCCACTCGTCGTCATGCATCACCGGCGTGCCTCATGCTTGCTGCCCGATCGACAGGCCGGCGATCCTAGGACGCCCCGCCAGCCTTGCCGCAAGCCCCGGCGGTTGATATAAGTTGATGGTGGGAGGCGCAGTGCGCCTCTTTTTTTTTGCGCGGCGACCTCGCGCGCCGATGAAGATCCCTGCTCCTGGGTTCCTGCCGGCGCTTCCCGCGCCCCTGCTTCGGTGACCACCGACGCGGGACCAGCCCGGGTTTACGCGTCAGGCCTCGTGTCATGCTGCTGGCCCAATGCCGCGCCACAACCGAGCCGAGGCTCCGGGCCGACAGCACCCTTCGCAGCGTGGCCACGCATGCGCGCGAGGTGCGCCATGCCCCACACCCGGGCCTGCTCGACCAGCGGCAGGACCGTCTCCCCGTAGTCGCTCAGGCAGTACTGCACCGGCGCCGGCACCGGCCCGGTCACGTGGCGCTGGACCAGGCCGTCGGCTTCCAGCTCGCGCAGTTGCTCGGTCAGCACCTTGTGCGAGATCGGCGCGACGCGGCGCAACAGTCCGGAGAAGTGGTGTGGCTCGCGCGCGAGCCAATACAGGATGGTGAGCTTCCACTTGCCGCCGACCGCCACGAACGCCGCGTGCAGCGGGCAATCGGCCAGCGGATGGTCGCCGGCCGGCAGATACGCACCTCGACGTGCCGTCTTGTTGCTCGACATGGCTACCCCTAACGTCCGGTCATCATCTCGCCGGAGCATGCCATGCCGAACCGTCCCCGTGCGCTCATGCCCTGGCTGGCCGCCCTGGGGCTGCTCGGCCTCGTAGCCCTGTCGCTTCGCGCACAACCCGCGACGCCACGAGCCCCGGCCCAGCCGCAAACCCCCCGCGACGGGCAGCACGATTTCGATTTCGAGATCGGCACGTGGAAGACCCATCTCCGGCGGCTGCTACGCCCCCTGTCGGGCTCCGACGAATGGGCGGAGTACGAAGGCGTGACCACCGTGCGCAAGGTCTGGAACGGGCGCGCGAACCTGGTCGAGCTGACCGCCGACGGCCCCGCCGGTCACTTCGAAGGCTTGAACCTGCGCCTCTACAACCCGCAATCGCGCCAGTGGAGCCTCAACTTCGCCAGCAGCCGCAGCGGCACCCTGGGCCAGCCGACCATCGGCGGGTTCGTGGACGGCCGGGGCGAGTTTTACGACCAGGAAACCTTCGACGGCCGCGCCGTCTTCGTCCGCTTCGTGATCATCCCCGTCGACGCCGACACCGTCCGCTTCGAACAATCCTTCTCCGACGACGGCGGCAAGACCTGGGAGATCAACTGGGTGGCGACCGACACGCGCATGATGTAGCGGGGCCAGCGGGCTCGGAAGCCAGCGGGTTGTTCCGCAGCTTGTCCTTCAGGTGATCCAACCTTGCTGAAACCGAAACCGGGACGGAGGACCGAAACCGGGACTGACCGAAACCGGAGCGAAACCGGAGCGAAACCGGGACCAGCGAAACCGGGACGGAGGAAGTTAAATCCGACGTTCTTAACTTCCCCGTCCCTTTGCTACCCTTGTTCTTATTTCCTTTTTAGACCTAAGTGATCGATCAAACCGGGATGAGCCCGAAATCTCGTCGCCGTAGGATCGAAGCCCGTCCGTGGCTCTTTGTAACGAAAAACGTATTCAGAGCCGCCATATCCTTTGCCGCCCGGTCGGTAAAATCCAATAATGGAGAAATCATATAAAGATGCCAAGATAGACGAAATTTGGTTACCTTCCGCAATCTTTCTCTCTACACAGTAGTTTGTAAACTCATCTGATGAAAATTGCCATAAGCCAATTGCTCGAATAACGCCAAGGAAGTCTGCATAATTCGGCAAGTGCTTGTGTATCTCGTCATCTAGCTCTCTGGCGAAATAATCACTGTATGCCTGCTTGGAATTATGCACGTCAACATTATCAATTTTCTGCGCATGATCGGCAGATCCTTTCTGGCCAGCCCGGGCTTTGAACGAATCCAGAACCAAATTACAAAACTTGATCATATCCCGTGGCCGCTGGTAGGTGTGATCAAGGATATGTTGATATTTAGTTTGGTGACCAGGCATTTCTCGATCTTCGTTAAACACAGATTCCCACGAGACCTTGTCACCCTCTCCAAGGACAGAAGTAAACCTATTCTCCATAAGTTCTTTGAGAGTGCTCGGAACTCTCGGCGTATCCCACTCAATCAAAGATACGAAATTTTCAGTTATCTTATTTTTATCCTCGAATCGAAGCTCATCGTAAATGTCATCGCGAAGCAGAACAGACACAAAAAAATTCTTCCCCGCTTGTCTAGATGAGATGTTGATGTCTCGACAGGCTAGAATTAGACCGATCAGTCTATTGACATAATTCCCATCGTTCGGGTCAAAGCCCAGGTCAAGCTGATCGAAACAAATCACGTAGCGATGCTGCGGATTCATCGCTCGAATAACGGAACTCAGAAGATTTGCATTCACCTCCTGCACTATTACGGGCAAATCGGTTACCGGAACTTGCTCCGCCGACACGCCCGCTTTAAGTAACTTCACATCGATCTCAAAACTTGGCTTGATTTTTAATTTCTTGGTCGGAGTAAAAAGCTGAGTTACATCGGGGTCTCTCGATCCATACGAATCAACGATAAATCGCTCGATTCGTCCAAGATGCTCCATTGAATCATCATCGTAGGGTAAGGAGCTATCATAATTTAGAAGCATCTTGGACGCCGTCACCAAGATTAAGTACTTCCAGCTATGTGTAAACTTATCAAAGTCCGGTATTCCAGCGCGGGCTTGCAAGTCGTGATAGTGCCACGGATAGTCTGAAAATGTGTGCCCAAAGCAAAAAAAATCATGCTCCGAAACGTCTAATAATTTCTTAAATATGGCCGTTTTCCCGCTTCCTTTTTTTCCAAGAACAAGAAATCTTTCTTGATTAACGACACTAAGAAAAGCCTGATGATTTTCGAAGGAATCTAGCAAAAGATCATCATTGTCAGCGTCTACGGCACCAAATAACCTAGCCTCAGTCAAATTTTTCATAATCCTTCCACGCGTAATAAAATGAACACGAGAATTTATTTTTTTATCCGAAATGCAATAGCACCAAGCTATTCCATCACGTAGCCATTGGCAGCTTGAGGCCATGCCCCTTGGCGCATTCGACAGCCACCTCATACCCCGCTTCCGCACGGGAAACCGCGGAAACCGAAACCGAAACCGAAACCGGCCAAACCGGCCAAAACCGGGCCGGAGGAAGTTAAATCCGGCGTTCTTAACTTCCTCCGTCCCCTTTGCTCCGTCCCCTTTGCTCTGCTCTGATCTATGAGCAAGCCGTTACCTCAGGGCGCCGCCGCATGCGTACTTGACTGCGCATTGAGGTCATTGATCAGCTGCCGAAGGATGCTGTCAATGGCCAGCTTGCTCGACTGCTGGACCGCGTTCTTCATCGCGAACGCGCCGCCCCAGAACATCTTGCCGCCCTGGGTGGCGCCGTCGGCCTGATAAATTTTCTCGAACACGTCCTTCCCGCCGGCGCGATAGGTCACCTTCAGCGACACGTGCGCGCCGAGCTCGGCATAGGTGTAGTTCTGGAGATCAAACGTCAGGAGGCCGTCGGTTCCAGATCCATCCTCCACCTTGGCCAGTTTGCCGAACGCAGCCTGCACATCGTGCGACTGCAATGTGTCGTCCAGCATCCGGCCGAATTCCACTACCCAGACGTTGGCGTAACCGGCCATGGCTGAACGGAATTCGTAATGATGTGCCTGGGTAGCAGGTGTGACGAGGTAGCTGGACGCGGTTGAAGTGGTGGGCAGATGCGACTCCGACTGATTATTGACCAGATACTGCGGGTAGTCCTTGACGACGTCGTGCTTGATCGAACATCCGGACAGCACAAGCGCTGCCACTGCAATAGCAAACTTCACTTTCATGGTTCCCCCTGTGTTCCGACCCCGGACGCACTATGCGCACCGGGTTCCCGCAACATAATTTTGCTCAATCCGTCATGCGAGGCGAAATTCTTGCACTTTGACCGCGGAAAGAGTCAATTAGACCAACTTAATTGCCTGAACGTGAAGCCGCGTGAAGCCGGGACGGAGGAAGTTAAATCCGACGTTCTTAACTTCCCCCGTCCCCTTTGCTGGCCCGTCACAGCTCGTCGGCGCAGGGCTCCGGGACCACGCCAGGCGCCACCGTCATCACGTCCTGCCAGGCCGGGTTCTTCAGATAGCGCGCACGGACATAAGGGCAGAACGGGATGATCCGGAAGCCCTGCCCGCGCGCATCGGCGATCAGCCGATCGACCAGTGCCGACGCCGCGCCGGTGCCCTTCAGGCTCTCCGGGGACAAGGTGTGGTCCGCGCTGATCAGCCCCGGCCCTCGATGCGTGAAAACCAGTTCGGCCTCGGCATCGATACCAGCCACCGTCGCGACATAGCGGCCATGCCGGCCGTGTTCTTCCCGGGTGATGTGAACGTCCGTCATGGTTCGGCTCCTCGGTTTGATCCTTGTGATGGCGACAGTGTGCGCCATGCGCACGCCGAGCGGCCGCTCCCGGCTAGAACGGAATTGAAACCGGGACTTGAAACCGGGACGGAGGAAGTTAAATCAACCTGAAACCGGGACAGAGGAAGTTAAATCCGACGTTCTTTACTTCCTCCGTCCCCCTTACTGCGTAGCAACTTCAACCCCTGCTCTTTCGCGCATTCGACAGGGTCGAACCGGGGTCGGAGCCGACTTTCCACAACGCGTACTTCAAGCAAGTGCACGCTGCCCCTGCTTTGACCAACTCGTCGCTCACGCATCCGGGTCGAAGTAGTCGCTGTCGATGCGCTTGACGACGTAGGTCGCCTCGCGGCCTACGCCCACGTCGTGGCGGATCATCAGTTCAGCAAGCTTCCGGCCATCGATCAGCACGATCTTCTTGCTGATCTTGCCAACATAATCGCGTGCCTCGGCAGTAAACGTCGAGGTGGTGATGAACACGCCTTTGTTGGCGCGTTCGCCCTCCAGCGAGCCAGAAAACGCTTGCACCAGCGGACGACCGACGCTGTCTTTCCAACGCTTGGCCTGCAGGTAAATCTTGTCCAACCCGAGATGATCCTCGTCGATCACGCCATCAATGCCGCCGTCACCGGATCGGCCGACAGTGTGCCCAGCCTCGGCGCGCGAACCGCCGTAGCCCATCGCCAGCATCAGGTCTACCACGATCTTCTCAAAGTAGGTCGGACTTATCTGTTTGACACGCTCCAGCAACTCATCGGCAAGATCGCGCTGCAGCCGCGAATACATGCGTTCCAGCGTTTCCCGTGGCGTCTCGTCGTCATCGTCGGTCGCGCCTCCGTCAGACGAAACCCCGGTCGCCCCCGCAGGGGTCTTGCTGGGGCGTGCCCATTCCGCAAACTCAGGGTAACGCATCAACCACGCGTCGTTGATGTTTGCCGGGTTCTCGTGCAACACCGATTTTCCGCGCTCGGTGATGCTGACCATGCCCCATTTGGGCGACTGCACCAGTCCGGCCTTCTTGAGGAAGGTACGCGCCCAGGCGATACGGTTGCGATAGGTGTGGTCCGTCCCACTTGGCAACATTTCGCCCAGGTCGGCATCGCTCAGGCCGGCCTCCGCTGCAAGCACGTCATAGACCTCAGACATGCGCCGGACCTGCCCGTCAGCGAGCAGGCGCAGTAGCGGCAGGTACCACCAGTCGTATTTGGGTACGGCCATGACGTGCTCCCCTGTGGTGCGGCTTTAAGGAACCATCGGCAACTTCAACCCCTGCTCCTTTGAGCACTCCATCGCAATCTCATACCCCGCATCCGCATGCCGCATCACGCCCGTCCCCGGATCGTTCCACAACACCCGCGCAATCCGCTCATCCGCTTCCTTCGTGCCATCGCACACGATCACCAGGCCGGAATGCTGCGAATACCCCATCCCTACCCCGCCGCCATGATGCAGCGATACCCAGGTGGCGCCGCCGGCCACGTTGAGCATGGCGTTGAGCAGCGGCCAGTCGCTGACCGCGTCGCTACCGTCCTGCATGGATTCGGTTTCGCGGTTGGGTGAGGCGACGGAGCCGGAGTCGAGGTGGTCGCGGCCGATCACCACCGGCGCCTTCAGCTCGCCATTGCGCACCATCTCGTTGAACGCGAGGCCAAGCTTGTCGCGCAACCCCAGTCCGACCCAGCAGATACGCGCAGGAAGGCCCTGGAAGCTGATGCGCTCCTTCGCCATGTCCAGCCAGTTGTGCAGGTGCTTGTCGTCGGGGATGAGTTCCTTGACCTTGGCGTCGGTCTTGTAAATGTCTTCCGGGTCGCCGGACAGCGCGACCCAGCGGAACGGGCCGATGCCGCGGCAGAACAGCGGGCGCACGTAGGCGGGGACGAAACCGGGGAAGGCGAAGGCGTTTTCGCAGCCGACGTCCTTGGCCATCTGGCGGATGTTGTTGCCGTAGTCGAAGGTGGGGATGCCCTGGGCGTGGAAGGCTAGCATCGCGTCCACGTGGGTTTTCATCGACAGCTTGGCGGCGCGCGAGGTGCCGACGGGGTCGGCCTTGCGGCGCTCGAACCACTGTTCCACCGTCCAGCCCTGCGGCAGGTAGCCGTTGACGGGATCATGCGCGCTGGTCTGGTCGGTGACGGCGTCGGGCCTGACACCGCGGCGCACGAGTTCGGGCAGCACGTCGGCGGCGTTGCCCAGCAGCGCGACGGATTTCGCCTCGCCGGCTTTCGTGTACTTCTCGATGCGTGCCAGCGCGTCGTCGAGATCGGTGGCCTGCTCGTCGACGTAACGGGTCTTCAGGCGGAAGTCGATGCGGCTCTGCTGGCATTCGATGTTGAGGCTGCACGCGCCGGCGAGCGAGGCGGCCAGCGGCTGCGCCGCACCCATGCCGCCGAGACCGGCGGTGAGAATCCAGCGCCCTTTCAGGTTGCCGTCGTAGTGCTGGCGGCCCATCTCGACGAAGGTCTCGTAGGTGCCCTGGATGATGCCCTGCGAGCCGATGTAGATCCACGAACCGGCGGTCATCTGGCCGTACATCATCAGGCCCTTTTTATCGAGCTCGTTGAAGTGCTCCCAGGTCGCCCAGTGCGGCACGAGGTTGGAGTTCGCGATCAGCACGCGGGGCGCGTCCTTGTGCGTGCGGAACACGCCGACCGGCTTGCCGGATTGCACCAGCAGGGTCTCGTCGTAGTTCAGTTCGCGCAGACTGCGCAGGATCGCGTCGAAGCACTCCCAGTTGCGCGCGGCGCGACCGATGCCGCCATACACCACCAATTCCGCCGGGTTCTCCGCCACCTCGGGATCGAGGTTGTTCTGGATCATGCGGAACGGCGCTTCGCTGAGCCAGCTCTTGCAGGAAAGCTCGCTGCCGCGCGGTGCGCGGACGGTGCGGGTGGTGTCGATGCGGGTGGGTGCGTTCATGGCGATGCGTTCCGGTGGGTCAGACCATCGAGTATAGGCCAGCGGCTGGCGGGGCCATCCCGGCTCAGGGTGCGCCCGGTCGCGCGTCGATGCCGGTGTGTTTGCGCAACGCCACGCTCGCCCGGATCTCCAGGATGATTTTGGCCACCTGGGGATTCTTGCCGAAGCGTGCATCCAGTTCATCGGCGGTGACGTCCAGGCCCGCGCGCGGCTGCCCCTGCTGGATGCTGGCGCGCAGCAGCCAGCCGGCGGGGTTGTTCGGCTGCTCGCGGATCAGCTGGTCGGTGATCGCCCAGCCCTTGTCCCAGTCGTGCGAGAGGTTGATGAAGATGTCGGCCAGGCGCAGCAGCGTGTCCACGTCGCCGGGGTGGAGCGCCAGCACCGCCCGGTAGTCCCGTTCGGCGCGGCCGAAGTCCGACTGCATGGTGTAGGCATAGGCGCGTGCGCCCAGCGCGGCTGCATCGCGCGGCGAATGCGCCAGTACGCGGCCGAGGTCGGCCACCGCCCAGGCGCCCTCGTCGAAATCCACCAGGGCGCGGCTGCGCCGGATGCGCCAGTCGTCGCGCGCGGGATCGAAGCGCAGCGCCTCGGACAGGTAGATCCCCGCCACGGCCGTGTCGTGGTGATCGTCGGCGAGCTTGCCGACGTACGCCAGGTAGCCATAGCCGGCCACCTGGTCCAGCGCGCCGGGATACGCGGCCAGCGCCTCGGCGACGGTGCAATCGCGGTTGACCACCTCGTAGTAGGGTCGCTCCGACAACAGGAGTTTCAACAGCGGATTGGCCGCCGCGTGCGCCTGGGCTTGCGCGGCGAGGCGGTCCATCGCCTCCAGCGAGCCGCCCCATTTCGGCTCGCGCGCGGCGATCGCCGCGCCGTGGATCGAGTAGTTGTCCGGCGCGGCGGCCAGGCCCGCGCGGATCGCCGCGTTCGTGTAGGCCTTGCCGAAGCCCATCTGGCCGGCGTGGATCAGCGCGCTGTGCGCCGGCGTCACCTGCGGGTCCAGTGCGATCGCCTGCCGCAGGTCGGAGTCGGCCTGGGCCAGCAGCCGGTCCATCGCCTCGATCTGATCCGCCGGCGTGTCGCGGATGTAGGCCGTACCGCGCGCGCGCCAGGCCATCGCCAGGTAAGCCGTGCCGCTGGCGGCCCAGGCAAACGCACTGCGCGGCGAATCGCGCTTCCATGCATCCAGCGTCGGGCGGACATCGAACGAGCCGTCGTCGAAATCCTGGTAGTAGATGCGGTCGAGCAGGCCGTGCGAGACCGGATCCGTCTGCTGGGCATGCAGGGCAGCTGCGAAACGGCGGTCGAGTTCGGCGGCCTTGCCCTGCTGGACGAGTTCGCGCACCTCGGCAAAGGTCATCGCCGGCTGCAGCCGGTAGCGGCAATACGCGCGCACCGCGTCGCGGGACCAATGGCTGCCCGGCGGGTCGGGATACGCCAGGCAGCGCTGCAGCGGATCGGCCAGCGCCTCCGCCTTCTTCGCCGCGGCGAAGAAGGCATAGCCCTCCTCGCGGGTGAACTTGCGCGGCGCCGGCAGCGGGTGCTGCACCGTCTGCTGCGCCTGCGCCAGCTCGGCCTCATGGCGGGCCTGCGCGACCGCCGAACGCGTGATCCATGCCAACTCGCCGATGCCGAGCAGGACGATCGCCCCGATCAGCAAACCGCGTTGCAACGCATTCATCCGAGTGCCTCCCCCAAGGCGATCCCCGCGTGACGATACCACCTTGCGCCACGGCAACATCCTGCCGGCAGGCGGCGCAGCATGCAGGCGTAACGCATCGCAGGCATCGGGCGAATACCCAGGCAGCCGAGCCGCGACCCGCGTGCGGTCGTTCGGCCGTATTCACACCCCGGAGCCGAACATGCACGATCCCGCGCCACCCCCTGTACCGCGTCGCCGGATCGGCGCGTGGAGCCTGATCATCGGCACCGTCGCCGTCGCCGCCGTCGCGTTCGGCTACGTCGGCGGCTGGCTCGCCCCGCATCGGCTCACGCCGGAAAAACTGGTGGACCAGCTGCAGCACGACGCCGGCACGTTCGCCGGCTATCGCCGCAACCATGCGAAAGGCGTGTGCGTGATCGGCCACTTCGACAGCAATGGCCAGGCGCAGGCGTATTCCGTGGCACAGGTGTTCGCGCCGGGACAGCGCACGCCCGTGGTCGGACGCTTCGCGATACCCGGCGGCAATCCGTATGCGCCGGATTCCAGCGTGCCGATCCGCAGCATGGCGCTGCGTTTCGCGCTGGCGAACGGGCAGCAATGGCGCACCGGGATGAACAGCATGCCGGTGTTCCCGGTCGCCACGCCGCAGGCGTTCTACGCGCAACTGCAGGCGAAGCAACCGGACCCGGCCACCGGCAAGCCGGACCCGGCGAAGATCGCCGCGTTCTTCGCGGCGCATCCGGAAACCGCGGCGTTCCGCACCTGGGCAAAGACGGCCAGGCCATCGGCGAGTTTCGCGACGGAGAGCTATTGGGGCCTCAACGCGTTCGTGTTCGTCAATGCGGCCGGCCGGCGCCAGCCGGTGCGCTGGCGCATGGTGCCCGAGGCGAGCGACGCCGGCCGCGCCGCGAGCGCGCCGGATGACGCTGACTACCTGGCCGCCGACCTCGCCACACGCCTCGCCCGCGGCCCGCTGCGCTGGCAGTTGCAGGTGACGCTGGCCAATCCGGGCGACCCGACCAACGACGCGACGAAGACCTGGCCCGACGACCGCCGCAGCATCGACGCCGGCACGCTGGTACTGGAGCGCAGCGCGCCGCAAGCCAGCGGACCGTGCCGCGACATCAACTACGACCCGCTGGTGCTGCCTGCCGGCATCGAGGCCTCCGACGACCCGCTGTTGCCCGCCCGCTCCGCCGCGTACGCGGACTCGTACCTGCGCCGCACCAGCGAAGAGGCCCACCTGCCCGGCACTGCCGCGCCCAGGCCGGAGCCGAGCCGATGACCGCCCCGGAGCGCTTCGCGCCCGCCGCGCGTGCCCTCCACTGGCTGATGGCGGTGTTGATCGTGGCGATGCTGTTCATCGGCGTCGGCATGGTCGCCACCGTCTCCGCGCGGCACGAATGGCTGCTCGCCATCCACAAGCCGCTCGGCATCGCGATCCTCCTGCTGGCGGTGGTCCGGCTGGCGGTGCGCTTGCGCCACCCGCCACCGCCTTTGCCGGCCGACCTGCCCGTGCTGCAGAAAGTCGCGGCGCTGACCTCGCACTGGCTGTTGTACTTCCTGATGCTGGCGATGCCGCTGATCGGCTGGGCGATGCTCTCGGCCGGCGGCTATCCGGTGATGCTCGGCGAATCGTTGCGGCTGCCGCCGATCTTCCCGACCAGCCCGGTCGCCTTCGCCATGCTGCGCCACCTGCACAGCGCGTTCGCGATGCTGCTGTTCCTCACCTTCCTGGCGCACATGGGCGCAGCGCTGTACCACGGGCTGATCCGCCGCGACGGCGTATTCGCGTCGATGCTGCCCGCTGCGTCGTTACCGGCTCCGGTGGATGGCGATGGCGAGGAAGGCGACGCCAACGACGCGGATCGTCTTTCCGCCGCTCCTCAAGACGACTGATCGGGTCTGCAATTCCTGTTCCGCACTGGAGAATCGCGACGACTCTGGACTATCGTCCGGTCTTTCGGCGAACAGGGATGACCAATGCGAACGATCGGACGTGTCCTTGTCGCCATGCTCTCTGCGCTGGTTGCCGCAGGCGCCGGCGCCTCGCCCGGAACCACTGACGCAACGCACGAGCAGACCGTGGCGTTCGCCCGCCTCTATGGCGTGGTGCGCTACTTCTACCCGGGCGACGCGGCCCGGCAGATCGACTGGAACCGCTTCGCCATCGCGGGTGTCGGCGACGTGCAGCAGGCGCACGGTAGCGTGGATCTGCAAAAGACCCTGGCCAGCCTGTTCGCTCCGTTGGGGCCGGGCATCGATGTCGTCGCCGATGCCTCGGCATTCCCGCCGCTGCCGGCCACGGCGCCGGGACAGCGGTTGGTGGCATGGCAATACCTCGGCTTTCCCCAACGCACCTCGCCCTACAAGGGAGAGCGGACGGGCCGCCCCGACGCGCCGCAGTTCACCGGCATCGCCAGCCGGCTCGACGCGCGCGCGTTCCACGGCAAGACCATCCGTTTGCGCGGCGACATCAGGGCGCTCGACGCCTCCACCACGAAAGGGCTCGGTTTGTGGCTGCGGGTCGATCGGCCAGGCAAACCGCCGGCCTTTTTCGAAAACACCGACACGCGCCAGCAGCACGACCTGGCCTGGCACCGCTACGACATTTCCACCACCGTCGGTGCCGACGCATCGCAACTGATGTTCGGCTTCACCATGACCTTGCCGGATGCCAGGGATCCGGCGGCCGGCTTCCGCAGGCTTACGCTGGAGGTGCGCGATGACCACGGCAAATGGAAGCCCGTCGCCATCCCCGATCTGAGCTTGGCGCAGAAGCCTTCGCCAGCATGGTTTCCCGTCGGCACGACGGGCGGCAGTGGCACCGAAACTTCATGGCGACACGATGATGCAGGTGCCGGCTATCTCGTGCTGCAACAGTCCGGGGACGTCGGGGCAAATCAGCTGTTCGACGCACCGCCGGTGCCGGGGAAGAGTGTGGAATTCGCATTGGGGGCCGGCCTGAAGGCCCGCGTCGCGCTGACGCTGACCGATGCGCAGGCGCGGCCATCGGCCGATCGCGCCGCATCGCTGGCAGCGTTGAAGGCCCGCCTCGACGCGATGCCCGATCCGGAATCGGCGATCGCCTCGCAGGCGGTGCGCGAGGCCGACGTCGTCGTCGCGTGGAATGTGCTGCGGCACTTCTATCCCTATTGGGACGTGATTCACGCGGACTGGGATCGCGAACTGCCGCGCGCCCTGGCCGATGCGGAAAGGGCGAACTCGCGCACGATGCAGAAGCAGGTGCTGCAGCGCCTGCTGGTTCCGCTGGAAGACGCCCACGGCACGGTGTTCGATACCACGGTGAAGGGTGGCGCGGCGCTGCCGATCACGCTGGCGCCGGTCGAGGGCCGCTGGGTGGTGGTTGCCAGCTCGGTACCGGAACAGGCGCGCGTGGGTGACGTAGTCACCTCGATCGATGGCACGCCGATGCCGCAGGCGGCGGAGGATCTGGAGGCACTGGCCTCCGGCCAGCCGTCATCGCTGACGTGGAAGGCACTGCAACGCGTCCATTACGGAGCACGCGGCGAATCCCGCAGGTTCGGCCTGCAGCATGCGGATGGATCGACCAGCACCGAAACCTTCGCCTATTCCGAAAAGGCGCTGCCGGCCGCGACACGACCGCAGCCCATCGCGGAACTGAGGCCCGGCATCTGGTACGTGGATGTCTCACGCACGAACCTGGCGATGTACTCCGCAAGAATGGCCCAACTCGCCGGTGCCCGCGCGGTGATCTACGACATGCGTGGCTACCCGAAGGACTTCCAGCTCAGCAAAGCCATCCTGGCACACCTGCTCAAGCAGCCGGAGCGCGCGCGGTGGATGCATGTGCCCCGTTACATCGGCCCGTTCGGCGAACTGGCCGGCTACAGCGACATGGGTTGGGACATCCAGTCCGCCGAGCCGCACTTTGCTTCGCGCGCGATCTTTCTCGCCGACGGCGGCACCATCAGCCAGGGCGAAGCGGTGATGGGCTACGTGCAGGACGACAAGCTCGGCACGATCGTCGGCAGCACGACGCGCGGCGTCGACGGCAACATCACGACGTTCACCGTGCCGTCGGGTTTCGGCGTGGTCTTCACCGGCATGAAGGTGACGCACCACGACGGCAGCAGCCAGTATCACGCCCTGGGGACCCCGGCCGACGTGGTCGTGCAACCGACGGTCGCCGGCGTTCGCGCCGGTCGCGACGAGGTACTGGATGCGGCGTTGAAGCTGGTGCAATGAGCCGCGGCGCCACCGCCTGACCCCGTGCGTTCCGGCACTGGCGCCGCGCCAAGCGCGGGCGGAAGCTGCGCGGCAACCCGACCGCCGGAGTCGCCGATGTCACGCTCGATGGGGTTGATCGTGCTGCTTGCCGCCCTTGCCGCGCCGGCGCCTGCCGCGATGGCATCCGCCGAACGCGCCGCCTGCGAGGTGTGGCAGCGCGAACTGGCGTTTGCCGGCAGCGTGCAGCGGCACGATGCGAGGGCGTTTGCCGCGTTCCTCGCCGGGGACAGCGTGTTCGACGCGAACGCGGACAAGCCGGTGCGCGGCCCGCAGGCGATCGTGCGGCACTGGGCGGCGATCCTGGCAGGCAAGGCCGTGCGGCTGGACTGGTACCCGCAACACGTGGTCGCCAGCGCCGACGGCATGCTGGCGAACTCCAGCGGCCCCTACCTGTTCGAGAACCGGGCCGCGAACGCGCCGGCGCGCTACACGATCGGGCGTTTTTCCACCACCTGGCGGCGCGCCGCGGATGGTACGTGGCGGGTTGCGTTCGACGGCGGCGAGAGCGGCCGGCCCGCCAGCGACCAGGACGCGGCGGCGTTCCGCCGTGGCCGCCAGCGTGCCTGCCCGCGGCCGGCCGCGATGGCGCTGCCGACGATCCGGCATTGATGTCCGAAAACGGCCAGTCCGGCGCCGGCGGCGGTGCTAGCCTGCACCCATGTCCGAACTGTCCACTGCCACCCTGCCCGCGCTTGCCGTCTGCGAACAGGCCCGCCTGAGTCGCGACGCCCGCTTCGACGGGCTGTTCTTCACCGCCGTCACCAGCACGCGGATCTACTGCCGCCCGGTGTGCCCGGCGCCGGCGCCGAAGCCGGCGAACATCCGCTACTACGCCAGCGCCGCGGCGGCGGAAGCCGCCGGCTTTCGTCCCTGCCTGCGTTGCCGCCCGGAACTGGCCCCGGGCAATGCGAGCTGGCATCGCGGCGAGCACGTGGTGGCGCGCGCGTTGAAACTGATCGAGGCCGGCGCGCTGAGCGAGCGGCCGCTGGCGGAGCTGGCCACGCGCGTGGGCGTGGGCGCGCGGCAATTGCGCCGCCTGTTCGTGGCGCATCTCGGCGCGCCGCCGATCGACGTGCACACCACGCGCCGCCTGCTGTTTGCGAAGCAACTGCTGACCGAGACCGCGTTGCCGGTGACCGAGGTGGCGCTGGCGTCGGGCTTCGGCAGCCTGCGCCGTTTCAATGCCGCGTTTGCGGCGGCGAACCGGATGCCGCCGCGCGAGCTGCGCCGACAACCGCGCGCGACGACCGGCGCCGCGCTGGTGCTGCGGCTGGGTTACCGGCCGCCCTATGATTTCCCGGCCTTGCTGGCGTTCCTGCGCACGCGCGCGCTGCCCGGCGTGGAACGGGTGGACGAGCACGCCTATGCGCGCGTGTTCGGTGACGCGGACGCGGCAGGCTGGCTGCGCCTGACCGCGGCGCCGGGCGATGGCCATGCGCTGCAACTCGAACTGCACGGCGCACGGCCCGCGCAACTGCTGCCGCTGGTCACGCGCCTGCGCCGGATGTTCGACCTGGACGCCGACCCGCGCGTGATCGCCGCCACGCTGGGCGCCAGCGCGGTGCTGAAGCCGATGCTGCGTCGGCACCCGGGCCAGCGCCTGCCGGGAGGCTGGGACGGTTTCGAGATCGCGGTGCGCGCGGTGCTCGGCCAGCAGGTCAGCGTGGCGGCCGCGCGCACGCTGGCCTCGCGCATCGTGCAGCGCCACGGCACGGTGCTGGCACTGCCGTTGCCGGACGGCTTGGAGCGCCTGTTCCCGACCCCCGCGCAACTGGCCGATGCGGACCTGCGCGAGCTCGGCGTGACGACCGCGCGTGCCGCCGCGATCCGCGGCATCGCCCAGGCGCTGCTCGACGGCCGCGTCGATTTCCGCGTGGAACAGCCGCTGCAGGAATTCGTCGAACGCTGGGTGGCGCTGCCCGGCATCGGCGAATGGACCGCGCATTACATGGCGATGCGCGCGCTCAGCCACCCCGACGCATTCCCCGCCGCGGACCTGATCCTGCGCCGCGCGGCAGCCGGCGGCGGCGCCGAACTGGGCACGAAGGCACTCGCCACGCTGGCCGAAGCGTGGCGCCCCTGGCGCGCCTACGCGGTGATGCATCTGTGGCGCAGCGTCGGCGACACGGCGACCACCCCACGGAGCAAACCATGACAGCCGCCACCATCCACGTCGACGAGATGCCGAGCCCGGTCGGCCGCCTGCTGCTGCTCGCCGATGCGCAGGGGCTGCGCGAGATCCGTTTCGAGACCGAGCGACACCCGCGTCCGGTATCGCCGCACTGGGTGCGGTCGTCGGCTGCGCTCGCGTTCGCGCGCGGGCAACTGGAGGAATACTTCGCCGGCACCCGGACCGGGTTCGACCTGCCGCTGCATCCGCAGGGCACGGCGTTCCAGCTGACGGTGTGGGAGGAACTGGTGCGCATCCCCTACGCCGAGACGATCAGCTACGGCGAGCTGGCGCGCCGCATCGGCCAGCCGCGGGCGATGCGCGCGGTCGGCGCCGCGAATGGCCGCAACCCGCTGCCGATCGTGGTGCCCTGCCATCGCGTGATCGGCAGCAACGGCAACCTCACCGGCTTCGGTGGCGGCCTGCCGGCGAAGCGCTTCCTGCTGGGATGGGAGCGCCGCATCGCGCACGGCGACCTGTTCGAGGCCGGCGACACGCACCGCGCGGCACGCTGATCAACCGCCGCTGCGCGAAGGCGCCGGCGCATCCGGCGGGATCACCCGCGGCAACACGGACTGCGCCTGCTGCCGGTCGATCAGGTCCCTGAGCGCGGCGCGATCGCGCTCGCGCCGCGCCTCGTCGGCCAGCTCGAGCTGGCGTTGCAGCAGCTCGTTCTTCGCACCCGGACGTTTCGCGTTGTCGGACACGTTCTGCTGCAGCTGCTGCCGCAGTTCGCTCTGGCGCACCTGGTCGAGCAGCTGCTGCTGGCGCACGGCGTGGCGGAACGCATCGTTCGGCACCGGCGCATACACGCGCACCGGGATCGGCGGCGTGACCTGCCCTGCTCCCGCGGCGGCGGAAAAGCCGAGCGCCAGCAACATCGCCGTACAGGCGAGCATGCGGGCCGGGGATGCGTGGGCTGCAATTGTCATGACTCTGCGCGACCATGGGCGCTGGTTTGGCCAAAGTGTGCAACGACCCGCATGAACACAGTGTTTCGCCTGCTGCTTTGCGCAGCCATCGCCGCGTGCGCCGGCTGCGCCCATCTTTCCGCCGCCGATCACGCGCTCGACCGCACTGCGGCAAGCGAACCCGCACCGCTGCTGCTGATCTCGATCGACGCCTATCGGTACGACTACATCGATCGCGGCCTCAGCCCCAACCTGGAGAAGCTGGCCAGGCACGGCGTGCAGGCCGCGTCGATGCAACCCTCGTTTCCGTCGCTGACCTTTCCGAACCACTACACCCTGGTCACCGGACTGCGCCCGGACCATCACGGCGTCGTCGACAACACCATGTTCGATCCGCAGCTGGGCAGCTTCTCGCTGGGCAATCGCAAGGCGGTCAGTGACGGCCGCTGGTGGGACGAGGCCACGCCGATCTGGGTGACCGCCGACGAGCACGGCATGCGTACCGCGACGATGTTCTGGCCGGGGTCGGAAGCGGCGATCCACGGCCGCCATCCCGATTACTGGCGGCCGTTCGACGACAGCGTCAGCGCCGATGCGCGGGTCGACCAGGTGCTGGCCTGGCTCGACCTGCCGCCCGCCACGCGGCCCCGTTTTCTCACCTTGTATTTCGATGCCGTCGATCATGCCGGCCACAAGCACGGCCCCGACTCGCCGCAGGTCGACGCTGCGCTGCGCGCCACGGATGCCGCGCTGGGCCGCTTGCTGCAGGGCCTGAAGCAACGCGAGCTGTTCCAGCAGATCAACCTGATCGTGCTGTCCGATCACGGCATGGCCGCGGTGCCGGCCGGCAACACCGTGCTGCTCGACGACCTGCTGCCGCTGGACCAGGTCCAACTGGTCAGCGAAGGCGTCGTGGCCGGCTTCAACCCGCGCTCCGGCAGCGCCGCGGACCTGGCCCGGTTCGCGGCGATCGAACGCCGGCTGGAGCAGCCGCAGCGGCACATGCGCTGTTGGGACAAGCGCCGGGTGCCGGCGCGCTTCGCCTACGGCAGCAACCCGCGGATACCGCAGCTGGTCTGCCTGGCGAACGTGCACTGGCGCATCGTCAGCCGCGCCAAGCTGGCCGCCAAGAATGGCCAACCCAACCTGGGCAACCACGGCTACGACAATGCTGAACCCGACATGCAGGCGATCTTCATCGCGCACGGCCCGGCGTTCCGCGTCGGCGCGAAGGTCCCCGCCTTCCCGAACGTGGACGTCTATCCGCTGTTGACCCACCTTCTCGGCCTCCCGGCCGCGGCGAACGACGGCGACTACGACGCGGTGAAGGGGATGCTGAAATCCGCCGCGCCGTGAAGCCATCGCCCTATGGCTTCCCCATCCCGTCACCCGGCTTTCGACCCGTAGCGGGCACCTGCCGCCGCCTTCGAACCGGCCCATCGGCGGGCAGCCCCCGCCCTACCCCATCGCGCCCTTGCTCATCGGCGTCGGCGCCGTCGCCACGTTGACCAGCGGCGGCAGGCGGAACAGCCACAGCGCGATCAGCAGGCCGAGCAACACCAGCACGCCGACGAACAACGCCACGCCAGCCCAGCCGTGCGAGGCGTAGAACAACCCGCCGCTGGCGCCGGCGATGCTCGAGCCCATGTAGTAGCAGAACAGATACACCGACGCGGCCTGCGCCTTCGCCGCGCCGGCGCGGCGGCCGACCCAGCTGCTGACAATCGAGTGGCCGCCGAAGAAACCGAATGTCACCGCCACGATGCCGGCCACCACCAGCCACAGCGGTTGCGCCGCGGTCAGCGCCACCCCGACCAGCATCAGCGCGAGCGCCGTCCACAGCACCTTGCGCCGACCCAGCTTGCCGGCCAGGTGGCCCATCCACGCCGAGCTGAACGTGCCCACCAGATAGATGCCGAAGATCAGGCCCACGACCGCCTGGCTGAGGTTGTACGGCGGCGCCAGCAATCGATAGCCGAGGTAGTTGTAGACGGTGACGAAGGCGCCGAGCAGCAGGAAGCCCTCGACGAACAGCCACGGCAGGCCACGGTCGTGGAAGATGCCGTTGAAGCGCCCCGCGACCGTGCGCCAGCGCAGCGGCCGCGGCGTGAAATGCCGCGAGGCGGGCAGCATGCGCCAGAAGATCAGCGCCGCCGCGATGCCGATCACCGCGACCACGGCCACCCCGATGCGCCAACCGAAGAAGTCCGCCAGCACGCCGGTGATCAGCCGCCCGCCCATGCCGCCGACAGCACTGCCGCTGATGTACAGGCCCATGCCCAGGCCGATCGACTCGACGTGCATCTCCTCGCTGAGGTAGGTCATCGCCACCGCCGGCAGCCCGCTCAGGGTCAGCCCCAGCAGCGTGCGCACCACCAGCAGTGCGGGCCAGGTCGGCATCACCGCGGTCACCAGCACCAGCACCGCCGAGCTGAGCAGCGACGCCACCATCAGCGACTTGCGTCCCCATGCGTCCGACAGCGCGCCGGCGAACAGCATCGCGAACGCCAGCACGCCGGTGGTCAGCGACAGCGACAGCGCGGCACCCGCCTCGCTCACGCCGTAGTGGCGGCTGAACTCCGGCATCAGCGGCTGCACGCAATACAGCAGGCCGAACGTGGCGAAGCCGGCGGCGAACAGCGCCAGGTTGGTGCGCCGGAACGCCGGTGTACCTTGGTGGATCGCAGGCAGGGGTTCGGCCGTCATCGCGTGCTCCGTTCAAGCGCCGGGGCAGTATGCCAAGCGTCGGCCGGCGGCGTGCATCAATCGGCGTCCGGTCCGACGCGTGGGGCGAATGACGCCACGATCAGGCCGGACACCAACATCGCCAGCGGCGGACACACGTCGCGGCACCGGCAGTCATGCGCTTCGGTCGCTGCGCAAGGCGCGCACCACCTCGTCTTGACCGGCCGCATCGCGGCCGCTGACCCAACCGAACAGCGCGATCCCGGCGATGATCGCCAGCGCTCCGGTCAGCGCGTAGCCATGCGGCCACGCCTCGCCAAGGAACAGCACGCCCAGCAAGGTGGCGAACAGCAGCTCCGCCGCCTGCATCGCCTCCACCCCGGCCAGCGCCGTCGGCTCGCTGCGCACCATGTCGGTGGCGCGGAAGAACAAGATGGTGGCGACGGTACCGGAGGACAGCGCCACGCCACCGGCCAGCAGCGCTTCGCGCAAGTTCGGCGGACCGATCGCGAACCAGGCGGTCGACGCGAACAGCAGCCACAAGGGCCAGCTGCACAAGGTCATGCCGAACACGCGCTGCACCGCACTCAGACGCGCATTGCCGTGCTCCAGGTGCAACAGCAGCTTGCGGTTGCCCAGCGGACAGGCGAACGCGGACAGCACCACCGCGCCGATCGCCAGCCAGTCGCCGGCATGCAACTGGCCATGCGCATGCCCCCATTGCAACGCGAACACGCCAGCCACGATCAATGCGCCGATTGCCAGCGTCGGCCACGCCAGCCGGCGCCGTTCGTCGCGATAGATCAGCGGCGCCAGCAGTGGCCCGGCCAGCACGGTGGTCTGGAAACTGCCTGCCACCAGCCACGATGGCCCGCTGCTCGCCGCCCACGTCAGCGGTATGCCGAACATCACGAAACCCACACTGCTCCACACCAGCCACGGACGCGGATGTCGGCGCAGCTCCTGCGGCAGCTCACCCAGGCCACCCTGCCACGGCAGCACCAGGGCCAGCAGCGGCAGGGTGAACAGGTAGCGCAGGATCACCGCCCACGCCCAATGCCCGCCGCCGGCCACCAGGCTGCGGTTGAGCACATAGGTGAGCGTGAAGAACAGCGCCGAACACAGCGCCAGTCCCACCGCGGCCAGGGCATTCGAGCGCATCGCAAATCCGCGGCGAAAGATCCGAGTGTGGCAAATCGCGGCGACCTTGCGTAGCGTCTGCACCGGGCTGCCGGACGGCGACGTGACTTCGTGCACATGTTGCCGGCCCCCGCACCGATCCAGACTCGCGGCACTTTCCGCGGAGCCCGAACCATGTCGATATCCCGATGGGCCATTGCCTGCGTTCTCGCGTGCCAGCTGGGCGCCCTGCACGCCGCGGAGGCGCCCGCCGCGTTGCGCGACGAACTGGTGTCGATCACCCAGGCCTGGGTCGACGCGATCCCGCGTGGCGACAAGGCGACCTGGCAGCGGACGCTGACCGACGATGCCGTGCTGGTCGACGAGTTCGGCCGCATCCAGCACAAGAAGGACGCGATCGCCTCGCTGCAGGTGTTTCCCGCCGGTTTCGCCGGCAGCATCGAATTGCGCCAGCCGAAGGCATGGCAGTACGGCGACACCGCCCTGCTCCAGGTCGAGGAGTACGAGCGCGAGACCGTCTTCGGACAGCAGCTGGTGGTGCGCTACCAGGCGCTGGCAACGTTCGTGAAACAGCACGGCGCCTGGAAGATGGCCGGCATGGAAGACGTGACGATCCCGACACCGCCGCCGGCACTCGCGGTGCGCGGACTGACCCTGGGCGACTACGCCGGCACTTACCGCTACGCGCCGGACCGGGCATGGACGGTCAGCGTGCGCGATGACGTGCTGGGCTATGTCACCAGGCCAGGCCGGCCGTTCACGAGGCTCGAGCCGATCGCCCGCGACGTGTTCATGGGCAGCGACGACGAGCGGAACCTGCTGATCTTCCGCCGCGATGCGGCGGGCCGCGTCAGCGAACTGGTCGAGCGGCGCAAGTTCAATGACCTGCACCTGGCGCGCGAGACCCGCGCCCGGTAGCTCCCTCGCTGGCGAGCGCCGCAACACCGGCCGCGGCCACCTGCGCGTCCTGCGTCGATTGCATGCCGGAGACGCCGATGGCGCCCACCACGCGGCCCTCGACGATCAGCGGCAAGCCGCCATCCAGCGGCAACAGGTTGGACATGCCGAGCAGACGCCAGCCAAGGCTGCCGGAGGCCACCGCGTCTTCGAAGAGTTTGCTGGGGCGGCGGAAATTCACCGCCGTCTCCGCCTTGCCCTGCGCCACCGGCACGCTGCCGTGCTGGGCCTGATCGAGCGCGTGCAGCATCACCAGATGGCCGCCGCTGCAGACGATGGCGATCACCATCGGCCAGTCGTGGGCGAGCGCCTCCGCCTCGGCAGCCGCCATCACGGCACGGGCCTGCGTGAGCGTGATCGGCGAGCCGTAATGCGGAGGCGTCATCGTCCGGCCTCCGTCGTCGAACCGGAGCCGAAATCCGCGCGCGGCGCGGCGCTGGTCCACACGGTCGAGGCGTACCCGGGCGGTTTGTCGCCCACCCCTACGCCACCATGCAGCCCGGCCTGCTGTGCCGGCTCGAAAAAGCTGTAGGGAAACTGCGAAGGCAGCGCGGAGACTTCGTCCAGCCGCCGCATCGCCTCGTCCGGCAACGGACGATCGAGCGCGGCGAGATTGTCCTCGAACTGCGCCAGGTTGCGCGAGCCGAGGATCACCGCGCCCAGCGCGGGCTGGCGTGCCGCCCACTGGATCGCCACCTGCGCCATGCCCAGGCCGCTTTCGCGCGCCACCTCCTCGACCACGCCGACGATGGCCCAGTTGCGTGGCGTGAACTTGTCCGCCAGCGACGGCAAGCCCATCGACTTGACCGCCTGCAGCCGGCCTTCGCCCTCGCCGTCGTGGCCGGCCTCGCTGGGCCGGTACTTGCCGGACAGCAGGCCCATCGCCAGCGGACTCCACGCCGTGATGCCCATGCCAAGCTCCTGCGCCAGCGGCACATACTCGCGCTCGATGTTCCGCTCGGCCAGCGAGTACTGCAGTTGCAGGTTGATCAACGGATGCAGGTGATGCGCACGCGCCAGCGTCTGGATCTGCGCGGCGTACCAGGCCGGCACGTCGGACAGGCCGGCGTGGCGGATCTTGCCGGCGCGGACCAGGTCGTCCAGCGTCTGCAGCACCTCCTCGGCCGGGGTGATCCGGTCCCAGGTGTGCAACAGGTAGAGGTCGATGTAGTCAGTGCGCAGGCGGCGCAGCGAGCCTTCCACCGCGCGCAGGATGTTCTTGCGGCCGTTGCCGCCGGCGTTCGGGTTGCCGGGTTCGGCGTTGTAGCTGAACTTGGTGGCGAGCACCACGCGATCGCGGCTGCCGCTGTCGGCGATGAACTTGCCCAGCAGCCGCTCGCTGCTGCCTTCGGTGTAGAGGTCGGCGGTGTCGATGAAGTTGCCGCCGGCGGCGAGGTAGCGGTCAAACATCGCACGGGCGGTGTCTTCCGCCGCGCCCCAGCCCCAGTCGTCGCCGAAGGTCATCGTGCCCAGCGCGAGGCGGCTGACGCGCAGGCCGGAGCGGCCCAGGGTGTAGTACTGGTCGAGTGTCATGGCGAGCTTCTCCGGCGAGGGGGACGCGCCGAGTGTGCGCCTTGCCATTACGCGGAAAAATGCGGATTCTTTGCACGCTTCATGTAGCAGGACTGAAAAGTGCGCCACGACAACACCGCTGCCCTGCGCGCCTTTCATGCGATTGCCCGGCATGGCAGTTTCACCCGTGCCGCGGCCGAACTGGAGGCCACCCCGTCGGCGTTGAGCCAGACGCTACGCCAGCTGGAGCTGCGCCTGGGCGTGCGCCTGCTGCAGCGGAGCACGCGCAAGGTCGGCCTGACCGAAGCCGGCCGCCAGTTCCTCGACCGCATCGCGCCGGCGCTGGCCGAGATCGACGGCGCCGTCGAGGCGCTGCGCCAGCATGGCGACCGGCCGGCGGGCACGCTGCGCATCACGCTGTCGCGCAGCTTTCTCGATTACCTGATCCTGCCGCATCTGGGCGAGTTCATGCATGCGTGGCCGGCCGTGAAACTCGACATCGTCGCCGACAGCACCCTCAGCGACCTGGTCGGCGAGGGCATCGACGCCGGCATCCGCCTCGGCGAGCGACTGGCCAGCGACGTGGTGGCCGTGCCGCTCGGCGGCCCGCTGCGCTCGGTCGTGGTGGGCGCGCCGGCCTACTTCGCCCGGCACGGGCGGCCGCGCCACCCGCGCGAACTGCAGCAGCACGCCTGCGCCCGTTTCCGCTTCGCGGGCAGCGGCGCCATCTATCGCTGGGAGTTCGCCCATCCGACCGGGCCGAAGCGGGGACGCTGGTTCGAGATGGACGTGGATGGACCGCTCACCGCCAACGACACCGCGCCGCTGGTCCGCGCGGCCAGCGATGGCCTGTTGCTGGCCCATCTGCTGGAGCCGATGGTGCGCGAACACATCGCCGCCGGGCGGCTGGAGACCGTACTGGACAACTGGCTGCCGCCGTACGAGGGCTTCTATCTGTACTACCCCAGCCGCCAGCAAGTGCCGCCGAAGTTGCGCGTCTTCATCGACTTCATGCGCGAGCGGCTGGAGCCGGCGGCACCCGGGCGCAAACCCGTCACGCCGCGCCGCGCACCCGCCGCGCGAAGAACGCGATGATCAGGCCGTACAGCAGCATCGCCAGCACGTTCTCGAGCAGCGACAGCGCGGTGAAGTGCGGATTGTTCGCGGCCGACAGCGGCACCACCACGAACTCCATCACCACGAAAACCACCACGCCGTAGGCCAGACCCGCGGCGATCCAGCGGCGGCACATCCACGCCAGGCGTTGCGCGGCCAGCACGAAGATCGCCGCGATCAGCAGCGACATCGCCCACTGCAGCACCAGCCCCAGCAGCGACACCGGCAATCCGCCGGCGAACGCCGCGCGGCCGAGCAGGCCGCTGGCGATCGCGCGCAGGATGATCAACGGGTTGACCATGTTGATCAGCGACGCGGCGCCAATGTCGATCGTGCCGGCCACCAGGCCACCCCAAAAAATGGCGGCGCCCTTTGAATGTCGTGCCTGGTTCATGCGCGTTCCCGACCACGGCGGCATGCCGCATGCGAGCGGGCAACATACTCCCGCGCCGGCACCGCCACCCCTGCCGATGGTCACGAGCGGCGGCACGCGGGGCTGGCACTCAGCGATGGCGCCAGTGCCCGGCCACCCAGACATGCGACGACGCCCAATGGCCCGGCACCCACGCCCGTCCGCGCGCGGGCACCACCACGCAACCGGCCAGGGTGGCGCCGAACAGCAGCAGCAAGGCGGCGGCGGGAACACGATGCAGTAATCGACGCATGGCACGCTCCGGATGAGGGATGTGCCTTCATCAACGGCGTGCGCGCCCCGGCGATGACAAGGGCGCCGCGTACGATGGCGATGCGTTCAGCCCGTGGCGATCCGCTGCACGGCGGCGCGGTAGCGCGCGGCGATGCGCGCTTCGTCGTGGTGGCGGAAATCGCGCACCACCCACCGGCCGGCGCGCATCACCTCGCGCACCAGCGGCGTGTTGCCGGCGAACAGCCAGCTGTCGAGCACGGACGCCTCGTTGCGCGCGGCGAGCAACGGCGAACCCTCGTCCAGCACGACCAGGTCGGCCGGCGTGCCGGCACGCAATTCCCCGCCCGGCACGCCGCTGGCGCGGGCACCGCCGGCCAGCGCGCCGCGCCACAGCGTTTCGCCCACGCTGGCGCCGGGCTGGCGGGCCGCGATGTTGCGCCGGCGGCCGAGCAGCCGCTGGCCGTATTCGAGCCAGCGCAGTTCTTCCACCGGCGAAACGGAAATGTGCGAGTCCGAGCCGATGCCGAACGCGCCGCCGGCATCGAGGTAGGCCGCCAGCGGGAACACGCCGTCGCCGAGGTTCGCCTCGGTGGTGGGACACAGCCCGACCACCGCACCGCTGCCGGCGATCCGCGCGGTCTCCGCCTCGGTCAGGTGGGTGGCATGCACCAGGCACCAGCGTGCATCGACCTCGGCGTGGTCGAACAGCCATTCGACCGGGCGCGCGCCGCGGATGGCCAGGCAGTCCTGCACCTCGCCGATCTGCTCGGCGATGTGGATGTGGATCGGGCCGTTGCGAACCAGCGGGCTGGCCAGCACCTCGCGCAACGCCGCCTCCGGCACGGCGCGCAGCGAATGCAGCGCGGTACCGACGCGCAGGTCGCCATCCGCATGCGCGTGCAGCGTCTCGAGCAGGCGCAGGTAACCGTCCACGTCGTGGCCGAAGCGCCGCTGCCGCTCGCCCAGGGCGCGGCCGTCGAAGCCGCCGCTCATGTACAGCACCGGCAGCAGGGTCAGGCCGATGCCGGCCTCGCGCGCGGCCTCGATGAGGGCGAGCGACATCGCCTCGGCCTGCGCGTAGGGCGTGCCGTCGGGCTGGTGGTGCAGGTAGTGGAACTCGCACACGCGGGTGTAACCGGCCTTGAGCATCTCGACATAGAGCTGCGCGGCGATCGCCTGCAGCGACTCCGGCTCGATCACCGCGGCAAAGCCGTACATCGCTTCGCGCCAGCTCCAGAAGCTGTCGTCCGCCCTGCCCCGGCGCTCGGCCAGCCCCGCCATCGCCCGCTGGAACGCATGCGAGTGCAGGTTGGGCATGCCGGGCAGCACCCACTGGCCGATGGACTCGGCGGCGTCCCCTGCCGCCTCGACCAGCATGCCATCGCGACCCACCGCGAAGCTCGCGTCACGCTGCCAGCCGTGGTCGCCCCACCACCATCCGGCCCGGTAGCTGGTGCTGTGGCTGCGCTCGTTCATCGGTGGTCTCCGTTGCGATGACGGCCAGTGTAGCTGCCCCCGGCACGCCTTCACCCGGGCCTCGATACGCCCGTGCATAATGCCCCGCATGGCCACCAGAACCAGCGAAAACACCCCGCGATTGCTGTTGCGCCAGGCGGTCCCCGCCGACGTGCCGCAGCTGGTGGACCTCACCGCCCGCGTGTACGGCCGGGAATGGGGCCATTCGGCCGAGATGCTGCGCTCCCAGCAGACGCACTTCCCCGAAGGCCAGTTCGTGGTCGAGTACGAGGGCCGCATCGTCGGCTACTGCGCCACCTTCCGCATCGACGAGGCCACCGCGCTCGGCCCGCACACCTGGACCCAGATCACCGGCGGCGGCATGGCCTCGCGGCACAAGCCGGACGGTACCTGGCTGTACGGCATGGAGGTGGTGGTGCACCCGGACTACCGCGGCATGCGCATCGGCCAGCGGCTCTACCGCGCGCGCAAGCGCCTGTGCATGAACCTCAAGCTGCGCGGCATCGTGTTCGGCGGGCGCATCCCGGGGCTGGCGAAGAACATCGCGCGCTACGGCAGCGCCGAGGCCTACGTGCAGGCGGTGGTCGAGGGCCGGCGGCGCGACCTCACGCTGAGCTTCCAGCTGTCCAACGATTTCGAGGTGATCGGCCTGCTGCCCGCGTACGTGCCCTCCGACCATGAGTCGCTGGGCCATGCCGTGCACCTGGTCTGGCGCAACCCGCAGTTGCTCGACCAGCCCGACACACCCTCGATCCCCTCGCCGCAGCGCCTGCCCGACTCGGTGCGGGTGGCCTCGGTGCAGTACCAGCAGCGGCGGATCACCTCGTTCGAGGAGTTCGCCACCCAGGTGGAGTATTTCACCGACATCGCCGCCGACTACAACGCCGATTTCGTCACCTTCCCCGAGCTGATCACGCTGCAGCTGCTGTCGATCGAGAACACCGAGCTGTCGCCGGTGGATTCGATCCGCAAGCTCAGCCAGTACACGCCGCAGGTCAAGGAGCTGTTCAGCCGGCTGGCCGTGCACTACAACATCAACATCATCGCCGGCACGCACCCGACCGAGCAGGCCAACGGCGACATCCACAACGTCTGCTACGTGTGCCTGCGCGACGGCTCGTTGCACGAGCGCGAGAAATTGCACCCCACGCCGAGCGAACGCAACGTGTGGAACATCGCCGGCGGCGACGGCGCGGCCACGGTGCCCACCGACTGCGGCCCGGTCGGGGTGATGATCTGCTACGACTCGGAGTTTCCCGAGGTGGCGCGCCACCTCGTCGACCAGGGTGCGCTGATCCTGTTCGTGCCGTTCTGCACCGACGTGCGCGAGGGCTACCTGCGCGTGCGTTACTGCGCCCAGGCGCGGGCAATCGAGAACCAGTGCTACGTGGTGATGTCCGGCAACGTGGGCAACCTGCCCGGGGTGAACAACTTCGACATCCAGTACGGCCAGAGCTGCATCCTCACGCCCAGCGACTTCGGCTTCGCCCGCGACGGCATCGCCGCCGATTCCACTCCGAACATCGAGACCGTGCTGTTCGCCGACCTGCGCCTGGAAACCCTGGCCCGCGCCCGCAACGCCGGGGCGGTGACCAATCTCAAGGATCGCCGCTTCGACCTCTACGAGACGCGCTGGCGCCCGCGGCCGCACTGACGGGGCCAGGCCGGCATCTGAGACAATCGCCGCATGACCGACCCCGCGAAAACGTCGCCCAGCTCCAACCCGCGGCTGCACGCGCTGCTCGGCCACGAGTTCTTCGCGCCGCATCAGTGGAAGCGTCGGCTTTCCCTGTGGTTCGGCGCCGTGGTGGTGGCACTGGCGGCCATCCTGTTCGCCAAGGCCAGCACCTGGTCGTACGACTTTTTCCTGTGGATGCTGGGTTACGGCGCCTGGATTCCGCTGCTGCTTACGCCCGCGGTGTTCGCGCTGCTGGCATGGGTGACCGATGGCAAGCTGCGCGCAACGCGCGGCAGCGGCATCCCGCAGGTCATCGGCAGCATGCACGTGGAGGACGAAAGTTTCCGCCAGCGCATGCTCTCGTTGCCCATCGCCACCGGGAAAATGCTGCTGACCCTGATCGCCCTGGCCGCGGGAGCATCGATCGGGCGCGAGGGCCCGACCGTGCACGTCGGCGCGGGCCTGTTCCATGCGCTGGGCCGGCGCTTCGGCTTCACCGACGCCAAAGCCGCTTCGCGCTTCATCCTTGCCGGCGGTGCCTGCGGCATCGCGGCGGCGTTCAACACGCCGCTGGCCGGTGTGGTGTTCGCGATCGAGGAGCCGGCCGGCACGTTCGAACACCGCTTCAGCGGCTTGCTGCTCACCGCCGTGATCGTCGGCGGCGTGGTCTCTATGGGCGTGCTGGGCAACTACTCCTACTTCGGCGAGGTACAGGCCAGCCTGCCGTTGGGCCATGCCTGGCTGGCCGTGCTGCTGACCGGCGTGATCTGCGGCCTTCTCGGCGGCCTGTTCGCCCGCCTGATCCTGCTGAGCCGCCGCGGTCCACTGGCCTGGGTCGGGCGCCTGCGCGCGCACGCACCGATACTGTTCGCCACCGGCTGCGGGCTGGCCCTGGCGCTGATCGGCTTTTTTTCGCACAACACCGTTTACGGGACCGGTTACGACCAGGCCCGCGCCTTCGTGCAGGAAGCCGCGGTGACGCCGGGACACGCCTTCGGCGTGGCCAAGCTGCTGGCCAACGTGGTTTCGTACTGGGCCGGCATCCCCGGCGGCATCTTTTCCCCGGCCCTTGCGGTGGGCGCCGGCCTGGGACACAACATCGCCCACTTCCTGCCCGGCGTGCCGGCCGCCTCGGTGGTGCTGCTGGGCATGAGCGCCTACCTGGCCGGGGTGACCAGCGCCCCGCTGACTTCCGCCGTGATCGCGATGGAGCTGACCGACAACCAGGACATGGTCATTCCCATCATGGCCGCCTGCCTGCTGGCGCGCGCCGCGTCCTCGCTGTTTTCGCCGACCCCGGTGTACCGGGATTTTGCCGAGCGCATGGTGCAGGATTTCGAGCGCCAGCAAGCGACCCACGCGCCATCGTCGGAGGAAGGGCGTGACCGCACGGAAACGGCGCATCCTGCAGGCAGGACCAGCGCCTTCGAGGAACGCGCCGCGCCCCGCGACGATTCGGCCGAGCCCTTCCCCGACCACGCCCCCAAGCCTTGAGTTACGGAGTCCACCCATGACCGCGCCACGCTGGGATCGATTGCTGCTGAACGCCACCCTGGCCACCTTCGCCGACGACACGCCGTGCGGCCTGCTCGAACAGGCGGCGCTCGCCATGCAGCACGGGCGCATCGCCTGGCTGGGCCGCATGAGCGAGCTGCCGGACGCGCCGGTGGCGCTGGCCGACGAGGTGGAATCGCTCGACGGCGCACTGATCACGCCCGGCCTGATCGATTGCCATACCCACCTGGTCTTCGGCGGCGACCGCGCCGACGAGTTCGACCTGCGCCTGAACGGCACCAGCTACGAGGAGATCGCCCGCGCCGGCGGCGGCATCGCTTCCACCGTCGAGGCCACCCGGGCCGCCGGCGAGGACAACCTGTACGCGCAGGCCCTGCCCCGCGCCCGCACCCTGCTCGCCGATGGCGTGACCACGCTGGAGATCAAGTCCGGCTACGGCCTGGAGCTGGACAGCGAGCGGCGCATGCTGCGCGTGGCGCGCCGCCTCGGCCGCGAGCTAGGCATCAGCGTGCGCACCAGTTTCCTCGGGTTGCACGCGCTGCCGGCAGAGTTCAAGGATCGGCGCGAGGACTACGTGGCGCTGGTCTGCAACCAGATGCTGCCGGCGCTGGCTGGTGAAGGGCTGGTCGACGCGGTCGACGGGTTCTGCGAAACCATCGGCTTCAGCGGCGCGGAAATCCGCCGCCTGTTCGAGCGGGCCCGCGCGCTCGGCCTGCCGGTCAAGCTGCACGCCGAACAGCTGTCCGACCAGGCCGGCGCCGCGCTGGTGGCCGAGTTCGGCGGCCTGTCGGCCGACCACCTGGAGCATCTGGGCGAGGCAGGCGTGCGCGCCATGGCCGCCGCCGGCACGGTGGCCGTGTTGCTGCCAGGCGCGTTCTACGCCCTGCGCGAAACGCGGCTGCCGCCGGTGTCGCTGCTGCGCGAACACCGCGTGCCGATCGCGGTTGCCACCGATTGCAACCCCGGCACCTCGCCGCTGCTGTCGCTGCGCATGGCGGTCGGCATGGCCTGCACGCTGTTCCGGCTGACCCCGGAAGAAGCGCTGCGCGGGGTGACCGTCAACGCGGCGCGCGCCCTGGGCCTGGCCGACCGCGGCATGCTGGCGGCCGGACTGCGCGCCGACCTGGTGATCTGGAATGCACGCAAGCCCGCCGAGCTGTGCTACTGGATCGGCGGCAACCTAGCGCGCCGGGTCTACGTGGCCGGCGAGGCGGTGTCGCGGCGCAAGCCCGCGCAACGCCCGGCCGGCGCCCAGCCGTAAGGCTCAGCGCGGCCGCGCGAGGCGTTCGCGCAAGGCCGCATGGAAGGCCTGCGGCAATTCGGCCTGCACCGGCACGCGCCACCAGCCGGGTTGCGCGAACGACCCGCATTTGACCGCATCCTTGTCGGTCATCAACAGCGGCAGCGCGTCGGCGAAATCCAGCTCGGCCGCGCTGAACGCGTGGTGGTCGGCAAAGGCGTGCTCGATCACCTCGAGGCCGGATGCGCGCAAGCTGTCGAAGAAGCGCTGCGGGTTGCCGATGGCGGCCACCGCATGCACCGGCCCGGTGGTGAAACTGGCCAGCGCGCGGCGCTCGCCACCCTGCAGCGCCACCGCCTCGTCGCCGCACAACCGCATGGCGTACTCGCCGGGTTCCGCGTCGCCTCCGTTGCACACGCGCAGGTCGACCCCACGCAAGCGGCGCAGTGGCTCGCGCAGCGGACCGGCCGGCAGCAGCCGGCCGTTGCCGAAGCGGCGGCGGCCGTCGATCACGCAGATCTCCGTGTCGCGCGCCAGCGCGTAATGCTGCAGGCCGTCGTCGGCCAACACCACGTCGCAACCGGCGCCGAGCAGCAGGCGCGCGGCCGCGGGGCGATCGCGTCCCACCGCCACCGGCACGCCGCTGGCGCGGATCAGGCAGGGTTCGTCGCCAACCTGGCGCGGGTCCGGGGCGTCGTCGAGCAGCAGCGGCTCGCGTTGCGTGCCGCCGTGGCCGCGGCTGACCACGCCGGGGCGATAGCCGTGTTCGCGCAGGCTGGCGGCGACGGCGATCGTCAGGGGCGTCTTGCCGGTGCCGCCGGCGGTGAGGTTGCCGATGACCACCACCGGCACCGGCAGGCGCTCGCTGCGCAGCCAGCCGATGCGGTAGAGCGTGCGACGCAGGCCGACCACACTGCCGTAGAGCCCGGCCAGCGGCCACGTCCACCACGGCACGCGGCCGCCGCCGTACCAGGCCGATGCGAGCGTGTCGGGCAGCGCCATGGCCGGCTCAGCTCCCGGCCGGGACGGCCGCGGCATCGTGGAACTGCATGCGGTGCAGGGCTGCGTACTGGCCGTCCAGCGCGAGCAGCTCGGCGTGAGTACCGCGTTCGACGATGCGGCCCTGGTCCATCACCGCGATCTGGTCGGCGCCTTCGACGGTGGACAGCCGGTGCGCGATCACCAGCGTGGTGCGGTCCTTCATCAGCCGCGCCAGCGCCTGCTGGATCAGCCGCTCGGATTCGGTATCCAGCGCGCTGGTGGCTTCGTCCAGCACCAGGATCGGCGCGTTCTTGAGGATTGCCCGCGCGATCGCGATGCGCTGGCGCTGGCCACCGGACAACAGGTTGCCGCTCTGCCCGATCGGGGTGTGGATGCCGTCGGGCATGCGCGAGATGAACTCCATCGCGTTGGCCGCCTCGGCCGCGGCGACGATCTCCGCCTCGCTGGCGCCGGCCAGCTCGCCGTAGGCGATGTTGTTGGCCACCGTGTCGTTGAACAGCACCACGCTCTGTCCCACCCAGGCGATCTGCCGGCGCAGCGAGGCCAGCGTGTAGCTGCGGCAGTCTTCGCCGTCGAGCATGATGCGGCCGGTGCCGGGAGTATTGAACCGCGGCAGCAGGCTGACCAGGCTGCTCTTGCCGCTGCCCGAGCGCCCGACCAGCGCGGTGACCGTGCCGGGTGCGCAGTCGAGGTTGACCTCCCGCAGGGCGGGAACGTGGCTGTGCGGATAGACCAGGCCGACGTCGATGAAATGCAGGTCGCCACGGCTGCGCACCAGCTCCAGCGTGCCCTCGTCGCGCTCCGGCGGCAGGTCGACCACCGCAAAGATGTCCTCGGCCGCGGACAGGCCGCGCTGGATGTTCGCCTGCACGTTGGTCAGGCGCTTGAGCGAGGGCAGCATGGTGCCCATCGCGGTGAGCACCGCGAAGAACACGCCCGGCGTCATGCTGACCAGCACCTGCGGCCGCGTACCCAGGAACACCAGCGCCGCCAGCGCGCTGGCCGCCACCAGTTGCACGGTGGAGCTGGATGCCGCATTGGTGGCGGCGATCTTCAGGTTGAGCCGCCGCGTGTGCCGGGTGATCTGGCCGAACCGCTCGGCTTCGTGCGCCTGGCCGCCGTACACCCGCACCTCGCGGTGCGCGCCCACGGATTCCTCCACGGTGCCGGTGACCGAGCCCATGCTGCCCTGGATGCGCCGGCTGATCTGCCGGTAGCGGCGCGCCACCACCGTGGCCACCAGCGCGATCGCCGGCACCATCACCAGCAGCGACAGCGTGAGGTAGGGGCTGTAGTACAGCATCACGAACAGCATCGCGATCACGGTGAAGCCGTCGGTGATGGCGATCTTGGCGGCACTGCTTGCCGCCGCGGCGACCTGTTCACTGGTGTAGGTGATGCGCGAGATCTGCTGGCCCGACGGCTCGCTGCCGAAATACGGCGCCGGCAGTTTCAGGTACGCGGCGAACACCTCCAGCTGCAGCGCCTGCACCACGTGCCGGCCGATGTAGGAAATGCCGTAGTCGCTGACGAAGGTGCCCAGCGAACGCACCAGGAAGATGGCGATGATCCAGATCGGCATCCAGAAGATCAGGTACGGATCCTTCTGCGCGAACAGGTTGTCGATCATCGGCTTGATCAGGCCGGTGAACAGTGCCAGCCCGCCGCCGTCGGCCAGCATGCCGACGAAGGCCACCAGGCCGATCGCCCAGTAGCGTCGCGTGTAGCCGAGCAGGCGTTTGTAGGTCGGCCAGCTTCCCGCGTCTGCCGCGGTCGCCTGGTCGACGTTCATTGCGCGGTGCCCGGCTTGCTCGGCGTCGTGGCGATCGACAAGCGGGTGAAGCCGAGCTGCCCCAGTGCATCCATCGCGGTCACCACGTTCTGGTTCGGGGTCATGGCATCGGCCCGGATCGTCACCGCCTGGTCGCGGCTGTCGCCGGCATTGCGCGCGATGGTCTGCTTGAGCGCCTCGATGCCCTCGCCCATCACCTCGTCGCTGCCCACGTAGAAGCGGCCGTCGCGGTCGATCATGATGGTCAGCGCCGGCGCGTTCATGTCGCGCTCCTTGACGCTGGCCTGCGGCAGCGTGACCTTCAGCCGCGAATGCTGCACGAAGGTGCTGGTGAGCACGAAGAACATCAGCAGGGTCAGCAGCACGTCGATCAACGGGATCACGTTGATCTCGAAATCGTCACCGCGGCGGTCGTTGCCGATGCGCATCGACGGTCCCTCAGCCCGCGCTCGGCGCGGCAGGTGCCGGCGCGCGACGCGCACGCGTTGCGGGGGCCGGCGCGGCGAGAGTCAGGTCGTCCAGCAGGGCGGTGGCCTGCTTTTCCATCAGCACGCAGTAGCCGGCCACGCGCGAGCGGAAATAGCGGTGCAGCACATAGGCGGGGATCGCCACGGTCAGGCCGGAGGCCGTGCAGATCAGCGCCTCGCCGATGCCGCCGGCCATGCGGGCGGGGTCGCCGATGCCGCCGCCCATCACCTCCATGAACATGCGGATCAGGCCGATCACGGTGCCGAACAGGCCCAGCAGCGGTCCGATCAGGGCGATCGTGCCGAGCGTGTTGAGGTAGCGCTCCATCCGGTGCACGACGTGCCGGCCGGTGTCCTCGATGCGCTCCTTGATGATCTCGCGCGGCTGCCGCCGCACCGCCAGCGCGGCCGCCAGCAATTCGCCCAGCGGCGAGCCGTCGGCAAGGGTCTGGAGGTGGCCGGGGTCGAGTTGGCCCGAGCGCGCCCACTGGCGCACTTCGTCGCCCAGCCCGGGGGGCAGCACCGAGCTGCGGCGCAGCGTCCAGCAACGCTCCAGCACGATCGCCAGGGCGATCGCCGAACAGATCAGGATGGGCACCATCGCCCAGCCGCCCGCCATCAGGATATCAAGCACCTTCAGTCCTCGCCGCACCACG
This sequence comes from Lysobacteraceae bacterium, assembly GCA_040255835.1. Taxonomy (GTDB): domain Bacteria; phylum Pseudomonadota; class Gammaproteobacteria; order Xanthomonadales; family Rhodanobacteraceae; genus Rhodanobacter. The sequence goes on from JBDZVT010000001.1 coordinate 131,034, forward strand.
CTCCGGGGAAGCGCGCATGATAGCAGCGTCGTTTGCACGTACTGCGGCAGGCGTGGCAATCCCGGCCTCGCACCATGCTACTCGCGCCAGTAGCGGGGTTGCCGCAGGCGCCAGCCCGGCTGCCGCCGCGGCGGCCCGTCGGCGGGAAACTCCACCTCCACGGCGCCCTGCACGGCGGTGTTGAACAGCGGCACGCCGGCCCCGGCGTAGCGGGCGACGACTTCCGCGCGCGGGTGCCCGAAACGGTTGCGCCAACCCGCCGATACCAGCGCCAGCGACGGTTTCAACACCGCGATGAAGGCCGCGCCGGAGGAGGTCTTGCTGCCGTGGTGCGGCACCACCAGCACCGGCGGCGGGCCCGCCCCCACGGCGGCGGCCACCGCCGGTTCGGTCTTCGTGCTGATGTCGCCGGGGAGCAGCACCCGCCCGCCGCGGCCCTCGACCAGCAACACGCAGGAGCTGTCGTTGTCGCGGTCGCCGTTGCCCGAGAGCGGGCTCAGCACGCGGAAGCGCACGCCATCCCATTGCCACTCCTGGCCGGCGACGCACTGGCGCATGGGCAGGCGCATGCGGGCGGGTTCCCCGGCCAGCCGGCGTGCCTGCGGAAACGCCGTCGCCACCGCCTGCGCGCCACCCGCGTGATCGTTGTCGCCGTGGCTGATCACCAACGTATCCACGCGCGGCAAACCCAGCGCGCGGATGGCCGGCAACACCACCGCCTCGCCGAGGTCGAAGCCGGAGGGATAGCGTGCGCCGGTGTCGTAGACCAGCAGGTGGTGGTGCGTGCGCACCAGCACCGCCAGTCCCTGCCCCACGTCGAGTACCCACAGCCGGAAAGCGCCCTCGGCCGGCGCGCTGCGCGGCGGCAGCAGCAGGGGCAGGAACAGCAAGGCGCCGAGCCAGCGCAGCGGCACCCCGCGAGGCATGAACAGCCACAGCGCGCCGGCCACCGCCAGCAGCAGCGCGTGGAGCGGCACCGTCGGCAGGTACCAGTGGGCGCCCGGCCAGGTGGCCATGCACTCGAACAGCCACCACTGCGCGTGGGCGATCCGCGCCGCCAGCCACAGCACCGGCGCGGCCAGCGGCGGACACAGCAGCAACAGCAGCATGCCGAACAGCGCGCACGGCACGATCACGAAACTCACCACCGGCACCGCCACCAGGTTGGACAGCGCGCCGACCAGCGACGCCTGGCCGAAGAACCACAGGGTCAAAGGCAACAGCGCCACCGTCATCAGCAACTGGCCGGCGGAGAGCTCGTGGAGAAAGGCCCGCCAGCCGCGTCCGCGCGCCTGCAGGCAAAGGATCAGGAACCCCACCCCGACGAAGGACAGCCAGAACCCGGGCGCCAGCACGGCCAGCGGGTCGGCCAGCAGGATCGCGATCAGCGCCAGCGCCAGCGATTGCACCGCGCTGCTGCCGCGTCGGCTGCAACGCGCCAGCGCCACCACCGCAATCATCAGCAGCGTGCGCACGGTGGGCAGGCCGAAGCCGGCCAGCGCGCTATAGACCACGGCGGCCAGCAAGGCGGCGCCGGCCTGCGCCTGCGGCCGCGGCAGGCGCAGCGCCAGCGGCGGCCACAGTGCGTAGGCGAGCGCCGCCAGCCACACGCCGAACACCGCCGCCACACCGACGTGGAAACCGGAGATCGCGATCAGGTGCGAGACGCCGTTGGCCCGCGCCACCGCCCAATCCTGTGGGCCCAGGCCGCGCGTGTCGCCGACCGCGAAGGCACGCAGCAGGGCGGCATCGTGCCGGTCGTGCACCCGTGCGGCGATGCCGCGGGCAATCGCCGCGCGCGCGCCATCGACGCACCAGCGCGGGCCGGACAGGCGCCGGTTGCGCTCGTCGTCGCGCACGTAGCCGGTGGCGACGATGCCGCGCTCCAGCGCCGAGCGTTCGCTGTCGGCGCCGCCCGGATCGAGGAGTGCGCGCGGGCGCTTCAGGCGCAGCAGCAGGCGCCAGCGCGTGCACGGCGGCAACAGTGGCGCGCCCTCGTACCAGGACACGGTGACCCGGCCGTGCAAGGCCAGCGGTCTGCCATCCAGCGTGGCGCTTTCCACCCGCAGGGTGAAGCGGCTGGCGTCGGTGCGCGCCAGCGGCAGACCATCGACACTGCCCACGACGAGCACGTCGCGCCCCTCCAGTGCGCGCGGCAGCCGGGCCTGCATCGCCTGCGCGCCGCACCACCATGCCCAGGCGATCCCGAGCAGCAGGCAGGACAACCCGCGCCAGCGCGGCCAGCGCCAGGCGCAGGCCAGTGCCAGCACGACGATCGGCACGCAGATCCAGGTCGTCGGCAGGCGCGGCCAGGCCTGCACCAGCAATACGCCCGCCAGCAACGCAGGCGCCGCCGTGATCGCCCCGTGTCGCGCCATGCCGCGCCGCCCGTTCCATCCTGGAGACTGCCGAGCCTAGCGCGCGGGCGGCGACGGCGATGCTGAAAGTGCTGTAGGCGCGCGCCGCCCGGACGGCCGGGGACGTCAGGTCGGCACGGCGTCCTGCAACACGCCGTTGTGCAGGACCAGGGTGCGGTCCATCTTCGCGGCCAGGTGCGGATCATGCGTGACCAGGATGAAGCTGGTGCCGATCTCGCGATTGAGCTCCAGCATCAGCGCGTAGACCTGGGCCGCGTTCGCCTCGTCCAGGTTGCCGGTCGGTTCGTCGCCAAGCACGCAGGCCGGCCGGGTCACCAGTGCGCGCGCCACCGCGCAGCGCTGGCGCTCGCCGCCGGAGAGCTCCGACGGCTTGTGGTGGGTACGCGCGCCCAGGCCGACGCGCTCCAGCAGGGCCGTGGCCTGGCGCTGCGCCTCGGCGATCGCGGTGCCGCGGATCAGCAGCGGCATGCACACGTTCTCCAGCGCGGTGAACTCGGGCAGCAGGTGGTGGAACTGGTAGATGAAGCCCAACGAGCGGTTGCGCACGCGGCCACGCTCGGCGTCGGACAGGCGCGACAGCACGCGGCCGTCGACCTCCACTTCGCCCGCGGTCAATGTGTCCAGCCCGCCGAGAATGTGCAGCAGGGTGCTCTTGCCGGAGCCGGAGGCGCCGACGATCGCCATGGTCTGGCCGCGCTTAAGCTCGAAACTGACGTCACTCAGCACGTTCGTGCTGAGGCCGCCTTCGGCATAGGTCTTGGCGACGCGGCTGGCACGCAGCACGTGTTCGGTCTTGTTGTTCATGACGGTCTTATTCATAGCGCAATGCCTGCGCCGGTTGCGTGCGCGAGGCGCGCCAGGCGGGATAAAGGGTGGCCAGCAGCGCGAACACGAAGGTCAGCAACGCGGTCCAGCCCACGTCGTGCCAGTCCAGCCGGCTCGGCACCTCGCTGATGTAGTAGACGTCCGGCGACAGGAAGGTGACGTGGAAGGTGTGCTCGATCCACTTGATGATGCCCGGCAGCTTCCACGACAGCAGCGCGCCGAAACCCACGCCGAAACCGATCCCGACGAAACCCACCAGCAGGCCCTGCACCATGAAGGTACCCATGATGCTGCGCGGGGTGGCACCGAGCGTGCGCAGGATCGCGATGTCCGCCTGCTTGTCGGTGACCAGCATCATCAGCATCGAGATCAGGTTGATCACCGCCACCAGCACGATCAGCGACAGGATGATGAACATCACCAGTTTTTCCATCGACAGCGCGTGGAACAGGTTGGCGTTCTCGTCCATCCAGGTGCGCACGCCGTAATACTGGCCCAGCTGGTCGGCAAGCTCGCGCGCCACCGGGCGGGCACTGAACAGGTCGTCGAGGCGCAAGCGGATGCCGGTCGGGCCGTTGAGGTCGTTCAGTTTCTCGGCATCGCGCATGTTGACCAGGGCCAGCCCGGAATCGAACTGCTCCATGCCAAGCTGGAACGTGCCGGCGACGTGGAAGCTGCGCATGCGCGGGATGCCGCCCATCGGCGTGGCACGCAACTCCTGCACCGCCATGGTCACGCGGTCGCCCACGCCCACCCCGAGCTGCATGGCCAGGTCGCGGCCCAGCACGATGTTCCAGTCGCCGGGGCGCAGGTCGGCGAGCGTGCCCTCGAGCATGTGCTGGCCGATGTCGACGACCTTCGGCTCCTGCGCCGGGTCGATCCCGCGTACCCGCACGCCGGCCGAACGCTGGCCGATCAACATGGCCTCCGATTCCACGAACGGCGCCGCGCCCAGCACGTGCGGATTGGCCTGCGCGATCTGCAGCGCACGCGGCACGTCCCTGATCGGCCCGTCGACGCTGGTGATCGTCGCCTGCGATACCGCGCCCAGGATGCGCGAGCGCATCTGGTAGTCGAAGCCGTTCATCACCGACATCACCGTGATCAGCGCGATCACGCTGATCGCGATGCACACGATCGACACGGTGGAAATGAAGGAGATGAACTGGTTGCGACGCTTGGCGCGCGTGTAGCGCAGGCCGATGAAGAGTTCGAGCGGTCGGAACATGGGCGATTCGCTTGTGGTGAGGATCGGGCGAGCCGCCCGGACCGGCATTATCGGCTATTCGCTCGGACCACGCCGATCGGGAAATGTTGCCGACGCTCTACCACCGCGCCAGCGCCTCGCCCGCATCCATCGTCGCCAGGCGCATGCGCAGGCGGCGCCGGATGTCCGGGTCGCTGTTGTCCGGCGCCAGCAACAGCACGCAGATGCCGTGCTGCGCCGATTGCATGCGCAGCCACACCAGCTGGCCCAGCACGCGGAACGAAGCGAGACTGGCGGGATGATCCTCGCCGTCCACGGTATGCAGCGTCCAGCCCGACTCGGCGCTCCAGCCGGCGGCCGCCACGACAGTCATGGCCAATCGGCGACACGCCTGCCAGGTCGCCAATGCCAGCGCGGATACCATCACCGCGCGCAGCCAGGGCGGCAAGGCGCTGACCAGCACGGCGACCGCGGCGAGCGTCGCCACCAGCAACAGGCAGCGCGGCAGCAGCCGCGACGGCGCATAGTCAAAGCCGATGGCGGGCGCGGATGTCATCGATGATGGCCTGCCAGTCCACCCGCCCGGGACGGGCGTGGCCCATCAGCCAGTCCCACAGCTCCGGATCCTGCACGTCGAGCAGTTCGTCGAACGCCTGCCGCCGCGCCTCGTCGGCGTGGTCGAAGCGTTCGTCGAGCCAGCCGCCGAGCATCGCATCCAGCTCGCGCGTGCCACGGCGGGCACGCCAGCGCAGGCGCCCCTCAGAAGTCATGCAACAAAACCGCGCGCAGCGCCGCGGCCGCCTCCTCTCCCCGGGGAGGAGAGGATGTGCGGCATCGCCGCACAGCGGCGACAGCTGCGCTCACGGCGAACGCCGCTCGACCATCAGCTTCTTGATCTCGGCGATCGCCTTGGCCGGGTTCAGCCCCTTGGGACAGGTGCGCGTGCAGTTCATGATGGTGTGGCAGCGATACAGCTTGAACGGGTCTTCCAGATCGTCCAGCCGCTCGTTGGTGGCCTCGTCGCGGCTGTCGACGATCCAGCGGTGCGCCTGCAGCAGGATCGCCGGGCCCAGGTACTTGTCGCCGTTCCACCAGTAGCTCGGGCAGCTGGTGGAGCAGCATGCGCACAGGATGCACTCGTACAGCCCGTCCAGCTTCTTGCGGTCCTCGGGCGACTGCAGGCGCTCCTTGTCCGGTGCCGGGCTCTGCGTCCTGATCCACGGCTTGATCGAGGCGTATTGCGCGTAGAAGTGGGTGAGGTCGGGAACCAGGTCCCTGACCACCGGCATGTGCGGCAGCGGGTAGATCTTCACGTCGCCGGCGGCGACGCTGTCGATCGCGCAGATGCAGGCCAGCGTGTTGGTGCCATCGATATTCATCGCGCACGAACCGCAGATCCCCTCGCGACAGGAACGGCGCAGCGAAAGGGTGGGATCGATCTCGTTCTTGATCTTCAGCAGGGCGTCGAGAACCATCGGGCCGCACGCGGCCAGATCGACCTCGTAGGTGTCGATGCGCGGGTTCTGGTCGTCGTCCGGCGACCAGCGGTAGATGCGGAAGGTCCGCGGCTTCTTTGCATCCTTGGCCGGGTAATGCTTGCCGGGCTGGATCCTGGAGTTCCGTGGCAGCGTGAATTCACCCATGGCATTGCCCTTCCATATTCTCGAAAACGGGACGTGACATCGAACGCACGGCTCAGTAGACGCGCTTGGCCAAGGGGACCGAAGCCACCTCGTCGGTCAAGGTGTTGAGGTGCACCGGGCGGTAATCGAAGCGGGTGGCGCCTTCGCGGTCCACCCACACCAGCGTGTGCTTGAGCCAGTGTTCGTCGTCGCGTTCCGGGAAGTCCTCGCGGGCATGCGCGCCGCGGCTTTCCGGCCGCTGCGCGGCCGAGTGCATGGTCGCCACCGCCTGCTCGAGCAGGTTGGCGAGCTCCAGCGTTTCGATCAGGTCGGTGTTCCACACCAGCGAGCGGTCGCTGACCTTGACGTCCTCGAACGTCTTGAACACCTCGGAGATCTTCCTGCTGCCTTCCTCCAGCGTCTCGCCGGTGCGGAAAACCGCGCCGTAGCGCTGCATCGTGCGCTGCATGTTGAGCCGGATCGCCGCCGTGGGCGTGCTGCCGTTGGCGTTGCGCAGGCGGTCGAAGCGCTCCAGCGCCTTGTCCAGCGCCGTGGCCGGCAGATCCTTGTGCTGGGTGCCCGGCCGGATGATCTCGGCACAGCGGTTGGCCACGGCACGACCGAACACGACCAGGTCAAGCAGCGAGTTGGAACCCAACCGGTTGCCGCCATGCACCGACACGCACGCCGCCTCGCCGATGGCGAACAGGCCTGGCACCACGGCCTCGGGATCGTCGCCGCGCTTCTGCACGACTTCGCCGTGATAGTTGGTGGGGATGCCGCCCATGTTGTAGTGCACGGTCGGCAACACCGGAATCGGCTGCTTGCTGACGTCCACGCCGGCGAAGATGCGCGCCGATTCGGCGATGCCCGGCAGCCGCTCGTGGATCACCTCGGGGCCGAGGTGCATCAGGTTGAGGAAGATGTGGTCCTTGTGCTCGCCGACGCCACGACCCTCGTTGATCTCCACCGTCATCGCGCGGCTGACCACGTCACGCGAAGCGAGATCCTTCGCGTGGGGCGCATAGCGCTCCATGAAGCGCTCGCCTTCGGAGTTGGTGAGGTAGCCACCCTCGCCGCGCACGCCCTCGGTGATCAGGCAGCCGGCCCCGTAGATGCCGGTCGGATGGAACTGCACGAACTCCATATCCTGCAGCGCCAGGCCCGCGCGCAGCACCATGCCGCCGCCGTCGCCGGTGCAGGTATGCGCCGAGGTGGCGCTCAGGTAGGCGCGGCCGTAGCCGCCGGTGGCCAGCACCACCGCGTGGCCGCGGAAGAAGTGCATGGTGCCTTCGTTCATGTCCAGCGCCAGCACGCCGCGGCACACGCCCTCGGCGTCGAACACCAGGTCGATCGCGAAGTACTCCACGAAGAAGGTGGCGTCATGCGCCAGCGCCTGCTGGTACAACGTATGCAGGATCGCATGGCCGGTACGGTCCGCCGCCGCACAGGTGCGCTGCGCCGTGCCCTTGCCGTAGTGCGTGGTCATGCCGCCGAACGGGCGCTGGTAGATCCGCCCGTCGTCGGTGCGCGAGAACGGCACGCCGTAATGCTCGAGCTCGATCACCGCTTCGGGCGCGTGCTTGCACATGTACTCGATCGCGTCCTGGTCACCGAGCCAGTCGCCGCCCTTCACGGTGTCGTAGAAGTGGAAGCGCCAGTTGTCCTCGCTCATGTTTCCGAGCGCCGCGGCGATGCCGCCCTGCGCCGCCACGGTGTGCGAGCGCGTGGGGAAGACCTTGGTGATGCACGCCGCCTTGAGGCCCTTCTCGGCCAGACCGAAGGTGGCGCGCAGCCCGGCGCCGCCGGCCCCGACCACGATCACGTCATAAAGGTGTTGCTGAACCTTGTAGCTTTCCATGAAATCCGGGCCTCGCGTTTCGTCTCAGGGGGTCAGCGCCACGCGCAGCACGGCCAGCACGCCAGCCAGCGCGCCCAGCACCGCGAGGAACTTGATCGCCACCAGCAGCACGACCTCCTTCCAGCGGGTGTGCACGTAATCCTCGACCACCACCTGCAGTCCCAGCACGGCGTGCCAGAACATGGTGAGCACGAAGGCGATCAGCAGCAGCGCATTCCACGGCCTGGCCACGGTCGCGCGTGCGGTGGCGTAGTCGGCGTGCAGCAGGCCCAGCACGGTGATCACGAACCAGATGCCCAGCGCCACCAGCGCGGCGGCCGTCAGCCGCTGCACCCACCAATGCTCCACGCCCGACTTCGCCGAGCCCAGCCCGCGAGCGTGCTTCATCGGGTTGCGCAGCTGGCTGCGCACGTCGTCGGTACCCACGTGCAGGTTCATGCCGCACCTCCCGCCATCAGCACCCACGCCCAGCACGCAATGGTCAGCACGATGCTGCCGGCGACCGACAACCAGCTGGAACGCACGAACTGGGAAATTTCGTAACCGAGGCCGGCGTCCTGGATCAGGTGCCGGATACCGTTGCACAGGTGGTAGAACAGCGCCCAGCTCCAGCCGAACAGAAGCACCATCCCGACCGGGCTGCCGATGACGCCCTTGAAACTGTCGTAGCCCTCTTCGCCGGCGGCAAGTTGCAGCAGGCCGCAGACCACCAGCAGGCCGCCGACCGCGAGGGCGATGCCGGTGGCGCGATGCAAGATGGAGGTCATCATCTGCACTTGCCACCTGTAAACCTGCAGATGCGGAGAAAGCGGTCGTTGCGTCTCTGCCATGGCGGCTATCCTCTGTGGAATCGCTGATGTCCCTGCTGCACCCGTCCGTACCGCGTCGGCGCCGAGCGCCCGGCCGCTCAGAAGTCGATGCAGCGCCCGTTCTTCTCCCAGTCGCCGTAGCGCGTGGGATCCGGAGCCGGACGCTCTGCGGCTGCCTTGTCGGGCGGCGGAACGACCGGCTTGCCGGTCGCCTCCGGCTCGACGGGGGCAGGCGTGGTTTCGACGGGAACTGAGGTCTTGGACATGGTGTTTGTCAGCCGCTGAAGATTAATACTTGACCCCAGACAGCACAACCATCGGCCCTGCGACGCCGGGCCGCATTGCCAGCGCGCCACTCACTTGCGCAACCACGCGATCGCCCCAAACTCACTCGTCATGCAGCCAGCCCCATCCGCCGAAACCCTGTTGCTCGAAGGTCCCGATGCAGGCGCATTCGCGCATGCCCAATTCAGCAGCAAGGTCGATGGCCTCGCCACGGGACACTGGCAATTCAGTGCATGGCTGGATGCGAAAGGCCGCGTGCGCGCGCTGTTCCACCTGGTGCGGCTGGAAGAGCAGCGCTACCTGTTGCTGCTGCGCGGCGGCCGCGCCGCGACGATGGCCGACGCCTTGCGGCGATTCGTCTTCCGCTCCCGGCTTCGGCTGGAGGCACTGCCGGCGCGCAGCTTGAGCACCGGCTCCGCCCAACCCCTGCACGTGGCGTCGATACAAGACGACGCCATTTCGCTGGGCTGCGGTTCGCACGCGCTGGTCGTGTCCGCGACGCGCCCCCCGGGTGATGCGTGGCGATCGCTGCAACTGCACGAAGGCTGGCCATGGTTGCCGGCACCCACGCTCGAGGCCTTGCTGCCTGCCGCGCTGTCGCTGCAACGGCTCGGCGCGGTCGTGGTCGACAAGGGCTGCTATCCCGGCCAGGAAATCGTGGCGCGGTTGCATTTTCGCGGCGGGCACAAACGCCACCTGCACCGCGGCAAGACGTCGCAACCCGTGGCAGCGGGCGAGACGCTGCACGTCGGTGAGGTCGAGGTCGGCTGCGTGCTGGATGTCGTTGACGGCGACGACGGGTTCGACGCATTGCTGGTGCTGGACGACGGCATCGCCGCGCAGCTACGCGCGGGTACGGAGCCCTCGTTCCGGCGCCCGCTTGCGTTGACGCTGCAGTCCTCCTGGTCGGCCTGAATGACGCCGCGGACGCACCCGAATTTTTTCCGATGGCACTTGTCAACGGGATGTGAGTGCAAGTTAAATTCGCACATCGCGGCACTTGCCAGCGGCGCTCCCCGCCACTAGGCTCCGCCGATCGAATATCGCGGCATCCGATTCACGGGGTGTCGATTGACGCGACGAACCGGATGAATTCCGTATCGGCGCGACCCGGCAACAACGCCGGATGAGAACGGGCTTCGCCATCCTTCGAGGCAAAGCCGCCGGTAGCAACGCGACGCCCCGCATGACGGCGCCGTTTCCGGCACAACTTTCTGACCGGCTTCGCAGAGCCGCTCGAATCGCCACAATCCCGTGGCAATGCGCCTTGGCCACAAGTTTCGGCCCGGGTGGCAGATCCAGGTGGAAACGGCCTGCCCGCCCGTCCACCGCAACGGCGCACGAAGCTGGAAACAGCAGCTTCGCGCGTACAGCACGCTGGAGGCAGAAGATGAAACTTTCCCTGCTGTTGTGGCTGACGACACTGATGCCCCAGCCGGTAGCGGACCAGGCCTGCCTGGCCACGACCGTCTATCTGGAAGCGCGCAGCCAGCCCGTCGACGGCCAGCTCGCGGTGGCCGAGGTGGCGCTGCGCCGGCGTGATCGCGGGCACTACGGCAATACCGTGTGCAAGGTGGTCACGGCGCCACACCAGTTCGCCACCACCACCACGTCCGGATCATTCGAGATCACCAACCTGCCCGCTTTCGTGAAGGCCTGGGACGTCGCCGGCAACTCGATCCACAACTGGCAGCTGCCGGTCGCGCAGCGTCGCATGCTGGTGCCGCATGCCGACCACTTCGCGACCACCGCGATCTCTCCTGCCTGGTCGCGCAACCGCCCCAGCGTGACGATCGGCGACCATGCGTTCTACGCCGTGAACTGACCGGTCAAATACCGCCGAAACAGAAAAGGCCATCTTTCGATGGCCTTTTCTTTTGGACGTCCAGACGTCCATACGTCAAGACGGGTCAACGTGGGTAGACGTGATCCCCGCGCACCTCGACGTAGTCGCCCTGGCGCAGCCCCGGGTTTTCGCGCTGGGTCACCGTGGCATAACGCCCGTCATCGAGGCGCACCACGACGCGCCAGGCCACCTGGTCGCTGCTGTTGCGCTTGCCGACCTGGTTGCCCACCACGCCGCCGGCCACCGCGCCGGCCACGGTCGCGGCCTTGCGGCCATCGCCCTTGCCGACCTGGTTGCCGAGCACGCCGCCGGCCACCGCACCGATGATCGCGCCAAGGGTGCCGCCGCTGCCGTTGTTTTGCAGGTACACCTGCTGGACTTCCTGCACCACGCCGCAGGTGTTGCAGCGGGCCGGCCGGTTGCCATAGGCAGACGACTGGCCACCGTAGTAACCGTCATTGCTGTTGCCGTAGGGCTGGGTCGCGCAGCCGGCGAGGGCCAGGCCCGTCGTCATGGCCGCGGCCAATGCGAGTTTTGCAGTGTGTGCAGTCATCAGGTGCTCCTGTGGGTGGATGGGCTCAATGAGCGCCGGATACCACGGTCACGCCTTCCTTTACCTCTACCCGATCACCGGGGTCGTGATCCATGCGGACCGTGCGGGTGACACCGTCGTAGACGTAGCGAACGTCGTAGCCGACGATCTTGGTACTGGTGTTGTTGACCGTCTCGCACTTGCGCTCGACGCTGGTGCTGACCTGGCCCTTCTGGTGGGCCGCCTCGATCCGGTTGCCGGCGTAGCCGCCGCCGACTGCACCAGCCACGGTGGCCAGGGTCTTGCCCTTGCCGCCGCCGACCTGGTTGCCGACCAGCCCGCCGACCACGGCGCCGATCGCGGTGCCGGCGATGCGATGCTGGTCCTTCGGCGGCGCGGTGTGCGTGACGGTCTCGTCGTGGCAGACCTGCTTGGGATTGTTCACCGTGCTGCGCACGGGCTCGACGGAGACCACCTTGCCGTATTTGACCCCGGCGTCGGCGCTCGCGGCCGTGTCGGCCGCAGCCGTGGAACCCGCATCCGCACTGCGGTTGCAGGCTGACACACCCGTCACCAGTGCCGCGGCTATCGCCGCCTTGAGTACATTGACCATCAACGTGTTCATCACCACCTTCTCCTCTGTTTGAGCGCAGCCTATCGCCCGGGATGTGCAGCGGACGTAACAACCTGCGCCGTCATTGAACCGATGCCCAACTGAATCGCAGCTAGCTCGAAGTTATGACATTGTTTTCATGCGCATACCGTGCCACCACGCGCAAATTCCCGGATACCCGCCATGCACCCGCTCGTCGACAGCCACACGCATCTGGACCTGGAAGCATTCGACGCCGACCGTCCCGCGGTAATGGCCCGGGCCGCCGCCGCCGGCGTGCAACACATGGTGGCCCCCGCGACCGATTGCGCCAGCTGGCCCCGCGTGCGGGCGCTATGCGACGGGCGCGCCGACACCCACCCCGCCTACGGCCTGCACCCGCTGTTCATGGACCGGCACCGGTCCGAACACCTGGACAGCCTGGGTGACTGGCTTGCCGGGAACCCCGCCGTCGCCGTGGGCGAGATCGGCCTGGACTACCACCAGCCGGGAACCGACCGCGAACTGCAGCTGCGCTTCTTCGAAACCCAGTTGCGGTTGGCGCGCGACCTGGGCCTGCCCGTCATCGTGCATGCCCGCCAGGCGCTCGAGGAAACGAGCCTTGCCTTGCGCCGATGCGCCGGCCTGCGTGGCGTGGTGCACAGCTTTTCCGGCAGCGAGCAGCAGGCCGCGAAGCTGTGGGACCTGGGCTTCCACCTCGGCATCGGTGGTCCGGTGACCTATCAGCGCGCGCAACGCCTGCGGCGCATCGTGGCCGGCATGCCGATCCAGTTCCTGCTGCTGGAGAGCGACGCACCGGACCAGCCGGATGCTGCCCACCGCGGCCAGCGCAACGAACCGGCCCGCCTCGTCGAAGTGCTGCGCTGCGTGGCCGCGTTGCGCGGCGAGAGCGAGCAGCACGTGGCGCAAGCCACCACTGCCAACGCCACGCGGCTGTTCGGCCTGGATCGGAACCGCTGACATTCGTCACTTGCCCCGGGTCGCCGGCGCCTGCTAAGTTTATTCACTGGTGAACTATCATTCAGTGAAATGGCAAGTCTCGCAAACTGCATCGCGATGATGGACGAAGGCATCGATCGGGTCGGCCAGCTCGTCCCGGCGATGCCCGTGGCCCAGGCCCGGATGTGCCGGCTCATGCTGATGCTCGGCGCCACCATCGAGCGGGAGCTGGAGTCCAGGCTCAAGCCGAACAAGCTCAACCACAGCGAGTTCCTGACCCTGATGATCCTGTACAGCCGGCCGGACGGAAGTTCCACCCCGGGCGAGCTGTGCGAATTCACCACCCAGGGCGCCACCAACATGACGCGCATCGCCAACGCGCTGGTCAAGCGCGCCCTGATCACCCGCGGCAGCAGCAAGGAGGATCGCCGCCGCGTGCTGATACGCATCACCCCCGCCGGCCGGCGCTTCGTGCAGAAGATGCTGCCGCCGATGTTTCCGCAGGTGGGCGCCATGTTCGCCGGCTTCAGTGCCGGCGACATGCGTCAGTTCGACCGGTTGCTGCGCAAGCTCGCCGGCAATCTCGACCAGTCGGGCGGACAGCGCCTGCCATGAAGGACCCCCGCATGAAACACGCCTCGCCCGGCGGCCGCGCGATGCTTGCCGTCCTGATCGCCATTACCCTGGCCGGCTGTGCCGTGCCGGCAAGGTTGCTGGCACCCGACCTGGGCGACGACGTGCCGCTCGCCGGGCTGCAGGCCCCTGCCCGCGCCGGCTGGCCCGCGGCGCAGTGGTGGCGGCAATACCACGACCCGCAGCTGGACGACCTGATGGATCGCGCCACCCGCCAGTCGCCGGACCTCGCCTTGGCGCAAAGCCGGGTCAACCAGGCCGAACAGTCGGCACGACTGGCCGCGGCCCAGCTCGGGCTGTCGGTGAACGGCAGCGCGCAGGTGTCGCGGCAACGCTTGAGCGACCACGGGCTGATCCCGAGCCAGTTCCTCGGCTTCAGCTGGTACAACCAGGCCGACCTGGGCGCGCAGTTGAAATATGACTTCGACTGGTGGGGCAAGAAGCGCGCCACGCTGGAGGCGGCTCTGGACCAGGCGCGGGCGGCCGAGGCGCAACGCAGTGCCGCGGCACTGGCGCTGCAGTACGCCGTGGCCGACACCTACTTCGGCTGGCAGGCCGACCAGGCCCGCCTGCAACTGGCCAACCAGCTGCTCGCCGCGCAGCGCCAGCTCGGCCAGATTGCCGAGCTGCGCGTCAAGCAGGGCGTGGACTTGCCGGACGAGGCGCAGAAGGCGCGCGCACAACTGGCCGCCGTGCAGGAGATGCGCGTGGCGCTGGAAGGCTCGGCGAAGATCCGCCGCGTTTCGCTCGCCTCGTTGCTGGGTGTGTCGCCGGAACAGCTGCCCGAATTGCAGCCACGACCGCTGCCGCGCGTCGACGAAGGCATTCCGGCGAATGCTGCACTGGACCTCATCGCACGCCGCCCGGACATCGCTGCCAGCCGCTGGCAGGTCGAGGCCGCGCTGCGCCAGACCGACGCCGCCCGCGCCGAGTTCTTCCCGGACTTCAGCATCAGCGCGATGGCCGGGTTGTCGAGCATCGACCTGGGCAAGCTGTTCACCGCCGGCAGCCGCACCTTCTCGCTGACCCCGGCGCTGCACCTGCCGATCTTCAACGGCGGCGCGCTGAAGGCGAACTACGGCGTGAGCAAGGCGCAACTCGAGGCGGCGATCGCGCAGTACGACAGCACCGTGCTGAACGCCGCCCGCGACGTCGCCACGCAGGCGCTGGGCGCACAGCAGATCGCCGCGCGGCGCGTGGCCCAGCGCGCCCGCGTGGAGGCGCAGCGGCAGCTGCTGGCCAACGCGCGGGCGCGTGCCACCCAGGGCGTGCGCGACGCTCGCGAGAGCCTTGTGGCCAAGGCGCAGTGGCTGCAGCAGCGCGACGCGGCCGTGCAGTTGCAGGCGCAAGCCGTGGCGACCGACCTCGCGCTGGTCAAGGCGCTCGGTGGCGGCTACCGCGATGCCGCCGCCGAGCGCAACGCCGATTCCACCTCTTCCGTTACCGCTGGAGCCCGCCCATGAGCGCCCCCGAAACCGTCCCGTCGTCCGCGGACGCCAACGACAGCGGCTTGGCCGCAAAGGACCCGGCCAAGCGGCGGCGCGCGCTGTCGATCGTGGCCGGCCTGTTCATCCTCGCCGGGCTGGCCTGGTTCCTGCTCTGGTTCTTCGTGTTCTCCACGCGGGTCAAGACCGACAACGCCTACGTCGGCGGCAACCAGGTGGCCATCTCTGCCCAGGTGCCCGGCACGGTGGTGGCGATCCTCGCCGACGACACCCAGCGCGTCGAAGCCGGCCAGGTGCTGGTCCGGCTGGATCCCACCGACGCCAGGGTGCGCCTGGAACAGGCGCGCAGCGCCCTGGCCCAGGCCGTACGCGGCGTACGCCAGCAAACCAGCTCGGCCAGCAGTGCGGACGCCCAGGTGGACGCGGCCCGGCTGGCCCTGCAGAAGGCGGACGCCGACCTCAAGCGCCACCTGCCGCTGCTGGCGGCCCATGCCGAATCGCCGGAGATCGTGCAGCACCTGCGCGACGGCGTGGCCCAGGCACGCGCGGCGCTGGCCGGCGCGCAGGCGCAGGCGGCCGCGGCCCATGCCGCGATCGAGGGCACCGACGTGGCGCGCAACCCCGGCGTCATGCAGGCGCGGGCGAACTTCAGCGCGGCGTGGATCGCCGCGCAGCGCAACGCGATCTATGCGCCGGTCTCCGGCTACGTGGCCCAGCGCAGCGTGCAACTGGGCAACAGCGTGCAGCCCGGGCAGCAATTGATGACCGTGGTGCCGCTGCACGATCTGTGGGTGGAGGCCAACTTCAAGGAAAGCCAGTTGCGCCACATCCGCATCGGCCAGCCGGCGACGGTGGTCTCCGATCTCTACGGCGACGGCGCCGTGTTCCACGGCAAGGTGATCGGCCTGGGTGCGGGCACCGGCAGCGTGTTCTCGCTGTTGCCGGCGCAGAACGCCACCGGCAACTGGATCAAGGTAGTGCAGCGCGTGCCGGTGCGCATCTCGCTGGACAACGCCGAGCTGGACAAGCACCCGCTGAGGGTGGGCCTGTCGAGCGAAGTCACCATCGACATCACCGACGACAAGGGCAGCGTGCTGGCCGCCACCCCGGCGCAGCAACCGGTGGCGCAGACCGACGTCTACACGCAGATGGCGGCGAAAGCGGAT
This sequence comes from Lysobacteraceae bacterium, assembly GCA_040255835.1. GTDB lineage: Bacteria > Pseudomonadota > Gammaproteobacteria > Xanthomonadales > Rhodanobacteraceae > Rhodanobacter. The sequence continues at coordinate 147,195 of JBDZVT010000001.1, forward strand.
GTCGAGGCCGCGCAGGTCATCCGCGCGAACATGCCCCGCGATACGCACTGAGTCGAGCCGATGGCCGCCACCGCCGACGAAGCCACGCCCCTGAAGCCGCTGCAAGGCGGCGCCCTGGTTCTGCTGACCATCGCGGTCGCCTTCAGCACCTTCATGGAAGTGCTGGACATGACCATCGTCAACGTCTCGGTGCCGCACATCGCCGGCAGCCTCGGCGTGAGCCCCAGCGAAGGCACCTGGACCATCAGCTCCTACGCGCTGGCCAGCGCGATCATGCAGCCGCTGACCGGCTGGCTGGCGCGACGCTTCGGCGAGGTGCGCACCTTCATCAGCTCGGTGACGCTGTTCGTGGTGTTCTCGATGCTCTGCGGCATGGCCACCAGCATGCCGATGCTGGTGATCTGCCGCCTGCTGCAGGGCGCGGGCTCCGGCCCGATGGTGGCGCTGTCGCTGGCCCTGCTGCTGTCGAGCTACCCGAAGGCGAAACAGGGCATGGCGCTGGCGCTGTGGGCGATGACGGTGGTGGTGGCGCCGATCTTCGGGCCGATCCTGGGCGGCTGGCTGACCGACAACTTCTCGTGGCCGTGGATCTTCTACATCAACGTGCCGGTGGGCGCGCTGGCGGCGCTGATCACCTGGGTGCTGCTGCACAAGCGCGAGACGAAAACCTTCAAGATGCCGATCGACGTGATCGGACTGACCCTGCTGGTGGTCGGCGTGGGCGCGCTGCAATTCATGCTGGACAACGGCAACGACCACGACTGGTTCGCCTCGCCGATGATCCTGACCCTGGGCATCATCGCGCTGGTCTGCCTCACCTTCCTGATCGTGTGGGAACTGCACGCCAAACATCCGGTGGTCGAGCTGGCGTTGTTCAAGCGGCGCAACTTCACCGTGGCCGTGGTGGCGCTGTCGCTGGGCATGGTGGCGTTCTTCGGCATCAACGTGGTGTTCCCGCTGTGGCTGCAGATCGACCTCGGCTACACCGCCACCTGGGCCGGCCTGGCCAGCGCGCCGGTCGGCGTGCTGGCGTTCCTGATGGCGCCGGTGATCGGCGCCAACATCCAGCGGCTGGAACTGCGCGCGGTGGTGACGTTCGCCTTCATCGTGTTCGCGGTGACCTCGTTCTGGTTCGCCAGCTTCGACAGCTCGGCCTCGTTCGGCACCCTGGTGTTGCCGCGTTTCGTGATGGGCATCGGCATCGCCTGCTTCTTCATCCCGCTCAACCAGATGTACCTGTCCGGCCTGAACCCGGACCAGGTCGCCAGTGCCTCGGGCCTGGCCAACTTCTGCCGCACGCTGGCCTCGAGCGTCTCGACCGCCGTCACGGTGACGCTGTGGCAGCACCGCGGCGAATACCATCACGCGGTGCTGACCGAGCACGTCACGCCGGCGGCACCCGCTGCAACCGGTTTCCTGCAGCGCCTGCAGCACGGCGGCTTCTCCCCCCGGCAGGGACTGGACGTGGTCGACCAGCTGATCACGCGTGAGGCGCTGACCTTGTCGGTCAACGACGTCTATCTCGCCTGCGCCGTGCTGTTCCTGGCGATGATCCCGCTGCTGTGGCTGGCGCGCCCGCCGTTCGGCAACGCCGGTGGCGCCGTGGGGCACTGAACACGGCCATTTTGCTGCACCCGCGCGGCGCAGCATGAAAACCCCGCCGGCGACTGGTGCGCCGCAATATCTTCTGCTAGCTTGTGGCGCATGGCACAAACCAAACGCATCATCAAGAAGTACCCGAACCGGCGTCTTTACGACACCGAGATCTCCAGCTACATCACGCTGGAGGAAGTCCGCCAGCTGGTGCTGGACAACGAGGATTTCGAGGTCCGCGACGCCAAGAGCGGCGAGGACCTGACCCGTTCGGTGCTGTTGCAGATCATCTCCGAGCACGAGGACAAGGGGCAGCCGATGCTGTCGCCGCAGTTGCTCAGCCAGATCATCCGCTTCTACGGCGACTCGCTGCAGGGCTTCATGGGCCCCTATCTGGAGCGCAGCCTGCAGGTCTTCCTCGACCAGCAGACCCAGTTCCGCAGCCAGCTCAACAGCCTGATGGGGCAAACCCCCTGGAACACGCTGAACGACCTGACGGAGCGCAACCTGGCCGCGTTCCAGGCGATGCAGCGCGGCCTGATGGACACCGCCGCCAAGGTGATGCCGACCCCGCCGCCGGCCAGCACGCGCAGCGGCAAGAAGTCCGGCTGACCCCCGCGTCGCGACGGCCCTGGCTCCGTCTGCGGCGCCCCGCTCCCCTGCCCGCACGCTGCAGCACAACATGTGCTGCCATGCAGCGCGAGCCTGCCAGCGAGACGACCTCATGAACCCGAAACTCATTCCCCCCCGCGTTGCCATCGTCACCGGCGGCATCGGCGGACTGGGCACCGAAATCTGTCGCCACCTCGCCCGCGACGGCAGGCAGGTCGTGGCGCTCGACCTGGCCGCACGGACCGAACGGGTCGCGGCCTTCCGCGAGGAGCTGGCCGAGTTCGGCGATGCGGTCGACTTCGCCCCGCTCGACGTCAGCGATTTCGAAGACTGCCGTCAAGCGCTCGCGCAGGTCGAAAGCCGCCACGGCAGCGTCGACATCGTGGTCAACGCCGCCGGCATCACCCGCGACGCCAGCCTGCGCAAGATGAGCCCGCAGCAATGGCACGAACTGATGCGGGTGAACCTGGACGGCATGTTCAACATCTGCCGCAACGTGGTCGACGGCATGAGCGCGCGTGGCTTCGGCCGCATCGTCAACATCAGTTCGGTCAACGGCCAGACCGGCCAGTTCGGCCAGACCAATTACTCGGCGGCCAAGGCCGGCGTGCACGGCTTCAGCATGGCGCTGGCGCGCGAGACCGCGCGCAAGGGCATCACCGTCAACACCGTTTCGCCCGGTTATTGCGACACGCCGATGGTGGCGGCCGTACCGCAGGAGATCCGCACCCAGATCATCGCCGGCATCCCGGTCGGCCGGCTCGGCGCCCCTGCCGACATCGCACGCGCCGTCTCCTTTCTCGCCGCCGACGAGGCCGGCTACATCACCGGCGCCAACCTGCCGGTGAACGGCGGCTATTTCATGAGCTTCTGAGCGGCGCCGCTCAGGCCGTGCGGCGCCCGGCGGCCAGCGCCTGGCGTCGCGCCAGCCACACGCCGCCGGCCGTCAAGGCCAGCGCCAGCGCCTGGGTCAGCAGCCCCTGCAGCGTCGGGTGGATGCCCAGCAACGGGATCGAGACGAACGAAACGGCATCGGCGCCGATGACGCCGGCCTCCTGAAGGGCGGCGATGCCGTTGCCGGCGAAGACCACCGCCAGCAAGGCCAGCAAGGCCGAGGTCGCGGTGAAGAACGGGCCGATCGGCAAACGCACGCTGTACTTGAGGATCGCCCACGCCACCAGCGCCAGCAGCAGCGCGGCCGCGAGCATGCCGGCGATCACGTAGTGCTGCCCCTCGCCGCCCACTTGCACCCACAGCGTCTGGTAGAACAGCACGATCTCGAAAAGCTCGCGGTACACCGCCAGGAACGCCACCCCGGCCATCGCCCACAAGGTGCCCTTGCCCAGCGCGGCATTCACCTTGGCGCGGATGAACGCGCTCCACGCCTGCGCGTAGGACTTGCTGTGCAGCCAGTAGCCCACGTACAGCAGCATCGCCGCGGCGATCAACGCAGTGATGCCCTCGGTGACCTCGCGGTTGGCGCCGGAGATCGCCAGCAGGTAGCTGGACACCACCCAGGTCACGGCCCCCAGCAACACCGCTGCCATCCAGCCGAAGTGGATGTACGGCATGGCATCGCGGCGCCCGGTCTTGTGCACGAACGCGATGATCGCCGCCAGCACCAGGATCGCCTCCAGGCCTTCGCGCAAGAGGATCAGCAACGCGCTGAGGAAGGCCGTCAGCGGCGACAGCTCGCCCGCCGACAGTTCCTGGTCGGCGCGCTCGAGCAGGCCCCCGATGCGCTCGATCTGTGCCGCGACCACGGTCGCCGGCGGGCCCTCGGCGATGGTCGCGCGCAACGCCATCATCTGCGCCTCGACCTCGCGCCGCAGTGGCGCGTCCACGTTGTCGAGGCTGGCCTCGATCAGCTCGAAACCCTCCAGGTAGGCGCTGATGGCCAGTTGCCGCGCCTCGCCGCGATCGCCCCGGCGATACGCCTGGAGGCTGGCGTCGAGCTTGCCGCGGGTGACCGCCAGCGGCGTGGGCGCCGCGGCCTGGATCGATGCCGGATGCGCGGCCAGGTAGGCCTGCACGGCCACCAGCTGTGCCCCCTCGCGGCTGGCCACCTCCTCCGGCGCCTGCGTGACCAGGTCACCGAAATCCTTGAACTGCGCCTTGCCGACGCCCTGCCCCCACGCGGCCGCACCAGCCTGCAATTGCGCCGGTGTGGCGCGCAGGCCGGCCACGTAGAACGCGAGCGACCACCGCTCGGCTTCGGAGAGCTCGGGGAACGGTCGCATCGGCGTGCCGGCCACGCCGAGGGTGATCGTGTTGTACAGCCCGTAGATGCTGCGTGCGTCCATCCGCGCGGCATCATGGAAATTGCTGGGTACCGGATCGAGCCCGGCCGCCAGTACGCCGTCGCCACGACCATTGGCACCGTGGCAGGCAGCACAGTCAGCTGCATACAGGCGCGCGCCGGCGGCGAGGTCCGGCGCCTGCCGCGGTGCCACGCGGAGCCGATAGGCGCGGATGATGTCCCAGCGCAGCGCATTGGCCGCCGCGGTCACCTTCTGGCCTTCGGCCCGCGCCGCGATCGCCGCGCGCAGCGCCTGAGCCTGGTCGACCAGCGCCGGCTGCCCCGCCTGCACCGGCAACTGCTGCAGCAAGGCCAGCGATTGGGTCGCGAACTCGAGCTGCTCGGCATACTCGCCATGGTCCAGCACCTTGCCGTCGTGCACGAACTGGGGGTAGTCGACGCCGATGTAGTCAAGCATGTGCACCACCGTCTGCGCCTTGTCGGCATCGGGTGTGGCCGCCGTCGCCGTGGCCGCACCCAGGAGCGCGCACAGGCCCAGCAGCCAGGCGATGCAGAACGAGGATGCGCGGCGGCGATGCAGGAACATGGCGAAGCGGATTCCGGGCGGCGCCCGGCCTCGGGCGGATGGGAAGGCGGAAGGCGACATTGTCGCGAATGTGCGCAACAACTGCAAATGAGAACGATTCGCGCAAATGACGGACCACCCGCCCATCGGCGGGCGGGGCGTTCCCCGACCGTTCCGGCAAACCGCTTCGGCGGGTTTGCAGTTGCCGGGCAGTTGCGGAAAAGTGGGCGCTCTCCACCAGCGGACAGAGCATGACCCGGCAACCCATCACCCTCATCGGCGGCGGCTTGGTCGGCGCGCTGCTGGCCGTGCAGTTGGCCCGGCGCGGCTTCGCCGTCGACGTTTACGAAAAACGGCCCGACCCGCGCCGATCGGGATTCAGCGGCGGCCGTTCGATCAACCTGGCGTTGGCCGAACGCGGCCTGCAGGCGCTGCGCATGGCGGGCCTGGCCGACGCCGTGCTGCGCCAGGCCGTGATGATGCGCGGGCGGATGGTGCACGACCGCGAAGGCCGCAGCGCCCTGCAGCGCTACGGCGTGGACGATGGCGAGGTGATCTGGTCGGTCTCCCGCGGCGCGCTGAACACGCTGCTGCTCGACGCCGCCGAGGCGGCCGGCGCGCGGCTGCATTTCGGCCAGGCGCTGGCCGGGGTCGATTTCGACACGATGCGCATCCGCCTGGCCACGGCCGATGGCGACCGCGAGATCCCGGCCGGCCTGCTGATCGGCGCGGACGGCGCGGGCTCGGCCCTGCGCGGCGCGATGCACGCGCACGCGCCCCTGGGCGAACGGGTCGAGCCGCTGGGGCACGGCTACAAGGAGCTGGAAATCCCGCCCGCCGGCGAGTTGCCCGCAGTCCTGCAGCAACTCGGGGGCGGCCGCGACCAATACGTGCTGGAGCCGCACGCGCTGCACATCTGGCCGCGCGGCGGCTACATGTGCATCGCGCTGCCGAACACCGAAGGCAGCTTCACCGTGACGCTGTTCCTGCCCGGCCAGGGTGCGGCGCCCAGTTTCACCACCCTGCCCGACGCCGACGCCGCCGCGGCATTCTTCCGCGAGCAGTTCCCGGGGCTGCTCCCGCTGCTGCCGGGCTTCCACGCGGACTACGAACACAACCCGGTGGGCACGCTCTCCACGCTGTACCTGGACCGCTGGCACCTGGACGGTCGCGCGCTGCTGCTCGGCGACGCGGCGCACGCGATCGTGCCGTTCCACGGCCAGGGCATGAACTGCGGCTTCGAGGACACCGTGGTGCTGACCGGGCTGCTGGACGCCACGCCGGACGATGCCGCCGGGGTATTCGCCGAGTTCCAGCGTCGCCGCCAGCCCGACGCCAACGCCATCGCGGCGATGGCCGTGGAAAATTACGTGGAGATGCGCGACTCGGTCGCCGACCCGCATTACCTGGCCAAGCGCGAACTGGGCGCCCTGCTGGCGCAGCGGCTGCCCGGCCACTACATGGCGCGCTATCGACTGGTCACCTTCACCCACGTCCCCTACGCCTACGCGCTCGAGCGCGGGCGCGCCCAGGATGCCTTGCTGGAACAGTTGCTGCGCGACACGCCCGCGGTGCGCGACATCGACATCGACGCGGCGGCCCGGCTGTTCGAGGCCAGCCTGCCACCCTTGCCGGTGCTGCGCCATGGATGAGTACCTGCGTGAGGCCTTCCGCGACACCAGCTACCTGGTCAACCTGGACACGGTGAGCTGGGCGACGATCCGCGTCGACCTGCCCTTGCCGCTCGAACTGCGCGAACTGGTCGGCGCGCAGCCATGGGGCTTCGTCACCGCCTGGAACCCGCAGGCGCGCCGGCGCGCAACGGCCGAAAACCTGGCCGCGCAGCGGGAGCTGCTGGCCGCCCTGCAGGCCCTTCCCGGGACCACCGTGCGCCCCGCCATCGGCGTGGGCAACACGGGCTGGAGCGAACCGAGCCTGTTCGTGGTCGGCGCCGACGCCGCGGCGCTCGACCCGCTGGCCCGCCGGCATGGCCAGCGAGCCTACGTGCATGGCCATGGCGGCGGCATCGCCCGCCTGCGTTGGATGGAATAACGCCGCGCAGCGGCAGCGCGCCGCATGGACAAGCGCCATCGCCATTGCGGACAATCAAGGGGATGACCGCCACGCCCGCCGCCGCGCCCCTGCTCGAAGCCCGGGGCCTGAGTTTTCGTCGCCAGGACGAGCCGGTGTTCGCACCGATGGATTTCCAGCTGCACGCGGGCGAGCTGGCCCTGGTCGAGGGCGACAACGGCAGCGGCAAGACCACCTTGCTGCGCATGCTTGCCGGCCTGCTGCATGTCGGCGAGGGTGAATTGCACTGGCGCGGCGCGCCGCTGCAGCGCGATGCGATCAGCGGCGAGATCCTGTTCCTGGGCCACCAGCTGGGGCTGAAGGCGGATTTCAGCCCGCGCGAGAATCTGCGCGTGGCCGCCAGCCTGCACGGTTGCCGCGATGGCGCCAGCCCCGCCTCCGTGCTGGCCCGGATCGGCCTTGCCGGCTACGAGGACGAACCGGTGCGACGCCTGTCCGCCGGCCAGAAAAAGCGCGCGGCACTGGCCCGCCTGCTGTTGCTGCCGGGCACGTTGTGGCTGCTCGACGAGCCCTACGCCAACCTCGACCGCGGCGGCATCGCGCTGGTGAACGGCCTGCTCGAGGCGCACGTCGGCAACGGTGGGGCGGCGCTGGTCACCAGTCACGGCGCGGTGACCTTCCACGGCGGCGAGCCGCGCCACATCCGGATGCACGCATGAGCACGCCCGGCCTCGCGACGGCATGCGCGGCGATGCTGCGGCGCGACCTCGCCCTCGCCTGGCGCCGCCGCGGCGACATCGCCATGCCCGTGCTGTACGCGGTGATCGTGGCCACGCTGTTCCCCTTCGCGCTGGGCCCGGAGGACACGCTGCTGCAGCGGATCGCCGGCGGCGTGGTACTGGTCACCGTGTTGCTGGCCATGCTGCTGGCGCTGGATGCGATGTTCGCCAGCGACATCGAGGACGGTTCGCTGGAACAGCTGGTGCTCTCGCCGCAACCGCTGGCCCTGCTGCTGGGCATGAAGATCCTCGCCCACTGGCTTGCGACCGCGCTGCCGCTGATCGTGATCGCGCCGCTGCTGGCGGCGATGCTGCACCTGCCCGCCGCGGTGATCCCGGTGTTGCTGCTGGCACTGCTGCTGGCAACCCCGCTGCTCAGCCTGCTCGGCGCCGTGCTGGTGGCGCTGACGGCCGGCACCCGGCGCTCTGGTATGCTGCTCGCCTTGATGCTGCTGCCTCTGTGCGTGCCGGCCGTGATCTTCGCCGCCGGCGCCGTGGCCGCCGCCCAACAGGGGTTGCCGTGGCTGGCACCGATCGCCTGGCTGGCCGCCGCCCTGGTGCTCGCCGTGGTCCTGGCGCCGCTGGCCTGCGCGGCCGCCCTCCGCATTGCCCTGGATGCATGATGTCTGACTGGATTCCGCTCTGGTTGCACAAGCTCGGCTCGCCGCCGACGTTCTACCGCTTCGCCGGCGCGCTGCAACCGTGGGCGATGACGCTGGCGCTGCTGCTCGGCGCCATCGCGCTGTACGGCGGGCTGGTGCTGGCGCCGGCCGATTACCAGCAGGGCGACGCCTACCGGATCATCTTCATCCACGTGCCCAGCGCGTGGATGAGCATGTTCATCTACGCGGTGATGGGCGTGGCCTCGTTCATCGCGCTGGTATGGCGGATCAAGCTGGCCGAGGTGGTGGCGATGCAATCGGCGCCGATCGGCGCGGCGTTCACCTTCATCACCCTGGTCACCGGCTCGCTGTGGGGCAAGCCGATGTGGGGCACCTGGTGGACCTGGGATGCGCGGCTCACTTCCGAGCTGGTGCTGCTGTTCCTGTACCTCGGCGTCATCGGCCTGTACCACGCGTTCGAGGATCGCCGCCAGGGCGCGCGCGCCGCCGGCTTCCTGGCCATCATCGGCGTCATCAACGTGCCGATCGTGCACTTCTCGGTGAACTGGTGGAACACCCTGCACCAGGGCAGCACGGTCAACGTGTTCGGCCAGTCGAAGATGGCGTGGGACATGCTGTGGCCGCTGCTGACCATGACCCTGGCCACCAAGTTCTACTATGTGGCCAGCCTGTTCCGCCGCGCGCGCACCGATCTGCTGGACATGGAAGGCGGCAAGGACTGGGTGCGCAGGATCGCCGAAGAGGAGGCCGACCAATGAGCGCCCTGCAACATTTTTTCGCGATGGGCGGTTACGCCGCCTATGTATGGCCGGCCTACGCGGTGTTCTTCATCGTGCTGATCGCCGACAGTCTCGCGCCGGGCTTGCGCCGCCACCGCGTGCTGCGGGAACTTCGCGCACGACTGGCCCGTCAGAGTGCCCGACAGCAACGCCATTCCCCTCCTTCTGCACCGTCGGCCTGACCGACGGCGACGTGCCATGCCCATGAACCCGACCCGCAAACGCCGCCTCGTCATCGTCCTGCTGATCCTTGCCGCGGCCACGCTCGCCACGGTGCTGGCGGTGGTCGCCCTGCAGAACAACATGAACTACCTGCTCACGCCGAGCCAGGTGCAGTCCGGCCAGGCCAGCGACTACAAGACCTTCCGCCTCGGCGGCATGGTCAAGGCCGGCTCGATCCAGCGCTCCAGCGACTCGCTCAAGGTCACCTTCACCGTGGTCGACGCCGGCGGCGCGATGCCGGTGGAGTACACCGGCATCCTGCCCGACCTGTTCCGCGACAACCAGTCGGTGATCGCCACCGGCCACATGGACGGCGCCCGCTTCGTCGCCAGCGAGGTGCTGGCCAAGCACGACGAGACCTACATGCCGAAGGAGCTGAAGGACGCCATGGCCAAGGCGCACGCGGACAAGAAGATCGAGGAAGCGGGCGCGCGGCAGGGAACGGAGAACGGTGGTGGCTGAGCCGAGGTTCCATCCCCTTGCGCCCGCGCGCAGATCGATCACGCCGATGGCGCTGCGCTCCCACGTTTCCTTCCCCGCTCCCGGCCCACAGCCATGACCCCCGAACTTGGCCAACTTGCACTGATCCTCGCCCTGCTGCTCGCCCTGGCTCAGGGCGTCCTGCCGCTGCTCGGCGCCTGGCGCGGCAACCGCGCGCTGATGGCGGTGGCGCGGCCGGCTGCCGCCGGGCAGGCGGTGTTCGTGGCGATCGCGTTCGGCATCCTGGTATGGGCGTTCGTGCACTTCGATTTCTCGGTGCAGTACGTGGCCGACAACTCGAACCTGGAACTGCCCTGGTATTACCGCGTGGCCGCGGTGTGGGGTGCGCACGAGGGTTCGCTGCTGCTGTGGATCCTGATCCTCAACGTGTGGACGGTGGCACTGGCCGCGTTCAGCCAGAAGCTGCCCGAGGTGTTCGCCTCGCGCGTGCTGGCCGTGATGGGGCTGATCGCGGTGGGCTTCCTCGCCTTCATCATCTTCACCTCCAACCCGTTCGGGCGGCTGCTGCCGATGCCGGGCGACGGCGCGGATCTGAACCCGGTGCTGCAGGATCCGGGCATGACGGTCCACCCGCCGGTGCTGTACACCGGTTATGTCGGCTTCTCGGTGGCGTTTGCCTTCGCCATCGCCGGCCTGCTGGGCGGCGAACTGGAACAGGCATGGGTGCGCTGGGCGCGGCCGTGGACGAACGTGGCCTGGGCCTTCCTCACCCTGGGGATAGTCGCCGGCAGCTGGTGGGCGTACGCGGAATTGGGCTGGGGCGGCTGGTGGTTCTGGGATCCGGTGGAGAACGCCAGCTTCATGCCGTGGCTGGTGGGCGCGGCGCTGATCCACGCGCAGGCGGTGACCGAGAAACGCGGCTCGCTGCGCGCGTGGACCATCCTGCTGTCGATCTTCGCATTCTCGCTGTCCCTGCTCGGCACCTTCCTGGTGCGCTCGGGCGTGCTCACTTCGGTGCATGCGTTCGCCTCGGACCCGCGCCGCGGCGTGTTCATCCTGGCGTTCCTGACCATCGTGGTCGGCGGCTCGCTGCTGCTGTATGCGTTGCGCGCGCCCAAGGTGGCCGGCGGCAAGGCGTTCAACCTGCTCTCGCGCGAAACCGTGCTGCTGATCGGCAACCTGATGTTCGCCGTGGCTGCGGCGATGGTGCTGCTGGGCACGCTGTTCCCGCTGGTCGGCGATGCGCTGAACCTCGGGCGGATCTCGGTCGGTCCGCCCTACTTCGGCTTCCTGTTCCCGCTGCTGATGCTGCCGGTGGTGCTGCTGATGCCGTTCGGACCGTTCCTGCGCTGGGGCAAGGGCGATGCGTCCACGCTCAGGCAGGTGGCGCTGCGCGCCGGCATCGCGGCGGCCGCGTGCGCGATCGTGGCGGCGTTCTTCGTGGACGGCCGGCTCAAGGCGATCGCCGGTGTCGCCGCGCTGGCCTGGCTGGGCGTGGGCGTGCTGATGTACGCGCTCAAGCGCTGGCGCGACGTGCCGCGCGGCCGCCGCTACCCGGGCGAAATGGCCGGCATGCTGCTGGCCCATCTCGGTGTGGGCGTGTTCGTGGCCGGCGTGCTGCTGACCGAATCGCTCAGCGTCACCCGCGACGTGCGGCTGGCCCCCGGACAGAGCGAGCGGGTCGGCAGCTACGATTTCCGCTTCGACGGCGTGCACCGGGTCAGCGGCCCGAACTGGCAGGCCGACCAGGGCGTGGTGACGGTAAGCCGCGACGGCAAGCAGCTGATCGTGATGCATCCGCAGAAGCGCACCTACCCGCGCGGCCAGGTGCAGACCGAATCGGCGGTGGACGCCGGCGTCTTCCGCGATCTCTACGTGGCGCTGGGCGAGCCGATGGACGCAGGCAACATCGAGGGCGCGTGGTCGCTGCGGCTGTACGACAAGCCGTTCGTGCGCTGGATCTGGGGCGGCGGCCTGCTGATGATGGTCGGCGGTTTCGTCTGCGCCGCGGACAGGCGCTTCCGCCTCAAGCGCACCGTCGCGGCCCCGGCGGCGGAACTGGTGCCGCAGGAAACGCGCGCATGAACCGCCTGCTTCCCTTCATCGGCTTCATGTTGCTGGTCGGCCTGTTCGGTTTCGGCATCTGGTGGAACACGCGGCACGATCCGAACGCGATCCCCACCCCGCTGCTGGACAAGCCGGCACCGGCGTTCAACCTGCCCCAGCTGTACGAACCGGAGCAGACGGTCAGCAAGGCCGACCTGCTGGGCCAGCCCTATCTGCTCAACGTGTTCGCCAGCTGGTGCATCGAATGCGGCGTCGAGCACCCGGTGCTGACGGCGGCGGCGCCCACCCTGGGCGTGAAACTGGTCGGCTACAACTACAAGGATGCACCGGCCGACGCCAAGGCCTGGCTGGCCGCGCACGGCAGCCCCTACGCGTTGCTGATCGCGGACGAGTCCGGCCAGACCGCGATCGACTTCGGCGTCTACGGCGCACCGGAAAGCTTCCTGATCGACGCGAAGGGCGTGATCCGCTTCAAGCACATCGGGCCGATCACTCCCGAGGTGCTGGCCACCAAGGTGAAGCCGGCGATCGCCGCGATGCTGAAGGAGACACCCTGATGCGCCTCGCCTCTGGTAGGAGCCCGCTCGCGGGCGATGCTCGTGCGCTGGGATTCGGAGGAGCATCGCCCGCGAGCGGGCTCCTACGGGCGGTTTTCATCACGCTGTTGATGCTGGGGGGATTCGCCCACGCGCAGGCCATCGAGCCGATGCCGTTCACGGACCACGCGCAGGAGCTGCGTTTCCAGCACCTCACCCACCAGCTGCGCTGCCCGATGTGCCAGAACGAGACGCTGGCCGATTCCAATGCGCCGATCGCGCGCGACCTGCGCAACCAGATCTTCAAGCTGATGCAGCAGGGCAAGAGCGACGAGGAGATCAAGCAGTACCTGGTCGCGCGCTATTCCGATTACATCCTGTACGACCCGCCGCTGAAGCCGGGCACCTGGCTGCTCTGGTTCGGGCCGCTGCTGATCCTGCTGGCCGGCGGCGCCGTGGTAGCGCTGGCGATCCGCAGGCGCCGGCGCGATGGCGCAACGACAATGACGGTCGGCGACAGCGCCGACGATGGGGACGATTGGTGAAGATCGCTTTTATCGTGCTGGCCGCGCTGATGGTGGCGCTGGCACTTGCCACGCTGCTGGTGCCGCTGGTGCGCCGTGGACGCCGCGACGGGCGCGGCCGCGGCGTGTTCGCGCTGAGCCTGGCCATCGCCCTGGTGCTGCCGATCGGCACCGGCCTGCTCTACCTGCTCGTGGGCACGCCGGCGGCGCTCAACGGGGTGCCCGCCCAGGCGCAGGCACAGATCAGCCTGCCGCAGGCCGTCGCCCAGCTGCGCGAGCACCTGGCGCAGCAACCCGATGACCAGCAGGGCTGGATGTTGCTGGCACAGACCAGCTCGATGCTGCAGCAGTCGGGCGATGCGCGCGACGCGTGGGAGCACGTGTTGAAACTCGATGCCAACAACGCCGAGGCGATGGTGGGCTGGGCCGAAAGCGACTCCCTGCTGCGCCCGGACCACCTGATCGAAGGCCGCGCGCGCGAACTCCTGCAGCGCGCCGTGAAACAGCATCCGGACAACCAGCGCGGGCTGTGGCTGCTGGGCATCAGCGACTTCCAGCGCGGCGACTACCGGTCTGCCGCCGCCACCTGGCGCCTGCTGCAGCCGCAGCTCGAGCCCGGCTCCCGCGTTGCCCAGTCCGTGGCCCAGCAGATCGCCGTGGCCGACGCCCGTGCCGGGGGCGCGCCGGCCGGCGCATCCACCAGCGCCAGCGTGGGCACGCCCGCGACGCAGGGCGCCAGCCTGCAGGTGCAGGTCAGCTTGGCGCCTGCCCTGCAGGGCAAGCTGGCCGCCGGCGACGTGCTCTACGTCTACGCGCGCGCGCCGCAGGGCCCGCCCATGCCGCTGGCGGTCGCCCGGCTCGACCCGGTCGAGCTGCCGGTCACGGTCACCTTGAACGACGCCATGGCGATGACGCCGGCGTTCAAGCTGTCCACCGTCGACAAGGTGTTCGTCGGCGCGCGGATCAGCCACGACGGCCGGCCCACCGCGCAGACGGGCGACCTCGAGGGCGATGCGGGCGTGGTCGAGGTCGCCCGCAAGGCGCCGGTGAAGATCAACATCGACAAGGTGCATTGAACATGGGCGACGCCCGGCGCTTTTTTGCCCTGCCCTCGCCGTTCGCGATGAAGCGCGGCGGCGAACTGCACGGCGCCCGCGTCGCCTACGAAACCTGGGGCACGCTGGACGCGGCCGGCGACAATGCCGTGCTGGTGCTCACCGGCCTGTCGCCCAGTGCGCACATGACCTCCAGCGAGGAAGATCCCAGCCCCGGCTGGTGGCAGGAGATGGCCGGCCCGGGCAAGGCGATCGACACCGACCGCTGGTTCGTGATCTGCGTGAACTCGCTGGGCAGCGACAAGGGTTCCAGCGGCCCCGCGTCGATCGATCCGGCCACCGGCGAACCCTACCGGCTGGACTTTCCCGAGCTGGCGCTGGAGGACGTGGCCAACGCGGCGCACGCGGTGGTGGAGCACCTGGGCATCACCCGGCTGGCCTGCCTGATCGGCTGCTCGATGGGCGGCATGAGCGCGCTGGCCTACATGCTGCTGCACCCGGGCAGCGTGCGCGCGCACATCAGCGTGGACACCGCGCCCCAGGCACAGCCCTTCGCGATCGCGATCCGCTCGCTGCAGCGCGAGGCGATCCGGCTCGACCCGCACTGGAACGAGGGCCGCTACGACGAGGCGAGCTACCCCGACATCGGCATGAGCATCGCGCGCAAGCTCGGCGTGATCACCTACCGTTCGGCCATGGAGTGGAACGGGCGCTTCGCGCGCATCCGGCTCGACCCCGAACAGCGCGAGGACGAACCGTTCGGCCGCGAGTTCCAGGTCGAGTCCTACCTGGAAGGCCACGCGCAACGCTTCGTGCGCCACTTCGACCCGAATTGCTACCTCTATCTCTCGCGTGCCAGCGACTGGTTCGACATCGCCGAATACGGCCACGGCAGCGTGCTGGAGGGGCTCAAGCGCATCCACGTCGAGCAGGCCATGGTGATCGGCGTCAGCACCGACATCCTGTTTCCCCTGCAGCAGCAGGAGGAAATCGCCGAGGGCCTGCAGGCGGCCGGCGCCCGGGTCCAGTTCGTCGCGCTCGACTCGCCGCAGGGCCACGACGCCTTCCTGGTCGACATCGAGCACTACGCGCCGGCGATCGGCGGCTTCCTGAACCAGCTCGACCGCTGAACGACTCCGCCACGGAGCCCCGACCGGCACGCTGCTAAGATGGTGCCCGTCATGCACCACCCGAGACCGCCATGCTTACCCTGGATTTTCCCGGCAGCCGCGCCCTGATCGAGGCGATCGACGCGGCCGTGTCCAAGCCCACCACGCACGAGCTCACCGACCATCTGCGCCACAGCCTGTGCAAGATGATCCGCGAGCAGACGGTGACGCTGCCGGCGTGCGTGTTCGAGGCGAACCCGGAGCATTACGCCCGCCGCGAGCTGTACCGCAGCGAGGAACACGGCTATTGCGTGGTGGCCATGACCTGGGGCCCCGGCCAGGGCACGCCGATCCATGACCACGACGGCATGTGGTGCGTCGAGGGCGTCTGGAACGGCTCGCTGGAGATCGTGCAATACGAATTGCTGGAGCACGACGCACAGCGCTACTGCTTCCAGGCGGTCGGCTCGATCCAGGCCGGCGCAGGTTCCGCCGGCAGCCTGATCCCGCCGCACGAATACCACAGCATCCGCAACCCCAGCGACGATGCGGTCACCGTCAGCCTGCACGTCTACTCCGGCCCGATGACGCGCTGCTCGGTGTTCCAGCCGCTGCCGGAAGACCGCTGGTACGGCCGCGACGTGCGCCAGCTGGGTCTCGACCGCGTGCATTGAACCCGGCATAATGCCCGACTCGCACATGCCGGTGTGGCGGAATGGTAGACGCGGCGGACTCAAAATCCGCTTGTGGTGACACAGTGGAGGTTCGAGTCCTCTCACCGGTACCAAGGCTTTCCAGGACCCCGCCACACGCGGGGTTTTTCATGCGTCGCCACGATCCGCGCGTCGCGCGGTGAGCTTTCGCCGGATCGGCGTTGCGGCGGGAACCGCGGTCATGCCCGGGCGCCCAAATACGGCGTTTTTTCGCCTCGGCGGCCCCGGATGGAGTAGAACGGGAGAACCCCCGGGGCACCGGTGAAGGCATTGGGCCGACCATCCGTTGCGGGGGACATCGAAACGACTGCACCTGCCATTGCCCCCAACCGGCCCACAGCTCAGGAGGCTCCCATGAAAGCGCTCGTGGTTACGGACCAGGCGGTCGGCACGGCCGGAATGAAGCTGGTGGACCAGCCCGAGCCGCGGGCGGCGATCAACGATGTGGTGGTCGAGGTCCACGCGGCGGGCTTCGTCAACACCGAACTGGAGTGGCCCTCGACCTGGGCCGACCGGGCCTTTCGGGACCGGACGCCGTCGATCCTCGGCCACGAGCTGGCCGGTGTGGTCGCCGCCCTCGGTTACGGGACGACCGGGCTCTCGATCGGTCAGCGGGTATTCGGCCTGTCGGACTGGCATCGCGACGGCACGCTTGCCGAATACGTCGCCATGGAGGCGCGCAACCTCGCGCCGTTGCCCGGCGACGTCGACTTCACGGTGGGCGCGAGCCTGCCGATCTCCGGCCTGACCGCGTGGCAGGGCCTGTTCCAGCACGGCCGCCTCCAGGCAGGCCAGAGCGTGCTCGCGCACGGCGCGGCCGGTGCCGTCGGTTCGGTCGTGACGCAGCTTGCGCGGGAAGCCGGGGCTTATGTCATCGGCACGGGGCGCGCCGCCGACCGCCGGAAAGCGCTCGATTTCGGGGCAAACGAGTTCCTCGACCTCGGGAGCGACACGCTGGAAGACATCGGCGGCGTCGACCTGGTGTTCGACGTCATCGGCGGCGACGTGCAGAAGCGCTCCGCAACGCTCATCCGCGCCGGGGGAACGCTGGTGACCGTCGTCGGACCGACGGATGTTCGTCCCGCCGACGGTCGCGTCGTCGACTTCGTCGTCGAGGCCGATCAAGCCCAGCTGTCCGCGATCATCCAGCGGGTGAGGGACGGGCGGCTGCGGCCGAACATCGGCCTGGTGTCATCGCTCGACGACGCCACCGCAACGTTCAAC
The DNA here is from genome assembly GCA_040255835.1 of Lysobacteraceae bacterium. Lineage (GTDB taxonomy): Bacteria > Pseudomonadota > Gammaproteobacteria > Xanthomonadales > Rhodanobacteraceae > Rhodanobacter. The sequence continues at coordinate 164,328 of JBDZVT010000001.1, forward strand.
ACGGCCGGGCGCCGGACGGGAAAGACCGTCATCCGCGTTCGCCCGTGAGAGCCCGACGGGGCCGGGACATCCACGACACCGCGTTTCACCAGCGCTGCTACAGCTCCCGCACCACGCGGAAACCCACGCGGCCGCTGCGCACCTCGCCCTCGGCGCCCTGGCGGTAGGCGGAGGTCACCTGGGCGGGCGAGCTGCCCCAGGAGCCGCCGCGCAGCACATGCGCGCGGCAACCGGGGTTGATCCATGCGCTGCCGTCGTCGGGGGCACGGATGTAGTTGTCGTGCCAGCAATCGGCCACCCACTCGGACACGTTGCCGTCCATGTCGTACAGGCCGAAGGGATTGGCCGCGAAGCTCATCACCGGTGCGGGCCCCCAGTAGCCGTCGCGGTAGCCGCGAAAGGCGTTGCTCCAGCGACGACCGCTGTGCGACCGGTCGCCGGAGCCGGTCAGGTTCTCCACCTTGCGCCCGGGCGCGGCATCACCCCACCAGTAGCGGCTGGTCGTGCCACCGCGCAGCGCGTATTCGAATTCCGCTTCGCTGGGCAAACGATAACGCTTGCCGGTGCGCTCGCTCAGCCACTTGGCGTAGGCCACCGCATCGTTCCACGATACGTTCACCACCGGCAGGTTGTCCTCCGCCTTGCGGCCGGCGTAGTCGTCCTGCCAGCCGGCACTGGAATCGTCGCGCATGGCGCCACTGCGCTCGTCGTACACGCTGGCCCCGCCGAGCCGGTTGGAATCGGGCGTGTAGCCGCTGGCGCGCACGAATTCGCGGAACTCGCCCACGGTGATCTCCGTGCGACCTATGGCGAAACCCTTGCCCAGGGTGACCTGGTGCTGCGGCAGTTGGGCGTCGGTGCGGTCCTCGTTCGCGGCCGCGGCGCCCATCAGGAACGAACCGGTGGGCACCACCACCATCGCCGGGGACTTGCCGGGCAGGTCCACGTAGCGGTCGGTGAACACCTGGCCCGGCTTGTAGTTCGCATACAGCCGCGCGTTGGTCAGCTGCTCGTCCACCTGCGCCAGGTCGGGCAGGTCGGGATCGGTGGCGCGCGCTTGGGCAACCAGGCTGGCCGCCAGTTCGAGATTGCCGCCATCCAGCGCCAGGCGGGCCTGGGCCAGCACCCCGCTGGCGCGCTGGCGACGCATGTCGTCGATACGCTGCTGCACGTCGTGCATCTGCTGCGAGCCCGGGCGGATCGCCTGCGCCGCGGTCAGCTCCCGTTCGGCGCCGGCGAAATCGTTCTGCGCGACCGCGGCCAGGGCCCGGTCGAGCACCGCGCGCTGCACCTGGAAAATCCCCTGCTCGGCCACGGCGTTCTGCGGATCGAGCTGCTGCACCTGGCGGTACAGCTCCAGCGCGTTGTCGCCCTTGGGCTGGTCGGCCTTGCCCTGCTGCAACAGCGTGGCCGCCGCGGCCAGCATCGGGCGCACGGTGGCCAGGGTCTTGAGGTTCTCTTCCAGCTGCGCGACCTCCTGCTCCGCATTGGGCAGGGTGCGCAAGGTATCGAGGAGATCCTCCGCCGCATCGACGTCACCGACCGCGATGTCCTGGTCGATCTCCGCCACCAGTCGCGCGCGCACGTCGAACAGCCCTTGCACCGCGCGGCGGCTGTCGGGCTGTTCCTTCAGCGCCTGCATGTACAAGGCGGCGGCGCTGGCCGGATCGCCGGCGAGCTGGCCGGCGTGGAACGCCTTGCCGGCCCGCGCCAGCAACTCCTTCACCTGCGGCGATTCGGCCGATTTCTGTTCGGGCAGGTTCGCGTTCATGCGGTTGCGCGCCACGATCACCGCGGTGGGCGCCAGCGTCAGCGGCGGGCCGGCGTTGAGTTCGTTGATCGCCGCCACGCGCTGCGGCGGCAGGTTGCCGGTCGGCAGCGTGCCGCCCAGGTTCATCGCCCGTTGCGGCTCCTGTCCCGGCGCGACGTGGAACCACTGCGGAAAGAAGTGGTACGTCAGCGCCACGCCCAGCACGATCATGCCCAGCGCCCCACCGAAGAAACGCTGACGGCGCAGGATGGCATTGCGTGGCATGGATGGGCGTCCCGGTTGCGGCCTGTTATCGTGCCAAGGAGTTCGAGCGATGGAAACCTTCGCGGCGAAGTTCGCGGCGTCACCACCGATCGACGCCACGCGCAGCCATTCTCGCCGATACGCCGGCCGGGCATGGGTCGGCCGCCGGATGATTCGTTTCGCCCGGACCTTCCATTCACCATAGGCACAAACCGCCGGCAGGGCAATCCGCGCCGGCCTCCGAAGGAGCCCCGATGTCGCTGCCCCAAACCGCCGCCGCCGACTGGATCGACCAGGCCGACGCGCTGCAATCCTGGCTTGCCGCCCTGCCCCCGGACGCGGTCGTCGGCCTGGACACCGAGTTCATGCGTCGCGACACGTTTTTCCCGCAGCTCGCCCTGCTGCAACTGGGTTGGAACGGCCGCCACGCGCTGGTCGATCCGCTGGCTTTCGCGATCGGCGCGGCGCTGCAGCCGCTGCTGGGCACGGGCGACGCGGTGACCGTGATGCACAGCGCCAGCGAAGACCTCGAGGTGCTGGCACCGCTGCTGCCGGCCGGCCCGCGCCGCCTGTTCGATACGCAGATCGCCGCCGCCTTCGCGGGCATGGGCATGGGCGTCAGCTACCGCGCGCTGGTGGCCGAGCTGGTCGGCGTGGACCTGGACAAGGGCGAAACCCGCTCGGACTGGATGCGCCGTCCGCTGACCCCCTCGCAATGCAGCTACGCCACGCTGGACGTGGTCTATCTGAAGACCATCCACGAACAACTCGTCCAACGCCTGCAGCAACGCGGGCGCAGCGACTGGCACGCGCAGGATTGCGAGCGTCTGAAGCGCCGCGTGCTCCGCGAGGGCGACACGCAGCCCCAACGCGCGCTACGCGCGGCGGCGGACTGGGCACCGGCGGCGCAGGCCCGCCTGCGCCGGCTGCTGTTGTGGCGAGACAGCTGCGCTCGCCGCCTCGACGTGCCGCGCCCGTGGTTGCTGGACGACGCCCTCGCCCTCAGCCTGGCGCAGCAACCACCGGCGGCACTGGCCGAACTGGAGCAACGTGCCCGTGGCCAGCGCGCGCTGCGCTCCGCCCAGCGCAGCGAGTTGTTCGACGTGCTCGCACCCGCCATCACCCCGGAGGAGATCGACGCGACCGCGCGCATCCCCGGCCATCCGCAGGGCGCTGCCAAGCAGGCGCTGGCGGCGATGAAACAGTCGGTCGACACGCTCGCCGCCGAACTCGACCTGCCGCCGGGCCTCTTGTGTCCGCGCAAGGTACTGGAGGAATACGTGGTCACCGCCGAGTGGCCCGAGTCCCTCGACGGCTGGCGCCACGAGCTGCTGCACCAGCGCCTCGCCGCCCTGCTCCCGGACCGCCCCGCGACAAGCCGACCAGTTGCCAAGCATTCGTCCGGCGGCTAAGATACGCGGCTTCCCACGGGGTGTAGCTCAGCCTGGTAGAGCGCTACGTTCGGGACGTAGAAGTCGCAGGTTCAAATCCTGTCTCCCCGACCAAGTTGCACGAAAGAAGCCGGCTTCGCGCCGGCTTTTTTTCGTGCCATGCCGCATGCGTCGACGATCCCTGGCGCACCCCGCGCGCCGGGCCGTGTCGGGTTACGACGGCCGGCGCAGCGGCGCTCAGGCCGCGCGCGCGGCCCGGGTCAGGATGCCGAGCAGGTCGGCGAGCTTGTCGCGCATCTCGCGGCGGTCGACGATCAGGTCGATCGCGCCGTGGTCGAGCAGGAACTCCGAACGCTGGAAACCTTCCGGCAGGGTCTCGCGCACGGTCTGCTCGATCACGCGCGGACCGGCGAAGCCGATCAGCGCCTTCGGCTCGCCGATGTTGATGTCGCCCAGCATCGCCAGGCTGGCGGAAACGCCGCCGGTGGTCGGGTTGGTCAGCACGCTGATGTACGGCACGCCGGCGTCGCGCAGGCGCGCCAGCGCGGCCGAGGTCTTGGCCATCTGCATCAGCGAGAACAGCGCCTCCTGCATGCGGGCGCCACCGGTGGCCGAGAAGCACACCAGGGCACTCTTGTCGGCCAGGGCGCGTTCGGCGGCACGGGTGAACTTTTCACCGACCACCGAACCCATCGAGCCGCCCATGTAGGCAAACTCGAACGCCACCGCCATCAGCGGGCGGCCCTTGAGCCGGCCGCTCATCGCCACCATGGCATCCTTCTCGCCCAGCTTCTTCTGGGTGGCGACGATGCGGTCGCGGTACTTCTTCGAATCGCGGAACTTCAGCGGGTCGGCCGGCTCCATGCTGGCCCACAGCTCCTGGCCCGAGCCCTCGTCCAGCAACGCACCCAGCCGCGTGCGCGCGCTGATGTAGTGGTGATGGCCGCACTTGGGGCACACCATCAGGTTGCGCTCCAGTTCGGGCCGGTAGAGCACGGTGCCGCAGCCGGAGCATTTCTCCCACACGCCCTCGGGTACCGAGCCCTTGCCGCCACCCGCCGGAAGCGTGCGGGTACGCGGGTTCATGATCTTTTGCAGCCAGTTCATCGCAACACCTCAAACGTTCCTGACCCGAAGCGGTCAGGTGACCGCCTCAGCGTGCATCCAGCGCCGCACGAATCGGCTGCAGGAAGCTGCGCGCACGCTCCACGATATCCGCCTCGCCCGTGGCTCCCGCCAGGCGGTCGACCAGCGCGCTGCCGATGACGACCGCGTCGGCGAACCTGCCGATGGCCACGGCGCTTGCCGCGTCACGGATGCCGAAACCCACCGCCACCGGCGTCCCGGCGAGGACCCGGACTTCGGCGACGCGCGCGGCGATCTCGTTGACGCTCAAGCGTTCCGCCCCGGTGATCCCGGCGAACGACACATAATACAGGAAGCCCTTGGCCGAACTGCACAACCGCGCCATACGCGACGGTGCGGTCGTAGGCGCAGCCAGCAGGATCTGCTGCAGCCCCGCCTCGCGCAGCGGCTGCAACACCGCCGATTCCTCCAGCGGGCAGTCGACCAGCAGCACGCCGTCCACTCCGGCCGCCACCGCCTCCTGCGCGAAACGCGCGTAGCCGTGGATCTCCAGCGGGTTCAGGTAACCCATCAGCACGATCGGGGTCTGCGCGTCGCGCTGGCGGAATGCCCTGACCCAGCCGAGCACTTGCGCGAGCCCGACGCCCCTGGCGATGGCCCGTTCGCTGGCATGCTGGATCACCGGGCCGTCCGCCATCGGATCGGAGAACGGCACGCCCAGCTCGATCAGGTCCGCACCGGACTCCACCAGCGCATGCATCATCGCCACCATGTGCCCGGGAGAGGGATCGCCGGCGGTGACGAAAGGAACCAGACCGGTGCGACCGGCAGCTTTCAGTGCGGCGAAGCGGCGGTCGATGCGGCTCATACCTCCACTCCCTCGCGCGCGGCGATCGTGTGCACGTCCTTGTCGCCACGACCGGAGAGGTTGCACAGCACGATGCCGTCCCTCGGGTATTCACGTGCCAGCCTGATCGCCTGCGCCACCGCGTGGCTGGATTCCAGCGCGGCCAGGATGCCCTCGGTACGGGCCAGCAGATGGAAGGCTTCCAGTGCCTCGTCGTCGGTGACCCCGACGTAGTCGGCACGGCCGGCATCCTTCAGGAACGCGTGCTCGGGGCCGACGCCGGGATAGTCCAGGCCGGCCGAGACCGAGTGCGTCTCGGTGATCTGGCCGTTGTCGTCGCACAACACGTAGGTGCGGTTGCCGTGCAGCACGCCGGGGCGGCCGGCGGCCAGCGAGGCGGCGTGGTGACCGGTGGCGATGCCCTCGCCCGCCGCCTCGGCGCCGACGATGCGCACGCCGGCGTCGTTGAGGAAGGCGTGGAACAGGCCGATCGCGTTGGAGCCGCCGCCGACGCAGGCGGTCAGCACGTCGGGCAGCCGGCCGTACTGCTCCAGCACCTGCGCGCGCGCCTCGCGCCCCACGATCGCGTTGAAGTCGCGCACCATCAGCGGGTACGGATGAGGGCCGGCCACGGTGCCGATGATGTAGAAGGTGTCGGCCACGTTGGTGACCCAGTCGCGCATCGCCTCGTTCAGCGCGTCCTTCAGCGTCTTCGAGCCGGAGGTCACCGGCACCACCTCGGCGCCGAGCAGCTTCATGCGGTAGACGTTGATCTTCTGCCGCTCGATGTCGACCGCGCCCATGTAGACCACGCACTTCAGGCCCATCCGCGCGGCCACCGTGGCACTGGCCACGCCGTGCTGGCCGGCGCCGGTCTCGGCAATGATGCGGGTCTTGCCCATGTTGCGGGCCACCAGCGCCTGGCCCACCGTGTTGTTGATCTTGTGCGCGCCGGTGTGGTTGAGATCCTCGCGCTTGAACACGATGCGCGCGCCACCGACGTGCTGCGACAGCCGCTCGGCGTGGTAGATCGGGCTGGGCCGGCCGACATAGTGCTTCAGGTCGCGGTCGAGCTCGGCGATGAACGCCGGGTCCTCGCGCAGGCGCAGGTAGGCTTCGGTCAGTTCGGCCAGCGGCGCCATCAGCGTTTCGGCGACGTAGCTGCCACCGTAGTCGCCGAAGCGGCCGTGGGCGTCGGGGTACGCGCTGTAGTCCGCGATCTTGCTCATGTCGTCACTCTGGGATGGGGCGTGCTGCACGGCGGCAAGCGGCCATCTTAGCGGATGGCGATCACAGATAACGCCGGATGGTTTCCCTGAATTCGGCCAGTTGCGCGGGCGTGAGCCCACCGAGTATCCCGCGCCGTCCTGGGGGGATATGGGCGGCGGGATCCTCGTCGCCGAACACGTAGTGGTCCAGCAGGGCCCTCCAGGCGGCCCGCTCCGCCGGCGGCAGCGAACGGAAGGCCAGGATGCAGTGCATCAGGCAACCCAGCGCCGTGCCCGGCGCCGGAGCGCCCGCCGGCACCGGCTTCCACCAGTAGTTCACCAGCGCGTTGATCCGCTCCAGCGACTCGACGTGGTGCCACCACATCGGCGGGATGTAGATCGCGTCGCCGGGGCGCAGGTCGGCCACCAGCGCCTCCGCCAGGGCATGCTTCAGACGTGGAAACCGTGGATCGTCCGGGCGGTCGAGCCGGGCCATGCCGATCGCCGCGCCGGTCGGCGCGAAATCCAGCGGGCCGATGTAGAGGTTGCGCACCTGCTCGGGTGCGAACAGGGTGAAACGCCGGACCCCGCACGCCACGCAGGCGATGTTGTGGTATTCGTCGAAATGCACCGGCGTGGTGACCTGGTTGCCGATCCAGATGCGCGGCTCGATCGTCTTGTCGATGAAGGGAACCGCGTGGTCCTCCAGCAGCCCGGGCAGGCAGGTGGAGATCAGGGCGCTCTGCATCGCCAGTCCCGGCGGGTTCGCCTGGCGGCTGTACGTCGCCAGCCGCTGCAGACCCTGGGTGATCGAAACGCGGCGGCGGGCGTAGTTGAAGCCGTCGAAAGCCGCGTTGTAGCCGATCACGCCGCCCTCCTCCGGCGGCATCAGCAGCGCATCCACCTCGCTGCCATTGTCAAGCCGCGCCAGCCCCTGCGCGAACGCCGTGTCCGACTGCCGCGCCCAGGCCACCATCGGCCAGTCGCGGCACAAGCCGCGGATCACCAGCGGCCGTCCACGGTCCACCAGCCCGGCCAGCCCGATCGACGGCACCGAGCCCTGGCATTCGTCGATCACGCCCGGCATGGCGCCTGCTCCGCGTCGACCGCGCGCACCGCGCGAATGAAAGCCTCCAGCCGCGCCGGGTCCTTGATCCCGGGCGCCGACTCCACCCCGCTGGCCACGTCCACCGCCCACGGGCGTGCCGCCCGCACGGCATCGCCCACGTTGCCGGCATGCAGCCCACCGGCCAGGACCATTGGCTGCGCGAGGTCCGTCGGCAGCACGGACCAGTCGAAGGCGCGGCCGCTGCCGCCCGCCTCGCCTGCCGCATGGCCGTCCAGCAACAGGCCGGCGGCGTGCGGATAATCGCGCAGGCGCGACAGCGCAGGCGCCCCCTCGCCCATCGCGATCGCCTTCAGGAACGGCAGACCGAATTGCGCGCACCAGCCATCGCTTTCGTCGCCGTGGAACTGCAGCCACGCCGGGCGTACCTCGTCGACCACCTGCCGCACCAGCGCCTCGGTGTCGCCCATGAACAGGGCGACCGTGGCGACGAATGGCGGCAGCGCCGCGACGATGGTGCGCGCCTGCGCGGGCGCCACCTGCCGCCGGCTACGCGCGGTGAATACCAGGCCGATCGCATCGGCGCCGAGCCGTGCGGCGAGCAGCGCGTCGCCGACGCGGGTCATGCCGCAGCATTTGATGCGCGTCATTGGCTCACCTCCGGCGGCAGGCCCCAGTACCCTTCGTAGCGCGGGCCGATGAAGGTCAACCCGGATGCCGGCGCCGTGGGCCCTGCCACCGTGCGGTCGCGGCCGGCCAGCAAGTCGCCCAGCCATGCCACCGGTTGCTCGCCGCGGCCGATCATCAGCAGCGAGCCGACGATGTTGCGCACCATGTGGTGCAGGAAGGCGTTGGCCTCGATCTCGACGAACACGTGTTCGCCGTCACGCCGCACGCCGACCGCCAGCACGCTGCGCCGCGGATGCGCTGCCTGGCAGGACAAGGCACGGAACGCGCTGAAGTCGTGTTCGCCCCGCAGCAGCTGGGAGGCCTCGTGCATGCGCGCGGCATCCAGCGGCAGGCGCTCCCAGGTGACGTAGCGTGCATCCAGCGCCGCGCGTATCGGCCGGTTGAGCAGGTGGTAGCGATAGCGTCGGCTGCGCGCGGAGAAACGGGCGTGGAAGCCGTCCGGTACCGGTCGTGCCCACAACACGGCCACGCTGGTCGGCAGGTTCGAGCAGGCGCCGAGCACCCAGCCGCGCATGTCGCGCTGCGCGTCCGTGTCGAAATGCACCACCTGGCAACAACCGTGGACGCCGGCATCGGTACGCCCTGCGCAAGCCACCTGCACCGGATGGTCGGCGACCTTCGTCAGCGCCTGCTCGACCGCGCCCTGCACGCTCACCCCTTCGGTCAGGCGCTGCCAGCCGGAGAAATCGGTGCCGTCATACTCGATGCCGAGGGCGATACGCATGGATGCCGCAGGTGTTCCGAGGAAGCGTCAAAGATTAGCAGGCGGGCGACGCCCACCCGCCGAAAAGAAAGCGGGCCGGCAAGGCCGGCCCGGTTTCGTCCCGTGCGCGAGGCGCGCTCAGCCCAGGCCGTCGAGCAGCTTGCGTGCCACGTCACGCTGCATCTGGCTGCCCTCCTTGAGGACTTCGCCCAGCATCGCGCGGGCACCGTCGGCATCGCCCATGTCGAGGTAGGCACGCGCCAGGTCGAGCTTGGTGTCGACCGGATCGTCGCTGAACTCGCCCGACTCCGCGGCGGGCGCGCCGGCCCCCGGCGAGTCCCACGAGGCCGTCGGCTCGGCGAGCGGCTTGACCACGGTCACGTCGTCGGCGGCTGCCGGCGGTTGCGCGCGCGATTCGCCACCCGCGGGCTGGGTCAGGTCGAAATCGAAGCTGTACCCGGTGACCTTCTTGCCACCGGCGGGCAGCGACGGCGGCAGCGAGGACACCACGGTGGGCGCGTCGCCGTCATCGGCATAGTCGTCGATGTCGAACGCCTGCGCCGCCTCGGACTCGACGTCCGCGGGTTCCGCATGATGGTCGAACAGGGGATGCTCCGGCGCGAGGTCCTCGCCCATGTGCACCACGTCCTGCCATTCTTCCTGCGCCGGGTCGGTGATGTGGGCGTGCATCGCCTCGGCCGCAGCCTCGAAGCGCTCCACGTCGCGGCGCGAGTAATACAGCGTGACCAGTTCGAGGTGCAGGTAGATGTCGTCCGGATGCTCGGCCAGCTGGTCGAGCAGTTGCTCCTGGTCGGTGTCTCCGTCGGCAAGCAGGTCATCGTCGTCCGCCGGCGGCGTGGCGCCGAAACGATCGGCCAGCGAGGACCCCGCCTTGGCCGCGGCGGCGGGCTTGCGGCGACGGCCGAGGACGGCCAGCAGGATCAGCACGAGCACCGCACCGGCCGCGGCGGCCCAGGCCCAGGTCTGCATGTACCAGGGCTGCTCCACCACCGGGGCGGGCATCGGCGCCGGCGCGGCCGCCGCGGGCTTGCTGGCGGCGGTGGAAGCAGCGGCCGGGGCCGGAGTGAGGGCAGCCGCCGTGCCGGCCACGGCCAGCGAGGCCGAACCGGCCGAGGCCGGTGCCGCGGCCGCGATCGACGATGCGGGCACCACGCCGGAGGAAGACGCCGCCGCCACCGGGCTCTCGCTGGCCTCGGCGCTGCTGCCGGCGGTGGCCACTGCTGGCTCCAGTGCCAGCGGCCCGGCGGTCGTGCCGGCGGCAGCCGGGGCGGTCACCGGGGCACCGGAGGCCTTGCGTGCCGCCGCCAGCTTGGCCTGCAGCTCGGCAATCTCGCTGTCCTTCAGCGAGAGCAGGTGCTCGTTCTTGGCGTTGATGTCGTTGAGGTCTTTCAGCCGGGCCTTCAGGTCGTCGCTCTGCTGCTGCAGGCTGGCCAGGCTCTCGCGGCTGCGCAGCAGCTCTTCGCGCAGGCTGGCGGCCGACTGGTCGGCCTTGCCGGAGGACTGCCCGCCGCTCGCCGTGCCACCGGCCTGCGGCGGCACCAGGGCCAGCCGATCCTCGTTGCCGGCGGCGCCGGTCGTGGGCGAACCGGAGGACGAGGGGCGCGTCGCGGCGTCGGCCACCACCGCCGGCTTGCCCGGCATGCCGGCACGCCAGTCGCTGTTCTGCCGGCTGACCTCGGCGGCCGCCGCGGCCAGGGTCATCGCCTGTGCCTCGGAAGCGGTGGGCACGCGCAGCACCACGCCGCTCTTCAGGGCGTTGATGTTGTCGCGGTAGAAGGCATCGGGATTGGCCTGCTGCAACGCCAGCATCATCTGCCGCACGTCGACGCCGGCCGGCGCCACGTCGCGGGCGATCCCCGACAGCGTCTGCCCGCTCTGGACCGAGACGCGGTCGTTCCCGGCGACGGCGGGAGCCGGCGCGCGGGTGACGGCTGCCGGTTTCGACGCGGTCGCGGGCGCGCCCTGCGCCGGACGGGGGGTCGCGCTGGCCTGGCGCGCCGGTGCCGCGGGCGCCGGCGGGGTCACCGCTGCCGCTGCCGAATGCGTGCCGGGCGGGTCGAGCAGGATCGCGTACTCCCGCACGCTGGGCCCGTCCTTGCCGTCCACTTCAATGAGGAGATCGAGGTAGGGGTCGTTGACCGGCACGCTGCTGGTGATGCGGATCACCGGATGGGCACCGGCGGCCACGCTGAAATGCAACGGAATATCGGTGCGCCCGCCCACGATGCCGGCCCGGGCAAATTGCTCGGTGGAAGCCAGTTTCACCTTGAGGCCCTGCAATTCGGCCGGGTTGGCCGGATGCAGCGGAATCTCCGCCAGCAGCGGCTGTCCCAGCGCCGACTTGACCTGGACCTGGCCCAGGTCCAAGGCAAGGAGCTGACTGCTCCCCAGCGCCAGTGCCACCAGCATCGACAACTTCAACGAACGATTCATGCATGATCCCCCGAACAATCCCTGACGCTTTCTTGTTGAAAAGATGCCGCCACCGGGGCGGCGGCCGCGTCACCGTGCCGCCACTTTAGTTACAAGAAGGGCAATCAACAATAGCTGCGGCGAATACTTGCGACACATTTCTGCTACCGGTTCTTGCCCGGGAGGCGACTTCATGGCTGGTCGGCAGGCGGCCCGGCCCGCAGCTGCGACAGCTGGCGGCGCAGCTCGGCGAGCTTCGCATCCTGCTGCTCCAGCCGCCGGCTGGCGCGCTGGCTGGCCGATTCCTGGCGCGCCACCTCCTGCTGCAGGCGCGTCACCTCGACCTGGTCGTGTTGCATGCGCTGCCGCACGGTCGGCGGCACCGGCGCGGCCGTCGAACCGGCGTGGGCCACGCCGGCCGGCGGTGCGGCCCAGGCCGGCGCGACCAGCAGGAAGCCGATGACGGCGAGGAGTCGCAGGTAACACATGGTCAGAGAAAATCCTCGATCAGCAATTCGGCAATCTGTACCGCATTCAGCGCCGCGCCCTTGCGGATGTTGTCCGAGACGACCCACAGGTCCAGCCCGCGTTCGTGCGAAATGTCCTCGCGGATGCGCCCGACGAACACGCCGTCAGTGCCCGCAGCCTGCGCCACCGGGGTCGGATAACCGGCCGGCTTGCGCTCGTCCATCAGCACCACGCCCGGTGCCTGGCGCAGCAGCTCGCGGGCCTCGTCGACGGTGATCTTGTCGCTGGTCTCGATGTGCACTGCCTCGGAATGGCCATAGAACACCGGCACGCGCACCGCGGTCGGGTTCACCTGGATCGACTCGTCCTCCAGGATCTTGCGGGTCTCCCACACCAGCTTCATCTCTTCCTTGGTGTAACCGTTGGGCTGGAAGTCGTCGATCTGCGGGATCACATTGAACGCGATCTGCACCGGAAATTTCTTGCCCGGCTCCACGCTTTGGAAATTCAGCAGGGCCGCGGTCTCGCGCCCCAGCTCCTCCATCCCGCTGCGGCCGGCGCCGGAAACCGACTGGTAGGTGGCCACGTTGATCCGCTCGATCTGCACGGCGCGGTGGATCGGCGCCAACGCCACCAGCATCTGCATGGTCGAGCAGTTCGGGTTGGCGATGATGCCGCGGTTGGTGTACTGGGCGATCGCGTGCGGGTTGACCTCGCTGACCACCAGCGGGATGTCGTCCTGGTAGCGGAACTCGGAGGTGTTGTCGATCACCACCGCCCCGGCCGCCGCCGCCCGCGGCGCATGCTCGCGGCTGACCGAGCCGCCGGCGGAGAAGAACGCGATGTCCACGCCGGCGAAGTCGTAGCCGTCCAGCAACTGCACGGTGACCTGCTTGCCGCCGAAGGTGATCCGCTCGCCCGCCGAACGCTCGCTGGCCAGCGGCACCAGCTCGCTGACCGGGAAATTTCGCTCGGCGAGTATCGCCAGCAGGGTTTCGCCGACGGCACCGGTGGCGCCGACCATGGCGACCTTGTAGCTGCTTTTCTGACTCATGGGTTGGTCTGCTCGGGAGAAAGAGGCGTGCCGCTCACAGCACGTTGGGGTTGACGATGTTGGGCGGCCGCCCGGCATGGGGGCCGTGGCCGAACATCGCCAGCACATTGTCCACCGCCACCGAGGTCATCGCGCGGCGGGTTTCGGTCGTGGCGCTGGCGATATGCGGGCTGAGCACCACGTTGTCGAGCGTGAGCAGCGCCGGATGCAGTTTCGGTTCGCCTTCGAAAACATCCAGCGCCGCGCCGGCGAGGCGGCGGTCGCGCAAGGCCGCGGCCAGTGCCACGTCGTCGACGATGCCGCCGCGGGCGATGTTGATCAGCAGCGCGGTGGGCTTCATCAGGGCCAGCTCGGCCGCGCCGACGGCATGCCGGGTACGCGGGGTCAGCGGCAGGGCCAGCACCAGGAAGTCGGATTCGCCCAGCAACTGCGCCTTGTCGACGTGACGCGCGTTGCAGGCGCGCTCGACCGCCTCGGGCAGCGGCGAGCGGTTGTGGTAGATCACCGGCATGCCGAAGCCGACCGCGCGATGGGCAATGGCCTGGCCGATCCGGCCCATGCCCAGGATACCCAGGGTGCGCCCGCGCACGTCGGTGCCCAGCCAGGCCTTGAACTCGGTGGCATGCCAGTGGCCGGCGCGCAGCCAGCGTTCGGCCGCGGTCATGCGCCGGGCCGCGCCCAGCAGCAGCGCCCAGGCGTAGTCCGCCACGCTCTCGTTGAGCACGTCGGCGGTGTTGGAGACCGCGATGCCCGCGGCGCTCATCGCATCGACATCGATGTTGTCGTAGCCCACCGCCAGGTTGGCCACGATGCGCAGGCGCTCGGCGGCACCGACTTCGGCCGCGCCGATACGGTCCTTGAGACCCACGATCACGGCGTCCTGCCCCGCCAGGCGGGCGGCCAGTTCGGACGGGCCCAGCTTGCGTTCGGCATCTTCGACGGCCACCTCGAAATGCGGCTCCAGCCGGGCAATGACGCCGGGGAAGGTGGGGCGGGACACCCAGACGCGCGGCTTGTCGGTCATCGAACGGTTCCGGTGGCGGTCGAACCTCAGGCGATCCGCGGCGCAACAGGCCCCACGTCGCCGCACTGCGCGCGGTGGCGCAAGGCGTGGTCCATCAGCACCAGCGCCATCATCGCCTCGGCGATGGGCGTGGCGCGGATGCCGACGCAGGGGTCGTGCCGCCCCTTGGTGACCACGTCCACCGGCTCGCCGGCCAGGTTCACGCTGTGGCCGGGAATCAGGATGCTGGACGTGGGCTTCAACGCGATGGAAGCGGTGACCGGCTGGCCACTGCTGATGCCGCCGAGGATACCGCCGGCGTGATTGGACGTAAAGCCGTCCAAATGCATTTCGTCGCGGTGCCCGCTACCGCGCTGGGAAACGGCGGCGAAGCCGTCGCCGATCTCGACCCCCTTGACCGCGTTGATCGACATCAGCGCCGCGGCGAGGTCACCGTCCAGCTTGCTGTAGACCGGTTCGCCCCAACCGGGCGGCACGCCATCGGCGACCACGTTGACGCGGGCGCCGACCGAGTCGCCGGACTTGCGCAGCCTGTTGATGTAATCCTCCAGCTCCGGTACCTGCGCCGGATCGGGCCAGAAGAACGGGTTCTGCTCCACCGCTTCCCAGGCGAACGCGTGCGGCACCACGTCGCCGATCTGCGCCAGGTAGCCGCGCACCCGTACGCCAAATCGATCGGCCAGCCATTTCTTGGCGATCACCGCGGCAGCCACGCGCATGGTGGTCTCGCGAGCGGAGGAACGTCCGCCGCCACGCGGATCGCGGATGCCGTATTTCTGCCAGTAGGTGTAGTCGGCGTGGCCGGGACGGAAGGTCTGCTCGATCTCGCCGTAGTCCTTGCTGCGCTGGTCGGTGTTGCGGATCAGCAGTGCGATCGGCGTGCCGGTGGTCTGGCCCCGGTAGACGCCGGAGAGGATCTCCACCTCATCCGCCTCGTGCCGCTGCGAGGTGTAGCGGCTGCGGCCGGTGGCGCGGCGGTCGAGGTCGTGGCGGAATTCTTCCGGCGCGATCGCCAGCCCCGGAGGGCAGCCGTCGATCACGCAGCCGATCGCCGGCCCATGGCTTTCGCCGAAGGTGGTGACAGTCAGGAGCTTGCCGAAGGAATTGCTGGACATGGCGCGTCCGCGGTCAAAGACCCAAGCATACCGGCACCGCTCCGATCTTGTAGGAGCCCGCTCGCGGGCGATGCTTTGGGCTGGGGGATTGGGGATTGGCAAGAACAGAAGCATCGCCCGCGAGCGGGCTCCTACCGTTCTGTGGCTGGCCACTCGCGAGCCAGCATGGCAAAGACCACGTCGTCGACCCATTCGCCGTGCAGCCACAGGCTCTCACGGTGATGGGCTTCCTGGCGCATGCCGAGGGAGCGCAGCAAGGCGAGGCAGGCCAGGTTGCGCGGGTCGACCGAGGCGTGGACACGGTGTCGGCCGAGGTGGCCGAACACGTGGTCGAACAGCGCGCGCGCCGCCTCGCCGGCGTAGCCGCGGCCCTGCCCGACCGGCGCGAGGCTGATGCCGAACTCGACCGAGTCCATCGCATCCTCGGGCAGGTTCACGCCGAGATCGCCGATCAGCCGGCCATTCTCGCGCAGGCGGATGGCACGCTGAAACCAGCCCATCGGAGTCGCTGCGGGCGATTGCCGATCGATGAAGGCACGCGCGTCGGCAAGGTCCGCGGGCCGCCAGCCCTGGTAACGGGCCACCGCGGGATCGCTGCGCACGGCGAACAGCGCCGCGGCATCGTCAGGGCGCAACGCGTCGATCCGCAATCGCGTCGTGACCAGTTCCATCGCTCAGCCTGGACGACGCGCGGCGGCCGCGGCACGGATCGCGACGGCATGCTCGACCAGGTCGCGCCGCTCCAGCGCGAACACGCCCATCTGGCCGACCTTGAACTCGATCCAGATGAACGGCACTTCCGGCAGCAGTGCGGCCAGCGCGTGTTCGCTCTCGCCCACCTCGACGATCAGCAGGCCGTCGTCGGTGAGGTGGCCGGCCGCCTCGTCCAGCATGCGCAGGCACAGGTCCAGGCCATCCACGCCGGAAGTCAGGCCGAGCTTCGGCTCATGCGCGTATTCGCCCGGCAAGGCAGCGTATTCGTCCTCGGTGACGTAGGGCGGATTGGACACGATCAGGTCGTACTTGCGCCCCGCCACGCCCGCGAACAGGTCGGAACGGATCGCTTCGACCCGGCCCTCGACGTGCTGGAAGGCGATGTTCTCGCGCGCCAGCGACAGCGCCTCGTCGCTGATGTCGACGATGTCGACCTGCCACTCGGGGTTGTACTCGGCCATCGCGATGCCGATGCAGCCCGAGCCGGTGCACAGGTCCAGCGCGCGCTCGACGTGGCGCTCGTCCAGCCACGGCGCGAAGCCGGTTTCGATCAGCTCGGCAATCGGCGAGCGCGGCACCAGGGCGCGGCGGTCGCTCTTGAACTTCAGCCCGGCGAACCAGGTCTCGCCGACCAGGTAGGCCACCGGCAGGCGCTCGTTGACGCGGCGATCGATCAGCGCCAGCACGCTCGCGCGCTCCTCGGCGGTGAGCCGGCCCGCGCCGTAGGCAGGCGGGATGTCCGGCGGCAGGTGCAAGCTGGCCAGCACCAGGTGCGTGGCCTCGTCGATCGGGTTGTCGTGGCTGTGCCCGAACGTCAGCCCGGCCGCCGAGAACCGGCTGGCGCCGTAGCGGATGAAGTCGATGATGGTGGCAAGCTCGGCGGTCACGGCGATCCGGAAGGTGGCAAGTCGGCCGGCGATTATAAGCCCCGTACCGTTTGCTCCGAACGCGCGAAGCCCCCAAGCCGTTCTCCCTGAGCGTAGCGAAGCGGAGTCGAAGGGTCGCTCCGGACGGGAGGGACCCTTCGACTTCGGCCCTGCAGGCCTGCGCTCAGGGTGAACGGCGTGGGGCGGCGGTTGGGAAAAGCCACACGGATTGCCGTCTATACTGCCTCGATGACTTTCAAGGTATTCCTCCAATACGCCCTCCCGCACCGCTTCCTGTCGCGCCTGGTCTACTGGGCCACGCGCTGGACGTTCGCGCCGTGGAAGAACTGGCTGATCGCCACCATCGTGCGCAACTACCAGGTGGACATGGCCGAAGCGGCCCAGCCCGATCCGCTCGCCTACCAGCATTTCAATGCGTTCTTCACGCGCAAGCTGAAGCCGGGCGCGCGCCAGGCCGACACCGATCCGGCTGCCCTGCTCTCGCCTGCCGACGGCCGCGTCAGCCAGGCCGGCGCCATCGTCGACGGGCGGATTTTCCAGGCCAAGGGGCAGGATTACACCGCTGCCGAACTGCTCGGCGGCGACGAGGCCGCGGCGGCGCCGTACCGCAACGGCAGCTTCGTGACGGTCTACCTGTCCCCGCGCGACTACCACCGCGTGCACATGCCGCTGAAAGGGACCTTGCGCGAAACCGTGCACGTGCCCGGACGCATCTTCAGCGTCGCGCCGTTCGCGGTGGCCGCGATCCCGCGGCTGTTCGCGCGCAACGAACGGCTGGTGTGCCACTTCGACGGCGAGCACGGCCCGTTCGTGGTGGTGATGGTGGGCGCGATCCTGGTGTCGTCGGTGGCCACGGTCTGGGACGGCCTGGTGATCCCGCCCTACGCCGCGTCGATCCGGCGCAAGTCGTTCGCCGGCCAGGGCATCACGCTGGAGCGCTTCGCCGAAATGGCCCGCTTCAACATGGGTTCCACGGTGATCGTGCTGCTGCCGCCGGGCAGCGCGACGGTGGAGTCGCTGGCGCCGCAGCAGCACCTGCAGGTGGGGCAGCGCATCGGCCGGATCGCCGCGCCCGCCGGCCAGCCGCCGGCAAACTGACGCCACGCGTCATTTTGTGACGCTATGCGCGCAAATTCCCCGGGGTGCCGGCTAACCTCCTCGCGACGGCCGGCCCATGCGCCGTTTCCGAACCTGCGCCGAGGGGAACCATGCAGATACTCAGTCCATTCTTCGCGATGGTGCGCTCGCGCCAGCTTGGCCGCCAGTTCCGTGACATCGAACGCAGCATCCGGGCGCTGCCCAAGCGCAGCCGCGACCGGTTGAGCATGCTCACCCTGCGCGAGATCGGGCAGGCTTCGCGCTGCGATTTCCCGCACCTGTACGGCACCACGCCGGAATCGCGCTACCTGCCGTGGGGGCAAGGCACCGACCTGGGCTACGAGCGTGCGCGCTCGAGCAACGCCGAGGTCGCCTTGCGCGGCATCGCCCTGTGGCTGGCGGTGGCCTACCACGAGACCAAGACCGCCACCCAGCCCAGCGTGCAGGCCCAGCATCGGCAGTTGCTGCAATTGCTGCGCGAACTGAAGGAACTCCACGGCAGCAGCAACCGCAACGACACGGTGGAAAGCTGGATGCAGGAAAGCGCCGTCGCCTGAGCGCACGGCGCGCCGTCAGCCCCGCCTCAACGGCAGACCGGCACCTTCAGGTGCTGGCCGGCGCGGATGCGGTGGTGCTTGAGGTCGTTCAGGTCGGAAATCTCCTGCACGCTGGAACAGTGCAGCTTGCGCACGATGCTGATCAACGTGTCGCCGTGGCGCACCCGATATGTCTTCGTTCGCCGCGCACTCGCCTTCGCCGGTGCCGGATCCGGCACCACCGGCACCGTCGCGCTGTGCAGGTCGGCCGCGAGTATCGGCCACGGACCATCGACACAGCGCGAGGCATAGGCGCTCTCCAGCCGCTTGGGTACCTGCAGCGTGCTGCCCACCGGCTGGGAGGCATCGGGGTCGAGCCGGGGATTGAGATTGCGCAAGGTGCGGAACCAGCCATCGTCCATGCCGTCGGCCGAGCCCAGGCAGACGGTGAGTTCGTCCAGCGAGGCGGCGCGCTTCAAGGTGATGCTGCCGGCGGCGCCGTCGATCTTCGGGAAACGCAGGTTGTAGCTGTCCGGGTGCAGGAACAGCCACGCCGCCGCCAGCACGGCGGGCACGTAGTCGCGTGTCTCGGGCGACATCTGGTCGTAGATGCGCGGGTCGTAGAAACTCACCGACGGGTCGTCGCCCACCGCGCGGCGCATGCGGCCCTCGCCGCCGTTGTAGGCGCCGATGACCAGCTCCAGGTTGTTGTTGAAGATGCGCAACTGCTCGTTGACATACTCGGCATTGGCCCGCGCCGAGGCGGCCGGATCGAAGCGCATGTCGAAGCCGTTGTCCACGCCCAGGCCGAAGCGCATGCCGGTGGCGTACATGAACTGCAGCGGGCCGGACGCACCGGAGCGCGACACCGCGTGCACCTTGCCGTTGGATTCCTGGGCCACCATGCCGAACAGCAGCGCCTCGGGCAGGTCGGCCTTCTGGTAGGCCGGCCACATCTCGTGGCGCAGGTACTGGTAGTTGACCCAGGCATCCATCAGGTACGGCCGACGCTGGGTCAGCCACATCTCCAGCGCTGCCTTCACCGGCCCGTTCATCGCGATCAGCTGCGACAGTTTCTGTCCGTGCAGCAGGGTCACGCTGCGTTGTGCCTGCGGCAGGCTGGCCGCTCCGGCATGGCCGGTGGCCAGCAGCGCCTGCGACGAATCGACGTCGCCGGACAGGTCCGGAATGTCGTCGAAATGGCCGTCCTTCAGGCGCAGCAGGCGGTCGAATACGGAAAAGAAGCGCTGCGGATCGCAACCGGGCGTGTTGGCGCACTTGGCCGACGACTGCTTCAACAGGTCGAGCGACTGGCGCAGGCTCAGCGCCGACGCATCCGAATTCCCTTCGCGCGCCTGCTGCAAGGCGGTTTCGTAGCCCTTGCTGGCCTGGTCCAGTTGGCCATACAACGCATCCACCGGCGTCGGTGTCCTGTCGCCACCGCTGCTGGCACAGCCGCCGAGCAGGGTGCAGGCCAGCACGACGGGCGCCAGGCGGCGCGAGCGAAATGTGGGGAACAACGACATGAAGAACTTCACCCGCAAAAAGCATTCACCATAGCCGGCCGTGCGACGGGACTCAACGCACGGCGTCACAACCGCGAGCCTCGCGCCGGCTTGGCTACAATCGTTTCACCGCCAACGGAAGGACCGCCATGACAGACATCCTGATCGGCCGCAACGACAGCACCAGCGTCAGCCTCGATCCGCACTACGGCAACCGTCACGGCATGATCGCCGGCGCCACTGGCACCGGAAAATCCGTCTCGTTGATGGTGCTGGCCGAGGGTTTCTCGCGGTTGGGCGTCCCCTGTTTCCTGGCTGACGCCAAGGGTGACCTGGCCGGCCTGGCGATGGCCGCCGGCGAGCCGGGCGACAAGCTCAAGGCGCGCCTGGCCAGGCTCAAGCTCGCCGACTGGAAGGCGCAGGCGAACCCGGTGGTCTTCTGGGACATCTACGGCAAGCTTGGCCACCCGGTGCGCGCCACGGTCAGCGAGATGGGCCCCACCCTGCTCGGCCGCGTGCTGGAGCTGAACGACACCCAGGAAGGCGTGCTGGAGGTGGTATTCAAGGCCGCCGACGACCAGGGCTGGCTGCTGCTTGACCTGGCCGACCTGCGCGCGCTGCTCACCTACGCCGCCGAAAACGCCAAGGCGCTCTCCACCCAATACGGTCTGATCAGCACGCAGAGCATCGCGGCGATCCAGCGCGCGCTGCTGAAACTCGAAAGTGACGGCGCCGACCAGTTCTTCGGCGAACCGGCGCTGGAACTGGCCGACCTGATGCGCCAGGACATGAGCGGCCGCGGCATCATCAACGTGCTGGCCGCCGACCAGCTGATCCTGAAGCCGCGGCTGTACTCCACCTTCCTGCTGTGGCTGCTGTCCGAGCTGTTCGAGCAACTGCCCGAAGTGGGCGACCTCGACCAGCCGAAGATGGTGTTCTTCTTCGACGAGGCGCATCTGCTGTTCGACGATGCCTCGCCGGCTCTGCTGCAGCGGGTGGAACAGGTGGTGCGGCTGATCCGCTCCAAGGGCGTGGGCGTGTACTTCTGCTCGCAGAATCCCGACGACGTGCCCGGCAACATCCTGGGCCAGCTCGGCAACCGCATCCAGCACGCCTTGCGCGCGTTCACCCCGCGCGACCAGAAGGCAGTGAAGGCGGCGGCGGAAACCTTCGTCGCCAACCCGAAGCTCGACGTCACCGAGGCGATCACCAAGCTCGGCGTGGGCGAGGCGCTGGCCTCGACCCTGGCCAGCGGCGGCGTGCCCACGCCGGTGGAACAGGTGCTGGTGACCACGCCGTGCTGCCGCATCGGCGCGATCACCGATGCCGAACGCGGCACCATCCGCCAGCGTTCGCCGGTCGGCGGCAAGTACGACACCGCCGTCAACCGCGAATCGGCCGCCGAGATGCTGGCCAGGCGCGCCGAGGACAAGGCCGCCGACGCCGCCACCGTCGCAGCGGGCGCGCCGGCCAGGGGCGCGGCCAAAAACGACGAGGGCGGCTGGGGCGGCGCCATCCACGACGCGCTGTTCGGCACCAAGCGCCGCCAGGGCATGATCGAGACCATGGGCAAGCAGATGGTGCGCACCGCCGGCAGCCAGCTCGGCCGGCAGATCCTGCGTGGGGTGCTGGGCGGGATCTTCGGCGGCAAGCGCTGAGCGGGGCGAGGGACGATGCCCCGCGTCGAAGTGGTCGCGGCCGATACGCCGTTCACCGAACGCCTGCGGGCCGGCTTCGGTTATCCGCTGCGCGGGGCGGCGCTGCCCACGTGCGTCGTGCTGGCGCTGATCCACTACGTCGGCCTGCTGCCAAGCTACATCGGCGTGCTGGCCAGCGCCATGGTCTGGGCCGCCACCTGGCGCTACGCGGCCGACTGCATGCAGCACACCGCGAACGGCTACGCCAACCCGCCCGACGTCGGCAGCGACGGCAACAGCGCCAGCGGCTGGGGACTCACCGCGATCCACCTGCTGGTGGTCGCCCTGTGCGTGGTCTCGATCGTGTTTTTCCCGCGCCTGCTGTGGCCGGTGCTGATCGTGGCCGCGCTGGTGTTGCCGGCGATCGACATGTCGCTGGCCTTCGACGGCAACCTCGCGCTGGCCCTCCATCCGCTCAACTGGGTGCGCATCATCGGCGGCTTCGGCTCCGCCTACCTGGTCCCCGTGGCGATCAACCTGCTGCTTGGCGTGCTGATCGTGGTGGCCTCGGCCGCCACGGCCCGGTTGCCGCGGGTGCCGGCGCTGCCGCTGTTCGCGTTCGCCTACACCTACCTGATCGTGCTCGCCTTCCACCTGATGGGCGCGATGATCCACCAGCGCCACGAGCGTTTCGGCATGGTTCCCGAGGCGCCGGAGCTGGCCAGGGCTTCCGGCCAGGACGCCGACGACGACCTGGTCGAGGCGGCGCGCCAGCAGGCCACCGATGATCCGATGGCCGCCTTGCGGCAACTCGCCGGGCGCCTGCGCGAACGCGCGGCCCCGCCGGCTGTCCACCAGTTCTACCGCGAACTGCTGCAGCGGCAAGGCCTGCGCGATGACCTGCTGGTGCACGGCCAGATCTGGATTGCCGCGCTGATCGCCCAGGGCGAATCGCGCCGCGCACTGGGCGTGCTTCAGGAATGCATCGGCATCGACGCCAGCTTCGTTCCGGACAACCCGCAGACCTGCGGCGCCCTGGCCGACCTGGCCGCGCGCCTGGGCATGAGTCGCCTCGCGATCCATCTCGGCCAGGGTTATGTCGCGCACTGGCCGCGCGACCCGCAGACGCCGCATTACGGCCTGCTGGCCGCACGCGCATTGGCCGCCCATCCCGACCAGCACGCCAGTGCGGCGGCGCTGCTCGACCGGCTGATCGCGGCCTGGCCCGAACATCCGTTACGCGGCGAGATCGACGCGCAACGACGACAACTGGCCAGCCCCGCATGAGCCGCTGGCGCCCGCCTTCGCCCGGCTCCACCGCGATCATCACGCGCGAGGGCTTCGAGCGGCTCAAGGCCGAGCTCGACCACCTGTGGCACGTATTGCGCCCGGAGGTGGTGAAGGCGCTGGCCGCCGCGGCCGCCGAGGGCGACCGCTCGGAGAACGCCGAGTACACCTATCGCAAGAAACAACTCGGCGAGATCGATCGCCGCGCGCGCTACCTGAGCAAGCGGATTCCCGCACTCAAGGTCGCCGAAGGCATGCCGGGCGACCGCGCGACAGTGTTCTTCGGCGCCTGCGTGGAGCTGGAGAACCTCGCCACCGGCGAAACCCACCGCTACCGCATCGTGGGCCCGGACGAAACCGACGCCAGGCGCGGCTGGATCAGCATCGACTCGCCGCTGGCGCGGGCCGTGCTGAAGAAGCGCATCGACGACGAGTTCGGCGCCGATCTGCCGGGCGGGCGGGCGGAATTCGTGGTGCTGGCGGTGGAGTACGAACAGGTCACCTGAGGCGCCACGCCGGACGCGTCAATGCGGCTCCAGCAGTTTCAGGGCATGCCGATGGTCGCGCTCGATCTGCGCCAGCCGGGCCTGCCGGGCCTGCGGGCTGACCCAGCGGCCCTGCTCGGCCTGCTGCCGCAGCAAGGTGTATTGCATGTCCACGAAGGGCTGCAGCACGTGGTTGGTCTCCGCCGCGAAGCCGCCCAGGTCCGGAATCCGTGCCAGCCGCTCGCGCTGGTGCTCGCCGGCTTCGCCGGGCGCCTTGCCGTAGGCCAGCAGGAACTGCGTCAGCTTGCGGCGCTGCGATTCGGGCATGCCCTGGCGCACCACCAGTACGCCGGAGGGGATCAGCCGCGAGCGCCAGATCACCCGCAGCTGCGCGGCCTCGCGCGGGAAGTTGCGCCGGAACAGGTCCATGTCCGGGTTGTTGCTGCTGGCCACGTCCACTTCGCGGTTGACCACGGCGAGCAGGTTGCTCTGGTGGTCGCCCACCCGCACGCTGGCGAAGAAGGTGTCCGAATTGAGCCCGCGCGGGGCGAACACGTAGGCTTCCGGCGCCGTGTAGCCGGTGACCGACAGATGCTCGCTGCGTGCGTAGCGCCAGCCGTGGTCGGCGGTGGCGAGCAGATCGTCGAGATTGCGGATGGGGCTGTCGCTGCGCACCACCAGCATGGCGACGTTGCCGTTGACGCCGTCGTTGCGCACGAACTGGGCAAACACCTGCATGTGCTGGTGCGTCACCGCCTCGACCGCGAGCTTGCCGGAGAGAAAGGCCACGTCCACCCGCTGCGCGCCGATCGCATCGGACAGGCTGGCGTAGCTGCCCACCGACACGGTGGTCACCGGATGGCCCAGCTGCTTGCGCAAGTCGTCCAGCAGCGGCCGCCATTGTTCCAGCGACTCCGCCGCGCTGCCGATCGGCAGGATGCCGAAACGGATCGGCTCGACCGGCGCGGTTCCCTGCGCCGCGCGCGCGCTGCCGCATGCGAGCAGCAGGCCCTGGGCGAGCAGGACGGCAAGCATCCACGCCACACTGCGTTCGCGACGCCGGTGGCGTCGCCGCAAACTCGCGATGTCCAATGCCCTGCTCCCTCGAACCCCGCTCCCCGGTGGCTTGTATATAGTCGCGATCGACCGATCCGGCAAGCGCGCGGGGAAGGCCCCGGCACCGCCGGGGCCGCAGGCCCGGATGCGCATGCCGGCGCTACCGGCGAGCGGCCTCAGGTCAGCGGCGGCGGATAACTGCGCCCTGCCCGCACCGGCCGAAAGCATGCCGCCTCGCGGAAGAACGCCTCCCCCACGCTGCCCGGATGCCAGCCGGGCACGCCGGCCAGCGGCAAGGGGCGCAGATCCAGCGGATCGCCGAGCTCGGCGCCGCTGCCGATGGCCTGCGCGCAGGTTTCACGGGCTTCGGCGGCCGACACCCGAGGCCCGGCGACCACCAGTGCCTTGCCCACCAGCCATTGCGCGGGTGTCAGCGCATGTTCGAGCAGGGCATGGCCGAACACCTCCAGCTGGATGCGGCCATCGCGCCACGCCTCGCGCTCACGCCAGAACAGGCCATGCCAGTCGTGCGCATCCCACAGCGCCAGCAGCGACGGCTCGCGCAGCGCAACCACCACGCCGGCTTCGTCGAAATGGGTCAGCGCGTACTGCGCGCGCGAGCGCTGCTTGGTGCCCATGCAGGCGATCCCGGCCACCTGCCGCGCGTTGAGCGCGCGCTTGAGCGCCGCGTGGCGCAACCAGACCAGCGCATTGAACAGGTCATGCCAGTTGCGCTCGCGGGTGGCAATGAGGCCGCGGTCGGCGATGCGCTGCTCGTAGTGCAGGCCATCGGCGAGCAGGGCGCGCGTCTGCGCGGCGAAACGTTCGCGCATGCCCGGCGGGCGGTGCTCGTTGAGCGCATCGACGGATGGCCAGTCGCGGCCCTCGACCAGCCCGGCATGCTCGTGCCACGCGGCCAGCGGCATCCGGCCGAACACCGCCGGGTCGACCGCGTCGCGCGCTGGCGCCACGTGGCGCATGGCGCGCTACACGATCTTCAGCGCGGGGTGCGCCAGGCGCGCGTGCAGGTCGTGGTCGCCGGCGCCTTCCACCACCACGTCCACGAACTGGCCGGGCTTGAGGCCCTGGCCATCGGCGATCAGCACGCTGCCGTCGATCTCCGGTGCATCGGCGGTGGAGCGCGCCACGGCGCCGTCGGCGTTGGCCTCGTCCACCAGCACCTTGAGCGTGCGGCCGATCTTGCGCTGCAGTTTCGCCGCGGAGATTTCCGCCTGCACGGCCATGAACCGTTCGAGGCGGTCTTCTTTCAGTTCCTCGGAGACGGCACCGGGCAGCTCGTTGGCCTTGGCGCCATCAACGGGCGAGTAGGCGAATGCGCCCACGCGATCCAGCTCGGCCTCGCGCAGGAAGTCGAGCAGTTCCTCGAACTCGGCATCGGTTTCGCCGGGGAAGCCGACGATGAAGGTGCTGCGGATGGTCAGCTCCGGCACCTGGGCGCGCCAGTTGCGGATGCGCTCCAGCGTCTTGTCGATGTTGCCCGGGCGCTTCATCAACTTCAGGATGCGCGGGCTGGCGTGCTGGAACGGGATGTCCAGGTACGGCAGGATCTTCCCTTGCGCCATCAGCGGCATCAGCTCGTCCACGTGCGGATACGGGTAGACGTAGTGCAGCCGCGTCCACGCGCCCAGCTCCGCCAGGCCTTCGCACAGCTCGGCCATGCGCGTGCGCCAGCTCTTGCCGTGCCACGGCCGCTCGGCGTACTTGAGGTCCACCCCGTAGGCGCTGGTGTCCTGCGAGATCACCAGCAGCTCCTTCACGCCGCCCTTGACCAGCTTCTCGGCCTCGACCAGCACCTCGTCGACCGGACGCGAGACCAGGTTGCCGCGCATCGAGGGGATGATGCAGAAGCTGCAGCGGTGGTTGCAGCCCTCCGAAATCTTCAGGTAGGCGTAGTGCTTCGGGGTGAGCTTCACGCCGGTGTCCGGCACGATGTCGAGGAACCTGTTGCGCGTGGGCGGCAGCGCCTGGTGCACCGCGCTCATCACGCTGGCGTAGTCCTGCGGGCCGCTGATCGAGAGCACGTCCGGGTACGCCTCGCGGATCAGCTCGGCGCGCTTGCCCAGGCAGCCGGTGACGATCACCTTGCCGTTCTCGTTGAGTGCGGTGCCGATCGAGTCCAGCGACTCCTGCACCGCCGCGTCGATGAAGCCGCAGGTGTTCACCACCACCGCGTCGGCTTCGTCGTAGCTCGGCACGATCTGGTAACCCTCGACCTTGAGCTGGGTGAGGATGCGCTCGGAATCCACCAGCGCCTTGGGGCAACCGAGGCTGACGAAGCCGATCTTGTGGGCGGGCTGGGACATGGCGGGCGGCTACCGGGAGGGACGTGTAAACGGCCGATTATACGTGACGGCCGCATCCCCACCGCTGCGGTTACCATCGGCGCATCACGAACTTATCGAGGCAGCGCCATGGGCCAGGACATCACCATCCCCACCGGCGGCACCCATTGCATCGGTGCCTACATGGCCACCGCCGAGGGCAGGCCCAAGGGCGGCCTGGTGGTCATCCAGGAGATCTACGGCGTCACCGCGCACATCCGCCGGGTGGTCGACGGTTTTGCGGCGCACGGCTACACCGCCATCGCGCCGGCGTTTTTCGACCACCTGGAGACGGGCGTGGAGCTGGCCTACGACCAGGTCGGCACCAACAAGGGCCGCAACCTGGTCAACGAGCTGGGGCTGGAGCGCGCCGTCGAGGACGTCGCCAGCGCCGCCGAAGCGATCGCCTCGGCGGGCAGGATCGGCACCGTCGGCTACTGTTGGGGCGGCACCGTGGCGCTGCTTGCCGCGTTGCGCCTGGGTCTGCCGTCGGTGAGCTACTACGGTGCGCGCAACCTGCCGTTCCTGCACGAGACGCCAAAGGCGCCGGTGATGTTCCATTTCGGCGAGAAGGACCAGCACATCACGCCGGAGATGGTGGACAAGCACCGGGCGGCCCTGCCGCAGATGGAGGTGTTCACCTACCCGGCGGACCACGCGTTCAACCGCGACGGGAGCAAGGCGTACCACGAAGCCAGCGCCAAACTGGCGCTGCAGCGCACGCTGGCGTTCTTCGACAAGCACCTGGCCGGCGCATGAGCGACGCTTTCAGCCTCGATCCGCGGCTGGCCGCCGACACCCGGGGACTCGCCTCGCTGTCGCTGTGCGATGTGCGCCTGATGGACGATGCGCGCTACGCCTGGCTGGTGCTGGTGCCGCGCCGCGGCGGTCTGGTCGAGATCACCGATCTGGACGAAGGCGAACAGGCCACGCTGTGGCATGAGGTCAATCGCGCCGCCGCCGCCCTGCGCGCGACGATGCCCTGCGACAAGCTCAACCTGGGCGCGTTGGGCAACATCGTGCGGCAACTGCACGTGCATGTGGTGGCGCGCCGCGAAGGCGATGCCGGCTGGCCGGGGCCAGTGTGGGGGCACGGCCGGCGCGAGCCCTGCGCCGAAGCCGTGCTGGACGAACGGATGGCCGCGCTGCGGCAAGCACTCGCGGCGCCCGGCTAGCGTGCCGGCGAGGGCGATCCAGTTCGAGCCGCTGGCCGAGGATGCGCTGCTGCTGCGTTTCGGCGATCGCATCGAGCCGATGCTCAACGATCGCGTGCACGCCGCCGTCGCGGCCCTGCACGGCCTGCCTTCGCTGGAATGCGTGCCGGCCTACGCCAGCGTGCTGCTGCGGTTCGAGCCGACGGCGTGGCAGGGCGACGATGCGCCGGCGCACCAGCGCGTGGAACGGGCCGTGCGCGACGCGCTGGCAACCGGCCACGCGCCGGCCGGTGCCGGGCGCCGCCACGAGATCCCGGTGTGCTACGGCGGATCGCACGGGGAGGACCTGCCGGCGCTGGCCCGGCACCTGGGCCTGCCCGACGAGGCGGTGGTGGCGCGCCACGCCGGCGCCGACTACCGCGTGGCGATGCTCGGCTTCGCGCCCGGCTTCCCCTACCTGCTGGGGCTCGATCCGGTGCTGGCGATGCCGCGCCGGAGCGACCCGCGTCCCCGCGTGCCAGCCGGCAGCGTGGCGATCGGCGGCCTGCAGACCGGCATCTATCCGGCCGACCTGCCCGGCGGCTGGCACCTGATCGGGCGCACGCCACTGCGCCTGTTCGATGCCCACGCCGGCACGCCATCGCTGCTGGCCGCGGGCGATCGCGTGCGCTTTCGCGCGATCGGGGCGGAGGAGTTCGCCGAGCTTGAGGCGGCCGCGCGGCCATGAGCGTGCGCGTGCTCAAGCCGGGCCTGCTCAGCACACTGCAGGATGGCGGCCGCCCCGGCCACGCGGCGATCGGCGTGGGCCGCGCCGGCGCGATGGACCTGCCCGCCTGGCGCCTGGCCAATGCCCTAGTCGGCAACCGCGGCGGCGAGGCGGCGCTCGAATGCACCCTGCTGGGGCCGACCCTGCGCTTCGAGCGCGCGGCCTGGATCGCGATCACCGGCGCGCCGATCGCCGCTCGCGTCGAGGGCACCGAGCTGCCCGGCTGGGCTGCCAGCTGGCTGCCCGCCGGCAGCGTGCTGCAACTGGGTCGGATGGAGGCCGGTTGCCGCAGCTACCTGGCCGTGCGCGGCGGCTTCGACGTGGCGCCGGTGCTGGGCAGCCGCAGCAGCGACCTGCATGCCGGGCTCGGCCACGCCGGTGGTCGCGCACTGCAGGCCCTCGACACGCTGCCGCTCGGCGGCGCGGCCATGGGCACGCCGCCATCGGACCATCTCCACGCCCTGCCGTGGCGACTGGACCCGCAGCCCTGGTTCGACTTTGCCCAGGCGCCGCTCATGCTGCTGCCGGGCAGCCACGACGCGCTGCTCGACGAAGCCTCGCGGCAAGCACTGCACACCGGAACGTTCCGCATCGGCAACGCCAGCAACCGCACCGCCAGCCGCCTCGACGGCGCGCGCCTGCAACTGCGCGCGCCGCTGGAGCTGATCTCGGAGGCGGCCCTGCCCGGCACCGTGCAACTGCCGCCGTCGGGCCAGCCGATCGTGCTGATGGCCGAGGCGCCGGTCACCGGCGGCTACCCGCGCATCGGCCAGCTGGCCGCGGTGGACCTGCCGCGCCTGGCGCAACGCCGGCCGGGCGATCCCGTATGCTTTCGCCGTGGCACACTGGAGCAGGCCGCGGATCGCCTGCGGCGCCGCGAGCAGGCACTCGACGCCTTGTGTCGGCAGATCGAACAGCGACTGCAACACGACGGATTCCTCCTTCGCATGACCGGCCCCGCATGACGCGCATCGACCTCAACTGCGACCTTGGCGAATCGTTCGGTGCCTGGCAGATGGGCGAGGACGCCGCGCTGCTGGATGTGGTCAGCTCGGCCAACCTCGCCTGCGGTTTCCATGCCGGCGACTTCATGACCATGCAACGGACCGTGGCCGCGGCGATGGAACGCGGCGTGGCGATCGGTGCCCACGTTGCGCTGCCCGACCTGCAGGGTTTCGGCCGCCGCGAGATGCACGTCACGCCCGCCGAAGTGCATGCGATGACGTTGTACCAGCTCGGCGCGCTGCATGGTTTCGTGCGCGCCGCCGGCGCCCGGCTGAGCCACGTCAAGCCGCACGGCGCGCTCTACAACATGGCGGCGCGCGACCGGGCGCTGGCCGATGCGATCGCGGCGGCGGTGTGCCGCTTCGACCCCGGCCTGCGCCTGTTCGGCCTGGGCGGCTCGGCGCTGGTCGACGCGGGCGCGGCGCAGGGCCTCGGCGTGGTGGCCGAAGCCTTCGCCGACCGCCGCTATCGTGCCGACGGCACACTGCAGCCGCGCAGCGAGCCCGGCGCGGTGATCGACGATGCCGAGCTCGCCACCGCACAGGCGCTGCAGATCGCCCTCGATGGCGCCCTCACCGCCACCGACGGCAGTCGCCTCGAACTGCGCGCCGACACCTTGTGCCTGCACGGCGACGGCGTCCACGCGGTGCGCCTGGCGCGCAGCCTGCGCGCCGGGCTGGAAACGGCCGGGGTACGCATCGCCCCACCGGGTGAGGCATGAATTACTGGCCCCTGCTCGGCGTGGCGGTGATCGTGGTCGGCTTCGCGCTGCGCTTCAACGCGGTGCCGGTGGTGGTGGTGGCGGCCCTGGTCAGCGGACTGCTGGCGGGTTTGTCGGTGGCCGACCTGCTCGCCCTGCTGGGCAACAGTTTCGTATCGCAACGCATGCTGCTGCTGTTCGTGCTGACCTTGCCGGCGATCGGCCTGCTCGAACGCGCCGGCCTGCGCGAACACGCCCAACGCTGGATGGCGCGGTTGCAGAACCTGACCCTGGCACGGCTGCTGGTCGGCTACCTGCTGCTGCGCCAACTGCTGGCCACGATGGGCCTGACCGGTGTGGCCGGCCCGGCGCAGACGGTGCGCCCGCTGCTGGCGCCGATGGGCGAGGCCGCGGCGCAGAAGATCCTGCCCGGGCTGGACCAGGACGACCGCGAGGAGCTGCGCGCGGTCGCCGCGGCCACCGACAACATCGGCCGCTTCTTCGGCGAGGACGTGTTCATCGCGCTGGGCGCCGTGTTGCTGATCCAGGGTTTCTACACCCAGCACGGCATCGAGCTGAGCCCGCTGGCGATCGCGCTGTGGGCGCTGCCCACGGCGGTGGCCGCCTTCATCATCCAGTCGGTGCGCATCTGGCTGTACCAGCGCCGCCTGCAACGACGCGCCGCGGCCGACCGCGCACAAGGCGCCTGAGCATGCTGCGGATCGAACAGGCGTACTGGCTGATCGCGGCGTTCCTGCTCTACAGCGGCTGGCGCAACCTGCGCGACGGGCATCGCTGGCATGCCGCGTTCTGGATCGTGCTGGGGCTGCTGTTCGGCGCCGGCGATTTCATCCTGGCGCAATCGGCGGCCGGCAACGCCCTGCCCGCGCAGGTCGGCGGCATCGGCGTGATCGCGCTGGCCTGTCTGGCGCCGCGGTTGCGTCGCCAGGCGCATCCGGAAAACCGCACGGCGGAGCAACGCCTGCAGTCGGCAATCGCGCTCGGCCACCGGCTGTTCGGGCCGGCCCTGCTGATCCCGCTGGTGACCTTGCTGGTGGCGTTGCTGGGCGGCCATCTGGTGGTCGGCCAGGTGGCGCTGTTCGCCACGCCGCAGATGACCCTCACCGGACTGGCGCTGGCCTGCGTGATCGCCCTGCTGGCGGCCGCTCGGGTGGCCCGCACGCCGGTGCGCGAAGGCGTGGCCGAAGGCCGGCGGTTGCTCGACGCAATCGGCTGGGCCGCCCTGCTGCCGCTGCTGCTGGCCGCGCTGGGCCAGGTCTTCACGCAGAGCGGCGTGGGCGCGGCGATCGCCGCGATCGCCACGGATTTCCTGCCTTCCGGCAACGCGACCGCGGCGCTGGCGGTGTTCGCGCTGGGCATGGTGTTGTTCACCGTGATCATGGGCAATGCATTCGCCGCGTTTCCGGTGATGATGGCCGGCATTGGCCTGCCGCTGCTGATCCATCAGCACGGCGCGCACCCCGCCATCCTGGGTTCGATGGGCATGCTGTGCGGCTACTGCGGTACCCTGCTGACGCCGATGGCGGCCGACTTCAACCTGGTGCCCGCAGCGCTGCTGGAACTGCGCAACCCGTACGGCGTGATCAAGGCGCAGGCGTGGAGCGCGCTGTGGATCTTCGCCAGCACCTTCATCAT
This sequence comes from Lysobacteraceae bacterium, assembly GCA_040255835.1. GTDB lineage: Bacteria > Pseudomonadota > Gammaproteobacteria > Xanthomonadales > Rhodanobacteraceae > Rhodanobacter. Next base: position 196,255 of record JBDZVT010000001.1, read on the forward strand.
GATGTGGCTGCTGGTGTTTCGTTGAACGCGCGAGGCCCGATGAGCAAGACCCTGCCACGCATCCTGCTGACCGGTTTCGATCCGTTCGGCGGTGAAACGATCAACCCCTCGTGGGAAGCCGCGCGCGCGCTGCACGGGCGGCGCATCGGCGGGCACCGGGTGGTGGCGCGCCAGATTCCGACCAAATTCGCCGCCTCGCTGCGCCTGCTGCGCGCCGCCCTGCGCGAAACGGCACCGGCGATCGTGCTGGGCGTGGGCCAGGCCGGCGGGCGCGCGCAGTTGTCGCTGGAGCGCGTGGCGATCAACCTGCAGGACGCCCGGATTCCCGACAATGCCGGCGCCCAACCCATCGACGAGCCGGTGATCGCCGGCGCGCCGGCAGCGTACTTCAGCACCTTGCCGCTGAAGGCGATGCTGGCGGCGCTGCACGACGCCGGCGTGCCCGCGACGATTTCGCATACCGCTGGGACTTACGTCTGCAATCACCTCGCCTACGCGATGCTGCACTGGACCGCACGCAAGCGTGGCGTGCGCGCCGGCTTCATCCATATCCCCTGGCTGCCGGTGCAGGCCGCGTCACGCCATGGCGCCTCCAGCATGGCGCTGGAGGAGATGGTGCGCGGCCTGGAGATCGCGTTGCGGGTGGCGGCCGTCACGCCACGCGACATCCGCCGCGGCGCGGGTACACTCGACTGAACCTGCGGCGTGACCCTGCCAACGAAAAAGCCCGCGGCTCGCACCACGGGCTTTTCCATTCCATGACCGGTTGCGCTGCGCCGGATCAGTGCCCCGCCGCGTCGTAGGAGCGGCCGCTGGCGTCCGTACCCTGGTCGCTTTCCGGTTGCCGCTCGGTCTTGTGGTAATCCTCGAGCTTGCGGGCCTTGACGTCGACCGGGCTGATCTCGGTGAGACGGCCCTTGCTGTCGAAGAAATAGGCGCCGAAGTGGTAGTCGATCGCCATCCGCGCCAGGTACTGCAGGTGCTTCTTGCCGACCTTGGCATCGTCGCTGTCGATCAGCAGCACCTTCTTGGGCAGATGGCCCTGGTCGCGCAGGTAGGCGAAATGGCTGCCCACGTCCACCGCCGACAGCACCCCGCCGTCGAGCAGGAACTGGCCGTCCTTGTAGGCCTGCAGGGTGAGGTCGAACTGGCCCTGCATCGACGCCGCCAGGCTTTGCTCGTGCTTGACCTGGTTGCGGTGGCAACCGGCCAGCAACAGGACGCTGCCCAGCATGATCGCGGCGGACATGCGGACAAGCAGGGTGGACATTCGGCTCATGCAGCTCTCCAGACAGGGCGTTCGGGCAACGGTGGAGTCTAGCAGCCCGGCGTGGCGCGGGCGTGATCGCGGGACCTTCGGTCAGGCACGCGGCAGGGTCACGCCCTGCTGGCCTTGGTACTTGCCGCCGCGGTCCTTGTAGCTGGTCTCGCACTCCTCGTCCGATTCGAGGAACAGCATCTGGGCCACGCCCTCGTTGGCGTAGATTTTCGCAGGCAGCGGCGTGGTGTTGGAGAACTCCAGCGTCACGTGGCCTTCCCACTCCGGCTCCAGCGGCGTCACGTTGACGATGATGCCGCAGCGCGCGTAGGTGCTCTTGCCGAGGCAAATCGTGAGCACCTTGCGCGGGATGCGGAAGTATTCGACCGTGCGCGCCAGCGCGAACGAATTCGGCGGGATGATGCACACATCGGCTTCGACATCGACGAAGCTCGACGGATCGAACGATTTCGGGTCGACGATGGTGGAGTTGATGTTGGTGAAGATCTTGAACTCGCGCGCGCAGCGCACGTCGTAGCCGTAGCTCGACGTGCCGTACGAGATCAGCTTGTTGCCATCGCGCAACTTGATCTGGCCCGGCTCGAACGGCTCGATCATGCCGTGGCTCTCGGCCATGCGGCGGATCCATTTGTCGGGTTTGATGCTCACTCGGACTCCGGTCGGTAACGTTGCGCCCAGGTCGGGTGCAAACGGCAAAAATACATGGTCGGGGCGTCGTCGCGCCAGCCGACCAGGCTCCCCACCGCCCGTAGGAGCCCGCTCGCGGGCGATGCTTTGGCTTTTGCGAATCCCGAATCCCGGCTCTCAACAGACGAAGATCTGGTCACCCCGACCCAAGAGCATCGCCCGCGAGCGGGCTCCTACGGATGGGGTGGAATGTCGGCCAGGATGTCCAGCGCCGCGTGCAGCGCCACGCAACATTCCGTGCTGGCCAGCACCTGGGCCGCGGTGCAGCCGGCGCCGGGCAACGGCACCGTCACCGGTTGCGCCGCCAGGAGACGAGCGGACATGGTGGAGAGGATCTCGGCCAGCGCTTCCTGCGCGTGGTGCGAACCGCGCGCGCTGGTGTTCAACAGCAGCACCGGCTTGCCGGGAAACTCCAGGCCGCCGACCAGCCAGTCGAGCAGGTTCTTGAACACGCCCGGCACGCCGTGGGCGTACTCGGGGCTGGCGATCAGCAGTGCGTCGGCGCGTCCGACCGCCTCACGCAGCGCGAGCACCGAAGGCGGCAGCAGGTCATGTTCGTCGTCGGGGTTGAACGGCGGCAAGCTGCCCAGTCCGTCGTAAAGCTGCAACTCCAGCACCATCTGCCCGTCATTCCTGCGGCTCTCAACAGCCGAAGGGCTGGTCAAGCAGGAATCCAGCACCGTCGGCTCCGCACCGCCCAAGTCGCTGGACCCCAGCTCCCGCTGGGGTGACGGGGTGTCGGGAGATGACGAGGTGTCGATGCGTGCCAGCTCGCGCGCGGCTTCCAGCGCGGCGCGATTCGACGACACCCGACGCAGGCTGCCGCACAGGCACAGCACACGCCGCGATACCGTCATGCGGCGGGCGCGCCCTGTACCACGATCTTGCCCAGACCCAGCGACTTGTTGCGCGGCTGGCGCGACAACCGGCCGGCGGCGTTGCGGGCGATCTCGCGGTAACGCGCCGCGATGTCGGAGTCCGGCATCGCTGCCACCGACGGGTTGCCGCCGTCGGCCTGCTCGCGGATGCGGATGTCCAGCGGCAGCGAGCCGAGATAGGCCGCGCCATACTGCGTGGCCATGCGCTCGCCGCCGCCTTCGCCGAAGATGTTTTCCTCGTGGCCGCAATTCGAGCAGACGTGGGTGGCCATGTTCTCCACCACGCCCAGCACGGGCACATCCACCTTCTCGAACATTTTCAGCGCCTTGCGCGCGTCCAGCAGGGCGATGTCCTGTGGCGTGGTGACGATCACCGCGCCGGCCACCGGCACTTTCTGCGACAACGTGAGCTGGATGTCGCCGGTGCCCGGCGGCAGGTCGACGATCAGGTAGTCGAGCTGCTCCCAGCGGGTGTCGGTGATCAGCTGCATCATCGCCTGGGTCACCATCGGGCCACGCCAGATCATCGGCGTGTCCTCTTCGACGAGGAAGCCGATCGACATCACCGGCATGCCGTGTGCCTGCATCGGCAGGATGCTCTTGCCGTCGGGCGAGGCAGGCTTGCCGTGGACGCCGAGCATGGTGGGCTGGCTGGGACCGTAGATGTCGGCGTCCATCACGCCGACCTTCGCACCCTCGGCCTGCAGCGCCAGCGCCAGGTTGGCCGACACGGTGGACTTGCCCACGCCGCCCTTGCCGGAGGCGACCACGATGATGTTCTTCACGTTCGGCAGCGGCCCCAGCGTGCCTTGCACCTTGTGCACGTGGATGCGGCTGGTGATCGAGACCGCCGCCGACTCGATGCCCGGATCGGCCTGCAGCGCCTCACGCACGCGCGCCGCGATCGCGTCGATCGCTCCGGCGGCGGGATAACCCAGTTGCAGGTCCACCGAAACGCGGCCGCCATCGACGCCCACGGCGCGCACGGACTCGCCCAGCGGGGCGCCCGTATGGGTATCGATCAGCCCGCCGAGAATCTGGCGGACCAGGGCTTCGTTCACCTGCGTCATGTCGGTTCGGTCATCGAGGGAGACGCCCATTATGCCAGCGTGCCGCGGTGGGCCGGCTGACGCAGATCAGCGCTGTGCCAGGCCCCCGGCGCGATGGCGCATTGCAGCTTGACGGCCTTGCCGAACCTCGCCAGTCTCGATTCCATACGCTTTCGTACGGGAGAGACGCCATGAAGTCAGCACGACGTTTTGCCTTCGCCACCTGCCTGCTGCTCGCCGCCGGCTCCGCACTGGCGGCCAACGACACCCCCGTGGGTACCTGGAAGACGATCGACGACGAAAGCGGCCAGGCCAAGTCGATCGTGCAGATCACCGACGAGAACGGCGAACTGAAAGCCACCATCGTCAAGTTGCTCAACCGCAGTCCGTCGGACATCGCCCGCGACGGCGAGGTGGCGCTGTGCAAGAAATGCGACGGCGAGCGCAAGGACAAGCCGATCGAGGGCCTGAACATCATGTGGGGCGTGCACCGCAACGGCGAGGTCTGGGACGGCGGCCACATCCTCGATCCCAAGAGCGGCAAGGTCTACAAGGTCAAGCTGTCGATGCTCGACGGCGGCCAGAAGCTCAACGTGCGCGGCTACATCGGTTTCTCCTGGGTCGGCCGCTCGCAGCAATGGGAACGCCAACCCTGACGGCGCGATCCGTCACCGCCTGACCCTCGACGCCCCGCACCGACCACCGTTGCGGGGCGTCTGGCATGTGGTGCGCGGTCACGTGCACAGCCACCGCGCCGACGCGGCGGTCAGCAGCAAGCCGGCCGCCGCGATCCGCGGCCGCCGAAATGACTTTGCCCACACGCGCTCCGGAACCCGCGACACCGGGCGATGCACCGTACGCAATCGCGCTGAAAGTACCGCTGCGGAAACCGCCGACGTGCGTCGTGCACCGCGCTTCAGCGGCATCCGGACGGCCAAAATGGGCGCGGGCGCATGCCATAATGCGCAGTCCCTCCAGGAAGCCACGCAACCAATGAGTCGTCGCCTGCTCGTCACCCACGCCCTGCCCTATGCCAACGGCCCGTTGCACCTGGGCCACATGCTGGGCTACATCCAGACCGACATCTGGGTGCGGGCGCAGCGGATGATGGGCAACGAGGTGCATTTCGTGGCCGCGGACGACGCGCACGGCACGCCGATCATGCTGGCTGCCGAGAAGGCCGGCATGACGCCGGAAGCCTTCATCGCCGGCATCCGCGCCGGCCACGAAGCCGACTTCGCCGACTTCCACTTCAGCTTCGACCACTACCACACCACGCACTCGGACGAGAACCGCGAGCTGGCCTCGCTGATCTATACGCGCCTGCGCGACGCCGGCTACATCGCCCGGCGCAGCATCCAGCAGTTGTTCGACCCCGAGAAGCAGATGTTCCTGCCCGACCGCTACATCAAGGGCACCTGCCCGGTGTGCAAGACGCCGGACCAGTACGGCGACAACTGCGAGAACTGCGGCGCCACCTACGCACCGACCGACCTGATCGACCCGTACTCGGTGATGTCCGGCGCCAAGCCGGAACTGCGCGATTCGGAGCATTACTTTTTCGAGCTCTCCAAATTCGAGTCGCTGCTGCGCGACTGGTTCGCCGGCAAATTCACCCAGGGCAAACCGGTGGCCGACAGCGGCGTCGCCGCCAAGCTGCGCGAATGGCTGGACGGCGGCCTGAAGGACTGGGACATCTCGCGCGACGCGCCCTACTTCGGCTTCCCGATCCCCGACGCACCGGGCAAGTTCTTCTACGTGTGGCTGGATGCGCCGGTGGGCTACCTGGCCAGCTTCAAGGCGCTGTGCGACCGGACCGGGCTGAAGTTCGACGACTTCCTGGGGCCCGACAGCACCGCCGAGATGCATCATTTCATCGGCAAGGACATCATCAACTTCCACGGTCTGTTCTGGCCGGCGATGCTGCACGGCGCGGGCTTGCGCACGCCCACCGCACTGCACGTCAACGGCTACCTGACGGTAAACGGCGCCAAGATGTCCAAGTCGCGCGGCACCTTCATCCAGGCGCGTACCTACCTCGACGCGGGCATCCATCCGGAGTTCCTGCGCTACTACTTCGCCACCATGCTCAACGACGCGCCGGTGGACGTGGATCTGGACCTCAAGGCGTTCGAGGAACGGATCAACTCGCACCTGATCGGCAAGTGGGTGAACATCGCCAGCCGCACCGCCGGCTTCGTGCACAAGTTCTTCGACGGCAAGCTGGCCGAGCGTTTCGAGGCCGAGGAAGCTGCGCTGTGGCAGAGCCTGCTGTCGCATTACGACGGCATCGACGCGTTGTATGAAACCGGCGAGTTCGCCGAAGTGACCCGCCGCTTCGTCGCCATCGCCGACCTGGTCAACGGCTACATCGCGGCCAAGGCGCCGTGGCTGATCGCCAGGGACGAGGCCCGCCGCGCCGAACTGCAGCAGGTCTGCACGCTGGCCCTGCACGGTTTCCGCCTGCTGTCCGGCCTGCTCAAGCCGGTGCTGCCGGCCACCGTGGCGGCCGCCGAGCAGTTCCTCGGCGCACCGATCGCCGGCTTCGGCGATGCCCGCCGCGAACTGCACGCCCACACCGTCAACACCTTCGAACCGCTGTTGGCCCGCCTCGATCCCAAACGCATCGAGGCGATGGTGGAGGCCTCGAAGGAATCGCTCGGCGCATCCCCCGCCGCGCCTGCACCCGCGAAAAAGAAAGCCATGAACGACACCCCCAAAGCCAGCCCCGCCGCCGACGCTCCCGCGACGATCGGCATCGACGACTTTGCCAAGCTCGACCTGCGCATCGGCAAGGTCACCGCCTGCGAAGCCGTGGAAGGCTCCGACAAGTTGTTGCGCTTCGAACTCGACGCCGGCGCGCTGGGCACGCGGCAGATCTTCTCCGGCATCCGCGCCGCCTATGCCGAGCCGGAAAAGCTGGTCGGCCGCAACGTGGTGTTCATCGCCAACCTGGCACCGCGCAAGATGCGTTTCGGCCTGTCCGAAGGCATGATCCTGTCAGCCGGCGACGGCGGCAGCGACCTGTTCCTGCTCGATGCCGACCCCGGCGCCAGGCCCGGCGCGACCGTGCGCTGAAACCACGGCGTCTCCGGAGCGGCCCACTGCTCCCGTGCTGGCCGTCTAGACGGCCAGCCGCGCCACCACCAGCTCAAGCAACGCGCGCAGGCGCGCCAGCCGCCGCATGTCGCGGTGGTAGCCGATCCAGGTTTCCCGGGCCGGCGGGGCCTCGCCGAGGTCGATGCGCCGCAAACCCGCCATGGCGTCGCCGAGCGGGCGCGGCAGCACCGCCACGCCGACGCCGCGCAGGCACATCTGCGCCTGGACGGCGCGGGCGTTGCTGCGAAACGTCACCCGCGCATGCGGCAGCATGCGCTGCAGCCACGCGACGTCGGGCATGCTGCCGAAAGCCGTGTCCATCGTGACCAGTCCCGTGCCGGCGCCGTCGCCGGCGCGTGGCACGGGGCGATCCCTGGCCGCGTAGACGCCGTAATCCATGTGCAGCAGCTTGCGCGAAACGACGTCCGGCTCATCGAACGGCGTGATGCGGAACGCCAGATCGGCCTCGCGGCGCGAAAGGCTGAAGAAGCGCGAATCGGTAAGCAGTTCGACCACCACGCGCGGATACTGCGCCGAGAATTCAGCGAGAACCGGCGTCAGCACGTACTCGGCGAACCAGTCCGACGAGGTAATGCGCAAGCTGCCGTCGAGCTGTTTTTCCTGTCCGGTGAGTTGTCGCTGGAAGGCGAGCGCCTCTTCTTCCATGCGCTCGGCGTGGCTGAGCACGGCAGCTCCCTCGTCGGTCAATACAAAGCCGGCCCTGGTTCGCTGGAACAAGGTGTGCCCCACCGCCCGTTCCAGCGCCTGCAAGCGCCGCCCCATCGTCGGCTGGGTCTGTCCCAGCTTGCGCGCGGCCGCACCGAGCGTGCCCTCGCGCGCGATGGCAAGAAAAACACGCAGGTCGCTCCACTCCATGGCTGAGCCCTCCCGTCGCGTCGGATCGGCCAGGAAACATCATGCAACAGTCCATGCAATTACGCATGGATTTCATGCATACATTTGTATTTTCAAACATATTTGACTGGCGTAGCTTGGCGCCACCTCCCCAAACTGCGCCGAGTCCACCATGAACACGTTCCCCTCCATGCAAGCTGCCGTCCTGGAAAACCACGGCGCTCCGTTTCGCCTCGCCGCCATCGCCCGCCCCGTGCCGCAAGCCGGGCAGGTGCTGGTGCGGATCATGGCCAGCGGCATCAATCCGCTGGATCTGAAGATCCGCGCCGGAGCCGCCGAGCACGCGCGGCACCCGCTGCCGGCCATCCTGGGCATCGACCTAGCCGGCGTGGTCGCCGCCGTGGGGCCCGGTGTCAGCGACTTCCGAGTCGGCGACGAGGTCTACGGCATGACTGGTGGCGTGGGCGGCGTGCAAGGCTCGCTGGCCGAATACGCCGCCGTGGACGCCAGCCTGCTGGCGCTCAAGCCGGCGCATTTCAGCATGCGCGAGGCGGCCTCGCTGCCGCTGGTCTTCATCACTGCTTGGGAAGGGCTGGTCGACCGCGCCGGCGTCAAGGCCAGCTACCGCGTGCTGGTGCAAGGCGGTGCCGGCGGGGTCGGCAGCATGGCCATCCAGATCGCCCGCGCCTTCGGTGCACGGGTCTATGCCACCGATGCCGCGGCACGCGCCGATATCGTCCGCCGATTCGGCGCGACGCCGATCGACCGCACGCAAACGACGGTCGAAGAGTATGTCGCCGCGCATACCGCGGGTCGCGGTTTCGACGTGGTATTCGACACGGCCGGCGGCGATAGCCTGGATGCCTCGTTCCAGGCCGTGTCGCGCTTCGGCCACGTGGTCAGCTCGCTGGGTTGGGGCTCGCACGCGCTGGCGCCGCTCTCGTTCCGCGCCGCCACCTATTCCGGCGTGTTCACCCTGCTGCCGCTGCTGACCGGCGAGGGCAAGGCGCATCACGGCGAGATCCTGCGCGAAGCCACCCGGCTGGCCGAGGCAGGCATGATCAAGCCGCTGCTGGATGCGCGCCCGTTCAACCTGGAAACGGTCGACGACGCCTACGCGCTGATCGAACAACGGCAGGCACAGGGCAAGGTCGTGGTCAGCATCAACGGCTGAGGATGCGATCAGCCGCTACCCAGCAACCGTGGCGCTCCTGCCGCACCGACGAGCGATCACTGCTTCGTATAGGTCACGAAGAAGCCGACCAGGTCGCCGTTCTCGTTGTAGGGCGCCATGTCCACGTAGCGATAGCCGCGCGCGGCGTATTCGGCGTGCGACTTGGTGAGCTGGTTCGCCATGTGCTTCTTGCGGAAGCCGAGCGTGGCGTCGACGAAGACGGTGACCGTGTCGGCGGTGGGGCTCGTCTGCGCCTGCGCGGTGCCGGCATGGGTCAGCAGGATCGAGCCGCCGCCACCCAGCGCGGCGGCCAGCAACAGGGAAGCGAAGAACGTCGGTTTCATGGCAACACTCCAACAGGCATCAATTGCGGGACAATGGGCGCCGATTATCGCCTGTACCGCATCCGCGCATGAGTGATCCCATCGCCATCCTGGCCGACCGCATCGACGCCCTGCTGCCGCAGACGCAGTGCGAGCAGTGCGGCCACCACGGTTGCCGGCCGTATGCCGAGGCGATCGCGCGCGGCGAGGCGGCGATCAACCGCTGCCCGCCCGGCGGCGCGGCCGGCATCGCGAAGCTGGCGGATCTGCTGGGACGGCCGCCGCTGCCGCTGGACCCCGCCTGCGGGGTCGAGAAGCCGCGCCTGCTGGCGCGCATCGTGGAGGCCGATTGCATCGGCTGCACCAAGTGCATCCAGGCTTGCCCGGTGGACGCCATCATCGGCGCGCCGAAACTCATGCATACGGTGCTCGCCGACGATTGCACCGGTTGCGAACTGTGCGTGGCGGCATGCCCGGTCGATTGCATCGAGCTGGTGCCGATGCCGGCCGGACAGATCGACCAGGTGCATGCGGACGCCGCGCGCACGCATTTCCGCCGCCGCGAAACCCGGCTGGCGCGCGAGCGTGCCGAGCGCGACGCCGAGCTGGCCGCGCGCAAGGCAGCGGTGGACGCGGCCGTCTCGACCAATCCGGTACTGGCCGCGCTGGCGCGCGCGAAGGCGAAGAGATCTTCATGAAGCGTGCCGATGTAGCGGAGCTGTTCACGCGCCTGCGCGAACTGGACCCGCACCCCACCACCGAACTGCTGTACACCAGTCCGTTCGAACTGCTGGTGGCCGTGGTGCTGTCGGCGCAGGCCACCGACGTGGGCGTGAACAAGGCGACCCGCCGGCTGTACCCGGTGGCGAACACGCCGCAAGCCATCCTCGACCTGGGCGAGGACGGGCTGAAGCGCTACATCAGCACGATCGGCCTGTTCAACGCCAAGGCGAGGAACGTGATCGCCCTGTGCCGTTTGCTCATCGAACGGCACGGCGGCGAGGTCCCGCGCAGCCGCGAGGCGCTGGAGGCGCTGCCGGGCGTGGGCCGCAAGACCGCCAACGTGGTGCTCAACACCGCCTTCGGCGAGCCGACCATCGCGGTGGACACGCACATCTTCCGCGTCGCCAACCGCACCGGGCTGGCGCCGGGCAAGGACGTGCGCACGGTGGAGGACAAGCTGGTCAAGGTGATCCCGGCCGAGTTCAGGCACGACGCCCACCACTGGCTGATCCTGCACGGGCGCTACGTGTGCAAGGCGCGCAAGCCCGATTGCCCGCACTGCGTGATCCGCGACCTGTGCCGCTACAAGCACAAGACGCCGGCGCAGTAGCACCCGGTCAAGCCCCGCGGCCGGGGTCGATCACGCGAAATCATCGCCGAGCGTCAATCCGCTGCGGAAGACGCGGGGTTCGCCCGACAATGGATCGACGAAGGCCAGCTCCCGCGCCAGCAACTTCAGCGGATGCCGGTAGTCGTCCGCGGCCGGTGCGGTCAGTTCCGGATAGAGCCCGTCGTTGTCAATCGGCGCCCCCAGCGCGGCCATGTGGACACGCAACTGATGCTTGCGCCCGGTCACCGGGTGCAACGCGTAGCGCCAGAGGGACTGGCGCCGTTCGATCACCTCGATCACGGTTTCGCTGTTGGGTTCGCCGGCCACCTCGTGCATGCGGAAAAACGGCTCGCCGCGCACGATGCGCGAGCGCCGCCGGCACGGAAACGCCAGCGCGGGCAGCGGCGCGGCCCATGCCTCGTAGCGCTTGTCGATCCGGCGCTCGCGGAACAACGCCTGGTAGGCGGCACGGCTCGCCGGATCGGCCGAGAACAGCACCAGCCCCGCGGTGGCGCGGTCGATCCGGTGCAGGGGCGCCAGGTGCGGATTGCGCAGCCGCCGCATCAGCCGCCGCAGCAGGGTCTGCTCCACATAGGCGCCTGCCGGCGTCACCGGCAGGAAGTGCGGCTTGTCCGCCACGACCAGGTGCTCGTCCACGTGCAGCACGGTTTCGTGGAACGGTATCGGCGCCTCGTCGAACACCTCGCGGTAGTAGTGGACGCGCATGCCCGCCCGGTACGGGGTGTCCACGCCGATCGCCACACCCTGCCCGTCCAGCACGCGCCCGCGCGCGATCCGGTCCAGCCATTGCGCGCGGCTGACCGTGGGGAAGTGCGCGCACAATCCGTCGAGCGCGTTTCGCCACGGCCCGGCCGGCAGATGCACGGTGCTGGCATCACTGTCGCGGCGGAAGGGAGCGTTCGGCATGATCGCCCAAGTCTAGCGGCAGGCCGGTGCGGTCCCGTACCGGTCCGCGGCCGCGTACAATGCGCGGCTGTTGTCCCTCGGCACCCGCATGGCACTGAACTCCACCATCTACAAGGTCGAACTGCAGGTCAGCGACATGGACCGGCACTACTACGCCACCCATGCGCTGACCCTGGCGCGGCACCCGTCGGAAACCGCGGAGCGCCTGATGGTGCGGTTGCTGGCCTTCGCCCTGTACGCCGACGAGCGGCTGGAGTTCGGCAAGGGCCTCAGCGACGAGGACGAGCCGGCGCTGTGGCGCAAGGCATACACCGACGAGATCGAGCTGTGGATCGACGTCGGACAGCCCGACGAAACACGCGTGCGCAAGGCCTGCGGCCGCGCGCGCCAGGTGGTGGTGGTCAACTACGGCGGCAACGCGGCGGACATCTGGTGGAACCGGCACGCCGCGGCGCTGTCCCGGCACCGCAACCTCACCGTGCTGGACATCCCGGCCGACACCGTGGCCGCGCTGGTCGCGCTGCTGCAGCGAGGCATGCGCCTGCAGGCACTGATCCAGGATGGCCAGTTGCAACTGATGAACGATGCCGACGCCGTGGCGGTCGATCCGCTCGTGCGCATGGCGCCGGCCACCGCCGCGGCCTGATCCGGCCGTATCCCCGTCCCATCCCTTCCACTACCCGCCCGTTCCGGAGTCGCCCATGCGCTGGTTGCTTTCCCTGCTCGCCCTGATCTCGCTCGCCGCCTGCACGGCACCCGCACCCATCCGCACCCACGGCAGCGTGGACAAGCTCGCCGTCGTCGACAGCAAGGTGGGTACCGGCGCCGAAGCCGTGGCCGGCATGAAGGTCACCGTGCACTACACCGGCTGGCTGTACGACGAGACCGCCGGCAACAAGCACGGCAGCCAGTTCGACAGCTCGCGCGACCACGGCGAGCCGTTCTCCTTCGTGCTCGGCGCCGGCCACGTCATCGCCGGCTGGGACCAGGGCGTGGCCGGCATGCGCGTGGGCGGCAAGCGCACCCTGCTGATTCCCGCTGCGCTGGGCTACGGTGAGCGCGGTGCCGGCGACGACATCCCGCCGAACGCCTCGCTGGTGTTCGACGTGGAGCTGCTGGACGTCCAGACGCCCTGAGAGGGCCGCCACCGTCGTGCAAAGAGCGCCTCGTGTGGGAGCGCACCCTGTTGCGCGATTCTCTGCGTCACGTGACGCAGAAAACATCGCGCACAGGGTGCGCTCCTACAGTTCCCGTTCGGCCGCTTCCCTGCCCTGCTGGCGGATGATCGCCTCCTCGCGGGCGTCGATGATCGATTGCATCACGCTGTCGACGTCGGCGATGTGCTCGTCGAACTGGAACTGGCCGGTCAGTTCGGTATCGGGATGCAGCTCGCCCAACTCGTACAGCGCCCACATCTCCTCGCCGTAGTGGGTGTCGAGCAGTTCGGGCGCGAAGCGCGACAGGCTGATGGTGATGTTGCCCACGTCACGGCGCAGCATGGTGCGGGCGCTGTTGTTGCCCGCGGCGCTGACGGCCTGCGGCAGGTCGATGATCACGGGGCCGTGCGGTCCGACCAGCACGTTGTATTCGGACAGGTCACCGTGGATCAGCCCCACGCACAGCATGCGGGCCACCTGCTGCATCAGGAAGCGATGGTAGGTGCGCGCCTCGTCGGCGAACAGCTCGACCTCGCCCAGACGCGGCGCGCAGTGGCCATCGGCATCGGTGACCAGCTCCATCACCAGCACGCCGCTGAAGTAGCCATAAGGCCGCGGCACCCGCACGCCGGCGGCGGACAGCTGGTACAGGGCATCCACCTCGGCGTTCTTCCAGGCCTCCTCGGCCTCGCGGCGGCCGAACCTGGTCGCCTTGCCCATCGCGCGCGCCTGCCGGCTGCCGCGTACCTTGCGCCCTTCCTGGTACTGCACGCGCGCCTGGAAGCTGCGCTGGGCCATGTCCTTGTAGACCTTGGCGCAGCGCACTTCGTCGCCGCAGCGCACGACGTACACCGAGGCTTCCTTGCCGCTCTTGAGCGGCCGGAGCACCTGGTCGATCACGCCGTCGTCGATCAGCTCCTGCAGGCCCTTGGGGGTTTTCATCGGTGGCGTGGCTTCAATGCGTCAGGGCGAAGCGCCCATTATGGCCGATCGCCCGCCACGCCCGCGGTGGCGCTCAAGCCGTCACGGGCCGCCGCGGCAAGTTCGAACGAACGCCGCCGCGCCGCGTGCTCGAAGATGTTGGCGGTCAGCATCAGCTCGTCCGGCCGGTGGCGGGCCACGAAGGCCGCGATGCCCGCCTGCACCGTGGCGGCATCGCCAACCACCGCGCAGGCCAGCGCACGCTCGACCATCAGCTTCTCCGGCGGCGTCCAGTACGCCTCGATGTCGTCGATCGGCGGCGGGATCAGCCCCGGCTTGCCGCGGCGCAGGCTGATGAAGCTCTGCTGCTGGGTGGTGAACAGCCGGCGCGCCTCGGCGTCGCTGTCGGCGGCGACCACGTTGATGCCGAGCATCGCGTACGGCTGCTGCAGGCGCGCCGAAGGCACGAAGTTGCGTCGATACAGGGCCAGCGCCTCGTCCATCGCATCCGGCGCGAAATGCGAGGCAAACGCAAACGGCAAGCCAAGTTGTGCCGCCAGCCGCGCGCTGAACAGGCTGGACCCAAGCAGCCACACCGGCACCTCGATGCCGGCCCCGGGCACCGCGCGCACCGGCTGGCCGGGCTGCGCAGGCTCGAAGTAGCCCAGCAGCTCCAGCACGTCCTGCGGAAATGCCTCGGCGCTGTCGAAGTAGCGCCGCAGCGCCCGCGCCGTGGGCTGGTCGGTGCCGGGCGCGCGGCCCAGCCCGAGGTCGATGCGGCCGGGATGCAGCGAGGCCAGCGTGCCGAACGCCTCGGCCACCTGCAGCGGCGCGTGGTTGGGCAGCATGATGCCGCCGGCGCCCACGCGGATCGTCGAGGTGCCGGCGGCGACGTGGCCGATCAGCACCGCGGTGGCGGCGCTGGCGATGCCGGGCATATTGTGGTGTTCGGCCAGCCAGTAGCGCCGGTAACCCAGCCGCTCCCCCAGTTGCGCCAGGTCCAGCGTGTTGCGGAAGGCCTGGCTCGCATCGCTGCCCTCGGTGATCGGGGCCAGGTCGAGGATGGAAAACGGAATCATGGCGCGAATCCTGCGGACGGAAGCTCCCTATCTGGGGTCGGGCCCGCCCATTGCCAGCCGCCCGCCGCGGGCGGCGATCCCGACTCAACTTTCCCGCTCGCCGGCCGATAAGGGGTACGAATCATCGACAACACGGCGCGGGTAAGGGGCAGTCCCCATGGTGGGAAGCATTTGGCGGCGCATGTTTCCGCGGCGCAAGGCAAAGGTCGGTCCGCGACGTGTCGCGGCGGCGCGCCCGCCTGCGCCGGCGCCCGCCGCCGCGCCCGCCACCCAGCCGATGGCGGAGGCGCCGTCACCGGCGCAGATCGACGAGCGCTTCCACCGGCTCGTGCTCGGCCTGCCGCCGGCCAGCCCGGACGAACCGCAGCCCGTCGAACCGGCCCTGCTGCGGCGGCTGGAACTGCTCGGCGCACGTTTCGACCTGCGCACCCTGCCACGCCTGCCCACCGTGCTGCCGCAGCTGCTGCGCACCCTGAAGAGCGACGAGGCGGCGGGCGCCGAACTGGCCAAACTGGTCGGCCGCGACCCGCTGATGGTGGGCGAAGTCATGCGCGCCACCAGCACCGTGTTCTATCGCTCGGCGCAACCGATCAGCAGCCTGCAACAGGCGGTGGTGCTGCTCGGCCAGGACGGCCTGCGCCGGGTGATCACCCAGCACGTGATGAAACCGATCCTGCAGGGCAACACCGGCAGCATGGGACACGCCGCCGGCGGGCGGTTGTGGGGGCATGCCGAACGCTGCGCGCACGCCTGCGCGTGGCTGGGGCGGACCACCGGCTGCGATGCGTTCGAAGCCTACCTGGCGGGTATCGTGCGCCATGCCGGCACCGGCGCGGTGGTACGCCTGCTGGACCAGCTGATGCCCGGCGCGACGCCGCCGTTGTCGACCGCCTTCGTGCGGCATTGCGCGACGCTGGCCGCGCAACTCTCGCTGCAGGCCGCCCGCCAATGGGAGCTGCCCGCGCGCGTACTCGGCGCCCTGGCCGAATGCCAGGGCGAGGTCGGCACCTCCACCTCGCCGCTGGGCCGCGCGCTGGCCGTGGCCGACAGCCTGGCCAGCCTGAGCCTGTTGGTGGAAAACGGCGAGTTCGCCGCCGACACCGAACTGGCCCACAGCTGGCCGGGCGTCATGCCCCCGGCCGTGCTCGCCCGCTGCCAGCGCGACCTCGGCCAGCACTTCGCCGCCGGTCTGGAGCCTGCCTGAGCCGGGGCCACGCCCCGGCCCCGCGCGGGGCGCCGGCGGCAACGCCGGAATCCAGGCGCGGCGCGGCAGGAAAAGAACAACGAAGAACCCTCGCGGTTCACCAGCCGACGAGCGGCGAACGCGCCGCGGCGAGCGTGTCGCATTGCGCCCCCACCGCGTCGCCACTGTCCCCCACGCAAAGCATGAAGCGCCCGGGCAGGCCGGCGACATCCCGGCTCGCCCCGCTCGCCAACACGAACTGCCGCACGCTGTCCGGATCGCAGGCCGACGCGCTGGCCCCGCGCGCCGCCGGCCTCGGGCACGTCAGCAGCCGATAGTGGCACTGGCCGCTGGCGCTGCGCACGCAGGTGATGTCGGCGATGTCGGCGACGATCCGGATGCGGCTGTAGATCACGTCGACGCCGTTGACGGTGGCGCGCGTGGCATGGGACTGGCTGCCGTATCCCTCCACCCCCGCCAGCGAGAGCACCAGGCAGATCAGCGCAATGAGATAGTGCATGGTCGTCCTCCGGGGAACCGGCGTGAACGCAGCGGCTACATGTTGCGGAACAGGGTCATGAACGGCGCGCTCACGCTCAGCGTTTCCGGTCGTTCGCGCAGGCGCACGATGCCCTTGCCGGTCTCGTCGCGGGTGACGCCGGCGACGGCCTTCATGTTGATCACGGTGCCGCGGTGGATCTGCTTGAACACGGTCGGGTCGAGCACCTCCAGCAGCTCGCGGATCGGCGTGCGCAGCAGCGCTTCGCCCTCGGCGGTGACCACCGTGGTGTACTTGTTGTCCGCGCGGAAATAGGCGACGTCGTCGAGCAGGATCAGTCGCGTCTCGCGCCCGGCGCTGGCGGTGACCCAGTTCAGCGGCGGTTGCTGCCGCGCCGGGCCCAGCCGGCTGCCGATCTGGCGGACCAGGTCGGCCAGCGAGGCAGCGGCGGACGGCTCCGTTCCCGTGCGCGACTGCACGCGTTCCACGGTCGCGCGCAACCGCTCGGGCACGACCGGCTTGAGCAGGTAGTCGATCGCACCACGCTCGAAGGCGTCGATGGCGTACTGGTCATACGCGGTGACGAACACCACCTGGGTCGCCGGGCAGGCCTCGGCCGCGGCGGTGGCGACCTCCAGGCCGGTGAGGCCCGGCATGCGGATGTCGAGGAAGGCCACCTCCGGCCGGTGCTCGACGATCGCTTCCAGCGCGCCGGCGCCGTCTTCGCATTCGGCGACGATGTCCAGTTGCGGCCAGGCCGTCTCCAGCGCGGCGCGCAGCGACTGGCGCAGCAAGGCCTCGTCTTCGGCAATCACACCCTTAGCCATGGGCCCGCTCCTCGCTGTAGTGCTCCGGCACATTGATGGTGGCGGCGACCCCGTGCGGGAAGTTCGCCGCGATGATCAGGCTGGCCTGGCCGGCGTAGATCAGTTTCAGCCGCTCGCGCGCGTTCTTCAGCCCGATGCCGCTGCCGCTGGCCTGCGTGTCGAAGCCCTTGCCGTCGTCCGCCACGGTGACCGCCACGCGGCCGTCCTGGCGGCGGGCGAAGATCCACACCGTGCCGTCGCCGGGCCGCGGTTCCAGGCCGTGCTTGATCGCGTTCTCCACCAGGGTTTGCAGCAGCATCGGCGGCAGCGGCGTCGCCAGCAGATCCTCCGGCACGTCGATCTGCACGTTCAATCGCGCGCCCATGCGGATCTTCAGGATCGCCAGGTAGGCGCGCGAGCGTTCCAGTTCCTCGCCCAGGCTGGCCAGGGCGCGGTCGGTGCGCGGCAACGAGTGGCGCAGATACTGGATCAGGTGGCCGAGCATCGCATCCGCCCCGGCCGGATCGCTGCGCACCAGCACCTGCGCGCTGGCCAGCGTGTTGTACAGGAAGTGCGGCTCGACCTGCGCCTGCAGCAGGCTGAGCCTGGCGATGGCCAGCTCCTTTTCGGTGGCCGTCTGCGCCGCCGCCGCCTGCTCGCCGCGACGGCGGCTGGCCACGCCGAGGGTCACCGCACGGGTGATCGCCTGGAGGTTCTCGAGGTTGACGCCGTCGTCCACCTGCAGCCAGTCGCTCCACGGCGCGCTGCACGGCTCGCACACCAGGCTGAAGCTGCTGCTGCCGTCACCGCGGTTGACCGTCGCCAGGATCCGGTTGCGCTGGCTGACGATCCAGCGCATCGGGTTGTAGCGCCCCAGTTGGGTCAGGTCGTAGGGGTCAGCGTAGACGGCGGTGGCGCGGATCTGCAGGTGGTTGCGCGTCGAGTCCACCCGCTCCACGCCCGGCAGTCCGCGGATGGCCGCATCCAGCAGCTCGAATGCCTCCTCCGCCTCGAACGGCACCTCGATCTGCCGTCGCTGCCGGCTGGCCAGCGCAGCGTTGGTCAGCTTGCCGGCCAACATGCGCACGCGCACCAGATGCGAGTGCGCGCGGATCACCACGAAGACGATGACCACCAGGCCCAGCAACTGCACCAGGCTGCCCAGGCCCGACCAGATCCAGCCCACGGCCAGCGTCGCCAGCAGCACCAGCAGGTACCAGGCCACGATCAATCGGAGGTAGAACAGCAGGCTTCGGAACACGGCAACCATCCAGGCTGGGGAGATCGCCAACGAGACTAGCCGTCCCGCCCCGGAAAATCGCCCGGCTTGCGACGAAACCCGGCAGGACGCCGACAAAACCGGCTTTCACGCGTCCGAAGCTGGAAGCAAGGCCGGCGCCGTGACGGATCGCCGGCCTGCACGGTCCAGACGTCTGCCCGGCGATCCGCCAGGTCGCTGGGCGTCACGATCCGGCGACCTGGCACGTGGAACGGTCCGCAACGTAGCGCCCGGCCCCGTCTGCCAGGCCAGAGGCAAGCTCGCTGCGCCGGCCAGGGTGCCCTGCTTTGGGCTAGTTGCCTCTGGACTGGGTGGCACTACCCTTCATCAAAGTGTTCTGAAAACCTTCTTGGGAATTGCGGCGGATGCCGTCGATCTCGGCCTGCGTGCGGCAGACCTTCTGCTTGAAGTTCGTGCCCAGGCGCGACTCCATCGTGCAGATCAGGCGATTGCCCTCGTTCCGGGTCAGCACCGCGTTGATGCGCTCCTGCGCGTTCATCAGGTCGACCTGTTCGCTGTCATTGAGCTGGCTGGCCGAACCGCGCTTCTTCAACAAGGCCGCGATCTTGTCCAGGTCTTCGTTGACCGCCGTGCGATCGTTTCCGCTGATGCCGCCGTACGCGCCACGCGGCCCCATTTCCTTGCGCACCTCGGCTGCCTGCTTGGCGAAGGCCCGCGGCGAATCCGTCACGACCTTCCAGTCCGGCCCCACGGTGCTGCCCAGGGCCGGCAGCGCAAACACGGCGCAGGCCACCATCCACAACAAACCCGCTTGCACTTTCCTCATCGACCTTCCTCACGTTTGGCTCGAGCGCGCCCATCGCACCCGTTCAAGTCCGGCGCCGCATATCCGCCGATTCACCTATGTACCACAGAAAACGCAGCATTTTGCGCGGGTCCCGCAAACGCCGCGGCGGTGCCGGGCCGCCGCGGATCAGTGATCCGCCTCCGGGTGCCGGGCGCGCCAGGCTGCCAGGGCCTGCACATAGCGTTCGAGCATTTCGTCGTGCACGTCGTAGACGCAGCGTACGCAGCCTTCGCCGCAGCAGTCCGCGGCATCCGGTTCCGGCGGCGGCTGCGGCATGGGGTCGACGGCATCCGTGCCGGGCGGGCGTGCATCCCCGGGGGTCATCGGCGCAGCACTATTTCGCCGGCTTGCGGAAGCGATAGATGAACTGGTCGGTGTGGCCGCGTATCGACTTGTCGAAAACCTTGGTGGTATGCGTGTCAGCGGGGTTGCGCAGGGCGTTGCTCTCGCCATCGAAGACGAAGCCGGCGGCCTCGACCTCGCGCTTGACCACCTCCGGGTCGATGCGGTGCAGGGTGTCGGTATCGGCCAGGCCGGAGCCGGCGGGGGCCACGTGGTCGATCACCACGAACAGGCCGCCGGGCCTGAGTGCGTCATAGACCTGCTTGTCGAAGCTGGCCATGTCGACCGGGCCCATGAACGAGTCGTGGTAGTCGTGGTAATTCTGCGAGGTGAACACCAGGTCCACCGGCCCCGGCACGCTCAACTTCGCCGCCGGCTGCTGCAACAGGCTCACGTTGGCGTAGTGCGGCGTGACGGTCAGCTTCTGCCAGTTGGCCAGGCTCTTGGCGGAGTATTTGCCCATCTCCTCCGGCCAGACCGTGTAGACATGCCCCGAAGGCCCCACGATGGCGCTGAACACGCGCGTCCAGTAGCCGCTGCCCGGGACCAGTTCCAGCACCTTCTGGCCGGGCTTGACCTCGGCGAAGGTCATCACCAGCGCCACCTTGCGGCGGGCATCCTCGTGGCTGTCCGCCGCGCGCGCCGGATCGTCGACGCCTTTCTGGACGGCGGCGGAAATCTCCCCGCTGTGCAGGTTGGACACCTGGGCCGCGGCAGCCGCGGGGAGTGCGAGAGTGAGCAACAAAGCGAGCATGGTCGGGCGCATGACGTTCTCCGCTGGTTGGTCGAAACGCCATTGTGCTCCTGTTCCGCGACGACCGCCCACGGTGCCGATTGGCACAGGCAACCGCCCGGGTTTGAGGTACGCTTTCCATGCAGCCGACCCCGCGGTTGCAGCGAATCCTGCCGGTGCGCCCGCGAGGCCACGGGAGTGTTCCATGCCGTCGATGCGTTCCATCCTGATCGTGTTCGCGGTCATCTGGCTGGCCGCCCCGGCCGCGCCGGTGCAGGCGCAGTCGATTCCGCCATGGCAGCAGCGCCAGATGGAGGCTGCCCGCAAGTCCGACACGATCATGCACGAGGCCAGCAAGCGCAGCGGCATCCTGGCCCAGTTCCAGTACATGCGCGACGCGTACTTCAGCAGCAAGAACTCCGTGTTCCGGGTCATCTTCGGCCAGTACCTGAGCTGGTACCAGACCTTTATCGGCGACTACGACGACGCCGCGCGCATGTTCTCGATCGCCCAGCAACCCTTGCCCGACGACCGCCCTTCCCCGCTGGACGATCCCGCCTATTCCGCCCAGCCCGCGCTGACCGCCATCCCGCAACTGGCCAGGGGTTACCGCGCGGTGTTCTTCAACGAGGCGCACAACATTCCGCTCACCCGCACGCTGACCGTGCAACTGCTGGCCAGGCTGCGCGCCGAGGGTTTCGACTATTTCGCCGCCGAAACGGTCTACCAGACGGATACGAAGCTGAAGTCACGCGGCTATCCGACCAGCAACAGCGGCTTCTACACGGAAGAGCCGATCGCCGCGGAGATGGTGCGCACCGCGCTGAAGCTGGGCTACAAGGTCATCGGCTACGATGCGCTGTCCAACGCCACCGGCGACGCGCGCGAAGCGGAACAGGCACGCAATATCTACCAGCAGGTATTCAAGAACGATCCGGACGCCCGGCTGGTGGTGGATGCCGGTTATGCGCACATCCTGGAAGAAGGTGATTTCCAGGGCGGCAGGTCCATGGCCGAGCACCTGTACAGCCTGACCCATATCGACGTGCTGACGGTGGAGCAGACCATGCTGTACGGGCATCCCGAGGCCAGCGACGACCACCCGTATTACACCCCCGTCATGGAGCGGCTGCATCCCGCGCAACCGGTGGTCTTTGTCGGCAAGGACGGCAAACCCTGGTCGCTGCGTCCGGGCTACGACGTCAGCGTATGGTTCCCGCCGCAGACCAACCGCCGGGGCCGGCCCACCTGGCTGGACCTGGGCGGCGAGCGCAAGCCGTACTACGTCAGCGGCGAACCCTGCGATCGCCACTATCCGTGCCTGGTCGAGGCGCGCTACGCCGACGAAGGCGACGATGCCATCCCTGCCGACCGCATGGTGCTCGACCCCGTGCCGCTCAATGCCTTGTCCAGCGAACGCGTGGTCACCGATGCCAAGGTGCCCTTCGGCGAACTCTACCTGCGCCCCGGCAAATACCGCCTGAGCTACACCGACGCGGATGCAACCCGGTTGTTTTCGCGAACCATCACGATACGCAATGGGAAGGCGACTTCGACGAAGAATCGCGATGGATCTTCATCGGACCCGGTGCCGCCACCACGGTGACGCGCAGCGGCGTGCAGCAACATCGGGCTTTCGGACTACCACCGCCGATCTGCGGGAATGGGATCCATCACCTTGCAGTTCGGATCGGGCTTGCCTGCTCGCTCACAGGCAGCATCTCGCAAAATCTTCGGATCCGAGGACGGGCCGTTGGCCTGCTTCGAATCGGCATCGGCTTCGACGGTGATGCTGCTCGAATACAATCTGGTGCCACTCACGTCGGTGTAGCTCACGCGGTATTTGCCGGGACGCAGGTAGAGTTCGCTGAAAGGTGATGCGCTGGTCACGGCACGCACACCGGCGCCGGCATCGGGAGACACCGGATCGAGCACCAGCCGATCCGCGGGAATGGCCTCGTCGCCCTCACTGGCGTAGCGCGCCTCGACCATGCACGGATAGTGGCGGTTGCAGGGCTGGCCGCTGGCGTAATAAGGCCTGCGCTCGCCGCCCAGCGACGCCCACGTTGGCCGGCCGCGGCGGATGACCGACGGGGGGAACCACACGCTGGCGTCGTAACCCGGACGCAGCGACCAGGGTTTGCCGTCCTTGCCGACGAAGACCAGCGGCTCCTTCGGGTGCAATCGATCCATGACGGGGGCGTAGTACGGATGGTCGTCGCCTGCGGCGGGGTGCCCGTACAGCATGGTCTGCTCCACCGTCAGAATGTCGATGTCGTACCACCGGTGCAGATACTGGGCCATCGACGAGCCGCCCTGGAACACGCCTGATTCCATGATGTGCGCATAGCCGGCATCGAGCACCAGCCTGGCGTTCGGATCGTTCGCGAACACCTGCCGATGGATGTTGCGCGCCTGTTCGGCCTGGCGGGCATCGCCGGTGACGTCCGAGAGCGCGTCATAGCCGATGACCTTGTAGCCCAGCTTCAGCGCGGTGCGCACCATCTCCGCGGCGATCGGCTCTTCCGTGTAGAAACCGCTGTCGTCGACGGGGTAGCCGCGCGCCTGCAGCCCGATGTCCCGTGGATTGACGGTTTCGGCGGCAAAGTAGTTGAATCCCTCGGCACGCAGCCTGGCCAGCAGTTGCACGGTCAGCGTGCGGGTGAGCGGAATGTTGTGGGCCTCGTTGAAGAACACCGCGCGGTAGCCCCTGGCCAGTTCCGGAATGGCGGTCAGCGCCGGCTGGGCGGTGTACGCGGGATTGTCCAGCGGCGAGGGGCGGTCATCGGCTTCTGCCGGCTGCTTGATGGAGAAGCTTTCGGCGGCACCCTGGTAATCGCCGACGAAGGTCTGCGTCGAGCTCAGGTACTGGCCGAAAATGACCCGGAAGGCGGGGTCCTTGTTGCCGACGTAAGCGTCGTGCAGAAACTTGTACTGCGCCAGCAGGTCGGGATACTTGCGGGCCTCGCGCATCAGCGCGTCGGATTTCTTGATGGCCTCCATCTGCCGCGCATGCCACTGCGCCGCCGACTGGGCGTGGGCCGGCACGCATGGCCAGGCCAGCCATGCACAGCCGACGAGGACCGGGATCCAACAAGGACGCATGCGACGCTCCGTGCTCTTGAGGGGTGACGGCAAGTATGGCCGCAACATGCTGGCGGTTGCACGCGAGACCGCGCCGGGCCGCGACGACCGCCCGTGTCGACCGGCACGGGGGCGTCGCCTGGAAACGGGAGCACAATGGGGATCGGATCAACCCACACGGAATGTCTGGTCACAGCGCATGCATGGACGGCCGCGACGCCCATCATCAGCCACTGAAAGGGGACCTTCCATGACCCGAACGAAAGTGCGTGTGCTGCTGGCCATGGCCAGCGCACTGGCCACCTTCACGGCCGCCGCTACCGAGCCCAAGGCGCCGGCGAGCGACCTGCTCGGTTTCACGCCCGCGCATGCCACCACCCAGCTTGGCCTGGAACAGCGCTTCGATGCCCAGCTCGATCCGGCCGAGTTGCGTGAATGGCTGAAGCGGATGGCTGCGGAGCCGAACCAGGTGGGTTCGCCGCACGACAAGGCGAATGCCGAGTTCATGCTGCAGCAGTTCCGCGCCTGGGGCTGGGATGCGCACATCGAGACCTTCGAGGTGCTGTATCCGACGCCGAAGAAAGTTGCGCTGGAACTGCTCGGGCCACAACCGTTCACCGCCACCCTGCACGAGCCGCCGGTCGCCGGCGACGCCAGTTCGGCATTGCCCGGCGCGCTGCCGCCTTACAACGTCTACGGTGGCGACGGTGACGTCACCGCGCCGCTGGTCTATGCCAACTACGGCATGCCGGACGACTACAAGGAGCTGGCCCGCCGCGGCATCGACGTGCGCGGCAAGATCGTGATCACCCGCTACGGCGGCGGTTGGCGCGGGCTGAAACCGAAACTCGCGCAGGAGCACGGCGCGGTCGGCTGCCTGATCTACTCCGACCCGCACGAGGACGGCTACGCCCGGGGCGACGCCTACCCCGAGGGCGGTTGGCGCCCCGCCGAAGGCGTGCAGCGCGGCTCGGTTGCCGACATGCAGCAGTATCCCGGCGACCCGCTGACACCCGGCATCGGCTCCACGCCCGGCGCGAAGCGGCTGGCGATCAAGGATGCAAAAACCCTGCTGAAGATTCCGGTGCTGCCGATCTCCTGGGCCGACGCCACCCCGCTGCTGAAGTCGCTGGGCGGCCCGGTGGCCCCCGCAGCCTGGCGCGGCGCCCTGCCGCTGACCTATCACGTCGGGCCGAGTACGGCCAAGGCGCACCTGACCGTGCTGTCGGACTGGAACCGCAAGCCGATCTACGACGTGATCGCGAAGATCAAGGGCGCCAGCGCGCCGGACCAGTGGATCATCCGCGGCAACCACCACGACGGCTGGGTGTTCGGCGCATGGGATCCGCTGGCCGGCAACGTGGCCCTGATGGCCGAGGCCAAGGCCATCGGCGGCCTGCTCAAGCAGGGCTGGCGGCCGCAACGCACCCTGGTCTACGCCAGCTGGGACGGTGAGGAGCCGGGCCTGCTCGGCTCCACCGAATGGGTCGAGGCGCACGCGAAGGAGCTGCAGGCCAAGGCTGTGCTCTACGTCAATTCGGACACCAACGGCCGCGGCTTCCTCGGCGCCGGCGGCAGCCATTCGCTGCAGCACCTGGTCAACCAGGTCGCCGACGGCGTGGCCGACCCGGAAACCCGCGTGAGCGTGGGCGAGCGCTGGCGTGCGCACCTGATGATCGAAGGCAGCCACCCCGACGCGAAACCCGAGGCCAAGGCCAACGCCAGGATGGCGGCGCACGGCAAGGACCTGCCGATCGAGGCGCTGGGTTCGGGCTCCGATTACAGCCCGTTCCTGGAACACCTCGGCATCGCCTCGCTCGACCTGGGTTTCGGTGGCGAAGACGACAACGGCGGCATCTACCATTCGCGCTACGACTCGTTCGAGCACTACGTCCGCTTCGGCGATCCCACCTTCGAGTACGGCGTGGCGCTGGCCAAGGTGGCCGGCCACATCGTGCTGCGCACCGCCGACGCCGACGTGCTGCCGCTGCGCTTCGACGACTTCAGCCACACGCTGGACGGTTACGTCGACGAGTTGCACGAGCTGGTCGACAACACCCGCCAGGCCACCGCGCTGCAACACCGGCTGCTCGGCGCGCACGCCTATGCGCTGGACAGCGATCCCACCCGTCCCCTGCTGCCGCCGGCGCGCGACTCCGACGTGCCGGCGATCGCGCTGTCGCCGCTGGATCGCTCCGCCAGCCAGCTGGAGCGCAGCGCGCAGGCCTTCCGCGCGGCGTACGCGCGACTGGCCGCAGGTGGCCTTGCCCTGCCCGCGGCGCGGCTGCGCGAGCTCAATCGCGGAATGGGCCGGATGGAACAGCTCCTGACCGATGCGGGCGGCCTGCCCGGCCGGCCTTGGTTCAAGCACTTCATCTACGCGCCGGGCATGCTCACCGGCTACGGCGTCAAGACCGTCCCCGGCGTCCGCGAGGCGATCGATGCGCGGCGCTGGAATGAGGCCGACCGCTACGCGACGATCACCGCCGAAGTGCTGGACCGCTATCGCGCCCAGCTCGACCAGTTGACCACCTTGCTCGCCCCGTCGAGCTGACCGGCGAATCCACGGATGGATCGCCCGCGGGCCATTGCACAAGCATTGGCCCGCCGGAGCCAAGACCATGAGGCTGACCCGTTTCCTTTCATCGAGCATCCGCAAGCTGGACCCCGGCGCGTTCGCGCTGGTGATGGCCACCGGCATCGTCTCCATCGACGCCGCCCAGCACGGCTTGCCTGCGTTGGCGC
Organism: Lysobacteraceae bacterium; assembly: GCA_040255835.1. Taxonomy (GTDB): domain Bacteria; phylum Pseudomonadota; class Gammaproteobacteria; order Xanthomonadales; family Rhodanobacteraceae; genus Rhodanobacter. The sequence goes on from JBDZVT010000001.1 coordinate 222,495, forward strand.
GAGCGCTGTTCGTTCTGAATGCGCTGGCGTTCGTGGCGCTGCTGGTGTTGAGCGGCCTGCGGCTGCTGCATGCCCGGCGCGAGGTATTGAACGACTTCGCCAACCCGGCACGGGGCGCGGGTTTTCTCACCTTCGTCGCGGCCAGCTGCGTGCTGGCCAGCCAGTGCCTGCTGGTGGTGCCGCTGCCTGGCTGGGCCATCGTGTTGACCGTGCTCGGTGCGGTCGGCTGGGTCTGCCTGCTGTACCTGCTGCTGCTCGCCGTGATCACCGGCCAGCGCAAACCCGGTTTCCGCCGCAGCATCAACGGCGGCTGGCTGGTCGCGGTGGTGTCGACGCAGTCGCTGGGAGTGGCGCTGACCCTGCTGGTGGCGCATGCCGGCGCCGCGCCCGCGCTCGGCTGGCTGTTCGCCGCGCTGTGCCTGTACCTGGTGGGCGCGGCGCTGTACCTGATCCTGATCACGCTGATCTTCTATCGGTTGCTGTTCCTGCCGCTGCCCGCCAGCGGTTTCACCCCACCGTACTGGATCAACATGGGCGCGCTGGCGATCACCACCCTCGCGGGCAGCCTGCTGGTGCTGCACTTGCCCGGGCAGCCGCCACTGCATGCGCTGGTGCCATTCGTGCGCGGCTTCACCCTGTTCTTCTGGGCCAGCGCCACCTGGTGGATTCCCTTGCTGGCGATCCTGGAACTGTGGCGCCACGGCCTGCGCCACGTGCGGCTACGCTACGAGGTGGACGACTGGGACATCGTGTTTCCACTGGGCATGTACACGGTGGGCACGAATGCTCTGGCGCAGGCGCTGGGCCTGGACCCGTTGCAACCGGTGGCCGACATCGGCGTCTACGTGAGCCTGCTGGCCTGGCTGCTGGTGGCCGTCGGTGCCGTGCTCCACTGGCGGCGTGCGCTGCGGGGCTGAAGCCGGTTCAGTCGTCGGTCGCGGCGATGCGGCTGTCGGCGTGGCGCACATGGCCCTCGCCGCGCAGCACGAAGCGCTCGATGGTCAGCGCCTCCGCCCCCATCGGTCCGTAGGCGTGCAAGCGCGTGGTGGAGATGCCGATCTCGGCGCCCAGGCCCAGCTCGCCGCCGTCGCTGAAGCGCGAGGACGCGTTGACCATTACCACGGCGGAACGGATCGCCCGCACGAAACGTTGTGCCGCGGCCTCGTCGGTGGTGGCGATCGCCTCGGTGTGATCGGAGCCGTGGCGGCGGATGTGCGCGATGGCGTCGTCGAGGTCGTCGACGACGCGCACGGCGAGGATCAGGTCGAGGAATTCCGCGGCGTAGTCGTCGTCGGTGGCGACGCGCATGTCGGGCACCAATGCGCGGCTGGCTTCGTCGCCGCGCAGTTCGACACCGCGTTGGCGCAACGCCTGTGCGGCGCGCGGCAGGAAGGTGGCGACGACGTCGCGGTGCACCAGCAGCGTCTCCAGCGCGTTGCACACGCCGGGGCGCGAGGTCTTGCCATCGACCAGCAGATCCAGCGCCAGCCCGAGGTCGGCGGCGCGATCCACGTACAGGTGGCAGACGCCCTTGTAGTGCTTGATCACCGGCACGCGTGCATGCTCGGTGACGAAGCGGATCAGGCCTTCGCCGCCGCGCGGGATGGCGAGGTCGACGATGTCGCTGAGCTGCAGCAGCTCGACCATCGCCTCGCGACTCAGATCGTCAAGCACGGTGACGGCAGCTTCGGGCACGCCATGCGCGCGCAGCGCGGCGTGCAGCGCCCCGGCGATGGCAAGATTGGAGTGGATCGCCTCCGAACCGCCGCGCAGGATCACCGCGTTGCCGGCCATCAGGCACAGCGCCGCGGCGTCGGCGGTAACGTTGGGGCGCGCCTCGTAGATCATCGCGATCACGCCGAGCGGGATGCGTACGCGCTCGACCGACAGGCCGTTCGGCCGCACCTCGCGGCGGGTGACCGTGCCGACCGGATCGGGCAACCCGGCTACCGCGCGCAGTGCGCCGGCGATACCGGCCACGCGCGCCTCGTCAAGCCGCAGGCGATCGAGCATGGCGCCCTGCACGCCTTTTGCCGTGGCCTGGCGCATGTCTTTCGCGTTCGCGGCGAGTACCGCGGGCGATTGCCCCTCCAGCGCTGCAGCCATGTCGCGCAACAAGACCCGCTTGGTCACCGTGTCGAGTGCGGCGACCACTTGGGCCGCTTCGCGGCAAGCCAGTGCCTGCTCCCTGATCATGCTCATGCACTGATCCCCTGTCCGGGCGCAGCCCGGGCATCCATCGTGATGAGGTCGTCGCGATGCACCACCTCGTCGCCGTAGCTGTAACCGAGCACCTCGCCGATCTCGCGACTGTGCCGGCCGGCCAGTCGACGTACCTCGGCGACGCCGTACTGGCTGATCCCGCGCGCCACCGTCGCCCCCGCCCCGTCGACGATCTCCACCAGATCACCGCGATGGAACTCGCCGTCGGCACCCGACACGCCACCGGGCAGCAGCGAGACACGACCGCCGGCCAGGGCCTTCGCGGCACCGGCGTCGATGCGGATGTGACCCGCGGCCGCCGGTGCGTGGCGCAACCAGTACTTGCGTGCCTGCATGCGGCTGGAGGCGGCGGCGATCAGCGTGCCGTGCAACCGGCCATGCTGCAGCGCCCGCACGGTCGCCGCCTCGCGGCCACTGAACAAGGCGGTAGGAATGCCTGCCGCTGCGGCCTTCGCCGCCGCCTGCAGCTTGGTGCGCATGCCGCCGGTACCGGCCGCGCTGCCACTGTCGCCGGCCATCGCGGTGATCTCGGGAGTCAACGCGGCGACCTGCGTGATCGGCACCGCGCCGGGGTCGCGTCGCGGGTCGGCGTTGTACAGCGCATCGACGTCGGAGGCGATCAGCAACAGGTCGGCATCGACCAGGGCAGCCACGATGGCGGCGAGGTTGTCGTTGTCGCCGAGCTTCAACTCGTCCACCGACACGGTGTCGTTCTCGTTGACCACCGGCAGCACGCCGAGCTGCAGCAGTTCGCGCAGGGTGGCGCGCGCGTTGAGGTAGCGCCGCCGGTTGCGCAGGTCGTCGTGGGTCAGCAGCACCTGCGCCACCGGCCGCGCGGTCAGCGACTGCCACAACGCGATCATCGGCGCCTGGCCCAGCGCCGCCAGCGCCTGCCGCGCAGCAAGGCCGTCGCCATCGCGTGCATGCTGGCGCAGCCGCGCACGACCGGCCGCCACCGCACCGGAAGACACTAGCACCACCTGGCGACCGTCCGCGTGGCTGGCGCCGATGAAGGAGGCCAGGGCTTCGGCGTAACGCGGCGTGAGGCCGCCACCGTCGGCGGCGAGCAGGTTGCTGCCCACTTTCAGCACTGCGCGGCGCCAGCGCGGCAACGCCTGTTCGGGCAGGCCGGTCTGCGTGTTTCCCGCGTCGATCGTCGCCATGCCCATGTCTCTCCGGTTCAGTCGCCGAGTGCGCGCAAACGCGCGCGCAGTTCATCCAGCCGCAGGTCGTCGCCGGCGCCCGGCGAGACGCGCGCGGCGAGGCTTCCCTCGGGTGTGCGCCCCTGCCCCGCGGATGCCGCGGTTTCCGCTGCCGCGCGATAGGCATCGCGGAACGGCACGCCGGCGGCGGCCTGTTCGATCGCGACATCGGTGGCGTACATCGCCGGCTCGATCGCCGCGCGCATGGCCGCTTCGTTCCACGCGAACCGCGCCAGCAGGTCGGGCACCAGCTCCAGCGCCATCAGGCCGTGGCGCACGCCGTGGAAGATCGAGCCCTTGGAGAACTGCAGGTCGCGCTGGTAGCCGGACGGCAGCGACAGCAGCTGCTCGATCTCGGTGCGCGCGGCAGCCACGCTGGCGTAGCTCGCGCGCAGCAGCTCGATCACGTCCGGGTTGCGCTTGTTCGGCATGATCGAGCTGCCGGTGGTGTATTCGCCCGGCAGCTGCACCAAGTTGAATTCGGCGGTGGTGAACAGCGACAGGTCCCACGCCAGCCTGCGCAGGTCGAGCAGCGCGCCGCCGATCGCCTCCAGCACCGCCATCTCGAACTTGCCGCGCGACAGCTGGGCGTAGACCGGGCTGACCTGCATGCGGGCGAAGCCGAGCGCTTGAGTGGTGTGTTCACGGTCGAGCTTCAGGTTCACGCCGTAACCGGCGGCGGTGCCGAGCGGGTTGGCGTCGATCAGCGCCAGCGTCTGCCGCGCGCGCAGCGTGTTGTCGATGAAGCCCTCGGCGAACCCGGCGAACCACATCGCGGTGGAGGACACCACCGCGCGCTGCAGGTGGGTGTAGCCCGGCAGTGGCAGCGACTCGCGTGCGGCGCGATCGAGGCAGGCCTCGGCGATGGCGCGGCAGTGGTCTTCCAGCGCGGCGAGCTTCTCCTTCAGCCACAGCCGCGTGGCGACCAGGATCTGGTCGTTGCGGCTGCGCCCGGTGTGCACGCGGCGACCGGCGTCGCCCAGGCGTTCGGTGAGACGCGCCTCGATCGCCGAATGGCCATCCTCGTAGCGCTCATCCAGCACGAAGGCGCCGCTGGCGAAATCCGCAGCCAGCGCATCCAGTTCGTGTTTCAGCGCGACTGCCTCGTCGACGCCGACCACGCCGATGTTGGCCAGCCCTTCGACGTGCGCCTTGCTGGCGGCGATGTCGTGCAGGAAGAACTCGCGGTCCAGCAGCACGTCGTCGCCGGCGAGGAACTGCATGATCTTCGCGTCGATCCGGATGCCGGATTTTTGCCAGAGGGGTTGGGTCATGGTGATGTCCTGGTTACTTCTTGCAGGAGCCCGCTCGCGGGCGATGCTTTTTGCTGGAACGCCCGAAACAAGGGCATCGCCCGCCAGCGGGCTCCTACAACGGCAGCGGGATGGCGGTGTACTCGTCCACGCCGATGGCACGGTTGATGTTCTGCATCGCCTGTGTCGCGGCACCCTTGAGCAGGTTGTCCAGCGTGGCCACGATCACCACGCGTTTTCCGTCCGCCGACAGCGCAAAGCCGCCGATCTCGGTGTGGTGCTTGTGCGCAATGCGGCTGACCCACGGCGCCTCGTCCAGCACCGACACCAGCTTCTCGGCGGCGTAGGCATGACGGAAGCGCTGCAGCACTTCCTCGCGCTTCAGCTGGCGACTGAGGTAGAGGTTGCTGGTGACGGTGAGGCCGCGGAAATGCGGCGCCACGTGCGGCATGAACTCCACCGGGATGCCGAGCCGGAAGCTGGCCTCCTTCTCGTGCATGTGGCCGGTGAGCGCGTACGGCATCAGGTTGTCGCGCAGCTTGTCCGGATCGTTCTTGTCCGATGGCGTGGTGCCGGCGCCGGAGTAGCCCGACACGCCGAAACACACCGGCGGCGCGGCCAGCAGGTCCTTTAGGGGGGCGATGGAAAGCTGCATCGCGGTGGCGTAGCAGCCGGGGTTGCTGATGCGACGCTCGCCGCGCCAGCGCTCGCGGGTCAGTTCCGGCAGGCCGTAATACCAGCGTTCGTCGAAGCGGTAATCGGCCGACAGGTCGACGATCAGCGGATCGATGCCGGCCTTGTCGAAGGCCTCCACGCAGGCGGCGGCCTTGCCGTTGGGCAGGGCGAGGATCACCACGTCGGCACCGAGGGCCGGCAGGTCCTCGTGGGCCGGAGCGCTGTAGCGCAGCTCGCCGCGATACTCGGGCACGTGCGCGTCGACGCGCTGGCCATCCAGTTCGCGGGAAGAGACGAAGCCCAGTTCCAGCGCCGGGTGCGCGGCGACCAGTCGGATCAGCTCGGCGCCGGTGTGGCCGCGTGCGCCGACGATGCCGATGCGTTTCTTGTCCATGTCTTCAATCCTTCAAGGTCGGCTGGCGCTGCGCGCAATGCGTCACGCAGCGCGAAATCGTGTCGAGGTCGTCGATGCCGTACCAGAACACCTTCCAGTGCGGTTGCTTGATGCAGCCGTCCGACTCGGCGTAGTAGAAGATGTTGACCTGGTTGTTGTGGCGCGAACGCCAGAACAGCTTCGGGTTCTCCTCGCGCATCACCTGCCACACCGCCCGGCCCAGGCCTTCGCCCTGCGCGTCGTCGAGCACGGCGAACTTGTCCAGGTACGCAAGACCGTCCTCCATGGTGAGGATCATGGCCACGCGGTAGTTCTCGCTGACATAGATGCGCAGCGGCTTGGTGCGGTCGAAATAGTCCGGCACCAGGGTACGGCCGAAGCTGGATTCGATCAGCGTGCGCATGCGCGCCTGGTCGATGCCGTCCCAGGAGTCGAAGCGCAGCACCTTCTCGCCGCGCCGCACCAGGGTGCCCGACCCCTTGTGGGTGAACAGCTCCTTGGCCAGTTCCGCGGGCCGGGTGATCGATACCGACGACGCCAGCGGCAGGTCGGCCAGCAGGTCGGCAATCTGCTCGATCTTCAGCCGCATGCCGCCGTTGATCCACGGTTGCGCCATCAGGTGCTCGAACTCGGTGCTGAGATTGATCGAGTCGATCACCTTGCCCTCGCCGTCGAGCAGGCCGCCGGTGCCGGTGAGGAACACGATCTTGTACGGCTGCAGCATCCGCACCAGTTCGTTCGCCGCCACGTCGGCGTTGACGTTGAGGATCTGCCCCTCGTCGGTTTCGCCGAGGCTGGCGATCACCGGGATCGAATTGGCACGCAAGCTGGCCTCGATCGGGGCGAGGTTGATGCTGTCGACCTTGCCGACCATGCCATAGGTGTCGCGGTCGAGGTAGCTGGCCAGGAACACGCCCGAGGGCACCGCAGTGGCGCGGGTGTCCATCGACTGCAGCGCTTCCACCAGCTTCAGGTTCTGCTGCATGAACACGCGGCGCACGATGCCCAGCGCCTTCGGCGAGGTCACGCGCAGGCCGTTGATCGTCTGCTTTTCGATGCCGGCAGCGGCCAGCTCTTCATCCAGTTGCGGGCCGGCACCATGCAGCACGATCGGGGTCAGCCCCACCTGCTGCAGGAAGGTCAGCGACGAGGCCAGGTCGGTCAGTTCGTCTCGCAGCACCGCACCGCCAACCTTGACCACGGCGAAGCGCTTGGCGTCGACCTCGGAGAAGCGCTTGAGGTACTGCTGGATTTCCTTCGCGCTGCCCATGCTGGAGAGCAGGCGCACGATGGTCTTGCGGGTGCTGTGTCTTGCCATATCCATTGTGTTTTCCAGTGCGTTCATCCGTGAACGCCAGAGTCAAAAACCGGCCATCCCTGGCCGGACTTCTCAATGATCCGATAAACGGTTTGCACGTAGCGCTCGAGCTGCTCCAGCGCGACCCACTCGTCGGCGCTGTGCGCCTGGGCGATGTCGCCGGGGCCGTAGACGAAGGCGGTGTAGCCGGCGGCGGAGAACAGCGAGGCTTCGGTCCAGAAGTCGACCGCATTGCCCACGGGGATCTCCAGTTCATCGGCCAGGTCGCGGGCCGCGAGCCGGCGAGCCTCGGCCGTGGCCGTGTCACCCGCCGGCAGCGAGGGACCGCGGAAGGTTTCCTCAAAGTGCGCCGGCGCGGGTTCGGCCAGGGTACGAAAACGCGCCAGCAGGTCGTCGGGGTGCATCGTCGGCAAGGGGCGCATGCCGAAGCGGAGCTCGGTGGCGGGCGCGATCATGTTGGCCTTGATGCCGCCCTCGATGCGGCCGATGTTGAAGCGCAGCCCGGTCAGTCCGCCGAAACGCTCATGGGACTGCGCCGCCACGAAGTCCAGCGCCGCATTGCCCCAGCGCACCGCCTGGTGCAACGCGCTGTCGCCCGGCTTCTGCTCGCCCGAGGCATGTCCTGCCTGGCCGGCGAAGCGCATCAGCACCGACTGGATGCCGCGATGCGCCAGCACCGCCTCGCCCCTGGTGGGCTCGGCCACGATCACCGCCTCGTAGGCATGCGCATCGCGCAGGAAGCCGGCGATGCAGCGCGGGTCGTTCGCTTCCTCGTCCGTGGAAAACAGCAATGCCAGCGCGCCAGCGCTGGCATTCGCCACCGCCAGCAACGCGGCCGCCGCACCCTTGATGTCGCAGACACCGAGGCCGATCGCGCGATCCGCGGTCACCCGCAACGCATGCGGATCGGCCGTCCACGCCGGCGAATCCGGCACCGTGTCCAGATGCACGTTGAACAGGTATTTCGGCTCGCCGCGCACTGCATGCAAGGCCACCGCACCGGCGCCGAAGTCGGTCACCGTCACCGAAAAACCGGGAAGCTGCGCGCGCAGGTAGTCGAAGATGCCGCCGGTGTCGATCGCGCGCGGCGGATTGCGCGTGTCGAAACCGACCAGCGCCCGCAGGTGTCGAAGCGTGTCGTCCAATAATGTGCTCATGCAATCCACATAGCGATGATCCGATCCAGATACTGCCGTCATTCCGGCGAAAGCCGGAACCCAGTGTCTTTGCCTCATGGCACGGAAGGCACTGGATCCCAGCTTTCGCTGGGATGACGAGTGTCATCCGCGATTGACTTCGGCCCACAGCGTGCTGCTCATGCCGAACAGCTTGATGAAGCCCTCGGCCTCTTCCACGCCCCAGTCGGCCGATTGCGCATAGGTGGCGCCCTTGGCGTTGAGGATGTGCTTCGACTCGACGGCGACCGCACCGACGCTGCCGCCGTTCGTTTCCAGCGTCACCGTGCCGTTGACGGTGGACTGGCTGGAGGCCAGGAACGCCTCCAGGTCGGTCTTCAGCGGGTCGTGGAAGAAACCCTCGTAGACCAGCTCCACCCACTTGCGCGCCACCTCGGGCTTGAAGCGGTTCTGCTGCTTGCTGAGCACCGCTTCTTCCAGCGCGCGGTGCGCGGTGAGCAGCGCAGTCAGGCCCGGCGCCTCGAAGATGATGCGGCCCTTCAGGCCGATGGTGGTATCGCCGGTGTAAAGGCCCCGCCCGACACCATACTGCGCGAACAGGCCGTTCAATTTCGCCAGCATGGCGTGCCCGGCAATCTTCTCGCCGTCCAGCGTCACCGCCTCGCCACCGGCGAAGCCGATCTTCACCCGCAGCGGTCTGGACGGCCATTCGGCGCGCGGCTTGCACCAGCCCACCGCGCCGGCACCGGGCGCCTGCCACTGGTCGATCTCGCCACCGGACATGGTCAGGCCGAGCAGGTTCTCGTTGATGGTGTAGGCCTGCTGCTTGGCGCGCACGCCGAAGCCGCGCTCATCCAGATACTTCTGCTCATAGGCGCGCGTCTGCGTGTGCTCCTTCTGGATCTCGCGGATCGGCGCCACGATCTGATAGTCGCCCAGCGATTTCACCGCCAGGTCGAAACGCACCTGGTCGTTGCCCATGCCGGTGCAGCCGTGCGCGATCGCGTTCGTGCCCAGTTCGGCGGCGCGCTTCAGCGCGGCCTCCACGATCAGGTAGCGGTCGGACACCAACAGCGGGTACTGGCCCTGGTAGCCCTCGCCGGCCCACACGAACGGCTTGACGAAGCCGTCCCAGATCGCCGGGCCGCCGTCGACGGTGACGTGGCTGGCCACGCCCAGCTCCTTCGCGCGGTTCTCGATGAAGGCCCGCTCCTCGGCGTCCACGCCGCCGGTGTCGGCGAACACGGTGTGCACGGCCCAGCCACGCTCCTTGAGGTAGGGCACGCAGAAGCTGGTGTCGAGGCCGCCGGAGAAGGCGAGGACGATGTCTTTGCTCATGGCTTGCAGATCCTGGATTGATTCAGTCGGATGCGACGACGATGCGCGGCTCGCAGCGCACCGGGAAATTCACGGAGTTGGCGATGAAGCAGGCATGGTGCGCGGCATCGTGAGCGGCCTCGGCCTTGGCCGGATCGCTGGCGGCGCTGATCGTCACCACGGGACGCAGGACCACTTCCACGAAACGCCCGCCGTCATCTTCGGTGGCCATCGTGCCTTCGGCGGCGTCGGTGTAAGCCGTCACCACCACGCCGGCCACGGTGGCCATGTGCAGGTAGGACAGCATGTGGCAGGTGGACAATGCGGTGACCAGCATGTCTTCGGGATTGTGCCGGGTGGCGTCGCCGCGGAAGGTCGGATCGGACGAGCCGGCCAGCTCGGGTTTCCCCGCGATGCGGATCACGTGCTCGCGGCTGTAGTTGCGGTAGCCGTCGGTGCCCGTGCCGAGGTTTCCGGTCCACTCCACGTCGACGCGATAGTGATGTTGATGAGTCACGACGTTTGCTCCTGTTGGGTCATCAGTGCGGCCAGCTCCACGTCGCCATCGCCGTCGCGCTCGCGCAGCCCGGCGATCACGCCGGCACGATTGCGGGCGGGATGGTTCTGGCTCAGCTTGAACTTGCCTTCGATGCGGTCGATGCTGATTTCGAGACCGACGATGGCGCGCAGCGACTTCTCGATGTGGTCTTCCGGCGCATCCGTGATCTTCCATGGCTGCGGCTGGCCCGCTTCATGGTGATCGGTCAGTGTCTCCAGCAGCCGGCGCAGCCATGCCGCGTCATCGATCACCCGCAACCGGCCGTGCACGTGTACCACCGCGTAGTTCCACGTTGGCACCTCGCGCCCGGTCTCGTGCTTGCTCGGATACCAGTTCGGACTGACGTAGCCGTCCGGCCCCTGGAACACCAGCAGCACCTCGGCGCCGTCCTGCTGCGCCAGCTCGTTGCCGCGCGCAACATGGCCATGCAACACATCGTCAAGCAGTTCGAATGGCAAGTGATTGGCCGCCAGCCCGCCGGCCCCGTGGGTCACCACGGTGGCGAACGGATACGCCCGGATCAGCCCGTGCAGGGCGTCGAGCCGGCTTTCCCTGAAGTGCTTGGGTACGTACATCGCGGTCAACCCTGCCCGACCAGCGACGCCATCACCGCCTTCTGCACGTGCAGGCGGTTCTCGGCTTCGTCGATGGCGATGCAGTACGGCGCATCCATTACCGCGTCGGTGGCCTTGACGTTCCGGCGCAGCGGCAGGCAGTGGCTGAACAGGCCGTGGTTGGTCAGCGCCATCTTCGCCTCATCGACGATGAAGTGCTTGTGGGCATCCCGGACCGGCTTCTCCTGCTCCCACCGGCCAAAGAACGGCAGCGCACCCCAGCTCTTGGCGTAGACCACGTCGGCGCCGGCGTAGGCCTCCTCGATGTCGTGACTGACCTTCAGCGAGCCGCCGTTCTGCTCGGCGTTCAGACGGCCAAACGCCATGTAGCGCTCGTCCAGCACATAATCCGGCGTGGGACACAGCAGGGTCACGTCCATGCCCATCTTCGTCGCGATCAGCAGCGCGGAGTTGGCCACCGCGGTGTTGAGCGGCTTCGGATGGTAAGTCCAGGTGAGCACGTACTTCTTCCTGGTCAGGTCGCCCAAGTGCTCCCTCATGGCCAGCGCGTGGGCCAGTTCCTGGCAGGGATGGGTGATCGTCTCCATGTTGATCACCGGCACCGTGGCGTACCGGGCGAAGGCCTTGATCACCTTGTCCTGCCGGTCCACCGACCAGTCCTGGAACTTCGGGAAGGCGCGCACCGCGATCAGGTCGACGTAGCGCGACAGCACGCGCGCCACCTCGGCGATGTGCTCCTCGGTGTCGCCGTCCATCACGCTGCCCACCTCGAACTCGATCGGCCACGCGTCCTTGCCCGGCGCCAGCACGATGGCGTGTCCCCCCAGCTGGAACGCGCCCAGCTCGAAGCTGGTACGGGTGCGCATCGAGGGGTTGAAAAACAGCAGCGCGACCGACTTGCCGGCCAGCTGCCGGCCGCACCTTTCCCGCTTGAACGCCGCGGCCTGCTCCAGCAACGTGTCGATCTCGGCGCGGCTGTAATCCTGGGTGGTGATGAAGTGCCTGATGGTCATGCAGAACTCCCGTTCCAAAACACAAAAAACCCGGCGCAAGGGCCGGGTTTGTCGTCGATGCACAAGAAACGCGTGCGACTGCCTACCCGGCCGGATGTCGAATCATCGGTCGGCGCGCACGCGACGTCATGCCAGCGGCCGCGCGGGCGCTGGTGAGTACGGTGGCGGTATAGACGGCTGAAGACATGCGACGTTCCAGGTGACTGGCGGACATCATGGCGAGAATTTCGCTGCCATGCAACAAAAATCTGCAACGGGTCAAATACCCGCCCGGCCGGCACCGACACCTGCAACAAAAATCGCCGCCCTGAGGGCGGCGATATGGATGAGAACCGGAGTCGGGGTCAATCCACGGGCGTGACGGAAACCCGCACGCGCAGGCGCTCGCCCGGATCGTAGTCCAGCCGCGACATGTAGACCTCGCCGCGGTAGCGGTACTCCACGTCGTAACCGATGATCCGGCGCTGTTCGCTGACGGTATTGACCTCGCGGCACTGCGTCTGGGTGGTTTCGTAATCGCGGCCGCGCGCGCTGCGGTTGCCGATCGCGCCACCCGCCACGGCACCGGCCACGGTGGCAGCCTTGCGCCCGTCGCCCTTGCCCACCGTATTGCCCAGCACGCCGCCGATCACCGCGCCCAGGACCGTGCCGGCGGTGTTGTTGCCACCCTCGTGGCGCACGACCTGCTGGTCGTAGCACTCCTGCCGCGGCACGCTGGTGCGCGTCACGCCGTGCACCGGATCAGCGCGCAGCACGTCGGCCCAGCCGTAGTGGGCGTTGCCGTCGTCGTTCGGGTACGGCGCGTTCTGCGCTTGCACGCCGGCCACCATCATGGCCAGCGCCAATGCGGAAACCCATAACTTGACCATGACCTGCTCCCGTAATGCACGTTCCACGCCACGCATGGACTGGCAGCATTGCAGCAAATTCACTCTGAATACACGCTTAGGCAGACTGCCGGGCGCAGCCGTGGCGACCGTTTGCCGCAGGGGCCGGTGGCGCCCGGAGCGGCCGAGCCCTGCCGGGCCGGCAGGCCTGTCGCAGGCGCGGCCCCATCGGCGCTTGTTAAGATGCGCAACCTGCCCGCCCGACCGCCGACCTCCCCCGCGGATGTGACCGATGCCGATTTCGCTCTACAACAGCCTGACGCGCCGCACCGAACCGTTTGTCCCGCTCGATCCTGCCCGCGTCACGATGTACCTGTGCGGGCCGACCGTCTACAACTACGTGCACATCGGCAACGCGCGCGGACCGGTGGTGTTCGACGTGCTGGCGCGCCTGCTGCGGCGGCACTACCCGCACGTGGTGTACGCGCGCAACATCACCGACGTCGAGGACAAGATCAATGCGGCGGCGCTTGCCGAGGGCGTGCCGATCTCGACCATCACCACGCGCTACGCACGCGCCTACCGGGAGGACATGGCCGCGCTGGGCATCGCGCCGCCCGACCTCGAACCGCTGGCCACCGCCCACATCGACGCGATCATCGCGATGAACGAGGCACTGATCGCCGACGGCCACGCTTATGCGGCCGAAGGCCACGTGCTGTTCGACGTGGCCTCCTACCCCCACTACGGCACGTTGTCCGGGCGCGACACCGAGGAGCTGATCGCCGGTGCCCGCGTGGAGGTCGCGCCGTACAAGAAGAACCCCGCCGACTTCGTGCTGTGGAAGCCCTCCACGCCCGACCTCCCGGGATGGGACAGCCCGTGGGGACGCGGCCGCCCGGGCTGGCACATCGAGTGCTCGGCCATGTGCGCGGCGCAACTGGGCGAGACCATCGACATCCACGCCGGCGGCGTCGACCTGCTGTTCCCGCACCACGAGAACGAGATCGCGCAATCCACCTGCGCCCACGGCGGCAAGACTTTCGCGCGCTGGTGGATGCACAACGGCATGCTCACCTTCGACGGGCGCAAGATGTCCAAGTCGCTCGGCAACGTGTTGCTGGTGCACGAGTTGCTGAAACTCCACCCACCCGAGGCGCTGCGCCTGCGCCTGCTCAGCGGCCACTACCGCCAGCCGCTGGATTGGTCCGATGGCGCCATCCAGCAGGCCGTCAGCACGCTCGACGGCTGGTACCGGGTGCTGCGCGACCTCGGCGACGTGGCGATCGACGCGGTACCGTTGCCGGTGCCGGCCGCGGTCGAGGCGGCGCTGTGCGACGACCTCAACACGCCACTGGCGCTGGCCGAACTGGCGCTGCTCGCCGACGCCGCACGCCAGCAGGGCACGCCCGCGGCCAAGGCCGAGCTGCTCGGCGGCGGCGCGCTGCTCGGGCTGCTGCAGCAGGACCCGGAAGCCTGGTTCAAGCACGCTGGTGGCGCCGAGGTGGATGCCGCGCGGGTTGAAGCCTTGCTGGAAGCGCGACGCGCCGCCCGCAGCGCCCGCGATTTCGCCCGCGCCGATGCGATCCGCGACGAACTGGCCGCGATGGGCGTGGTGATCGAGGACGGCGCGCAAGGCACGCGCTGGAGCATCGCCAAGACGTGAGTGCGGGAGCCGCGATATCGCCAGGCAGCGCCATGCGCGATAATTGGCCGATGAACGACACCGCCAGCACAGCCAGCGCCGAGGAGGCGCAACGGGAAATCGCCGAAGAATTCGCCTGCTTCGGCGACTGGAGCGAACGCTACCAGTACCTGATCGATATCGGCCGGCAACTGCCCCCCTTCCCCGAGGAGCGCAAGACCGAGGCATGGCGCGTGCACGGTTGCCAGTCGATGGTATGGCTGGTGCCCAGCGGAAACGCGGCGCGCATGCATTTCGAGGCCACCAGCGATTCCGCCATCGTCTCGGGCCTGATCGCCCTGGTGCTGCGGGTGTATTCCGACCGCTCCGCGGCCGAGATCGTGGCCACCGAACCGGATTTCATCCAGGCGATCGGATTGGCCAAGCACCTGTCGCCGACGCGCTCCAACGGCCTGGCCGCGATGCTGGCCAGGCTGAAGGGATACGCCATGGCGATGGCAAGCGAGGAGTGAGTGAAGAGGAGCGAGAGAAGGCAATGGCGTGTCGCCCCGCGGGTTTTCTCTCACTCCTCACTCCTCTCCACCCGCCCCTGATCCTCGCCTCACCCTTCGAAAAAAAGCCCCGCTCGAAGCGGGGCTTTGGTTGAAACCTCCGGCATGGATGCCGGGCTCGGTCTTCGCGCTCATGGAGGAGCGCAAAACCACGCCAGTCAATCGCCCATCTGCTTCTGCAGGTGTTCGCGGCGCTCCTGTGCATCGAGCGAGAGCGTGGCGATCGGGCGCGCGTCCAGGCGATCGATGCCGATCTCCTCGTCGGTCTCTTCGCAGAAACCGTAACTGCCCTCCTCGATCCGGCGCAGCGCCTTGTCGATCTTGGAGATCAGCTTGCGGTAGCGGTCGCGGGTACGCAGCTCCAGCGAGTTCTCGGTCTCCCGGGTGGCCCGCTCGGCTTCGTCGCCGACATCGCGCACTTCCTCGCGCAGGTTGTCCATGGTCTGGCGCGACTCTTCCACCAACTGCTCGCGCCATTCGCGCAGCTTGTTGCGGAAGTAGGCCAGGTGCCGCGGGTTCATGTACTCCTCGTCGCTGGAGGGGCGATAGCCCTTGGGCAAGGAGATCGTGCTGGTGGAAGGCAATGCGTAACGCCCGTCTTCACGGGTGACGCCGCTGTCGAGGGTTTTTGTTGCCAGTTTATTCATTGGGGACGACGAGTTCTTCGATTTCTTGTGGGAAGTGGCGTGACGCCCGGGAGCACTGACCATGGCCGTGGCGCTGGCCACCTTGCCCTTGAAAAGCCTGCTCGCGGGTGACGGAGAATGATGATTCGCTGCGACCGGCTCCGGTCGCGCCGCGTGTGCCGCCGGCGACTTGGGCGCCGGAGCCGCCGGCTGGGTCGCCTTGCCGTGCGCCGGCTTGCTCGCCGCGGGCTTCTTTGCCGCGCCGGTGCGCGGCGCGGCCTTGGCCGGGGCCTTCCCCGCCGCCGGCTTCTTCACGACGGGCTTGGCCGCCACCTTCCTGACGGGCGCCTTGCCCGCGGTGGTCTTGCCGGGCGAGGTCTTCTTCGCGGGGGCCTTCTTTGCCGGCGCCTTCTTCACCGCGGCCTTCTTCACGGCGACCTTCTGGGTGGCAGCCTTCTTCACCGCGACCTTCTTTGCCGGCGCCTTCTTCGTGGCGGCCTTGCCCGCCGGCGTCTTGCTCCGGGTGGCGCTCTTGCCTGCCGCGGCCTTCTTCGCCGGCGCGCGGGCGGCGGCCTTGGCGGGTGCGGCTTTCTTCGGGGTGGATTTGCTGGCGGTTTTCACGGCGGCCCGGGCCGGCGACTTGGCGGCAGCCCTGGCTGCCGCGGGTTTCGACTTGTCGACCTTGCCGCCGGCCTTGTTCGGCGTCTTGCCCTTGTGCGCCTTGGCGGCGGTCGAACTCGCTTTGGTCTTCGCCATATCCCTTCACCCTGATTGGCCTTGGGGGCCGCGTGTTATAGCCGATGCATTCAACACCGGCAAGCCTGCTTCTGGAATACTTGTACCACTACATGGCGCACGCCGCTTCGGTACCCGTGAATATCCCTGCCCGATTGATACTGTGGTTGCTGGCTTTGTACAAGCGCTGGCTGAGTCCCCTGCTCGGCCCGCGCTGCCGCTTCCACCCCAGCTGCTCCGATTATGCACGGATCGCGGTCACCCGCTTCGGCCCATGGCGCGGCAGCCTGCTGACGGCGTGGCGCCTGTTGCGCTGCCAGCCGCTGTGCACGGGGGGTGAAGATCCGGTGCCGCAGCATTTCCATTTCGTGCGCTGCGGCGGGCACGCCCCGCCGGCCGATCCGGGCGCGGAGGATTCCCGCTGAGCGGGACGGGGGCTCAGGCCATGGAGCCGTAGCCGCCTTCGACGCCCTTGCTGGCATAGGCGACCGCGTCGTGCGGGTGCAGGCTTTCCTGGTGTTCCACCCGGATGTGGAAATCGCCAAGGCGGTCGTCGGCATCGAGCGCTTTCTGGATGCGCCGGGCAGCGTCCTCGCAGAACATCAGGTTGCTGCCGTTGGCAAGCGCGAAGGCCTGTTCATCCTCGCGCTTGACCGCGGTCTGCACCGGTGTGCCCAGCGCGCTCTCGACCCGATCGATCAGCTCGACCAGGTGGAAGCCGGCGCCGGTCGCCGGGCGCACGCGCAGGCGTGCCACGCTGCGCTGGGCATGGGCGGCGGCCACGATGCCCTTCTCGCTGCCCAGCCATGCCAGCACGGCGGCGTGGTCGAGCGCCTGGCCGGGCGCGAAGTCCTGCGCGAACTGGTCCTGGATCAACTGGCGGGACAGCGCCGCCGAGGCGGGGCAGGTCGACGAATAGACGACTTCGGTACCGAACTCCAGCAAGAACTGGTCGCCGACCAGGCTGGCCTCGATGCATACCGGATAGGCGCGCCAGCCACTGTTCGCGCTCTTCAGTGCCGGTCGGCGCACGAGGTGTTCGAAATGGATGCTGAGGCAGGCTCGATCGGAAAGGTCCTGGTGCGAGTCGAGGAAGCCGCGCAGCAGCGATCGCAGCATGTCCGCGCCCAGGGTCTGCGTGCTCAGTGCCTGCTCCACTTGCAGGTAGAGCCGCGACATGTGGATGCCGCGCTTGTCAGGCCGCTTGAGGTTGACGAAGGCGCCGACGCGGGCACTGGAACGTTGCGGTTGCCCATCGCCCGCATCGAACAGCACCGGCGCCTGGATCTCGGCCATGCCCACCCAGTCCAGCGCCCCGGCGAGATGAGGTTGCGCGTGCACGGCAACATCGGGGAGCAGGCGGGCGGTGTTTTCCTGGTTCGGCATGGTGGAGGTCCTGACATCGGCGAGACTCGCCGCGAAACGGGCAATCTTGGGGCGAGTCGGCCGCGTCACAATGGCCGCGCCGGGGAAACACAGCGTCCGCAACGGGAAAACTACCGCGCCTGGCGCCGCCATGCACGGGCAGCCTGCCATGCCCGCCACGGTGTCGACCACGGCGTGCCCGACTGCCCGGCTTGCAGGACGGCCAGCGCATCGACCGTACGCAACGCACGCTGCGCCAGCGCGCGGGCATGGCGCGACTCCACGGCGCGAAACACGCTGAGCGGCCCGTCCAGCGCGTCGCTGGCGCGCCAGTCGCCGAGCAGATCCCCGAGTTGCGCCGCGACCGCCTGCTGCCGTGCCTGCCCGGGTCGACGCAACTGCGTGCGATCCAGGCCATGACGTGCCAGCCGCGCCATCGGCAGCGGCAGGCGGTCGCGTTCGGCATCCGTCTCGAGGTGCAGCAAGGCGTGCAGCAGATGGTTGAGCACGGCTACCCGGGCCGCGCGTTCGGACGGGGCCGCCGCGCCATACCACCACGCCGTCTCCAACGCCGCCAGCGCGCCGTGCAGCGGCATCGCCGCCTGCAACTGGTCGGCATAATCGGCCGCCGTGCCCTGCTCCAGTTGCGCCATGGCCGCCAGCACCGGCGCGACCCACAGCTCGGTGGCGATGAAGTGGCCGCGCTCGTCATCGAACAACACCTGGGTGAGCGGGTGTCGGCCGCCGCTGGACGCGGCCCCGGCCAGTTCCTCGGCCCACCAGCCGAGCTTGGCCGCCGCCACCTGCGGTTCGCGGATGCCGTACGCCGCGCTCAGCAACTCCTGCTCCAGCGCGGCCAGCGCCACGTGGCCCGGATGGCGACGACCATCGACGAAGGCCAGCGCCACGCGCTGCTGCGGCTGCGTGGCCAGCCATTTGTCGATGAAGCCCTGCAGCACCGCGTTTTCCGCGCCCAGTTCGTTCATGCCGTGGCCGGCTCCAGTTGCAACAGCGCGGCCAGCGCGGCGGGCCGGTCCAGCACCGCGTCGGCGCCCCAGGTGTGCGGATCGCCGCCATCGAGGTAACCCCAGCTCGCCGCCACGGTGAACAGGCCCGCCGCCGCGCCGGCCTGCACGTCTCGGCGGTCGTCGCCAACGAACAGGCACCGTGCCGGCGCCAGCCCCGCGCGCTCGCAGGCCAGCAGCACCGGAGCCGGGTCGGGTTTCTTCACCGGCAAGGTGTCGCCGCACACCACGGCGGCCGCGCGCGCCGACCAGCCGATCCGGTGCAGCAACTCTTCGGTCAGGAACCCCGCCTTGTTGGTGACGATGCCCCAGCGCAGGCCGCGCGCCTCCAGCCGTGCCAGCAGGTCGTCCACCCCGTCGAAGGCTCGCGTCTCGCGGGCCATCACCTGCTCGTACAGCTGCAGGTAGCGCGGCACCAGCGCCTCGATGGCCGCCTCGCCGCGCGTGGCGAAGGCACAGCGCAGCACCGCCCGGGCACCGCGCGACACGACCTCGCGCACCGGTGCATAGGCGGGCGACGCCACGCCTTCCTCGGCGCACTGGGCCTGCAGCGCGGCGTACAGATCCGGCGCGCTGTCCAGCAAGGTGCCGTCGAGATCGAACAGGACGCCGGCGACGGAGGCGGGCAAGCTCTGGCTCATGCCGGCTTCTGCGCGCAGAGCAGGTAATTGACCGCCGTGGACCGGCTCAGCCGCGCCTGGCGACGGAACGGGTCGTAGGCCAGGCCGCTGACGTCCTCCAGCTCCAGCCCCGCGCCGCGCAGCAGCCGCGACAGCTCGGAAGGCTTGAGGAACTGCGCGTAGTGATGCGTCCCGCGAGGCAGCATGCGCAGCAGGTATTCGGCCCCCAGGATCGCCGCACCGAACGCCGCCGGCGTGCGGTTGAGGGTGGACATGAACAGTCGCCCGCCGGGCTTGAGCATCGCGGCCAGGTCGGCGACCAGCGCCGCCGGGTCGGGCACGTGCTCGACGAGCTCCATGCAGCAGACCGCGTCGAACGTCGCCGCCTCGGCAGCGGCGAGCTCGGCGGAGGACTGCACCCGGTAATCGACCTGCAGCTCCGATTCGTGCAGGTGCAGGCGGGCGATGTCGATCACCTTCTCGCCGAGGTCGATGCCGGTGATGCGCGCGCCGGCGCGGGCCAGCGATTCGCTGAGCAGGCCGCCACCGCAACCCACGTCAGCCACGCGCGCACCACGCAGGTCCATCCGCCCGGCGACATAGGCCGTGCGCACCGGGTTGAGATCGTGCAGCGGCCGCGACTCGCCGTCGGGATCCCACCAGCGTGCCGCCAACTGCTCGAAGCGGGCGATTTCGGCGGGACTGACGTTGGCGGCGGTCATGTTCGGGTCCTGTTGGAAGGTGCGGCCACGACGTGGCGCTTGCCGATTTTCGCACTCATTGACGGCACACACCTCTTTTGGCCCGGACGCCGGCAGACGCGCAAAAGCTCAGGCCACCCATTCGTGCACCGTGATGTCCCAGCCGCCGCTGGCATGCGCGGGGTCCTGCTGCACCAGGGCGGTCGCTTCGGCGAGGTCGTTCGCGCGCAGCAGGTAGGCGCCGCCGGACTTGTCGCTGAACGCACCGAACAGCTCCACCCTGCCTTCGTCCCGCAGGCGCTCCAGATACGCCCGGTGCAGCGGCAACACGGCAGGGTCCAGTTGCGGCCGGCGGATCAGCAGGACCAGGTAACGATTCATCGAAAACTCCTACTCCATAACGGCGAGGACAGCCACTTGCCGCGCTGTCCCGCCTTGCTCAGGCCGCCGCGATGCGCTCGCGCCAGGCGCGCGTGCGCGCCAGGATCGCCGCGGTGTCCATGCCGACCAGCTCGCGCGCGGCCAGCTTGCGGCGCCCGGCGATCCAGACGTCGGTGACCTGCTGGCGGTTGCAGGCATACACCAGTTGCGAGGCGACGTGGAACAGCGGCTGGGTTTCCAGGTCGCTGAGGCGCACGGCCGCCAGGTCGGCCTGCTTGCCCGGTTCGATCGAGCCGATGCCGGACTCCAGGCCGATCGCCCGGGCGCCGTTGAGCGTCGCCGCGCGCAGCGCGAAGGCGGCGTCGAAGGCGGCGGCATCCTGCGCGACCGCCTTGGCCAGCTGCGCCGCCGTGCGCATCTCGCCGAACATGTCCAGGTCGTTGTTGGAGGCGCAGCCGTCGGTGCCGATCGCCAGGTTCACCCCCGCGCGCCGGAACTGCTCCGCCGGACAGAAACCGGAGGCGAGCTTGAGGTTGGATTCCGGGCAGTGCACCACCGACACGCCGGCGCTGGCACAGGCCGCGATCTCGCCCTCGGTGACCTGGGTCATGTGCACGGCGATCAGCCGGTCGTTGACCAGCCCCAGCCGCTGCAGGCGCTGGAATGGACGCAGGCCGCTCTTCTTTTTCTCTTCCTCGATCTCGTGCGCGGTCTCGTGGGTGTGCAGGTGGACCGGGATGTCGAGCTGGTCCGACTGCAGCCGGATGCGCTCGAAACTCTCGTCGGAGACGGTGTAAGGCGCATGCGGCGCGAACGCGGTGCCGACCAGCGGATCACCGCGGAAGCTGTCGTGTACCTCGCCGGCGCGCGCGAAATACTCGTCCTGGCTGCTCGCCCAGGCCGTGGGGAACTCGATCACCGGCAGGCCGACCACCGCACGGAAGCCCAGCTTGCGATACGTGGCGCCGATCACGTCGGGGAAGAAATAGTTCTCGTTGGCGCAGGTGGTGCCGCCGCGCAGCATCTCGGCCACCGCCAGCTCCACGCCGTCGCGCACGAACTCCGGCCCGATCACCCGGGCCTCGGCCGGCCAGATGTGCTGCTGCAGCCACACCATCAGCGGCAGGTCGTCCGCCAGGCCGCGCAGCAGGGTCATCGGATTGTGCGTGTGGCTGTTGACCAGGCCGGGGATCAGCACGTGCTCGCCCAGCTCGACGCGCTCGCGCGGCGCGTAGGTCACCCGCGCCTCGGCGATTGGCAGCAAGGCCACGATGCGGTCGCCATCCACCGCCACGGCATGGTTTTCCAGCACCACCGCGTGCGGTTCGACCGGCACGACCCAGCGGGCCTCGATCAGCAGGTCGACGGGTTGCGGGGTGGTCTGGGTCATCGTTCACTCACTGTGCAAGAGGTGGATACGAGAAGGGGCGGCGCGCCGTGCGGCACCCGCCCCAAGTCCGGATCCCAAGTTGTTGCGTTGCCTGTGCGCAGGATGAGGCGTGCTACGCACGAGTGTTTCACTGGATCCCCGCCTTCGCGGGGATGACGTATCGGCAAAGCCGCGCGCAAGCACGCGGGCCGATACGTCACTTGACGCGGCTGTCGTACTCGCCGGTGCGGGTGTCCACCTTGATCACCTCGTCCTGCCCGACGAACAGCGGCACGCGCACCACGGCGCCGGTTTCCAGCGTGGCCGGCTTGCCGCCGCCGCCGGAGGTATCGCCGCGCACGCCCGGGTCGGTCTCGATGATCTTGAGCTCGACGAACTTCGGCGGCTGCACCGCCACGATGTTGCCGTTGAACAGGGTGACCACGCACTCCTCTTCACCCTTGAGCCACTTCCACGCGTCGCCCATCGCGGCCTGCGTGGCGGGCACCATCTCGAACGTCTCCATGTTCATGAAGTGCCACAGGCGGTCCTTGCCGATGCCGTCGATGAAGGACAGTTGCATGTCGGTATCGGTGACGTCGGCCTCCTCGAACGAGTCGCTGGACTTCAGCGTCTGCTCGGTGGTGCGGCCGTCCTTCAGGTTGCGGATGCGGATGCGGGTGAACGCCTGGCCCTTGCCCGGCTTGATGAAGTCCGCCTCGGTGATGATCCAGGGGTCGCCGTTGTGGAGGATCTTCTTGCCCGTCTTGACGTCGTTGAGGCCGAGGGTCGCCATGCGCTGTCTGCTCCAAAGGTAAAACCGCCCCGCGGGGCGGCTAAAATGGGTATCTTTCACGGGCCACGAGGCCCGCCCAAGGCTCTCCATGATAACCGCAAGCCCCAGCGCCCGCCTATCGTTGCCTGCATCGGACTGGCGCGAGCTCTGGCGCAACGCCATCACCGACCCGGCCGAGCTGCTCCAGGCCGTGGGCCTGGGCGGGCGTACCGACCTGCTGCCGGCGGACGATGCCGGCTTCGCCCTGCGCGTTCCGCGCGGCTTCGTGGCGCGGATGCGCCCCGGCGACCCGCGCGATCCGCTGCTGCTGCAGGTCCTGCCGCAGCGGGCCGAACACGACGAGGTCGCCGGTTTCACGCGCGATGCGGTCGGCGATCTCTCGGCCAAGGCCGGCCACGGCGTGCTGCACAAGTACGACGGGCGTGCGCTGCTGATCGCCAGCGGCAGTTGCGCGGTCAACTGCCGCTACTGCTTCCGCCGGCACTTTCCCTACGGCGAGGAGATCGCCGCGGCCTCGCACTGGCGCGAGGCGCTGGCGCGGCTGCGCGCCGATCCGTCGATCCGCGAGCTGATCCTCTCCGGCGGCGACCCGCTGTCGCTGGCCACGCACAAGCTGGACGAGCTGACCCGCGGGCTGGCCGAGCTGCCGCAGGTGATCCGCCTGCGCATCCATACGCGGTTGCCGGTCGTGCTGCCCGAACGGGTCGACGAGTCCCTGCTGGCCTGGCTGGCCGGCCTCCCGCTGCAGAAGGTCGTGGTGCTGCACGCCAACCACGCCAACGAGCTCGACGCCAGCGTCGACGCGGCCTGTGCCGCCTTGCGCGAAGCGGGCGCCACGCTGCTGAACCAGTCGGTGCTGTTGCGCGATGTCAACGACGATGCCGGGGCGCTCGCCGACCTCTCCGAACGGCTGTTCGCCGCCGGCGTGCTGCCCTACTACCTGCACCAGCTGGACCGGGTCCAGGGCACGGCGCATTTCGAAGTGGACGACGACACCGCGCTCGGACTGCTCGACACCTTGCGCGCACGCCTGCCCGGCTACCTGGTGCCGCGGCTGGTGCGGGAGGTGGCGGGCGACCCGGCCAAGCGGCCGCTGTGAGCCGCCGCCGGGCTGGCCCGGGGCGGCCGCGGCGGTGGCGAGCGACAGCGGAATCCGCTACAAACACTCATTGCCATCGACCATGCGGACCCGTCTCGGGCGCCCGCCCAGCCCGGAATCCACGTCGCACCCCATGAAAAAAGACTTCGTCATCAAGATCCTGTTCGTCGAGAACTCCCTGGAGGAAGCCGAGCAGATCATCAGCCTGATGCGCAACAGCGGCATCGCGGTGCGGCCGGCGCGGGCCACCAACATCGAGCAGGTGCGCGCGGCGGTGGCGGAACTGGAGCCTGACGTGGTGATGTTCGACCCTTCGGTCACCGACGTCAGCCTGGACGAAACCATGGGCGTGATGGAGGCCTCCGGCCGCGACTTCGCCCTGGTCGGCCTGGTCACCAACATGGACAGCGAGCTGGTCGCCGACCTGTTCGTCCATGGCGCCCGCGGCGTGGCCTCGCGCAGCCACCCAAAGCAGCTCATCGCGGTGCTGAAGCGCGAATTCGAATCCCTGCACACCCGCCGCCAGGTGCGCTGGCTGCATACCGCGCTGCGCGAGACCGAGCGCCGCTGCGACGCCCTGCTGGATTCCTCCACCGATGCGATCGCCTACGTGCACGAGGGCATGCACGTGCGCGCCAACCAGGCCTATCTGGACACCTTCGGCTACGAGAGTTTCGACGACCTGCTCGGCATGCCCCTGCTGGACATGATCGACTCGGCCAACGCCGATGAGATGAAGGCACTCCTGCGCGGACAGGCCCACCAGGGCAAGTTCCCCGCCCAGCTCCAGCTGCGCGCGCGGCGCGCCGACGAAACCCGTTTCGACGCCACCGTGGAATTCGCCCCGGCCACCTTCGAGGGCGAGCGCTGCCTGCAGATCGTGTTCCGCCGCCAGCTGGTGGATCCGGCCGTGCTGGAGCAGCTGCAGCGCGATCCGGTCACCGGCCTGTACAACCGCCAGCACATGCTGGCGTGCATCGACGACGCGGTGACCGAGGCGGCCAAGGGCAAGAAGGGCCAGTCGCTGCTGCTGATCGAACCGGACAACTGGGCCTCGCTGATCACCGGCATCGGCCTGGGCAAGACCGACGAGCTGCTGGCCGGCTTCGCGGGGCGCATCCGCATGCTGCTCGGCGCCACCGACGTCGCCGGCATGCTTGCCGAGCACACCTTCGGGGTGACCCTGGACTCGCGCTCGGACGAGGCGATCCGCGAATGGATCGCCAAGCTGCAGCACAGCGTCAGCAGCGAGATCTTCGACGTCGGCACCCGCTCGGTGACGGTGACCGCCAGCGTCGGCGGCAGCCTGCTCGGCGAGAAGAACGCCAACAGCGAGCTCCTGCTCAACCAGGCCAGCCACGCCTTGCGCACCGCGCAGAATCTGGGCGGCAGCCAAGTGGAGCTGCACGACCCGGCGGCGCGCGAAAAGGCCGACGAGGAGCGCGAGCGCTACTGGCTGGACCTGCTGCGACAGGCGCTGGCCGGCAACGGCCTGGTGCTCTACCACCAGCAGACGATCAGCCTGCAGGACGCCGAGGGCGAGTTCTCCGAAATCCTGTTGCGCATGAACGGCCCGCAGGGCGAGGTGCTGCCGGGATTCTTCATGCCGATCGCCGAGAAGCACAACCTCACCGGTGCGATCGACCGCTGGGTGCTGGACCAGGCCATCCGCGTGCTGGTGGCACGCGAGCCGCAGGGGCAGCCGACCACGTTCTTCATCAAGCTCACCGCCGCCTCGCTGCAGGACGACACCCTGCTGCCATGGCTGGGCGAGCGCCTGGCCAAGGCCCGGCTGAAGCACGGCCGCCTGGTGCTGGAGATGACCGAGAGCAAGGTGATGACCCTGCTGCGGCCCGCGCAGGAGTTCGTCAACGCGTGGAAGAAGATGGGCGGCGGCTTCGCCCTGGAGCAGTTCGGCTCGGGCCTGAACTCGTTCCAGCTGCTGAACCACATCGACGCGGACTACCTCAAGATCGACCGCAGCCACATGGCCGACCTGCCCCAGCACGTGGACAGCCAGAAGAAGGTCGCCGAGATCTGCCAGCAGGCCCACGAATTGAACCGCCTGACGATCGCCGAATGGGTCGAGGACGCCACCAGCACCTCGCTGCTGTTCGCCTGCGGCGTCGACTTCGTGCAGGGCAACTTCCTGCAGGTACCGCAGCGGCTGGAGTGAATGCCCTGCGGGGCCCGGGCCTTGGCCGCGGCTCCGGGTTCCATCGCCCTTCGCCACGCCACAAAAAAACCCCGCGGAACCATCCGCGGGGTTTTTTGCTCGCACGGTGGCGGCGAGTGGATTACTCGGCTGCGGCAGCGGCGGCCTTGGCATTCGCCTTGGCAGCGGCCGCGGCGGCGATGTCTTCCTTGATGCGGGCGGCCTTGCCTTCCAGACCACGCAGGTAATACAGCTTGGCGCCGCGCACCTTGCCCTTGCGCTTCACCGAGACCGAGTCGATCGCCGGGCTGTGCGCCTGGAACACGCGCTCCACGCCGGTGCCGTGCGAGATCTTGCGCACGGTGAAGGCCGAATGCAGGCCGCGGCTGCGCTTGGCGATGACGATGCCCTCGAACGCCTGCACGCGCTCGCGGTTGCCTTCCTTCACCTTCACGTTCACCACCACGGTGTCGCCGGGGCCGAAGTCCGGCAGCTGGCGGGTGATCTGCTCGGATTCGAACTGTTCAATGATCTTGTTCATGGCGCACCTGTCGGTTCACTTTTGCGATATCAATGCTGCGACCGTCACTCGGCCGCATCGTCCTGCCGCGTCGACTGCCCGGAGGCATGTTCACGGCGAAATTCATCCAGCAAGGCCCGGGATGCCGCATCCAGCCTGCGCTGTGACAACAAGTCCGGGCGGCGCAGCCAGGTCCGTCCCAGCGATTGCTTGAGGCGCCAGCGGGCGATGGCCGCATGGTCGCCGGACAGCAACACTGCCGGCACTTCTCCCAGCGCGTCCTGCACCGGTTTTCCATAATGCGGACAATCCAGCAGGCCATCCGAGAATGAATCCTGCTCGGCCGACTGCGCGTCGTTCAACGCGCCATCCTGCAAGCGCCCCACCGCGTCGATGATCACCGCCGCGGCAAGCTCGCCGCCGGACAGCACATAATCGCCGATGGAGAGCTCCTCGTCGACCTCGTGCGCCAGCAGACGCTCGTCCACACCTTCGTAACGTCCGCAAAGCAGGCCGATGCGCGGCAGTTTCGCCAACGCCTCCACCCTGCCCTGCGTCAGCCGCGCTCCCTGCGGACTGAGATAAACCAGATGCACCGGCTCCGGTGCCGCCTCGCGCATCGCCTGCAAGGTCGTGCGCAAGGGCTCGATCATCATCACCATGCCGGGACCGCCGCCATACGAGCTGCTGTCCACGCTGCGGTGCCTGTCGGTGGCGTAGTCGCGCGGGTTCCAGGTTTCCACCTGCAGCAACTCGCGTTGCTGCGCGCGTCCCACCACACCGACGGCGGCGCACTGGCGCACGAAGTCGGGAAACAGGCTGACGACGTCGATGCGCATGATCCTGGATCCTTGAGCCCACAACCCGGGGACGTCAGAACTCGGGATCCCAGTCCACCACCATGCGCCCTGCGGACAAGTCCACCGAACGCACATACGAACCCTGGACAAAGGGGATCAGCCGCTCGCGCGACCCGTCCCTGACCACCACGACATCGTTGGCGCCGGTGGCGAACAGGTGGCTGACCCGTCCCAGCTCCACGTTGTCCGTGGTGACGACCTCGAGTCCTTCGAGATCGACCCAGTAATACTCGTCCTTCGCCGGAGCAGGCAGCTGGTCGCGGGAGACATGGATGTCGAGCCCGATCAGCGCTGCCGCCTGGTCCCGGTCGTCCACGCCGGGCAACTGCGCCACCATGCCCTTGCCCTGCGGCCGCCCCTTCACGCCGGAGACCTCCTTCTCCGTGCCGGGCGCTGCACCGAGCAGCCACGGCTGGTAATCGAAGATCCGCATGCGCGGCTCGGCGAAGGATTCGATCTTCAACCAGCCCTGCACGCCATACAGCCCGACGATGCGCCCGATCAGCACGCGCCGACCGGTTGCCGCGCCACCCATCCGGGCGACGCTCAGGCAGCCTGCTGCTTGCCGGCTTCCTTGACCAGGGCGGCGACCTTGTCGCTCATCTGCGCGCCCTTGCCGACCCACTCCTGCACGCGCGCCACGTTCAGCTCCAGACGCTTGTCCTTGCCCGATGCCACCGGGTTGTAGAAGCCGACGTTCTCGATGTTGCGGCCGTCGCGCTTGCTGCGCTGATCGGTCACCACGACGTGGTAGAACGGACGGCCCTTGGCGCCACCGCGCGAAAGACGAATCTTGACCATGGTAAAGCTCCAGAATTGCCGAACCGGCGGCAGGCGCACGAGAAGTCGTGCGCGGGAAACGGGGCATTTTAGCGGGTTTTGGCGAAAATGGAAGGGTCTGGGAGCAGGAGCGAGTGTGCGCCGAAGCCGCTTTCCCTCTCTTCTCGCTCCTCTCCACCCACTTGCCGCCCTCACCGCATCGGCGGCAACCCACCCATTCCGCCCATGCCCTTCATTGCGCCGCGCATCTGGCGCAGCAGGCCCTTGCTGCCGCCCTTGCCCAGCTTGGACATCATCTTTTCCATCTGCATGTACTGCTTGAGCACGCGGTTGACGTCGGCGGGCTGGGTGCCGGAGCCGCGCGCCACGCGGGCACGGCGCGAGCCGTTGAGCAGATCCGGGTGGCGGCGCTCCTTGCCGGTCATCGAGTTGATGATGGCGATCGTCTTCTTCATTTCGCCGTCGTTGACCTTCGACTTCACGCTGTCGGGCAGGCCGGAGACGCCGGGCAGCTTGTCCAGCAGGCCGGCGAGGCCACCCATGTTGCCCATCTGCTCCAACTGGTCCTTCATGTCGTTGAGGTCGAAGCGCTTGCCCTTCATCACCTTCTGGGCCAGCTTCTGCGCCTTGTCCTGGTCGACCTTGCGCTCGACCTCCTCGACCAGGCTCAGCACGTCGCCCATGCCGAGGATGCGCTGGGCCAGGCGATCGGGATGGAACGGTTCCAGCGCGTCGGTTTTCTCGCCGGCGCCGAGGAACTTGATCGGCTTGCCGGTGACGTAACGCACCGACAGCGCCGCGCCGCCGCGGGCGTCGCCGTCGGTCTTGGTCAGCACCACGCCGGTCAGCGGCAGCGCCTCGTCGAACGCCTTGGCCGTGTTGGCGGCGTCCTGGCCGGTCATCGAATCGACCACGAACAGGGTTTCGATCGGCGTGATCGCGGCGTGCAGGGCCTTGATCTCGGCCATCATCGCCTCGTCCACGTGCAGGCGGCCGGCGGTGTCGACCAGCAGCACGTCGACCACCTCGCGGCGCGC
Organism: Lysobacteraceae bacterium; assembly: GCA_040255835.1. Taxonomy (GTDB): domain Bacteria; phylum Pseudomonadota; class Gammaproteobacteria; order Xanthomonadales; family Rhodanobacteraceae; genus Rhodanobacter. The sequence goes on from JBDZVT010000001.1 coordinate 251,252, forward strand.
GGCGGCGACGGCATCGCGGGCGATCTGCACCGGGTCCTGGCCGGCGGCCGACGGGAAGAACTTCACGCCGACCTGTTCGGCCAGGGTACGCAACTGCTCGATCGCCGCCGGACGGTAGACGTCGCAGCTGACCACCATCACCTTTTTCTTCTTGCGCTCGGTCAGCAGGCGAGCCAGCTTGGCGACCGTGGTGGTCTTGCCGGCGCCCTGCAGGCCGGCCATCAGGATCACCGCCGGAGGCTGCTGGGCCAGGTTCAGCTCGGTGTTGGCCTTGCCCATCACCATGGTCAGCTCGTCGCTGACCACCTTCACCAGCGCCTGACCGGGCGACAGGCTGCGGGCGACTTCCTGCCCGACCGCGCGTACCTTGATGCGCTGGATCAGCGCCTGCACCACCGGCAAGGCGACGTCCGCCTCCAGCAGGGCGATGCGCACTTCGCGCAGCGCCTCGCGGATGTTCTCGTCGGTCAGCCGACCGCGACCGCGCAATCGGTTGACGGTGGTGGCAAGGCGTTGGCTGAGCGACTCGAACATGGCGAAACCAGTGGACAGGAAAGCTTCTGATTATAGCCGACCGCCCCGGCGCCACCGCATGCACGCCGGCGCAAGCCTGTGCGACACTGCACGGCCATGCTGATCCACGTCCTCGCCCTGCTCGCCATCGCGCTCTACCTCGCCGCCGCGGGCGGGCTGGCGCGGCCCCTGCTGAGCGGCGGCAAGCCGCTGAACCGCCTGGCGTTGGGCCTGGCCGGCATCGGCGTGCTGCTCCACGCCGGCATCCTGCTGGGCATGCACCGCGGCGCGCTGGACCTGCATTTCTTCGCCGCGCTGTCGCTGGTGGCGTTCGTGGTCTCGGTGCTCACCTTGCTGGTGAACCTGTCGCGCCCGGTTGCCGCGCTGGGCGTGATCGTGTTCCCGCTGAGCGCCCTGCTGGTGGCGATCGACAGCTTCCTCGCCCCGCCCACCCTGCCCATGCCGATGGACTGGCAGATCAAGCTGCACGTGACGGTGGCGCTGATCGCATTCGGCGTGCTGTCGATCGCCGCGGTGCTGGCGATCCTGCTGGCGGTGCAGGAATGGGCGCTGCGGCATCGGCAATTCGGTCCGTGGCTGCGGGCCCTGCCGCCGCTGACGCTCACCGAGACGCTGCTGTTCCGCCTGATCAGCGCGGGTTTCGTGCTGCTGTCGCTGACCCTGCTGACCGGGGTGCTGTTCGTCGACAACCTGTTCGGCCAGCACCTGGTGCACAAGACCGTGCTCTCGATCGTCGCCTGGCTGGTGTTCGGCGTGCTGCTGTACGGCCGCTGGCGACATGGCTGGCGCGGCACCCGCGCGGTCAACCTGACCCTGATCGGCATGGCCGTGCTGGTGCTGGCCTTTTTCGGCAGCAAGGCAGTGCTGGAACTGGTCCTGCACCGCCGGGCGTAGGCGCCATCAGCGGCAGGCGTCGATCGCCTCGCCCAGCCGCTCCACGCCCACCACCTCCATCTCGCCGACCCTGCCCTTTTTCGGCGCGTTCGCCCTGGGCACGATCGCGCGGCGGAAGCCATGGTGGGCCGCTTCCTTGAGACGCTCCTCGCCGTTGGGCACCGGGCGGATCTCGCCGGACAGACCGACTTCGCCGAAGGTGACCATGTGTTCGGGCAGCGGACGATCGCGCAGGCTGGAGAGCACCGCCAGCAGGACCGGCAGGTCGGCCGCGGTTTCCTGCACGCGGATGCCGCCGACCACGTTGACGAACACGTCCTGGTCGTACGCGGCGACGCCGCCATGCCGGTGCAGCACGGCCAGCAGCATGGCAAGGCGGTTCTGCTCCAGGCCCAGGGTGACCCGGCGCGGATTGCCCAGCGAGGACTGGTCGACCAGTGCCTGCACCTCGACCAGCAACGGGCGCGTGCCCTCGCGGGTCACCATCACCGCACTGCCGGAAGTCGGGCCGCTGTGCGAGGAAAGGAAGATCGCCGAGGGATTCGGCACCTCGCGCAGGCCCTTGTCGCCCATCGCGAACACGCCCAGCTCGTTGACTGCGCCGAAGCGGTTCTTGAACGCGCGCAGCACGCGGAAACGGCTGCCCGATTCGCCCTCGAAATACAGCACCGCGTCGACCATGTGCTCGAGCACGCGCGGCCCGGCGATGCCGCCCTCCTTGGTGACGTGGCCGACCAGGAACACCGCCGTGCCGGTCTCCTTGGCGAAGCGGGTGAGCTTGGCGGCCGACTCGCGCACCTGCGACACCGAGCCGGGCGCGGCGGCCAGCAACTCGGTCCAGATCGTCTGGATCGAGTCGATCACCAGCACCTTGGGCCGAGTGGCCACCGTCTGTTCCAGGATTCGCTCGATGCAGGTTTCGGCCAGCGCCTGCAGCGGCTGCAGCGCAAGGCCCAGGCGCTGCGCGCGCGCGGCCACCTGGGCCAGCGACTCCTCGCCGGTGACGTAGACGCTGGGCAGTTGCAGGCCCAGCGTGCCGAGCACTTGCAACAGCAGGGTCGACTTGCCGATGCCCGGGTCGCCGCCGATCAGCACCACCGAGCCCTGCACCAGGCCGCCGCCCAGCACGCGGTCGAGCTCGCCGATGCCGGTCAGCGCGCGCGCTTCGGTGGTCAGCATCACCTCGGTCAGCGGCGTGATTTTCGGCGCACCGGCGGCGGCGCCGGCGTAGCTGGATCGCTGCGCACCCACCGACGCCTTGCCCGCCGTGGCCGGCTCCAGCACGATCGCGCTGAGCGTGTTCCACACCCCGCACTCGACGCACTGGCCCTGCCATTTGCTGTGCTCGGCACCGCATTCGGTGCAGACATAGGCGGTCCTGGCTTTGGCCATGCGCGGTTCCCGGGTGGTGATGACGGAGGGCAACGAGCTTAGCGCGCGGCCATCGCAGGCGGCGAGACGCAACGGGCGCGCGAAGGCGTCAGTTTTCGTCCTCGACGAACAACACGCGACGGGTCATGCCGCAGGTGAGGTCGTAGGAGATCGTGCCGGATGACGCAGCGACGGTTTCGACCGGGAGCTGCGGCCCCCACAGCGTCACGCGGTCGCCGATCTTCGCATCGGGCGCGTCACGCAGGTCGAGCGTGACCAGGTCCATCGAGACCCGGCCGATCAGCGCCGCGCGGCGGTCGCCGACCAGCACCGGGGTACCGGCCGCGGCGCTGCGCGGGTAGCCGTCCCCGTAACCGACCGCGGCCACGCCGACCGGCATGTCTTCGGGGCAGGTCCAGGTGCCGTTGTAGCCGATGCGCTCGCCCCGGCCGATCCGGTTGACCGCGATCAGGCGGGTGGACAGGGTCATCGCCGGGCGGAAGCCGAAGTCGGCCCCGCTCTTGTGCTCGACCACCGACAGCCCGTACAGCAGGCCGCCGGTGCGCACCCAGTCACCGCGGGCCTCGGGCCAGCCAAGCACCGCGGCCGAATTGGACAGCGAGCGCGGGCCCGAGAACGGGCCGGTCACCGCCGCGAAGCGGGCCATCTGCGCCGGCGTCTGCGGGCCGTCGAACACCTCCGAATCGGAGAAATGGGTGAGCAGGCCGATCTCGGGATCGACGCCGCCCATCGCGGCCAGCTGCTCGTGCACCGCCACGACGCGCTCGGGCGCAAAACCCAGCCGATGCATGCCGCTGTCGACCTTCAGCCACACGCGCAGCCGGCCCCGCGCCGGCGGCATCCCGGCCAGCCACGGCAACTGGGCTTCATGATGGATGGTCGCTTCCAGTTGCAGGCGCTGCATTTCGGCCAGGTCGCCCGCGTTGTCCGGCCCGGACAGGACCACGATGCGCTGGCGGTGCCCTGCCGCGCGCAGGCGCAGGCCGTCGCCCAACGCCGCCACCGCGAAACACTCGGCCTCGCCGTCCAGCGCGCGGGCGACCCGTTCCAGCCCGTGGCCGTAGGCATCGGCCTTGACCACCGCCATCACCCGGGCCGGCGCAGCCATGGCCTTGAGCCGCGCCAGGTTGTGGCGCAGCGCACCCAGGTGGATGGTGGCGACGGTGGTGCGGCTCATGGGGCGTAGCGGGCGGCGGGGGAAAGCGGACGGGGGACGACGGGCCGCCCGCAGCCCCGGGCGGCGTCGGCAACCGCGCCGGGCGACGGGGCACGGGCCGGCGCGACGCGCCCGTTTCCCGGTCCCCATCCCGGGGGTCGTGTTCTCACTCGAACGACCCCACGAACGAATCCGGCGCGTAGTTCACGAACTTCGTGTAGTGGCCGAGGAAGGTCAGCTTGCAGGTGTCGGTGGGGCCGTTGCGCTGCTTGCCGATGATGATTTCGGCGATGCCCTTGTCGGGCGATTCCTTGTTGTAGTACTCGTCGCGGTAGATGAACATGATCACGTCGGCGTCCTGCTCGATGGCGCCGGACTCGCGCAAGTCGGACATCATCGGGCGCTTGTCGGCGCGCTGCTCCAGCGAGCGGTTCAACTGCGACAGGGCGATCACCGGCACGTTCAACTCCTTGGCAAGCCCCTTGAGTGAACGCGAAATTTCTGAAATTTCGGTGGCGCGGTTCTCCTTGTTGCCGGGCACCTGCATCAGCTGCAGGTAGTCGATCACGATCAGGCCGAGGCCGCCGTGTTCGCGGTGCAGCCGGCGCGCGCGCGAACGCAGCTCCACCGGCGACAGGCCGGGCGTGTCGTCGATGAATATCTTGGCCTCCGAAAGCAGCGCAATGGCATTGGACACGCGCGGCCAGTCCTCTTCCTCCAGCGTGCCGTTGCGCAGGTGCTGCTGGTGGATGCGCCCCACCGAGGAGATCAGGCGGAACGCCAGCTGCGAGGAGGACATCTCCATCGAGAACACCACCACCGCCTTCTTGCTGCCCAGCGCGGCAGCTTCGGCGATGTTCAGGGCGAAGGCGGTCTTGCCCATCGAGGGGCGCGCCGCCACGATGATCAGGTCGGACGGCTGCAGGCCGGAGGTGAGCTCGTCCAGGTCGGTGAAGCCGGTGCTGACACCGGTGAGCTGGCCGCGGTTCTGGTAACGCTCGGTGAGCAGCTTGAAGGCGTCCTTCACCGCCTCGCGCATCGAGACCGAATCCTTCTTGCCGCGGGCACCGGATTCGGCGATGTGGAACACGCGCTGCTCGGCGCTTTCCAGCACCTCGTGCACGCTCTTGCCCTCGGGCCGGTAGCCGTCCTCGGTGATCGAGGTGCCGGCGTCGATCAGCTGGCGCAGCACCGACTTCTCGCGCACGATTTCCGCATACGCGGCGATGTTCGCCGCGCTGGGCGTGCTGTTGGCCAGCTCGATCAGGTAGCCGGCCCCGCCCACCATCTCGGCCAGCCCGTTGCTCTCGAACCAGTCGCCCAAGGTCACCGCGTCGCACGGCATGCCCTTGTTGGCCAGCTCGTTGATCGCGCGCCAGATCAGCCGGTGGTCCCTGCGGTAGAAATCCTCCTCGCCCAGCCGGTCGGCCACGTTGTCCAGCGCGCCGGGGGCCAGCATCAACCCGCCCAGCACCGCCTGTTCCGCGTCGATGGAGTGCGGCGGCACCCGCAACGCCTCGACCGCAGGGGAGGATTTGCGCTCTGGGACGAAGGACATCGGATTACCTCGGCAACGACCCCGCCGGCGCCCCGGCGCCGACCGCGGGTGGGCGGACATGTCCACACATCATGCGCGGCCGGGTCTCACCCGTCGAGACAACAACTCTGTGGATATGCTGGGGATTGATGGGGATAAGGCCTGCGGCGGAGATGGCGCCCGCGCGCCACCCGCTCCCGCCCCGGGGCCCAAAAACAATCAGGCGCCTCGCGGCGCCCGATTGCTGGTGTCGGCAGTGAAGGACCGGCGCTTACTTGTCGCTGACCACGATCACCTTGACGGTGGTGTGCACGTCGGCGTGCAGGTGCACCGCCACCTCGAACTCGCCGGTGTTGCGCAGCGGGCCCTCGCCCAGGATCACCTCGCCCTTGTGGACGGCGTGGCCTTCGGCAGCCAGGGCCTCGGCGATGTCGCGCGGGCCGACCGAACCGAACAGCTTGCCTTCGGCGCTGGCGTGCGCCGGGATGGTCACCGACACGTCGGCGAGCTTGGCCTTGCGCGCCTCGGCATCGGCCAGCACGGAATTGGCCTTGGCCTCGTACTCGGCGCGACGCTGCTCGAACGCAGCCAGGTTGGCCGCATTGGCGCGCGCGGCCTTGCCCTGCGGCAGCAGGTAGTTGCGACCGTAACCCGGCTTCACGGTGACCTTGTCACCGAGATTGCCGAGGTTGCGGACTTTCTGCAGAAGAATGAGTTCCATGATGCTTTCCTGTTCGTTAGCGCCGGTGTGGCCCGACGCAGCCAGAGGACGGTTGTCCGAAGGGTGATATCCGGGAACCGGGATCCGGAAGGCGGTGCGGCAGGCAAGAGCCCATGACCGAACGGCGCATTCCCTCTCCCGGCTCCCGGGCGGCGTCATCAGACGTCGTGGTTGTCGGTATACGGCAGCAGCGACAGGAAACGGGCGCGCTTGATCGCGGTGGCCAGCTGGCGCTGGTAACGCGCCTTGGTGCCGGTGATGCGGCTGGGCACGATCTTGCCGTTCTCGGTGACGTACTGGCGCAGGGTGTTGAGATCCTTGTAGTCGATCTCCTTCACGTCTTCGGCAGTGAAGCGGCAGAACTTGCGGCGGCGGAAAAACTTGGACATGTCGGTGCTCCCTGATCAGTCGTCGCTGTCGCGATCGTTGTCGGCGTGGGCATGGCCACGGCTTTCGCCATCGTTGTCGTCGTCGCGGCGACGGCTGGACTTGGCGTCGTCCTTTTCCTTCGACTTCAGGATGAAGGACGGCTCGACGTCGGCCTGGTCACGGCGGATCACCAGGTGGCGCAGCACGGCGTCGTTGAAACGGAAGCCGGACTCCAGCTCGTTCAACGCGTTCTGGCTCACTTCGATGTTGAGCAGCACGTAATGTGCCTTGGCGAGGTTGACGATCGGGTAAGCCAGCTGGCGCCGGCCCCAGTCTTCCAGGCGATGGATCTTGCCGCCGTCGGCCTCGATCAGCGACTTGTAGCGCTCGAGCATGGCCGGAACCTGCTCGCTCTGGTCCGGATGGACCATGAATACGACTTCGTAATGACGCAGGGTCATTGTGGGTTGACTCCTTGTGGATGCGGCCCGGGGGCCTGGCAGCCTCCCGTCGGTGCGGTGAGGCAAGTGTCCTGTCCACGCCCTTTCGGGAGCGGACAGAAGCGGAATTGTACGATGGCCCGCAACGGCAACGCAAGTTGTTGAAAAACCTGCACCAACCCCGGGAGGGGCACTCAGCTGACGGTGAAGCTCTCGCCGCAACCGCACTCGCCGGTGGAGTTCGGGTTGTGGAACACGAAGCTGGCGTTGAGGCCGTGGCGCTGGAAGTCGATGACGGTGCCGTCGACCAGGGCCAGGCTCTTGTCGCTGACGATCAGCGGCACGCCGTCCACCTCCAGCAGCTGGTCGCCCTCGTCCATCGACTCGGCCAGGTCGACCACGTAGGCGAACCCCGAACAGCCGGTGCGCTTGACCCCGAAGCGCACGCCTGCCGCTGCGGGCGTCGAGGCGAGGAAGTGGCGCATGCGTTCGTTGGCGGCGGGGGTGATGCTGATGCTCATGGCAGGCAGGTTCGACCTCATGGAATGAAGCGCGGGTGTCGCGACCCGGGCAAGCCCTACATTATCATGCAGGTTTGGCCCGCGCGCCGCGCGTGCCACCCATCCAGCGCACCGGCCGGTGCGCAAGCAGCAGGAGTTTCCATCCATGGCCGTGGTCAGTGTGAAGCAGGCGTTGTCTGGCGCCCTCGACGCCGGCAGCCCGGTGACCGTGCGCGGCTGGGTGCGCACGCGCCGCGACTCCAAGGCCGGCCTGTCCTTCGTCAACGTCACCGACGGCTCCTGCTTCGATCCGATCCAGGCGGTGGTGCCGGCCACCCTGGCCAATTACGAGAGCGAGGTGAAACACCTCACCGCCGGCGCCGGCGTGATCGTCACCGGCACCCTGGTGCCCTCGCAGGGCAAGGGCCAGCGCTTCGAAGTGCAGGCGGACGAGGTGACCGTCACCGGCCTGGTCGACGACCCGGAAACCTACCCGATCCAGCCCAAGCAGCACTCGATGGAGTTTCTGCGCGAGGTCGCCCACCTGCGCCCGCGCACCAACCTGTTCGGCGCCGTCACCCGCGTGCGCCACACGATGATGACGGCGATCCACCGCCACCTCACCGAGCAGGGCTTCTTCTGGATCAACACGCCGATCATCACCACCTCGGACGCCGAGGGCGCCGGCGACATGTTCCGCCTGTCCACCCTGGACCTGGCCAACCTGCCGCGCGACGACAAGGGCAAGATCGACTTCCGCAAGGATTTCTTCGGCCGCGAGGCGTTCCTCACCGTGTCCGGCCAGCTCAACGTCGAGGCGTACTGCCTGGCGATGAGCAAGGTCTATACCTTCGGCCCCACCTTCCGCGCCGAAAACTCCAACACCCCGCGCCACCTGGCCGAGTTCTGGATGGTGGAGCCGGAGATCGCGTTTGCCGACCTCGCCGCCGACGCCGACTGCGCCGAGGCGTTCCTCAAGGCGATCTTCAAGGCCGTGCTGGACGAGCGCCCCGACGACATGGCGTTCTTCGCCGAACGCGTACAACCGGATGCGGTCAGCCGGATGGAGGCATTCATCGCCAAGCCGTTCGAGCGCATCGACTACACCGACGCGATCGAGATCCTGAAGAAGTCCGGCGAGAAGTTCGAATACCCGGTGGCCTGGGGCATCGACCTGCAGACCGAGCACGAGCGCTACCTGGCCGAGAAACATATCGGCCGCCCCGTGGTCGTCATGAACTACCCCGAGGCGATCAAGGCGTTCTACATGCGATTGAACGACGACGAAAAGACCGTGGCCGCGATGGACGTGCTGGCGCCGGGCATCGGCGAAATCATCGGCGGCAGCCAGCGCGAGGAGCGGCTGGACCAGCTGGACCGCCGCATGGTCCAGTTCGGCCTCGATCCGGCCAGCTATGGCTGGTACCGTGACCTGCGCCGCTATGGCACCGTGCCGCACGCGGGCTTCGGCCTGGGCTTCGAGCGGCTGCTGGTCTACATCTGCGGCCTGTCCAACATCCGTGACGCCATCCCCTACCCGCGTGCCGCCGGCACCGCCGAGTTCTGACGCCCATGTCGTATCGCTTAGCCGCCTTCGCCGCCGTGTTCACCGCCGCCCTCGCGCTGACCGGCTGCCACGCCGCCAAGGCGCTGCTCCCGCCCAACCTGCGGCCGCCCTCGGAGGATGCCGGCGATCCGCTGAAGATCGCCCAGTTGCACCTGCAGCAGGCCACGCCGTGCTGCAGCAGCTTCGCCGACTTCTCCTACCGCAGCCTGCTGCCGTGGCAGCCGCAGAAGTTCACCCTGGGCAGCGGCAGCATGGTCGCCAACCTCAACGGCACCAAGAGCTATTTCCTGGCTTTCCGGTTGCCCACCGGGATGAAGCTGCCGTACCGGGTGGCGCTGAAATCGGAGTTGAACGGCCGCTGGCTGCATTCCAGCTATCTGTTCGCGCCCACCATCGTGCTGCTGGACGACGGCTTCCAGCCGATCCGCTTCGACGACATCCGGCTGTGCGAACACATGGGTTGGAGCGACGAGACCACCGGCGCATTCGGCAGCTTCAAGGTCGCCAGTGACAAGGCCCACTATCTGCTGGTCTACAGCTCGGCCGACCAGCAGTCGGGCAAGACCTACTGGGAACAGTCGCCGGCCTCGCTCACTTCCACCACGGCGGCCACCTTGCAGATGAGCTCCGCCGGCAGCTTCAGCATCCCCCACGGCCCGGATGGCTCGCTGTGGATCGGCGTGATGAACTCCACCTACCAGAAGGCCATCGACAGCGCCGTGTGCGGCAAGGCACCTAGCGGCGATGGCCTGCTGAACGACCTGCCGCTGCCGTGGAGCGGAAAGCGCAGCACGCCGTCGTGATCGTGCTCTACCTGGTGCTGCTGGCCGCCGGCGTGAGCCTGTTCGCGCTGTCGTTCGTGGCGCAGTACCGCCTGGCCACGCTGCTGCGGCAGCGGTATCCGCAACACTGGCAGATCATCGCGGCAGCGGACCAGGCCAGGCCCTCCGCCTGGCGTCGCTGGGCGCGGATGCAGCAGGTCCTGCGCTCGCCGGCGCTGCCGGCGTTGGGCGACCCGGCGATCGACCGCTGGCGCAACCTGTGGCGGCTCGGCCCGTGGCTGGGCTGGCTGTGCTGGCTGGGCGCGCTGGCCACGCGTTTTTTGTCCTGAATCCCCCGCGGAGGCAACCCCCATGCAACTGGATCTGAGCGGACGTCATGCCCTGGTTTGCGGCGCCTCCCAGGGCATCGGCCGCGCCTGCGCGGTGGAGCTGGCCCTGCTCGGCGCCAACGTCACCGTGTTGGCCCGCCGCGCCGAGGTGCTCGCCGACGTGGTCGCCAGCCTGCCGCGCAGCCGCGACACGCAACGCCATGACCTGCTCGTCGCCGATGCGGGTGACCTCGACAGCCTGCGCGGGCGGGTCGAGGCCCTGGTCGCGGCCGCGCCCGTGCACATCCTGGTCAACAACAGCGGCGGCCCGCCACCGGGCAGCATCGCCGACGCCACCGCGGCGGAGTTCCTCGATGCCTACGGCAAGCACCTGCTGGCCAACCACGCGCTGGCGCAAACGGTGATCCCCGGCATGCGGGACGCCGGCTGGGGGCGCATCGTCAACATCATCTCCACTTCGGTGAAGGAGCCGATCCCCGGCATCGGCGTCTCCAACACCACCCGCGGCGCGGTGGCCAGCTGGGCCAAGACCCTCGCCGGCGAACTTGCACCACTGGGCATCACCGTCAACAACGTGCTGCCGGGCTCCACCCACACGCCGCGGATCGAGCAGATCGTCCGGGTGCGGGCGCAAAAATCCGGGCGCGAGGAAGCGGAGGTGGCACGCGAGATGGCCGCGGAGATTCCGATGGGCCGCTTCGCCGACCCCGCGGAAACCGCGGCCGCCGTAGCCTTCCTCGCCTCGCCGGCGGCCAGCTACATCACCGGCGTGAGCCTGCCGGTCGATGGTGGGCGCATGCGCTCGCTGTAGCGACGGGGCACGATGCCGGCTTGCCGTTATGATGCAGGCTTGGCATCGCGTAACCGCATCCTCGTTGCTGGGCGAACGCACTCCCCTGCTGGAGATGCTTCCCGGCCTGTGCGCGGGCTCGCCCGCCGCCTGCAGCGACCTCAGCCTCAACCCCGCGTTTCGCCTGCTGCGCGGCGAGGTGGAATTCGAGCGGCTGGTGAAGCAATACGACACCACTGGCGCGAACTGAGCAGAGTCCCCCGGCAAGCCCCAACGGAAGCGCTCCGGATTTTTCGCTACGCACCGCCAGCGCTACACTGGCGCGATGGAAATCCTCACCCTCGCCAACCTGGTCGGCGGCAAGCTGTGCGCGCCGGCCGGCAACGGCTACCTGGACGTGCACGAGCCGGCCACTGGCGCGGTGTACGCGCGCTGCCCGGATTCGGAAGCGCACGACGTCGCGGCTGCCGTCGAGGCTGCGCAACGCGCGGCACCGGCCTGGGCTGCACTGCCCATCGCCGAGCGTGCACGCTACCTGCAACGCCTGGCGGACGCGGTCGAGACCCGCCTGGACGAGCTGGCCGCCGAGGAGTCGCGCGACAGCGGAAAGCCGGTAACACTGGCACGCCGGGTGGACATCCCGCGCGCCGTCGCCAACCTGCGTTTCTTCGCCTCCGCCATCACGCAATGGCCCAGCGAAGCGCACGCCATGCCGGACGGCGCCATCAACTACACGCTGCGCCAACCGCTCGGCGTGGTCGGTTGCATCAGTCCGTGGAACCTGCCGCTGTACCTGTTCACCTGGAAGATCGCACCGGCACTGGCCGCCGGCAACACGGTAGTGGCCAAGCCGTCGGAAGTGACACCGCTGACCGCGTTCCGGCTGGCGCAACTGGCTATCGAATGCGGCTTTCCGCCGGGGGTGCTGAACATCGTGCACGGGCTGGGGCCGAAGGTAGGCGAGGCCATCGTGACGCATCCGGCGATCAAGGCGGTGTCGTTCACCGGCTCCACGCGCACCGGCGCAGCCATCGCTGCCGCCGCGGCGCCGGCGTTCAAGAAAGTCTCGCTGGAGATGGGCGGCAAGAACCCCGCGATCGTGTTCGCCGACGCGGATCTTTCCGACGCCAACCTCGACACCATCGTGCGCTCGGGTTTCGCCAACCAGGGCGAGATCTGCCTGTGCGGCTCGCGCCTGCTGGTGCAGCGCTCCATCTACGATGCGTTCCGCGAACGCTACCTCGCCCGCGTGCAGGCATTGCGCGTAGGCGATCCGGACACCGCTGACAGCGATCTCGGCGCCATGGTGTCCCAGGCGCACTACGACAAGGTGCTCGGCTGCATCGCGCAGGCCCGCGCCGAAGGCGGTCGCGTGCTGTGCGGCGGCGAGGCGATCACCCTGCCCGGCCGCTGTGCCACCGGCTGGTTCATCACGCCCACCGTGATCGAAGGCCTGCCCTCGTCGGCGCAAACCAACCAGCAGGAAATTTTCGGCCCGGTGGTCGCGCTGATTCCGTTCGAGGACGAGGCGGAGGCGCTGGCGATCGCCAACGACAGCCACTATGGGCTGGCCGCGTCGCTGTGGACGCAGGATCTCTCCCGCGCCCACCGGATCGCCGAGCGGCTCGAGTTCGGCATCGTGTGGATCAACTGCTGGCTGCTGCGCGACCTGCGCACGCCGTTCGGCGGCGTCAAGCAATCCGGCGTCGGTCGCGAAGGCGGCACCGAGGCGCTGCATTTCTTCACCGAGCCGAAAAACATCTGCATCGCGTACGGCGCCAACCCCTGACGCGCCGCGCCACCCGTTCGAAACGCCTGGAACCTTGATGAATTCACTGAAAGATCTGCTTGCCAACAACCGCCGCTGGGCCGAACAGGTCACCACGCAGGACCCGACCTTCTTCGAGAAGCTCTCGCAGCAGCAGGCGCCGCAATACCTGTGGATCGGCTGTTCGGATTCGCGCGTGCCCGCCACCCAGATCGTCGACCTGCCGCCGGGGGAGATCTTCGTGCATCGCAACGTCGCCAACGTGGTGGTGCACACCGATCTCAACGCGCTCAGCACGATCCAGTTCGCGGTCGACGTGCTCAAGGTCAAGCACATCCTGGTCGTCGGCCACTACGGCTGCGGCGGCGTCGGTGCGGTGCTGAAGGAGAGTCGGCTTGGCCTGATCGACAACTGGCTCCGGCACATCACCGACATCGCCCTGAAGCATTCGGACAAGCTCAATCCGGAACAGTCGTTCGCGCTGCGCCACGCCCATCTGTGCGAGCTCAACGCGCTGGAGCAGGCGCTCAACGTCTGCCACACCACGGTGGTGCGCGAAGCCTGGGAGCGCGGCCAGCAACTGGCGGTGCACGCATGGATCTACGGGCTGGACGATGGCTGCATCCACGATCTGGGGCTGGACGTGCGCGGACGCGAGCAATTGCCCGAGGCCTATAACCAGGCGGTGACCCAGCTGACCCGCCGCTGGACCGGCGACGCATGAGCGGCGCGGGCATCCGTACCGAGGCGGCGCCGCAACCGGTGGGCGCCTACCCGCATGCGCGCCGGGTCGGCGACCTGTTGTATCTGTCCGGCGTCGGTCCGCGTCAACCGGGAAGCAACGCCATTCCCGGCAATGTGCACGACGCGGACGGCAAGCTGATCGACTACGACATCGAGGCGCAATGCCGGCAGGTCTTCGCCAACGTGCGCGCGGTGCTGGAGGCCAGCGGCGCGCAATGGACCGACCTGGTCGACGTCACCGTGTTCCTGACCGACATGTCGCGCGACTTCGCGACCTACAACCGCCTCTACGCGGAATACTTCGCCGGCGTGGACGCCTGCCGCACCACGCTGGGCATCCACAGCCTGCCCACGCCGATCGCGATCGAGCTCAAGTGCATCGCCGCGCTGCCGCCACAAAAAACCCCGCCGGCCTGAGCCGGCGGGGCCTGCAGCCAGTCCGAATCGGTGATCAGCCCGCGGTCGGCGTGGCAACGGCCTTCTTGTGGCTCTTGTGATGCTTGTGGGTCTTGTGGTGCGTCGTCGTGTGCGCGACGGCTTTCGGCGCAGCTTCAGTCGCCGGGGCGGCCTTGGTTGCCGCTGCAGTCTGCGCCGCAGGCGCAGCGGCCTGCGGGGCAGCGGCCTGGGCCAGCACGGAACCGGAAAGCGCCACGCCCGCGACCAGCAGGGAGGCAATCAGAACGTTACGCATCATGGTGACAAACCTCGGACAAGGAATGCCGCGGACCCGGCCGGAACCCGGCGCCTCGGGCGGCGCGACGGCGCGACAATGAGGCGCGCCAGGCATACGCCGGCTGAATGCCTCGGCCCATTTCGCCACGCCGGATCGGGCCGGATCTTGACAGCGGCAAAACGTCCCCGCCGACGGCAAATTCCTGCGCTCAGGCCATGCAGGCACGCAGCAATCGTGCAATCAGCGCCTGCACCGGCGCCGCCTTCGCCGCGTCGTAGGCGAAGCTCGCCTCGTCCATGTAGTTGAGCTGCACCAGCTCCAGTTGCACGGCATTCACGCCGGTATCCGGACGTCCGTAATGGCGGGTGATGTAGCCGCCCTTGAAACGGCCGTTGACGGCAACGCTGTATCGCGATTGCGCCTGCAGGCATTCGACCAGACATGCCTGCAAGGCTGCGTCGCAGCTGGCACCGCCCGCGGTGCCGAGGTTGAAATCCGGCAGCCGGCCCTCGAACAGCATCGGCACGCGACTGCGGATGGAATGGCCCTCCCACAGCACCACGCGGCCGTGCTCGGCCTGCAGGCGCGCAACTTCCTGCGCCAGTGCCTCGTGGTAGGGCTGCCAATATTCGTTCATCCGCCGTTGAACTTCGGCCGCGTCGGGCGCTTCGCCTTCCCGATAGAGGGGCTCGCCGTCGAAACCGGTCAGCGGCACCAGGCCGGTCTCGCGCTGGCCCGGATACAGGGCATGGCCGTCGGCGGGCCGGTTCAGGTCGACCACGTAACGCGAAACGGCCGGCTTCAGCACGCTGGCCCCGAGGGATTCGGCCAGCGGCTCGTACAACCGCCCCACGTGCCAGTCGGTATCGGGCGAGCGCCGCGCGGCCGGTTGCAGGCGGGCGGCGATGTCCTCGGGGATGAAGCTGCCATCGTGCGGCAGGCTGATCAGCAGGGGTGCGCGCCCCTGGTGCAAGGTGAACGTGTTCATCGCTGCAGTCTAAGCGCCGCGGCCGGTCCTGGGAATTGAGGAAGGAGCCGCGGCGGGTTCGCTTGCGGGGCCCGACGGTCAATCCATCAGGACCAGTTCCTCGGCCGAAGTCGGGTGGATGGCGACGGTGGCATCGAGGTCGCTCTTGCGGATGCCCCGTTTCAGGGCCACGGCAAAGCCCTGCAGGATCTCGTCGGCACTCGGACCCAGCAGGTGGATGCCGACCACGCGCTCCTCCCCGCCCACGCAAACCAGTTTCATCAGGCTCTGTTCGCGCTTGCCCACCAGCGCCCACGCCATCGGCGTGAAGCGGCTGCAGTGGACGCGCACCGCCTCGCCGTGCCGCTCCCGCGCCTCGTGTTCGGTGAGTCCGACGCGACCCATCGGCGGCTTGGAAAACACCACGGTGGGGATGTTGCGGTAATCCAGTCGCGCCTCGTCCTGCCCGCCGAACAGGCGGTCGGCGAGCGCCCGCCCGGCCGCCACCGCCACCGGCGTCAGCTCGTGCCTGCCGGTGACATCGCCGACCGCGTGAACGCCGGCGACGTTGGTGTCCTGCCAGGCGTCGACCGCCACGTGGCCCTGGCCGTCGCGCACCACGCCGATGGCGTCCAGGCCCAGCGCTTCGGTATTCGGCACCCGGCCAACCGCCCACAGCACGGCATCGAAGGGACCGCGCGGACCGGCGGTAGCGGCATCGTCCAGCACGATGCCCTCGTCCGTGCGGCGCGCGGCGCGCACGTTGGTGTCCAGGTGCACCGCGATGCCCTGCCCATGCATGTGCTCGCGCAGGGCGTGCACCAGTTCCGCGTCGAAGCTGCCCAGCAACCGCTCGCGCGCCAGCACCTCCACGCTGCAGCCCAGCGCCCGCAACAAGCCGGCGAACTCCGCGGCGACGTAGCCGCCGCCCACGACCGCGAGGCGCCGGGGCGCGGCGTCGAGGGCAAAGATGTCATCCGACACCAGACCCAGCTCGAAGCCGGGAATATCCAGTCGGCGCGGCCGCGCGCCGGTGGCGATCACCACGTGCGGCGCCTGCGCGCGGCGGCCGTCGGCCAGTTCCACCGTGTCCGCGGCGACGAACCGGGCGTGCTGCCGCACTACGTCGACGCCGGCCTGCTGCAGCCGTTCGGCGTAGCGCCGGTCGATCCGCCCGATGTAAGCCGCTCGCACCTCGCGGAAATGCCGCCAGTCCAGCGGCCCGGGCTGCGCGTCGAATCCCAGTGCCGTGGCCCAGCGCTGTTCCTGCGCCCATTGCGCCGCGATCCACATCGCCTTCTTCGGCACGCAGCCGCGATGCACGCAGGTGCCACCCAGCTCGCGCGGTTCGACCAGGGTCACGCGGGCCCCATGCCTGGCGGCACGGAAAGCCGTGGCCAGGCCGCCGGAACCGGCGCCCAGCACGATCAGGTCATGGCTTGCGGTCATCGCATCATCCTCGGCGTTCGTGGGCGGCGCCGCGCGAGGCACGACGAATCGCCGGAGCCCGGCGGAATGTCGAATCGGCATCGCGACGGCGCCGTGGCCATCATCCGATGGTAGCAAGCGGCAGCTGCCTTGGCGCTCCTCACCGATTCCTGAACACTTTCTCCCAACCCATTGATTTGATACCCTCGGAACGACTCAAGCCGAGATCGTGCCATGCCTACGGATCGAGTATCCCGCCTGTTCGCGAGCGCCATCCCGCGCGGCTGGACGCGACAACTCCTGCTCTGCGCCATGATCGCCCTGCTCGCCGCCTGCGCCAGCAGCCCCCACCGGCGCGAGACCACCTACAAGGCTTCGCATTCGGCATTGGCCGACCTGCCGCCCCGCGCGCCGTCGGCCGCCAGCGCGGGCGAGGCCAACGACATCCTGTTCCGCGCGATCGGACTGGTTGGCACGCCCTACCACTGGGGCGGCAACACGCCGGCCGGGGGGTTCGATTGCAGCGGCCTGGTCGACTACATCTACCGCACGGCTGCCGGCATCAGCTTGCCGCGCACCTCGCACGCGATGGCCTCGATGCACGGCCGCAAGGTGAAGCGGATGACCCAGCTGGCCAGCGGCGACCTGGTGTTCTTCGACATCGGCGGCAGCATCAGCCACGTCGGCGTGTACGTCGGCAAGGGACGTTTCGTGCACGCGCCGAACAGCGGCGGCACGGTGCGGCTGGACGACATCGACGGGCCGTACTGGGGCGACCACTTCGCGTACGGCAAGCGGGTGCTGGATTGAGGCGAAACCTGTAGGAGCGCACCTTGTGCGCGATGCCTTTCGTTACGTGACGAAGAGCATCGCGCACAGGGTGCGCTCCTACACAAGATGCGAGCCCTCATCCCAACCTTCTCACCCGCCAGGGGACTTCCGCGGGTCGCCGGAGCTCCCCCTCTCCAACTCTCCCCTGGGAGGGGATGAAAAAACGGCGCCGAGGCGCCGTTCTGGTTTGATCCGCATCCGCCGATCAGTGCTCCGCACTGCCCGGCGGATGCGCGTGGCCGTGCTGCAGTTCTTCTTCCGTGGCGTCGCGCACTTCGCCGATGCTCACATCGAAATGCAGGTCCTTGCCGGCCATCGGGTGGTTGAGGTCCACGTCGATCGTGCTCATGCCGACCTTGTGCACGGTGACCGCACGCTGGCCGCCCTCCTTCAGCTGCAGCACGGTGACCATGCCCGGCTTGAGCCGGTTGGCCTGCGGGAAATATTTCTTGGACATGCGCTGGATCTGCCCTTCCTGGCGCTCGCCGTAGGCTTCCGCGGCGGCCACGTCCACCGCCAGTTCCTCGCCCGGCTCGTGGCCTTCGAGGGCGGTCTCCAGGCCGGGGATCAGCTGGCCGTGGCCGAGCAGCACCCACAACGGTTCGTCGCGGTCGTGCGAGCTTTCCACCTTGTCGCCGGCCACCGTCAGCGTGTAGTGCAGGGAAACCACCTTGTCCTTTCCAGCTTTCATCGTGTGTCTCGCAAGAGGGCGCAAACCGGCGATTCTATCAGGTGCCTTGTCCGCCGAACCGCGTGCCGCGCACCTCCGGTCCCAGCCACGCCAGCAGGGCCAGCATTACGGCGACCGCCGCCATCCACCCCGCCATCACCAGCGCGTAGTTGCCGCCGCTGCGATCGGCCAGCCACGACTGCGCGGTGGCCGTGCTCGCGGCCAACAGGTTGCCCAGCTGGTACGCAAAGCCGGGCAAGGTGCCGCGCACGTCGTCCGGCGACAGCTCGTTGAGGTAGGCCGGCACGATGCCCCAGGCCCCCTGCACCATCACCTGGATCAGAAACGCGCCCACTCCCAGCAGCACCAGCGAGCCGCCATGCGTCCACAGCGGTATGCACGGCAAGGCCAGCAACGCCGCCACGATCATCGCGCGCCGGCGGCCGATGCGCTCGGACCAGGCGCCGAAGCTCAGGCCGCCGACGATGGCCCCCGCATTGAGCAGCATCGTCAGTACCGTCACCGTGCCGACCTGCAGGTGCAGCTGTGATTTGAGGAAGGTGGGATACATGTCCTGCGAGCCATGGCTGAACATGTTGAACGCCATCATCAGCAGCATCATGTACAGCAACCGCTTCCACTGCCCGCGCATCGAGTCGCGCAGGCCGCGCCGCCCACCCGCCTGCCCGGTCTGCCACACCGGCGATTCGGGCACCTTGCTGCGCAGGTACAGCACCAGCAAGGCCGGCAGCACGCCCACGACGAACATCGCGCGCCAACCCAGGCCCAGCACGTCGAACACCACCCAGTAGGCGATCGCGCCCAGAAAATAGCCGCAGGGGTAGCCGCTCTGCAGCAGGCCCGAGACCAGGCCGCGGGAACGGGTGGGGATGCTCTCCAGCGCCAGCGAGGCGCCCACGCCCCACTCCCCGCCCATCGCCACGCCGAAGGCGAAACGCAGCACCAGCAGCACCGTCAGCGAGGGCGCGAAGGCGCAGGCAAGCTCCAGCAGCGAGAACAGCAGCACGTCGAACATCAGCACCGGCCGACGCCCGTAGCGGTCGGCCAGGCGACCAAAGAGCAGCGCGCCGAGCGGGCGCGCCGCCAGGGTCAGCAGGATGCCCAGCGTCACCTCGGTCTTGGGCACCTGGAAATCGCCGGCGATCTCGCCCAGCACGAACACGAGCAGGAAGAAATCGAACGCGTCCAGCGTCCAGCCGAGAAAGCTCGCCGCCACCGTGTGCCGCTGGGTGGAGTCGAGTTGGCGCAGGGGTGCAAACCATGACATCGCGGAACTCCGGGCAGCGGCGGTGCGCACGGTATGCACGAGGCCGGCCCGCCGCGCAACCCCGCACGGCCCGGGCAAGCTTGTTAGGCTGGCCGCATCTTCGGCACGCGGGACGCGCATGGACGGTCACTCACGGCGACGCATCGCCCGGCTCTACCAGGGCCACCTGCAGCGCAGTTACGTGCGCGGCAAGCTGGCCAGCGACCCGGTCTACGCGGCCGTCGCGGCGCGAATCGGCGGTACCGCGCTGCCGCTGCTCGACATCGGCTGCGGCATCGGCCTGCTGGGCCAGTACCTGCACGCGCAAGGCCACGACCAGCCCTACCTCGGGCTGGACCACGATCCGCGCAAGATCGAGGCGGGGCAACGTGCCGCGCAACGCGCGGGACTCGATGCCGTGATGCGCCTGCAACACGCCGACGTCGCCGAGCTGCCACCGCAGCAGGGCCATGTCGCCCTGCTCGACGTGCTGCACTACCTGCCCGCCGCGCGCCAGCCAACCCTGCTGCGCGACGCCGCGCGGCACCTGTCGCCGCAGGGGCTGCTGATCATCCGCAACGTGCTGCGCGAGGCCAACTGGCGCTTCCACGCCACCCGCGTCGAGGAATTCTTCCTGCGCGCCTCCGGCTGGATTCCGGGCGGTGCGCAGCATTATCCGAGCGCCGACGAGGTACGCGCGCCGCTCGAACAGGCGGGGCTGGAGGTACGCATCGAGCCGCTGCGCGGACGCACGCCGTTCAACAGCTACCTGGTCGTGGCGCGCCACCCTCGCTGATGCCCACCCTCGGGGGCATACGTCGGCTTGCAGAATCCGCTATACTTGCCGGATCGTCGTTTCCTCGACGGTTGCGGCAACCGCCGCCCCCCTTCCCCTTGATTCGCAACACGGTATGAACACTCCGGGTTGCACAGGAGTGTTTCATGTCCTTCGATTCGCTGGGCCTTGCGCCCGCGTTGTTGCGTGCGCTCGCCGATTACGGCTACGCCAACCCCACCCCGATCCAGGCCGCGGCGATCCCGCCCGCGCTGGAAGGCCACGACCTGCTCGCCGCCGCGCAGACCGGCACCGGCAAGACCGCCGCCTTCGCCCTGCCGCTGCTGCAGAAACTGTCGACCCGCGGCCAGACCATGACGCGCCGCCCGCGCGCGCTGATCCTCACCCCCACCCGCGAGCTGGCCGCGCAGATCCACGAGAACATCCGTGACTACAGCAAGTTCGTCCGGGTCAGCGCCACCACCATCTTCGGCGGCGTCGGCATGGGCCCGCAGGTCAATGCGCTGCGCCGCGGCGTGGACATCGTCATCGCCACGCCGGGCCGGTTGATCGACCACCTGCAGCAGCGCACGCTGGACCTCTCGGCAGTGGAGACGCTGGTGCTGGACGAAGCCGACCGCATGCTCGACATGGGCTTCCTGCCGGCGCTGAAGCGCATCCTCGCCACGCTGCCCAAGCAGCGCCAGACCATGCTGTTCTCGGCGACCTTCGCCCCGGCGATCAAGACGCTGGCGCTGGAATTCATGCGCAGCCCGCGTGAGATCTCGGTCTCCGCGCCGAACACCGTCACCACCCTGGTCAGCCACCAGGTGCATCCGGTCGATGCCTCGCGCAAGCGCGACCTGCTGCTGCAGGTGCTGTCGGCCGACAGCCGTCGCCAGACGCTGGTGTTCAGCCGCACCAAGCACGGCGCCGACAAGCTGGTCACCTTCCTCAATGCCTCGGGACTGCGCAGTGCCGCGATCCACGGCAACAAGAGCCAGAACGCGCGCACCCGCGCGCTCAGCGACTTCAAGAGCGGCCGCGTCACCGTGCTGGTGGCCACCGACATCGCCGCGCGCGGCATCGACATCGAGCAGTTGCCGATCGTGATCAACTTCGACCTGCCGTCGGTCGCCGAAGACTACGTGCACCGGATCGGCCGCACCGGCCGCGCCGGCATGGAGGGCCTGGCGCTCTCGCTGGTCAGTCACGACGAGTCGGGCCTGCTGTACGACATCCGCAAGCTGCTCAAGCAGGACATCGCGATCACCGCCGTGGCCGGCTACGAGCCCTCCGCGCCGCTGCGCGTGGATGCCGGCGCGCCGCGTCCGAAGCAGGGTGGTGGCGGCCAGCGCCAGCAGCAGCGTGCACCGCGCCAGGGCAAGCCCGCCGGCGCGGCACGACCGAACGGCTACGCCCCGCAGGGCCGTGGTGACCACGCCGCCGGCAACCAGCGCCGCCGCAACAACCGACGCCCGGCGGCCAAGGCCTGATCCTGGCGCCTGTGAAATCCGCGCAACCGTAGGAGCGCACCCTGTGCGCGAGCTTCTTCGTCACGCGACGGAAGAGCATCGCGCACAGGGTGCGCTCCTACGACAAGCCGAGCGCCTTTGCGTGATGGCGCAGGTGGTCGTCGATGAAGCTGGTGATGAACCAGTAGCTGTGGTCGTAGCCGGCATGCCGGCGCAGCTGCAGCGACTGGCCCGCCTCGGCGCAGGCCTGGTCGAACAGTTCCGGTTTCAACTGCGCTTCGAGGAAGCCGTCGGCTTCGCCCTGGTCGATCAGGATCGTGCCGGGAAAGGTCTGTTGCCGCACCAGTTCGCAGGCATCGTGCGCGGCCCAGGCGGCCGGGTCGTCGCCCAGATAGCGCGGCAGCGCCTTGCGCCCCCACGGCACCTGGCTGGGGGCCACGATCGGGGCGAAGGCCGACACCGAGCGATAGCGTCCGGGGTTCTTCAAGGCCAGGGTCAGCGCGCCGTGGCCGCCCATCGAGTGGCCGCAGATGCCGCTGCGCGCGAGGTCGGCCGGGAAATGGGCGCCGATCAACGCGGGCAGTTCGTCCACCACGTAGCTGGCCATGCGAAAGCGTGTCGACCATGGTGCTTCGGTGGCGTCGAGGTAGAAACCGGCGCCTTCGCCGAACTCCCAGTCGCCGGTGGCACCGTCGAAACCGGTATCGCGCGGGCTGGTATCGGGCATCACCAGCAGCAGGCCAAGTTCGGCGGCCAGCCGCTGGGCACCGGCCTTGATCGTGGCGGTCTCCTCGGTGCAGGTGAGGCCGGCCAGGAAATACAGCACCGGACGCCGCTGCCGCGCCGCCTGCGGCGGCTGGTAGACGGCGAAACGCATGGGTCCGGCACAAGCGTGCGAATCATGCCGATAGAAGCCCTGCACGCCTCCGTGCAGACGCTGTTCGGAAATGGTTTCGATGGCCATGGGTCTCCGCCGTTCTCGTCGAGCGAACCGCCAGCATACTTGGCCGCCACGATGGCAGCCCGTTCAGGCTTGCCGGCCACGCGCGCCGGCAGAGACTGGTAGAATCCGCCCCTTGCGCGCCGCATTCACGGCGCTGCGTTCCGTTCCGAGGTTTCCCCCATGTCATCCCCCACTTCCGACCACGCCCCGGTCCCGTCCGGCTTTGGCGCGCTGGCGCTGCACCCCGACGTCCAGCGCGTGCTGGCCGACGTCGGCTACGAGGCGCCCTCGCCGATCCAGGCCGCCACCATCCCGCCGCTGCTGGAAGGCCGCGACGTGCTCGGCCAGGCGCAGACCGGCACCGGCAAGACCGCCGCCTTCGCCTTGCCGATCCTCTCGCGCATCGAGCGCAAGGCCGGCAAGCCGCAGGCGCTGGTACTGGCGCCCACGCGCGAGCTGGCGATCCAGGTGGCCGAGGCGTTCCAGACCTATGCCGCGCACCTGCCCGGTTTCCAGGTGCTGCCGATCTACGGTGGCCAGAGCTACGGCCCGCAACTGCATTCGCTCAAGCGCGGCGTGCACGTCGTGGTCGGCACGCCCGGCCGCGTGATCGATCACCTGGACAAGGGCACGCTGGACCTGTCCGGACTGAAATACCTGGTGCTCGACGAAGCCGACGAGATGCTGCGCATGGGCTTCATCGACGACGTCGAGAAGGTGCTGCACGCCACGCCGCCGCAGCGCCAGGTGGCGCTGTTCTCCGCGACGATGCCGACGCAGATCCGCAAGATCGCCCAGCGCCACCTGAAGGAACCGGTGGAGGTCACCATCAAGGCGGCCACCACCACCGCGGCGAACATCCACCAGCGCTACTGGTTCGTCAGCGGCATGCACAAGCTCGATGCGCTGACCCGCATCCTCGAGGCCGAGCCGTTCGACGCGATGATCATCTTCGCGCGCACCAAGCAGGCCACCGAGGAGCTGGCCGAGAAGCTGCAGGCACGCGGCCTGGCTGCCGCCGCGATCAACGGCGACATCGCCCAGGCGCAGCGCGAGCGGGTGATCCAGCAGCTGAAGGACGGCAAGCTCGACATCCTGGTCGCCACCGACGTGGCCGCGCGCGGGCTGGACGTGGAGCGCATCAGCCACGTGCTGAACTACGACATCCCCTACGACACCGAAAGCTACGTGCACCGCATCGGCCGCACCGGCCGCGCCGGACGCAACGGCGAGGCGATCCTGTTCGTCAGTCCGCGCGAACGCGGCATGCTGCACGCGATCGAGCGCGCCACCCGCCAGCCCATCGAGCAGATGCAGCTGCCCTCGGTGGAGACGGTCAACGACGTGCGCATCGGCAAGTTCAAGCAGCGCATCACCGACATGCTGGCGCAGGGCGACCTCGGCCAGTTCCAGCAACTGATCGAGCAGTACGAACAGGAACACAACGTGCCGGCGGTCGAGATCGCCGCCGCGCTGGCGCGCATCGCCCAGGGCGACCAGCCGCTGCTGCTCGCGCCGCCGCCCAAGCGCGAGAAGTACGAACCGGCCGCGCGCGAACACAAGCCGCGCGAGCGCGACGGCGCCGGCCGCACGACCCGCGAGCACAAGCCGCGCGACCACGAGGGCGCGCCGCCGCGCGAGTTCGCCGCGCGTCCGCTGCGCGCGCACGCCACCGAGCAGGGCAAGCGCACCTACCGCATCGAGGTCGGCCACGAGCACGGCGTGAAACCGGGCAACATCGTCGGCGCGATCGCCAACGAGGCGGGGCTGGACAGCCAGTACATCGGCCGCCTCAGCATCCGCGACCACTACAGCCTGATCGACCTGCCCGACGGCATGCCGAAGGAAATCTTCGAGCACCTCAAGAAAGTATGGGTGGTGCAGCAGCAGTTGCGCATCCACGAGTGGGACGGCAACGACACCGGCAGCAGTACGCCACCGGCGCGCAAACCCGCCGGCTCGCGCAAGCCCGGCGGTTTCAAGCCCCGTCCCGGCAGCGGCAAACCGCGGCGCGGGTGATCGCGCACGCGTGAAGCCGGCGACCGCGGCGCGGCGCGCCCCTCGATAAGCGGCGCGCCAAGGCCGTAACATCGGCGGGCCCACCGCAGCCGCGAAACCGCCACATGCCCCGCCCCGCCACCGAACACCGTCCCGCCGGCGACGCCGGTCCGCGCCTCGACGGCCTGGCGCCGGACGCGCTGCAGCACCTGCAGGCGGCGGCGCACGCGATCCGCGACGGCGCTGTCGATGTCGCCAGGCAGGCCCTGGACCGCGTGTTCGCCGCGGCGCCCGGCCACCCCGAAGCCCTGCGTCTCCTCGGCATCCTGCACACCCGCACGCATCGCCCTGCCGAGGCGCAGGCGGCGCTGCAGCGCGCCCTGGCACAATGGCCCGGCTACGCGCTCGCCCATTCCGATCTGGGCAACGCGCGGCAGGCGGCCGGCGACATGGAGGGCGCGTTCACGTGCTGGCGCCAGGCCTGTGCACTGGCCCCCGAGGCGCCGATGCCGTGGTTCAACCTCGGTCGCAACCTGCAACTGCACGGCGACACCACGGCGGCGATTGCCGCCCTGGAACAGGCGCATGCACGGGCCCCGGATTTCCTGCCCGCGGCGATCCTGCTGGGCGACGCGCTCGTGCACGCGGGGCGCTTCGACGAGGCCGAAGCCCGCTATCGGGCCGCGCTGGCGCTGCACCCGGCATGCGGCGATGCCTGGCGCGGACTGGCCAACATGAAGACCCGACCGTTGTCCGAAGGCGACCGCGACCATCTGGCGATGGTCCTGCGCCAGCCGCACGTGGCCTCGTCCGACCGCATCGCCGCCGGCTTTGCCCTGGGCAAGGTATGCGAGGACCAGCAGCGCCACGCCGAGGCGTTTGCGGCATTGAACGCGGCCAATGCGCAGTTGCGCGCGCTGGCGCCGTGGGATGCCGGCGCCTTCCGCCGGCACGCCGATGCCATCCTCGCCGCTTCCACGCACCTGCCGACGCCCGCGGAGCCCACCCTGGGCCACGAGGCGATCTTCATCGTCGGCCTGCCGCGCTCGGGCTCCACCTTGTTCGAGCAGATCCTCGCGGCGCATCCGCAGGTGGAAGGCGCCAGCGAGTTGCCGGATCTGGACCAGGTGCTCGGCGAGGAGTCCGCGCGCCGGCACCAGCCGCTGCTGCAGTGGATCGGGGCGGCCAGCGCCGACGACTGGCAACGCCTGGGCCGGCGTTACCTGGAACGCACCGCCCGCTGGCGCAGGCACAAGCCGCGGCACACCGACAAGCTGCCCTCGAACTGGCTGCTTGGCGGCGTGCTGGGCGCCATGCTGCCCGGCGCGCGTGTGGTCGACGTGCGCCGCGATGCGCTGGAGGCGGGCTGGTCCTGCTACAAGCAGCAGTTCTACCGGCTGCCGCATTTCGCCTGCACGCTCACCGACATCGCCGCCTACATCCGCGATTACGAGCGGATCATGGCCAGCCTGCAGGCGGCCGCGCCCGGGCGCATCCGCATCCAGCGCTACGAGGCGCTGCTGGCCGCACCGGAAGCCGAGATCCGCGGCCTGCTGGCCTTCTGCGGCTTGCCGTTCGACCCGGCCTGCCTCGATTACCACCGCGCCCGGCGCAACGTGCGCACCGCCAGCGCCGCCCAGGTGCGCCAGCCGTTGCGGCACGACACCGCCCGCGCCGACCGTTACGGCGCCTTGCTCGACCCGCTGCGTTTCGGCCTGGGCCTGCCCACGCTGGCGGGTTAGGCGCAGCGCCCAGCCGGCGGGGCCCCGGCGCCGTCACGCGCTGCGCGGCAGCGGCGGTTCGCCGGCGTCGAAGGGGTCGAGCCAGTCCTCCGGCTGCAGCACCGGCAAGCCGTGCGCCAGGCGCGCCTTGTCGCATTGCGGGCTGGCCGCACCGAACTCCCACGAGGGCTGCACTTCGCGGCACACCGATGGCCGCAGCGGGTAGATGCCGCAGCGTGCGGCCTCGCCGACGACGCCCTGCAAGGCCGTGCAGCGCGGCTGCGCGGCATGGGTGCCGCGCATCGCGACGCGGTGCGGATCGAGCTTCTCGACGAGCTCCGGCGGCACCGTGCCGCCAAGAAACGGCTCGGCCTCCGACCAGTGGAAGGCCACGCGGAAATACGCGCAGCAAGCGCCGCAACGCAGGCAGGGATGCAGCATCGGACAGGACCCGCAGACGGCTCGTGGCGCACCCCGCGGCGCGCAGCGGACGGATTCTAGAGCGTCCGCGACACGCCGCGCGACGCATCGCGACGGGCATTCAACACCCGCTCAGCGTCCACCCGGCGTTCGAAAAACCCGCCCTCGGTTCAGGGCTCGCCCGCAAACGTGTTGCACCGGCTCACGTCGCCGCCGTCGAAGCCGGTCTTGAACCATTTCACCCGCTGGGCCGAGGTGCCGTGGGTGAAGGTATCCGGCCGCACCCGGCCCTGCGCCTGCTGTTGCAGGGCATCGTCACCGATGTGGCTGGCCGCGTTCAGCGCCTCCTCGATGTCGCCCGGCTGCAGCCAGTTCAACTCGCGCTGGCTGTGGTTCGCCCACACCCCGGCGTAGCAGTCCGCCTGCAGCTCCTGACGCACCGACAGGCCGTCGGCGCCGTCCATCGGCGCGCCGCGGCGGCGAGCCGCCTCGACCTTGTCGAACACGCCGGTCAGCTTCTGCACGTGGTGGCCCACTTCGTGGGCGATCACGTAGGCGCGGGCGAAATCGCCGGAGGAGTGCAACTCGTCCTGCAACTGCTGGAAGAACGCCAGGTCGAGGTAGACCTTCTGGTCGGTCGGGCAATAGAACGGTCCCACCGCGCTGGTGGCGCCGCCGCAGCCGGTGCTGACGCCGCCGCTGAACAGGTGCAGCTTCGGCTCGACATAGGTCATGCCGTTGGCCCGGAAGATCTCGCCCCAGGTCTGCTCGGTCGAATGCAGGATGGCGCTGACGAAGGCCTGCTGCTCCGGGTCGACCTGGGCGGGCACGCCGGAGGATGGCGCGTACGACGATGTGCTGCCGCCCTGGTCGAGCAGGGCCAGCGGGTTCTTGAAGAAGATCCAGCCCAGGATCGCCAGCACGATCAGGCCGCCGATGCCCATCCGGCCGCCCCCGCCGCCGAAGCGCCGGCCACCGCCGCTGCCGCTGTCGATCTCGACGTTGCTGCTGCTGCCGCCTTTTCGCCAGTCCATGATCCCCTCGCCGGACGCCGTGCGATGGCGCCATCGTGCGACGATAGCGCCACGCCCGTGATCGCGCCAAGCGTTTTGCGCCCCCCTGCCACCCGAGGACCGCCATGACCCAGTTGCCTGCCCTGGTTACCCTGCTCACCGTGCTGCTGCTGTTCGGCACCGTCTGGCTGGTGGGCCGCGCCCGCGAGAAGTACGCGATCAAGGCGCCGGCAACGAGCGGGCATCCGATGTTCGAGCGGGCCTACCGGGTGCAGATGAACACGCTGGAACACACCGTGATGTTCCTGCCCACGCTGTGGCTGGCGGCCCATTACGGCTTCACCGGCTGGGCCGGCATCGCCGGGCTGGTGTGGCTGCTGGGGCGCGTGTGGTACGCGGCGGCCTACATGGCCGACCCGGCAAAACGCGGCCCCGGTTTCGCGCTGGCCGCACTCGGCTGGTTCGCCCTGCTGGTGATGGCCGCCATCGGCGTGGTGCGCGCGATGGCGGCCGGCTGAGCACCGGTCGTCAGTCCAGCAACCCCGGCGCCACTGCGCTCAGGGCCCAGACCCGGTGCGGCACGGCCAGCGGCTCGTGCGGGTGGCGGCTGGCCAGCATCGCGGCCAGCTCCGCATCGAAATGGCTCACCTTGGCCGCGTCCAGCACGGCGCCGATCGCGGCACTGGCCCGGATCCGGCCGCGCCAGGCTTCGTGGCTGTAGGGGACGTCCAGGTCGAACGACCAGCTGCGCAAGTCGGTGAAGCCGGCCTCCGCCACGTCCTTCAGCCAGGCCGGATAAAGGCCGCTGCCGCTGTGCAGCGTCCAGGCGGGGTTGCAGGTCAGGATCAGGCGCTCGGTGTCCTGCACGACGTTGCCGTTCAGCGGCAGCCAGTCGAAGTGGGCGATCAGCAGCCGGCCGCCCGGACGCAGCCACTGGCGCACCAGCGCCGCGGTGCGCGCGCGTTCGAACCAGTGCCAGCACTGCCCGGCACTGACCAGGTCGAACGATGCCGGCGCGAAATCCGCGTTCTCGACCCGCGCGCGCACCTGTTTCACCTGCACGCCGGCGGCCCGGTCGAGCTGGGCCGCCTGGGCCAGCAATGGCGCGGAATGATCCAGCGCGGTGACCTTGCATCCGCGCAAGGCCAGGCCGCGGGCGACCGTGCCGGTGCCGGTGCCGAGGTCGAGCGCCTCCTGCCCCGCACGCACGGTGCCATCCTGGAAGATGCGTTCGAAGAACGCGTCGGGGAAGCCGGCGCGGTGACGCGCGTAGTCGTCGGCGGTCCTGCCAAAGTCGATAGCCATTGCAAGCCCCTGCAGCATCGATCCCTGCCACGATGGTACGCCATGCCGCCGGCGCCAGCCCTGCCGGATGGCCGATTGCGCGCGATCATCGCCGCAGGCTAGCTTGCGGCCATGCGTCCGTGCCCGGTGCGAACCTGCCACGAAAGAGGAAATCCCGACCATCGACACCCTGCCGCCCCTCGCCATCCCGTCGCGCCGACCGCCCGCGCCACCCGGCGCGTGGACGGCGCTGGGCTGGATCGCGCTCTACTTCGCCCTGCAGGCGGTCGGCAGCAGCGTGCTGGTGGTCGCGCTCGCGATCGCCACCGGCCACCTGCATGGCTGGCACGGCACGGCCGATTTCGGCGAGCGCCTCCGCGCCACCCTGCAGCCGCCGGGCATGCAGGCCTTGCTGGTGATGCTGGTGCTGGGCCTGGCGGCGGCCGCCATCCTGCTGCTGGTGCGCCGACGCTCGCCCCGGCTGTGGTCGCTGGCGCAGCCGCCGGGTTTCGGCTTCGTGCGCCCGGCGCGAGCGGGCTTCCTGCTGCTGGCCGTGGCCGTCGGCCTGCTCGCACCGGTGATCGGGGGATGGCTGACGCACTGGCTGGCGCAAGGCCACACGGTCACCCAGAACATCCAGCAACTGGGCGAGAACACCCCGCTGGGCTGGCGCATCCCACTGACCCTGATGGTAGTGAGCCTGGGGCCGCTGGTGGAGGAGCTGCTGTTTCGTGGCGTGTTGCTGTCGGCGCTGCAGCCGCGCTGGGGTCGGCTCGGCGCGGCGGCGCTGAGTTCACTCGCCTTCGCGCTGGCGCACCTGCCGGGGCTCGACTGGCAGGTATTCGCCCTGCCCGCGCTGTGGCTGCTGGCGATGGCGCTGGCCTGGCTGCGCCTGCGTTCGGGCTCGATCTGGCCCGGCGTGGTGGCGCATGCGGCGAACAACGCGCTGGCGGTGGCGGCGTGGTTCCTGGTGGCCCACGCGGGTTGACCCGCGATCAGTCCGCAAACTCGCGCAGCGCCTGCGCGGTCTCGAACAGGGGCAGACCCATCACGCCCGAATAGCTGCCGGCCAGGTGCTCGACCAGGGCCGCGCCGCGGCCCTGGATCGCGTAGCCGCCGGCCTTGCCGAACGGCTCGCCGGTGCCGACGTAGGCGGCGATGTCGGCGGCATCCAGCGGTGCAAAACGCACCTGCGAAACGCTGACCGCCGCCAGCTCGCGCCGGCTCGACACCAGCCACAGCGCCGAAATGACCTCGTGCGTGCGCCCGGCCAGGCGGCCCAGCATGGCGGCCGCATCCTGCGCGTCACGCGGCTTGCCGAACACCTCGCCATCGAGCACCACCTCGGTGTCGGCGCCCAGCACCACCGCATCGGCGGCGTCGGCCGCGAGGGCGGTCAGCCCTGCCCGCGCCTTGTCGCGCGCCACCCGCTGCACGTAGGCCAGTGGCGACTCGGCCGCGTCGCGGCACTCGACCACCTCGACCTCGACCACCTCGAACTCCACGCCCAGCTGCTGCAGCAACTGGCGGCGGCGCGGCGACTGGGAGGCGAGATGCAGCATGGGCGGTTCCGGCATGGCGACGGGGCGGCCAGCATAGCGGCCGACGGAGGTGCCCGCCGCGACGGCCACCTTCGCGCGCGCGGACCTTACAAGGCCAGGCCGTATTCGCAGAACCCGGATTCGCGCTGCCAGCCCAGCGATTCGTACAGGGCCTGGGCCGGCGCATTGTCCAGCGCCGTGGAAAGCGACAGGCTGGCCGCGCCGCGCTCGCGCGCCTGCTCCGCGGCGGCTCGCAGCAGCCCGCCCGCCACCCCTCGGCGACGCGCCGACGGGGCCACGAACAAGTCGTTGAGCAGCCAGGTGCGCACCGCGCGCACCGACGAGAACAGCGGATACAGCTGGGTGAAACCCAGGCCGGCGCCGTCGTCGTCGCGCGCCAGCAGGATCAGCGATTCACCGCGCTCGATGCGCTCGGCGAGGAAGGCGCGTGCCCGCGCCAGGTCCGGCGGCTGGCGATAGAACTGGCGGTAGCCGTCGAACAACGGGACCAGGACGTCGAGGTCCGTCATCGTGGCGGGTTGGATGTGGATGGGCATGGGCAGGGAGTCTGGAGTCTGGAGTCTGGAGTCTGGAGTCGGGGTTCGGGATTACGGAACGGTATATCGATCAGGCCCGCAACGCGATGTTGCGACCATCCTCCGCTCCCTGCCTGACTGGGCCCTCGCCCAACAGAAAATCCCGATCGCCCTGAGCGTAGCGCAGCGGAGTCGAAGGATTCGCCGCATGCCCCGCCTTTCGACTGCGGCCCTGCGGGGCTACGCTCAGGGTGATCGGTGGAAGGTCGACCAGGCGAAGTCGCCTATCGGGATCGGTCCCCTCACCCCCGGTGATACGGATGCCCGGCGGCGATCTTGCACGCGCGGTACAACTGCTCGGCCAGCACCAGCCGCACCAGCATGTGCGGCAGGGTCAGCGGACCCAGCGACCAGCGCTGGTCCGCGCGCGCCAGCACCTCGGGGGCATGGCCGTCCGGGCCGCCGATCAGGAACGCGAGATCGCGCCCGCCCATGCGCCACGCGGCGAGCTGTGCGGCGAGCTCTTCGCTCGACCAGGCCTTGCCGCGGCCATCCAGTGCGATCGCGTGGGTGTCGTGCGGCAGGGCGGCGAGTATCGCGGCGCCCTCGTCCTGGATCGCCCGCGCGTCATCACGGCCCTTGCCGCGCAGCCCGGGTTTCAGTTCGACCAGCTCCAGCGGCAGCTCGTGCGACAGGCGCTTGCGGTACTCGGCAAAGCCCTCCGCCACCCAGCCGGGCATGCGTTCGCCGACGGCAATCAGACGCGCGCGCATGATCCAGCCCCCACGAAACAAACCGCGCGAAGCGCCGCATTCGCCTCCTCTCCCCGAGGGGGAGAGGATCGAGGTGAGGGCCCAAGGTGGGGCGGAACCCCCATCAAGGACTCGCTCCGATCAGCCATCTCGCGAGCACCCGGGGGCAACGGAAAACATCAGCCCGCCTGGGCTGTTTCCACGCCGGCTTCATGTCCGTGGTCACCCACCGTCCACAGCCGCTCCAGGCCGTAGAACTCGCGGATGCGCGGCAGCATCACGTGGACGATCACGTCGCCCAGGTCCACCAGTACCCATTCGCCCTCGGTCTCGCCTTCCACGCCCAGCGGCATCACGCCCGCCTTCTTGGCGAACTTGCCCACTTCATCGGCGATGGATTTGACGTGGCGTGCCGAGGTGCCGGAGGCGATCACCAGCAGGTCGGCGATGGAGGTCTTGCCGCGGACGTCGATCTCGCGGATGTCCTTGGCTTTCAGTTCTTCGAGCGCGTCGATGACGCACTTGCGCAGGGTGGCCGTGGTGACGGCCGGGGTGCTACGGGCTGTGCTCAAAAGGATGGGCCTCGGTGCAGGATCGCCGCGCGATATGGCGCGGCCGCAGTATAACCGCCCCGCCGTGAAGGCGAGTCAAGCCGCGCGGCGGCGAAACGGCAGCCCTCAGTGCGCCAGCGACCGTTTCGCCAGCCGGTATTCGTGCATCAGTCGCGCGACCAGCTCCGCCGCCGGCTGCGGGCGCACCAGGCCAGCGGCCTGGCCGCACCATTCGGAGAGCAGGTCCCCGCGCCCGGCCGCCGCCGCGGCACGGCGCAATGGCGCGGTCAGCGCGTTCAGTACCGGATACGGCAGGCCCTGCGCCGCCTGCGGCATGGCCTCGACGAAACGGTTGTGCCGGCCACGGGCCGCGCGGCCGGAAAAACCGCGGATAGTGGTGACCTGGTGCTCCTCCACCCCGGGCAGGTCCTGCTTCCATGCCGTGGCCGCCGGGCATTCCGGACAGGTGAGGAAGGCGGTGCCGAGCTGGCTGGCCGCCGCACCAAGGGCTTCGGCGGCCAGCAGGCCGCGGCCATCCATGATGCCGCCGGCGGCAATCACCGGGATGTCGATCGCGCGCACGGCCAGCGGCAGCAGCGCGAACAGGCCGATCATCGCGTCCTCGGCCTCGTGCAGGAAGGTGCCGCGATGGCCCCCGGCCTCGGCGCCCTGCAGGGACACCGCGTCGGCGCCGGCCGCGGCCCAGGCGCGCGCCTCGGCCACCGTGGTGGCCGTGCCGATCACGTAGATGTCGCGCTGGCGGAGCTCGCGCATCTGCGCCGGCGCGATCACCCCGAATGCGAAACTCGCCACCGCCGGCCGCGCCTCGCACAGGGCGGCGAACTGGTCGGAGAAACGCGGCGCCCAGCGCGTGGGCAGGCTGGTGCGCACGTCGAGGCCCTCGCGGGCCATCAGCGCGTCGAGCTGTTCGCGCGCCCTGGCCACCGCCGCCATGTCGGCCTCGAACTCGTCGGGCAGCACGAACAGACCGATCGCATACGGCCGGTCGCCCAGCGCGCGGACCTGCGCGGCCTGCTCGAGGATCGCCTGCGGTTCCAGGTAGCCGGCACCGAGCGAGCCCAGCGCGCCGGCATTCGACACCGCCGCCACCAGCGCAGGCGAGGTGGACCCGGCCATCGGCGCCTGGATCAGGGGATGCTCGATGCCGAGCCGGCTGACGAAGGACGTACTCATGCCTGTGGCCTGCGGAAAGGACGGTCCGAGTATCCACCGCCGCCGCAACCAACTGAAGCCGCCGCCGGAGCATCGCCCCGCCGGCGGCGTCCGCTCAGCCGCCGGTACTCATCGCGTCCTTCTTCATCGCCTCTTTCTTCATGGGGTCCTTCTTCATGGATCCCTTCTTCATCATCGAATCGTGCTTCATGGAACCATGCTTCATTGCGTCCGCCTTCATGGCGTCGTGTTGCATGGCGTCCATCTTCATCGCATGGTGTTTCATCGCATCCTTCTGCATCGCATCATGCGCCATGGCGGTGCTGGAGCTGGGGGCCATCGCGTCCTGCGCGAACGCGGTGCTGGTGGCGAGGCCGCAAGCCATCACGGCGGCAAGGACATGGGCAAGGCGTACGTTCATCGGTCATTCCTCGGAAAGGGCAAGAAGGGACGGAACATGCCGCCCCTTCTTGCCCTTCGCCGCGAGCCGGCCCCGGGTTACCTCGGCGCCATTCCCTTGCCCGGCCCGCCCGCTGCCATGCCGCGGAACCCGCCGAAGCCGCCGGTCCCGGACGGCACCGACGCGGCTCGTGCACAATGGGCCGGACTGATGCAGCGTGCCGGGCAGCAAGGGGCGACAGATGGATACACGAATTCCGGGCAGCACCTCGCGCCCGTACCGGGTTTCAACCGTACTGGCCGTGGCCGCGCTGCTGGCGCTGTGCCTTGCCCGGCCCGCCGTCGCGGCCACGCCGGAGCAGGCGCGCTGGCAACGCCAGGCACAGGCCGTGACGATCACCCGCGACGACTGGGGCATCGCCCACGTGCACGGCAAGACCGACGCGGACGCCGTGTTCGGCATGGCCTATGCGCAGGCCGAGGACGACTTCAACCGCGTCGAGACCAACTACCTGGTCGCACTGGGCCGGCTGGCCGAAGCGAAGGACGCCGACGACTCTGCGCTGTGGCAGGACCTGCGCCAGCGTCTGTTCATCGACCCGGTCGAGTTGAAGAAGCTGTACGCGCAAAGCCCGCGCTGGCTGCGCAAGCTGATGGACAGCTGGGCCGACGGACTCAACTACTACCTCGCCACGCATCCCGACGTGCATCCGCGCGTGATCACCCGGTTCGAGCCGTGGATGGCGCTGTCATTCACCGAGGGCAGCATCGGCGGCGACATCGAACGGGTGGAGCTGGCGCCGCTGAAGGCGTTTTACGGAAGCCCCGACGACGCGCCGCTGGCCCAGGTGCACACGCAGCCCAGCTGGATCGAGCCGACCGGCTCCAACGGCATCGCGATAGCGCCCAAGCTCACCGTCGACGGCCACGCGCTGCTGCTGATCAACCCGCACACCTCGTTCTTCTTCCGCTCCGAGCTGCAGATGTCCAGCGACGAGGGGCTGAACGCCTACGGCGCGGTGACCTGGGGCCAGTTCTTCATCTACCAGGGCTTCAACCCGCACGTGGGCTGGATGCACACCTCCACCGGCGTCGACGTGGTCGACGAGTTCGCCGAGACCATCGTGCACCAGGACGGCAAGCTGTTCTATCGCTACGGGAAAGAACTGCGACCGGTGACCTCGCGCCAGATCACCTTGTCGTACCGCGACAGGAACGGCGCGCTGGCGCAGCGCACGTTCACCGCGCACTTCACCCATCACGGCCCGATCGTGCGCGAGGCGGACGGCAAGTGGATCGCCGAGGCGCTGATGAACAAGCCGATCCCCGCGCTGGAGCAGAGCTGGCTGCGCACCAGGACCAGCGATCTGGCCAGCTACATGAAGGTCGCCGAGCTCAAGGCGAACTCGTCCAACAACACCTTGTTCGCCGACGACAAGGGCGAGATCGCCTTCCTGCTGCCGCAGTTCGTGCCCAAGCGCGACAACCGCTTCGACTACACCAAACCGGTCGACGGCAGCGACCCGGCCACCGACTGGCAGGGCCTGACCCCGCTGGATCAACTGCCGCAGGTGGTGAACCCGCCCAACGGCTGGACCTTCAACACCAACAACTGGCCGTACTCCGCCGCCGGCGCGTACAGCCCGAAGCAGGCCGACTACCCGCGCTACATGGACACCTTCGGCGAGAACCCGCGCGGCCTGCACGCGATCCGCCTGCTCACCGACATCAGGCAGGTGACCCTGCCCTCGCTGATCACCGCGGCGTTCGACTCCTACCTGCCCGCGTTCGCGCGGCAGTTGCCGATCCTCATTGCCGATTACGACGCGCTGCCCGCCGACGATCCGCTACGCGCGAAACTGGCCGGACCGATCCAGTTGCTGCGCGACTGGGATTACCGCTGGGGCATCGCCTCGATGCCGACCTCGCTGGCGGTGTTCTGGGGCGACACGCTGTGGGACGAAGTGAGCAAGGCCGACACCGCCGAAGGCCTGTCGATCTACGACCGGATGGCCGCGAAGGCCGGCGCCAAGGCGCGCCTCCATGCGCTGGTCGAAGCCTCCGACCGGCTGACCCGGGACTTCGGCAGCTGGGGCGTGCCGTGGGGCGAGATCAACCGCTTCCAGCGCATCAACGGCGACATCGTGCAGAAGTTCGACGACGCCAAGCCCAGCATTCCGGTGCCGTTCACCTCCTCGCGCTGGGGCTCGCTGGCCTCGTTCGGTGCCCACCGCTGGCCGGGCACCAAGCGCTATTACGGCACCAGCGGCAACAGCTTCGTGGCGGCGGTCGAGTTCGGGCCGAAGGTGCACTCACGGGCGATCACCGCCGGCGGCGAAAGTGGGCACCCCGATTCGCCGCACTTCAACGACGAGGCCGAGCGCTACACCACCGGCAACCTGCGCACGGTGTACTTCTGGCCGGAGCAATTGAAGGACCACACCGAACGCCGCTACCACCCCGGCGGCTAGAAACTGAACAGCGGTGGCGGCCGACCACATAACCTTGCCATCGACTTGGGTATGACTTCCGCGGAGCCTGGAAGGACCTGCGCGCCACCGCGCCGGTCGCGGACCGCGGAGCGAGCCCATGAAGCGAAGCACCCAGTCGCTGGTGGTGATCGGCAGCATCGTGCTGGCGCTGATCGTCGTCGCGCTGATCGTGATCGCCACGTTCAACTGGAACCGGCTGCGACCGTTCATCGACGACAAGGTGAGCCAGGCGATCGGGCGCCCGTTCTCCATCAACGGCGACCTCACCCTGGACTGGCGCCGTGACCGCGAGAGCAGCGGCCCTGCCGCCTGGGTGCCGTGGCCGGAGTTCACCGCGCGCGACATCCGCATCGCCAACCCCGACTGGGCCGCGCAGAAGGAATTCGCACACCTGGATGCGCTGCGTTTCCGGCTTTCACCGTGGGCGCTGCTCGCGCACCGCGTCCACGTACCCAGCGTGCAACTGGTGAACCCCAGCGTGGATCTGGAGCGCGACGCCAAGGGCCGCGCCACCTGGCAATTCAACCCGCCACCGAAGGGCAAGCGCTCGGCATGGCATCTGGAAATGGGTTCGATCGGCTTCGACCACGGCGTCATCCGGCTGGAGGACGCTCCCACGAAGACCAGCCTCAAGGTCACCCTCCAGCCGTTACAGAGAGCCATTCCGTACGACCAGATCGTGGCGCAGCAGACCGCCGATGCCCGCAAGCAGGCGCAGGGCACCACCGGCAAACCGCTCGCTGAGGCGCCGCCCGCCAAGAAAAAGCAGGCCGATTCCCGACGGTCCGTCGCATACCAGTTCGGCTGGCACGCCGAAGGGACGTACCAGGGCGGCAAGGTCACCGGCGAGGGCAAGACCGGCGCGGTGCTGGCCCTGCAGGACGCCAGCCGCCCCTTTCCGGTGCAGGCCGACGCGCATATCGGCGACAGCCACATCGCCCTGGTCGGCACGCTGACCGACCCGCTGCACCTGGGCGCGCTCGATGTGCGGCTGTGGTTCTCCGGCAGCAGCATGGCCAAGCTCTATCCCTTGACCGGCATCACCCTCCCCGACACCCCGCCCTACGCCACCGAGGGTCACCTGAGCGCCAGGCTGGGCGAGGAATCCAGCCGCTATCACTACCAGGATTTCCGCGGCCACGTCGGAGGCAGCGACCTCTCCGGCGACCTGCTGTTCGTCACCGGCGGCGCACGGCCCAAGCTGAGCGGCAAGCTGCACTCGGACCTGTTGCGCTTCGCCGACCTGGCGCCGCTGATCGGCGCCGACTCCAGTACCGCCAAGGTGGATCGCCCGGGCGCCTCGCAGCCAGCCGACAAACTGCTGCCGGTGGCGCCGTTCCGCACCGACCGCTGGCAGACCATGGACGCCGACGTGGACTTCAGCGCCACCCGCATCGAGCACGGCGAGGCGTTGCCGATCGACTCGGTGCGCACGCACCTGGTACTGGACAACGGCGCGCTGTACCTCGACCCGCTGGGCTTCGGCATCGCCGGCGGCACCGTGCGCAGCAACCTCACCCTGGATGGCAGCCGCGCGCCGATGCAGGGCGTAATGGAACTCCACGCGCGTCACCTGAAACTGAAACAGCTGTTTCCCAAGTTCTCGCCGATGAGCACCAGCTTCGGCGAAATCAATGGCGATGCGAAACTCACTGCCGAAGGCAACTCGGTGGCCGCCCTGCTGGGCAGCGCCGACGGTGAACTGAAGCTGCTGATGAACGACGGCGCGATCAGCAAGACGCTGTTGGAAACGGCCGGCCTCAACGTGGGCAACATCATCATCGGCAAGCTGTTCGGCGACAAGACGGTGGAGATCAACTGCGCCGCCACCGACATGGTGGCGACCCACGGCCTGTTCGACATGCGCCTGTTCGTGTTCGACACCGACGACGCGCTGATCAAGGTGGACGGCACGGTAAACATGGCCACCGAGAAACTCGACCTCGACGTGCAGCCGCACAGCAAGGGCCTGCGCGTCCTCTCGCTGCGCTCGCCGCTGTACGTGCGCGGCACGCTCAAGCATCCCGACGTCGGCGTGCAGAAGGGTCCGCTGCTCCTGCGCAGTGCTGGCGCTGTCGCGCTGGGCACCGTCGCCGCGCCAGCCGCTGCGCTGGTCGCGCTGATCGCTCCGAGTCACGAGGGCGAGGACGGCGGCGAGAACACCTGCCGCGCGGTGCTGGGGCAACTGCGCGACTCCGAGCCGAAGGCTCCAGCCAGGAAATGACGCACCGCAGGGCGGGCACCGCCCGCCGATGACGGCGTAGCGTGATGATGGCGGGCAGTGCCCGCCCTACGCCGCCGTCCTTGCCAGGAGCCTACCCTGTGCGCGATGCCTGTCGTCATGTGATGAAGAGCTCGCGCACAGGGTGCGCTCCTACAGGGGCCATGCGGGGGCGAGGCGGGGCGCTAGAATGCCGCGACTCCCTTCGCGCGTACGCCCATGCAACCCGTCAACCTGGCTCGTCTGCAGATTCATTTCTGCGTGTTGCTGTGGGGCTTTACCGCGATCCTGGGCAAACTGATCACCCTGCCGGCGCTGCCGCTGGTGTGGTGGCGCATGCTGCTGGTGACCGGCGCCCTGCTGCTGGTGCCGCGGGTGCGCCGCCACCTGCGGGCCATGTCGTGGCGGCTGATCGGCGCGTATGCCGGCATCGGCGTGCTGGTGTCGCTGCACTGGCTGACGTTCTATGCCGCGATCAAGCTGTCCAATGCCTCCGTGGGTGCCACCTGCATCGCGCTGGGGCCGGTCTTCCTTGCCTTCATCGAACCGTGGATCGCCAGACGCAAGTTCGACCCGCGCGAGTTGCTGATCGGCGTGGCGGTGGTACCGGGCGTGGTGATGGTGGTCGGCGGCGTGCCGGTGGACATGCGCATCGGCATCGCGGTGGGCGTGCTATCGGCGCTGTTCGTGGCGCTGTTCGGGTCCCTCAACAAGCGCATGGTCGAATCGGGCGATCCGCTCACGGTCACCTTCATCGAGCTGGGCACCGGCACCGCCTTCCTCACCCTGCTCGCGCCGCTGCTGCCGCACCAGGGCGCGCTGTTCATGCTGCCCGGCCTGCACGATGCACTGCTGTTGCTGGCGCTGGCGTTCGGCTGCACGTTGTTGCCGTTCACCCTGGCGCTGGTGGCGCTGCGCCACATGAGCGCGTTCGGCACGCAGATGGTGACCAACCTGGAGCCGGTCTACGCGATCGTGCTGGCGGTCGTGCTGCTGGGCGAGCAGCACGAGCTGGATCACTGGTTCTATCTCGGCGTGGTGGTGATCCTGGCCGCGGTGTTCGTGCATCCGCTGCTGCATCGAAGGCAGCGCGTCACCGCGCAGCCGGAGCTGCTGGGCACCACCGAAAGCCACAGCATGGTCGATTGACGACGGTCTAAGCAGCCGGGCCGTGCGTCGCGAAGACCCGGGTCGAGCCGTCGCGGCCGATCAGCACCACGTCGTAGCGTTCGGGTGCGCCCATCTCCATCCCGGGCGAACCCATCGGCATGCCGGGTGCGGCCAGGCCGATCGCGTCCGGCCGCTCGGCCAGCAGGCGGCGGATGTCATCCACCGGCACGTGCCCTTCGATCACGTAGCCCTCGATCACCGCAGTGTGGCAGG
The DNA here is from genome assembly GCA_040255835.1 of Lysobacteraceae bacterium. GTDB lineage: Bacteria > Pseudomonadota > Gammaproteobacteria > Xanthomonadales > Rhodanobacteraceae > Rhodanobacter. Next base: position 291,288 of record JBDZVT010000001.1, read on the forward strand.
ACATGGCGCGCTGCGGCACGCCGAAGCGAGCCTTCACCGCCGCCATCGGCTGGTCCTGGTGCACGGCGACCGTGTAGCCCTGCGCGCGCATGTACTCAACCCACGCGCCGCAGCAGCCGCAAGAGGGATCGCTGTACACGTCCAGCGCATTCGCCGCCAGCGCCGCCGGTGCGAACAGCAGGGCGAACACGAGGCTGATGCCGCGGCGGTAAAACCAGTGTTTCATCTTTTTGCTCCTCGGGACCGTGACCATGGTGCGGCGGTCGCCGTCATGGTCGCTCAAAACCAGAACCGCAGCCCTGCGACGAACTGCCGCTGCGACACCGCTTCGCCGGCTTGGCGGGCGAAGTCCGCGCCGACGCCATGACGACGGATCCATGCCACGCCGAGATATGGCGCGAAATCGCGCCGGACCTCGTAACGCAACCGCAACCCGAAGCGGGTGTCCGACAGGCCCCGCCCGACGTGGGTTGCCGCATCGTTGCGACCGTACAGGTTCAACTCGAGCTCCGGCTGCAGGATCAGCCGTCGGGTGAAACGCAGCTCGTACTCCACGCGCAGGCGCGCGGCGGTACGCCCGGACGGGCCCGCGTAGGCCGTAGCCTCCAGCTCGAACCAGTATGGCGCCAGCCCCTGGATGCCGAAGGCCGCCCAGTGCCGCGCAGGCCCGTCGCCCAGATCCTCGCGCACGCCGAGTCGGGTGTCCCAGAACGGCGCGATGGCGTGGCTCCATTGCAGTTCGACCCCGGCGTCGCCGAGCCGACCGCCCTGGCGTTCGCCTTCGCTGCGCAACCACAACTTGTCGAGGTCGTTGCCGTACCAGGCCTGCACGTCCCAAGCCTGGCCGCGGGCACGCGGCCCGTGGAAAACCTCCAGTTGATCGATGCGCAGCATCGACAGCGACTGCGCATCGAGCGCGTGCATGCCGGGCGTGTCACCGTGGACGAGCCCATCGGAATAGTCGGGGCTGCGCGGAACGACGGCTTGGCTCGCCCGAATACCGGGTGCCGGCGCCGGCTGCGTACCGGCCGCGCCGTGCGCATTGTGGTGATGCGCGTCCTGCGTGGCCGGCACCGGCGCGTGCATGCCGTGCATGGCGTGTTGATCGCCCGCGTGCCCCTGATCGCTCTGCGCGATGGCCGCCAGCGGCAAGAGCAGCAACACGGTGGCGGCGGCCAGGCTGCGATAGCGCAGGAGTGAAGACTGCTTCGGCGGCTTCATGACACCACCACCTCGCGCATCATCCCCGCCTCCATGTGGTAAAGCATGTGGCAGTGGTAGGCCCAGCGCCCGGGCGCATCGGCTGTCACCGCGTAACTGACGCGCTGCGCCGGCTGCACGTTGATGGTGTGCTTGCGCACCTGGAAACCGCCGTCCGCATTCTCCAGCTCGCTCCACATGCCGTGCAGGTGGATCGGGTGGTTCATCATGGTGTCGTTGACCAGCACGATGCGCAGCCGCTCGCCGCGGTTGAAGTGGATCGGCGTCGCGTCGGAGAACTTCACGCCGTCGAACGACCACATGTAGCGCTCCATGTTGCCGGTCAGGTGAAGCTCGATCTCGCGGCCAGGTTCGCGCGTGTCGATCGGGCCGCCCACGGTGTGCAGATCGGCATAGGTCAGCACCCGGCGGCCGTTGTCGCGCAGGCCGGCGCCGGGATCGTCGAGATTCGTGCGCGGCGTATCCACCCGCATGTCGACGCCGGGGCCGTGCTCGGTGCTGGCGTGGCGCACCGGCGAGGCGGCGGCCATGGCGCCATGCATCATCCCGTGCGCGTGACCGCCACCCATCTCCCCCATCATGTCGCGCATGTCCAGCCACACGCGCGGATCGGGCGCCGGCACCTCGGCCTGCATGCCCATCCGCGGCGCCAGCGTGCCGCGGGCGTAACCGCCGCGGTCGATCGACTGCGCGAACAGCGTGTAGGCACGCTCGTCCTGCGGCTCGACGATCACGTCGTAGGTCTCGGCGACCGCGATGCGGAACTCGTCGACGGCGACCGGCTCCACGTCCTGGCCATCGGCGGCGACCACGGTCAGCTTCAGCCCCGGGATGCGTACGTCGAAGATGCTCATCGCCGAACCGTTGATGAAGCGCAGGCGGATCTTTTCGCCGGGCCGGAACAGCCCGGTCCAGTTGCCCGCCGGCGCCATGCCGTTCATCAGGTAGGTGTACGTGAGGCCCGACACGTCCGCCAGATCGGCAGGACTCATCCGCATGCGGTTCCACATGCGCCGCTGCGCGAGCGCTTGGGCCATGCCCTCGCGCCGCGCATCGCGCAGGAACTCGGCGAGCGTGGGCTGGCCGGTGTTGTAGTAGTCGCCCTGCTTCTTCAGCCGCGCGAAGACGCGCGCAGGCTCCTCGTCGGTCCAGTCGCTGAGCAGCACCACGTAGTCGCGATCCGCGCGATGGCGCTCGCCCGCTTCCGGTTCGATCACCATCGCGCCGTAGAGTCCTGCCTGCTCCTGGAAGCCGGAGTGCGCGTGATACCAGTAGGTGCCTGACTGCCGCAGGGTAAAGCGATAGACAAACGTCTCGCCCGGCGCGATGCCGGGGAAGCTGATGCCGGGCACCCCATCCATGTCGAACGGCAATACGATGCCGTGCCAGTGGATCGAGGTCGGCACGCGCAGGCGGTTGCGCACGCGCAGGGTGACTTCACTGCCCTGGCGCAGGCGCAGCACCGGCCCCGGCACGCCGCCGTTGACGGTGGTGGCGAGGCGCGGCGCACCGGTGAGGTTGATCGGCGCTTCCATCACGTCCAGCGCGAAGTCGGTGCCATGCGGCACGGTCGGCGCGCCGGCGCTGGTCAGCGCCCACGACGGTGATGCGCGCAGCAGCCCGGTGCCGGCAAATGCAGCGCCGACGGCAAGCCCCTGCACGAAACGACGGCGCGACAGGTTCGACGGCGCCGCCGTCGACAGATCCACGGGTTTCATTGCTCCACTCCAGACAACTCGGGTCCCGGCATTGCCGGAATCGGCCATGGCCACCCCCGCACGGATCGCCGGCAGCACGCCGGCACGTGGGCGGGTCAGGTCAGCGCGAGGTCTGCAGCAAGGGTGGCCGCAACGGCGGCGAGCGGAAGAAGTCGGGCGCCATCGCGCCGCGCCGGGGAACCGGCATGGCGGCCGCCGGCACCGAGGCAAGCGTGCCCATCGCTGACGCCGACAAGGCGCTGACGCAGGTGGCGGGGCAGTGGCAATCGTTCACCGCGGCGTGACCATGTGCCTCGGGTGCGGCGCAGCAGTCGGCCGCCATCGCCGACATATCGTGTGCTGCGTGATCGACCATCTGCATCGTCGACGCAGGCGGGCCCATGTCGTGGGCAGCAGTCCCGAATGGCGCGGCAAACACGGGGCTTGCCACGAGCAACAGCCACGCCAGCCATGCCAGCACCCGGAGGGGCGGCGTGCGGACAACCTGGCGCAGGCGACGATGCATCAGTGCAGCTTAAACTGCCACGCCGCCGCGGCTCAACTCTGGAGCAGACTCCAACGGCCGTCACGAAGGGCTGGCATGGCGTCCCCCTATACTTGACCCATCCGATCCCCGTGACTGCCATGAATTACCGCCACGCCTACCATGCCGGCAACTTTGCCGACGTCCTGAAACACACCGTGTTGCGGGCGCTGGTCGAATCGCTGCAGGCCAAGCCCACGCCGATGTGCTACATCGACACCCATGCCGGCAGCGGCAACTATCCGCTGGACGGCTTCGAGGCAGGCAAGACCGGCGAGTTCAAGGACGGCATCGCGCGCCTGCACCCGGCGGAGAAACTGCCGCCGCTGCTGCGCGGCTGGCGCGACGACATCCTGGCCAGCGCCGACAACGCGCAGGGCCTGAAGCGCTACCCCGGCTCGCCGCTGCAGGTCGCTCGCCTGTTGCGCCCCGGCGACAGCGCCCAGCTGTGCGAACTGCATACCGAGGAGGCGTGCAAGCTGCGCGACCTGTTCCGCGGCAATCCGCAGGTGCACGTGCACGAGCGCGACGGCTACGAGGCGCTGAAGGCGCTGGTGCCGCCGAAGGAGAAGCGCGGCCTAGTGCTGATCGATCCGCCGTACGAAGCCCAGGACGCGGAGTACAAGCTGATCGAGCAGGCGCTGAAACCGGCGCTGCAACGCTGGCCTGCCGGCGTCTACGCGGTGTGGTATCCGATCAAGCTGCGCAGCCAGGTGCAACCGTTCCTGCGCCGTCTGCAGCACAGCGGGGTCAAGCGGGTCCTGCGCGCCGAGCTGCTGGTGCACCCGGACGACTCGCCGCTGCGCCTCAACGGTTCGGGCATGGTGATTCTCAATGCCCCGTGGAAACTCGACGACGCCCTGCGCGAACCGCTGCGCGTGCTGGCCGGTCTGTTGGCCCAGGAGCGCCCGGCCACGGTGAAACTCGACTGGCTGCTGGATGAGGCCGGCAGCCAGCTGAACACGCCCAGCCCCCTGCCCGCCTCGCGACTACCGCCCAAACCGAACCGTCGCTAAGCTGGCTCCGTCTCCGCGCCCGCCCAGGAATCACGACCATGCGCCACCGCCCCGCTTCGCTGCTGATCCGGCTCGCCCTGCCCGTCGCCCTGCTCGTGCTGGCCGCCTGCGCGCCCGCGCCGATCTACAAGACCACCGGCAACGCGGTACTCGCCACGCCCGCGCAGGTAGCGCAAACCCCCGAGCAATTCAGTGGCAAGGAGGTGATCTGGGGCGGCCGCATCGTGCACGTCAGCAACTTCCAGGACCACAGCGAAATCGAACTGCTCGCCTACCCGCTGGATTCCTCGCAACGCCCGCGCGCCAACGACAGCGGCAACGGCCGCTTCATCGCCGTGCTGCGTGGCTATGTCGAGCCGCTCGATTACCCCGCCGGCGCGCTGATGACCGTGGACGGCAAGCTCAACGGCACGCGCGCCGGCAAGGTGGGCCAGGCCGACTACCTGTTCCCGCTGGTCGACGTGGCCCAGTCTCACGTGTGGACCGCCGAGGAGATGCAGAAGGGTCGCAGCAACGTTCACTTCGGGCTCGGCGTGGGCGTCGGCATCCGCTGATGCCGCTGCACCGGCGAACGCTCTTCCGGGTGTGATTCCTGCCTGCGCAGGAATCGCACTTCGATAACGAGCAGACCGCGCCCATCCCCCCATCGACAGCGGCACGGCACCCCGGTGCCTGCATCCATCCGGAAGGCCAGGCAAGCGTCCATTACAATGGCCGTCCATTTCCCGCCCGAGTCCGTGCATGTCCAGCCACGCCAACCCGATCAAGGCCATCTTCCTCGCGCTGGGCGCCAACTTCGCCATCTTTGTGGCCAAGCTGGTCGCCGCCATGGTCACCGGCTCCGGCGCGATGATGGCCGAGGCGGTGCATTCGCTGGCCGACTGCGGCAACCAGGGCCTGCTGCTGCTGGGCATCCGCCAGGCCAGACGGCCGCCGTCGGACGAGTACCCGCTGGGCTGGGGTCGCGCGCTGTACTTCTGGTCGTTCCTGGTCGCCATCCTGCTGTTCAGCGTCGGCGGCATGTTCTCGATCTACGAGGGCATCCACAAGCTCACCCATCCGGAACCGCTCAAGTGGCCGTGGCTGGCGATGGGCGTGCTGGTATTCGGCATCGTGGTCGAAGGCATCTCGATGCGCGGCTGCCTGCAGGAGGTGAACAAGGCGCGCGGCGATCAGAAGCTGTGGACCTGGTTCCGCGAGACCCGTTCCAGCGAACTGCTGGTGATCTTCGGTGAAGACCTGGCCGCGCTCCTCGGGCTTTGCCTGGCCAGCCTGGCCGTCGGCGCCACCATGCTCACCGGCAACCTGATGTTCGACGCCGCCGGCACCATCGCCATCGGCACCCTGCTGATCGTGGTGGCCGTGCTGGTCGCCATCGAGGTGAAGGCTCTGCTGATCGGCCAGGGCGTGGAACCGCGTCGCCGCGACGAGCTTATGAACTTCCTGAAAGCCCGGCCCGAAATCGCCGAAGTGCTGAACCTGATCACCCTGCAGATGGGCGCCGATGTGATGGTCGCGGTGAAGGCGCGCATGCATCCCACCGCCGGCAACCCGCAACTGATCGCCGCCATCAACACCGTCGAGGCGGCGATGAAGGCGGAATTCGGCGACGTGCGGTGGAGTTTCTTCGAGCCGGACAATGCTGATTGAAGAGTGACGATTGAACAATCTCGATGGTGGCGATCGGCGGCGAACACATCAAGCGAAGCTCAACCGTCATCCATTGAATGACACTTGGTTCCGATGAACTTGATGCCCGGCATTTCTCTCAAAAAGAAAGCCCCGCGCTTGACGGGGCTTTCCATAATCCTTCGCACTTTCGCATGCAGTGAGCCAGCATGCACTCTTCTTGGTTAGTCGGCTTCCAAGCTCACGACTGGAAGGCCATGGTCACGCAACGGAAAAGGTCAAGGTCTTACCCATGGCCTTGAATGCTCCTGCCAAGGTGTCGATCTTGGTTGCGTGATGCAAATCAACAATTCGCGTCACAGTTTGCGGAGACGTATCGAGCTTCTTGGCGAGCTTCGAGGGAGTCACATTCCCTTTGAGCATCTCATTCAAAAGAAGAACCTTTACGGCAACGCTCGCTGGAAGACCAACCATCTCTTCTCCTTTGCGTGCCTTGCTGGGCATGGGCACCTGCCGGCGATCCTCGAAGTAAAACTCCATCGCGGTTGCCAGCGCATCTTCTGCCATTTCAATGGCTTCCTTCTTGGTGCTACCCGAGGTCAATGCCTCTGGGATGTCCCTAAAAGAAACCACATACCCATCCCTTTCTTTCAGAAAACGGGCGGGATAATCAAACATAGTACTACCTCGTGTCTTCGTGTCTTCGTGTCTTCGTGTCTTCGTGTCTTCGTGTCTTCGTGTCTTCGTGTC
>JBDZVT010000001.1:298244-394894 GCA_040255835.1 Lysobacteraceae bacterium
TTCGTGTGCCTTTCCGCGTCTCTTGCTACGCGTCTCTTGCCTTGTATTTCTGTTTATGGGCCGCCCCTACGGGCGGCCGTCCACCGATGCCGCAAACCCTTACTTAAGGCCAAGCTGTTTCACGATCTGCTTGGCAAGGGTATCTGGGATTTCTTTGTGTCGAGGAATGGTCGACTGCTTACCCTGGTAGTACACCTTGGTGTGCTTCTTGCCTTCCCCAAACGTCGCCCCACGCGCTGCAAGATCCCGTTTAAACCCTGCTGTGTTCATCAAGCTCACATCCTTTTACTGTCATATGCATCATCGCCCCATAGGACTCTCCGGTTAGCGGACGGATCGCCGCGAGAAATAGAGTACACAAAATTGTTAACAAAGTCAACAATTTTGTTGAATCATCAGCAATTCAACACACGATCAAACTCTGCAACAACGGTCGAGCACGAGTCACACGCTACAATCCGGCTCCGCACTCCTGCCTGGCCCTGCTCCACCCTTCCATGCGCAATCCTCTGCAAGAACAGCTCCTCAAAGCCGGCCTGGTCAACAAGACCAAGGTGGCGCAGGTCGCGCGCGAACAGGCGAAGAAGCACCAGGGCAAGGCACCGGTGGCGCCCAGCGCCGAAGAACTGGAAGCGCGGCGGTTGCAGGCGGAGAAGGCCGGGCGCGATCGGGCGATCGCTGCCGAGCGCAACGCGCAGGCACGGGCGCACGAGGTCCAGGCGCAGATCCGGCAGATCGTCGAGGCGCACAACGTGAAGCGCGAGGGCGAGATTGCCTATCGCTTCACGGACGGCAGCGTGATCCGGAGCGTGCTGGTCAACGAGCCGCTGCGCGCGCAGCTGGCCGCCGGCACGCTGGTGATCGTGCGCCATGGCGAGGGCTACGAACTGCTGCCGCGTGCTGCCGCCGACAAGGTCCACGAACGCGACGCCGCGATGATCGTGCTGGACCACGGCCAAGCCGAAGTCCGCAGTGGCAACGATGCGGACGACGAGTACTACAAGCGGTTCGAGGTGCCGGACGACCTGATCTGGTAACGCACCGAGGGAGACCGCACGCGCCTGCGCCGTAGGGCGGGCAGTGCCCGCCGGCCTTTGGCAAAAAAGCGGCGGGCAGTGCCCGCCCTACGCCCTCTCAGCTGGTTGAACGCAATCCCGGATCAGCGTTTCGGTTCCAGCAAATCCCAGCCATTGCCGTACAGGTCCTCGAACACCGCCACCGTGCCGTAGGCTTCGTGCCGCGGTTCCTCGCGGAAGTGCACCCCGGCAGCGCGCATGCGCTGCCAGTCACGCTGGAAATCGTCGGTGTGCAGCAGCAGGAAGACCCGACCGCCGGTCTGGTTGCCGATGCGCGAGACCTGTTCGTCGCCTTTCGCCTTGGCCAGCAGCAGCCGCGTTTCGCTGGAGCCGGACGGCGCCAGCAGCACCCAGCGCTTGCCCTCGCCCATGTCGAGGTCTTCGATCAGCTCGAAACCGAGTGCGCGGGTGTACCAGACGATCGCCTCGTCGTAGTCGTCGACCAGCAGCGCCAGCGCGCCCAGATGCTGTTTCATGACTTGCCTGCCTTGAGCGTGGGCAGAGGGCCCAGTTCGGCCTGCAGCTTTTTCGTCAGCCGGGCGCGGATCAGCGCATAGGCGTCGAGCACCAGCACCTGCAGCTCGGCGGTGGTGAAGCGTCGTGGTTCGACCACCGAAATCCAGCGCGCCCGCGCCAGGTAGGGCGCGGGAATGATGCCGGGCAGGTCGGTCAGTTCGAGGAAGCGCTCATCGGCGACCTTGAACGCCAGCCGGCCGCCGTCGCGGCCATCGGCGTGGGTCATGGCGAACATCCTGCTGCCCACGCTGAATACCAGGTTGTCGCCCCACTTGATGTCGATGGTGACGCCGGGCCAGCGGTTGCACAGCCGCCGCAACTGCGCCGCGGTGATGCCTCGGGAAGGGGTGTCGGTCATGGCTGCTCCAGCGCGATCCGGATCATTGTGGGGGCCAGGCCGGGCCTGCGCCCGACCCGTGCATCTCGTGCCGCAACATGAATGGCGGCGGCTGAGGCCCGGCCTCACGCCATCGTCATGGCCTGCCTGCAGTTTGCCATTGCATAATCATGTTGCATTGCACACAATACGCAAAAGTATGGAACGGCCATGATCCCAGTCATCGACTTTGTCGCCCCCACCCCGCGCACCTCGCTGCCGCCACCCAGCGCCTTGCGCTTCGCCCGGCAGGAGCCGGCCCCGAGCGGGGGCGAGAAGGTCCGCACGCAGGATGGGCGCGAGCTGGTCCTGCGCGCGATCGAACCGGGCGACGTGGCGGCGATGCAGCGCTGCTTCACCCGCCTGTCGCCGGAAGAGATCCGCCGACGCTTCCTGCACGCGATGTCCGAGTTGCCCACACCGATGGCGCAACAGCTGTGCCAGACCGATCGGGCCCGCGAAACCGCGCTGGTGCTGATGGACGACTCGGTCCACCCCGCCGAGATGCGCGGCGTGGGCCGCATCTACGTCGACGAGGCCACCGACACGGCCGAGTTCTCGGTGCTGGTGGAACACGCCTGGAGCCGCATCGGCCTGGGCGCGCTGCTGATGCAGCGACTGGTGGACGATTGCCGGCGCCGCGGACTGTACGAGTTGTGGGGCTACGTGCTGCAGGAAAACCGGCCGATGTTGCAGCTGTGCAAGGAGCTCGGTTTCACCCGGCGCCCGGTGCCCGACGAGCCTGGCACCATGCTGATCACGCTGAAACTGTAGGAAGCCGTTCGCAGTGCCCGTCGCGGGTCCCGTGCGGGCCGGGCGGCGGCGTTACACTTGTCGGCTATGCCCAGCCTCATCAAGCACCCGCCCCTCCCCACCACACCCCGGCAACGCCGCTTCTGGACATCGCCCCACGGTTCGGCCCGCGCCTTGCTGCTGGCCGAGGCGGCGCGCACGCACGAAGGCCTGCTGGTGGTGGTCGCGCGCGACACCCAGCGCGCGCAGGCGCTCGAATCGGAGCTGGCGCTCTTTGCCGACGGCCTGCCGGTGCTGCAGTTTCCGGACTGGGAAACGCTGCCCTACGACGCGTTCAGCCCGCACCCGGAGATCGTCTCCCAGCGCATCGCCACGCTGTACCAGTTGCCCGGCGTGAAGCGCGGCGTGCTGGTGGTGCCGGTGGCCACCCTGATGCAGCGGATCGCTCCGCGCTCGCACATCACTGGCTCCGGCCTGGTGCTGGCGAAGGGCCAGAAGCTCGACCTGGCCACCGAGCAGCGGCGGCTGGAAGCTTCCGGCTACCGCCATGTGCCGCAGGTGGCCGAACCGGGCGATTTCGCGGTGCGCGGCGCCCTGCTCGACATCTTCCCGATGGGCACGGCCGAGCCTTACCGCATCGAACTGTTCGACGACGAAGTGGATTCGATCCGCAGCTTCGACCCGCAGACCCAGCGCTCGCAGCAGCAGGTGGAACGCGTCGACCTGCTGCCCGCACGGGAATTTCCGCTCACCGACGAGGCGGCGAAGGACTTCCGCAACAACCTGCGCGAGCGCTTCCCGATCGACGTACGCCGCTGCCCGCTGTACCAGGACATGAAGGAAGGCGTGACGCCCGGCGGCATCGAGTACTACCTGCCGCTGTTTTTCCCTTCCACCTCCACCTTGTTCGACTATCTGGCCGACGACGCCCTGTTCGTGCTCGGCGAAGGCGCAGGCGAGGCGGCCGACCAGTTCTGGGCGCAGACGCTGGAGCGCTACGACCAGCGCGCGCACGACATCGAACGCCCGGTGCTGCCGCCGGCCGAGCTGTACCTGCCGCCGGACAAGCTGCGCGAACAGCTCAACAGGCGCCTGCGCGTGGACGTGGTCGGGGCCGGCCACGAGCACGCCATCGACACCGGCACGCAGCCGGCGCCGGAGTTGCCGCTCAACCGCAAGGGCGAGGAACCGGCTGCCGCACTCAGCCACTTCGTATCCAGTTACCCCGGCCGCGTGCTGATCGCCGCCGACTCGGCCGGGCGGCGCGAAGCGCTGATCGAGACGCTGGCCACCGCGGGCCTTAAACCCGAGCAGGTCGACAACTGGCCGGCTTTTCTTGCCGGCCGCCCCGGCGAGAACCGGGATGACGGGCAAGGCCTTCCGCGCTTCGCCATCACCATCGCCCCGCTGGAGCAGGGTTTCGCGCTGACCCGGCCGGTGCTCACCGTGCTCACCGAGCGCGAGCTGTACGGCGAGCGCGTGCGCAGCGAACGCGACCGCAAGCGCCGCCGCGGCACGGCGCGCGATCCGGAAAGCATCATCCGCGATCTCACCGAGCTCACCCTCGGCGCGCCGATCGTGCATGTGGACCACGGCGTGGGCCGCTACCAGGGCCTGGTCTCGATGGACGTCGGCGGCATGGACGGCGAGTTCCTCACCATCGAGTACGCCAAGGGCGACAAACTCTACGTGCCGGTGTCGCAGCTGGGTTTGGTCAGCCGCTACTCCGGCACCGCGCCCGAATTGGCGCCGCTGCATTCGCTGGGCGGCGACGCATGGGAACGCGCACGCCGCAAAGCCGCCGAGAAAGTACGCGACGTGGCCGCCGAACTGCTCGCGATCTACGCGCAGCGGCAGGCACGTGGCGGCGAGTCGATGCCGATCGACCGCCAGCTGGTCGAGGAATTCGGCAGCACCTTCCCGTTCGAGGAAACGCCCGACCAGGAAACCGCGATCGAGGCCGTGCTGGAGGATCTGGCCGCGCCGCGGGCGATGGACCGGGTGATCTGCGGCGACGTGGGTTTCGGCAAGACCGAAGTGGCCTTGCGCGCCGCCTTCGCCACCGCCACCGCCGGCAAGCAGGTCGCCGTGCTGGTGCCGACCACCCTGCTCGCCCAGCAGCACTACCGCAACTTCGCCGACCGCTTCGCCGACTGGCCGGTGCGCGTGGACGTGCTGTCGCGCTTCAAGTCCGCCAAGGAAGTGAGCGAGGCGCTGAAGCGCCTCGCCGACGGCCAGATCGACGTGATCGTGGGCACGCACAAGCTGCTGCAGTCGGACATCAAGTTCAAGAACCTGGGTCTGGTGATCGTCGACGAGGAGCAGCGTTTCGGCGTGCGCCAGAAGGAGCAGCTCAAGAAACTTCGCGCCGAAGTGGACCTGCTGACCATGACCGCCACGCCGATCCCGCGCACCTTGAACATGGCGATGGCCGGGCTGCGCGACCTCTCGCTGATCGCCACGCCGCCGGCGCACCGTTCGGCCGTGCGCACCTTCATCTCGGCGTGGGACCCGGCCACGATCCGCGAGGCGCTGCAGCGCGAGCTGTCGCGCGGCGGCCAGGTGTACTTCCTGCACAACGAGGTGCAGAGCATCGCTCGCACCGTGCGCGAGCTGGAGGAACTGGTGCCCGAGGCGCGCATCCGCATCGCGCACGGCCAGATGCCCGAGCGCGAGCTGGAAAGCGTGATGGCGGATTTCCACCGCCAGCGCTTCAACGTGCTGGTGTGCACCACCATCATCGAAACCGGCATCGATATCCCCACCGCCAACACCATCATCATCGACCGCGCCGACCACTTCGGCCTGGCCCAGCTGCATCAGTTGCGCGGCCGCGTGGGCCGTTCGCACCATCGCGCCTACGCCTACCTGGTGGTACCCGACCGCAAGTCGATCACCGCCGATGCGCAGAAGCGCCTGGAAGCACTGGCCTCGCTGGAAGAGCTCGGCGCCGGCTTCACCCTGGCCACGCACGACCTGGAAATCCGCGGCGCCGGCGAACTGCTCGGCGACGAGCAGTCCGGCCAGATCCAGGAGATCGGCTTCGGCCTGTACACCGAGCTGCTCGACCGCGCCGTGCGCGCGCTGAAATCCGGCAAGGTGCCGGACTTCGATCTCAGCTCCGAGCACGAGACCGAAGTTGAACTGCACCTGCCCGCGCTGATCCCGGACGACTACCTCGGCGACGTGCACACGCGCCTGACCCTTTACAAGCGCATCGCCAGCGCGCGCAGCGAGGATGACCTGCGCGACCTGCAGGTGGAGATGATCGACCGCTTCGGCCTGCTGCCTGAACCGACGAAACAGCTGTTCGCGGTGGCCAGCCTGAAACTGATGGCCACGCCGCTGGGCATCCGCAAGCTGGATTTCGGCGCCAGCGGCGGGCGCATCGTGTTCCGCGAGAAGCCCGAGGTCGATCCGCTGGCGATCATCAAGCTGATCCAGTCCCAGCCGCGCGTGTACAAGCTCGACGGCCAGGACAAGCTGAAGGTGATCCTGGACCTGCCCGGTGCGAGCGAGCGCATCCGCAGTGCGCAGGACGTGCTGGTGCTGCTGGGCGCGCGCCGCCCGCGCTGAGCATCGCCGCTCCCCGCCGCCGGTCCCTTGGCCCGACGCCCGGGTGACCCAACGCGTCCGCTTTGGTCCCTCCGGGCCACCCGCGGCGGCCTTGCCGGCTGCGCCACGGACGCGCGTTCCGCCGCCGGCCGCGCTCCTGCAGGCCCGGCCTCCCGCCCGGAGCATGGCACGGCCCGTGCTTGACATCCTGGCTTTGCATCGTGCAGCGTTGGAGGTTGGCCTCGCACCCCCGCGCCAGGCCAGTACCCACCTGCAAATTGACCCACGGGCCGCGGGCGCCCCACGCGCGTTGCCGCCCGGCAGGCGGCGAAGAACAGGAAAGCCGAGTGGAGAAGTCGGTCACATTGCCAGCAATCCAACGCCGCGCCCGCTGGTCGCTGGTGTGCGGCTTGCTGTGGCTCTGGATCGGCGTGGCGCAGGCCGCCGGCATGCCGCTCAACGGTGCCTGGCAGGAGGTCGCCCCGGGCGACACGCCGCAGAGCGTGATGGCCGCCTACCGGGCCGGCCACCTGAAGAGTTTCGACCCATCCATGCTGCAACGGTTTCCGCGCAACGACCTGGGCAGCTGGGTGGTGATCGCGGCCCAGCCGCCGTGGGACAACGAGCCGCGCGTACTCACCGTGTATCCGGCACCGCTGGGCGCGATCAGCGTGTTCGACGGCGACCAGGTGCACCACCTGGCGATGGACGATTTCAGCCCCGGCAGCCACGGCCACGGCCGGCTGGCCTGGCGCATTCCGGAGGGTGTCCCCGCCTCCACCCCCATTTTGCTGCGGATCGAGCCGACCCGGACGGTCAGCGCGCCGATCCGCTTCCGCATCCTGCCGTGGGACGGCTATCTGCAGCGCGATACCCAGTGGCTGGTGTTCGCCAGCACCTGTTTTGCCGTGATGCTGGCGATGGTGGTGATGGCGCTGTTCTTCTCGCTGATGCTGCGCGACATCACCTACGCCTGGTACGCGGGCTTCGTCGTCTGCTATGCGCTGATCCAGGGCATCCAGACCGGCTTCGTGTTCCATCCGCTGCGCTGGCAATGGCTGGTCGACTCCAGCGCGATGACCGGCGCGGTGGCGGTGGCCTTGTCGGTCACGTTCGCCTCGCTGTTCATGATGCGGTTCTGCGACCTGCGTCGCCATGCCCGCCTGCTGCAGGTGCCGGTGGTGGCCGTGGCGGTGGGCATGATCCAGCTGGTGCTGATGCGCTGCAGCGGCATCCCGTTGCTGATTTCGGTGGCGCAGGCCCTGCTCAATCCGCTGCTGATGATCGGCGCCCTGCTGTTGCTGGTGGCAGGGGTGATCGCCGCGCTGCGCGGCTCGCGCCAGGCGTGGTTCTTCCTCGCCGGCTGGACCCCGCTGCTGCTGCTGACCACGCTGACCAGCGCCCAGGTCAGCGGCGCCCTGCCCCGCGTCGACTGGCTCAACGACCTCAGCCTGGCCGGCGGCGCCTTCGAGGCGGTAGTGCTGTCGCTGGGCCTGGCCGATCGCGCGCTGCAACTGCGCCAGGACCGCGACGTGGTGCAGGTGCTGGCCGACCACGACGCGCTCACCCGCCTGCTCAATCGCCGCGCCTGGACCGAGCGCGCCAGCGCGATGCTGGCCAACAGCCAGGCGCCTTCGCTGGCCGTGCTGTTCCTCGACCTGGACCACTTCAAGCAACTCAACGACCGCCACGGCCACAACACCGGCGACCGTGCACTGGTGGCGGTGGCCACCACGCTCAGCGCGGAACTGCGCCCGGGCGACCTGTTCGGACGCCACGGCGGCGAGGAATTCGTGGCAATGCTGGACGGGATCGACGCGCAGGAAGCGGTCCAGGTGGCCACGCGGCTGTGCCGCCGCGTGCACCGGCTGGAGATTCCGGTGCGCGACGAGGAGCAACTGCTCAGCGTCAGCATCGGCGTGGCCATGCGCCAGCGGGGCGACACGCTCGAATCGCTGATCGAACGCGCGGACCAGGCGATGTACCGGGCCAAGCTGCGCGGCCGCAACCGGGTGTGCATGGACGAGTTCGCGACCCGCGCCACGCGCGCGCCCGGTGAAAAGCGCCTGCGCGTGGTGGAGACGCGGCGGGAAGATCGCTGAGGCGGCGCCGCGTTCAGCCGGCGAGCGAGTGCGCCGCCGCCACCACGTCCGCCTCGCCGGGCAACACCAGCAAGGCCGCACCGGCCAGCGGCGTGAACGTGTCGGCGCCGACCACGCGGCGCAGCGGCGTGGCGCCGTGGCCGGCCTCGACGATCGCGGTGATCACGCCCTCGCCCACGCCCGCGCTCTTGCGGCCCTCGTCCAGCACCAGGATGCGCCTGGCGCTCTTCGCCTGCGCCGCGATGAAGGCATCGTTGAGCGGCGCCAGCCAGCGCAGGTCGACCACGCGCACCTGCCAGCCCAGCTCCTTTTCGATCGTGCGCGCCGCGCGCAGCGCCATCGGCACTCCGTTACCGAAGGTGAACACCACCAGGTCGTTCGCCGCCTCCTGGTAGATGCGGCCCTCGCCCAGCGTCATCGCCTGGTCCGGCGCCGGATAGTCGAACTGCCACTGGCCGTCGCCGGCCTCGTACAGGTCCTTGGTCATGTACAGCGCGATCGGTTCGAGGAAGGCGCACACGCGGCCATCCACCTTCGCCAGCGCCATCAGCGTGCGCAGCATCATCGCCGCGTCGTCGCCCCGGCTGGGGCAGCCGACGACGAGGCCCGGAATGTCGCGCAGCGCGGTGATCGAGTTGTCGTTGTGGAAGTGGCCGCCGAAACCCTTCTGGTAACCCAGCGAAGCGACGCGCATCACCATCGGGTTGCGGTACTGGCCATTGGAGAAGAACTGCAGCGAGGCCGCCTCGCCGCGGATCTGGTCGCAGGCGTTGTGGAAGTACGCCAGGTACTGGATCTCCGGGATCGGCAGCATGCCCATGTTGGCGTAGCCCTGGGCCAGGCCGAGAATCATCGTCTCGTCCAGCAGCGTGTTGAACACGCGGCTGCCCTTGAAGGTCTTGTTGAGGCCCTTGGTGACGGTGTACACGCCGCCCTTCTGCGCCACGTCCTCGCCGAACAGCAGCGTCTCCGGGTACTTCGCCATCAGGTCATGCAGGGCTTGGCCGATCTGGATGGCAAGGTGCCGCGGCGGCAGTTTCTCGGGCAGCTTCGCCTCGCCGCCGAACACCTTGAGGCGCGTCTCCACGTAGTCGGCGCGTTCGGCCTCGGCCTTCACCGCGTCCGGCGTGTACGGCGCCAGCGGGGCCATCACGTCGTCCAGCGAGGTCAGCCGATGACGCGAGTCCGCATCCTCGGCGGCAGCGAAGCAACGCTTGCGGGTGGCCTCGTACAGGTTCAGCAGTTCGTCCTTCGAATACAGGCCCGACGCCAGCGCGATGCCGGCCGAACGCAGCAGCGGGTCGGAACACTCGACGGCAAACAGCTCCTCGATGCTGCGCCACTCGATCTCGAAGTCGGTGCCGGCGTGCCCCATCACGCGGGTGGTCTTCAGATGCAGGAAGGTCGGCCGGCGCGTCGTGCGGCAATGCTCCACCGCGCGCTGCACCTGGGCATAACCCTCGGCGAGATCCAGACCGTCGGCGAAGAAATAGTCGAGGTTGGCGCGGTGCTGGTAGTTGTTGGCGATCCAGCCCGACGGCGTCTTCACCGAGATGCCGATGCCGTTGTCCTCGCACACGAACAACACGGGCGCGGGCAGCTTCTGGTACGCCGTCCATGCCGCGGTATTGAACGCGGTCTGCGCGGTGGCGTGGTTGCTGGAGGCGTCGCCGAACGAGCAGATCGTGATGCTGTCCTCGGGAATCGGCAGCGGATGGCCGATCCGCCGTGCCTGCTCGATCGCCACCGCGGTGCCCAGCGCCTTGGGCAGATGCGAGGCGATCGTCGAGGTCTGCGGCAGCACCCACAACGGCTTGCTGCCCCATACCTTGTGGCGGCCGCCGGAAGCGGGGTCGTCCTTGCTGGCGGCGAACGACAACGCCGAATCCATCACCGGATCCATGCCCGGGATCTTGCGGAAGCGCTCGGCCATGAAGCCGCCGGAGCGGTAATGCAGGAAGGCCGGGTCGGTGTGCCGGGTCAGCCGCGCCACCATCGCGTTGCCTTCGTGGCCGGACGAACCGATCGTGTAGAACACCTTGTTCTGCACGCGCAGCACACGCGCCATCAGGTCGAGGTGGCGCGAGATCAGCTGCGACTCGAACAGCTCGCGGAAACCGCGCGCATCCAGCGCGCTGCCGGGCAACACGGCCTGGTCGTCACGCGGCGCGACATGCACCTCGCCCTGCCACAGCTGCACGAACTCGATGAAGTTCTGGTCGACGACTTCGGCGCGGTTGAAGCCCTTGTGGCGGGCGCCGAGGGTAAAGGGAATGGCGGTCATGGCAGGTTCGTCAATGGCAGGATCGGAAACGAAAAGCCGCGCTCAGCGCGAGGACACCACGGGCAGCACGGACGCCCTGGCCTGCAGCGCACGCAAGGCGGCCGCGCGGCGCAGGTCCTTGTCGCGGCCGAAGCTTTCGAGCAGGCGGATCTGGTCGTCAATGGAGGGTACCGGCACGGCCAGGCCGTTCACGCCCGCCAGTACCAGTTTCCCCGGTGCCACGGCCTGCCAGCGATCGTCGATGCGCCGTTCGAGCGCACCCATCAGCTCGACCGGCGCGCCGGGGAAGCGGAAACGGGCGAAGTGCGAGCGGAAGCGGTGGCCGTCGGGCGGCGCATAGCCGGGCTCGCGCCATCGTGACCACACCTCCATCAGGGCGTCGGCGTCGGCGCGCGAGGTCAGCACGTCCACGTCGGCCGCCTCGACCTCGGCGCCGAGCAGCAGCGCCGCGGCGCTGCCGATCACGCACCACGGATCGACGCAGTGCACGTGCAGGTCCGGCACCACGTCGGCCAGGGTGGCGTACAGCGCGGGCGAAAGATGGCTCATGCGCGGCGCCGCTCCCATGCTTCGCGACTCTGCCCCCAGATCTCCACTGACCGATCCTGGAACGGTTCGGGCAGGCGACCGGGGCCGATCAGGCGTGAACCGAGCCGGCGGGCCACGCCTTGCGACGCTGCATTGTCCGGCGCAATGACGTGGATCACTTCGGTCCAACCCAATTGATCGAAGGCCCAGTCGATCGCCGCCACCGAACCTTCCGTCGCGTAGCCCCTGCCCCAGGCATCGCGCAGCAAACCCCAGCCCACTTCGGTGCCGGGCCAGCCTTCCGGGCACCACGGCCCGAGCCGTCCGATCCACCGGTCGCTGCTTTTCTCGATCACCGAAAACATGCCGAAGCCCTGGATCGCCCACGCGCCGGCCATGGACAGGAAACCGCGCCACGCCACCGCCCGCGGCTGGGGGCCGCCGATATGGCGGGAGTTCTCCTCGTCGGCCATCAGCGCCGCCCAGCCCTCGAAATCCTCCGGCCGGGTCGGGCGGAGGATCAGGCGATCGGTTTCGATGCGGATGTCTTGGCAACCCATACAACACTCCGGCCTAAGCGGCGATGCCTGGCGCCCTCATTCCGGCGAAAGCCGGAGGAGCTTCACAACAGCGAAGCTGGTCATCCAGTGTCCCAGGCATGGGGAAAGGCACTGGTTCCCGGCTTTCGCCGGGATGACGAGCCGGGAAGGCGCCTGACGCCCCTACCTCAGAACGCGTTGATCCCGGTCAGCTCGCGCCCCACCACCAGCTCGTGCACGGTCTCGGTGCCCTCGTAGGTGATCACCGATTCCAGGTTCAGCGCGTGGCGGATGGCCGAGTGTTCGGTGGTGATGCCGGCGCCGCCGAGGATGTCGCGGCACTGGCGCGCGATGTCGATCGCCATGCGGCAGTTGTTCCACTTGGCCAGCGACACCTGGGTGGGCTGCATGGTACCGGCGTCCTTGAGGCGGCCGAGCTGCAGCGACAGCAGCTGCGCCGTGGTGATGCGCCGGGCCATGTCGGCCATCTTCAGCTGGATCGCCTGGTTGGAGGCGAGCGGCTTGCCGAACAGCGTGCGCTCGGCGGTGTAGTCGAGCACTTCCTTCAGGCAGGCCTGCGCCGCGCCGATCGGACCCCAGGTGATGCCGTAGCGCGCCTGGGTCAGGCATCCCAGCGGGCCCTTCAGGCCTTTCACGTTGGGCAGGCGCGCGCTGTCGGGCACGCGCACGTTGTCGAAGAAGAGCGCGCTGGTGACCGAGGCGCGCAGGCTCATCTTCTTGTGGATCTCCTGCGCCTTGAAGCCGGTGGTGTCGGTCGGCACCACGAAGCCCTGGATGCCGTCGTCGGTCTGCGCCCAGACGATCGCGATGTGCGCCAGGTTGCCGTTGGTGATCCACATCTTGGCGCCGTTGATGACCCAATCGCCGCCATCCTTCTTCGCGTTGGTCTTCATGTTGGCCGGATCGGAGCCGCCATGCGGCTCGGTCAGGCCGAAACAGCCGATCACCTCGCCGGCGGACATCCGCGGCAGGTACTGCTGCTTCTGCTCCTCGCTGCCGTAGGCGAAGATCGGGTACATGCACAGCGAGCTCTGCACCGAGGCGAAGCTGCGCAGGCCCGAATCGCCACGCTCCAGCTCCTGGCAGATCAGGCCGTAGCTGACGCCGCTCATGCCGCCGCCGCCGTACTGCTCGGGGATCGTGGCGCCGAGCAGGCCGAGACCGGCGATCTCCGGGATCAGCTCCTTCGGGAAGCGCGCCTGGTCGAAGCAGTCGCCGATGATCGGCAGCACGCGCTCGTCGACGAAGCGGCCGACGGAATCCTGCACCATGCGCTCCTCGTCGCTGAGCAGCGCGCGGACATCGTACAGGTCGAGCGGATTCAGACGCACAGCCATGGAAGCTCCGGAGCGGGCATGTAAAAGCCGGTATTGTAGCGCGACCCATGTGCCCGCACAGGCCGGGCGACCCCGACGGGTGCGTATGGAGCGCGCCTGTCCCGCCCGGTCTCTCCGCCTTACATCTGCCCCGGAAATCCATGTTCAAAGGTGTCTTGCTCGGTTTCATGGCTTTTGCCGCCTTCGCCGCCAGCGACGCGTTCGTGAAGTCGCTGCGCGGCACGCTGCCGGCCTACGAGGCCGTGTTTTTCGGCGCCGCGCTGGGGCTGACGGCGCTGCCCTTCATCAAGGGAACCCACGACCGCTGGCGCGACGTGCTGCGGGCGCAGCGCCAGGGCCTGTGGCTGGTGCGCGCGATCGCCAGCGCGGTGGGCAGCATCGCGGCGGTCGTCGCGTTCACCGCGCTGCCGATGGCCGAGGCGTTCGCGCTGATCTTCCTGCTGCCGATCTTCGTCACCATCCTGTCGGTGCTGGTGCTGAAGGAGGTCGTGGGCTGGCGCCGCTGGTCGGCCGTGGTGGCCGGCTTCGTCGGCGTGCTGGTGGTGCTGCAGCCGGGCTTTCGCGTGCTCGGCATCGGCCACCTGGCGGCGATCGTGTGCGGACTTTCCGGCGCCGTCTCGATGATCGCGTTGCGCATGGCCGGCCCGCACGAAAAACGCGTCACCCTGTACGGCGCCGGCATGGTCGGCTCGATGCTGGTGGCCGGCCTGCTGATGCTGGCGAACTTCCGCTGGCCGGACCTCGCCCAGTGGGGCCTGCTGCTCGGCTACGGCCTGCTCGCCGCGCTCGGCTCCGTGCTGCTGATGCTGGCCACGCAGAAGGCGCCGGCCAACCACGTCGCGCCGACCCAGTACAGCCAGATGTTGTGGGCCGTGCTGCTCGGCTACGTGGTGTTCCACGACCATCTGGATTGGCCGATGGCGATCGGCATTGCGATCATCCTGGGCGCCGGCCTGTTCACCTTCGTGCGCGAGGAACGGGTGACGCGCTGGTGGAAACGGATCCGCATGATCTGAATGCGGGCCAGCCGGGCGGCGGCTGCCACAACGGCACGTGCGCATGCTTCGTCACGCCCCGAAACATGGGCCGCCGCCCGCGCGCCACCATGACGGCCCACCCACACGAAGGCCGCAGGCATGTCGGGATTACTGGCGTTCGGACTGATGTCCGCCCTTTCCATCCGCACGGTCCATCTGCCTCTCGCGCACGAGCCCGGCCAGCAGGTCGCCCTGCACTGCGTGGCACCGGTGCAGGCGAACGGCCGGGCCGTGCTGTTCGTGCACGGCACCAGCTTCCCGACCATGCTGGCGTTCGGCTTCGAATTTGCGCCGGGGGATTCCTGGATGGATTTCGCGGCGAAACAGGGCTTTCTCGCCTGCGGCCTGGACTTCACCGGTTTCGGCGACTCCAGCCGCCCCGCCGCGATGATGCACCCGGCCGGCGATGCCGCGCCGGTGACCCGCGCCCCGCAAGCCGCACGGGAAATTGCCGTGGCCGCCGATTACCTGGGCAGGACGCGCGGCATGGGCCGCATCCACCTGGTCGCCCACTCCTGGGGCACCATTCCGGCTGCCACGTTCGCGGCGACCCATCCCGATGCACTGGCCTCGCTCACCCTGTTCGGCCCGGTCGTGCCGAAACCGGCCGCATCGGCCGAACCGGTGCACGAAGCGTGGTGGACGATCACCGCCGCGCAGCGCTACCAGCAGCTGCGCTACAAGGACGTGCTGCCGCCGACGCTCACCCTGCTGGAGCCCGCGGTCGCGCAACGCTGGGCCGCCGCGTTCGCCGCCTCGGTACCGCACGTCGAGGGCGACCCGCCCGGTGCACTGCGCATTCCCGCCGGACCCGTGGCGGACATCCGCACCGTGGCATCCGGCGGCGGCTACCCGTACGACCCGTCGGCCATCACGGCGCCGGTCTTCGTGGTGTACGGGGATTACGACACGGTCACCGACGATGCCGGGGCCACCGCGTTCCTGGCGAAGTTCACCGCCAGCCCGCTCGTCTGGCGCATGCGCATCGACCACGGCAGCCACGTGATGCACCTGGAGCACAACCGCCAGTCGCTGTACCGCAGCGTGGATGCCTTCATCCATGCGTCGGAAGACTTGCAGCCATGATCGCCGTGATCTTCGAACTGCTGCCGGCCGAGGGGCACGGCCAGGCCTACCTGGACATCGCCGCCGACCTGCGCCCCCTGCTCGACGGCATCGACGGCTTCATCTCGATCGAGCGTTTCCAGAGCCTCTCCACTCCCGGGAAAATCCTCTCGCTGTCGTTCTGGCGCGACGAGGAAGCGGTGGCCAGTTGGCGCCGCGCGGAAGCGCACCGCATGGCGCAGGACCAGGGCCGCGCCGGCGTCTTCCGCGACTACCGGCTGCGCGTGGCCAGCGTCAATCGTGACTACGGCATGCGCGAACGCGAACAGGCGCCCGCGGACAGCCGCGCCTTCCACGGCTGAGCATCCTCAATGCCGGCCTGCGCGCGCCAGCCCGAGCAAGCGCGTGGCGCAGCGGGCGAGCTCGGTGCGCAGGACCGCCGGCGCGTGGATCTCGAAGCCGAACGGCAGCGCGGCGAGCTGGCGCGCGAACCAGCCCAGGTCGTCGGCGCCCGTGCGCAGCAGCACACCGCCCGGCACCGGTTCCAGCAGGCCGAACGCCAGCGAGAATGCCTTGCGTGCCGTCGGCAGGTCGGCGTGCAGCAGCACCTCGATCGCATGCGCGTGCGGGATCGTGGCGATGCTGCGCTGCAGCTGGTCCAGCGCGTCGAAACCGGGCGGCCGGCGGAACGGTTGATCGAGCAGGCGCACCGCGCCGACCCGGTCCAGCCGGAACGAACGCAAGCCATGACGCAGGTGGCACATGCCCAGCGCGTACCAGGCACCCGCCCGCCAAGCCAGGCCATAAGGGTCGAACTCGCGCTGGGTGTGTGCGCCCACCGCGGAGTCGTATTCCATGGACACGCGCCGCTGCGCCTGGGCCGCGCCGGTCAGCGCGATCAGCGCGGCATTGCTGCCTGGCGTGCCCGAAGCCGGCAGCAGGTCGACCTTGACCGTATCGGCGATCGCGCGCACGTGGCGCTTCAGGCCATCGGGCATCACCCGCGCCAGTTTCGCCTGGGCGCTTTCCACCGCGGGGGCCGCCTCGGCCAGGCCCAGCCCGCGCGCCGCCACCATGCCCACCGACAACGCCACCGCCTCGTCGTTGGTGAACATCATCGGCGGCAACTTGAAACCGGCCACCAGCATGTAGGCGCCATGGCGGCCGCGCTCGGTGGCGAGCGGGATGCCCAGGTCTTCCAGCATCACGATGTAGCGCCGCAAGGTGCGCACGTCGACGCCGACCCGGCGCGCCAGTTCGGGCCCGCTCATGCGGCCGTGGCTCTGCAGCAGGTCGAGCACCGCCAGCACGCGGGTGGTGGGTTTCGCCATGGTGGCGATGGTAGCGAAAAATCAGGGCGATCATTGCCCTGTATGGGATCTAGCGTGGGCCACGCGCCAGTCGGCGCACAGCCAGGAATCCCCATGAACCACGTCAAACGACTCTTGTGCGGCATCGTCGCGGCCATCGCGCTCGCTGCCGTCACGTCGGCATACGCCCAACCCGCGAACGAGGCCACCCGGATGGAAAGCGTGCAACATCTCAAGGACTACCAGGTCGTCGAACTCCGTCGCTACGTCACCAGCGACGGCGAGCTGGCGCACTTCGTCAAATACTTCGACACGTACTTCCCGGAAGCCTTCGAGCAGCTCGGCGCGATGGTATTCGGCCAGTTCACCGAACGCGGGCATCCGAACCACTTCACCTGGCTGCGTGGCTTCCGTGACATCAACGCGCGGCCGATCGTCAACGCGGCGTTCTACTACGGGCCGCTGTGGAAGGAACACCGGATCAAGGTCAACGCGATCCTGCCGGACAGCGACAACGTGATGCTGCTGCGCCCGCTGCATGCGGACCGGGGCATCACCGTGCTGCCCGCGGTTGACCCGGTGGCCGAGGAGCACGGCGCGCAGGGCGTCGTGGTTGCGCAGATCTTCGCGGTGAAGAAAGGTCGCGAGGAAGCCTTCGCGAAACAGGCCGAGGCTGCGTTCGCCGGTTATCGTGTCGAAGGCGTGCATCCGGCCGGCGTGCTGGTGTCGCTCGACGTGCCGAACAACTTCCCGCAGTTGCCGATACGCACGGACGGGCCGTTCCTGGTGTGGCTCGGCGTGGTCCGCGACAACACCACGCTGAATGAGCGACTCGCGCCACGGCTGGCGACCGTCGAACAGTCGCTGGTCGCCGGCGGAGCGCTGCGCGGCACGCCGGAGCGCGTGGTGATGGACCCGACCCCGCGCTCGCGCCTGCGCTGGCTGCCCGACACCAGCACGGGGATTGCGCGATGAACCACTACGAGCAATTGTGGCTGTTCTTCGCCCTGGTCTTCGGCATCATCGTGCTGCCGGGGCTGGACATGGCCTTCGTGCTCGGCAGCACGCTGGCCGGCGGACGCACGCGCGGCCTTGCCGCGGTGACCGGCATCATCGCCGGCGGCATCTGCCATGTCGCGATGACGGCGCTGGGCATCAGCCTCCTGATCAAGCTGGCTCCCGGCGCGTTCAACGCCATGTTGCTGGCCGGCGCGCTCTACCTGGCCTGGATCGGCATCGCACTGATGCGCAGTGCCTCCGCGCCGGGGCTGCAGGCGGGCGCCCGGCCGCGCTCGCATGCGGCCACCTTTCGCCAGGGCATGCTGACCTGCCTGCTCAACCCCAAGGCCTACCTGTTCATGCTCGCCGTGTTCCCGCAGTTCCTGCGCCCGGAATACGGATTGATCTGGCTGCAGGCGGGCGTGATGTGGCTGATCATCGCGATCAACCAGTTCTGCATCTACGGCGGCGTGGCCGTGGTGGCCGATCGTGCGCGAACGTGGCTGCAAGACCGGCCGGCCGCCGGCACGCTCGCGACCCGCTGCGTGGGCAGCCTGCTGCTTGCGGCGGCGATGCTGACCGGGGTCGAAGGCTGGCAACGGCTCTGGACCGCAAATGGGTGGCCATGGTGAGGCCGGGGATCTCCAACCGGCGCGGCCACCGGCAGCCACGCTGGCCAGCGGAACTCAGCGGTTGCTGACCCCGTGCGGCACGTGTCCGGTGGCCACGTGCTTGCGCGCGGATTCCACGTTGGCCGGAGAATCATCGAAAAAGATGTCCGCACCGAAGGCGTCGAGGAACGGGCCCTTGTCGCGGCCGCCGAGGAACAGGGCCTCGTCGATGCGCACGCCCCACTTGCGCAGGGTGAGGATCACGCGCTTGTGCGCGGGCGCGGAACGCGCGGTGACCAGCGCGGTGCGGATCGGCGAATCCTCGGCAGGGAATGCCGTCTGCAGGTGGTGCAACGCGGTGAGGAAGCCGCGGAACGGCCCCACCGACAAGGGCTCGGCGGCGTGTTCGGTCTCGCTGCGATGGAAGGCTTCCAGGCCCTCTTCGCGGGAGACGCGTTCGCCTTCGTCGCCAAACAGCACCGCGTCGCCGTCGAAGGCGATGCGCAACTGCTCGCCGGCGCGCGGCGGCGCCGTGCTGGGCAGAATCGTTGCCGCCGCCACGCCGGCAGCGAGCGCGCGACCGACATCCTCGGCATTCGCGGAGAGGAACAGGTCGGCCTTGAACGGCGCGATGTAGTCGGAGGTGGGCGCACCACTGGTGAACGCGGCGCGGCTGATTTCGAGTCCGTAGTGCTGGATCGCGTTGAAGATGCGCAGGCCGGTGTCGCCCGAGTTGCGCGACAGCAGGATCACCTCCACCGGCGGCACGTCGCCGGCCAGTTTGTTCAGTCCGAGCAGTTTCTGCACCAGCGGGAACGCCACGCCGGGCTGCAGGATGTCGTTTTCGTGTTCGATCTGGAACGCGCGGTAAGCGTCGAGCCCCTCGCGCTCGAACAAGGCATGGCTGTCGCCCAGGTCGAACAGCGCGCGCGAGGAAATGGCGACGACCAGGCGGTTGTCGGTGGTGGAGGTTGCGTCGTGGGCGCCAGAGCCTGCGCTGGTCATGGGGCGATCGAAGAGGACGTTGGCATCGAATCTAGCAAAGCCCGCACAAGATTGCCCGTAGGAGCGCACCCTGTGCGCGATGTTTCTGCAAATCCCGAATCCCGAATCCCGAATCCCGAATCCCGAATCCCGTGGTTAAAGAGCATCGCGCACAGGGTGCGCTCCTACAAGGGAGGTCATTCGGCGGCGAATTGCTCGTCGAGGATGCGCTGCTCCAGGTTGTGCTCGGGATCGAACAGCAGCCGCACGCCCCGCCCTTCGGCCTGGCGCACGGTCACCTCGCGTACGTCGCGCACTTCGTGGAAATCGGCGGTGGCGCTGACCGGGCGCTTGGCCGGGTCCAGGATGCGCAAGCTGACCTGGGTGCGATGCGGCAGGATCGCGCCGCGCCAGCGGCGGGGACGGAACGGACTGATCGGGGTGAGTGCCAGCACGTTCGCGTCCAGCGGCAGGATCGGCCCGTGGGCGGACAGGTTGTAGGCGGTGGAACCCGCCGGCGTGGCGACCATGATGCCGTCGCAGACCAGGTTGGGCAGCTTCACCGTCTCGTTGAGTTTCACTTCCAGGTGCGCGGCCTGGTTGCTCTGGCGCAGCAGCGACACCTCGTTGAATGCCTGCGCGCGGTGGCTGGCCCCGGCCGCGTCGGTGACCAGCATCTCCAGCGGATGCAGCTCCGCCGCGTGCGCACGCGCCACCCGCTCGCGGAGGCCGTCGAGCTTGTGCTTGTTCATCAGGAAACCGACCCGCCCCAGCTTCATGCCATACACCGGCACGTCCAGCGCATGGTGCAGGTGCAAGGTGCGCAGCATGAAGCCATCCCCACCCAGGGCCACGATCAGCTGCGCCTCGACCGCCGGGACGTCGCCGTAGCGTTCCACCAGCTTGCGCCTCGCCTGCTGGGCGACACTGGTGTCACTGGCGACAAAGGCGATGCGCATGGGCTTGGCCGGAGATGGGAGGGAGCGGTAGCGGGGCGAGCGGAAGAGCGGCGGGCCCGCCCTTCCGATCATCACGGCAAGGCGCGCACCAGATCAAGCGTGCGCGCCGCCGCCGTCGCCCCTCCCCGGCTACGAAGCACCCTCAGGCCACCGGCACCTGGGCCAGTTGCGCCAAGCGGCGGACGGCGACCGAGGCGATCGGGTAGTCCGCGTTCTGGGTGAGGATTTCCGCCAGCATGCTGCGGGTGTGCTGCAAGGTGGCGTCGTCACGCTGCAGCCACGCCTGCACCGGCGAGATGTCGCCGGCGGTGCCGGCCATGCTCAGCACCTGCAAGGCCAGCGCGCGGTGCTGGTGGCCCAGCTCGTCCAGCAGCGAGCCGCGCGCCTGCGCATGCCAGTGGCCCTCGACCGGCAGGGCCTCGATCTGGCCGCGCAACCATTCCAGATCCAGCACCTCGCCCAGTTCGTAGAACACCCGGGCCACCTTCTCCATCGGCTGCCCGCTCTGCTGCACGACCTCGACCATGTCCAGCGCGGCACGCAGGTCCGGCATGCGCGCCAGCCGCTGGCCGAGCTCGGCCGGCATGCCCAGGCCTTCCCATTTCTCCTGGGTGCAGGCGAAATCGCCCTTGCCGGTGGGCGTGAGCACCTCGGGCAAGACGTGGCGCAGGGCGGACACGCCCTCCTGGTAGCGCGCCACGTTCTCGGCGATGTCGAGCGAGCCGCCGGGACGGTTGAGCAGCCAGCGCGTCATGTGGCGCAGCAGCGACCAGATCTGCTTGACCGCGTCGACCTGGGTGTCTTCGGCCACCTTGCTGTCCAGCGCCTCGATCTGCGCCCACAGCTGGCGTGCGTCGAGGATCTCGCGCGCCGCCGTATACGCCTTGGCGATCGGCTCGGGGCCTTTGCCGGTGTCCTCCTGCATGCGCATCATGAAGGTGGCGCCCATGCGGTTGATGGTAGAGTTGGTCACCGCGGTGGCGATGATCTCGCGCTTCAGGCGGTGGCGCTGCATGTGCTCGGCGTACTTCTCGTGCAGCGGCGCCGGGAAGTAGCGCACCAGCTCCTTGGACAGGTAGGGGTCTTCCGGCACGTCCGAATCGAGCAGTTGCTGGTACAGGCGCATCTTGTCGTAGGACAGCAGCACGGCGAGCTCCGGCCGGGTCAGGCCCAGGCCGCGGCTCTTGCGCTCGGCCAGCTCGGCCTCCGACGGCAGGTTCTCCACCTGGCGGTCCAGCGTGCCCTCGTTCTCCAGCGTCTTGATGAAATGCGCCATCGAACCGATGCGGCCGATCGACTGATGCTCCATCAGGGTGATCGCCTGGTTCTGCCGGTAGTTGTCCCACAGCACCAGTTCGGCCACCTCGTCGGTCATCGCCGCCAGTTGCTCGTTGCGCGCCTCGAAGCTCAGCTCGCCGCGCTGCACGGCGTCGTTGAGCAGGATCTTGATGTTGACCTCGTGGTCGGAGGTGTCCACGCCGGCGGAGTTGTCGATGAAGTCGGTGTTGAGCAGCACGCCCTTCTGCGCCGCCTCGATGCGGCCCTTCTGGGTCATGCCCAGGTTGCCGCCCTCGCCGATGATCTTCGCGCGCACTTCGGCGCCATCGATGCGCAGGCCGTTGTTGGCGCGATCGCGCACGTCGGCGTGGGTCTCGCTGCTGGCCTTGATGTAGGTGCCGATGCCGCCGTTCCAGAGCAGGTCGACCGGCGCCTTGAGCACCGCGCTGAGCAGGTCGTTCGGCGCCAGGTGCTCCACGTCGGGCTTCAGGCCCAGCGCCACGCGCACCTCGGGCGAGATCGGGATCGACTTGGCGCTGCGCGGGTAGACGCCGCCGCCGGCGGAGATCAGCGACTTGTCGTAGTCGTCCCAGCTCGAACGCGGCACGTCGAACATGCGCTTGCGCTCGATGAAGGAGCGGGCCGCGTCGGGGTTCGGGTCGAGGAACACGTGGCGGTGGTC
Source organism: Lysobacteraceae bacterium (assembly GCA_040255835.1). Classification (GTDB taxonomy): domain Bacteria; phylum Pseudomonadota; class Gammaproteobacteria; order Xanthomonadales; family Rhodanobacteraceae; genus Rhodanobacter. The sequence continues at coordinate 320,257 of JBDZVT010000001.1, forward strand.
GAACGCCGCCACCAGCCGGATGTGCTCGGACAGCAGCATGCCGTTGCCGAACACGTCGCCGGACATGTCGCCGATGCCCACGCAGGTGAAGTCCTCGTTCTGGCAGTCGCGGCCCAGCGCGCGGAAGTGGCGCTTGACCGACTCCCACGCGCCGCGCGCGGTGATGCCCATGCCCTTGTGGTCGTAGCCGTGCGAGCCGCCGGAGGCGAACGCGTCGCCCAGCCAGTAGCCATGCTCGATCGAGATCGCGTTGGCGATGTCGGAGAACTTCGCGGTGCCCTTGTCGGCGGCGACCACCAGGTAGGGGTCGTCCGCGTCGTGGCGCACCACGTCGTGCGGATGCACCACCTTGCCCTCGACCAGGTTGTCGGTGATGTCGAGCAGACCGTTGATGAAGAGCTTGTAGCAGGCGATACCCTCGGCCTGCACCGCGTCGCGGTCGCCGTCGGGGGACTTCTTGACGAAGAACCCGCCCTTGGAGCCGACCGGCACGATCACCGTGTTCTTCACCATCTGCGCCTTGACCAGGCCCAGCACCTCGGTGCGGAAATCCTCGCGGCGGTCGGACCAGCGCAGGCCGCCGCGGGCGACCGCGCCGAAGCGCAGGTGGATGCCTTCCACGCGCGGGGCGCAGACCCAGATCTCGCGGTACGGCACCGGCTTGGGCAGCTCGGCGACCCGGTGCGAGTCGATCTTGTAGCTGATGTAGTCGCGGTACGCGCCGTCCCACTGCTGGAAGAAGCTGGTACGCAGGGTGGCGCGGATCAGGCCCACGAAGCTGCGCAGGATGCGGTCCTCGTCCAGGCTGGCCACGTTCTCCAGCAACACGCCGATGGCCGCCTCCACCGCCTGGACCTGCTCGGCGCGCGGGCGCGCCAGCGCGGCGCCCAGCTCGTCGATCAGGCCCGGCTGCGCGGCCTGCACGTTGGCCGGGATCAGGGTGCGCATCTCCACCGCCAGGGTGGCCCCGGCGATCTTGAGCTCGTCCGGCGAGAGCGCCTCGCGGCGCGGGTCGAACTTGGCCAGGAACAACTCCACCAGCAAGCCGGCGATCGCCGGGTAGCGGTTCAGGGTCTCCTCCATGTACGACTGCGAGAACGTCACGCCGGTCTGCAGCAGGTACTTGCTGTAGCCGCGCAGCATGGCCACCTGGCGCCAGCTGAGCTTGGCGCCCAGCACCAGCCGGTTGAAGCCGTCGTTCTCGGCGTTGCCGCGCCAGATGTGCTCGAACGCCTCCTCGAACAGCGCGCCGACCTGCTCCACGCTGAAGGCGAGCTTGCCGGTGGGTTGCACGTCGAAATCCTGGATCGACAAAGGGGTGTCGCCGGGAATCTCGTAGACATGCTCGGTGAGCACGCGCAGGCCGAGGTTCTCCAGTTGCGGCAGCACCTCGGACAGCGAGATGTCGCTGCCGTTGCGATACACCTTGAAGCGCAGCGACTCGGGGTTTTGCGGCGGGTGGTAGAACGACATGCGGATGCCGTGCTCGCCGCTCAGCTGCGACAACTCGTGGATGTCTTCCGCGGCCACCGCCGGGCTGACGTCCTCGACGTAGCCGGCCGGCAACGCGCGGGCGTAGCGGTTGGCCAGCACCACGCCCTCGTGTTCGCCGCGCAGGCGCACCAGCGCGTCGCGCACCTCGTCGTGCCAGTTGCGCACGATCGCGGCCACGGCCTGCTCGAGCTCGGCGACGTCATACGCCGGCTGGTCGCCGATCTTCGGCCGCATGATCATGGTCAACCGGGCCAGCGCCGACTCGCCCATCTCCACCGAGGAATCGCTCTGCACCGCGTGCAGCGCCATGCCCAGCGTGGCCTCGATGCGCTCGCGCACCGAGGTGTTGAAGCGGTCGCGCGGCACGAACACCATGCAGGTGAAGAACCGGCCGTAGCGGTCGCGACGCACGAACAGCCGCGTGCGCGCCCGCTGGCGCAGCTCGAGGATGCCCATCGAGGTGTTGAACAGCTCGTCCTCGGTGCCTTGCAGCAGCTCTTCGCGCGGCAGGGTTTCCAGGATGTGGCGCAGCGACTTGCCGGAATAGGAATCGCGCTTGAGGCCCGAACGGGCCAGCACCGCCTCGACCTTGTGCCGCACCAGCGGCACGTCCTGCGGCCGCGCCATGTACGCGCTGGAGGTGAACAGGCCCAGGAAGCGCTGCTCGGCGATCGCGCGGCCGTCCGGCCCGAACTGCAGCACGCCGATGTAATCCATGTAGCCGGGACGATGCACGTGCGAGCGCGCGTTGGTCTTGGTCAGGATGATCGCGTCGGTGGCGCCGGACTGCGGCAACTCGCTGGCGGCCAGGGTGCGCAACGAGCGCGGGGCCAGCGAACGGTCGGTCTTGCGCAGGATGCCAAGGCCCGAGGTTTCGCGCGAACGCAGCACGCGGTCACCGTCGGCATCGACCACCTCGTATTCGCGATAGCCGAGGAAGGTGAAGTTGTCCTCCGCCAGCCAGCGCATGAACGCCGAGGCCTCCTGCAGCGAGGCCTCGTCCAGCGGCGTCTGCCGCTGCGGCAGTTCGGCGGCCACCGCCAGCGCCTGGCTGCGCATCGCGGCCCAGTCGTTGACCGCGGCGCGGACGTCCTCCAGCGCCGACTCGACCTGGGCCTTCAACTGCTCCTGCTCGGCGGCATCGGCGGCGCGGTCGATCTCGAAATGCATCACCGACTCGGCCTGGCCCTGCTCGCCGCCCATCCCGACCAGGGCGCCGGCAGCGTCGCGCGACACGGTCAGCACCGGATGGATGACTGCGTGGATCTGCAGGTCGGTGGACACCACCATGCTCACCGTGTCGATGAGGAACGGCATGTCGTCGGTAACGATCTGCAGCAGGCTGCGACCGGCGTGGATGTCCGCCGGGCTCAGCACGCGCACCGCGGCGCGACCGGCCGGGCGCTGCTGCATGAACTCCAGCAGGCTGCCAACCAGCGCCGCCCACTGCACCGGCGTGTGCAACTGGACGTCGCTGCCGGCGACCCGCGCGAAGAAGGCGGCGCAGAACGCCTCGGCCTGGGCCAGGCGCTGGGGCGACATGCCGCTTTTCTTCAGCTCGGCGAGTACTACGGACGGGAGGGAGGGGTCATTTGCCGCAAGGGTCGCATTCATGGCATCTGCTGTAGTTGGGACGAAGTGGAGAATGGGGCAACAAATCCGTTGAAGGATACGCTGCAGCACCCGGCGAATCCAATTGCGCGGCCCCCGCGCGGGGCTCCCGGCACGGCCGCTTCGCGCAAAACGCCGATGTTCCGATGAAACCCCTCGACACCGGCTGAACGCGGGTTGCGCCAAGGTGCCGGCCATCCACCGGCTTTGCCCCGGCGATCGGCCCGATACCCGGCGACGCGCGCGCGGTTGGGCACAAGCTTTCGATAATATATATACTTGCGAGTCCACTATGGGTCGGGCCGCCCCACGCCCGATCCGCCACGGCATCGATCCCGGGCACCGGCCACGCGAGCGGCCCGTGCACAACCCGACTCGTGGCACGCGACACCCGTCGGCGCCGTGCGGTAATCAACGCGACTGCCACACGGCGCCGAGCTCCACCCCACCCCCAACAAGCAAGTCAGAAAATTCCGGAGTCCCCATGAAGCCTTCGTTACTGCGCACGGCGTTGCTGTGCCTGGGCCTGCTGGCCCTGAGTGCCTGCGGCAAGGGCAAGGAGAATGGCCCGCCGCAGATGCCGCCCCCGGAAGTCGGCGTGATCAAGGCGCAACCGCAGAGCTCGCCGCTGACCCGCGACCTGGTCGGCCGGCTTTCGGCCTACCGCAGCGCCGACGTGCGCGCCCGCGTGGCCGGCGTGCTGCTCAAGCGCACCTACGATGAAGGTACCAACGTCAAGCAGGGCCAGTTGCTGTTCCAGATCGACCCGGCCCCGCTGAAGGCCGCGCTGGATGCGGCCCAGGCGTCGCTGGCGCAGGCCCAGGCCACCTACACCAACAACAAGGTCACCGCCGCGCGCGTGCGCGAGCTGGCGCCCAAGGGCTACGTGTCGAAATCCGACCTGGACAACGCGCTGGCCGCCGAGCGCAGCAGCGCCGCGGCGGTGCAGGCCGCGCGGGCGAGCGTGCAGACCGCCCGCATCAACCTCGGCTACGCCAACGTCACCGCGCCGATCGCCGGCCGGGCCGGCCAGCAGCAGGTCACCGAGGGCGCGCTGGTCGGCAACGGCGAGGCCACCTTGCTCACCACGGTCGACCAGATCGACCCGATGTACGTGAACTTCACCATGAGCGTGGACGCGCTCGAGCAGATGCGCCAGGCGCAGAACAGCGGCAATGTCACCCTGGCCGAGCGCAACAAGGCCAGCGTGCAGCTCACCCTCCCCGACGGCAGCGCCTACGGCGAGCCGGGCGTGCTGGATTTCTCCGATATCGCGGTCAACCCGGCCACCGGCGCGGTCGACCTGCGCGCCGTGGTGCCGAACCCGGACCGCACCCTGCTGCCGGGCATGTACGTGACCCTCAAGGCGCAGTTCGGCCAGCAGCACAAGGTGTTCCTGATCCCGCAGCAGGCGGTGCTGCGCGACACCGTGGGCGCCTACGTGATGGTGGTCGGCGCCGACGGCAAGGTGGCGCGCAAGGACGTCACCCTCGGCGGCACGACCGGCAGCAAGTGGGTGGTGCGCGACGGCCTCCAGGCCGGCGACCAGGTGGTGGTGTCGGGCATCCAGAACGCGAAGGTCGGCGAGCCGGCCAAGCCCACCGCGTGGCAGCCCGCCTCCGGCTCGTCGTCGGCCCAGCCGCACGCCGCGCCGAACCGCAAGTAACGGAGCCGCCACGATGCCGAGTTTCTTCATCGACCGCCCGATCTTCGCCTGGGTAGTCGCCATCCTGATCTCGCTGGGTGGCGTGCTGGCGATCCTCAACCTGGGCGTGGAGTCGTACCCGAACGTCGCGCCGCCGTCGGTGACGGTGAGTGCCACCTACCCCGGCGCCAGCGCCGACACCACCGAAAAGACGGTCACCCAGGTGATCGAGCAGCAGCTCACCGGCATCGACCACCTGCTGTACTTCAGCTCCTCGTCCAGCTCCACCGGCCGCGCCAGCATCACGCTGACCTTCGAGAGCGGCACCGACCCGGACATTGCCCAGGTGCAGGTGCAGAACAAGGTGGCGCTGGCCACCCCGCGCCTGCCTTCGGAGGTGACCCAGCAAGGCGTGGTGGTGGCCAAGGCCAACGCCGGCTTCCTGATGGTGGTGGCGTTGAAGTCGGACAACCCGACCATCGACCGCGATCGCCTCAACGACATCGTCGGCTCCCAGGTGCTCGACCAGATCGCGCGCGTGCCCGGCGTGGGCAGCACCCAGCAGTTCGGTTCCGAGTACGCCATGCGCATCTGGCTGAACCCGGACAAGCTGCAGGGCTATGGCCTGTCCGCCAGCCAGGTGCTGGCCGCGATCAAGACGCAGAACGTGCAGTTCGCCGCCGGCTCGATCGGCTCGGACCCGGCCGTGCCCGGCCAGGGCTTCACCGCCACGGTCTCCACCGAAGGCCGCTTCACCACGCCGGCGCAGTTCGCCGACATCATCCTGCGCGCGAACGCCGACGGCACCACGGTCAAGCTCGGTGACGTGGCGCGGATCAGCTTCGGCCCGGGCAACTACGGCTTCGACACCACCGTCGACGGCAAGCCGATCGGCGCGTTCGCCATCCAGCTGCTGCCCGGGGCAAACGCCCTGAACGTGGCCACCGCGGTGCGCGGCAAGATGGACGAGCTGGCCCCCAGCTTCCCCACCGGCGTGAGCTGGTTCAGCCCCTACGACAGCACCACCTTCGTGCAGATCTCCATCAACGAGGTCGTGCACACGCTGGTGGAGGCGATCATCCTGGTGTTCCTGGTGATGCTGCTGTTCCTGCAGAACATCCGCGCCACCATCATCCCCACCCTGGTGATCCCGGTCGCGCTGCTGGGCACCTTCCTGGGCATGCTGGTGCTCGGCTTCACCATCAACCAGCTGACCCTGTTCGGCATGGTGCTGGCCATCGGCATCGTGGTGGACGACGCGATCGTGGTGATCGAGAACGTCGAGCGCATCATGACCGAGGAGGGACTGTCGCCGAAGGAGGCCACGCGCAAGGCGATGGGCCAGATCACCGGCGCGGTGGTGGCGATCACCGTGGTGCTGACCGCGGTGTTCGTGCCCTCGGCGCTGCAGCCCGGCGCGTCCGGCATCATCTACAAGCAGTTCGCGCTGACCATCGCGATGTCGATGGGTTTCTCCGCCTTCCTCGCGCTGAGCTTCACCCCGGCGTTGTGCGCCAGCTTCCTGCAGCCGGAGCACCACAAGAAGAAGAACGTCGTATTCCGCAAGTTCAACCAGCTTTTCGCGTGGACCACGCATACCTACACCGGCCACATCGGCGGCGCGATACGCCATGCGCCGCGCTGGATGGCGGTGTTCGTGCTGCTCACCGTGCTCGCCGGCTTCCTGTACACGCGCCTGCCCGGCAGCTTCCTGCCGGAGGAGGACCAGGGCTACGCGATGTCGGTGGTCCAGCTGCCCCCGGGCGCCTCCAAGCAGCGCACCAGCGCGGTGATGCGCCAGATGCTGGACATCCTGAAGAAGGATCCGGCGGTCGACACCGTGCTGCAGGTGACCGGCTTCAGCTTCATCGGCGCCGGCGAGAACGCCGGCATGGCCTTCATCAAGCTCAAGGACTGGTCCCAGCGCGAGGGCACCGCATCCGACTTCATCCAGCGCGCCAACCGCTCGCTGTTCCAGATCAAGGATGCGCGCATCTTCGTGGTCAACATCCCCACGGTGCAGGGCCTGGGCCAGTTCGGCGGCTTCGACATGTATCTGCAGGACCGCAGCGGGGCGGGTCGCGAGGCGCTCACCCAGGCGCGCAACACGCTGCTGGGCAAGGCCGCCCAGGATCCGGTGCTGACCGGCGTGCGCCCGAACGCGCTGGAGGACTCCGCGCAGCTGAGCCTGACCGTGGATCGCGTGCAGGCGCAGTCGATGGGCTTGTCGGTGGGTGACATCTACAACGCGATCGGCCTGATGCTGGCACCGGTGTACGTGAACGACTTCACCTACGGCGGCCGCGTGAAGCGCGTGATCATGCAGGCAGACTCGGCCTACCGCATGAGCCCGGATGCATTGCAGCACTTCTTCACCCCCAGCACGCAGACCACCGCCGCCGGCATGCCGCAGATGATCCCGCTGTCCAACGTGGTGCACGCGGACTGGCACATGGGTTCGCCCTCGCTGACCCGCTACAACGGCTATGCGGCGGTGGAGATCGTCGGCTCGCCCGCCCCCGGCCATGCCTCCGGCGAGGCGATGGCGGAAATGCAGAAGATCGTCGACAACGACCTGCCGCACGGCTACGGCTTCGACTGGACCGGCCAGTCCTACCAGGAGGTCCTCTCCGGCAACGCCGCCACGTTGTTGATGGTGCTGTCGATCCTGATCGTGTTCCTGGCGCTGGCCGCGTTGTACGAGAGCTGGTCGATCCCGGTGTCGGTGCTGCTGGTGCTGCCGCTGGGCCTGCTCGGCGCGGTAGTGTTCACCTTGCTGCGCGGCCTGCCCGACGACATCTTCTTCAAGATCGGCCTGATCACGGTGATCGGCCTGGCGGCGAAGAACGCGATCCTGATCGTGGAGTTCGCGGTGGCCGAGCAGAAGGCTGGGCGCACCCTGCGCGAGGCGACCATCGACGCCGCCCGCCTGCGACTGCGCCCGATCCTGATGACCTCGCTGGCCTTCATCCTCGGCGTGTTCCCGCTGTTCGTGTCCAGCGGCGCCGGCGCCAACTCCCGCCATGCGATCGGCACCGGCGTGATCGGCGGCATGCTGTTCGCCACCTTCCTGGGCGTGTTGCTGATCCCGGTGTTCTACGTCGTGGTGCGTCGCCTGCTTGGCGACAGGCTTGACGGCGATACCGCCGGGCCGGCCTTGCAGGGACCACACACGTTCGACTCCGATCCGCAACGCGGCACCTGATCCGTCGCGACCAGAAAAAGCCCGGCAGCGATGCTGCCGGGCTTTTTTCTGCCACTGCCATCGCACGCAGGAGCCCGCTCGCGGGCGATGCTTTGGAGCCGGGATCCGGGATTTGGGGCTCGCGAAATCAAAAGCATCGCCCGCGAGCGGGCTCCTACGCGATCAGCGCAGGCCGGTCTCCGCCCGCGCGATCACCAGTCGCTGGATTTCGCTGGTGCCTTCGTAGATCTCGGTGATCTTGGCGTCGCGGAAGTAGCGCTCGAGCGGCATTTCCTTGGAGTAGCCCATGCCGCCATGGATCTGCACGGCCTGGTGGGCGATCCACATCGCCGCTTCCGACGCGGTGAGCTTGGCCACCGCCGCCTCGGTGCCGAAACGGCCACCGTGCTTCTCGGCCTCGCCCTTGGCCCAGGCCGCGCGCAGGGTCAGCAAGGTGGCCGCGTCCAGCTTGCACTTCATGTCGGCGATCTTGGACTGGGTCATCTGGAAGCTGCCGATCGGCTGGCCGAACGCCTTGCGGTCGCGCGACCACTGCAGCGTGGCCTCGTAGGCGGCACGGGCGATGCCCACCGCCTGCGAGGCGATGCCGATGCGCCCGGCGTCGAGCACGCCCATCGCGATCGAGAAGCCCTTGCCCTCCTCGCCCAGCAGGTTTTCCTTCGGCAACACGTAGTCGGTGAACTCGATCTCGCAGGTGGCCGAAGCGCGGATGCCGAGCTTGGGTTCGGTCTTGCCGGCGTGGAAGCCCGGCAGCTGCGTGTCGACGATGAACGCGGACACGCCCTTGGCGCCGATGCCCGGCGTGGTGATCGCGAACAGCACGATGTAGCGCGCCACCGGGCCGGAGGTGATCCAGCTCTTCTTGCCGTTGATGACCCAGTCGCCGTTGGCGTTCTTCGTGGCACGGGCATGCATCGCCGAGGCGTCGGAGCCGGACTGCGGCTCGGTCAGCGCATAGGCACCGATGGCCTCGCCGGTGGCAATCGCGCGCACGTACTGCTGCTTCTGCTCCTCGGTGCCGTGCTTGAGGATGCCGTTGCAGAACAGCGAGTTGTTCACGCTCATCACGGTGGCCGTGGCCGCATCGGCCGTGGCGATCTCGATCATCGCCAGCACGTAGGCGACCGGGTCCATGCCGGCGCCACCGTACGCCTCGGGTACCTCGATGCCCATCAGGCCGAGCTGGCCCATCTCGCGGATGTTTTCCAGCGGAAACTCGCCCTTCGCGTCGAGCTCGGCCGCCACCGGCGCAATGCGCTTTTGCGCAAAATCGCGCGCGATCGACTGGATCGACAGCTGGTCTTCGGTAAAGCTGAAATCCATGGGGAAACTCCGGCCAAGAGGGGAAAGCCGGCCATTTTACCCGCAGACGCCGCCCACGCGAAAATCCGTGCCGCCCATGCCCGGGGGATCGCTCCCCCGGCTATTTCCGGTAGTGGCTCTCGATGAAGGACGCCGCGGCCGCATGCAGGCCTTTGTGCGAGTCGGGGTCCAGGTAGACCATGTGCCCCGACGGGAAGAACTGGTAGCTGATGTTCTTCTGCAGCTTGTCCGGGATCGGCAACTGGTGCATCTCGTACTCGGCGGAATAGAACGGAGTGCCGAGGTCGAAGTAGCCGCCCATCAGCAGCACGTCCAGGTCCGGGTCGTGCTTCATGGCCGCGGCCAGGTCCGGCATCACGTTGGGCGTGAACGGCAGCGGGAACGGCGCGCCCGGTGGCTGGTGCTTGAAGTCCCAGTCCTTGAACACGTTGACCTGAGGCTTGTAGACCATGTCCTTGCCGAACTTCAGCGTATTGCGCACGTAGTCGTTGAACTCGGCCACGGTCGGCGCGTCGATCGAGGAATCCATCGGATCGTAGTCTGCCTCCTCCGCCATCGGATCCATCGCCGGGCCGCTGTAGCGCGAATCCAGCCGGCCGGTCACGTCGTCGTCGGCACCCAGCAGCTCATGCGCGAACTGGCCGCCGCGGACGCGCAGCTTCGCCTTGACGAGGTATGCGGTGGGCAGGCCGGTGTACTGGTGCAGCTGTTCGGCGATCTTCTGCGTGGTGGCCGCGTCGAGCTGCGAGCCCTGCATCAGGGCCTGCAGGTAATCGGTGGTGGCGAAATGCTCCACTTGCTGCAGGAAGGCCTGCAGGTCGGCGGGCTGCTGCGGCAGCTTGTGGTGGTACCACGCGGTGGCCGCGTAGCTGGGCAGGCCCATCACGTAGGAAATGTTGTTGGCACCCGGGTTGACCTGCGGGAAATCGACGCCGATGTCGTAGCTCAGTACCGCCGACAGCAGCATCACGCCGTTCAGGCCCACGCTGTCGTCGTTCTCCAGGATGTTCGCCAGCATCGCCGAACGGGTGGTGCCGTAGCTTTCGCCGAACAGGAACTTCGGCGAGTTCCAGCGGTTGTTGACGGTGAGGTAGCGGGTGATGAACTGCGCGAAGGCGTGCGCATCCTCGTCGAAACCATACACGTCCTGGGCCTTGCCCTCGCCGCCCTTGTCCTTGTCCAGCACGCGCCCGAAGCCGGTGCCCGGGGCATCGATGAAGACCAGGTCGCTGGCGTCGAGCAGGCTGCTGTCGTTGTTGACCAGCCGGTACGGCGCCGGCGGCGTGGCGGTGCCGCTGCCCACCTCCACGCGCTGCGGGCCGAAGGCCAGCATGTGCAGCCAGATCGTCGAGGAGCCCGGCCCGCCGTTGTAGAGGAAGGTGATCGGACGGTGGCTGGCGTCCTTCACGCCGCTCTTCACGTAGGCGACGTAGGACATGCTCGCGATCGGCTTCTCGTCCTTGTTCTTCAGTATCAGCGTGCCGGCGGTCGCCGTGTAGTGGATGGCCTGCCCGCCGACGCGGACGCTGCCACGGGATACCGCGCTCTGGTCCTTCGGCGCCTGGACCTTGGCAGCCGGCGGCGACTTGTCGTCACCCTTGTCATGGGCATCGTCGGCATACGCGGCGGAGGCCAACGTCATGGCGAGGAACAGGCAGGACGCAACGAGACTGCGCTTCACGGTAACCCCCTTCGAGATCGGTCCGGTCAGATGGCCCGGTTCATGCCGGACCGGCGACAAACAGCCGCGCCACCATACTCCCGCACCCGGGCCCTGCAGCATGCCGATCGTCATGCCCCGGTGCGATACGCAGGAACTTGCGCACGCGCGATCGAGGCCGCCGCCGAGTCCGGGCCGGCCCGGCTATTCCTGGGCCAGCGCCCGCAGCGCCACCGCCTCGTCCATCATCGTCAGGTCGACCGGTCGCCGCGCCACGGCGGCAGCCGCGACGGGCAGGATCTCCACCGGCGGCAGCACGCGTTTGCGGAAATACGCACTCCTGAAGTACCAGTTCTTGCGGCAGCGGATCGGCGGGCAGCCCTCGTAGAAGATGATCTCCTCGTCCTCGGGCAGGCCCTTGAGCTCCTGCGGCAACATCAGCGCTCGACGCTCTTCGGTGTGGCTCCACGAGGTGCCTGCCTTGCTCACCGTGCGCTGCCGGCGACGCACGGTGGTGTCACCGAGCATCTTCGAGTAGTCCTCGGCATCCTGCTGCTCCCGCGGGGTGAACACGATGCTGGCGGCGTGGTTGGTCACGTAGGTCTGCGCCGCGTCCGCGCCATAGGTGGCACGCAGCTGCGAGTTGCTCTGGATGATGGTCAGGTCGCGCACCCAGTACCCGGCGGTGATCGAGATGCGCTCGGACAGCGCGTTCACCCGCCCCATCGCGGTGAACTCGTCCATCAGCAGCAGCACCTGGTGCCTGATGGATGGATCCTCCTGCGGCGTGGTCTTCAGGTTCTGGCCGACCACGGTGGAGAAGAAGATGTTCAGCAGCTTGCCCGATTCGCCCAGCTTGGCCGGCGGGATCACCACGTAGATCGTCATCGGCCGCCGGCGCAGGCTGGCCACGTCGAAGTCGCTGGCATTGGTGGCGGCAGCCAGCACCGGGCTGATGAACTGCTGCAGCGGCTCCTGCATGGTGGCGATCACCGACGAAAAGGTCTCGCCGGCCAGGCCGACGAGGCCGGACAGCGTGGTGCGCGTCTGCTCGCCGAGAAACGGCCGGTCGGCCAGCCATTGCCTGATCGTCTCCTTCAGGTCGCCGCCGTGGCCATCGCCGCTGGAAAGGCGGTAGATGCGCTCGAGGCTGGGAAACGACGCGTCCACGTTGGGGTCCAGCGGCATGCCGCAGGCTACCCGCGCGTCCCACTGTTCGTACATGAACGAGGCGAAGCCGAGGAACGCGCTGCGCGCCTGCGCGATCCAGAACGGATCCTTCTGCGCGTCGTCGGGGTAGAGGATCGCGGCGATGGTCTGGATCTCGCCGACCCGCACGCGCGGATCGGACGACAGGCTCACGAACGGGTTGAAACGATGCGTGCGGCCATCCTCGGCGTACGGGGCGAACCGGCAGATCGCCTGGCCCTGGCTGCGGCGGTAACCGCTGGTGGTCTGGAACAGCTCGCCCTTCAGGTCCATCACCACGGCCGAGTGGCCATAGCTGAGCAACACCGGGATCGCGATGCTGCTGGTTTTGCCGGTGCGCGTGGGCGCGGTCATGATGACGTGCTGCAGGCCGCGCAGGTAAAGGAAGCGGCCGCCGGAGCGCCCGATGATCACGCCATCGGCGGCCGGTTTCAGCAGCCCCGCCCGGGCCAGGTCCACACGGCGGGCAAAGCGCGCATCGCCGTGGAACGCCCTGGCGCGCGGCTTGAGCACCAGCACGGCCACGATCGCCCAGGCCAGCAGCGGCACCCCGAAACCGGCCCAGCCGGCAAACCGGATCGCGCCTGCGTAAGGCGCCAGTTGCGGCAGGTCGAGTGCCCGCGCGTACTGCCACCAGGTAGCGGGTTCCAGCGGGATCGACAGCTTCAGCCGCCACAGCGCCAGCGCGCCGGCGAGCATGTTCCCCGCCGCCAGGGCGAGCATGCCGGAAACCACGACCACGACCATGCGGGTCCTTCCATTCATCGAGCGTTCCTTGCCTGGATGGTCCCGCTATCTTCCGTGCGTTTTTGGCACGGCGCAATCGACCACGCGCCCAGACGGGCGACCCCGTGTCCGGGGTCACGTTCCGTGGAGCGGCCGGCGCGCCCTTGACGATCGGGCGGGCCGCGCCTAGCCTGTACATCTTTATATCGCGATACAGGGATAATAATGGACCTGGCTACCGCGTCCGGCGTGTTGCGCCTGCTTGCCGACCCTACCCGCGTGCGCCTGCTGGCCCTGCTGGAAAACGAGGAACTGACCGTGGCCGAACTGGCCGCGGTGCTGCATCTCGCGCAACCGCGCGTGTCCACCCACCTGGCCAAGTTGAAGGAAGCCGGCCTGGTGCGCGATCGGCGCGCCGGTGTCTCCGCCTACTACCGCGCCAACAGCGAGGGCGACGAGGCCCAGCACGCGCTGCTGGTCTCGCTGCGCGCCAGCATCGACGACGCCCTGCTGCGCGAGGACGCCGCACGACTGCCCGGCGTGCTGGCCAACCGCGCCCGCGAGGAAGGCTGGGCCGACACCGTGGCCGGCGACATGGAGCGCCATTATTCGCCCGGTCGCACCTGGGAAACCCTGGCGCGCTCGCTGCTGCAACTGCTGGAAACCGGCGACGTGCTCGACATCGCCTCCGGCGATGGCATCACCGCCGAGCTGCTGGCGCCGCATGCCCATTCGATCGTCTGCGTGGACTCCAGCGAGCGCGTGGTCGAGGCCGCCGCGAAACGGCTCAAGGCCTTCGCCAACGTGCGCGTGCTCCAGGGCGACATGCACGCGCTGGAGCTGGGCGAGCAGCGCTTCGACCTGGTGCTGATGCTGCACGCGCTGACCTACGCCGAACACCCGGCCAGGGCGGTGGCCGAAGCCGCGCGCCTGCTGCGCCCGGGTGGCCGCCTGCTCGCGGTGACGCTGGGCCAGCACGACCACCGCGCCGCGGTCGAACCGTTCGACCACCGCAACCTCGGCTTTCGCATCGACCAGCTCGAAGGCTACGCGCGCAGCGCCGGGCTCGATGTGCTCAGCGGCAACCGGCTCAGCCGCGAGCGCAAGGCGCCGCATTTCGAAGTCATCAGCCTGCTGGCGCGCAAGCGCGCCTGACCCTTCCCCGCAAGGACGTTGCCATGAACACCCTGCCCTGGCTCCACCCCGATCGCGTCGCCGCCCTGGAACAGGCGTTGCGCCAGCGCATCCTGATCCTCGACGGCGCGATGGGCACCATGCTGCAGGCGCACGAGCTGGACGAAGACGGCTTTCGCGGCGAACGTTTCCAGCACGGCCACGACGGCCACGCCCATGAGCACGCCGGCGCCTGCGACCTGAAAGGCAACAACGACCTGCTCACCCTGACCCGTCCGGAAATCATCCGCGGCGTGCACGACGCCTACCTCGAAGCCGGCGCCGACCTGGTCGAAACCAACACCTTCAACTCCACCCGCATCAGCCAGTCCGACTACAAACTGCAGCATCTCGCCCACGAGCTGAACCTCGAAGCGGCAAAACTGGCCCGTGCCGCCTGCGACGCGATGACCGCAAAGACGCCGGCCAAGCCCCGCTTCGTGGTCGGCGTGCTCGGCCCGACCAGCCGCACCGCCTCGCTGTCGCCCGACGTCAACGACCCGGGTTTCCGCAACGTCAGCTTCGAGGAACTGGCGGCGAACTACACCGAAGCCGCCGGCGGCCTGATCGATGGCGGCGCGGACGTGATCATGGTCGAGACGATCTTCGACACCTTGAATGCAAAAGCCGCGTTGTTCGCGCTGTCCGAGCTGTTCCACCAGCGCGGTGCGCGCGTGCCGGTGATGATCTCCGGCACCATCACCGATCGCTCCGGCCGCACGCTGTCGGGGCAGACCGCGGAGGCGTTCTACTACTCCGTCCGCCACGCGCGGCCGCTGTCGGTGGGCTTCAACTGCGCGCTCGGCGCCGAGGACCTGCGCCCGCACATCCAGACCCTTTCCGACATTGCCGAAAGCTTCGTCAGCACCCACCCGAACGCGGGCCTGCCTAACGCGTTCGCCGAATACGACGAGACGCCCGAACACATGGCCGGCGTGATCGCCGACTTCGCCCGCGACGGCCTGCTCAACCTGGTCGGCGGCTGCTGCGGCACCACGCCGGCACACATCAAGGCGATCGCCGAAGCGGTGCGCGCTGTCGCCCCGCGCGCGCTGCCCTGCGTCGACCAGGCGGAGGCCGCCTGATGGCCCGCCACACCCGCCTGTCCGGCCTCGAACCGCTGGTGATCACGCCCGACCTGCTGTTCGTCAACATCGGCGAACGCACCAACGTCACCGGCTCGGCGAAGTTCAAGAAGCTGATCAAGGAAGACCGTTATGACGAGGCCGTGGAAGTCGCCCGCCAGCAGGTGGAGAGCGGCGCGCAGATCCTCGACGTGAACATGGACGAAGGCCTGCTCGACTCCGAAGCGGCGATGGTCAAGTTCCTCAACCTGATCGCCGCCGAGCCGGACATCGCCAAGATCCCGGTGATGGTGGATTCCTCCAAATGGAGCGTGATCGAGGCCGGCCTGAGGTGCCTGCAGGGCAAGGGCGTGGTCAACTCGATCTCGCTGAAGGAAGGCGAAGGCCCGTTCCTGGAGCAGGCGCGGAAGATCCTGCGCTACGGCGCCGCCACCGTGGTCATGGCCTTCGACGAGCAGGGCCAGGCCGACACCGTGGCGCGGCGCCTGGAAATCTGCGAGCGCTCGTACCGGCTGCTCACCGAGGAAGTGGGGTTCCCGCCCGAGGACATCATCTTCGACTCCAACATCTTCCCGATCGCCACCGGCATCGAGGAGCACGCCGACAACGCGGTGAACTTCATCGAGGCATGCCGGCAGCTGAAGCAGCGCTTCCCGCTGTCGCATCTCTCCGGCGGCGTCTCCAACGTGTCGTTCTCGTTCCGCGGCAACGACACCGTTCGCGAGGCGATCCACAGCGTGTTCCTCTACCACGCCATCCGCGCCGGCATGGACATGGGCATCGTCAACGCCGGCCAGCTGGCGATCTACGACGAACTGGAACCGGAGCTGCGCGAACGCGTGGAAGACGTGGTGCTGAACCGCCGCCCCGACGCCACCGAACGGCTGATGGAGATCGCCGCGAAGCACAAGAAGGGCGCGCGCGAACAGGACAACGGCAATGCGCTGGCCTGGCGTGAACTGCCGGTGCGCAAGCGGCTGGAGCACGCGCTGGTGCACGGCATCGACCAGTTCGTGGTGGAAGACACCGAGGAAGTGCGCCGGACCGTCACCCGCACGCTGGACGTGATCGAAGGCCCGCTGATGGACGGCATGAACGTGGTCGGCGACCTGTTCGGCGCCGGCAAGATGTTCCTGCCGCAGGTGGTGAAGTCCGCCCGGGTGATGAAGAAGGCGGTGGCCTACCTGCTACCCTTCATGGAGGAGGAGAAAAAAAGGAGCGGCAACACCAGCCGCTCCAACGGCAAGATCGTGATGGCCACGGTCAAGGGCGACGTGCACGACATCGGCAAGAACATCGTGGGCGTGGTGCTCGCCTGCAACAATTTCGAGGTGGTCGACCTCGGCGTGATGGTGCCGGCGCAGAAGATCCTCGACACCGCGATCGAGGAAAAGGCCGACATGATCGGCGTCTCCGGCCTGATCACGCCTTCGCTGGAGGAGATGGCCAACGTCGCCCGCGAAATGAAGCGGCGCGGCTTCAGCATCCCGCTGCTGATCGGCGGCGCCACCACCTCGCGCGCGCACACCGCGATCAAGATCGAGCCGCACTACGAAACCGCCTGCGTCTGGGTCAAGGACGCCTCGCGCGCGGTCGGCGTGGCGCAATCGCTGGTCAGCAAGGAGCTGGTGGACGGCTTCCTCGCCAGGGTGCGCAGCGAATACGCCGAAGTGCGCGAGCGCCACAAGCACCGCGGGCCAGGCAAGAAACTGGTGACGCTGGAACACGCGCGCGGCAACCGTTTCCGCTGCGACTGGGCCAGCTACGAACCGCCGCAGCCGGTGCAGCCCGGCATCACCGTGTTCGACGACTACCCGCTGACCGAGCTGCGCGAAACCATAGACTGGACACCGTTCTTCCAGGCCTGGGAACTGGCTGGCCACTACCCCGCCATCCTCACCGACGACGTCGTCGGCCCCCAGGCCAGCGAGCTGTTCGCCGACGCGCAGGCGATGCTGGACCGGATCGTCGGCGAGAAGTGGCTGAAGGCCCGCGCGGTGATCGGTTTCTGGCCCGCCGCCAACCTGGTGGACGACGTGGAGATCTACGCCGACGAAAGCCGCACGACGCCGCTGGCCGTGCTGCACCACTTGCGCCAGCAGGCTGACAAACCGGCCGAGCGCCCCAACCTGTGCCTGGCCGATTTCATCGCGCCGAAGGAGTTCGGCAAACCCGACTGGATCGGCGGCTTCGCCGTCACCGCCGGCCTTGGCATCGAGCCGCACCTGGAACGTTTCCACGCCGACCACGACGACTACTCCGCGATCATCCTGAAAGCGCTGGCCGACCGCCTCGCCGAGGCCTTTGCCGAGCGCATGCACCAACGCGTGCGCAAGGACTTCTGGGGCTTCGTGCCCGACGAGAACCTCGACAACGAGGCGCTGATCGCCGAGAAGTACCAGGGCATCCGCCCCGCCCCCGGCTACCCCGCCTGTCCGGACCACACCGAGAAGGCGACGCTGTTCAAGCTGCTCGACGCCACGGGCAATGCCGGCATCACGCTCACCGAGGGTTTCTCGATGTACCCGGCCGCAGCGGTTTCCGGCTGGTACTTCTCGCACCCGGGCAGCCAGTACTTCGTGGTCGGTCGGCTCGGCCGGGACCAGGTGGCCGACTACGCCCGCCGCAAGGGCTGGAGCCAGGCCGAAGCCGAACGCTGGCTGGCCTCCAACCTCGACTACGACCCCGACTAGCCTCGCTCCTACAGGAAATCAATCACGCCGTGGCGTCGCCGGTGATGCTGTTCTTGCGGTGGCGCAGGTGCACGACCAGGTTGTAGACCGACACGAACACCGGGAAGAAGTTGGAGAGGATGCCCACCGAGTCGTTCTTGCCGAACACGAAGTAGGCCAGCAGCAACACGCTGCCGCACACCGAGAGCCACCAGAACGCCAGCGGCATCACCACGCGCTTGTACTTGCGCGTGTAGTAGAGCTGGACGAACCAGCGGCTGGTGAACATCAGCGTGCCGGCGAAGCCGACGATTTTCCAGGGCGTCAGCTGGAACTGCTGCAGCGCCTGGAGGATGCGGACCAGTTCGGGCTCGAGGATTGCCATGATCGTGCGCCAGCGTCGGGAAAGGCGACAATTCTAGCAATTCGCGCCACCGCCCCTCGCCTGCCACGGCGGTCCGCCGGTCGACGGCCGACCGACCCGTTTGCTGCCGATCCGCGAAAAAAAAAGACCACCCGAGGGTGGCCTTTTTCGATGATGCGTGGTGGGCGATGCAAGGATCGAACTTGCGACACCTGCCGTGTGAAGGCAGTGCTCTACCGCTGAGCTAATCGCCCGCCGAGAACGCGCAATTCTAGGGATACCGGCCGGGTCGGTCAACCGCCGCACGCACGGCGAGTGCCGGCGGGAGCGCGCCGGGTCCACGGACGCGGGCGGACGAATCGCCAAGGACGCCCCGGTCGCTGCCTGGCGCCGGGAGGCTCAGCGCGGCTGTTGCAGCAGGTGGGCGACCAGCTCGCCGAGGAATGCCTCGCGCAGGCGCCGATAGGACGGATCCTGCGGGCCCTTCAGCGCGGCTTCGTGCATGGCGTGGTGGCTGGCGCCGAGGTCGCCCAGGCCGGCGACGTCCAAGTACTCGGCCGGGCCGCAGCTGCGCTCGGCATGCGTGGCCCAGAAGGCGGGGTCGGGCGGCAGCGCGAGGAACTGCTCCTCCCACAGCAACTCGCCGGCGAGGGCGCCCAGGCTGGTGCGCGGCACCTGCGCGCGCGCCGCGGGCCGGTGGGCGCGCATCCAGCCGGCCAGCGCCTCGGCTGGCATCGGCCGGGCCAGCGCGTAGCCCTGGCCGAAATCCGCGCCCAGCAGGGAGGCCGCCTCGATCAGGTCCGGTGTCTCCAGACCTTCCACCACGACTTCGAGGCGCAGGTCATTGCCGATGCGGATCAGCTGGCGGATGAAGCGCAGCGTGTTCAACGGGTCGCGCCGGGCCTGCAGCACGATCGCCTGGTCGATCTTGATGCGGTCGAACGGCCACTGGCGCAGGCGGATCAGCGAACTGTAGCCGGCGCCCAGGTCGTCCTCGACCAGGCGTACGCCCAGCGCCTTGAGCGATTGCATGCCGGGCTCGTCCAGCGCACCGGGGTGCTCGCTGCCCAGTGGCGACTCCAGGATCTCCAGCAGCAGCGCGCCGGGCGGACAGCCGCTGTCGGCGAGTACCGCGGCGGCGGCCGCGCCGTAGCGGGAATCCTCCAGCGCCGCGGCGGGCACGTTCACCGACATGTCCAGCAGGTGGCCGGCCTCGCCCAGCGCGGCGCGGCAGGCGGTGGCCAGCCGCAGGCCCTGGCGGAACAGCACGATCAGGTCGTCGGCATCCAGCGCGGGAAGGAAGCGGCCCGGCGCCAGCAGTTCGCCATCCACGTCGCGCAGGCGGGCCAGCGCCTCGAATTCGGTGACTTCGCCGTCGGCGAGCCGGATCAGCGGCTGGTAGTGCATCTGCAAGGCATCGGTCGCGATCCGCGCGCGCCAGCGTTCGCGCACGAAGAACGGCAGCAGCTCGGCGCCCTGCCGGGGCGGCGACAACCGCGCCAGCGCCAGGTCCAGCACCGACTTGACCTGTTCCACGAAGGCGCGCTGGTCCTCGCTCTGCAGGCCGCCGGCATACGGGCTGTACAACGACAGCAGCACCACCGGCCTGGCGCGCGACGGGCACAGCGGGATCGATACGCTGGAGATCACGCCGAGGCGCAAGGCCATGTCGCGCCACCCGGCCATGGCCGGGTCGCTGCCGAAGTGCAGGCAGCGCTGGATGCTCACCGTGCGCCAGGCGCGCCCGCTCGGCCCGCCGCCTTCCGGGTGCTCCTCGTTGACGCGGATCGGCGAGGCCTCGCCCGCCATCAGGGCGCGCAGGTACGCGGCGAAGGCGTTGCCCGCCACCGCCTCGTAGGTCAGCCGCCCCGAGTCGTCCGGGCGCCCCACCGCGCAGGCCGCGAACTCCTTGTGCGAGGCGAGGATGTCGACCACGCCCTGGATCAGTCCCAGGTAGCCCTCGGCCGACCACGCCAGTGCATTGAGCCGGTCCAGCAAGGCCATGCGCTGGCGCTGCAGCGCGCGCATGCTCTCCAGCTGCCACTGGCGCTCGGTGCCCAGCCGCTGCAGCACCACGTCCAGCGCGCGGCGGTCGGCCGCACCGAGCACCGTGACCAGATCGCCGCGCAATTGCTCGATCGCCTCCAGCAGCCACACCTCCTCCAGGCCGCAGGCGGCGTGGAACAGGCCGGACCGCGTGGCGCGCCGGCGGTGCTCGGCGATGTCCAGGTCCGCCCGGGTCAACTCCTGCAGGTGCGCCAGCATGTGCGACTTGAGCACCTGGTACTCCGCATCGGGCAGCACCCGCAGCAAGGCGCCGATCCCGTCATGCTCGAGCAGGGCCGCGCAGAAGCTCTCCACCACCGCCGGCAGGCGCGGCTGCCAGCTGTCGCGACAGGCCAGCAGCACGTCGGTGGCACCCTCGCCGTAGGGCGCCACATGCCCCCCGGAGTCCGCCGCGGCGAGGGCCCCGTCGGGCCGCGCCATCGCCCACCAGCGCGTGCGATGCCGCTTGCGCGCCTTGATCTGGTACATCGCCTGGTCGGCGAGGCGCAGCAGGTGCTCGCCGCTGGCGTGGCCGTCGCTGGAATACATGGCGATGCCCAGGCTGGCGTCGATCGGCAGCACCTTGCCGTCGATGGCCACCGGCTGCAGCAGCGAGCTGCCGACCCGCTCGAGCAGTTCGTCCAGGTCGCTTTCGTGCTGCAGGCCGTCGAACACCAGCACGAACTCGTCGCCGCCGAAGCGGGCCACGTAATCGTCGCCGCGCAACAGCCGCCGCAAGCGTTCGCCGACCTCGGCCAGGATGCGGTCGCCGACGGCGTGGCCGTAGCGGTCGTTGATCGGCTTGAGGTCGTCCAGGTCGAGCAGGCCCACCGCCACCCGCCGCTCCTGCCGGCGTGCGCTGGCCAGCACGGCATCCAGGTGGCGATCCAGCGCGCGGCGGTTGGGCAGGTTGGTCAGGTCGTCATGCGAGGCCAGGTAGGCCTGCCGCTCCTGCTCCTGGCGCAGGGCGTGGCGCTGCGCGTGCTGGCGCAGCGCCAACCCGGCAGCATCGGCGATCTCGTCGAGCAGCCGGCACATCTCCTCGTCGAAGGCGTCGGCTTCGGCGGTCACCACCACGAACACCCCGACCGGCGCCGCCGGATCGGCCGCATCCGGCGGCGCGGCGAACAACGGCCAGCAACCCACCGCGCCGGCGTGGTCGCTCAGCTCGGGGCGCCACGGATTGCCCGGCGCCGCCGCCGCGGCCGGCTTGCGCCGGATCACCGGCGCACCCTGCATGAAGGCCAGCGTGGGCGCGAAGATGATCGGCCCCTCCTGCTGCCGCGGTGGAATCGGCAGGGTCTGCATCACCTCGGCGATCGGCCCCACCAGGGCCACGCGGCGGAGCAGGTCCTGGCCTTCCACGGCGGCAAACACGTCCACCGCTGCGGCGCCGGCGATGTCGGCGAGCGCGCGCGCCAGAGTCGGATAGATCGCCTCCGGGTCGGGCTGCTCGAGCAGCGCGCGCTGGATCGTGCGCTGCGCGTCGCGGTAGCGGCTCATGCGGATGCTGCGCTCCAGCAGCACCTGGTGGTCCCAGAACCGGCTCAGTTCGTCCACCAGGCGCTGCGCCCAGTCGAGCAGTTCCTCGCCCAGCGTCGGGCCGCCCTCGCGCGAGTACGAGGCCAGCACCAGCTGGCCGCCGTCGCGGGTGCGCGACGCCGCCACGATGCAGGCGCCGAAGCCATGCTCCCGTGCAGCCTCGCGCCAGAACGCGAACTCGCTGGAGAGCACCGGGGTGACCCGGGCGCGCTCCTCGCGCAGCACGATGCCGACCGGGCCGCGGCCGCCGGGCTCGTCCGCCAGGTCGCTCAGCTGCAACGTCGTGGCGTAGGCCTGCGCCGGTCCGGCCGCGGCCATCACCTCCACGGCATGCGCGCCGCTCTCGCGGCGGCCGATCCACACCAGCGGCAACTCCATCGTGGCGGCAAGGATGCGGCTGACTTCGAGCAGAGCGCGCCGGCGGTCGTGGCCGGGGGCGGCGTGCAACAGGCTCAAGGTCTCCGCCACGCTTCGATAAAAGCGCTCGCGCAGTTCGCCCGGCACGACGGCTCGATTCAGCATGGATTCCCTCGGCGGCTCCTCGTCGTCGCGGATCTCGCGGCGCTGTTCGCCCCTCGCCGCGCGAGCCGCAAGGCGGCGGCAGGACGGCGGCCCCGATACCCCGATGCAACCATCGCCAGCCTACCGGAAATCGACCCGGCGCAGCATCCGTGCCGCCGGCGGCACGCGCGGCTCAATGCCTTTCGCGGGGCCGGTCGTGGCCGTGGCGTTGCTCCTCGACCAGGGCCTGTTCGACCAGCAGGGCGAACAGCCGGTCGCGGCGCCGGGCATGGCCGGGGTCGAACGGCCCCGGCGAAGCCGCGTCGAGCATGTCGCGATAGGCCGCGCGCAACTCGGCGGCGGCGCCCGCCACGCGCAGCCACTCCCCCACCCCGCTGCCGGCACGCACGTGGCGCTGGCGCGCCTCGGGCACGTCGAACAGCGCGGCAAAACGTTCCTCCCAGCGCAAGGCGCTGGCCAGTGCGCCCAGGGCGCAACGCGGCGCGGCGCCGGACCTGGCGGGGCGGTCCGAGCTCAGCCAGGCGGGCAGCTCCTCCGGCGGCATCGGATGGGCCAGCGCGAAACCCTGGCCGAAGTCGGCGCCGAGGATCGCGGCGGCCTCCAGCATGCCGGGCGATTCCAGGCCTTCGACCACCACCTCCAGGCCCAGGTCATGGCTGACCCGGATCAGCTGCCGCAGCAGGCGCAAGGTGCCCAACGGGTCCTGCCGCACCTGGGCGATCAGCGTGTGGTCGATCTTGACGCGATCGAACGGCGACTGGCTGAGCCGCGCCACCAGGTTGCGGCTGAGCGTGCGGTCGTCCTCCAGCGCCCCGCGGTCGATCGATTTCAGCGTCTGCACGCCGGTCTCGGCCAGCAGCGCCCAGCAACCGATGCCGCTGGCGTTTTCGAAAGCCTCGAAGCGCAGCGAACCCGGCGGACAGCCGCTGGCCTGCAGGATCGTCTCCACCGTGCGCGCGTAGCGGACGTCGCGCAGGGCGGCCACCGGCACGTTGACCGACATGCCCAGCACCAGCCCGTCGCGCGCCAGCGACTGCCGCCGTGCCACCGCCTGGATGATGCCGTCGCGGAACAGCCGCATCAGACCGGCCGCGCCCAGCGCCGGCATGAAACTGGCCGGCAGTTGCAGGCTGCCGGCATCGTCGCGCAGCCGCGCCAGCGCTTCGAAGCCGGCGATCTGGTTGTCGGCCAGCCGCACCATCGGCTGGTAGTGCATGCGCAGCGCGCCGCCGGCCAGCATGCCGCGCCAGCGCTGGCGCACGAACGCCGGCAGCAGGGTCGCGAGCTGGCGCCGCGGCGCCATGCGCAGCAGCGCCAGTTCCAGCACCTGCCTGATCCGCGCGACGAAGGCCTGCTGGTGCTCGCTGCGGAAGCCGCCGGCATAGGCGCCGTACAACGCCAGCAGCGCCACCGGCCGGCCCGGTGCCACGCACAGCGGCACGGCGACCTGCGAGACGATGCCGTGGCGCTCGGCGGTGTCGCGCCACGACGCCATCACCGGATCGCTGCCGTAGTGCACGCTGCGTTCCACGCGACCGCTCCGCCAGGCGCGCCGCAGCGGCTCCTCCACCTGCGTCTCGGCCGGGTCGACCCGCAGCGGCGGCGCCGCGCCCTGGTTGGTGATGCGCAGGTATTCGGCCGGCACCGCGCCGGCGACCAGCTCGCTGACCATTTCGCCGGAGGCATCCGGGCGGCCCGCCGCGCAGACGACCAGTTCCTCGTGCTCCGCCAGGACCTGCACGGTCTCTTCCAGCAGGTCCAGGATGTCGTGCGCCGACCAGGCTGCCGTGTGGATCCTGGTCAGCGCGGCTTCGCGCCGGCGCTGCAGGTCGCGCATGCTTTCCAGTTGCCATTGCTGGTCCCTGGCCAGGCGCTGCAACACGATCGCCAATGCGTTGCGCTGCGCGCGCGGGCCGCGGCCCAGGGTGCTGCCAAGGATCGTGCGCAACTGCTCGATCGCTTCGGCCAGCCAGGCTTCCTCCAGCCCGCACGCGGCCTGGCAGATGCCGGCGCGGATCGCCCCCGCGCGCTGGCCGGCCTCGTCCAGCTCGGGGTGGCACAGGGTCTGCAGGTGGCGGGCCAGGCGTTCCCTGAAAGCATCCAGCGCCGCCGGCGGAAAGTCCGCCAGCAGGCCGGCGATGCCGGCATGGGCGGCCAGCGCGGCATGGAAACGTTGCGCCACCACCGGCAACTGCGCCTGCCAGGCGTCGGCGCAGGGGCGCAGCACGGCAGCCGCCTGCGGGCCATACGGCTCGGCGAGGCCGGCATCCTCGTCGGCGGTCTCCCGCGCATCGCCTTCGGTTCGCGCCAGCGCCCACCAGGCGGCGCGCTGCTGCTTGTTCGCCTTGACGTGGTACATCGCCTGGTCGGCCAGGCGCAGCAATTGTTCGCCGCTGTCCTGGGCGTGGGTCGGGTACAGCGCCACGCCCAGGCTGACGGTGATGTCGATGCTCTGCCCGCCCACCACGATCGGTTGCTGCAGCGACTGCCACAGGCGTTCCAGCAGCAGGACCAGGTCGTCCTCGCTGGCCAGGTCCTCCAGCACCAGCACGAACTCGTCGCCGCCCACGCGCGCGACCGAATCCTCCGAGCGCAGTGCATCGTGCAGCCGGCGCGCCACTTCGACCAGCACGCGGTCGCCGACCGCATGGCCGTAGCGGTCGTTGATCGGCTTGAGGTCGTCCAGGTCGAGCATGCCCACGGCCACCAGGTGGTGGTGCCGCATCGCCCGCGCCAGCGCGCGTTCGAGGTGGTAGTCGAGCGCGCGCCGGTTGGGCAGGTCGGTCAGCGCGTCGTGCAGGGCCAGGTAAGTCTGCCGCTCCTGTTCGCGGAACAGCGCCTGGCGCTGCGCGTACTGGCGCAGCGCCAGGCCGACCGTGTCGGAGATCTCGTCCAGCAGGCGGCGCAGGTCGGCGTCGAAGGCGTCGATCTCGGTCGCGGCCAGCAGCAGCACGGCGGTGGCGTGGTGCTCCACCTCGGTGTCGCTGGGCAGGGCCAGGAAGATCGGCCAGCCACCAATGGCGGCCACCTCCCCCAGCGATTCGCCGCGCCACACCGGCGACACGTCGGGCCACGCCGACGGCTGCAGCCGCACCACCGGCTCACCCTCCATCCAGGCCTGGGTGGCCACCGGCATCGGCGGTTCGTCGGCGTGCTTGGGGGGTTCGGGCAGCGTCGCCAGCAGCTCGACCAGCGGACCGGCACCGACCGCCCGGCGCAACATGTCGCCCTCGGGAACGTAGACGACCACCGCGCTGGCGGCGGCGTCCTTCACCAGCGCGTTGGCCAGCGTCATGTAGATCGCCGCCGGCTCCGGATGTGCCAGCAGCGCACGCTGGATCGTGCGATGGGCATCGCGGAAGCGGCTCAGCCGCAGGCTGCGCTCGAGCTGTGCCTGGTCGTCCCAGAAACGGGCCAGCTCGTCGGCGAGGCGCTGCGCCCAGTCGAGCAGCTCGTCGGTGAGCGGCGGACCGCCGCGGCGCGAGTACGCCGCCAGGGCGAGCTGGCCGCCGTCGGCCGTGCCGGAGGCCGCCACGATGACCGAGTCCAGCCCATAAGCCCGGGCCGCGCCATGCCAGTCCTCGTCATCGGGGGCGTCGACCGAGGCGAGCTGCGGCCGACCCTCGCGCAGGGCCGCGCCGGCCGGGCCGCGGCCGCCAGGTTCGCGCGGATCGTCGCTGACCGGCCACACGCTGGCGTACTCCGCCGCGGGGCCGGCGGCCACCAGTTCGAGCGTGGACTGGCCCAGTTCGCGGCGACCGATCCATACCAGCGGCAGATCCATCGTGCTGACCAGGGTGGTGGCCACTTCGAGCAGCGCGCGGCGGCGATCGTAGTCGGCGGCCGGGTGCAGCAGGGTAAGCGTCTCCGCCACGCTCTGGTAGAAGCGCTCGCGAAGTTCGCCGTACTGCCGATTCTGCCCCTCCACTCCCATGCCCCTTCCTTTCCCGAAATGCCCTGCCACGACGCCCACCCGACCGGCCGATGGCCGGAAAACGGGCGGCAGCCGGGCGGCGCGGGTGCCGCGCCAGCCCTCGAACCCGCCGAACGCCGGTTCACGGAGGCACTTGAAGCAAATTCCACGCCAGCCAACCCATGGCGTGGCAAACCCCTGTCCTGCAGGCACCCAGGGCTCCCGGGCGCCGTTCCGCGCAACGGCTTGAAGAGAAATTCCATGCCGTTTGGGTCATAACGGGCCGGTCAGCGCCGGAGCATACCTAGCGGCATGCACGCGCCCGCTCGCGCATCATCGCCTGTTCGCGGCGGTTGCGGGTCAGGCTGGCGGCGCGCTCGAATTCCCGGCTCGCCTCCTCGCCCCGCCCCAGCCGCGCCAGCAGGTCACCGCGCACGGCGGGCAGCAGATGGTAGTTGCGCAGGCTCGGCTCGTCGCCCAGCGCATCAACCAGGGCCAGGCCTTCGGCTGCCCCGTCCGCCATCCCCACCGCGACCGCGCGGTTGAGCTCCACCACCGGCGAGGGCGCGACCCGGGCCAGCACGGCGTACAACGCGGCGATCCGCGGCCAGTCGGTCTGCGCGGCGGTGGCGGCGCGCGCGTGGCAGGCCGCCACCGCCGCCTGCAATGCGTACGGACCCAGCTCGCCGCCCAGCCGGCGCGCCTGCTCCAGCGCGGCCAGGCCGCGCCCGATCAGCAGGCGATCCCACAAGGCGCGGTTCTGATCGAGCAGCAGGATCGGCTCGCCGTGCGCATCGGTGCGCGCACGCGAGCGCGAGGCCTGGATCTCCATCAGCGCCACCAGCCCGTGCACCTCCGGTTCGCGCGGCATCAGGCCGGCCAGCACGCGCCCGAGACGCAGCGCGTCCTCGCACAGGCCCGGGCGCATCCAGTCGTCGCCGGCGGTCGCCGCATAGCCTTCGTTGAAAATCAGGTAGATCACCCCGAGTACCGCAACCAGCCGCGTCGCCAGCTCCTCGCCGCGGGGCACTTCGTAGGCCACCTCCGACTTGGCCAGGCTGCGCTTGGCCCGCACGATGCGCTGGGCGATGGTCGCCTCCGGCACCAGGAAGGCGCGCGCGATCTCGTCCGTACTCAAGCCCCCCAGCAGGCGCAAGGTCAGCGCCACGCGCGCCTCCATCGACAGCAGCGGGTGACAGGCGGTGAAGATCAGGCGCAGCAGGTCGTCGCCGAACGGGTCGTCCAGCGTGCGTTCGGCGACTGCCTCGGCGGATTCGTGCTGGCGCTCCCATTCGTGCACGAGTTGCTCGTGCTTGCGTTCGACCAGTTTGTGCCGGCGCAGGCGATCGATGGCGCGGTGCCTGGCGGTGGTCATCAGCCAGGCGCCGGGGTTGTCCGGCACGCCGGTCTGCGGCCACTGTTCGAGCGCCGTCACCAGCGCATCCTGCGCCAGCTCCTCGGCCAGCCCGACATCGCGCAGCATGCGCACGAGGCCGGCGATCAGGCGGGCCGACTCGATGCGCCAGACGGCGTCGATGGCGCGATGGGTGTCGGTCATGCTCATGACCGCCGATCACACCACCGGCGCCCGCTGGGCGCAAGCGTCCGGGCGCGGACAGCCCTATCCGGCCGTCCGGTCCAGCTGTGCGCGCAGGCGCTCCTCCTGTGCGCGCAGTTCGGGCGTGAAGGCCTCGCCGAAATCGTCGGCCTCGAACACCGGGCGGATCTCGATCACCGACTCGCCTTCCATCGGATTGGGGCAACGCCGCACCCAGGCGATCGCCTCGTCCATCGACTTCACCTGCCACAACCAGAAGCCGGCGACCAGCTCCTTGGTCTCGGCGAACGGCCCGTCGACGACGTGGCGCTCCTTGCCCACGAACGTCACCCGCGCGCCGCGCGCGCTGGGCGTCAGCCCCTCGCCGGCCAGCATCACGCCGGCCTTGACCAGCTCCTCGTTGAACTTGCCCATCGCGGCCAGCAACTCCTGGTCCGGCATCACCCCGGCTTCCGATTCGGCCGTGGCCTTGACTATCACCATGCATCGCATCGCAAGTGCCTCCCGTGTGGCCGGACCTGAGGTGTGCCGGCTTCACTGCAGCGACGAACCAGCGCATCGCGGATCGACACCGGCTCGCAACTTCCGTCGCAGGCGGCGAGACGGCTGCGGGCGACAATGGCGCCCGCTTTTGGAGACAATCGCCGCATGAGCGTCCACGAGTCCCGCCCCCGGTGAGCACCGCCACACTCCCCGCCACCGAGGCCACGATCGAGCCGGGCCTGATGGTGCTGCACGGCAACCGGCTGGAAGACCTGCGCGACCTGCTCGCCGCCTGGCTGGCGCGCGCGCCGCTGCGGCCGCTGGAAGACGAGCTGATGCTGGTGCAGAGCAACGGCATCGCGCAGTGGCTGAAGCTGGCGCTGGCGCGCGCGCGGACGGACGGCGGGCTGGGCATCAGCGCGGCAATCGACGTGCAACTGCCCGGGCGCTTCCTGTGGAGCGCCTACCGCGCGGTGCTGGGCCGCGAGGCGGTGGCGACGACTTCGCCCTTCGACAAGTCGCGCCTGGCCTGGCGCCTGCTGCGGCTGATCCCGCAGCACCTGGCCGACGACGATTTCGGCCCGTTGCGCGATTACCTGCATGCCGGCGGCGGCGACGCCCCGGGCTTGCGCCAGTACCAGCTCGCCGCCCAGGTCGCCGACCTGTTCGACCAGTACCAGGTCTACCGCGCGGACTGGCTCGACGACTGGGAACACGGCCACGACGTGCTGCGCGACGAACTGCGCGGACGCCGCGAACCGGTCGACGCCAACCAGTGCTGGCAACCGCGGCTGTGGCGGTTGCTGCTGGCCGACGTCGGTGGCGGCGCGCGCGCGCAACACCGCGCGGCGGTGCACCGCGCCTTCGTGGCGCGCATCGGCGAGCTGGCCGGGCGCCCCGCGGGGCTGCCGCGGCGGATCGTGGTTTTCGGCATCTCCTCGCTGCCGCAGCAGACGCTGGAGGCGCTTACCGCGATGGCGCGCTTCAGCCAGGTGCTGCTGGTGGTGGCCAACCCCTGCCGCCATTACTGGGCCGACATCATCGAGGATCGCGAACTGCTGCGCGCCGCGCACCATCGCCAGCAGGCCAAGCCGGGATTGGCCGCGGCGCCGCGCTACGAAGACCTGCACCTGCATGCCAATCCGCTGCTGGCCGCCTGGGGCAAGCAGGGGCGCGACTACATCCGCCTGCTCGACAGTTTCGACGACCCCGCGCGCTACCGCGATCGCTTCAGCGCGATCGGGCGCAGCATCGACCTGTTCCAGGACGTCCCCGGCGACGGCCTGCTGCAGCAGGTGCAGCAGGCCGTGCTGGACCTGCAGCCGCTGCCGCCGGATGCCGCCGGCCGCCGGCCGTGGAAGCCCGACGACGCCAGCCTGCGCATGCACGTGGCGCACAGCCCGCAACGCGAGGTGGAGGTCCTGCACGACCGACTGCTCGACCTGTTCGAACAAGCCGAGCGTGCCGGCCGGCCGCTGGCGCCGCGCGACGTGATCGTGATGGTGCCGGATATCCAGACCTACGCGCCGCACATCCAGGCGGTGTTCGGCCGCCTGCCGCCCGACGATCCGCGCCACCTGCCGTGGAGCGTGGCGGACCAGTCCGCCCGCCGCAGCGCCCCGCTGATCGTGGCGCTGGCCCACCTGCTGGCGCTGCCCGAATCGCGTTTCGCGGTCAGCGACGTGCTCGACCTGCTGGACGTGCCGGCCCTGCGCCGGCACTTCGGGCTCGACGACGATGGCCTGCCCACGCTGCGCCGATGGATCGAGGGCGCCGGCATCCGCTGGGGCCTGGACGGTGCACAGAAGCTCGATCTCGGCCTGCCCGCGCTGGAACAGAACAGCTGGCGTTTCGGCCTGCGCCGGATGCTGCTGGGCTATGCGGTGGGCGACGGCGAAAGCCTGGACGGCATCGCGCCGTATGCCGAGGTGGGCGGCCTCGACGCGGCCCAGGTGGGCCCCCTGGCCCAACTGCTCGAGCAGCTCGAGGCGGCCTGGAAGCAACTCGGCCAGGCGGCCACGCCGGGCCAGTGGGTCGAGCGCCTGCATTCGCTGCTGGGCGATTTCTTCGACCACGACGACGCCGAGGACGCGTGGCGCCTCAACCATCTGCACGACGCGCTCGACGCCTGGCTGGAAGCCTGCAACGAGGCCGCCTTCGACCGGCCGGTGCCGCTGGCCGTCGTGCGCGAACACTGGCTGGCGGCGATCGACGAAAGCCGCTTGTCACGGCGCTTCCTGGGCGGTGCGGTAAGCTTCGGCACCTTGATGCCGATGCGCGCCATCCCGTTCCGGGTGGTGTGCCTGCTGGGCATGAACGACGGCGACTATCCGCGCCGGCACAGCCCGCAGGATTTCGACCTGATGGCGCAGCCCGGCCACGCGCGGCCGGGCGACCGCTCGCGCCGCGAGGACGACCGCTACCTGTTCCTGGAGGCGCTGCTCTCCGCGCGCGATGCGCTCCACATCAGCTGGGTCGGCCGCAGCGTGCGCGACAACAGCATGCTGCCGCCCTCGGTGCTGGTCGGCCAGTTGCGCGACTACCTCGCCGCCGGCTGGCACCGTGCCGGCGAAGCCGCCGATGCGCCGCAGGCCGGCCAGCACCTGCTCGATGCACTGACCACCAGCTACCCGCTGCAACCGTTCAGCCGCAGCTATTTCGAGGCCGGCCACGACCCGCGTGTCTTCACCTATGCCGACCAGTGGCAACAAGCCCACCAGGCACCGGTCGAAGCGCTCGCCGGTGAACTGGGGCCCTGGCTGCCGGACGCCGCGCTGGACCTGGGCCAGTTGCAGCATTTCCTGGCGCGACCGGTCGCGTTCTTCTTCAACCAGCGCCTGAACGTGCACTTCACCGAGAGCAACGACGAGGCCCTCGACGACGAACCGTTCGACCTCGACCCGCTGCAACGCCACGACGCCATCCGCCGCGTGTTTGCCGCCGTAGTGGACGACGCGGCCGCAACGGCCGCGGCGGTGGACGCCTCAGTGGACGCCGCGGTGCGCCGGCTCGGCGAGGAAGGCGTGCTGCCCCCGGGGGGCTTCGGCGCCGAGTGGGCGCAGGCGATCGGCGCCCGGGCCGCGGCGTTGGCCCGGTGCTGGCGCGAGGCGTGCGCACGCTGGCAGCCGCTGGAGGCCAGGCACGAGTTGCGCTACCGCCGCGGCGCGCTGCTGCTGGAGGACTGGCTCACCGACCTGCGTGGCGTCGCCGATGGCCGGCAGCGCCGGCTGGAGCTGGTACACGGCGAGCTGCTGGACAAGGGCGGCGCGCTGCGCATGGACAAGCTCACCCACGCCTGGGCGGCCCACCTGCTGGCCAACGCCTGCGGCGTGCCGACCCAGACCCAGCTGGTCGCGGTCGACGCGCAACCGACCTTCGATGCGCTGCCCCGCGAACAAGCCGGCGAGTGGCTGGACCGGTTGCTCGACGCCCTGTGCCAGGGCATGCGCGCGCCGCTGCCGCTGGCCCGGCGTACCGCGTTCGCCTGGCTGAAGGCAGAAGGCGGCAAGCGCACTCCCGCCGATCTGGCCACGGCGTGCTACGAGGGCAACGCCTTCGCCCACTTGCCCGGTGAACGCGACCGCGATCCCTGCCTTGCCCGTGCGTGGCCCACGTTCGCGGCCATGCAGGCGGCGGGTTTCGAAGGCCTGCTGCAGCTCTACCGCCCGCTGGACGCGGCCCTGCTGCCGCCGGAGGGCGCCGCATGACCGCACTCGCGCCGCTGCAGCCGCTCGGCGTGCCCTTGCAGGGCGTGCAACTGATCGAGGCCAGCGCCGGCACCGGCAAGACCTGGACCATCGCCGCGCTGTACCTGCGCCTGGTGCTGGGCCACGGCCCGCACGGCAGCGCGCTGCTGCCGCCGCAGATCCTGGTGCTGACCTTCACCAAGGCCGCCACCGCCGAGCTGCGCGAACGCATCCGCACGCGCCTGGCCGAGGCCGCCGAGGTGTTCCGCGGCCGCCGCGCGCCGGACGATTACCTGGCCGGCCTGCTCGCCGACTACCCCGCCGGCGACGCCCGCGCGCGGGCCGCTCGGCAACTGGAGCTGGCGGCGCAATGGATGGACGAGGCGGCGGTGTTCACCATCCACGGGTGGTGCCAGCGCATGCTGGGCCAGCACGCATTCGACAGCGGCCATCCGCTGGTGCAGGAGGTGACCAGCGACGAGAGCGCGCTGCTGGCCGAGGCGGTGCGCGATTACTGGCGGCAGCACTGCTTCGTGCTGGAGCGCGCCCACAGCGCGCGGATCAGCGCGCTGTGGGCCCATCCGGCGCAGCTGCAGGCTGCCGTCGCGCCGCTGCTGCGGCGGCCGACGGAACAGTTGCGCATGGCCGGCCAGCCGCTGCCGCGGGTCGACGATCTCGCCGGCATGCTGGATGCGCACTACTTGCCGCTGGACGACGCCGAGCGCGCCGCACGGCAGGACTGGGCCCGCCACTCGACCACGCTGTCCGCGATGCTGCGCGAGGCCCTGCAGGCCAGGGCGCTCAACGGCCAACGCTACAACGCCGCGAAACTGGAGCGCGACCTGGCCGAGCTGCAGGCGTGGGCCGATGGCGCCGCGCTGCCCGCGCGCGAGGTGATCGAGCGCGCCAGCCAGGGCCGGCTCACCGCCTCGACCAACAAGAACGGCAGCACGCCGACGCACCCCTGCTTCGCCGCGATGGACCGGCTGCTTGCGACGATCGACGCCACCGGCTCGCCGCAACCGCTTGTCCTCGCCCACGCGGCGCCGTGGATCGCCGCACGCCTGCAGCTTGCCAAGCAACGGCTGGCGCAGATGGGTTACGACGACATGCTCGCGCGGCTCGACCAGGCGCTGGATGGCGCCAGCGGCGAGCGCCTGGCCGGCACGATCGCCCGGCAGTACCCGGTCGCGCTGATCGACGAATTCCAGGACACCGACCCGCTGCAGTGGCGCATTTTCCAACGCACGCATGCCGACCGGCCCGACACCGGACTGTTGCTGATCGGCGACCCGAAGCAGGCGATCTACGGCTTCCGCGGCGCCGACATCCACACCTATCTGCGTGCGCGCCGCCATGCCCGGCCGCCCACCTGGACGCTGGACACCAACTACCGCTCCACCGCGGCCCTGGTGCGCGCGGTCAACCACGTGTTCGAACACGCCGAACGGCACCCGCGCGGCGCGTTCGCCTTTGGCAAGGGCACCGATGCGCTGCCCTTCTTCGGCGTGCGCGCCCACGGCCGCAAGGAATCCCTGCTGCTCGACGGCAAGCCGGTGGCGGCGCTGCAACTGGCGCGCACGGCCAGCCTGGAACCGCTCGGCAAGAGCGCCTGCCAGACGCTGATGGCCGACCACGCCGCGGCGTGGCTGGTGTCCCTGCTGGACGCGGCGCAGCAGGGCCGTTGCGGCTTCGACGACGGCGAACACCCGCTGCGCCCGTTGCGGCCGGGCGACGTCGCCATCCTGGTGCGCAACGGCACCGAGGCGGCCTGCGTGCGCCGGGCCCTGCGTGCGCGCGGGCTGGCCAGCGTCTATTTGTCCGACCGCGAATCGGTGTTCGCCTCGGCCGAGGCGG
Organism: Lysobacteraceae bacterium; assembly: GCA_040255835.1. Lineage (GTDB taxonomy): Bacteria > Pseudomonadota > Gammaproteobacteria > Xanthomonadales > Rhodanobacteraceae > Rhodanobacter. Next base: position 354,031 of record JBDZVT010000001.1, read on the forward strand.
GCGACCTGCTGCTGTGGCTGCGCGCCTGCGCCGAACCCGGCTCCGATCGCGCGATGCGCGCGGCCCTGGCCACCGCCACGCTGAACCAGGACTACGCCGCACTGGACCTGCTCAACCGCGACGAAGCCCGCTGGGAGGCGATGAGCGAGTGCTTCCGCCAGTTGCACGAGCTGTGGCTTGAACATGGCGTGCTGGCGATGCTGCACGAGTTGCTGCACCGCTTCGATCTGCCCGCGCAACTGCTGCGCCGCGAGGACGGCGAGCGCGTGCTGACCAACCTGCTGCACCTGGCCGAACTGCTGCAGCAGGCCGCCGCCACGCTCGACGGCGAACACGCGCTGCTGCGCCACCTGGCCCACCAGATCGCCCAGGCCGCGGAACCGGGCGCGGAGCCCGCCGACGAGAAGATCGTGCGACTGGAAAGCGAGGCAGCGCTGGTCCAGGTGGTCACCATCCACAAATCCAAGGGGCTGGAATACCCGCTCGTGCTGCTGCCCTTCACCTGCCTTGCGCGCGAGACCAAGGCCAGCGACCGCTTCGTGCTGCACCAGCAGGACGGCAGCGCGACGCTGGACCTCGTCGTCTCGGAGGCCGACCGCGAACGCGCCGACCGCGAACGGCTGCAGGAGGACCTGCGCCTGTTCTACGTGGCGATGACCCGTGCCGTCCATGCCTGCTGGCTGGGCGTGGCCAATCCCAGGGACGGCCAGAAGAGGGCCTCCGGCCTGCACAAGTCCGCCTTCGGCTACGTGCTCGACGGCGACGCGCCGGTCGACGACGAGGACGAGCTGGCCGCGCGCCTGCGCGCGTTCGCGGACGAGCGCGCCGACGTGCATCTGGTCACCCTCGATGCGGAGCCCGCCAGGCACCGCCACCGGCCGACTCGTGACGAGGCGCCCGTCCTACCGGCGCGCCGCTACCGCGGCACGCTGGTCGAACCGTGGTGGATCGCCAGCTACAGCGCGCTGCGGGTCGGCCACGAGGACACCGCGCGGCCGAGCGCCCCGGAAACGGCACAACAGGACGTGCTGGCCGAAGGCCTGGCCGCCGACGCGGCCGCGCTGCCGGCCCCCGCCGCCGCCGCGGGCATCCACGCATTCCCACGCGGCGCCGAACCGGGCACCTTCCTGCACGAATTGCTGGAGTGGTGTGCCGACGCCGGCTTCGCCGCCACCGCCGAAGCGCCGCAGGCACTGCACGCGCTGATCGCGCGGCGCTGCCAGCGACGCGGCTGGAGCGAATTCGCCGAGCCGCTGGCGCGCTGGTTGCCGGTCTTCCTGCGCACCCCACTGGCACTGCCCGATGGCACGCACGTGAGCCTGGCCGGGGTCGACGGCTATCGCGCCGAGATGGAGTTCTGGTTCGAGGCGCGCCGCGTCGACACGCTGGCGCTGGATGCACTGGTCGGCGCGCAGACGCTGGCAGGTCGGCCACGCCCCGCGCTGCTTGCCGACCGGCTCAACGGCATGCTCAAGGGTTTCATCGACCTTATCGTCGAGCATGCCGGCCGCTGGTACGTGGTCGACTACAAATCCAACGCGCTCGGCGGCGATGCGGGCGCGTATACCGTCGAGGCCATGGATGCCTCGGTGCGCCACAGCCGCTACGACCTGCAATACGCGATCTACACCCTGGCCTTGCACCGCCAGTTGCGCGCGCGCCTGCCCGACTACGACTACGAGCGCCACGTCGGCGGCGTGCTCTACCTGTACCTGCGCGGCGTGGACGCCGACGGCCACGGCGTGCACCGCGAGCGCCTGCCGTTCGCCCTGGTCGACGCGATGGATCGCCTGTTCGCCGCGGGAGGGTCGCGCGATGGGACATGACCGCAGCCTCGAATTGCTGCAGCGGGACCAGCAACAGCATCGCCTGCGGCCGCTCGACGTGGCGCTGGCTCGATTCATCGCCGAGCGCGACCCGCACGGCCCGGGCACGCTGCCGTGGCTGGCTGCCGTGCTCAGCCGGCAGCTTGCCGATGGCCACCTGTGCCTGGACCTCACCGCGCTGGATGCTCTGGCCGAGGAACAGGACTGGCCCGCGCACTGGCGTCACGCCCAGGCCACGCTGGGCGACAGCCAGCCGCTGCTGGCCTCGCGCCTGGTCGCCGACCGCGACGGCGTGCCATCGGATGCGCCGCTGGTGCTTGACGGTCCGCGCCTGTACCTGCGCCGCTACTGGAACCACGAGCGCCAGGTGGCCGCCGCGATCCGGCAGCGGCTGCAACCGGCCGAACCGGTACCCGACGCACTCGCCGCAGAGCTGGCGCGGCTGTTCCCGGCCGCCACGGCGGGTGCGCCCGACTGGCCACGGATCGCCTGCGCGCTGGCGGCGCGCGGCCGCTTCACCGTGATCACCGGCGGCCCCGGCACCGGCAAGACCACCACCGTGGTGCGCCTGCTCGGGCTGCTGCAGACGCTGCAACTGCACGGGCAGCCGCGCCCGCTGCGGATCCGCCTGGCCGCCCCCACCGGCAAGGCCGCCGCGCGGCTGAACGCCTCGATCGCGGCGCAACGGGCCCGGCTCGACGTCGACGACGCCGTGCGCGAGGCCATACCCGCCCAGGTCGACACCTTGCACCGCCTGCTCGGCGCGCGGCCGGACACGCGCCGCTTCCGCCACGATCAGGCCCATCCGCTGCACGTGGACGTGCTGGTGGTCGACGAGGCCTCCATGATCGATCTGGAGATGATGTCCGCCGTGCTCGCCGCGCTGCCGGCCAGCGCGCGGCTGGTCCTGCTCGGCGACAAGGACCAGCTCTCCTCGGTGGAAGCCGGCGCCGCGCTGGGCGACCTGTGCCAGCGTGCAGAGGCCGGCCATTACAGCGACACCACCGCCGAGTGGCTGCGCGACGTCACCGGCGATGACATCCGCCCGTTCGTGCGCGCCGACGCGCGGCCGCTGGACCAGCACGTGGCGATGCTGCGCTACAGCCACCGCTTCGCCGAAACCAGCGGCATCGGCCAGCTGGCGCAGGCGGTCAACGCCGGTGACGCCGCGCGCGTGGTGCAACTGCTGGAAACGCCACACGCCGATCTGGCCTGGATCCCCGATGCCGGCCATGCGCAGCGCGCCGCCCTGGCGATCGACGGCGGCGCGGCGGCGCATGGCTACCGCCACTATCTCGAGCAGTTGCGGCAGCAGCGCCCCGATACCCGTGCCGGCCGTGCCGCGCACGACGACTGGGCGCGCGCGGTGCTGCAGGCGTTCAATCGTTTCCAGCTGCTGTGCGCGCTGCGCCGCGGGCCGCATGGCGTGGAAGGGCTCAACCTGCTGATCGCCGAGGCGCTGCACGCGCAAGGTGTGATCGAGGCGAGCAGCGGCTGGTACGAGGGCCGACCGGTGATGGTGACCCGCAACGATTACGCGCTGGGCCTGGCCAACGGCGACGTCGGCATCTGCCTGCGCACGCCCGACGACCAGGGCCGGCTGCGCCTGGCGGTCGCCTTCCTGGCCGGCACGGGCGACGGCAGCGGTACCCGCGTGCGCCACGTGGCGCCCGCGCGGCTGGGCGAGGTCGCCACCACCTACGCGATGACCGTGCACAAATCGCAGGGCTCGGAGTTCGACCACACCGCGCTGGTGCTGCCGGCCGAACCGCACCCGGTGCTGACCCGCGAGTTGCTCTACACCGGCATCACCCGCGCGCGCCACTGGTTCAGCCTGCTCGGCAGTGAAGCGGTCGTCGCCGACGCGGTGGCGCGCCGCACGCGCCGCCACTCCGGGCTGGCCGAGCGCCTGGCGGAGGATGTCGACGCCGCAGGCAACCCGGCGGCTGCTTCCGGCTGACCGCAACGCACTGCCACGCAGCCACCACTCACCTCGCCGTCATGGCCTGCGCAGGCATGACGGGTACGGAATCCCGCTCGATGGCATCCCGTAAAAAAGCGCCGCCGCGGAATCCGCGACGGCGCCGTGTTTGCATGCCTGGACCGGCTCAGCTCGGCGTGCAGCTCCCGGTCGTCAGCGATTTCGAGGTGACGCTGCCCGAACCGTTCACGTCGAGCTGGACGCCGGGCACCTTGGCGGTGATGGTGCCAGTGCCGCTGTTGCCGCTGCGGTAGCAGGCGGCGAACACCAACGGCGTGCTCGGCTTGAGCTGGCCCTGCTGGCCGAAGGTGACGATGGTGCCGCTCTTGGCCTGGATCGACACATTGGTCTGCGGATCGGTGGCGCGCAACAGGATCGAAGTGCCCGCCGCGTAGGCCTTGTTCGCCGAAGCCGCGCCCGCGGGATAGGTGTAGACGAGCCAGCCCTGGTCGTACACCTTGCCGCCGGAGGTGCAGCCGGCGGTCGCATCGCCGGGACACATCGACACCAGCTGGCCGCGCGTGATCGCCTCGCTGCGCGCGTAGTTCAGGCTGGCCAGCATGGCGTTGCTGGCCGAGCTGACCTGGTTGCGGTGGATCACGTCGCGAAAGCTGGGCACGGCGATCGCCAGCAGGATCGCCATCACGGTGATCGTGATCATCAGCTCCAGCAGGCTGAAGCCGCGTACGCGTCGGGGCATGGCCATCATGGCGCTCACCAGCAGCTGCCGTTGCTGTTGGAGGAGGCCGACGCCGGATCGGGAGTCTTCCTGCCCGCGTTGTCGATCGTCAGCGGCCCGCAGACATCGTTGGCCTGCCCGCCTACCGGCGTGGCGGTGGCCACGAACGCCTGCGAAGAGGAACTGGCCACCACGGTCACCGAGTAGAAGCCCTTCTCCGAGATTGCCGGATTGTCGAAACCGATGTCGGTGAGGCCGCCGTAGGCATTGGCGGTGGAGTAGAACCGCTCCTGCGCCGTAGCTACGCGCAGCAGCAACTCCTGCCCGTCCGCCCGATGCGCACGGAACGCGTAGCGCCCGTAGGTCGGGATCGCGATCGCAGCGAGCACCGCGATGATCACCACCACGACCATCAGTTCGAGCAAGGTGAAGCCACGCATGCGCCCCATCGCCATTCCCCTCGGCTTGCCGTCACAGGTCATTGTTCAACTCCCGCCATGAGCGCCGACGCCAGATCGCGTCGTCGATATTGAGGTTGCCGCCGCCCTGCAACTCCAGGCCGGGGATCAGCAGCTTGCCGCCGCCGATCACCGACGCCACCGGCACCGAGCCGCCGGTGGGCGGGTTGTTGACCAGGCCGCCGACCGTGCTGACGCCGGTGGCCCAGCCACTGGTCGGGCCAGCGGGACCGGACAGGCCGCCGCCCGAACCGCCGGTGGCCGCATTGAGCACCATCAAGGCACCGCCGATCGTGGCGCTGCAGGGATCCTGGCTACCCGGGATCAGGGTGGTGATGATGGCACGGTTGGTGTTGAACAACGCACCGGCGGTGACCACCATGCGCTCGCCCGGCGAGGCCGACAGATCCAGGTCGATGTACCACCCGTTCTGCGCCAGGGTCAGCGGATTGTCGGTCAGGCCACGCAAGGTGTTGAGATTGTTGGCCGATTGCGCCTGGTACAGGGTCTGCTTCTGCAGATCGGCCTTGACCGCGGTGATCGGGTTGCCGCTGGTGTCGAGCTTGTCGCGGATGCCGTAGATCGACTGCGTCTTCGCGCTGGTGCTCGTGTTGTCTTCCGCACCGAGGTACTTGCCGGTGCCGAACACCACGATGAAGCGGTTGGTCGCCGGATCCGGGAACAGCCGCGGCATCACCGTGATCGGCTGGTCGCCCTGCACGGCGGGCTTGAACGCCAGCGTCACGTGCGCCTGCCAGTTGGCCGAGTTGGGATCGGTCAGGTCGAAGCGCCACAGGTTGCCGTTGAGGTCGCCGGCAAACGCCACGTCGTCGATCTGGTCGTTGTTGTAGTCCCCGAGCACGACCGACGACAGGCCGCCGCTGGTGACACCGCTGATCGTGGTCAGCGTCTTCAATTCGCGGATCAGCGTGCCGGTCTGTGCATCCAGCACGAACAATGCGCTGTAGCCGGTGCTGGCAGCCGCCAGCGTCGCGCAGTTCGGCGGGCGATCGGACTTGCTGCAGTCGGGGAAATACCCGCCCGGCACCAGCACCACCCACTTCCCGTTGGCCAGGCGGCCGATGTTCGGCTGACCGAAGGTGTAGCCCAGGTCGGCCGGGTCACCCACGCCACTCACCGCCGGCGAATCGGCGTTGAATTCCCACAACACCTTCTGACCGGCATTGGCCTCGGTGACTTGGCTGGGGTCGGTGATGTCCAGTGCGTAGACGCCGCGACCGCCCAGGCGCAGGCCGCCCACCAGCAACGTGTGCCAGCCCTTGGTGGTCACGGCCGGGGTGCTGGTGTCGGCGGCGAAGAACACGTCGCGCGTCACCGGGGTGGCGTCCACCGTCGGAGCGAACTTGAAGTTGCTCTTGGCCGTGAGGTTGCCCAGGTTCGGAAACACGGTGCGCGGCACGTAGGCGAATATCTCCTTGCCCGCGTCGGCGTCAGGCACCGCTATCGGCGGCGTCGCCGAGTTCAGCACCATCTTGGCGTTGAACGCGTGCAGCATGCCGTCATTCGCACCCACGTATACCGCAGGGGTCCGATCCTGGTAGATCTTCGCGAACGCCTCGTAGCTGTGGCAGGTCGCCAGGGTCGGCGTCGACTGCACGCAGGTGCTGCCATCATTCTGCATCGCCAGCGCTTCTGGCGAGCCCGACGGCCAGCCGCTGTGGTAGCCGCTCGACGGCGCCCCCACGTACAGGGCCTGCGAGTTGATGATGGCGCCGAGCAGGCTGCTGCGCGTGCGGTAAGTGCTGCCTTCCAGCGCGCGCGAGCCGCGCAGGTAGTCCAGACGCGCCTGGCCGGTATCGGTGCTGTCGGTGCTCGCCGGCAGGCCGCTGAGCAGGGTCTGTGCGCTCAGGTAGCTGCTGCCCGCGCTGGCCGTCAGGTTGTCCAGGCTGGTGAAGGTGCGGAACGCGACGCCGCCGTCGAACGAGCCGTCGGCCTTCTCCTTGGCGCTGAGGATCTGCCGGTTGGCCGGCGGGGTCTTCACCGCGTCGCTGAGGATCACGCCCGCATCCCACTGCAGGCCCGACACGGTACCATCCTCGTTCGCCGTGATGGCCTGGAACAGGCCGGTCCAGTCAGCCGAGCTGTAGCCCGCGGTGAAGCCGATCGCACCCTGCACGAGCACGCTGGTGTTCAGCGCACTGGTGGTCGCCGGCACGTTGCGGGCGCTGATGTTGGTCAGGATGTTGGTCAGCTGGTCGACCAGGTTCTGCGGGTTGGCCGCGTTGAAGTAGGCACCGCGGCTGTTGATGGCGGCGTGCCAGGTGTCGTCGATGGCGGTCGGGTTGTTATTCCACGGCTTGGTCCAACCGGTCGCACCACTCGAATTGGTCTGGCCGCGACGAAGCAGGCAAAGATCATTGTTCGGATCATTGCAATCGGCGTCGTCGGAAGCGATGAGCTGACCGGGCACACCCAAGGTCACCATGTACTGGACCAAGTGCGGCCAGTTGGCGGGGTCGTTCTTCGGATTGAAGTACTTTTCCATTGCCGTCGACGTGGCACCGGTAATGACTCCCGTCGCGGTGTCAGGCATGTACGGCGGAACAATCTTTCCCTGCGCAGGCTTGTACAGATCCGGGCGCAAGTTGGTTGCCCAGTAGTTGAACGCAATGTCGGCCAGTGACGGCGTGTATTGGCTTGTCCCCTGGATGTCCCAAAACACCCTGGATTCGGCATTCGACACCGAATACGCCGTGCCATCAGGCAATGTGGTGGCCGTGACGGAATCCTTCATTCCGGTGGTCGAGTAGTTGTTCGACTCGTTCCAGTAACCATCGGTCACCAGCATGTGGTAGTTCTGCCGGCATACCAGTTCCAGGCCGTCGGCCCCAGTGGTCTTGGGCGGATCCCAGTACGGGTCGTGCAGGTCACCCGTGCCGCCGGTATTGCCATTGCCTCGCTGGAAAAACTTGCCAGCCCGAATGGTCGCGGCCCGATTCGGCGTGTCGTTGTTGCCATAAATCTGGAACATCCAGTTGAAAAAGGCACTCCGATAACACGAAGGAGGCGTCTTTACCGTACCCGACTGTTGCTGCGTCGCCAGTGGATCTGTCGCACTGGCGTCACAACCGGCGGCATCCAGCAGGCTCGTGATGATGGTTGTGTCCGGCAGGAGAAAATCGTCGTTCTTCAGCACTTGCCAGGCGACGCGGATGCTGTTGCCGAATCCCCCCGACTGGGTGGTGGAGCCAAGCGAGCCGAACACGCGGGACAACGCGGTCCTCGTCATGAGGTTGCGCGTGCGGTAATACGCGTACCAGTTGGCGAAGTTCTGCCACTGGTTGACCGATTTGCCGCCGATGGTGACGGTCGTGTCGGGAACGGCCACCGCTTCCCAGTTGCCGCTGTTGTAGAGGTTGGTGCGGCCTGCGCTGTCGGGATCGCCGTAGCTGTCGACCGTGATCGTCGGTGCGGTGGATTTGTAGCGGTAGTAGTACGGGCCGCCATTGGGATAGGTGTTGCCGTCCGAGTCGGTGCTGGTGCCGTCCATCGGCGAGCTGCCATAACCGCATTTCCAACGGTTGTCCGAGTCGACCCGCGAGGTATCGGTGACCGAGACTGTCCAAGTCGCATAACTTTCCGTGGCGCTCGTCTTGTCGCCATCCCTGCGGGTATATCCCGAACTGCTGCTGTCCCGGGTCCTCAGGCTGGTGCCCGAATACACCGTGGAGATGCCACTACCACTGGTGTCGTCGACATTGCGCGTCCAGAAGCGATGGGTGCCACCGCTGGAGGTGTCGGAAGTGTTTGTCTGGCAGCTGCCGGCATCCGCATTCGCCGCGCAGGTGGTTCCGAACGTGGCAAAGTAGGTAACCGTGGTCCTGTAGGTAATCGTGCCGGTGAGATCCGTCAGGCCGCTCGGATCACTCGAACCGTTGGGGTTGTTGCGATAGCTGATGGTTCCAGCCGTCACGGGCGAATACGGGCGGTTGATGCTGATGCCATCCAGCCACACCGCAGCCATCGTCTTGTCTGCATTCGGGAACACGGAGCCGTCGGCCTTCACCGGCGGTGAATAGACCACGTTGGGGTTGTAGTACACGCCGTTCATGGCCTTGGAACGGACGTCGCTGCCAGCCGTGATGCGCGGATCGATTACGCCGGCGCAGCGCCATGGTCCACTCCAGCTGCCACCATCGAACGGCCGGTTGTCGCCCATGTAGTTGTTGTACATCGATCCGGAATTATCGAACGTCACCACGATGTTCGGCGGTACCGCCTGGGTCACGTTCGGCGGCGTGGGGCTCAACTCGACGATATTGCTGGTCGCTGCCGTGGCGGCAGAAGCGGGCGCGGACACGAAGCTGCTGCCTGCAGCCACCAGCGCCATCACCGACAGCGTCGTGGGCACCTGGGCCGGGGCGGACAGGCCGCCCAGGGCGGTGAGCACGGCGCCCATGAGGGCCGACGACATGCGTCCGGCAGGGAACTGACGACTGGACATGGCTGGGATACTCCGACTCAGTTGCTCTTGGCCGCGAAGGTGCTTTCCATCACGCGCACGGTGTTGGCACTGCCACCGGTGGCGCGCGAGGTGATGCGATAGATGTGCCGGCTGGCGCTGGCGGTACCGGTGCCGGTGCTGCCGGTGACTCCGGACTCATGCAGGCCGCCGCTGACCCCCGGCGGCAGTTCCACGCCCAGGTCCTCGATGATGTAGCGCGGGTTTTGCGCCAGATCGCCCTTGGTAGCACTGGTGTAGTCGATCGAACCGCCGTAGCCCTTGTACTCGGTGGAGCCGGCGGTGACCCAGCCTTGCTTGGTGCGGAAATCGACCACGTTCGTGATCGGGTTGGCCGGGTCGTACACGTAGCAGTCGGTGAAGATGCCGGTGCCGCAGTTGAGATGGGCGGTGACGTTGGTGGTGCTGGTCCACAGCTTCCATTCGGCGCCGCGCAACGCGGTCAGCGCACTCATGTCCGCCTGCTGCGCGTTGTGCAGGCCACCGGCCATGCGCTCCTGCAGCAGCGAGCGGCCGGAGGCGCTGATCGCCAGGATGGTCAGCAGGATCAGGAAGATCAACGCCACCACCAGTACCGCGCCGCGCTGGGCGCGCGGGCCGTTTCGCATCGACAGTGGCTTGTTCGGCATCGCCATGACTTGGCTCCAGGAAATCAATTGGTGCGGCGGCCACACGGGGCCGCCGCCTTCATCACGGGTTGTAGTTGCGCACGGGCACCAGCACGCTGAACTCGCGCCGCAGCAACTGGTCGGGGAAGCCCTGGTCGCTGGGCTTGATGGCGTGGCCGGATGGCGGCAGCAGGCCGGTGTTGGCGTCGGCGCTGTAGCGGTAGTTCAGCTGGTTGCCGGTCAGCGTGTACAGCGGCGTCTGGCCGTCCATCAGCAGGCTGACCTCGATGCTGACGATGCCGCGCCACAGGCAGCCGGTAGTGGTGACCGCGTCGAGCTCGCCGGGCGGGCAGCTGGTGGATGCATCGACATCCTTGGCACTGAGGAAGCTGATCTTGCCGTTGGCATCCTGCACGCCATAGCGGAAATCCAGGCGTTCCACGCCGCGCACCAGTTCGTCCTCGGAGCCGCCCCGGCCGGTGACGCCGTTGACCCGGCGCATCAGCGCGCCGGTGAACGGTGCCTGGCCGTCGTTGTTGACGCTGACCAGCTTGAGGTAATAGGTGACGGTCTGGAAATCACGGTTGACGTCGAACACCTTGGGCACGGACTCCGGCTCTTGCGCGGTCGGCAGGTTCGCCGTGCCGGTGCCGAAGCCGTCGGTGGTGTTGGCCACCGGGGTGATCACGCCGGTGCTGCTGGCAGTGGCCGGGAAGATCTGCGCGTTGGAGCAGTCGGCCAGCATGAACAGGTCGCCGTTGGTGGCGTTGCTCACCGGCGGTTCCCCGGTTTGCGGGTTGAGGGTGATCGAGGTGATGGTGGCCGCGCTGCTGCTGGTGGCCAGGCTGCTGCCGGCGCCGCCGATGGCCCAGCCGGCGGAGGGGTTGACGTAACGTACGGTGAGCACGTCGGTGCCCTTGACCCGGTTGTTGATCGCGGTGCCCATCGCGGGGATGGTGCTGATCGTGGTGTGCGGGTCGACCGGCAGGCAAGTGGTGAGCGTGCAGTCGTAGCCGCGCATGAACAGGAACGAAGGCATCGAATACGGTGCCGTGGGCGCAGCCGGATACGACCCGCTGCCCCACGCCGTCGTGACGTCGCCGAACGCGCCGCTGACGGCACCGGCGGCGCCGATCAGGTTCTTGGCATAGACCTTGGGCGCGCGGATGTGGTCGAGCGCGCTGCCGCCCGAACCGACCTTGGCCACGCCACCGGTGTTGGTGCAGTACTGCCCGTTGGCCATGCGCAGGTCGGTGCCCATGCGGGTCACCGCGAAGCGGCCGGCCTCCTGCAGCTGCGCCAGCTGGTTCTGCGCCTTGTTGCTGCTGGAGGTGGAGGCGAACACGGTGACGATGCCGGCGGCCACCAGCAGGCCCAGCACCATCGCCACCATCAGCTCGATCAGGGTGAAGCCGCGGGCAGCGCGCGACAGCATGCGGAACGCGCTCATGGCTGGAACTCCCACGAGAAGGATTTTGCTTCGCTGTCCCGATTGTCCCTGTCGCCGGCGCCCTGCTCGTTCCAGGTGATCGTCATCGCGCAGGTGCCGCCGTAGGGCGGCCGCATGGAGAGTTGCGAAGTGGGGTCGTAGCCGGCGGTACCCACGCCGCCGCACTGGATGCTGGCCGACGGATTGGGCAGGAAGGTCTTCAACTGGCTGCTCCACAGGCGCTGGTCGTGGGTGGCCAGCTCGGCCGGGTCGCAGGCGGCACCGGAGCCGCAGCCGATCGAGCTGGACGACACCGGATAGGCGGTGCTGTTGTAGTTGCCGCTCCACACGCCGATCGGGTTGGCGCTCATCCGCGCGGCCATGCTGTTGGCCAGGAACACCACCTGGGTACGCAGGTAGGCGGCGTGGTTGGAGCGCGTGGCCATCACCATCAGGCTGGCCAAGCCGATCAGGCCGATGCTGAAGATCAGCACGGCCATCATCACCTCGATCAACGAGATGCCTCGCTGACGCGACAGGACTTGCATGGAATTCTCCCTGATACCCCTGCATCCACTGTAGCCATCGCGCCGACCGCGGCCAGCCCCCAGCCGACCGGCGGTAGGAATTGGCCGATGAGCGGTGCGGACCAGGCGGAAAAGGGTGATCGCGGTCACGGGGGGTATCCCTTCTCCCCTCGGCGACCAAAGGAAGTCCCCTTGCGGGCGGGAAGGTGGCGCGAAGCGCCGGATGAGGGTACGGGGAGAAACCTGCAGCCACGCCTCGGCCCCGAACCCTCACCCCAACCCCTCTCACCCGCGAGGGGACTCCCTTGGGGTCGCCGAGGGGAGAGGGGCTTTAGATCGCGATCGCGGGCGATAATGGGCATGGTTCGACCCGCGCCCTGTCTCCACGAGCACCGCCCTTCCAGACAACCCACATACCCTTTCGCTGCAACCTTCCTGCCGCCACTCTGGCCGCGCGCTACACCATGGAACCCCGCCAATGACCGCTGACCGCCTCGACATCTGCCGCCCCGACGACTGGCACGTGCATTTGCGCGACGGCGCCACGCTGGCCTCGGTGGTCGGCCACACGGCGCAGCGGTTCGGCCGCGCCATCGTGATGCCCAACCTGAAGCCACCGGTGACCACGGTGGCGCAGGCCGAGGATTACCGCCGGCGCATCCTCGCGTGTCTGCCGCCCGGCGCCGACTTCCAGCCGTTGATGACGCTGTATCTCACCGAGGCCACGCCGGCGCAGGAGATCGAGCGGGCCAAGGCCAGCGGCAGCGTGTTCGCGGTGAAGTACTACCCCGCCGGAGCCACCACCAATTCACAGGACGGAGTGCGCGACCTGGAGCGCGTCAGCAACGTGCTGGAGGCGATGCAGCGCCACGAACTGCCGCTGCTGCTGCATGGCGAGGTGACCGACCCCGCGATCGACATCTTCGACCGCGAGCGCGTGTTCATCGAGCGCCACCTGATGCCGCTGCGCGCACGCTTCCCTGCCCTGCGCATGGTGCTGGAACACATCACCACGCGCGACGCGGCCGAGTACGTCGCCGCCGCCCCGGCCAACCTGGCGGCCACGATCACCGCGCATCACCTGCTGCTCAACCGCAACGCGCTGTTCGCCGGCGGCATCAACCCGCACCACTACTGCCTGCCGATCCTGAAACGCGAAACCCATCGCGCGGCCCTGCTGCAAGCGGCGACCAGCGGCGATCCACGCTTCTTCCTCGGCACCGACAGCGCCCCGCACCCGCGCCACGCCAAGGAATCGGCCTGCGGCTGCGCCGGCGTGTACAGCGCGCATGCCGCGATCGAGCTGTACGCCGAGGCCTTCGACGAGGCGGGCAAACTCGACCGTCTGGAAGCCTTCGCGAGCTTCCACGGAGCGGACTTCTACCGCCTGCCGCGCAACCAGGAGCGCCTGCTGCTGGAACGCAAGCCCTGGACCGTACCGGCCGAGCTCGCCCTGAGCGATGCTACCTGCGTGCCGATGCGCGCGGGGAAGACAGTGGCGTGGTCGCTGGTCGACGATTGACCATCGTTCCGCTCGCGCTGGACGCCCCGGCTTCGCTCGTCATTCCCGCCAGGCACTGCTGTCCGGAGCAAACCACGCCCCGCGTCCCGGGCCGTCATTCCCGCAACGCTCCCGACCGTCACTCCCGCGATGGCGGTAATCCACTGGATTTTGGCCGCCGTGAGTCACTGGATTCCCGCTTTCACGGGAATGGCGGCAAAAAACGGGCGATTCGTGTTCCCGACGATGCCTGTCAGCAAAAGAAAAAACGGCCCGATCCGGGGATCGAGCCGTTTGCATGTTGCCGCATCTGGTGCCGGAAATAGGAATCGAACCTACGACCTACGCATTACGAATGCTAAATTAGCCCTAGTCATAGCCCTTGCTGTTGCTGCATTTCCTAGGAAACCGTATGCTGTCGGGGACAAAACGGGGACACTCCTAGCTCGATGGCAACCCTCACACAGCGCGAATCCGGAAGGTGGCAGGCAAAGGTGCGCCGCGGCGATGCACCACCCATTTCCAGGACGTTCCGCACACAGGCAGACGCCGAGGCGTGGGCACGAAAACAGGAAAGCGAGATTGAGCGTGGCGTCTGGCGCGACGGCACTGAAGCCGAGAGCACGACTCTTTCCGAATGTCTCAACCGCTACATCGAGGAATGGGTTCCTCGCAAGGCTGACCCGGCTCGCGAACGCTCGCATGTACATGCGTTGAGCTCCCTGGCGATCGCGCGGCGAGCCATGGCACGAATCCGCAGTGCGGATGTAGCTTCCGTCAGGGATGCCTGGCGGGAGGATGGCCACGCGCCGGCGACGATCGTCCGACGACTGGCCGTGCTCTCGCGCGTATTCAATCTGGCTCGCCGCGAATGGGGCATGGATTCCCTGATCAATCCGGTCGAATCCGTGTCCAAGCCTCGCGTGGCCAATGCACGGAACCGGCGCACTACCAACGACGAGATTGATGCCATTTGCGCTGCCACTGGGTCAGCGGAGCTGGGCACCTTCATCCGGCTGGCCGTAGAGACCGCCATGCGGCGGGGCGAGTTGTGCAACCTGCGCTGGGAGCACGTGGATCTGCGGGCCTGCACCGCCCATCTCCCGCACACGAAGAACGGCGCGTCGCGCACTGTGCCGTTGTCTACACGGGCAATTGCCGCCCTCCGCAGCTTGCCGCGACGCATTGATGGCAAAGTGTTTGGACTCAAGCCAGACTCGGTGACGCAGGCTTTTGATCGCGCCTGCCAACGTACCGGCTTGGCCGGGTTGCATTTCCATGACCTACGCCACGAAGCAACGTCGCGTTTGGCCGATCTGCTGCAGGCACACGAACTGGCAAAGGTCACGGGACACCGGGACATGCGCATGGTGCTGAGGTACTACCATCCGCGGGCCTCTGATCTCGCCAAGAAGCTTGGATAGGCCGCCGAATTGCCCTGCATGACCGGCCGTGACACAGTTCAGGGCTATAGGGGACAGGTGAGCATCCGCATGTCGGGATTGTTCGAGCTGTCGCCGCCCGACGAGCGATGCGCATGGACGAAAGCCTGATCCTGACCGAAGACGACACGTGTCGCGCCTGGGTGCTGCCTGCGCTGCAGCGTGCCGGCTGGGAGAAGGTGCCGCACGGCATCGGCGGGCAGCACCCGATCACCGACGGCCGCATCGTGCTGGTTGGCGGCAAGCCGCGGCGTGGCAAGCGGCGTCGCGCCGACTACATCCTGTATCTGCGCCGCGACTTTCCCATCGCCGTGGTCGAAGCCAAGGAAGCGGGCCTGCCTGCGGAGAACGGTGTGCAGCAGGCGCGCGAGTACGCCGAGATGCTGGGTCTGCGCTTCGCCTACGCCACCAACGGCCGGCGCATCATCGAGATCGACTACACCACCGGCACCGAGCGGGAGGTCGCGCAGTACCCAACCCCCGACGAGCTGTGGCAACGCCTGAATGGCGAGGCGAAGCTCCCGGAGCCGGCCATCGCAAACTGGCTGGAGCCGTACAACCTCGTCTCCGGCAAGGTGCCACGTTACTATCAGGACATCGCCATTCGCCGCATCGTGGGGGCGATCCTGCAAGGCCAGCAACGCGTGCTGGTCACGCTGGCCACCGGCACCGGCAAGACCTGCGTGGCCTTTCAGGTGTGCTGGAAGCTCTGGCGCAGCCGTTGGAACCGCGCGGGCGAGTACCGCCGCCCGAAGATCCTGTTCCTCGCCGATCGCAACATTCTCGTCGACGACCCCAAAGACAAGATGTTCGCGCCGTTCGCCGATGCCCGGCACAAGATCACCAGCGCCGACCCCAGCCTGGCGCGCGACATGTACTTCGGCATCTACCAGTCGCTCACCAACGGGGGCAGCGACGACCTGTTCCGCCAGTACCGGCCTGACTTTTTCGATCTCATAGTCATCGACGAATGTCATCGTGGCTCGGCCCGCGACGACAGCAGTTGGCGCAAGGTGTTGGACTACTTCGCACCGGCCGTGCAGTTCGGTATGACGGCCACGCCGTTGCGCGACGAGTCGCGCGACAGCTACGAATACTTCGGCAATCCGGTCTACACCTACAGCCTGAAGCAGGGCATCGAGGACGGCTTCCTCGCGCCGTACCGCGTACATCGCGTCATCACCACGGCCGATGCTGCCGGCTGGCGTCCGAACAAGGACGAGCTTGATCGCTACGGCCGCCCCATACCGGACGACGAATACCAGACCAAGGACTTCGAGCATGTCGTGGCTCTCCGCGCGCGCACGCTGGCGATGGCGCGGCACCTGACCGATTTCCTCAAGTCCACCGATCGCTTCGCCAAGACCCTGGTCTTTTGCGTGGATCAGGAACACGCCTCCGAAATGCGCAAGGCGTTGATCGACCTGAACGGTGATCTGGTGCAGCAGTACCCGAACTACGTCTGCCGCGTTACCGCCGACGAGGGCGCCATCGGACTGGGCCACCTCGGCGACTTCCAGGATCTTGACAAGCCCACGCCCACCATCCTTACCACTTCACAACTGCTTACCACCGGCGTGGACGCCGAAACGGTGAAGAACGTGGTGCTGGCCCGCGTGGTGGGCTCGCGCGCCGAGTTCAAGCAGATCATCGGCCGCGGCACGCGCCTGCGCGTGGACTACGGCAAGGAATTCTTCAACATCATCGACTTCACCGGCACCGCCACCCAGCACTTCGCCGATCCGGATTTCGACGGCGAGCCGGCACGCATCGAACAGGTCACAATCGACGCGCAGGGCGAGGTGCAGGCCAGCGAGGCCGTCGCCGAGCAGGACACACCACCTGAGCACGACACCACGGTCGAGCCCGGCATGCTGGACGCGGAGATCGATCGCGAGCCCGACGACGCGCCGCGCAAGTTCTACGTGGACGGTGGCGAGATCGAGGTCATCGGTCATCTCGTCTACGACCTCGACGCCGATGGCAAGAAGCTGCAAGTGGTGCGCTACACCGATTACTCCGCGCGCACTGTGCGCTCGATGTACCCCACCCGCGGCGATCTGCATGCCGCTTGGGCCAAGCCGGATACCCGCGCCGCGGTGCTCAAGGAACTGGCCGAGCGGCAGATCAGCTTCGACGAGCTAGCCTCGGCCAGCGGCCAGTCCGACTCCGACCCGTTCGACCTCCTTTGCCACCTCGCGTGGAATGCTCCCCTGCTTACTCGTCGCCAACGCGCCGAGCAGGCGCGCAAGGAAGTGCCGACCTTGTTCGGACAGTACGGCGACACCGCCCGCGAAATCCTCGATCTACTGCTGGAACGTTACGTCGAGCGCGGCATCATCCAGTTCAGCCACCTGTCGGACCTGCTGAAGCTGCACCCCTTCGACCGCTTCGGCAGCCCCTCAGAAATTGCCAGTCAACACTTTGGCGGCGTGCCCGCCATGCGCGACGCCGTAACTCGCCTGCAGACGGCGCTGTATCCGTAACCCGAATCGAACCCTATGCCACGCACCAAGAAAACCACCAAGTCCACGCTGACAACCGCCCAACAACTTTCTGCCCTGATCAAGTCCGCGCGCCAGATCCTGCGCAAGGACAAGGGGCTCAATGGCGACGCCGACCGTCTGCCCCTGCTCACTTGGGTGATGTTCCTCAAGTTTCTAGACGACCTCGAACGCCGCCGCGAGGACGAGGCCGAGCTGGACGGCCAGCCCTACGCGCCCCTGCTCGACAGCCCCTACCGCTGGCGCGACTGGGCCGCGCGGGCCGACGGCATCAACGGCGACGAACTGCTGGCCTTCCTCAACCAGGACGAAGCCATGCGCCCGGACGGCACACGCGGCCCCGGCCTGTTTGCCTACCTGCGCGCGCAGGGCGAGCGCGAGGACAGGGGCGGCCAGCGCGCCGTGATTGCCAACGTGTTCCGCGGCGTGCAGAACCGCATGGTGTCCGGCTACCTGCTGCGCGACATCCTCAACAAGATCGATGCCATCCAATTCACCAGCAGCGAGGAGGTGCACACCCTCTCGCACCTGTACGAATCCATGCTGCGCGAGATGCGCGACGCCTCGGGCGACTCCGGCGAATTCTACACGCCGCGCCCCGTGGTGCGCTTCATGGTGGAGGTCACCGCGCCAAAACTAGGCGAAACCGTGCTCGATCCTGCCTGCGGCACCGGCGGCTTCCTGGTAGAGGCTTTCGACTACCTCAAGCAGCAGGTGAAGACCACCGAGCAGCGGCAACGCCTGCAGCACGGCAGCTTGTTCGGGCAGGAGGCCAAGCCGCTGCCCTACATGCTGGCCGAGATGAATCTGCTGCTGCATGGGCTGGAAGCGCCGCAGATCGCCTACGGCAACACCCTGGCCCAGCGTCTCACCGAGATCGGCCATGCCGAGCGGGTGGAAGTGATCCTCACCAACCCGCCGTTCGGCGGCGAGGAGGAGGCCGGCATCAAGGCCAACTTCCCGGCCAACCTGCAGACCAGCGAAACCGCGCTGCTGTTCCTGCAATACATCATGCGCAAGCTGCGCCACCCGGACGCCCCGCAGGCCGCGGGCAAGCACGGCGCCAAGCGCCGACCCGGCGAGCGCGTGCAAGGTGGCCGCGCCGCCGTGGTGGTGCCCAACGGCACCCTGTTCGGCGACGGCGTGGCTGCGCTCATCAAGGAGCAGTTGCTGAAAGAGTTCAACCTGCATACCGTCGTGCGCCTGCCGCAGGGCGTGTTCGCGCCCTATACCGACATTCCCGCCAACCTGCTGTTCTTCGAGCGCAAGGGCGCGACCAAGGACATCTGGTTCTACGAGCTGCCGCTGCCGGAAGGCCGCAAGAAATACAGCAAGACCGCGCCGCTTCAGTACGAGGAATTCACCGACTGCCTCGCCTGGTGGCATGCGCGCGAGGAAGGCCCGCAGGCATGGAAGACCACCGCTGCCGAGATCGAGGCGCGCGGCTGGAACCTCGATCTCAAGAACCCCAATGCGAAGCAGGGGCTGGAATACATCGAGCCGGCCGAGCTGGTGGCGCGCATGCGCGGGCACGAGGTTGAAGTGCAGAAGCTGCTTGGCGAGATCCAGAAGCTGGTGAGCGGGGTGAAGGCGTGAAGCAGTGGCCGCGCGTACGCCTTGGCGAGATCGCCCCGATCTGCCGTAGGCCAGTGATTGTCGACTTCAGCGCGAGCTACCCCGAACTCGGAATCCGATCATTCGGCAGAGGAACCTTCCACAAGCCACCGCTGGCCGGGGGTGATGTCGGCGGCAAAAAGCTCTACGAAATTGTTCCAGGAGACTTGGTTTTTTCCAACGTCTTCGCTTGGGAGGGCGCTGTCGCAGTCGCAAGGGACGAAGACGCCGGTCGGTTCGGCTCTCACCGATTCATTGCTTGCACCGTCGATCCAGCTCGCGCCGATCCGAAGTTCATCTGCAGCTATCTCGTAGCCAGTCATGACGGGTTGGAACAATTGCGACGCGCATCGCCGGGTGGAGCCGGACGCAATCGCACGCTTGGCCTTGAGAAGCTGACCGAGATCGAAGTCCCGCTTCCGCCACTATCCGAACAGCAAGCCATCGTCGCCCGCCTCGACACGCTAGCCGACAAGACCCGGCAACTGACCGTCCACCTCGATGCCATCGAGGCCAATGTCGAGCAGCTATTGGCCCAGCGTTTCCGGAAGGCCATCGCCGACGTTCCGAATCGTCCGATGGCCGAGGTCGCGCCGCTGGTGCGCCGTGAAATCGCCATCGACCCGGAGGCCAATTACACCGAACTTGGCGTGCGCAGTTTCTATAGAGGCACGTTCCATCGACGCACCGTCCTCGGAGCGGAATTCACCTGGCAGAACATGTTCCGTATCAAGGCGGGCGACCTGATTTTCAGCAACATCATGGCGTGGGAGCAGGCCATTGCGCTTGCCACCCAAGACGACAACGGTTGCGTCGGCAACCACCGCATGTTGACCTGTGTTGCCGATCCGGAAGTGATGTTGCCCGAGTTTCTCGCGTACTACTTCACGACTGACGACGGTTTCGACAAAATTTACGCTGCATCGCCTGGCACGGCTGCTCGCAACCGCACACTGGTTGCTGGCAACTTGGAAGCTATCAACGTGCCCGTACCGCCGCTCGTCACGCAGCAAACTTTCGTCGACCTGCGGACCCGAGCGAGCGCACTGAGGGCCCGCCACGTCGCCATCCGCGAAGCCAACACTGCCGTACTCCCCGCCACCCTCGAACGCCTGTTTGCCTGAGTCGGAAGGATGCCACCACTGTGATCGCCAAGCCCATCGAATCCATCACGGAGGCCGATCTGTTGCAGTTGATCCAGGCGGGTACGCCGGAGAGCAAGCACATCGAGTACAAGAGCGCACTGCCCGACGGCGGCGACTCAGGCAAGGTGAAGTTCCTCAAATCGGTGACCGCCTTGGCCAACACGCAAGGCGGCGACCTGATCTATGGATTGGAGGCCACGAATGGCATTCCTCAGCGGTTATGCGCTCTGACGATGCCATCTGCCGACCAAGTCCTGCAGCGACTGGAAAGCCTTTGCGCCGATGGCGTATCGCCGAGGTTAGCTGGCGTCCGGTACCGCTTCGTTCCACTCGCCGAAGGAGGCGAGGTTCTGCTGATTCGGGTCGCCAAAAGCTGGAACGCACCACATCGCGTCGTTGCGGGTGGGCATGCGCACTTCTATGGCCGTAACGCGGCGGGTAGCTACCCGTTGGACGTCGGCGAACTGCGCCAGGCGTTTACACTCTCGGAATCGGTGGCCGAGCGCATTCGTGCGTTCCGCGCGAATCGGTTGTTGGCGCTGGGCAATGACGAAACGCTGGTTCCGCTCGTGCCCGGAGCGAAGGTTGTCCTGCACGTCGTTCCCTTGCAGAGTCTGACCAGCGATTTTCGCGTGGATCTCGGCTCACGCGCCCAGCAGCAGGTGCAGACGCTGCAGCGGATTAACCCGCCTGGTGCGCACGGATGGGGTCAACGGCTTAATTTGGATGGCCTACTCAAGTACAGCAGTGAGCACGACGGAAGCTCCAGTTCATATGTCCAGTTGTTCCGTAGTGGCATGCTTGAGGCGGTCCAGGTCTGGCCTGAGTGGCAGGGTGAAAAAGTTCTGCCAAGCCAGGCTTACGAAAGCGACATCATCAAGGCGTTAAGTGCTTACCAAGCAGTATTGTCGGAACTTGGCCTGGCGACGCCAGCATACGTTTTCCTGTCGTTGCTTGGCGTGGCTGATCACCGCTTCGCGGTGAACAACCGAAGGTTTATCGGTAGGGAACACCTCGCCGATCGCGACGCACTGATCTTGCCTGAAATTCTGATCGAGAGCTGGGCAGTCGATTCCGCAGAGGCCATGCGACCATTGTTCGATATGATCTGGAATGCCTTCGGTTATGAACGATCCTTCAATTATGACGAAAACGGTCATTGGACGGAGCACTGAGGTCAGATCATGCCGATCCAGCCGTTGCAGATTGTCGAAATACTGGAGCGCAGCGAGCAGGGAATGACTCGCCCGTTCCTCTGTCGATGCAGCGACGACCAGCTCTACTACGTGAAGGGTCAGGGCGCCGGCCGGCGCAGTCTGTTTTGCGAGTGGTTCGCCGGTCATCTTGCACAGGCCTTGGACCTGCCGCTGCCGCAATTTGCCGTCGTGCAAGCACCGCGGGAGTTGGTCGAACTGCATCCGGAAGGAAGCGAGCTTGGTGTGGGACCAGCCTTCGGTTCCCGGGTGGTTGCGCATACTCAAGAGCTGACCATTTCCCATATGGGCGACGTGCCCAAGCACTTACAGCGGGATGTGCTGATGTTCGATTGGTGGACGCACAACCCGGATCGCACATTGACCACGCAAAGCGGCAACCCAAATCTGCTGTGGGACACCGACAACAGTCGACTGGTGGTGATCGACCACAACGTGGCTTTCGACACTGCGTTTGATGCTCGTGCGTTCAGCGAGACGCACGTGTTTGCTGACGTGATTTTCGATACGTTTCATGACCTTGTGGAGCGACTGAACTACGCCCAACGGCTTCACACGGCGCTGGCGGTGTGGTCGACGGCCTGCCAGAATGTACCTGACGAGTGGTGGTTCGCAGACGAGGAACGCACGGTTCCTGCAAACTTCGACCCCGACGCCGCACTGGCGCTGCTGAATCGCTGCACGCACGAGGATTTCTGGAGGCTCGCGCCATGAACAGGTACGCCTGCCAATACGCCATCATCCGTTTCCTGCCGTACGCAGAGACAGGCGAGTTCGCCAACGTGGGCGTGGTGTTGGCGTGCCCGGCGACCGGCTACCTGCAAGCGCGCCTGATGCCTCCTCGCAAGACCGCCCGCATCACCGGTTTCTTCGAGCAGTTGGATCGGAGAATCTATCGTGAGGCCATGGACTACCTGAAAGAGGAGCTGGCACGGGTCGGCGACCTGGTGGCCGATGGCGGCCCCGGCAACCCGGTGTTCGTGAAGCAGGCTTTTGCCGGACTGGTTCGCCCGCGAGAGGCCTTGCTGCGTTTCAGCGAGACTCGCGTGATTCTGGCCGAGCAGCCGGTGGAGACGTTGCACAAGCTGTTCGCCACGATGGTCGAACGCGATTTTGCGGACAAGGCCTACCACGACCAATGGTTGGAGCGTGGTGTGAGGGAGACCTTGCGCAAGGCCAACCTGCGCGACTACTTCCAGCGGAGCGATATCGGCAATCAGGATCTGCACATCCACGTTCCGTTCGTGCATGAGCGTGAGGGGCGGCAACAGCTCGCCATCAAGCCCCTCGATTTGGCTAAAGACGAACCGAACCTGGTGTACGGTGTCGGCGCTCGCTGGGCAGGTCAGGTGCGCTTGCTGCAACGACACCAGTTGCTTCCGGATAGCCTGCTGTTTGCAGTCAGCATGCCTGACGCGAAGTACGAGCGCGCCCACGCTGCCGTCAAGGAAATCCTCGACGACCTGCGCGGCACTGCAGCCGTTCAGGCTGTGCCAATCACAGATGTAGCTGCGATCACGGCCTTTGCCAGCGCTGCGGCAGTACACACTGACGTCACTGGCGTCAGATCAGCCGCCAACTGATGGCTTGATGGCTTTCAATATATTCAACAGTCGATCAAACGACTTGTCATCCAACACAGACTTGAGTCCTTCCAAAGGATGGCCTTCAACGTTTGTTCCATCGTAAATGCGGATTGGGTTATCGCCAAAGTTTCGGATCGTCGTTTCGAGAAGTTGTTTTTCGAGGGCCTTGTCGTCGGTAGCCGCGACTTCTCGTTTGTACGCCTCGAAAGATTGAGCCGTCGCCACCTTGTACACGTAGTCCTGCTGGATCCGCGCTGTCAGGCTGGCATTTTTGGCTGCGAACCAGCCTAGCCAGATACCGGGTGCAGCCAGCGGAAGAATATGGAGTGCTCGCTCCCATAGTGGCAAAGTCGCTGTTGCACTAGTCGGGATTCGAAGCAAGGCTAGACCGGCTTCCGAGTTCAGTAAGACCACGACAACCAAATAGACAATGGCTGCGAAGAATGTTGCCATCCACCGAATGCGTTCCCGGCCAAGACGCCCGGCACTGTCGTCGAAAGCGCCGGCTAAACCTTGACGGTTGATGTCGGCAATCGCCTTCATGATTTTCATGTTGGCGACTTCCAGCTGATTGCTGCTTTCGACTACTTGCTTGTCAGCAGATTCTCTATCACCGTTGATGGTGTTCAGTATCTTCTTGGCCGCTTCAAGAACCTCATGTGCATCAGCGACCATTTTGTCGTAGTCGGATTTCGTTGTTGTGGCTTCTTGTGCGACCTGTTTGATGGTTTCCAAGTGTTCATGGGCTTCGTCCTTGGAAGCTTTCGCCTGTTGTTCTGATGCCTTGGATTGCGTCAACGCCTCCTCGATGTCAGTGGCTTGTTGACGGATGGTCTCTTGTTGCTCGACCAACGTATCGGCCAGAGGCGCTGCGGCTTCGACCTTGCTGATGTCATTGTTCAAGGCATCTTTTGCGGCGGCCTCCATCAAGGCTTTGCGAACGCGAAACCGCCTGTCCAGGACAGGGGTGAGGGCAACATTTAACTCGCTTACGCGCTGGGCGAAACCCGACTGAATGAGCCATTGGAACCCATTGTTTGTAGTGGCGACGATGCTGTTGTTAAGTTGGGCGATGATGTAGATGATGACCGCTTCCAAGGCTTTGTCATCAGCGCCAACAGACCTCGTCTTGGAAGCGGCGGTAGCCAAAGCCTGCTCCCACTCTTCGAAGAGCGCGTCAAAATCCGCCGCGTTCCCGCCTTTGAAGCCAAATGGTGAAAAATCGACTTCGCCTGGTCGTTGGGATCGTACTTGCTGCCAGTTCTGCCGAAATTTCTGGAACTCCGCGTAAGCGTCCTTCATGTGCCCCCCCAATTATTGTTTCGTTCGCCGTCAGCCGCGGCGTGGTGTCATGCGCTCAGTAGTCAACATGCGTAGTTCGTCAGCTTGGACCGCAGTACCAGACGATCGCCTCGCCTGGCTTCGATGACAAGCACTCTGATAAGGTCGATCACCTGGGCCGGTTGTTCGTGATCATCGCGCTGGCCAGTATGATCAACCGTATATCGCCGTCGACGGATATAGGTCGGCCTAGAGCAGACGTTGCGATAACTGAGCCGAAGCTCATGTCGCCGTCCCGCGCGTGGCGGTACGCTGGAACTACCACGGTTTTAACATCGACCCCGGAATTCCCTTCTGTCGACTTTCGAACGCTACTTGCCCTGACGCCCAGGACCCACTCCACATGGCGGTCATACGGGCTCAACGCCAACCAACCCCGAAATGGACGACGACGCTCCGGCGATGGCAGAGCCGCTCTTGGTCGCGCCATAACCGAGCCCGAACTGCCGCCCCACCCAGATCTTGTCCTCTTCGGACGTTTCGAACATATACAGGCGGTAGAGCACAACGAAGGTGAGCAGACGGGACGCGACGAGATTGTCCTTCACCTTCTTCTGCATCTCGCGCAATTCGGCTCGCGGCAGCGCCTCCCCCGAGTCCAGACAAATGGCGATTTCGATCAGCTCAAACGAGGTTTTGGACGAGCGCCGAGCCACGGCAGCGACGTCCTCCGCCAAGTCCGGCGACCGAGCGCAGTCGGATGCGTGCATCACATAGGCGAAGCTCAGAACTTCGATGATGAACGCGATGATCCGTTCCATGCGTTTGCCCCGCTCATCCTTGGAAGTATCAGTCGACAATTGCCTGGCTCCGCGTTGCAACAACTCCGGCTCCTCGATGAGTCCTTTGTAGACCGCTCGAAGCCCACGCATGGAACCGTTGAATACACTCTCCAGTAGTTCCTGCTTGCGCTCGTGCTTCAAGCGGGAATATTGCGCTTTGAGGATGAGACCAAGCACCTCGGTAGTTTTGAACAGCATTGTCGTCAATGCCTGGAAACTGACCTTATCGCCATCCTCGGGCGCTTCCATGAGTCCGTCTTCGCCGTCGTCCATATCATCCTGCATCTCGGTCACTTCGGCCCGATGATGCTTCGGCGACCCGCCTTCGAAAATCAGCTTCGGCGCATCGGTCACGAGAGCCGTCATATCGCGCACATCCCCATCGAACGAGACCGCTTCCAGGTCGCCAAACAGGCCGTCCAACGATCGCTGGATGGATCGAATGAAGAAGTCATCGTGAGCATGATGCGCGAGGAATAGCACGGTATTGGCGTTGTCGCGCACATATAGCTGGGCACACGCCTGTTCGATATACGCCCGAACCGCCGAATCCTCCAACTGCGAGGCCAGATAACGTCCCTTGAGGTAGTAATGGACATAGGGGTAACGGAAGGCGACCGACGAGCCCCTTCGCTCTAAAATCATCGCGTTGAGCAGAAAGTCCAGGCGCTCTTGCGCATCGACCCGAGTCCACACTTTGGAATACTCGGCCACGAACTGTCGAAAGTTGACCTCGGACATCTCGTCCGAGCCCTTTTGATGGAATGCCCAGGCCAAATGCGAGCAAAAATCGAAGTGTGCGTTGAATTTTTCCATCGGCGCCTTCGCGCCGCGGAATGCCTCGGTGATGAGGTAGTGGTAATAATGTCCCAAGCTGCTGTCGATCAGCTCTGTGCCCCGATGGACCGTCAGGCTCTGCAACAGCGTAACCAAATACAGGGGCGACGCCGGAATGACTTTGCGAGTCATCACGTGGTTCACCACCCGCTCCGAGTCATCGCAGCGCACGAGAAATTCAGCCTCACTTAGATTCGGGTCGGAGAACCCATGCCAGCGCATGATGAGGTCATGTCGGGCGCGGAATCCCAGCGGCTGAATGCCGAACCGCCGCATGCTGCCGTCTGAAAAGTGGGTTTCCTCAATCGGAATGCCTCGATCGCAAACAACCAATGTGGCCCCGGCGAGTGCCCGCAAGTTCTTTAGAAGCGTTTGACGATGCTTCTGACTGCGCACAGTGGTGAGCTGAAAGTTGTCGACCAGGATCACTTTCTCGGTGCGGCTAGCTTGGTCGTAGTGGAGGAACTCGGTTTCATACTGCGCCTCGTAAGCCACGCGCACCACGCGCTGCAACGAGTCGAGTTGGGTGTGCTTCAAATCGGCGCCAGAGATGATGACGGGCAGCAAGCCTGCCTCCCGATACCGGAGGTAGAGCTGCCGCAGCAGCGAGGTGCGGCCCGATTTTGCTTCGCCGACCAGAAAAGCTCCGGACTGCATAAATTCGAGGTTTCCCAGCTCGCGGCTGGAATACAAGTTGACCGTGCCGGGCTTGCCCTCCGCTGCCAAGTCAGTCATATCCGGATAGACGAAGAAATCTACCAGCTCGATGTCGCGTCCGTCGGCGCCCCGAATGGGTGCACCAGGGTCGTTGAGCAGTCGTTCAAAGGCAGGGCGCAGCACAAATGGGGCGTCCGCCGACAGCGTCAACGCCCCAGCATGCTCCCAAGGCTCGTCTTGAGCTTGGGCATACCGCTCGCCGTTAAAGCTGAAGCTTCTGGCCGTTAGTCGCTCTTCCGCCGTATCAATAGTCAACAACAGGAAGCTTGACGCCTCTAGACTTTTGCCTTCCTGCAACGGGCCGCACTCGGCGAAGGTGGTGCTAGCCGCCTCCGTGTCAATCGTCAACCCCACATTCGGGACATGCTCATGCCCGGTAATCACCAAGTGAGACCGCTGCTTCAGGAAGGCTCGGTATGGCCGATAGGTCTGTTGCGACATCCAATTGGCGGGGTGGTGCTGGATGGCGATGCGCATGCCGGCCGCGCTCCCGACCACCGCCGGTGCCACGTCCTCCCACGGAAAGGTCAAACCACCGACGGTCTCGTTGAGCTTGGAGAGCCAGGCCATGTTGATCGCTTCGACCGTGATGACCTCGTTCCCTATCGGGATGCTCACAACCCGCCAAAGGCGGTCCTGAGGGGTTGCCTGCGCTTGTTTTCCTTCCAGCGCATCCCGGAACTGGAAGAAGGCGTCCTGCACACCTGTGCATAGCTCAATCATCTGCGAATCCGCACGATTTCCGCGGAGGATGCTGTCGATCAGGGCCTGCCTCACCGGGCTGTCCTTCTGAAAATCGCAGTCGTGATTCCCTGGTACCACTGCAAAATGGATCGGAACGTCGCGTTCGGCACGCAACTGTGCTCCAATTTCCCGGAAAAAGTTCAAAGCTAGGGCGTATTGCTCGCTCTTACCGCTGAACGCAACATCCCCCGCGATGAGGACGATCGCCGCGTCTACGTGCGGCAAGGTCGCGTAGCACGCTTGAGCAACCGAACGTGTGGCACCAAGAATCGGGTCCCTTGCGGATGTGATGTGAATATCACTAAGGACCAGCAGCGCTGCTTTCATGCGTTCGCTCCCTGATTTCAATCTTAAGCTAGGAGGCTCACGCGTGGCCCTCCCCCTGAGCCACCGATCATACCGCCGGATGCCTCACGTCCTGCGACTTCGTTGCGGCCGCCCCGCGGTCGCCAGGCTGGCATCTGCGCCCAGTTCTTCTGACGTTACCGGCTAGCCGTCTGGGCTCGTGTCCAGTCGCTTGTTTTTTGTCGCTAGCGCGATCTGCGCGGGCTCTTTGAGGGACAGGGAGCTTCCTCCACATCTCCTGCTGCCCGCCACGGCCGGTCTCTATGTATCAACGAACGCTGGTTCCTCAGCCCGCTGCACGCGCGTGCTGAGATCGAATGCTGGCGGCAGGAATACAACGAGGATGCGTAAAGCAGACACAAGATCGCGTCCCCCAGGCAATTGCCTGGGGGGACGCTGTGTTGCTAGAAGTTTCCGCCCAAATGGACTTTTGTCCTTTGACCGGTCAAGGGGTCATACAACTCCTTGTAGTAGGCCAGCATGGCCCGTTCAACGATTTCCGCGGTGAACTCTTTGCTCTCGGTATCGGCTGCGAGGTCGCGAGCCATCCACGTCGGCACATTGATAGTGATTTCCATCAGATTTTCCTTTGAAGATGCAGCAGATGCTGCGCAGGGACGAACTCGGCGGCCATGAATGCCACTCGAGTCTGCTTTATTTGCTCCGGGTGCCAACCCGGGGCACATGCCTGCCTGCCGGCGCCAACCGACAAGCAGGGCACGCTTCACCATACGGGCCTTCCGGCCCAGAACGATTCGTCACTCACTCTCGCTTTCGGCGTCTTCGGTGCCAACCGAAGCTGTCAGGTCATGCCTGACTCACGTGTCCTTTCGGGATCACGCTTTATTGCCTGATCGCGGTTCGCTCTCGCAGCTTTCGAGCTTTTTCGCACGCGTTACATGCGCACCGACACCTGCCAAGGTGCCGATCTCGACTGCCACTTGCCCAGTTCTCCGGAACGGTCATTCTTGTCTCGCCTAGAACCTCGTCGACATGTCGCTACCATCACTGGCGCGTCTCCAGCTTTCACCGGCCCGATGCTCCACAGCGGCTCGATTACGTCGGCATGTCTTTGATTCATCGCAGGTCACTACCCTAGTTGGCTAGACAAGCTCCACACAGCGTCATGACTAGACGCCGGTACACGCTTACGCTCCCGCCCCTCCATGCTGCTTCCCGGCGCGACCCGGTTCACCGCGTGGTAAGTCGATGACTCCGCGCACGTTTGCGCGTGTCACCGATGCCGATCTCTCGATCGGCCTGACGGCCTGCGTGTGTGGCAAACGTTGCGCGGTTTCCCGCGCCCCGCCGATGGGACTCGCACCCATTTTCCCTTCCGGCAGGATCGATCCAGTTGCCTGGTGATCCGTGCCCTGGTCGCCCAACACCTTGGTGATTGGATGGGATAGAAACGATGGTTTGTTCGTGCGCTATGCGCACGGCTTTACCCATCGAAGCCTCCCTCGCACCCGTTGAGCCCGATTAAGGGCAGCGGGCGCTAATGAGCGACTTCCTCGAGCTGGCGACTCGAGGCAGGAGGCTGGCGGCCTCCAAGGGGCTACGCCCCGTGGCGTTCTATGATGTGGTGGAGGCTGGCGACCTCCCCATGCCCACTCCCGGAAGGAGGAGGCATGGGGAGGTCGCCAGTTCCACCGGTGCCGCGCCAAATAAGTCCATGCTCTCGCGAACGAGCAGCCGAATGGGCATTTGCTGTACCCATGCTCCGGATGGCCTGTGATCCAGGGAGGCCGGTTCGATTGCAGTTGTCAATGTGTCGACTTGTAAAAAAAGGATGGCGTGAAGTCGCCAGAAGATCCATGAAAGAAAGCCACGAGCAGATGCTCGTGGCTTCTCGTGATGAACTCAGGTCCGCTTCCTGCGGGCGCTTTGACGCTTGTCCTTATCATGGAGCCTTGGCCAGCGCATCAACAAGGCCACAACTAAGGCTAGGGCTGCCAAAGAATAAACCAAGATGTAAAACGGCATCATCTATCCCTCCTGGCTCGCGATCAGCCCTGCAACCAGGAAACTCAGGCCCACGATCCATAGAGACCAGACAGCCGGTCCATCCTTACCTAGGTAGGTGAGCCATGACGCGCCCACAAAAGAAGCAACGCATAAACGTCGAAGAGTCCCAATGAACGTATGGCGGACCGCGGAACTGCGTAGTAATTGCAAGAAGCGAATCAAGCGGGGGTGACGCATGAGAACTGTCTCCTGTCGGTGGGTTCACAGGAGTTGTGTCGATGCTGCCTTGTAAAAAAAAGTGGCTCATCGCGGAGTCGTGGATGATTCCTAGGAGACGGCAGCGACCCGAGCATTCGTTGTCCAAGTTCCGTCGGCTTCCTGCACCGGCTCAAGACGCGCAAAGCCTGCGCACTCGAGCTCATCGAGCGCGGCGAGTATTGCCTTTTCATCCTCCCCCGGGACTCCGCTCCGCTATAGCGCGGGCTGTGAGGCCTGATTCTTTGACCTTCCAAACTCGCCGCGCGCGAATAGCTCAGCCAACTACGGCGTCCAGCTCTCAACATCAGACAGCACCTCGTCCATGAATCGGTGCAGCGCACCGTCTGCCTGGTCCGCCTTCGCAACAAGGCGGTACTGACGCCGGCATTCGCCGGTAAATCCCGGGCGCCGCGTGTCAGGCACCCAGATCTGCACTGGGTGCAACCCGGCCCTACGTAGTTCATCGCCGCGCTTTCGACCTCGCGAGTTGACGTCCGCCATGCTGACTTCCCAAGCTCTAAATTTGACCAAGAAGCCGGCCGACCGCATGACGCTGGGCAGGCGTCCATGATTTCCATTCCCGGCTCGCCGCGCGACGAACAGACTCCGCACGGGCCGACGCCTCCACCTCGTGGGTGGCGCGCGAAGCCAAGGCTCTGTCGATTGACTCGCGCGCGCGGACGACGCTCTCGCGGATAGCCAGAAGCTCGTCCTCGAATTCCTGTGTGGTCATAACGCCGAATGTATCAGAACCCCATCAGCCTCTAGCCTCTGGCTCACCCGAGTCTACGTCTTACGTCTTACGTCTTACGTCCTACGTCCTACGTCCGACGTCCGACGTCCGACGTCCGACGTCCGACGTCCGACGTCCGACGTCCGACGACGTAGGACCTTCGGGTCGGTCGAGGCTCTTTCGTGTCCGCTAGCGCGCGCAATTTCTGTGATACACCCATTTCGTCGAAGGAACATCATTTGCACGATACAAAATGTCTACCATGCTGTTGCTTCATCAGATAGTTATGATATCTTTTAACACAATATCATCTGCACAGGATGCTGTGGTGTGAACGATCTTTTCGACACGCAAACGGATGCTCAGCGGATGATTTCCCGGCTCGCTAACGTCTATCCGTTGTGGCAAACCGGTGACGTCAAGTCGGTTCGATGGGATAGCTTGGTCGACAAATTTTCCACCCTATATGAAACAGACCTGAGCCCGTCGGCCCGTCAATGGAGGAAGAAGCGCGGCCAGTGCTGCACCTATTTGATTGGCGCCCGTCTCCCAGGTGACATGGTCCGTTGGGTTCTACTCGTCACTGAAACAGGTCACGGCGAAGTGAAGTTGCGCGAACGCCTGCGCGATATCCGATCAGAGCGACTCGTCTGGGGAGATTACGTGCTTATCACCTCGACAAAGCCACGAACGATAGGTGGGGGAACCCACTGGACATGGTGTTTCACGCCGGCTGCGGAGAGGCGAGAAGCAAACTACCTGACGAAGCTTGCCCAAGCTGCGGCAAGTCGAGGCCAATCTTTCCAACTAAAGGCGTATACCGATACCTTGCTACAGCGTCCTTTGCACTCAGGCATCCGCCAGCAAACGGCGAAGATGTTGCGTCGTGCACAGAAAGTCTGGGCCCGCCACGCCAACGGCCTGTCTTGGCCTGGTCCTGATCCAGCAGTACTTCCCTACTTCGGCGCCTACCGAACTCGCTCGCCCCAGCTCGAAAGGTCGGCATCGAGGTCGAACGGCCCTGCCTGAGATCGGAGCGATCTGCTCTGGCTAAGGCACTTTGACATTTGTCGCGTAGAACCGAGTTCAGGTAGCGCATGTTGCGACAAATGTGACAGTTGTGACGAATCTCTTGGGATCACCCGGGTGAGGGGTGAATTTGCTGCAAAGAGCGCTTTCGGCGTCACAACTGTCACATCTGTCATCAAACTGAGTGGGTAGGGGTCAGCGTGGCAACCTGGACGACATGCCGCTATATGTGGAACGCCAGGGCGGCAGGGCCAGTTTCACGTGCACGAGATGCCAGCCCACCCACGCACACTGCCGCTTCGCCACTGGGTGAGACCTTTCTCGCGTAAGCGATCGCCGAGACTCTTCATCGACATGATCCGATGGCCGGACGAGTGCGCCCAAGACGAATAGGAGTTGAGTAACTTTCCGTTCGCCGTGCGCAATGCTCTATCAAGAACGCAGCAATCCTCGATCCAGAGCCCGACTATGTCTGAATCTCGCTGATATTCGGAGTTCGCCGCGGCTATCTGCGCAGGTAGAGGGCTGAGTCCCTTTTCGAGATATTCGGTGAGGCCCTGTAGGGCCCAGCGCAAGATGCCCGGAAGCTCTGCCTCAAGCCGATCAGACAGTCGTCGGTCTTGCTCCCCAAGCGGTACTGTGATGCTCCATGGCACGAGTACGACTCTTCGCCAGATCCCAAGGTCCGTACCGTTAATGCCAGGTCGGTGGTTGGTAACCAAGACCAGCTTGAACTTTGGCTTGAAACTAAAGAATTCTCGATGCAAAAACCTTGCGGTCAGCTCCTCACCGCCGGTGATTCGCTTTATGAGATCTTCATCTAGCCGTGCTCCTTCCGGCCCCTCTGATGCCACCACGAGCCTCTTCTTGTCGAGCCTAGCGATGTCGTTTCGGATGGCGTCGCTGCCCTTGTCTTTGGCGGTGAACGTGCCGAAGTCCGCCGACACCGCATAGCTGCCCATAAGCTTGCGAATGGTTTCAGTGAAAACAGTCTTGCCGTTGGCTCCGAACCCGTGGAAAACCGTGAACGATTGCTCAGCTGTACGGCCGGTCAGCCAATAACCCACCAGCCGTTGTAGCCAAGTCCGAACCTCCTGATCAGGTTGAACTCGCTCAAGAAACGATATCCAAGTGGGGCATTGGGCCGTCGGAACAAACGCACAGCCTGCTTGCAGGGCAATGAAGTCGCGGGAGGCTCCTGGGCGGTGCAATGTCTGCGACGAACTCAATTCCATGACGCCGTTCTGCACACCTAGAATCATATCTTCGGCGTCGAACATCGATCGCCGGGCGGCGATCTTGGGGTCCGTGGCGGCCAAGTCGATCATTGCATCTAGCCTGACTTTCTTATGTAGCGACTGTGCGGCGACCAAAAGTCTTTCCGCCTCTTCCTTCCGGTGCCTTTGCTCAATCGGATCTCGCTCACGAGCTGCCCGTAACAGCATCTGAGATGCATCGATAAGAAGCTCTTGGGAAACCGCAAGGCCGTGTTGTGCAATTCGTCCGAATTCATCTTTGACCCAACGCACGCCATCAAACTCGAGCCACGCACCGTTCGTGTGATCGTAGAGCAATCGGTCACCGTGGATTCGTACAAATGCCTGCGCTGCACCAGCGTCGGCAGTCAGCGCCCTAGAGACGGGATCCGTGGCTGGCCCTCGCCGCGCCCGCGAAACCTTGAACGAGTTGTCCGCGGTCATTAGCAAGTCTCCGGCACTGTCGGCTGGACTAAGGCTTTTGCGACTTTCGGTGGCCGTCCCCGACGACGCACGGGAGATGCGTGCTGGGCGCAACCCAGCACCGGGGGCACCGGGTCACCGCCACGCCGTGCGACGATCCATCGATCGATGTCAGTCTCCAGATAGCGGAGCTGACGCCCTACTCTGATCGGGGCAGGAAACTGCTTGGGCGCCGCCCTGCGACCATAGCTCCAGTGAGTGACGGTGACCGGGGATAGGGCGAGGAGAAGAGCTACTTGTTCAATCGTCAGGAGTTGCTGCATCGGGGAAAACCCTCTTGCAGCTGCGTAGGCGAGGAGCCATCGGGCAAGCGCGACCGTGACTTGTTGCGATGGCGGCATATCGCAACGCTCCAATTGTCCCTTATATTAAAGTTCTTGTCTACAAATGAAAGTTCGCCGCCGAACCCCGCCTGCGCAGCTGTAGCGCATGCAGAAGAGTTGCGGTTGCGCGCACTTGTAAAAGCGGCCGTAACGCGGAGATGGCGCGGTCAAGCAGGGACATCGACGCCTAGATAAAAAAAATAGGGCCGAACGGTACGTCTCACCTGCACCTTTCTGGCCACCAGTCCCGTTTAGATTGTGGGAAAGTCGCCTGTACCCACCGCGATCGAGGATCTACAGAATGATCGGAACAAGAACCCGCCACTCGCTCGCTCAATTCCTTGAGCTGCAAGAGCCCATGGTTTCCATCGTGATGCTCGGCAAGTACGGGGTGGAACACTTGTCGCTATCACCAAGACATTTGCTGCATGGTCTGCTGGACGTACTTCGCGGCCTGGACGACCAGACCGTCATGCATGTGTTGAGCGAACTCGTTGCCACGACCGGGGATCTTCGTGCTCGCGTAACCCCAAGGCATCGTTTCGACGAACGGATGCACGACCTCACGCAGTGTTTGCTGCTGGACGGCTACATCGTCCAAGACAAAGTTCTCCTGCAGACCGATCCGTCGATCGCCGATGCCGCCCCTATGGAAGATGACTTGATCGTGGCGTTACGAACGTCGGGGGCTCACAGAGCTCAGGAGATCATCGCAAAGGTAGTGGATTCTGCAGACTCATTCCGCGCGTCGCCACCTGACTACAACGCAGCACTAGTAAACGCACGCGTAGCACTGGAAACAATGGCCGGCGACGTGGCTGCCGACATAGCATCGAGAACACTCGGTGCTCTGCCGTACGATCCAGCAAAATGGGGGGATGTATTGCGGTTCCTCCGTACAAGTGGCGAGATCACGCAAGAGGAGGAAAAGGGCCTTGCCGGTGTGTTCGGGTTCTTAAGTCCCGGGGCTCACCGTCCGGTCGGCATACCAGAGGATCAGATGACGCGTCTCGGCCGATCTTTTGCGTTGAACATGTGCTGGTTCCTACTGAAGAACCACCTGGCACACAGGTAGCGTCGCACTGAGGCCATGGGCCAAGCGGACGATCGGGACAAAACGGGAACAACACAAGAGGTTCGCAAGCGGTAAGCACGGGGACAAAACGGGGACACTGGATAAAGAAAAAGGCCCAACTGAAGAAGCCGGGCCTTTTCTAAGTGCTTGATTTTGGTGCCGGAAATAGGAATCGAACCTACGACCTACGCATTACGAATGCGCCGCTCTACCAACTGAGCTATTCCGGCAAAGAGCCGTGGATTTTACGGTGCCCGCCGTCCCCGCGCAACCGCGTAGGGCGGACACTGCCCGCCGCTTTGCGGCCACGACGCAAGGATTGGCGGGCGGTGCCCGCCCTACCTCCACCTGTCGCGATGAGCGAGGTCTACCCCAATGCTGTAGGAGCGCACCCTGTGCGCGATGCCTTCCGTCGCGCCAGCGAAGAGCATCGCGCACAGGGTGCGCTCCTACAAAGGCGAAGCGGGTCGCAGGGTGGGCAATGCCCGTGGGGTGACGCTGTCAGAAACTTGCCGAACCGCTGGTGCCGACCACACGCAGTTCCTTGGGCAGGGCGAAGGTGATGCTTTCCGGCTCGCCATCCAGTTCGCGCACGTCGCCCGCGCCCCACGACTGCAGGCGGGCGATCACGTCGCGCACCAGTTTTTCCGGCGCAGAAGCGCCGGCGGTCAGGCCGATGCGCTGCACGCCATCGAGCCAGTCGCGCTCGATGTGTTCGGCGCCGTCGATCAGGTACGACGGCACGCCCTGCTTGGCGGCCAGCTCGCGCAGGCGGTTGGAGTTGGAGCTGTTGACCGAGCCGACCACCAGCATCAGGTCCACCGCATCGGCGAGCCGGCGCACGGCGTCCTGGCGGTTCTGCGTGGCGTAGCAGATGTCGTCCTTGCGCGGCCCCTCGATGCTCGGGAACTTCGCGCGCAAGGCCTCGATGATCGCCTTGGTGTCGTCCACCGACAGCGTGGTTTGGGTAACGTAGGACAGCGCCTGCGGGTACTTCGGCGTCAGTGTGGCGACGTCCTCGAGCGACTCCACCAGCAGGATCTGCCCGCTGTTGGCGGGGTTCCACTGCCCCATCGTGCCCTCCACTTCCGGGTGCCCGGCGTGGCCGATCAGCACCACGCTGCGGCCGATACGGCCCAGCCGCGCCACCTCCATGTGCACCTTGGTCACCAGCGGACAGGTGGCGTCGAACACCTTCAGCTGCCGCTGCGCGGCTTCCTCGCGCACCGCCTGCGACACGCCGTGCGCGCTGAAGAT
This sequence comes from Lysobacteraceae bacterium, assembly GCA_040255835.1. Taxonomy (GTDB): domain Bacteria; phylum Pseudomonadota; class Gammaproteobacteria; order Xanthomonadales; family Rhodanobacteraceae; genus Rhodanobacter. The sequence continues at coordinate 390,176 of JBDZVT010000001.1, forward strand.
CACCGTCGCGCCGTCGGGAACCTCGTGCAGTTCCTCCACGAAGATCGCGCCGTCGGCACGCAGCTTGTCCACCACGTAGCGGTTGTGCACTACCTCGTGGCGCACGTAGATCGGCGCGCCGTAGGATTCCAGCGCACGCTCGACGATGGCGATGGCGCGGTCCACGCCGGCGCAGAAGCCGCGGGGGTTGGCGAGCAGGATGTCCAAGCAGACCTCGATTCAGAGTCCTGTAGGAGCCCGCTTGCGGGCGATGCGCTTGCCCTGGAGTCCCGGAGAAAAGGCATCGCCCGCAAGCGGGCTCCTACGCACTAGTGGCGTTATTGTCGCACGCCGTCCGCGGGCTTGCCGGCGAACAGGCCGAACACGACCAGCATCACCGCGCCCACCGTGATGGCGCAATCGGCCAGGTTGAACACCGGGTAGGTCCACTGGCGGAAGTACACCTGGATGAAATCGGTGACCTGGGCCGCATGCAGGCGATCGATCAGGTTGCCGATCGCGCCGCCGACGATGAAGGCCAGTGGCAAGGCGGTGCGCCAGTCGCGTCGTGGCGTGCGCGCCAGCCAGACCACCAGCACCGCGCTGATCGCCACCGCCAGCACCACGAAGAACCAGCGCTGCCAGCCAGCCCCATCGGCCAGGAAGCTGAAGGCCGCGCCGGTGTTGAACGCCAGCGTCCAGTTCAGGAAACCGGGAATGACCTCATGCGGCATGCCCATCGGCTGCAGCGCATGGATCGCCCACCACTTGCTCAGTTGATCGAGCGCGATGACGGTGACGGACAGCCACAGCCAGGGAAGTGCGTTGGGTTTGGATTGCATGAACCGGTCCGGGCAGTGTTTCCAACAACGTTCGCCCTGAGCGTAGCGCAGCGGAGTCGAAGGGCACTCCATGCGGCACGCCCTTCGACTTCGGCCCCGCGGGCCTACGCTCAGGGCGAACGGCCTATTTCAGGTCAGAACCAGCGACGATCCTCGCCAGGCCCTTCGACGTTGCCGACGCAGCGGCCACAGAGTTCCGGATGCTCGGCGTGGCTGCCGACGTCGTCGCGGCGGTGCCAGCAGCGCACGCATTTCACTGCGCTGCTGACACTGGCGGAAACCCAGGCCTCGCTGCCTTCCAATTCCACCTTCATCGCCTCGTCCGTCCGTGGCACCAGGGGCGCCAGGGTGAAGTCGGAGGTGATGAAGAAGAAGCGCAGCTCGTCGGCCACCTCGGCGTAGCGCGCTGCGAGTGCGGCGTCGGCATGCACGACCAGTTTCGCCTCCAGCGCCGCGCCGATCTGCTCGGCCTTGCGCATGCCTTCGAGCACGCGGGAGGCGCTGTCGCGGATCGCCAGCAGGTCGGCCCAGTAGCGGCGTTGCTCCGGCGAAGCCTGGGTCGCCGCCAGCCCGTCGTACCAGGTTTCGAACAGCACGCTCTCGCCCCGCTCGCCCGGCAACTGCTGCCAGATTTCCTCGGCGGTGAAGCCCAGGATCGGCGCCAGCCAGCGCACCAGCGCCTCGGCGATGCGGTACATCGCGCCCTGCGCGCTGCGCCGGCCGCGGCTGTCGGTCGGCATGGTGTAGAGCCGGTCCTTGGTGATGTCCAGGTACAGCGCGCCCAGTTCGTTGGTGCAGAAGTTCTGGATGCGCGCCACCACTTCGGGGAAGTCGTAGCGCTCGTAGGCGGCGACCACCGCCTGTTGCACGTCGAACGCCTGCTGCACCGCCCACTGGTCCAGCAGCAGGCTGTCTTCCACCTTCAACAGGTGCTTCGCCGGATCGAAACCGTCGAGGTTGCCGAGCAGGAAACGCGCGGTGTTGCGGATGCGCCGGTAGCTGTCGGAGACGCGCTTGAGGATCTCGTCGGAAACCGACATCTCGTTGCGATAGTCGGCCGAGGCCACCCACAGGCGCAGCACGTCGGCGCCCAGCGTGTCCATCACCTTCTGCGGCGCCACCACGTTGCCCAGCGACTTGGACATCTTGCGGCCGTTGGCATCGACCGTGAAACCGTGGGTGAGCACCTCCTCGTACGGCGCGCGGCCATGGATCGCCGACGAGGTCAGCAGTGACGACTGGAACCAGCCGCGATGCTGGTCGGAGCCTTCCAGATACATCACCTTGTACTGCTCCGCACTGCCGCGCTGCAGTTCGGGCCGCTGGCCGATCACCGCGAAGTGGGTGACGCCGGAATCGAACCAGACGTCGAGTACGTCGGTGACTTTCTCGTAATCGTTCGCCTGATCGCCCAGCAGCGTGGCCGGATCGAGCGCGAACCACGCGTCGATGCCGCCCTGCTCCACCAGCTTCGCCACCTGTTCGAGCAGCGCGACGGAATCGGGATGCGGTTCCTGCGTGGCCTTGTGCACGAACAGCGCGATCGGCACGCCCCAGGTGCGCTGGCGCGAGATGCACCAGTCCGGCCGGCCGGCCACCATGCCGGCAATGCGTTCCTCGCCCCAGCCCGGCACCCAGCGCACGTCCTTGATCGAGGCCAGCGCGGTCTTGCGCAGCTCGGCCTGCTCCATCGAGATGAACCACTGCGGCGTGGTGCGGTAGATCACCGGCGTCTTGTGCCGCCAGCAGTTCGGGTAGCTGTGCTCGATCTTGGCGAAGGCCAGCAGCACGCCGCGTTGGCGCAGCAGGTCGACGATGGCGTCGTTGGCCTTCCAGATGTGCATGTTGGCCAGCTCGACGCCGTCGGCGGCCGGCGTGTCGGCGTGATACGCGCCGCGCGAGCCGACGTAGTTGAGCAGGCCGATGCCGTACTCGCGCGCCACCACGAAATCCTCCACGCCGTGGTCGGGCGAGGTGTGCACCGCGCCGGTGCCGTCCTCGGCGCTGACGTGGTCGCCGAGGATCACCGGGACTTCGCGCGGGTAGAACGGGTGGCGGAGCTTCAGGCCTTCCAGCGCCTTGCCTTCGACGTGGCCGAGCACAGGGCTCCCCTCTCCCCCCGGGAGAGGGGCTGGGGGTGAGGGTTCGGATGTGCGGGAAGACACAGCTCCGCCCGCACCCTCATCCGCCCTTCGGGCACCTTCTCCCGAAGGGAGAAGGGAATAGCGGGTACGCACCTGATCGACCAGCGCGCTGGCGACCGCCAGCAGCACACGCCTGCCGCCGCGTGCCGGCCCTTCGATCAACGCGTATTCGAGATCCGCGCCCAGCGACACCGCCTGGCTTTCCGGCAGCGTCCACGGCGTGGTGGTCCAGATCGGGATGGCGACGATGGCGTCGCCGGCGTCCACGCCGAATTTCGCCGCCACGGCTTTCGCATCGACCGCGTCGTAGGCCACGTCGACCGCCGGCGAGACCTTGTCGCCGTATTCGATCTCCGCCTCGGCCAGCGCGGAGGCGCAATCGAAGCACCAGTACACCGGTTTGGCGCCGCGCAGCACATGGCCGTTGGCCACGATGCGCGCCAGCGCCCGCAGCATGTCGGCCTCGTACTTGAAATCCATGGTGCGATAGGGGTGCTCCCAGTCACCCAGCACGCCCAGGCGCTTGAAGCCGGCGCGCTGCGTGTCGACCTGCTCGGCCGCGTACTCGCGGCACTTCTGCCGGAACGCGGCGGCATCGAGCTTGTCGCCCGGCTTGCCGAACTTCTTCTCCACCGCGATCTCGATCGGCAGGCCATGGCAATCCCAACCCGGCACGTACGGCGCGCGGTAGCCGGCCAGCAGCTTGGACTTGACCACCATGTCCTTGAGGATCTTGTTGACCGCATGGCCGATGTGGATCGCGCCGTTCGCGTACGGCGGGCCGTCATGCAGCACGAACATGCGCTCGCGGCCGGCCGTCTTGCGCTGGATCTGCGCATAGCGGCCCACCTGCTCCCACTGCGCCAGCCAGCCCGGCTCGCGTTTCGGCAAATCGCCGCGCATCGGGAAATCCGTATGCGGCAGGTTGATGGTGCTCTTGTAATCGTGGGTCATTGCGTGGGTGCCGTTGAAGGTATTGCGGCCCGCCCGTGGCGGGCAAAGGCTTCTAAGTTAATGGATGCACGGGCGCACGGGAAATACCGGGGAATACGCTCACACCCCGGCCAGCCGCGGATTCATGCCCAGCAGCTCGCGCGCCTGGCGCGCATCGAGCGCCATCTGCGCCTGCAGCGATTCCAGGTCGTCGAACTTCTGCTCCTCGCGCAGCTTGGCGACGAATTCCACCGCCATGCGCTGGCCGTACAGGTCGCCCTCGAAGTCGAACAGATGGACTTCCAGCAGCGGCTCACTGACCTGGTTCACGGTGGGGCGCACGCCCAGGCTGGCCACGCCGGGCCAGCTGCATTCGCTCTCGCCCAGGCCCACGCGCACCGCGAAGATGCCCTGCACCGGGCTGACCCGCTCGCGCAGGTGGATGTTGGCGGTGGGGTAGCCCAGGGTACGGCCGAGCCGGTTGCCGCGCTGCACCTTGCCGTCGATCACGAAGGGTCGACCGAGCAGCGGCTCGGCGGCGGCGAACTCGCCCGCCGCGAGCAATTCGCGCACCCGACTGGCGGACACCCGCGCGTCGTGCCACTGCACCTCCGGCATCGTGCAGGCGCGAAAGCCGCATTCGGCGCCCATCTGCTGCAGCAGCGCCACGTCGCCGGCGCGCTTGTGGCCGAAGCGGAAATCCGCACCCACCCACACCTCGCGCGCGGCCAGCCGCTCGACCAGCACGCGGCGGACGAAATCCTCCGCCGACATCGCGGTGAGCGCCCGGTTGAAGCGCAGCAGCAGGGTCTGCTGCATGC